>NZ_CP094656.1:0-1385299 GCF_030643805.1 Alkalihalobacillus sp. AL-G | reverse complement strand
TTAACAACTAATTTTTTATCTCAGTAGAATAATCAATTGAATTCGCTATCTGAACTAAGATTTCGGGGGAAACCTTATCAGATACTTTTTTATTTATACTAAGCATATATTGCCAACTACCTCTTTCAAAAACCAATACATTAAAACCTGAAATGTTCGTATATACTGCTTCATTTCCGTTTTTTAGTTTATATAATCTTAAAACATTATCATCTCTTATCGGTATTTTATGCTTTATAGGTCTCACATTGATTTTATAGTGATTTTTAGGTGATTGATCACTAATAAATTCCACTTCAAATGAGTCGTTTAGTTCTCCTTCTAAATCACTAAATCTTCCGACATAGTGTGTGAATTCGATTGGAGGAACTCTTAGCGGTAATTTTAAGGTTTTCTTAAAATGTTGTTCAAATTCCCTTTTCGCTTCTTCTACCGATTTATAGCCGATTTCTGGATAAATCTCTTCATAAGGTCTGGGCTTGACATTTTCATTTGCAAAGGCTGCACTTAAACTTATATCAGAAATTAAGATACTGAATACAAGTATTAAAAGGGAAGTTCTATAGCTCATATACATCACCTGAAAATATAGATTTAGGTGTATTTTCCCCAAGTCATTTACAACTATCCTTAACAATCCTGCGCAATTTTCAGTCAGAGAAAGACGATAACCTTATGCAGTATTTGTGGAAGAACGACGTCGCATTAACCTTCCCCATAAGTGATTACTTTACATCTAATATAATTGAATCAAAATAATCATCATTGAAGTAAATAGATACTTTCCATACCCCACTGTGGGGAAACAATAAACGAGATGGGAGATGGAATGGTGCTCCGTTATTAGAACCCATCAAACCTAATTTTTGGGTATACGTAGGCTCTCCATCTAATGGGGTTAAAACGGGGAATTTTTTATTATTTTCTTCCATAATTCCCTCGACCCTAACAGTATATTCTTTTGATGTCTGTAACGTATCATCCCAAAAATGCCACATGCACTTTGCTGGGCTATTGCTTTTTAATTCAGTAGTACAAATGACACCAATTCGGTTTTCCATTCCTATCATTTCTCTATTCTCGGTAGTTTTGAATGTACTTGACGGTTCCCAATTTTCATCTTTAACTGTTTCATTTTGACATCCTATTAGTATAGCTAGTAAAACAGTTAGTAAAGGCAAATATTTTTTCATATTCGTCACCCTCCATAATACAAGACTTCAAGAAATCGGCGTATTTTTATTCCTGATAACTGCCCTTTAACTTAATACCAATTATTTCAAAACTCGGTATATAACTCAATCTTTTAATTCCATTAAATATGAAAAAAGCTCGCTCCATGAAGAACGTGCTTACCTAGAAATATTTGCTATAGAAATCATGTCTCAGTTTTCCACTTAGGTGGGCGTATATCTTCGTGGTTTCACTTTTCTCGTGACCAAGTAAGCTCTGAATGACTTCAAGAGGTGCCCCGTTGTTGATCATGTGAGTCGCATAACTATGTCGTAATTGATGCGGGTGAATACTCTTCTTTATTCCAGCACGACTTGATATACGCTTAATGATATATCTCATAAGGTCAATACTCATACGTCTTTTGGGCCTTCTTTCGGTGATAAACAGGCATGGCTCCTCATCATTCCGTTCATCTAAATATCTTTTCAACCACAAGGAGCATCGAGTATTAAAATACACTTCTCTTTCCTTATCTCCTTTTCCATGTACAATAACGGAATTCGTAGTGAAGTTAATATCATCCCGATTGAGTTTTACAACTTCTCCAATACGGCATCCGGTAGAATAAAAAAATTCAAATAATGCATTTTCCATGGAAGTATGGCAAGCTTCTCTGAGATGTTCTATTTCGAGCTCTGAAAGGAATTTTGGGATCCTTTTGCCCAGCTTAGGTTCTTTCAATTTTGCAGCTGGATTCTTGGAAATGAACCCTTCATCGTATGTCCATTTAAAAAGTGATCGAATACAACGAACACGATACCCCAGACTAGACGGTTTTAAATGTTCTCCTGCCTCAATTAAGTAGCTTTTGAGTTTTTCTGTAGTAAATTCACTCATATCAATATTGCCAAAAAATCTTAATAACAGATTGTATTGAAAGCAATAGGTTTTCAATGTTAAAGCTGAATACCCTTCGATTTTCTTATCAAGTTGATACTTCTCCCAAGCTTCAGATAATAGCATGGCCATTCACTCTCCCAGGTTATGAACCACTTAATCTTAATTCTATTATGCTCATAAAGAGTAAATTTCATACTTAAGTTCTTCAACAATCTAAGAAAAACGATTTTCAGGGTAGTCTCATAACCTTTGGGGCACATAATAAAGATGCTATCCTTATTTCAGAAACGCGCCCGATTGTTGAAGATCGTTTTTAAACTGTTCTGAATGGCTTTATTGCAGAAAAGCCCCCATTTCTTACATAACGAACACATTGCAATACTTCTAAATTGTGCCCGATGCTGTGATAAACCAACTAGTTTAAAAATCTCATCTCTACTTAATTCCTACACATAATCTTCTTTAGTTGGTAAACAATACACAGTGAAAATTACAAACGAAATGAGGTAGCTAGATGACAACAATCGATCATAAAATATCCAAGTGGTTTGTTAAAATTGGGCTATTTTTGGTGCTTATCTTATTATTTATCAACTTAAACATCACTTCAATTGCTCAAGCTGAAACAAATAGCAATAGTTCTGCTGCAACAAAAGAGAATGCAATGAATGCTGTCCTAAATTATCTTAGGGCCCAAAAACAATGTAATGTTGATGGTATGATAGAAAACTCAAAATATTTCCGGGATATTAGTAATGAAAGGGAATTTTACTCAATTATTTGCAAAAAACATCCCCTTAAGCAAGCTGACATTACAAATGTAACTGTTGTAAATGATGAGTTAGCATTAGTATCAATTGAAGCGAAATACAAGGATAAACTCTTTGTTAACACAGCACCTGTTCTAAAAATGAATGGACAGTGGAAAATCGTTAAAGGTATACCTGGAACAGGAACAGCACATTTTTCCGATTTAAAGGAAAACCACAAAATTTACGAAGAGGTAAAACAAACAATCGTTAATTATACTCAAGCGATAAAGTCAGGGAATATAAATGAAATGAAGAAATATAGGAAAGATCTTCATATCAGTAATAAATTTGATCTAGACAAACATCTTGAAGCAATTAGTAAAAAGCCAGCAGTTAAAATTAAGCCAGTAGGAATTGAAATAATATCTGACACACTAGCTATTGCTTTTATAGAAACTAATTTTGAACACTTTGGAACTAGGGAAACTTATGCAGTTTTTAAAGAAAACAGACAATGGAAAATCATTTATGGGCAAAACTTAACACATTCTGTTATCCCTATTAGCGATGATTCTATAGAAGTAAAATAAATTATTTAAGGAGGACCATAACTTTTATGGTTCTCTTATACTTTTCGTAAGATTTCGAGATATCCTCGAGTTAACCTTCAACTAGCGTAGCCGAACTTTCTCTAACCTTACATTTAATACAAAATTTGGATTATTGATGTTATTATTTAACTACAATATTAATTAGGGGGTTGTTTTATGAAAATAAGTACCACTTCTACATCTATGGATTCTGCTCAAGGAGAAGATATAATTTTACGCGAAAAATCTACTACTAGGTTATTATTCAGACCAATGATTACAAATAATGTTCATAATCAAGAAGCTTCTGTCAAAGGTTGGTTTGTTTATCAAAGAAAGAGACCAAGTGGAGACTGGGAAGATTATAAAGAATTAGATAACAGCCAACTCAAAGCTGATGAATGGATTAAGTTAGAGATTAAATCAGAAGAAATGCTCAGGCTAATGACTGAGTTAGATGTTTACTACAAGATACATAAAGAATACGGAATACAACCTGGCGAAAGAACTTTTTCAAAGACTGACATACAATTAGAGAAGATCACTGAAATGCTTAAAGATAATAGTTCACTATTTGAAACATTACTTAAGTTAGATGATCACAAAAGCAACTTATTGGAAAAAACAATTAAGTGGATGAGTGACACAGATAATTCTGAAGAAATTGTAACTAAGCTGCTTGAAGCACAGGAGGAAGAGTTAGACCAATTAAATAATATAATAGGCATTGCTAAATTAAGAAAGTTATTGAATATATGGGAAAACAATAATGAAAATGCTGACGAGGAGTTCTGGCAGGTAACATTAAGAGAAAATGCTTGGGTACTAAGTCAAGTCTTTGCAAGTCCCACATTATTGTTCCAAGAAAAAGCATACATTGGAGGTAAAGGTTTAGATAATAGAGGCGGAAAGGTTATAGACTTTATTTATCAAAATGAGCTTTCAAAAGAGATTTCGCTGATAGAAATAAAGACTCCTGAAACAGAGTTGTTATCTAGTGAGTACAGAGCAGGAGTCTATTCAATTCACCCTCATCTAACAGGTAGTATTGTACAAGCGCTTAGTTATAAAGAGCAAATCATTAGAGAGTATTCTTCTCTCGGTCAAAATAGTGGGAATGATTTCAATGTGTTTAGTCCTCATTGTGTAGTAATTGCAGGGAACATTAGTAATCTAGGGGATGATAAGCTACAGTCATTTGAATTGTATAGAAAAGAAATGAAAAATGTTGTTATTATCACCTTTGATGAGTTGTTTACGAGAATCCAACTATTGCTTGATTTATTAGCAGAAAAAAAAGGGGAGCATTAAGCTCTTGCCTTACATAAAATTAAAGTGCTTCTCATTTTGAGAAGCACTTATTTATATAAAAATAAGAGCCAAAATGATCTATATGTAACCGGGGAGGTCAACATTGGAATCACAGCACTCATATTCATAACGCACTTAATTCAAGCAGTTTTTAGAGATGGATGTAAATAAATAAAGGAAGCAATAGTAGCAATTATACCTCCTATTAGTAAAGTTAATGTAGTCCCAAAGTGTTCAGCTATAATTCCAGCAACTAAAGAAGAAACCGGCATAAGTACCCATGTCATGAAACGACAGGTAGCTTGAACGCGCCCCAACAGATGATCAGGGCTTAGTTTTTGGCGTATGGTTACAATACAAGGACTCTTTATGGATGCACAAACTGTTCCTAAAGCATTCATTAATGCCAACCACAAAAATGACTCATACATAGCAAAAGCTATGATTGAGATTCCTCCTATTACCCCTGCATAGAAAAGAATATTCCCATAAGTAAAATGCCTTCTTAACCAGTTGGATATTAAAGCGCCACCTATAGCTGCAACTCCTCCAATTGATAGAAGATAACCTATCTGTACAGCATTTAAACTTACTGTAGATTTGAGATGTATAACCAACATTGTTAGAAATAAAGTGGTTCCAAAAATTGAAAAAAGCATGGCTAAGTTCGTATATAGAATAGGTTTCATAGCAATGACAAACTTAAATCCTTCTTTTATATCTCTAAACACCTTTGCACTGTTTATTTTCTCTTTCTGTACATTACTATCAATTTTCAGACTCAATACAACTAAAAATCCAAAAAAAAACGATAAGCTATTGATAATTAAACCCGCACCTGGATTAAAGAAACTAATGATGATTCCTCCTAATCCTGGTGCAATAAATACAGCCGTTTGAAATATGCCTGTATTTATTGAATTTACTAGCTGTAAGTCTTTCTTTTGAACTAACTTAGGAACGGAAGCAAATTGAGACGTATTATAGATTTGCGTTAACAAACCGACGATTAACGCACCACCATATATTTCCCAAATGGTTAAGTGATTAATTATGTATAAAAAACCTAAGAGACCAACCGTTAGAAATCTACCTAAATCACAAAGCAAGAGAATTTTTTTCCGATTAAAATTATCAGCCAATACTCCAGTAAAGGGCTGTATGAGAATAGGTAATCTCTCGAGAGCTGCTACTATTCCCATACTCAGCGGTGATCCGGTGATTGCCAATACAATCAATGGGAGTGCAATTAAATATATTTGATCGTCGAAAAAGGAAACTAAGTTACCACCAATAAATCTAAATACTTGAAAATTCTTTTTGAACTCAGGAACTTTCTCTTTCGGTTCCACTTGTACTGCTGAATAATTCATAAGCTTCTCCCCTTTTTATTCACTATCCAAATACAGACTTAAATCGATAGGTAAGAAATCAATGGCGCTTTGATTAATGTCATATTTGTTGTTTGAAACCTGAGATACTAATCTTGCTGACTTTAAGATCTTCAAATGATGATGAACGGTTGTTTTGCCTAAATTCAGTTCAGACGTTAACTCTTGCAGAGATAAATGATCCTCTCTTATCATCTTCAGTATTTTTAACCGTGTTTCATCTCCTAATGCTTTATATCTTTGTACCAATTGTTTATTCGGCACAAATTTCTCATTTGAGATACTTTCATTTGCCACCGCATAATAAAATATTTTAACACCATCCAGATCTGCTTCAACGTTCCATGGTCTGTAAAAATAATGAGGTATGAGAATAACCTTATGCACACTTGGTTCGGGAGAATATTTAACACCATCAGTAGCCCATTCAATAAATTCTTCCGGGTCTAAATTGTTGAGCATATTTTCTTTGGAAGCCTTATCCCTTAAAAGTATTGCGCTCAGTATATCTTTTTCAGGTTCAATGACAGTTTCAAACCAACCAGCCATAATTTCAACTAAGTGACTCTTTAATTCCTCAGAGGAAACGTCCTTTATATATTTAAGGTAACTTGGAAGAAAGGGATGATTTTTTGTGATTTTTTGCAACTCACAAAGACCTTTTTCAGAACCCTCCAATAGTTCATTTATCAAGTCATGGTATTCCTCACCTAAATAAGGAATTGCAATGGACTTTAGATGTTTTGAGGATAAGCTATTAACATAGTCTATAAAAGAAGTCAGATGTTCAAAGTCTTTTTGGTGAAGAATTTGGAGAAGTGTCTTCCAAGTGTTATGTTTTTTTACATAATCAAGATGCTCCATCATCTTTGGTGATAATGCTTGTTCGATTAATTTCCTATTTTTTTTCGAGATTTCTAACGTGTCAATTAAAGATTCATTTGTTATAGCTGCTATACCTAAAGCTGATTCCCATAAAAGAGAGTATTTGACTTCAACACTATATTTATCTCTAGAAATTTTGGTGCTTGCAGAATATAATTCCATATTATCCCTCCTGAATACATTCTATATTATTAGAATATATTGTTCAATATTTTTCGTATATTAAAATAAGAGCCCTTCTTTTTTAAAGAATGGCTTCTTTCAAATACATAAAGTTTTCCGGTACATTCTATTTTAATAGAACAAACCATTATATATCCAACAACATCCCATAATATCTCGAAACTGAGTCTTCCACAATCCTGCCCGATTGCTTAATACCAATTATTTCAAAACCAGACAACTAACTCAATCCTTAATTTTCATTAATAAAGGCGCTTACCTTATTACAGATTAGCGCCCGATTGCGGTATAGTTTTAAATATCAAGCAGTGTTATCGGCTGTCAATGCCATCTTTGAACAGTACTATCATCTCACTTCATTAATTCTCACTGACTGCATCTTAATCTTCCTCACCTTGATAATCATCATCAATACCTTCTTTGAAATCATCTTCATCAGCATTAAAATGCACATTAGGATTGCTTAACAATTCTAGCATCTCAAAACGTTCTTTCTTATTATCAATATCTTGATAATACTCCTCAACCTCATAAATATAGCTGTATTTCTCTAAATCAGATTTGAAAACATTAAGATATTCGTTAACTAACGCCGGTTCAAAATTAAGAGGTTCTATTTCCCTGATGAAATCTAAAATACCAGAACGATCATTTGTGTTTATTAGATATATTATTAATTCCTTCCAAACGATATCATAATCAAAAAAATTGTATTTTTTACCAAGGAATATTATGCTTGCCTTAGACCCTTGTGGTAATTCATATGTATAAATATTTTGCGCCCTAGCTTCACTCTCTACAAGATCATATAATACTTCGCTAATCTTCCCTACAACTTTTCCGATGAATTTCTTAACTCTCCATCCATTGGGTGTTAAGAACATATCCTGATAATCAATCTTGGTTCCTAAATGTTTTTCAAGAAAAGTAACTAGACCTACTCTCTCCTTATCATGATATTGAATACTATTCAAAGTGTACCTATCATACCTTATCGTTTTGTAAAAATTGCTTAGCAATTCAAGGAACTCATTATGCAGATTACTAAGGCCACAATTGTGTTTCTTCGAAATTCTTCTTAAAAGATCCAAATGATTATGTGTTATTAAACTTTTTTCATACTCCTCTTGATCGATTGTATCACTATGTTCTATTAATATAACTACTACTTTTAATAACCTTTCTATCCCTACAGAAGTATTATAAAAGAACTCAAATATTTCATCCTCTTGCTTGAAATTTTCCAGGGAATCAAAAGCTTTTAAACCATTAAATATGAAACACCCAGCAACATCCAATTCCTTCCCCAAACTGAAATTTTCCCAAAAAGTTTTAGCATCCATTTCCAACTTTATCACCTAAGTTATAGTATTTTTCCTGCTAAAAAGTCCCCATAAGTAAAGAGACCCTACATAAATCTAATCGAACTTGTTCCATAGCTGATTTATATTGATTTCCGATAATGTTCTCTGCATTCACCAACCCTCATTAAAATAATTATTACACCGAATCGAATGCTGTGTCTACGAAATAAAGAACTTCGGTTACTTACGTAATTCCTTTCTTTTACTTCACAATCTAGCCCTTTACATAAAGAAAGAGCACTCTTGCTGCAGAATCGCGCCCTTATGTTAAATAAGATCAAACCCAATTCTTCTGTATTTCTTCCACAACAACCTCAGGTTTATCCCAATGTAGCATATGGGTTGTATTGGGAACTTGTTTCACTATTCCACCTGTTTTTTGTGTAAATATAGTGCTAGTTTTACTTCTATACTCATCCCAACTTTTTGGTAACGTTGCTCTTAAAAGAATAATGTTAGGAGATAAATCCTCGTATACATCTTCAGTTTCATCTTTGTACATTGCTTTTATAATATGGTTTGCTGTAATTCCACTAGTGTGCCAATGTACTTTATTATCTTTTTCGATACCTAAGTCCATTACTGCTCGCTCCAATAACGGAGACCATCTTGTATATGCTTCTTTTTCGGATTTTATAAAACTTACCCAATCATTAAAAACGTATTCATCAAAATCCCTCCGATAAAAGGCGGCTTCTTCCTCCATTGTTTGATCTTGAGATCTTTTTGTTTGATATCCACCATCGATCAGAATGGTACTTTTTACTTTTGTTTGGTATTTCTTTATGTAAAATAAAGCTATAGAACTCCCCCAGGAATGTGATAAAAAGTAAAATTGATCAATTCCTAATTGTTTTAAAATATTATGAATCCAGTCTACTAATGAGTACATCTCATATTCTTCTGCATGTTCAAAAGGAGAAGTTTTGCCATGTCCGGGTGAATCAATTGCAACTATTCTGTAATCATCTTTAAGCTGTTCAGCGATTTCAATAAAACTGAGACTTGTGCTCCCTAAGCCATGAAGGCAAAAAATTACTGGATTATTTTCGTTTCCCCATTCTGTAACATGGATTTTTGATTTTCCTGTGGTGATAAAATATCGTTCCACACTTCTCCCCTCCTAAACACACCTTAGCATCTTCAGCTATTTCCCTTTGGAATAAGGTACTTCTTGTCATCTATTCTTATTAATAATTTTTTTAATACTTTCAATAACGAGTTCCGGCTCTTTGTTATGGATAAAGTGATTACTTTTTTTAGCTATTACCTGCTTTGAATGATTAGATAAAGATAAAAAATCTTTTTGGAATCTTAACCATAAACCGTACGTCTTATCATTATGATAGTCATCTTTGACACCAGCTGATAAAATATGTATTGGTATGTCCACAAATGAATTTCTTGTATCACGAACTTGTCTCAAACTGTCTTTAAAATCTTCATATGTGCCTTCTGCAACAAATTGAGAGTAATATATATCCTGTATTTCCTTAGAGAAATATGGTACCATCTTTTGATCTTGCTCTTCATGTGCTGAATCTACCAATACTAATCCTATAACTTTTTCGGGATAGGTATGAGCAAAAACACGTATATGTATACCACCAAGAGAGTGCCCAACTAGAATATAAGGTGGTTTAATATTTTCCTTTTGTAGTAAGGTATTTAAATTTTCAACAACTTGGTTACTATGATGTGGTTTATTGCCTAATTCACTCTTTCCTAGACCTGCACGATCATACAAAAAAATATTAGCAAACGAAGAGATACCATTTTTAACTTCATTCCAAACTTCAGAGGACATTCCATGTCCTGACTCCAAAATAACAGTTGGACTTTCTTTATTTATTACATGATAGCTATAATTTAATTTAAATCCCCCAACATCAACTTTTTTATCAATAACTTCCAAATTAGTACTCATTTAATCACCTTCCTTTAAAAATATACTTACATAGATTTCAAGTTAAATCGTTCTATTCCTTTAATTACATCTAATTCTTATTCCAGAATATGGCCCTAAAATGGAAAACGAGCGCTCATCCTTGTTCCAGATTTGCGCCCGATTGCTGAAGATCGTTATTGAAGAACAACCCCGATACTTGAAGGAGAAAAGCGATTCACGAAATTAAAGAATTGCACTATTTATGTACAAAACTTCCCAAACAATAAATATCTACTCATTCCAATCTATCGGGATTTTTACAATTACATATTTTCTAGTCCACATCTGTGTAGTTGCAATTAGTGTCTCATCATCTTTTTCGAAAAAATACCCACTACCCTCTTGTTTTTGAAATTCCCACCTATTTTCACTAATCATGTTTTTTAAATTTGCGTGTGCTTTTCCTTGTTCCATTCGTGTAATATACCACTCAAAACCATTTTCTTCAGCTATTTTCACCATATCTTCTGATGACTCATTCAAAGCTTCTAATACTTCCTTTTTGCTTACCGAATCGACTGGGAGGTCAGGATAATAGAACTTACTATCAAATGCGATAATACCTATAATTACAATCAACATGGCAACAACAATTATTAACCATCTCGTCATCTATGAAAGAGTCGCATTTAAAATGGACAATATAGCCGGCTAAAAATATACAAAATCGTCGCCTTAAATTTCGACAAACTTCATAATTAGATTGAATCCTAAGGGGGAGGAGATTTGATTCATGAAGTTGGAGGGAGAGCGACGAAAAGTGAAAGAACTATTGGAACGAGGCATGTCCCAATCAGATATTGCGGAGATGTTGGGAATGCATAGGCATACGGTAAGAGCGTTAAGTGAACGAGAGAAAAACCATGTACAGCACCGTTCAAAAAAAGGATCGAAGTTAGATCCATATAAAGATTACCTGCTTAAGCGAATTCAAGAAGACTATGTTTTCAATTGTGAGAAGCTGATTATTGAGATTAAACAAAGAGGTTATTCAGGTGGCAGTACGATATTAAAAGAGTTTGTACAACCATATCGTAAGGCCTTTAAAGAAAGTCATACCAGACGGTATGAAACAGAACCTGGAGAACAGATGCAAGTCGATTGGAAAGAAGCTGGTCATTACCAGATTGATGGTGAAGTCATACCACTCATGATCTTTGTCGCTACTCTTTCCTACTCACGAATGAGTTATGCTTGTTTTGCGGAACGGCAGGATCGAGAACACCTATTGTACTGCCTGACGAATGCTTTTGAATACTTCGGAGGCGTAACCGAAAAGGTAATGTTTGATAATATGAAGACGATTATCAACCGGAGAAGTGGTCCAGAAGTTGAATGGAATGAAAAGTTCTTAGATTTTGTTGATCACTATGCTTTCAAGCCTTCCGTACATCGTCCCTATCGCCCTCAAACTAAGGGGAAAGTTGAACGATTTATCGGTTATATGAATGGTTGGCTAGAGACTTCATCGGTTCGATCTTTACAAGAGTTGAATCTCAGACTCCTGAGATGGGTGGAAGAAACGGCGAATCAACGCATTCACTCTACTACAGAACGGAAACCGGTAGAGCTTTGGTTGAAAGAGTCCCTGCAGCCTCTTAACCCATCAAGATATGATTCCAGTTACATTACGTATCGAAAGATTGGGAGAGATGGGGTCATGAATTACCATTCTAGAAAGATCCTGATGAGCTCAAAATTTGCAGGGCAAGAAGTAATGATTAAGGAAACGCTAGATGGCACGATTACCGTTTATTATCATGGGGAAGCGATTCTGACCTATACAAGAGACGATAAGGTTCTACCACTTTCCGAACAGATAAGAAAAAAGCAGCGTTCAAAGGCTGGCACCCTCCACGCTGCACAGGATATAGAGGTCGCTGTTCGCCCACTAAGCGTTTACGACCAATTCCTTCAGGAAGGAGAGCGATAGAAAATGAATCAAGCTATTGATACATATTGCGAATCGCTCAAATTAACCACCATTCAATCTGAATGGAGAACCCTTACTGAAGAAGCTTCTAAAAATAATATACCATACCATGCATTCCTAGAGCGAATACTGGAAGTTGAAAATCAAGCCCGTATAGAACGAAGTAGACAGACGCTCTTAAAGCTATCAAGATTACCCTTTAGGAAAACGTTAGATACGTTTGATTTTGATCGTGTGAAAGGTGTGTCCCGCAGGGACATTGAAGAATATATGAGTCTTAGTTTCATAGAGCAGAATCAGAATTTAGTCTTCCTTGGTCCGCCTGGAGTCGGTAAAACCCATTTAGCAGTCTCAATTGCCTTGGAAGCCATCCGTAAAGGTTTGAAGACATACTTTATGACGGCACAAGAACTCATCACTTCGCTTCAAACAGCAGATTCTCAAGGGAAGTTGGATAAGAAAATGAGAGGGCTTGCCAAGCCTTCTCTTCTAATCATCGATGAAATGGGGTACTTGAATCTATCTAATAATGGTGGACATTATCTGTTTCAGGTGATCAGTCGAAGGTATGAAAACAGCTCGATCATATTAACGTCTAATAAGACATTCAGTGAGTGGGGAGAAGTATTAGGAGATGGGGTAATTGCGACTGCAATCTTAGATCGACTCCTACACTATTCTCGAGTATTCTCCATGGATGGACCGAGTTATCGAATGAATGAAAAAGGCACCAACTAAGGTGCCACTTTTGTACAATTTTAACCCGACGATTTTGTATAAATTTAAACGTCCTTGACAATCTAATCCCCCTAAAATTTTTGCCTATTATAAAATAGGAACTGTCACACCGACAACTCCTTATATATTCTATGGCCCCGATTACCAAAGCTTAAAAAGATTAATCGATCAGATTTGCCACAGTGTCAGTGTATCTCGCTGCCCATTCAGAGAATGCAAGATCATCATTCCACGTAACCATCCCTATCGCTTTTGCACATCCCCAATCCAAGATTCTTTGGTGGAGCATATGTATTTGTAATCTTTGTTTGTAGTCTTCTTTTTCCACTGATCCATCCAAATAATGTGATAATAAATGCTTTGCTACCTCTATTTCATCATTATCAATATATATCGTTATCATCTTGATCAAATCGGAAATAGGATCACCAAAATAAGTGTTTGTAAAATCGAATACTCCACTTATATGAAATTTGTTAGATTCACCGGAAACTAAAAAATTTCCTGGTTTGAAATCTCCCATTACATATGTTGGTGAAGACAGGGCTTGAAATGTAGATCTTGCGTTTTCCAATAAAGCTTCAACCCATTCAACGTCTTCAGTAGTTATTCGGGAGTACTTTTTGGCATCATTAAGCCAATACCTAATCCTATTATAAAGCCAAGAAACATATGATTCTTCAAAAGGACGTATAGTTAAATCCTTAGTATCTAGATCTCCATATTGACTTGCTTTCCAACTATGAAACTCAAGTAGGGTCTCAGCAATCAAGCCAGCTATATTAAACTTGTCTTTTCGGTTTAAATTGCTTGATAGTCGCTTTGAATTTAGATGTTCTCCTGGTAGGCGAGGCATTATTGAATAACTCCAGCCAAAAATATCATCTGTATCATCTAAAAAATAAGGAATAGGGACGTTAACATTTGTCCGTTTATATAATTCTTCTACAAAAAACTTTTCTTCTATCAATTGTCCAGGGTACAATGGATTTCCTTTGAAGACGAACTCTCCTTCAGTTGAATAAACAAACCTTGTTTGTTTCATTACACCCTGTTCTGTATTTCTTGAAGAGATAAGCCTTCCTAAATTAAATTTGTTAAGCATTTCTTGTAATTGATCATCGGTTATTACGCCTAGTTTATTAGATGAAAAGATGATTTTTGAAGTCAATTAAACCCTCTCCTTATTAATAATTGACGAACAAATACCTTATTCAACAACTCCCGCTAATAGTCCTACCAGTATAATGCAAATGAGGACGATTAATAATTAAATCTAACTCAATATAATTTTCACAAAAAAGAAGCTTATCCTTACTGCAGATAAGCCCCGATTGTTGAAGTTCATTGTATGATCTAGCCTTTACTTGTTAACTTTAAAAACAAAACTTCATTATTGCTTTTAAGGCGAGAATTTCTAATATTTCTGTCCAGTTATTAATCTTGTCATCAATAATTGCTACAGGAATTATAATATCAAATTTAGACTCTTCTTTAGAGTGCACCATGCTATTTCTAAATGTATAAAGTCCTTTAATAAAACTTCTTTCATTCTCACTGGTAATTAGTGATAAGTTGTAAGCTTTCTTTATTACATCTTCTATGTCTAAAGAATTTACTAGATAGGTAAGCAAAGCTTCTTCAGAATTTGTAAAGACATTCCTAATTCCATTAATTAATTGGGTTTCTTCTTTATTGGTATTATAATTTTCGACCAACTCTATAATATGACTTTTGTGGTTTATTAAAAAGAAATACTCTAGGACTCTGTAAAATGAAAGTGGATCATCGTTTCTCCTACCTATATTGTATAATGCTAAAGCCTCTTGGTAATACTCCACTTTATAATCATCGGTACTTTCTATCATATTTGTAGCTTCTAGATAATCTATAACAGATTGATCATAACTAATATGTTTGTAAATTTTCGGATATTCATACAGATCAATATCCATATTATTAGCAAATAAGAATATTGCTGTTTCAACTGTATTCTCAAGTTCTTTTATAGGTGCACCTTCAATAGAAATAGTATTAAAGTAATTCCATCCATCTGAATGTTTGTCCTGCGACATATATCCAAATATTAACTTAAATAAATTACTAGGCTCGCCCATTTTTATTTTGTATCCATTAACTTTAAACGTTACTTCCTCTCTCAAAACATCTGATTCCGTAGGAGAAATATCTATTAAAAGTTCACTATAATTCTTCAAGTGAAAACCTTTATCTTCAAATATATTTAAATCTGAATTAATTTTTTAATATTATCTATGTTAGTAAAGTCCTCAATATCATGTAGTTGCGGATCAAATCCGTTTAACTCTATGGCTACCACCCTGTCAATATAAGGGTCTTTAGCAACAATCTTTTCATTGTCGAATCTTAAGAATTCTAAATCTACCTCTTCATATAACATTTCAAACTGCTCTTCAAGAGTTTCATAATGGTTACACATAGAACTTCCCCCCATCTATTATTACTTCTCCTTAAAACTGCTCAATTCTTATGTATTAAACAAATAGAGGCGTAATCCTTCTTAGTTCAACGCCCCTTTAGTTTAAAAAAATGATATGTATCAATACGAAAACAGCCTTTATAAAAAACTTCTATCTTAATGACCAAAGCTCCAAGGAGGTATGGTTACTAACAATTTTTTTCTCTTATCATGCTTTTAAAATCTTCAATATTTGCAACCTTATTATCATTACTTAGCCAATAGAAATCTTTCTTTCGTGAATATATAAAACGATCTGCTTGTTTACCTGTAAAACTATTTAATGCCGCCAAGGTCAGTTTGTTTGGTATAGTGCCTGAAGATGGTTGAAAATTATCAAACCTACCAAGCAACATAACTCTACTGCTTAAAGGAAAGCTGACTTCAGTATCAGGTAAGCCATGTCCTGGCGAATTAAAAAACCCTCTATTTAGCTGAGGATTTGTCCAATGTAAATTTACCGGATTATCAGAACAAATAAAATCCCCTACCGTTGTTGGACTATATACAACAGACCAATTTCTTTTCATTAAAGTCGGTATTATTGCATCAATAGAGGTAAGTATATTGTTCATTTTGGTATTGTTATCAATTACAATTTTATATCTATCTTCATCCATTATAAAATCATGCATTTCCTTATAGGAAAGTTCCTCTCCAATGTTTTTACCGTCCTTTTTCATATCCTCAATAAGTTTTGTATACCTTTCTGGTGTTGCAATAGACATTTGCATCATTATTTTTGCAATATTAGCCATTGGTTCAGATAATGTTTCTTTTCTAACTGGAGTCCTTGAATACTGCAATGCTATGTAATTAATTAGCCATATAAAATCTGTTCCTTTTGGCATTTCTAATGTATTTTTTAATTTTTTTATTATTGGCGCTGTTTTTGTTTCTATTTCCATAAATGAATCTTCCAAAGCATCTGGGAGAACATCCGCTATTTCAATTTTGTAAATGTCGTTCTTAAAACCAACCCTCACAGGCTTCGATTCCCACTGTTTTCCTGTTTCCTGGTCAAATACCCATAGTGGACTTTCAACAGTTTCTTTTTTTGTGAATCCTGCAAGTAGAGACTTGGGTACATAATGATGTTTTTTTTTAGTTTTACCCATAGCAAAGCATCTCCGTTTGTGATTTATTTTTATGAATGATACTTGAAATATAATTACCTATATTATATAAACCCGTATTATAGTGAATAAAAATGAACTTCCCCCGATTATGAAAAATAGTGAGCATTTAATCCTTTGAAGTTCTTCCAAAAATAATCATGTATGCTGCATACACCAATGTAAAGATTGAAAAGAACATAACAATCAATTCT
This sequence comes from Alkalihalobacillus sp. AL-G, assembly GCF_030643805.1. Classification (GTDB taxonomy): domain Bacteria; phylum Bacillota; class Bacilli; order Bacillales; family Fictibacillaceae; genus Pseudalkalibacillus. The sequence goes on along the minus strand of NZ_CP094656.1, from coordinate 1,368,301 downwards.
TTATGTAAATAAATAAATTCCTTACTAAAACACACAGAAAAAATAATAATCCCGGCCCAAAGAATTACTACATAATCACTTAGGCCAATGGCCAATTTACTCACTGAATATTTTCTTGCTTGTAACAAGGGGAACTTGTTTTGTACAGGCTCAATTTCTGTAAACAACTTCGAATATTTGCTAAGTTCTTTATCGGCAACCTTACTTTCCCAATTCTCTTGCCAAAATTTAGATCCACGGTTAACAAGTGTCCAACATAAAGAACAAATAAAACCGAAATTAGCAATAATAATTGATAAGTAGAAATTCTTGTCAAATAGATTTGCAAAGCCTATAAATGCAGAGGCTATAAAACCCCAAAAAAACAATGACCTCTTCCAAAACAACTCTATTTCAAAATTACGAGTCTGTAAACTGACCTCAAATCGTTTTGTTTCACTATCAGATTCTATATTAGGTGATTTACTCATTCGCTCTCCCCATTTTTAGTTACTTTATTTTATAATAAGTATTTTTCTAGGATCAAATTTGTACATCAATTATTCTTTTAGTGAAAGGGACATTCCTTCACTAACTTAATAGAAGCAAAACTTTATTTAAATAAATTTCCTCCACGGATTTTAAGAACCCTCTTATTCAAGAAAACTGTTTGGCATAACTTACAATTTCAAGATGAACCAATTAATTACCTTCTTTATTCCACAATCTGGCCCTTTTCATGAAGAAAGACGCTTTCCTTATTACAGAAAAGCGCCCGTTTCTTGAATAATATATATGGTATTGTTTTTTGACTCGATTTACTTTCAGTCATAAAAAATATTAAGTTATTTCTTTTTTTCCTTTCATTCATATATATTGGCATATAATAACTACAAAAGGAATTATATCAAATGCTCTCTTCTCCAAAACACGGTGTTTTAATTATTTCTATTGAGCATGGATTTTGTTAATTCAATAAATGCAGCAACTGCTGGAGAAACATGATTAAGATTCGGCACCGCCAGTCCTATCGCTCGAAAACACTCCTCCTTTAGCTCGACCGAGTTCAGATCATTAATATTGCTGTGCATTACTATTTCTGGCACGACGCTTACACCTAAGTTTTTTTGCACCATAGCGATAATCGTTTGATTATCTGCAATTTCACAATAAACATTAGGCTTAAGATTATTTTTCTTAAAAAGTTCCTTTACCAATTCATCACATCCCGCTTTTGGCATTATAAAGGGATCAGATGCTATTTCTTGAATACTTATCTTTTTTTTACTTTTTAAGGGATGAGCGCTGGGCAAAATAACGTGTAGATGATCGTCAAATAATGGTATAAAATCCAGGTTCTCGGCATCGTTATTCGTCAGAAAACTAATATCAATGATATTGGATGATACCATTTGTTTGAGTTCATTGTATCCACCTTCATAGAATTCAACTTGTATCGCGGGAAACTCAGAATGAAATTTTTCTATAATCGAAGGTAACAAGTAGGCCGAAACACTAGGAAACGTACCAATTCTAATTGCACCAACCTCTAAACCATTTAAACGACCAGCCTCTTGTTTCATTTTTTCTGAAAGATTCAATATTTGTCTTATAAAACCAATGATTCTCTCCCCCTCAGAAGTTAGCGATACTCCAGAACGCCCCCTCTTCAAAAGAGTAAGGTTAAGTTCAGCTTCTAGCCCCTTGATCGCATGGCTGATAGCTGATTGGGTTAAACCAAGCTTGTCTCCAGCTTTTGTAAAGCTTCCCGAATCGATAACCGTCTTAAAAATCTCATATTGAAGCAATGTCATAACCAGCACCCCTAATTATTAATTTTTTTCATGTTTATTATTATAAACATTCATTTGATTAATGTAAAGCGGCAGCTTATGATGAAATAGAAAGGAGGTAATCACATGAAACGAAATGGATTTATTCTCTTTTTAGTCATTCTGTCTCTTGCAGGATATTTTACTATTACGGCAGAGAGTCAAGTGGAGTTAGAAAATAACAACAATGAAAGACCCATTCATGTAAGTCCTTTGGCCCCATAAAAAAACTAAAAATCAAATTGAGGAGGATATATATGAAAACATTAAATTATTCCTTAGTCGATGTATTCACCACAAAACCTTTTGGAGGAAACCAATTAGCTGTTTTTCAAGCAGATTCAACGTTAAAACCTGATACCATGCAAAGGATAGCTAGGGAACTAAACCTATCCGAATCGGTATTTATCCGTCCACCGAGCGATCCTGAAAAAGAAGTAAGTTTAAGAATATTCACTCCACAAGTTGAACTTCCGATGGCTGGTCATCCAACAATCGGGGCAGCATACGTATTGGCTCATAAAGGGATGATCGAAACAAAAGAAGGTAAGAATGAATGGATTTTTGAGGAAGGAGTTGGTGATGTTCCTGTAACAGTGTATAAAGATCATGCTCAAATATCAAAAGTAGAGATGGAACAACCATTACCCGTTTTTGGTGATAAATATATAGAAACGGAAATTGTAGCAAAACTGTTGTCTCTATCCATTAGAGACTTAGATCCTACCATGCCGATTCAAACTGTTTCATCAGGAGTACCTTTTTTGTATGTCCCAATACGATCTCTATCCTCGATGAAAAAGATGAACTTTCGCACTGATGTATGGGAGAAGCATTTTAGTGGAAACCCACATACGAAACATATATTTACATTTACAACCGAAACAGAAGAACCAACTTCTACCGTTCATAGTAGAATGTTCGCACCTGCAATGGGGATATCAGAAGATCCTGCAACCGGAGCAGCAAGTGGCCCTTTAGGAGCGTATTTAGTTAAGTATGGGGCCATACCTCCCACTGATCATAAGACTTATTTCATTAGAAGTGAACAAGGACTTGAAATGGGAAGACCTAGTTATATAGATATAACCATCATGAAAGAAGGAAGTGAAATTAAGGAGGTTAAAATCGGCGGTAAATCTACAATGATCGGTTCTGGGCAGATTTTCTTGTAGTATACAATTATAGTAGTAACCTTATTCAGATGTAACTATTGTAAGAGAGTATACGTATCAACTTCAGTGTACGTTCACCTTAAAATCACACAAATCAATCAACTCAAAAGGATAGCCCCATTTTCTCAATATATTGGGGCTACTTTTTTTCGACTTCCTAAACTGGCTTGTTCATTCAGACATATTTTAAAAGTGACTTTTAACAGAACCTCTCAAAACAAATTTTCCGCTTTTTCTGACTTATTTTCCGTAATATAGCGCAATCCATGGAAAAGACGCGTTCCTAAATAAACACGCCCGATTGTTGAAAAGCATGACTGACGTTTTTGAAACAACTTTATTGTTTTTTAAACGACTTTATTATCATGAAACACAACCGAGTTGATCATTTCAAAACCTCAATATTCTTCTGTACATAAGCCCAATTTTGTGGAAACGGAAACGTAATCGCCAGTATGTCATTCCTAAAAGATCATATACTTCCATTTGCATGTATTTCGGGGTAACACTCCGGATATCTTCAAACCAGACAACATGCCGGACACCATCTTCCACATACGTATAACCCGGTGCATGGGCATTCCAATTATATTGGATCGGTGCCCAATTTGCGATTGCACGATTTTGCAGCGCATTGACGGCAACCATTTCTGCCCGATTACTAGGCTGTTGCGGTAACTTCCAATCATAACCATACAGGTTCATCGCCATCATCACTTTCCGCCGATTGATCTGACTTGTGGCATATTGTAAAACTTGCTCAATCCACCAGACAGGTGCAACTGGGTCAGGTGGTCCGATTGCATAACCATAATCAATCGTCATGACAGAGACGATATCAACAATTTCACCGATAGCACGGTAATCAAGAAAACCGATCAGCCTATTGGTCGGGTCGTCACTCGTTTTCGCATGTGCATTGATTTGAAGAATACGATTCCCGAGTGCCAATTTTAATTCTCGCAAAAATGAGGTGAAATCAGTACGTCTCTCCGGAGAAATGAATTCAAAGTCAAGGCTCACTCCTACATAACCTTTTTGATCGACAGCAGTCACGATATTGCTAACGAGAGTTTGTCTGAGAACCGGGTTGATTATCACTTGATCACCCAATTCTGTGCTGAACGTTCCCCCTTCATAATTACTGACAACCATGAACGGTCGTATATTATACATGTTGACAGCCTGTAAAATCGCTTCATCGTCCGCTTCAATTAAGGCCCCTTCACGATTGAACGAATACGTGAAGATGGCGAGATACGTAATGCTTTCGGCGTTTTCCCTTAACGTATGAAGATAAGGATCTGGATCAAACGCATCGAAAAAGACGAGTGACTGCATGCTGTATTTTTGCAAGGTCGGGATACGAATTCGTTGAGCTACTCTAAGTGAGTATGGATCAACCCCTGGATTCGCCATCATAATCGCCTGAACGGATGAACCGAATTGTTGTGAAAGCTGCCAAAGTGTATCACCAGGTCTAATTTGATAAAATCGTTCTGATGGACTTTGGTCAGGAATATACAGATTCAATCCTGGGACAAGAGCATCCGAAACGAGTCCGTTGACGCGCATGATTGTCGTAATTGGAAAACCATAAGCACTCGATATTCTCCACAGCGTGTCGCCGGTAACTACTGTATGAATCGCCATATCACTCCCCCACCCCATCATCATTCTTCCTACTATACTTATTTATGAGCAACGTTGAAAATGAGGGATTCAGCTGGAACTTTGAAAAGAAGATGACTGTACCACAGGTATATAAGGAACATAGGATTTATTGCCATATCAATGTACATAATACTGGAAAAAGAATACAAACTAACAAAATAAGAAAATAAATATAAGGAGTGATATATAAAATGGAACTCGTTCATGATCCAACGCTATTATGGTATGTCGGTGCTTATGGCGTCATAATGGTCATCCTGGGTATTTATTTTGCAAGGAAAGTCTCGAACAGTGAGGACTTTATTCTTGCAGGAAAAGGACTAGGAGCAATTGTCTTAACAGGTACACTCCTTGCCACTTGGACAGGGAGTGGAAGTATTTCTGGCGGGGAGACTTCGATGGCTTACAGCTACGGAATTATCCCTGCATTGTTGTTAATGTTGCCAACTTTATTAGGGATTGGTGTCCTATATTTTATTGCCCCAAAGATAAGGGAATTTGGGAAATACACAGTTTCAGGAATATTGGAGGAAAAATACGGCCCTTTTGCCAGGCTTATAGCAGGAATAATCATAATCCTAGCATATGTCGGCATCGTTTCATATCAAATGAAAGGTCTCGGGTTTATTTTAAATATTACAACGGGAATGTCGGTAGCACTCGGAACGATAATTGGTGCTGCTTTAATTATCTTCCTAGCAACCATTGGAGGATTAAGATCGGTTGCACCTACTGATGCATTAAGTGCATTCTTGGCAATTATAGGTCTGGCTATCACACTGCCAACTATATTTTTTCTTGCAGGTGGTTGGGATGACATTATCGCAAACGTTCCTTCAGAGCACCTTACCTTTTCAGGGACACTTACAAATTTGCAGTTATTAGGCTTTTTGTTGCCTTCCTTGTTTCTTTTATTAGCGGATCAGAATATGTACCAAAGGCTGGCTTCGTCTAAAGGAGATAAATCCTCGAAAGCTGCTCAGATTGGCTGGCTTCTCGCAATGTTAGTGATTTCCCCAATGATCTCCTTTATCGCATTTGCATCAAGGTCATTGTTCCATGATATCGAACCAGGCATGGCTTTAATGGCGACTACAGTTGCCATGCCGACGTTTGTTGGTGGAATATTACTTGCCTCGGCAACAGCCTTCATTGTGACCACAGGTAATTCCTACTTGCTTTCTGCCGCAACGAATGTAACCTATGACATATTCGGTAAATACATTAAAAGAGATGCTACAGACCGTCAATTGTTGAATATAACAAAATGGTTCATCGTCATATTAGGTGGATTAGCTTTCGTGATTATAAGCTATTTCCCGACTGTGCTATCCGTACAAATGTATGCCTATACAGTATACGGTGCTGGAATCACACCGGCTGTGTTGGCTGTGTTTTTCTGGAAACGAGTCAATCTGCAAGGCGGCGTTTCTTCCATGATCGCAGGTGTCGTCACTACGCTTATATGGGAGATTCCTTTAGCAAAGCCGTTCGACTTAAACAGTGTGCTAATCGCAGTACCTGTTGCTGTAATCGTATTAATTGTTGTTACTTTAATCACTTCGGACCGTTCAGAGGGAATTGCATGATTCATCGCAACTTCCTGATTGAAACAATCATGTGAAAATGTTAAAGTACGTCGTTCCGGGGACATTGACAGGCTGTACAAATTCAGGATAAGAAAGGGATCATTTTCAGTTGAATTCGTATTTGACCTCGATGGTTGATTTCGTCCTCAATAACATGAAACCAGATGAAATAGTTATTCGATGGTTGATTATCCCATAGTCTTTCCGAATGCAGCCAAGTATCGTCTCGCCTCCGGAACTCCTCTAATGTCCGATTCCGAACTTCATATAGCTTGTCTATATAAAACGTTAATGGCTGATCTTTAATTTCTTTTCTCCCTAACTCACCTAGGCCATAGGCGGCACCCCACTCGTCGTATTCCTGCTCATTCGGATTTCTGCCGTCAAATATCTCGATCTGAAACCCTTTTTCGACTGCAGCAATATGTAATAATAGAGCACCAATCGAATTAGCATTTTTATTATGTAGATGATCCAATTCCTTGATCGTTAGTCCATGAACAGCATCCAATGTCGTCTTTCTTGCATAATTCATCATCGAAACGAGGCGCCCGATTTGTGGCGTATAACCTTCCAATTCTTTTACCTTGAATTCCAAACTAAAATCTCCTTACCCAGTAAATTAATATTTTTCAATTAAACAACGTTTGCGGATAGACAAGCTCTCCGTTTATTCGTGCAGCTCTCCATCCTCCAGTTCGCACACCTTGAAGACTTCATCTGGGAACATCGAATTGTATTAACTCTAACCCATAATCTCTTGCAGTCTTAAAAGCGAGTCTAATTAGTTTTAAAAACTTCACTATCACCCTCTAATTTCTCAAATCGTATCATAATTTCACTTCTCCCGATTCAAAAGTTCCATAAAGTCTTCCTTATAAAAACCATGCAAAACACAGGACCGTTTCTCTTTCTTTTCTAAAAACGCATGCTCTTCAAGGAATGCCGATTCGATGTTTAATCGGATAAACGGCAGCTTTTGCTGAGCCTTGTGAGAACGGATGTTTTCGGTTCTTGCACCCGCAAATACAATGTCTAAACCCAATTCTTGAAAGGCAATTTTCAGGATCGCTTCCTTTGCGGGTCGATTATACCCTTTCCCCCAATATTCATGACCGATCCAAGTACCGATATGCGCCGATTTCGTCTCATGATTTATGAACATAAGGGTGATAACACCAATCAATTCGTCTTCTTCATTAATAATCACTCGAGAAAGCGTCTGCCCATCTTCCTCTTCCTTTATAACTGCTCTTATAAAGGCACGTGTTTCCTCAACCTTATCCACATTTAAACCTAATGCATCTTTCACTGGTGGTGCAGAGGATAGTTCAAACATTCGATCTGCATACTCTAAACTGTGTTTTTTTAGTAAAATCATTACACCGGTCCCTCCTGCATGGTATAGGAAAGTATGTTTCATTAAATGTTTTCATTTTTTGTAGCTGGCTTGGCTTCCAATGTCTGACGATCAGATTCAGAAAGCCTTTTATGAATCTCATTCAATAAATAGAGCCCTCTGAACAACCCTCCTGCGAGAATCCCAAACCCGAAAATAAAACTGATTTCAGGCCCAAAAAGGAATAAAATATAACCCAAAATTATAAACAATCCAATAGTCAATATAACCATGATAATCCCCCGCTTTTACATCTAATCGATCAGCCAAACACGTTCAATACTTGTCGTGCGGTTTTCAATTCGCAACTCGTATACATCTGGATTCGTCAGTGCTTTCCATTCCTCGAACCCGATTCGTTCATCAAAATGCTTGAGGAGCAGGGACATCAGATTCCCATGCGTGACGATAACACTGTTCCGACCTGGGCGTTTTAAAACATCCTCAACGACCGCTACAGCTCGAACCATCGCCATATTACTCGACTCTCCACCTTCATAACACAACTCTAAATCATCGTATGTTTTACGTAGCATCTCCATCCAATCCGATCGGGTTTCACTTGATAAAACGCGTTCTTCTAAACGGTTATCTAGTGCCATTTCGATTCCTTGCTCATCAGCAAATGGCTGGATCGTCTGGACAGCTCTTTCATACGGACTGGTTACGATATGCTCAATATTTTTATCGGATAAAAATTGCGCTAGTTCCTTCGATTGTATAACACCTAATGCCGTTAACGGAGCATCAGCAGCTTGTCCTTCCGCCTTACAATGGCGCACAATATAAATATTTTTCATTAGCAGTTCCTTTCTGAGCCTTGAAATTCGTCTTTTGAGAGCTTCATAATCTGATTGTCTTTATACTCGCCATCATGCAGTTCACGCTTAGGCAGAACTTTCACTTTTTTAAAACCGCATTTTTCATAGCATCGGATTGCACGGGCATTCCACGTTAGAGGATCTATGTAAATATCCTGAACTTCTTGTTCTTCGAATAAAAATTTAATGATAACTTTTATGGTCTTCGTCCCGATGCCCTGATTCCAGTACTCTAACTCACCAATGAATAAATCGATTCCATACTGTGGTTGGTCCTCCTTTGCACCGTAATCATGAATTTCATCCATTTCCAATGGATAATACTGCAAATAGCCAATCGGCCTGCAGTCAAATTCAATGATACAAGGTATAACCTCATCCTCGCCCAACGCACGCCGCCCAAACTTTTCATGGATTTGCTCACGTGTGTTCTTTACACTCTTACCCTCATAGTAGCTTTGAACCTGCTCATCATTCAGCCATTTATATAGCAGTGAAAAATCATAATCGGTATATTTCAGCTTTCGGATACTAAGTTGCCCATCTTTAGCAACCATTTAATAAACACCCCCTTTCCATCACTATAGACTACTTTTCCAAAACGATGATATAGAATCTAAGTTGTGAATTAACTCGATTAACGACGATGGTTGAAGATTATATCTTTCTAACTCATCAAGTTTCACCCAAAGAAACACTAGGTGATCTTCTTTGCTATGAAAACTCTCTGCATCCTCATTCCCAATCACAGCTTCAAATATATAATTGATTTCTAAATGATGATGTGTACTCGACTCCCATTGATGTTCGACATCCCCTAGGAAGCGTTTTATGTTCACCTCTACCCCTAGTTCTTCCTTCATTTCACGACGAAGCGCTTTTTCTGCACCCTTCGAAATCTCGACGTGTCCCCCAGGTAAAAAGTATGGTGATACCCTTTCGCTTCCGCTATTAGAACCTCACCATTTCGAACTATCAGCCCTCTACTCAACCGGTGGAATTTTTTTATCTTCATATCAAACTCCTTTAATGAAAGGTTTTCTATATTTCAGCTTTGATTTTCTCATAAAGAGTGGTAAGTCGATTCTTTGCTTGCTCGCCTTGTTGTTTGTCATCAAGTTCTGTGTAAAACAATAAGGTGAGCATCACTGCAGTATCGTATTGATAGAGCCATGTAACGATATCCGGCACTCGTTTCATTTCGGTTTCAAAATTGGGATAGCCTTTGATAAAATCATCATTCAGCAGTCTATAATCTTGGATTCTCATAAGCTCCAAAACTGGATCACCGATCAGAGCATTTGTCCAGTCAAAGATCGCTTTGATTCTCCTATTACAAAAAATCAAGTTTTCAAGCCGAATATCCATATGCAGCAGCCTTGATTTTGATGGATAGGAGTTGAGAATAGACTGAAGCTCTAACTGCTCGGGTAAGGGAAAATGCTGACCGGAAAATCGTTCAAATGCTTCTGTCCGTTCGATGATCCGACGAGATAAATCGTGATTAATATCTCTTGTTAGATTTACATGTTCGGGAGGTAACGCCATGTTGTGCAGTTTATGGACAAGCACTCCAACCTCTTCAATTGAAGCACCTCGATCATCCCCTTCGATAAACTCCTGGATAATGAAATCTGTCTTCTCACCAAACTGAACGTAGAATATTTCAGGTACTGGGATGCCTTTATGAAAGCAGTGTTCGGTTAGACTCACCTCTTTTTCAAGTCCCCTTCTAGAATCTATGTCTCCATCCGTTTCATTAGAGGAAAACCTATTCCACGGAACTCGTATCACAACCTCATTCCACTCTTCAGTCGTTACCTTGAATACACAATTCTCCACACCATAAGCGTACGGATTTATTGAAGTTATCCTACAAATCGATTCGGATTCAGTTCTAACTAATTCTAATAAATGATTAATCTTTTGCTTCATTCATTGCTCCTTTATGCCTTTTGAGAACATCCATTCAACTGCATCCTTTAAGTCCTCCGCTATGTAGTCCGGTTGTGTGTCAGTCCATAAGTGGCGATGTTTGTTTAAAGAGTCGTTGCCTGCTCCGGTTTTTACGAGAATTTTAGTAGCACCCACCGTAGAAGCAGCAACGATATCACTCCAGCGGTCTCCAATTACGACACACCTTTTAAGATCCAAAGCATGCTTTTCCGCTGCCTCTAAAAGCATTCCGGTGCCTGGTTTTCTGCAAGCACACCCTACCGAATGATGATGCGGACACAGATACACATCATCAAATCCAAAACTCTCTGACTCTTTTATAAAATCGGCTTCATTAGCCAGACCATTTGATGTTCCTGGCTGGTTGGTAAACGAAAAGACTTTGATACCTTTTTCTTTTAGCATATTGATCAGATTCTGTGAAAAAGAAAAAAGCTTAAAATCTCCTGGATAATGAACCGTGTCACCTCCGCCGATTGTTCCATCTCTATCTAAAAAACTGCTTCATATATGTTCGAAAGCTCCTTTTACTTAAACTCGTTCAAGTGGTTTGTACGGCTTTGCCGGGAACTCAACAGTAATCGAATCACCTGGACGAACCACTCCATCCTTTAAAACAATCCCCATCACACCCGATTTACGTATGAGATTACCTTGCTCATCACGATCCAATACTGCGGACATCAATCCCGGTTGAAATTGATCAAGCTGCTTACATGGATTACGCAATCCTGTTAACTCGACCACAGCAGTCTCACCAATTTTCAGTCTAGTACCAGTTGGCAGTCCAAGGAGATCTATTCCTCGTGTCGTGATGTTCTCACCGATCTGTCCAGCGGAAATTTGAAAGCCTGAAGCCTGTAATTCGTCATATAATTCGGCGTGAATCAGATGGACTTGACGCAGGTTGGGCTGTGAAGGATCTTTCGCAACCCGTGATCGATGCTTTACAGTTTCACCCATATGCGCATCTCCTTCGACACCGAGCCCTGCCAACAAGCGGATGCAACCCTGATTTGCCTTACTGAACGAGTGATTTTCACTAATACTTACTGCAGTTACAATCGTTTCCACCTGTTCTCCACCTTTTCTATCAAGATTTGTTTATGTGTTTGTTATTTTTGGTCCCGTAGATCCTTAACAATTTCTTGGGCTTTTTCATAGTCTTTTTTATAAACTTTAATTGTGTGAGTTGTTGGACCAGCAACTGCAATGGTAGCATCACCAGAGCTAACTTGATATTCTGTTATCCCTGCCTCTTCTAACTTTTGCTTGGCATGTTGTAGTTCACTTGCATCTAAAGCTGTAAATACATCTTACGTCCTGGCAATAAACGTTTTATAAATCCAATCAAGCATCCGTGTACCTCCTACTTTTCCAAATGCCTCTCATATGCAATATAGGAATAGAGTCGATAAAATACTGCCAACAGGAAAATTACTGAGGTAAATCTTGTTCCACCTTCTGCAAAAACGAGTAGTCCAAAACCGAACAAAGCAGCAACAACCACTCCAAAGTTTCCCGAAAAACCATTTATCGGTTGATTAGCGAGAAAAAACGTTTTAGCTCCCTTCAAATCTTTCGAATAACAGCTTTCGTGATACGGAACAACACTTACAAACATCGTTGCCGTAACCAAATCTTCTCGATTGTTAATTTCCCCATGGCACTTGTCACAATAAACCGGTTTAGCCATTATTGCCCCCTATATTTCTATAAATCTACTTTACGTTCATTTTTAAAATAAATGAGTTCAGGATCGCCCTCATCGAGATTATTTATCCATCCGCATTTCTCATAACCGAGCTTGGAAAAGACCTTCTGCATTCCCTCATTCGATTGGTTCGTTGAAGAGAATATCTTTTCTGTTGGAGAAATTTTTTCAAAACCCCTAATTAATGAACTTGCGATTCCCTTTCTTCTTTCAGAAGGTTTTACGATTACGAGTGAGATGAAACTGCAATCGAAAAACTGCGTGTTGTAAACCAAAAAACCACCGACAGAACCATTTACTATTACAATCAGACAGCGCTGTTCTTCAATAGCTTCCTTCAAAACTTTTCTTCTGCTTTCATCACCAATTGTCTCTGAATCTATTTTTACGATGTCCTCTAATTCATTCAATGCAGCCAAAACCGCCTGTTCCATAAAAACTCCCCCACGTCTAAGATTACGATCTCGCTCCTGAAACAATGTGCCAGTGCAAATGCTTCGAGTCCTGGTAGTCTCCAAGATTTGTGATCACCCGACATGCACCATATTCCAATTCAACCTGCGAAGCTACTATTCGTACAACATTCATTAATTCATTGAACAGATCGTTGTCACTTTCATTTATCTTTGTAAGGGACGGAATATGCTTTTTCGGAATGGCGACAATATGTACTTCATAGGCTGGTTTCGTATGATAGTATGCCAGTATATTCTCAGTCTCATAAACCTTCTCCATCTCAGTTTTTCCGCTTAACACCCGATCACAGTAAAAATCTTGGGTCATTTTTCTCCTCCATCATTAACCTTATTTTTTTATAGTAAGTTAATTCTCTTCCAGGTATTTTTGAAGTTTTTTAACATCATCCCAGCCATAGGCAAGTTCGTTATATCCCTCTCCAGCAATTTGCAAAACGGTTCGTTCGACCATTTTCCCTCCCAATGCTTCATAAAAATAGCGTGATTTATTGTCTTCCAATACCCATACGAGTAGTGAATTGAGTTTCAACGCGATAAGCTGTTCCAACAAAGGCTTGATCAGCGCTCTACCCAACCCTTTTCTTTGATAGGATTCCAAAATATAAATCGCATACACTTCCCCTTTATAGGAAGGATTGTCTGATCGCTCGGGTCCACCGCTTGAAAACCCGACGTTTCCCCATGTTCGTTCTCCGCCACAAAGACAAAGTGGTTCTTATTGTTGATCATTTCATCCCAACGATTTTTCCGGTATTCAATGGATAAGCTGTTTAGAAACGTATCAGCGACAATTCCTTGATACGTTGTTTTCCAGCTCTCAACATGTACTTTCGCCATGCCCTCTGTATCTTGTATGCTTGCTCTTCTGATTTTCATTGTCATCCCCAATTCCTTCATCTCGATTTTTCATCTTATTACCTTCTCTCATTTTCCTTAAAATCCCTGCAAAAAAGACACCTCTTAATACAAGAAAGGTGTCGAATGTTGAACGTAGGGATTTTTTTAAACTCAATATTTATAATTACTTAAATATTTTACAAACTGATCGTAACTGTATGTTTTATATATTAGCCCTTTTGAATCAAAGACGAAGTATGCGGGCATGCGCTCGATTTCTAATTGAGGATGCTTTTCTTGCAAGAACTTTAATTCCCCTTGCTCCCCAATGACATGGCTGAATTCCGGATGGACTCCTGCTTCCTCCAATTTACTGTTTAATTGACTCATATCAAGATAGGTACCGACTGAAAATAATGCAACCTCACCATTATCTGCGAATAGAGGGCTTAGTTGCACTTCATCAACCGGCTTGGGAATTGAATCACTGAAAAAGACGAAGTCAAAAAAAGCTATAACGAGCATAAGGGAGAATGCGATGAACGTTACCCTTTTTGTTTTTTCATTATAGGTGGATTTCATAAAACAACTTCCCTTTCTCCATAAAAAGGATTGCAATGAACCAACTTATATTTTTTCATATTTGCTACTTGTCAAATCATTTTTTTAAATTGCAAGTAGATAGGTAACAAGCTTTTCATGATCGCTATCTGTTTGAGAATGATTTAAAAACTCTGATCGGTTCCATACATGCAGGGCAGGTTAAGGAAGGAATGAAGCGATTTGGCAAATTCAGCTTTTAGCAAGAGTCCTCGCCTTGTCTTTGTGGTATATTCTTGAATTCCCCGGGAAATTGTCGAATGATGGCATCGGAAAGTACATCGGACATTCCTATCGCTTGTGTTTCAATTTGATCGAATACCGTCACATCTTTTGAAGTCCTTCGCAGTAATAAGGTTTTATTGAATTCCCCATATCCGAAGCATTTTGAAGAAGGCGGGCAATGACTTCATTTTATCCGGTAAATCGAACACCAGAATGATGATCGTCATGCGAGTCCAGGATATTTGCTACTCCCAAAGAACCCGGTTCCTGCTTTTCAATTCTACCTATGTTTGAGTGATGCAATAAGGTGTTGTTGATGGTGTAGTCGACCAAAGTATTATTGTCCTTGAGGCATTGGGTAATAATATAATTTGTCCGACATGAAGGTCAGTCGGGTCAACTCCAGGATTCAATGCTGAGATCGCTTCAACCGATATTTTAAATTTTTGCGCTAAATTCCAATAGCTATGATGCGGCTGGATGGAATTACGAAATCCCCCTCTTGAATTAGGATTACATAGTGCTCCATCCCCTCTAATGCTACACAGTATTCAGGCTAACGGGGATATGTGCCTGTATAATACTGCCTATAACCCAACCCCAGTCGTGTATCTAGCTCCCGCTATTTATGAAAAATCGAAAAGATCCAGCCATTAATAGTGAATCCTTTTCCTGATTGAGATGTGTTTTTTTAAAAAACAATTAAATTACAGTTTCAATTCCCACGTTTCTCCGGTCATTTCATCACCGAATTTCGAATGCTTTTCTTCAGCAATTAATTGAAACCCGGTCTTCTTATAAATGTTTCTTGCCTCTGTCAGCACATCATTGGTCCAGAGCACGAGTGTTTTGTATCCTTTTCGTCTCGCAAACTGAATACATTCCTCCACAAGCTTCGTCCCTAGTCCGAGCCCTCTTGCTTTTGGATCAACTAGTAATAGGCGCAGCCTCGCAGCGGTTTCGCTTTCTTCTGTAAGGAGTACAGAACCGACATTTTCACCATTCATCTCCGCGATCCAGCACCTTTCACGTTCCGGCCTATAGTTTTTGATAAAATCCGCAGCCAACTGTGAAACCAATGCTTCAAAGTTTGTACCCCAACCGTATTCATCAGCATACAAAACACCATGTTTATAGACAATCCAACCCATATCTCCAGATTGATGTTCACGAAGAAAATAAGGCTCAGAAAATTTTAATCCTTTCTGACCATTTAATAAATGTTCAATGGTTTGCATTGCATCTAATAATTGCTGTTGTTTGCAATCATCCAAACTCATAAGTAGTTCTTGGATTTCTTCAAAGGAACGCTCGTTAAGCAAGGCAAAATCCTTTTTTCCTTTTTCAGTGAGCCTTAAAATGCGCTGTCTCCCATCCACTTCTGAACGTTTCTTTTCCAAAACTCCTGTTTCCACTAAGTGGGACAAAATCCGGCTCATATACCCTGCATCCAAACCTAATTCTCGTATCAGGTCAGATGAGGTCATGTCATTTTTCTGTGCAATTTCAAAAATGACCCTCGATTCTGTTGGTGAATATGAACTATGTAACAACCCTTCTTTCAGCACACCTATTCTTCGGGTAATGAATCGATTGAAGTGACGAATCGAGTTGATTCGTTCTTCCAAGCTAGCTAATTTCATTAAATTCCCCTCCCAAACATTTACTTGCTTTAAGCAAATATTAATTTATATTAGTTGCTTTTGTCAAACAACACCTTTGATTATTATATTCTAGTTCTAGTGAAAAATTGTTAAAGGAATCGAAGAAGAAAAAAAGAATAAGACTTTATAAATGGGGTGATTCAACATGGGAACCTTTAAGAAGTTTAAGTACCAATTTCAAAAACCAGAAGGCTTATTCGGACGACTTGCCGGAACATTAATGGCCTCGGTCGGTTTTGAAAAAAATGTCTGGACCGTTTCACTATTAGAATTGAGCAAGGATGACAATGTGCTGGAAGTTGGATTTGGACCTGGGACCGCAATTCAATTGGCAGCCAGAAAAATTAAGGAAGGAAAGGTTGTCGGAATCGATTACTCTGAAGTGATGTTGCAGCAAGCTCAGAAACGGAACAAACAGTCAATACAAGAAGGAAAAGTTCAATTGAAAATCGCTGATGTTAATGACTCTATTTCATTTGACCTTCGTTTCGATAAAGTCTTCTCTGTGAATTCGATCATATTCTGGGAAGATCCAGTTGAAACACTAAAACGGATCCGTCAGTTTATGAATCCGGATGGTGTAATCGCGTTGACCGTTCAACCTTTTATAAAAGGGGCGACAGAAGAAACTTCCAAACAGTTTGGTAATGAAATTGCAAAACACCTTAAACAAGCGGAATTCTCTGACATTAGAGTGGAATTAAAAGAGCTGAAACCCGTCCCCACTGTCTGTGTACTTGGAATTAATCGTTAACCGCTTTTCGGCGGTCATATCGAAAGCAAAACGAGTACAATTCTAATTAAGAGTTGTACTCGTTTTGACCTTCTTTCTCGTTTAATTCACTCTATGCAAAATTCGGCTGCCGAAGAGAACTCCCCAAGCCTGATTTTCTGTTTCATCCATATAAAACTTAATTGGATTATGCTCTTTTTCATCAATAAAGATATGATTTCCAATCGCTTGAGTACGATAATGCTTTTTGTCCGACTTCACTTGAAGTTCATTTTCTTGAACCGTGATTTCGACTTGACTTCCCTCTTTAGACGAATATTCACCTATGTACGTGTCTAACCTTTGTTGTGGTAATGTGATTGGTTCATAGTTAAATCGTTGTTGGCCGCTTGGTATCCCTAATCCTGCATTAATCAACTTCAACCAAACACTCGATGCATTTACTCCACCTACATTCGTTAAAACGACTGCAGATAAGTTCGCCTCCGGTATGACACCAAAATGAGAGGATACCCCAGGCTGCCCACCACTATGTTCAATCAGCGTATACTTTCCATCATATTGCCGAACCTGAACGCCATGTCCATACGACTGCCCCATTAGTAAACGGACCCTAGGAACAGCTAGACGTTCAGCTAGATTTTCTTGCAGTAAATAATGACCATATTTCAACATATCATTTACATTCGACCGTAAACCGCCGCCCACTTCATAGTTTCCAAGCTTTGGCCACTCACAACGTACATGTTGCTCATTTACGAAATCGTATGGAATCGTTACGTTTGCTATCTCCTCAAGGTCTTGTATATTAAAAGTGGACCGGGACATGCCAAGGGGGTTTAAAAACGTTCGTGTCGTGTACTCTCGATAGGACTCTCCTGTCAAACGCTCGATGATCAACCCTGTTAACAGAAACATATCGTTACTGTAACTGAACGTTTCACCAGGTGTATCGAACCAAACTTTTTCAGTCTCTTTTAAATAACTTAAATGATTTCGCAAACGATTGATCGATTCTTTTCGCTCAACCGGTGCTAACCCGGTAGAATGCGATAGTAAGTGAAAAACTTTCAATTTATCTAATTGAGTTTCAGGTACGATGTCTCGCATTTCTGGTAAATAGTTGGCCACAGGATCATTGAGGGATAACTTCCCTTCTTCAGCAAGTAAAAGAACTGCTGCAGCTGTCAGCGATTTCGTGACTGAAGCTGTTCCAAAAACAGTATGTTCATCAACCGGCAGCTTCTTATCGATGTCTCGTAACCCAAATCCCTTTTGATAGATCAGTTCTCCATCTTTTTTTATCCCAACAGCCATTCCTGGGACATGATTTCCTTTCATCCATCGCTTTATGTGTTCCTCAAAGTTTTGTTTGTTCAACGTGTGCCTCCCATAAAATAAGTATTCTAAAGGTTTTAACGTTCACTATAAATGTCATACTAGCTTTTGTTAATTAAAGATGTACTTAAATTATTCTTTTATCCTTGTCTTCAAAACCCTTTCAACGTCAGACTCATCCATACCCGTGTGTATCCCTGGTCGATAAAGGATTTCAATCATTTTTTTGTCCATATCTGTTAGTTCAGTGACCATATTGTTGTTATAAGGATAGAGTATACTGTGTTCATTATTGTTGAAGTGGCCGTACAATCCTAATGAATGTACAATTTCATGAAGGATCGTCGTCTTTCTAAACCGCTGGTCCGTATCGGTACCAATGACGATGATTGATCTGAGAATTCCTTCTTCCGATACTTTTGTCGGTGCGGCAAATCCCACAATCCTTTTATTCCCGTTTTCAAGATCTCCTTTAAATCCGTAATCCTTGAATTTATGTGATGGCACGAAAAAAATGGACAAGGAGTAATCCCCGGTCGAATGGATATCACTTTCCATGATCAATAGATCAATTGGGAGCAACTCATTTATTCTATTAAAATAGGATTCCAAAGCCTCCCTATCTTGCCCTGTCGGGTTTCCATAAATATAGACGGATGCATTTTTTGTCCACTTTAAAACCTTTTGATCCTGTTGTTCCTCACTATGAAAAATGAAATGTTTAAACGTGTCAACTGCTTTCCGCGTGTATGTACGATTGTCAATGACAAACTCCACTTCTTTTTGCGCCAACAATCCATTGTCCTTAACTGCTTTTATGAAAAGTTTGTGTTCTCCTTCTTCGGTAACTGGATTGTTAATGTCATATGGTTTGTCATCCATTTTGACCTTGTACATTACATCCTCTTCTTTTTCAAGACTGAATTTCGCTTGCTTATAATAAACTTCCTTTGGTTCATCTTTAAAAGAAGGCTTATTGGGCGGAATATCATCGATTTCAAACTGGATTGATTTCGTTTGTTCGTTCCACCAGCGTTTTGCAGTTATGGTCAATTTGTAATCATCGTTCTCCGATACTGTGTGACCGTTCTGAATGGTCTCTCCATTCAATTTCAAAGTATATTCGCCGGCTCTATTCTCATCAATCTCGATGATTCGGTCCTTTACATAGACCTCTCCATCTTTAACGCCTTCGATATGTATTTCTGGTTCAGGTATACAACCTGATAACATTAATATTAATAAGGATAAAAAGATAAAAACTTTCCTCAAAATAACCACTCCCCAGTCCATTATAAAATAGATGAGTATGAATGAAGGTGGTAAATGATAGCAATCATCGTGTAAAGTTTTTATGAGCAGCCTTAAATGGTGCAAACATCATGGTTGCTGATCCATTACATTTAGATTAATAGTTTTAAATTTGTTTTCTAATTGACATCTCTCCAATTCCACAGTCTTTTCTCCCCAACTACAGCACTTCCAACCCAGTCTTCATCTTTTAACTTCAAAAGCTCTTTCGTTGGTCCATTCACTACGACTCCATAAATTTTCGTTCCATTTTCATCAATATACTCGATTTGCTCGGATAACCGTTCCTCAGAAGACCAATGGATATCGTCTGCGATTGAATAATATTTTTTCATCAACAATAATGCTTTGAAAAACTCTTCATTACGCTCTTCACCATCACCATAAACTTTTCTACTCTTTGAGTGTGCAGCCCCGCCGAAGGCTTTTAAGATAAATTCCCCGTTTTTGGAATCGAATTGATACTCGGATAAGAAATGATATCCATTTAACGGAAATCCTAATGGTTCTTCTGATGCCCTAATTTCATCCTTTTGTTCAAAACCAGTATCGACAGCGAACCAGGTTGGCCACATGTTTTCCCCTTCAAACTTTTTTAAGATTTCATTGGTCTCATAGTAATCAGATAGGGATATAAACAATTCCGAAACGGTTCCTTCTGGTAAACGTTCTAATACTTCGAACCCTCCAGGAGGATCGAGCTGCTCTTGTTGTTCAGGATAAATGAAAAATGGGTGTTGATAGATATCATCAGGTAATTGAATCGATGATAAATTGAATAAAAACTTTGAATCCAGCTCTCCGATCGTTTCATGATCTGAACCAATCCATTTCCGAAGCTCCGCATCATAATTCATGGTGAACAAGCCGACATTCATACCGCTGCTCCCAACTGTTATATTCGGTTGGGTTGTTTCGATCGTCGCCTTGATGACGTCGATATACGACTCAGAACGATCTGCCGGCTCTCCCCATGTATAAAAGATTACCGACGTTCCCCATCCGATAAACAGAATAATGATGAGAATCGAAAGAGCTGTCCAAGCATTTTGGAACCTTGCCCGCCATTTCCCTCTAGTTATCAAGCTTTTTTGCTTTTTAGTTCTATCTGTACCATTATCCTGTTCTTGATCGTGTGTATTCACCAAATTATCTAAGTAAGACTGATAAACTTCCATTTTATCAAGTTCATTTTCAATCTCTACTTGTTCTTCTTGTAAAAGTTCACCATTGGAATATGCTTCAAGCTTCTTTTTAAAATCTTCACTCATCCGCCCCAGTCCTTTCTCTCTGACGTAACGTTTTTCTTGCTCGAAAAATCAAAATCCGCAAATAGGATACTGATACATTTAAAATGCCTGCTGCTTCTAAATAATTAAATTGATGAATAGTCGTGAGGATTAAAGCTTCTTTCTGTTGAGTCGGTAGTAAATCGACACTTTGAAAAACGGACTGAACCTGTTCTTTTTGAATGATATGCTCTTCAACAGACGTCATATCGCTCATTTCTTGTTCAAAATACCCTCTTTCTTTAATCGTTTCCCTTTGACTTTTCCGTTTTTGGTCGATGAAAGCATTATGTGCTACACGGAACAACCAAGGTTTGATCTTTTCATCATTCAATTTTTCGATATGCAAATACGCACGATAAAACGTTTCCTGCATGATATCTTCAGCCCGACCGTGATCGCGTGATAAAGAAAACAGATACCGATATACATCACGGGCGTATTCTTCATAAATCTTATCCAACGTCTTCTTCCGCATCTGCTTCCCCTCTCTAGATTAACCACGATTCAATACCGGAATTGTTACAATGGATTTTTATTTTTCCTGTAAAAATGCACAACACCGCTCAATAAATGAACGGTGTTCTTAATAAATATTTTGTTTTTGTTCATAAGAATTACTTCCTCTACATTTAGGAATCAAGATTATTGGCATCGATCGTGATCATAATTTTGCTTGAATGTGTTTTCACTCTTTTTATTTTGATTCCTTCCTTTTTCAACAATGCTAGTGTATTCCTGTTCAAGTGGCACCCATCGCACACTCTCTTCCATGCTGGTGTCGCCAAGTCTTGCAGTGCCGCTATAACTCTATTATCGTGACGAACATGTTCGAACAAGAGAATTCTTCCATTCGGTTTGCATACTCTCATGATTTCTCGAATCGCTTTTTGAGGATTAGGTATTGAACAGAAAACTAATGTGCCAACGATCGTATCAAAGGCATTATCGGAAAAATCAAGTTCCTCTGCATCACCTGGTAAAACATCGATTGGAATGCTCGCTTGGGAGGCGCGCTCTGAAGCAATTTTTCTGAAGTAATTATTCGGTTCAATTGCAGTGACTGACACGTCTCGATAATATTGAAAGTTGAAACCAGTTCCACAGCCAATCTCGAGCACATTCCCTTTAGCATTATTCAGCAATCCCGCCCGAATCCTTCCAAATCGATTCCTTTCAACGGGTTCCATCATCCGGTCATAATTTTTCACAAACCACTTGCTTGTCATGGTCAGCCTCCAAATCTCAAAAATGGCTTTTTAAGCTATACGGATTTTAGTCAATATGGTTTCAAAAAGTTTCATCATTGGTTACTAATCCCAACGCTTTTGCAAATCCAACAGCCTGATCAGATGTTATGATGCATCCTTCAAGATTTTCTATTGAGACTACAAGCTTTTCAAAGGTACAACTGCTGAGGTCGATTCCCTTCAGGACAGTGCCTGATAAATTAGCTCCATTTATATCACATTGTTCGAACACTACATTCTTAAATTTCGACTCAAAAAAATCAGAATTACATAATGAGGAATTTCTAAATTGAACGTTCTTACAGTCTGAATATCCGAACGCAGCCATATTCCCGATACAACCGTCCAAAGAGATATTCCGTAAAGCTGAACCCGCTAGATTCATCCCTACCATCTTGCAATCCTTCATATGTACTCTATGCACAATCGCATCGCTGAAGTCGACATTCGATAAGTCGCACTTTTCGAACATGACATCGGTCAACTCTAAGAACCTGAAGGAGACATCATAAAAGGTAACATTTTTAAAAACAACATTCTCAAAACAGAGCTTTTCAATCGTTTCTCCGTTTATTTCGCAGTCACGGATGATACACATATTAAAGTGTTGTTCATACTGAAGCTTTTCCTTCAAGTCAATAGAATCAAGTTCAGACGGTATCTTCGGGTTGGTTATTTTCAAAGTCATAGACTCACCCTTTTTTAATCAAACTTGTTTTGAAGTCAATTGCTTGCTATGAACTTCTCTTGTTTCCCATATTTGTTCAATGTGCCCCTTTGCATGACCAGCAACCATCTTCATCAATTTCCGTACTTCTTCACTTTTACCATTGATGTTAACGGTCCGGTCAAGCCCACCTGGAACCGTTTCGCAAATTTCTAGTATATGCTCTCGTAAATATCTAAAAAGGAAGACAGAGGTTTCGAGTTTTCTTTTTTCATACGTGTTCCATCTACCCAACGATTCGGGTCATAAAGGTTAGTCTTATATTCACGCCCAGGCTCAGCCAATGCGAATTTTATTTTTTGCATAGTTGTGATATCCGAGTCAACCAAGTGCAGAACAGTTTGTCGGATCGACCACTTCTCTGGCGACCGGACCAAATCCAACTCTGATTCAGTCAAGCTATCAAGTGCTTCCTCCAACATTCCTGGACCCCCCCGATACAAATCGATGATCGCTTCATCGGCAAGATAAAGCTCTTCCCAAAAAGCAGGATGATATCCGTCCGGATCAGTCAATACTAACGTCTGGCCAAATCCTTCTTCAATGATAAAGTCAGTGACTTCATGTCCGTTCGATTGCAGTGTGTTGTGCATTTCTTGAAGACCGTCCTGAGTGAAGTAAAACCGGTTACCTAGTTGAGGTTCGAGGAAAACATCATCCAGATATTGCTTTCCGTCTTCCGGCGCCTTTGAAGTTAGTATTGCTGCAGGGTCACCGTCCTTCGTGTTCAATTGCAGAACGTCCTTTTCGGAATCTTCCCATGCCAACATCCATCCAATCGTTCGAGTATAAAATTCCTTAGACGCATTTAAATCTTTCACATGCAAAATCAACCTTGGTTTTTCATTGTTCATTAGACATTAGAACCCTCCTAAATAATTGGATTTGGTTACCAATTTCTAGAATGGTGTGCCTATTCCTCTTTTATTTCGGTGGGAAAGGTTGCCCCTCCAATAAAAATTCATAGTCATTATAAGCTTTTTTTACACTGTCAGATTTACATCGTGTATGTAGTGGGCTGCTCAGAGTTGTTCTAAGGGGAGCTTTGTTATGTATAGTTTTAACACCAACACAAAACCTACTCTTTTAAAAGGTTCGATAAAAACTAGATTTACCCTCTGAAAACTGAATAATTAGATTAGTAGGAATATATTACCGGTTTAAAAGTTTTATAGTTTTTGTTTTACTTTTAGTATGAAAACGCTCACAAAGATTTTCCTCACCCTATTGTTATCCGTAACTTTAGTGACTGGATTTAAGCAAGAGGCATCTGCTGCGACAACCCATACAGTTGAATGGGGAGACACGATGTGGAAAATTGCATTGCGCTATCAGGTTGGTGTTTCTGAAATCATCAACGCAAATCCACAGATTGAAAATCCGAACCTCATCTATCCTGGTCAACGACTGAACATTCCGGAATTGAACGGTGTAAAGTCGATTGAGGCTCAAGTCGTGGAGCTTGTTAACCAAGAGCGGGCAAAGTATGGATTGCAGCCACTTCAAGAGAATTGGGAGTTATCAAGGGTAGCCAGATTCAAATCGAAGGATATGATTCAGCAAAACTATTTCAGCCATACTTCTCCGACGTACGGAAGTCCATTTAAGATGATGAGTGATTTCGGCATTTCATACAGAGCTGCAGGTGAAAACATTGCGGCTGGTCAACGAACTCCTGAACAGGTAGTGAATACATGGATGAACAGTGAAGGTCATCGCAGAAACATTCTTTCAAGCCGTTATACGGAAATTGGAGTCGGCTATGCAGAAGGTGGAAGCTATGGTCATTACTGGACACAAATGTTCATAAGTCGTTAATTAGTTTTGGGCTGATCCGAGGCACCGTTTCAAGATCGATGTCAAAGGGTCAGCCATTTTGCAATTACGCCTTATTCGTGACTGGATTGTCCTATTTATTGTAAATCCCATACCTGATTAACCGCTATTCGGAACGCATTCTCCTATTTATTGTAAATCCTATACCCGATTAACCGCTATTCGGATCGCATTCTCCTATTTATTGTCAGTTCCATATCCAATTAACCGCTATTCGGACCGCAATCTCCTATTTATTGTCAATTCCATATCCGATTAACCGCTATTCGGACCACATTCTCCTATTTATTGTCAATCCTATACCCGATTAGCCGCGATTCGGACCGCACTCTCCTATTTATTGTCAATTCCATATCTGATTAACCGCTATTCGGACCGCATTCTCCTATTTATTGTCAATTCCATATCTGATTAACCGCTATTCGGACCGCATTCTCCTATTTATTGTCAATTCCATATCTGATTAACCGCTATTCGGAACGAATTCTCCTATTTATTGTCAATCCTATACCCGATTAACCGCTATTCGGACCATCTTTTTGCAACGTATTCTCAAGTTTCTATATCAAAACTAGACTATCCAACAGTCCTTTAACCTTCATTCGCCCACTTTTCCAGCGTTTCATCTTTAGGAAGAAGCACCGTAAGCAATCCAAGCAACGGCAAAAAGCTGACAGCCAGCATCGTGAAAGAGATGCTTGTCATATCAGCCATTTTCCCCAGCAATACGGATCCCAATGCCCCCATCCCGAATGCAAGACCGACAATAAGGCCGGACACCATACCGATTCGCCCCGGAACCAGCTCTTGTGCATAGACGACGGTAACTGAAAAGCTTGTATTAAGAATGAAGCCGATTAAAAAGAAAAGCGGAATGACAAGCAGTAATCCGACATGGGGTAAAAGTAGTGCGAGCGGTGCAGTCCCGGCCAAAGACGAGAAAATCATGTTCCTTTTGCCAAGTCGATCAGCAAGCGGACCTCCTAAAAATGTTCCAACAACACCAGCTACGAGAAAAATAAAAACGTAGAATTGAGCCTCTCGAATCGATAATCCGTAATCTTCAATCAAGTAGAATTGATAATAGTTCCCGATTCCCGAAAAGTACCACGACCGTGCAAAAACTAAAAACACAAGAACGCCCATCGCAAAAAGGACCTGCTTTTTTCGAGTAACCGGCACGTTCTTTTTTTGAACCGTTTTCGATACTCGTGGGAAATTGACGAGCTGTTTGCTGTACCACCCGGAAACATATAACAATACAAAAATGGCAATCGCTGCAAATGAAGTGAACCAAACTGCCCCGAATTGGCCGAGTGGAACAAAAACGAGTACCGTCATAATCGGCGCGAGCGAGGTACCTGTATTTCCTCCGACCTGATAAATCGATTGTGCAAGTCCTCTTCTATTTCCAGCTGCCATATAAGCAACACGAGAACCCTCTGGGTGGAAAACTGCAGACCCGAGTCCAATGCCGATTACAGACAAAATGATATATGTAAATGAATCCGCATAGGCGATCCCCAGCATTCCGATTAGGCTAGCTCCCATTCCCAACGGTAAAAGGTAAGGAGAAGTTGATTTATCGGTGTACCACCCCACCACAGGTTGCATGACGGATGATGTTATGTTCAATGTAAACGCAATCCAGCCGAGTTGTGTAAACGATAAGCCCATGGATTGTTCTAAGATTGGGAAGATGGCGGGAATAACCGCCTGCATCGAATCATTCAATAGATGGACAAAGCTAATCGCAAAAAGGATTGGATACATTGTAAGTGCAGGCTTTTGTGTAGATGCTTTTACTGCCCCGACTGCCATATCATTTCCTTCTTTCTTTAGACGTCTAATTCTGAAAATCAGCATAACACGTTTTTGCAAATATGGATATTCGTAAGCTCATAGTGTACATCGGGTTTGGAATGGATATGGACTTTAATCGTGGTATAACACAAACACTATCTAACGACCTACAATAAATGTAACCGGATGTATGCTAGACTATAAATAAATTGCAACAAGCAAATGAGGAGAATTGAATATGTACAGACGAAATGGAGAACAATTCCTTCAGGAAAAATATAACACCAAGAAAATGGCAAAATCATTTTATAAAAACCAAATGCTGGATTACCTTAATTCGAATATGCAAAATTTCATTTCAAAGCAGGAAATGGTGTTCATTTCAACATCAGATCGCGGGGGGAATTGTGATTCTTCCTTTCGCGCAGGGTTACCAGGTTTTGTTCGGGTCTTTGATAATAAAACATTGATTTATCCTGAATATAAAGGAAATGGTGTTATGGCGAGCTTAGGGAACATCATTGAAAACCCTCATATAGGGCTGATGTTCATAGATTTTCTTGAAGATTCAATTGGACTACATGTCAACGGCCAAGCATCTATATTAGAGAATGCGGAAATAAGTGGCCTGAATTTACCTAAACAGAAAAAAGATGATATTGAAAAAGAAGGCAACAAGCCACATCGTTGGGTTGTTATTAAAGTTGAAGAGGCCTATATCCACTGCTCCAAACATATACCGAAGTTTTATCAGAGGAAAAGAGATATCGATTGGGGAACCGATAACGAAATACAAAAAGGCGGAGATTTCTTTCATGTAAAACAATCTAAGGAATAAAAGTATTCTTTACTATTTGGTATCATTCACATATAAAAAAGCTCAGAGAATCTCCAAGCTTTTTTATATGATTAATGTTGTTGAAAAAGCTATTATCCTGCTCTTCTTACTTCGGTCTTACCTTTACGGATATCGAGCTGTGGAGCGATGAAATAGTAGATCAATGTACCGACGAGCCCGATGCCAATGATGATTGCCGCCATCACACTGGACGGCAAGATTGCTCCTAGCGTGACCGTAATCGAAGCGATCAGCATCGACAGGTTGAATTTCAGTCCGTTGAATGCCATATATGAGCTCCGAGCGTCATCCGGGGGAATTGACGCCATGTATGATTGCTCGACAGGTACTCGGAACACCTCTCCGATCGTCAGCAATGCCATCATCACAAGTAAAACCCATATGTTATTCGAGTATGCGAGAACACCATAACCGATGGTGAATACAAAGCAGCTTGTTACAAGAACAGATCTATCCTTGAAAGGGTTCGTCAATTTCGTAACGAACAACATCAGGACTGCAACAAGAATCGTGTTTTCACTTCTCAGGAATCCCATCATTTTAACCCCATCAATTTCCCACATCAAAAATTGTTGTGATGGCATTTCATCCGTCAAACGAATCCCTATGTAATTCGTCAACTGAAACTCAAGCGAAAGGATCAGCACCCCTGCAATGACAAACATCACAAACAGCCGATCATGCAGCACCTTTTTATAATTTGAAAAGAGCTTCAGGACATGACCAGATGGCGTCAGACTCGAGGTAACGGGAGCATAGCTTTCCGAAATGAAAAAAGCGACAAGAAATACCACGAAGCCTGTAACAACACTTAAAGCCATGAACAACTCGAAAAGATATTTTTCAAATAGGAACGCGCCAACAATTCCACCAATCGCGATCGACAGGTTGTTCGCCCAATACGTGATTGAATACATCAGCTTTCGTTGATCCGGCGTACTGACATCAATCAACATCGCCTGATTCGCAGGACCCGCTAATCCCCAGCAAATACTGTTCACCGTCATCATGAAAAACGTAATCAACGGGGCCGAAAACCACGGTGAGTTACATAGCATCATCGTTAAAAACGCAAAAAAACGTAAAAGCTCCGCGAACAGCATGATCTTTTTCCGGCCAAATTGATCCGCAAAATAACCTCCGATAAAAGTAATTCCAATTCCGATAAACACGTTGATAAGCAATAACATACCTGCAACCTTAGCCCCGAAATGAAACGCCAGATAAATTGCCATGAACGGGAAAATCATGCTGCCGACGATCCGACTCATGAACGTCTCTAAAATACGAATCTTAATATTCCTGTGAAAATCTCTGAACCTCATAGGTAATCCCCACTCTCTATCTCTAATGTATCCTCTACTATACAGGATTTTTCTGGTTTTTAAATCAATATTTGTAATGGTTTCACATACGACTTTAGGTGTAGAAATCTCTAGCATGGCTTTTAGTAAATCGCCTTAAAGATTGTGCGTTTATTTTAGGAAATCTTCATATTTTCGTTCGTTATGGGAAACATACTCGTATTGTAGAAAAAATGAAAAGGAGGAGACGAAAATGGAGTACAACACCCGTTTAACATCAGCAGAGCTTTCCCAATTATGGGCGGCTTACATGTCAGACAGCGCAAATGCGTGTATGTTGAAAGCGTTTGTAAATCATGTGGAAGATGCTGAAATCGGTACGATTTTGGAGCATGCTTTAGATTTGGCTAAAGCCCATATTGGCAAAATAACCGACATTTTCAATACTGAAAATTATCCGATTCCTGTCGGATTCAGTGAACAACAGGACGTCGACCCAGATGCAGCTCGCCTATTCTCTGATTCTTATATGCTTTATTATGTTTCACAGTTATCGATCATGAGCCTTACTGTCTATGCTTCGAGTGTATCTACAGTTACCCGTTCAGATGTTTTTTCCTATTTTTCGGAGTGCCTATCTGAAACAAATGAACTGTTAAGAAACGCGAATGAAAGTTTACTTTCAAAGGGTCTTTATGTACGTCCTCCATATTTGCCAACACCAAAAACGGTTGATTTTGTCCAAAGCCAAATGTTTCTGCAAGGGTTTTTCGGTGACCGAAGGCCCTTAACGGGCATGGAAATTACGAATCTTTTTTCTAATTATCTTCGCAATGTTTTAGGTGTTGCTACATTAACCGGCTATAGTCAAGTATGTCAGTCCAAGGAAGTCGGAAAGTTCATGGTAAGAGGCAAGGAAATTGCAGCCAAGCACTGTCAAGTTTTTCACTCGCTTCTTAGTGAAGATGACCTCCCTTCCCCAATGTCTTGGGATGCAGAAGTAACAGACTCAACGACTTTCATTTTTTCAGACAAGTTGATGATGTTTATAACCTCCTTATTAATTACAGCTGGCTTCGGGTATTATGGATCAAGTATAGCGTCAAGTGCGAGGCGTGACCTAGGAGTTCAATATCACCGACTTATGGCTGAGGTTGAACAATACTCAGAGGATTGTGCGAACCTTCTAATTAAAAATGGGTGGATGGAAGAACCTCCTAGGGCAGCCGATCGTGATAAATTGGCGAATACATAAAAGAAGGGTTACGTCATGAGAGACAATCATCTATTAGGAAAAATGTTTTGGAGTGTTGCGTTACCAGGACTAGGTCAGCTGTTAAATAGGAAATATTTCAAAGGGATTCTACTGCTTTCCCTTGAGTTTTTAATTAATGTTCAAGCTAATTTCAATATGATTATCTTGAAAAGCTTTCAAGGTAAGATTGAAGAAGCCATACATACTGCGGATTATCAATGGCTCATGTTTTATCCTTGTATGTACCTTTATGCGCTATGGGACACCTATTATGATGCTCATAATGGTGATCCGCCAAAGTACTCCTTTTTCCCATTTGTGTTTGCAGCATACTTTATAACAATTGGCGTGATGTACTCACCTGTTTTTAAAATTTCAGGTGTGTTGTTTGGACCAGTCTGGCTCCCGATTTTATTTTGCTTTATTGGAATTGCGATCGGTCAAGTCCTTCAAAAAATCTTTCAAAAGTAGAGAAATTTCACCTCGTTCGATCCATCCAACCAAAAAAACTGGCAAAGTCCGAAACTCATTCAGACTTAGCCATTGGTTCAGAATACTTGTAATTTAAAATTTTGATACCCACAATAATTTAGATATTTATTAACACCTTCGGACCTTTCGATTTTTTAACTCTTCAGACGAACACTTCCAATAATGCAGATAACTTTTTTCCATTTAATGATGAATGCTATCATTTTCCCATCAGAGCTGCCAAAATCGCCTTTTGTGCATGTAATCGATTTTCTGCTTCGTCAAAAACAACTGAGTGTGGACCATCAATGATCTCCGCTGTCACTTCTTCTCCACGATGAGCCGGTAAGCAATGTAAAAAGATAAAGTCCTTTTTCGCTTTCCGACAAAGTTTATTGTTAATTTGATACGGCTTAAATAGTTCAATCCGTTTTTCCAATTCGGACTCCTGCCCCATACTGGCCCATACATCGGTAACGACAATATCAGCATCTTCAATCGCTTTTTCAGGAGAATTGGTGATGAGAACTGAACTCCCGTTTTTCTTTGCGGTCACTTTTGCATGATCTCGGATCAGTTGATTAGGTTCATACCCAAACGGACTTGCAACATTAATATTCATTCCCACTTTTGTTGCTCCTTCTAATAAAGAATGGGCCACATTATTGTTCCCATCACCGATATAGCACATATTCAGCCCTGTTAATACGCCTTTATGTTCTAGAATTGTCAGCAAATCAGCTAATACTTGGGTCGGATGGTGTAAATCAGTCAGACCATTAATGACAGGAATGGTGGCATTTTCGGCAAACTCTTTAATCGTATCATGTTGATGCGTCCTGACCATGACCCCATCTAAGTAGCGTGACAAAACCTTTGCCGTGTCAGCAATACTTTCACCTCTGCCTAACTGGATGTCTTTGGAACTCAGAAAGATGGCCTGGCCGCCAAGCTGAAGCATTCCAACTTCAAAAGAGACCCGAGTTCTTGTTGAAGACTTTTCGAAAATCATTCCTAGTACCTGCCCGCTCAGCTCTTGATGAACGACTCCTCGTTTTCTTTCCTTTTTAAGCTTTAAGGCCTGATCGAGAAGATACATGATTTCATTAGACTGAAACTCAGCAAGAGTCAAAAAGTCTTTCCCTTTTAAATTTAACTTTACTGAATCCACTGATCCCTTTTCTCGAATTGCATTTAACATAAGCGTCCCCACTTCCTCTCCAAGTTTAACTTATTGGATAATTATACATATATAAACATATTCATTCAATAAGTTTTAAAAATATTTTAACAGATTTTATCTATAAGAGATAGTTATTTATTTGAAAACAATGAATCAACAGGATAAGCTTGTCCTCATCTAAAAACGCCTAATTGGATAAATATGTACTTTATTGCATTCCGAAACATTCATTTGGTTTATCATCGCCACATTGTTTGTTGAAGGCTCAAAGCAAATAGTAAAGACGTTGGAGCAATGCCCCAACGCCTTTAATCCAATAATGTTTAGCCAATATCCATTTTTTTGTTGGCAGTAATCTGCATTTTCTATGATCCGATCTTTGTATAATCCTCTGCAACCGCTGCGTTTTTCGATTGGCTCATTGCACTCACTACAATGACGATCACTACATTGCACAACAAGCCTAAAATACCAGCATGAATTCCTAAAGGAGTAGACTCTGCCACAAGCTGATAATAATAGTTGACTAACGTACCGACGATCAACCCTGTAATCACAGCTGGTGCCGTTACTCGTTTTGAGAATAATGCCCCGTAAACCCCTGGAGCAAACTGGACAATCGATCCATAGGCTCCGAGCAATAATGTAATGAGCCCCTGCCCGCCAAAAATGGTGATGAAATAAGCGAATGCCCCGATGACGAAGATCCCGATCCGCATTAGTAAAAGGGTTGTCTTTTCAGATAGATCAGTCTTGATATTCTTAATGACCCCGTCGGTGAACTCGAGAGACGCACTGTGGGTAATTGCATCTGCAGAAGACATAGCCGCTGCCAACGCC
Organism: Alkalihalobacillus sp. AL-G; assembly: GCF_030643805.1. Taxonomy (GTDB): domain Bacteria; phylum Bacillota; class Bacilli; order Bacillales; family Fictibacillaceae; genus Pseudalkalibacillus. The sequence goes on along the minus strand of NZ_CP094656.1, from coordinate 1,336,161 downwards.
CCTGCTCCAACAAGTCCATAAACCCAACTAGGAAGACTCAATACCGTCGTTATCAAAACAGGAAGGATTTCATCTGGTGAGCCGAGTTCTGATGGATTAATCACATTAACTGCTGCAAATCCGACCAAAAGTAGCGGAATCAGAAACAAAGCGAATACTGGATAGATGATGACAGTCTTTTTTATCGTACGTGCATTCGACGCATACGATTTTGAAAACAAGTGAGGCCACATTAAGAATCCTATCAGTGAGACGAGAATGGTTGTCGTATAAGCCATCGGAGACATCGTTGAGCCCGCGTTCCCGATTTCCAGAAATCCCGGGTTCGTTTCAGTTAAGTTCGTGAACATACCTGAAACACTGTTATGAAGCTGATTAACGATAGCCAACCCGACGACCCAGGAGATGATGATCATCAAGAGTCCCTGGAAAACGTCTGACCATGCAGCAGCCCGCAATCCACCCGTGGCTACATAGACAACGACAATCCCATAAGCTAAGAGGGCTCCGAGCCAAAACGGAATTCGCCCTTCCGTCATTATGTTAAAAACATAAGCCATTCCTTTCATCTGGGTTGCGAGGTATTGGATGGAAGCGAACAGTGTAATCAACCCTATTAAAATGGGAAGCAACCTACCTCCGTAACGCTTTTTCATGAAACCAGAGACTGTATAGATACTAAATTTCCGTCCGATTTTACCGATCTTTGGCCCGATGATATACCACGGAAGGATGGCAAAGGCCGTATACGTTAAGATATAAAGGGCGGGTGCACCTTTTGAATAAGCCCAGCCCGGTGCTCCCAGGAATGAAAATGCACTGAATATGGCTCCACCCATCAGGAACCACATGACGACTAATCCAAGTTTCCTACCAGCGACCGCAAATTCATCTAACGATCCTTTATCCCGGCCCTTACCCGCCATCACACCGATAACGAGTGCGATCACAAGGTAACCGATCATTATGAACATCGCTACTTGCCAGCCTGCCATCTAGTTTGCCTCCTCTTCATCTTTATCAGGATCAATTCGATATAAAAACAACACGATTACAAAGGCAATAACGATCCAAAGAATGACCCAAAAGAAAGAAAAAGGCAGACCCATCACGAGCGGAGTGTCACGATTCCCTATTGAAAACAATGGAAAAAGTAAGAGAAGCAACGGAACTAGTAAAGAAAAACAATAAATGGCCGTAAATTTTCGTTTACTCATTTAACACCCTCCTAGTTAATTTTGAGACTTCTATAGTTCCATCTAAGATGGTCATCTCTACTTGTAAATCCTTTAGTCGTTCAGGCTCACATTTTAAAATCGAATCGTTCAACACGACGAAATCGGCGAGTTTACCTTCCTCAATGCTACCCTTTATATCTTCCTCAAAACTCACATAAGCGCCGTACCAGGTGTAAGCCTTGATTGCTGCTTGGACAGAGACATTCTGTGTATCCCCGACGCGTTCGCCTGATTTGCTTAAACGGTTGACAGCTGCATGAATTCCCAGAAGAGGATCGACTGTTGTCATCGGGCTATCTGAACCGAATGCAAATGGAATATCATTGTCGGTAAAACTTTTTAGAGGAAACATCGTGTGGGTTCTATCTCCATAGTCATTGATATAACCGTCCCCGAATTCATAGAGGAAGGCAGGGTTCGGAATTGGGATAATGTCAGATTGCCTGATTTTCTGTACAAGATCTGGAGGTGTCATTCCTGAGTGTTCGATACGGTGTCGGTGGTCTTTTCTCGGGTGTTGTTCAAGGGCATTTTCGATAGCTTGTATCATCATTTCGACGGCCTTATCACCAATAGCATGGGCCGTAATTTGCCATCCCTTTTCGTGGGCTTTTCCTAAACATTGATTCAACTCTTCTTGATTGAGATATAAAATACCCGAATCATCTGGATTGCTCGTGTACGGTTCTCTCGTTTTCGCGGTTGGCCCGCTGCTGCTTCCATCAATAAACACTTTGGCAGGTCCGATTTTAAACCATTCATCACCAAGACCTGTCATCATGCCGCCTTCCAGCCCTTTCTGTACCATGCCGGGAGAGTCGTGAAGGGATCCGTATAGCGTATATACGCGTTGCTTCAATTGCTTTGACTCTACTGCTTTTTGGAGACAGCGAATATGATCAGGACCATACCCTCCTGCTTCATGTACGCTTGTTATTCCCTTTTCCAGAAAATCTTGAGAGGCTAGTTCCAGCCCATTCAAGATCTCTTCCTCAGAATAGTTGGCAAAAAGGAACATTTGCATATGGGCAGCTTCTAAAAGTAAACCCGCCAGCTCCCCATTTTCTCTCACATATTTTCCGCCGACTGGGTCCTTTATGTCGTTGTTGATTCCAGCAAGCTCGAGTGCCTTAGAATTTACACATGAGATATGGCCGCACGTACGAACAACGATTATCGGATGCTCTGTAGAAACCTCATCAAGGTCCCATCGTGTAAGGTGTCTGCCCTCGGCTAAGTAGTTTTGATTATAGCCCCAACCCCGTACCCATTGACCTGTAGGTGTCGTTTGGGCGGCTTCAGTTAGTTTTTCTTGAAGCTCTTTAATATCTTTTACATCCTTCCCATTCACACCTAGCTTGTTCGTCCCGTAAATTTCAAGGTGAGCGTGTGAATCAACAAAGCCAGGTAACAGACTTCTGCCTTCTAGGTCGATAATTTCCGTATTACGGTCGGCGAGGGCCAACACTACATCATCTGCTCCGACAGATAGGATACGGTTTTCAAATATGGCAACGGCTTCATGAACGGAAAACGCCGAATCTACTGTCACAACTTCTCCATTAATAAACACTTTTGTCGCTTTCAAAAAATCCCTCCTTGTTAGGATATGAAATGCGCAAGGCTGTTTGGTACATTAGCTGGACCCCTTTTTCAATGTCATCCATATCAGCAAATTCCAATGGATTATGACTGATCCCTTTTTCACAACGAACAAAAATCATCCCATAATCGCTTATGCAGGACATGAATAGTGCATCATGAAAAGGCCCGCTCATCAGAACCGGTGCTTCCAATTTCAGCTTTTCGCCCTCCTCTTTCATAATTTCTTTGATCCATTCGTCACAGTATCTTGGTTCACTACGTGTGTCTTCTTTTATCTCATGTTCAAAATTATAAGTAGAGGATGTCTCTTCGATAATTTGATAGAGTTGGTTTTCAATGGTTGTACGTCTTTCAAGGTCTATGTCGCGTAAATCCACAGTGAACTCCACTTTTTCGGCAATAATGTTTCTTGAATTCGGAAAAACCTGTAAGCTTCCTACCGTTCCAACGGTAGTTTCAGCTCCTTCCCTTTTTACCAACTCGTCAAACCGGCGAATGATTTCTGAAGCACCTACAACTGCATCCTGTCTTAAGTTCATTGGAACGGATCCAGCATGGCCAGCAAAGCCTTCAAGTGTAACGGTCAACCAGATCGGGCCGGAAATACCGGACACGATTCCAACCGGTTTTCCTTGTGCTTCAAGAACCGGTCCCTGCTCAATATGGAGTTCAAGGAACGCAGCGATGTCTCCCTTTTGGTATGTAGGGCTTTCCGATAAGTCTGGTTCTACGCCAAATTCCTTCAATGCCTCTCTTCGTGTCATTCCGTTCTTATCTTTACGCTCAAGTTCTCCATCTTCCAACATGCCCGTCAATGCCCGTACCCCAAAGACCCCTTTATTGAATCGACATCCTTCTTCATCTGAAAAACAAATCACTTCAATCGTTCGATTCGGGACGATTCCGTTCTCTTTCATCGTATGTATGACCTCGATTGCTCCCAATGCTCCAACCGTCCCATCAAAACGACCACCATAAGGCTGTGAATCAATATGAGAACCAAGGATCAGAATCGGCATTTCCTTTTCCCGGCCCTCTAAACGTCCGATTAAATTTCCAAACGAATCAATTAGTGTCGTCAGCCCTGCTTCTTCCATCCAGCTTTTCACCACCATAACTGCCTGGCGATCTTCCTTCGAATGGGCTAAGCGGCAAACACCCGTCTCAGCAATCTTCCCAATCTTCGCTAACTCCTCAAGATTTCGACTCAATCGATTACGGTTAATTTGCATATCCACACCCTTTAATTGAAAGTCATATGTTTGAACACAATTTTCCACCTTACTTCATAATACGCACAAGAATACTGAATATTCTTTCTATTTGTCCTACCCAAATTATACCCGATCATTTCTTCAATTGCTATTAAGTTGTTTGTGTAAAATGTGCATCTCGAGGGCATCATTTACCCCGAATCGTTTGCAGGGATTACCATTCTGAGCTAGAATACAATTATTTTAATCTTATAAAAGGAGAACGCAATGACTAATCCAAAACGACCTGAACCATTAGAAGCAGCTGAATTATTTGTGCAAAAGAAGTTTCCTAATTGTCAGAGAGCCCTACTTGCTGGCAGCGCCGCGAGAAATGAACTTACCGAGACATCTGATCTCGATATTGTTATTTTCGATAACGGCATACCTTCGTCTTACCGCGAGTCACTCATTGAGTTCGATTGGCCTATTGAAGTTTTCGCACACAACCTTACATCCTATAAAACAATTTTTAGAAGTGACTTTAAGCGAGCGCGGCCATCCATGCAGAGAATGGTTTCAGAAGGTTTAACCTTAAAAGACGACGGAAGGATGAATGAAATCAAGGCTGAGGCTAAGAGAATTCTAGATGACGGACCAGAAAAGTGGTCAAAGGATACGATAATGACGAAACGCTACTTCATCACGGACGCTGTAGATGATTTAATTGGCGCTACGAACAGGGCTGAAGAACTGTTCATCGTTAATACTTTAGCCGACCTGCTCCACGAATTCATTTTAAGAACGAATGGTTGTTGGCTAGGCTCCTCGAAATGGGTCATCCGAGAGCTCACAAAATTCAATAGTGAACTCGCAACCTGCTATTTTCAAGCACTCGACACGTACTATAAAACGAGTGATAAAACGAAACTGATCGATTTTACAGATGATGTGTTAGCGCCATTCGGCGGTCGATTGTTTGATGGTTTTACAATTGGGCGTAATAATGAGAGAAGACAACAATGATCAACATATAGGCTCAACAGACAACTTGTAAAAGCATAAACTGAGGATGGAATCTACTTCATATGAAGGAGCGGTTTTCATGTACAGTAATCCTCATCACTCGAATCAAAACCCGAACTGGCAGCAAAATCCATATCACCATCAACAGCAATCTCATGATCCACAAGCTCAGCAGTTAAAGCATCATACGTTAATGACGGTAAAACCTTTCGTTGACTACGGTCTACAGGAGGCCAAATTTACGTCCCATGCACATGCCATGTTGGAGGTAGCAGCGATTAGCTATTTAATTGGAAGAGGCTATACTCCAAGAATGGCTCATCAAATCGTAGAATCGTGGGAAACGAACGAAGTGTTTTAAAAAAAAATCGAAAACAATAGCACCCAAAAAGTACAAAGCGGGTTCGGTTGAGAGGGAGAAAAACAGCAATTCGCATAGCTTTTGGAGGTGCGAGTTAGCACGCTAATTCGCATCTCCTCTTTTTGTTGTTATACCAACGTTTATTGGCAATTTCACATGTTTTTACATACGAATTCGCACCCTATTTAGGGGTGTTAAAAGTAATGTTAAAGATAAAAATAAGGGCCATCCAATTACACACCTCCAAATTCAAAGATGATAATGCCGACTATTTCTCTCATCATATCCAACATCATGATCAGTCGATTTTATTATGTTTTAAAGATTCTCAAAATAAGTTCCACATCAGGTGTTGGCATTATTTCACTACCTTGAAGCTGTTGCATCGCTATCCCTTGAATTACTGCAAAATATAAAGCAGCTAATTTACCTGGATCTTTTTGTACAATTTCCCCTGATTTTTGACCAGCTTTGATAATCGGTAAAATTCCTTCTAGTGCATTAGGTGATTTATCATTAATGATTGATTTGATTTGTTCAGGTACAGCATCGGAAGTAAAAGCTTGGATCGTAATAAGGTTGTAGTAAGCCCCGTCTTCTGACATTTCCTTCAAGATCCTTTCAGTAATCCATTTTATTTTTCCTAACGGTGATAATTTTTGTTGTGAGGCATAATCTACAATCATTTTTGAACCTACTAAAGCCCTTTCAACGAGCGTTGAAAAAATTTCATCTTTCGAACTAAAATAATGATAAACCAAACCATGACTCAAACCAGCTTCTGATTTGATATCACTTATTTTGGTAGCAGCAAGCCCACGTTTCGCAAAAACTTTAAGGGCAGACTGCAAAATCTGTTCTCTACGTTGGTCTCTTAATTGTTGATTTTGTTCTTCGTTCCTTGGAGACATAATAAACCCTTTCTATTATTATTCTATTGGTTGGTAATCATTTAACTGTCCATCCCGGATATAGACAACACGGCTTGCTCTTTCGGAAAGCTCGGGATCATGAGTGACCATTAGAATAGTGTGTCCGTCAGCATTCAGTTGTTCAAGAAGATCTATAATGATTTTCCCGTTTTCACTATCAAGGTTTCCAGTCGGTTCATCTGCCAAAATAAGATCCGGATGATTTGCTAATGCTCTTGCAATGGCGACTCTTTGTCTTTGTCCGCCCGAAAGCTTCGAAGGCATGAATTCCAATCGGTCTAATAAATTGACTTTTCCCAGAAGTTGTTTTGCTTTCTCATTCGCTTCTTTTCGACTAATTCCTGCAAGCCTCATCGGTAGAGCCACATTTTCTAGTACAGATAAGGAAGGGATCAGATTAAACGTCTGAAAAATAAAGCCAATACGTCTTAATCGTATGTCAGTCTTTTGTTTTGGATTCAGTTTACTATAGTTCTTCCCTTTAAAGATGATTTCACCCTCGGTTGATGAATCCATGGCTCCAATAAGGTGAAGCAAGCTTGATTTTCCACTTCCCGACGGACCCATTAAGGCAACGAATTCCCCTTCTTTTACATTCAAATCAACGCCTCGAACAGCATGAACAGCAGTGTCTCCATGACCGTAAGTTTTCCATAAGTTATTAACATTTATAATCACGATGATACTCCTCCCCGATCTTTGTATTATTCATATCTCAAACTTTCCAGGGGATTGACCCTTTGCGCAGTCCATGCAGGCCAAAGAGCTGCCAACAGTCCAACCAGAACGCTTACAGAAATCGTCTCCAGCCATCTTTCCGGATCCATTATCCATGTATCAAACATGAAATGGTTAATGATTGCAGAAACAGGCAGTGCAAGAATACCGCCTGACAAACAGTAAGTAAGACTTTCGGCCAAGATAGTACAAATAGTGACCCTTCTGGACGCACCAATAGCTTTTAAGGTACCAATTTCTTTTTTTCTCTCAAAAATAGACATGACCATCACAATGGTAACAACGACAATAGCGATGAAAATCGTGGTGTAATTGGTCATCGCGAAAAAAGCGCGCATCTTTTCCAGTATTTTTTGAGCATTATCCGCCAGGTCTTCAGAAATGGATCCCGTCAGCTCAGGGTAATTTGCATTGATTTGTTCTGCCAAGCTTTTCACTTCATCGGGCTTAGCAGCTTTCAACATCATCGCACTGACCAAATTGGGTCGATTGAATAAATTTTGTGCGGTTTCCAGGGGGAGTAGAATCGAACCGTCAATGAGGCTGTTCGATTCAGCCAATATCCCAGATACCATAAATGTTTTTCCCCTTAATGTGATGCTGTCGCCAATGCCTGCTCCGAAGTGTTCAGATGCATTTACCCCGATCATTACATCCGTTCCTCCGGTAAGTTGTTGTTCTCCATCTACTTCAATATCACCGATAATGGCCGACTCTTTTCCAGGCTCGATTCCAACAGCCATTACATCAGGAGGCAATCCGGGACCGAGGGGAGGGACAATAGCTTGAAACAATATGGCACTGCTCTGAGATGGGTCGATATCATACTCCTTTTGCACTTGGTGGGCAATTTCCTCCTCGAACACTGTGTTTACAGGAGGAAAGTTAATACCTTCAGCCTTGTTTTTAACAACGACACTTCCAGCCATCATAGAAACTTGTTCTTGAATATCATTATCGAAAGCATCCATAATTCCAGACATAATGACATAAAGCTGAATGGCTGTCATTATGCCGAGAATAGTTAAAATAGAGCGCGTCTTTTTAAAAATTACATTTCTATAGGCTAATTTCCACATTTCAATCCCCCTTTTTTGATTGACTATTCAATCAATAAAAATGTTATCTTAGTTTGAATATATTGTCAATATGATCATTACTTCAACCCTTCTCATATATGAGTATTCAGATTATTGTATAGATGTATTAAATAACTTTTTGTTTCACTTGAACTAAGGGGTTTTAACCGATCCCACAACAACATGTAACGAAAAAAACACCGCTAGATAGGCGGTGTTTTTTCGTTAAAACGATAGTTTAATTGTGTACCTTTGACAGATAATCAACTAATTGATCGAAGGTTACTTCAAACCCTTTTTGTACCATTTCTTGTGATTCTTCGAAGGTCTTGGCTTCTTCCTCAGTAGGGGAAGCCGGAACACCAATCATTATAAGTGTTGGTTTGCCACCATGCTCGATAAACGTCAGTGTATGCTGAATTTCTAAGTATTTTCTCCCTCTCAACCAAACCTGTTAATAGTACGACAGCAGGGTGCTGATCTTTTTTGAAGTTTATGCTTACAATTACTATTATCTTCTCTTCTAAACTTAGCAAAAATACTCATCCCTTCCTAGTAAAAGCGCACTTTTTCACTTTTAATCTAGTACTTGTCCAAGCTATTTAAACTAGCTTTCGTATAATATAGTGAGAAAAGAGGATATCCATTCTCTATGCTCTTTTCCAATTTTCCGTTAAGGGGGTTATACGTTGAGTTTCAATCAATTATTGAATGAGCTATTTAGTAGTCATAAGAAGAAAAAGAAAAAGGTTAAGAAAAGAAGAATTGCTAGAGACTTAATGTAGAAGAACTAGATATATTAATAATGCTACAGTGGGTAAGAACTATATTCATATTTTATAAAATCAGCTGTGTTGGTTAGTGTAGTACCACTACATTAACCTTTTTTCTCTTATATTACTAATTTTAAAAAATCAACTAATCCTCCGATATTACGAAAAGCGTAAACCGAATCGAAATATGTTTTCCTCAAAAAATTTTGTAAAAAGGAGAATGAGAATTGTATATACGAAGCTGGATCCGTAGTAAAGATGAACATACATTAATTGATATTGCTACACAAAACTTTGATGTACGAACCGAAACGATCCAGGGAATACTGGAACAAGCTAATGAGGTGCTTGTCATTTGTAAAGAGAATGGGATGATAGCTGGATTCCTTAGTTACCGTTTCAGAATTAATGATATGGTCCTTGTTGACTATGTAGTTCTAGATAACCATTATCAAGGTAAAGGAATCGCGCGTCACTTTCTGCCATCCTTTGAAGGTTATCTATTGAAAAAAGGAATTCAAAAGGTCTATGGTACAGTTGACAGGGATAACCGCGAAGCAATAGCAGCATTTAAAAGCATGGGATTCGAAAACATCGGCCGATTTGCATCAAATCTGATTATTGAAAAGAATCTGAGCCGGTCAAAGTCAATAACGTAAGAAGATCATAGTTCCTTTATCAATAAAAAAACATGGACCTAGGAACTCTACACATAGGAAAAGGTGGCATGAACCACCTTTTTTTGATTTTATAAACGATAAAATGAGAACAGATATAATACATATCATATTATTGTATTTCTTTAAATAAACTGACGTCTGTCCCTACTCATTCAGTTGGTTCTTTTTCAATAATGCGTTTTTGGGAGGATTGCAAATCTCGCATTCACACTGAAAGAATGCCTCGTGTGGCGGACATATGGGACACTCCTGCAAAAATTCATGTATGAGATAATTGTTGTGATAGGGATCCGGACAACTTTTCATCAACTAGCACCTCCTGATTCAAGATATATTATTGTATGAGTTTGCTAGATTTACTGTATGTGCGGATGAAGTACGGATTGACCGGGTTAACAAATTAATTAGAAAGGGCTGCCGATTATTTTCATCGACAGCCCTTTAGGTGGATAACGTTTTTTATGGCATCAAGTAGTTTGCGTAATAGCGTGAGATTGCGACCGCATAATCGCCTCTTGTGACCGTTTGATCTGGGTTGAACTCTGCTGTAATCGTCGGTTCAGTATCATAAGGTCCTTGTGTTACATCGAAATACGCATTCAAGATGTTCAGATCAAGTGCTAGCTGAACGTAACCTTTCAATTCTGAAGGTACTTCACCAGCGTCTTGTACAGCAATTCGCTCATCTTTATACTGAACGGTAAGTGGTTCGTCATTAAACTGTTTCGCTTCTTCTTCCAATCCTAAGCTTTGAACGAGGGAATAAGCAAGTTCAGCTCGATCTACTGCTTGATTTGGAGAAAATTTACCGTCAGCTGTTGGAAGCATGACACCACTGTATTGCTGAAACGTATCCTTTAATGGTGAACCTATTGCAGAAACAGCTTCCACAAATGGCGCATCCTCTGCTTTTACATCGGTATATTGTATTCCAGTTGGGAGGTTTTGACGTACCCCTGCTCCCATCGTTAAATACTTCGCAAGCTCAACTCTAGTCAGTGCTTGATCCGGCTTATAGTTCCCGCTGTCATAGCTGTCAACCAGACGCTCACTTACGCCCGATTTAATAGCTGACTCTGCAGGATGTCCGCTAATATCGTTCAAGCCTGAAAACCCACTCGCTTTTTTAAATGCAAGCTCCCCTTGAACGGTTTCTGGTGCTGCAGTGCCTTCAAGCCCTCTTAGTTCCAGTGCCCACGTTCCTGGCATTGGATTCGTTACTTGAACGGTTCGGTCTGTGTATAGTGGAAAAAGAACATAAATTCCAGAGGTGTATTCGGTTCCATCCGGTGCTGTTAACACAAGGTTTAACGTGTTGCCTGTTTCCCCAAGAACGCCCTTTGCATTCGCGCGTGCAACAACTTCATTCAACCCTTCCTCAACTTGAAACTCAAACTTATTGGATTCAGCCGTTGCAGGATTGTATTCCACTTCAAATGGTGTTCGCTGTACATCGACCTCACTTTTTGCATTGAAGTCTTTGTTTAAATTAAGTGGTTCACCGTAGTTTTTATCGTTCAAGATATAGTCGACAGCAGCATATGCATTGGCATAGCCTGCACCGACTTCCCAAGGCTCATATCCTGGCATGTTCGTTGCAGTTTTCTGGATGATTTCCTTTACTTCAAGCGGTGTAAGAGTTGGGTCCGCATCAAGCATCAGGGCAACGATTCCAGCTGCGTGTGGCGCTGCCATCGACGTTCCGCTCATGTGTGTATAGTATGGTAAATGCGCAGGAGCAAGGGTTTCTGCATCTTTATCGGCACTTAGAGCAGTTAGTGGTGCAACGGTCTTCGTAGAAATGATATCTACACCCGGCGTCGTAATCGTCGGACGGTCTTCCCACGTAAACGTTTCCCCGTCGACCGTTACCGTTCCGCCTTTCCCTTTTACACCACGAGATGAAAACTCAGCAAGATTTCCTTGACTGTCTCCTGCAGCCACTGTAATGACCCATGGCGCTTTTTTATAGTTTCCAGAGATGGTCGATTCTCCTGGCCCAGAGTTACCAGCCGAGAACACTGTGACGATATTCCGATCGTAAAGTTCTTTCGTTGCGATATTAATCGGATCTTCAGGGTCGAAAGCCGTTCCTGAATCGCTCGTCGTACCCCAAGAATTCGTTACAACTCGAATGTTGTATTGAGCCTGATGAGTCAATGCATAATCGAAGCCACCAAGCGTATCAAGGATTGCGATTCCTGCTCCGGAACCATAACCAACAATCCCGGCACCAGGTGCGACACCCTCGTATTTCCCGTTCGATTGAGCACCGTTACCACCAACGATTCCAGCGACATGCGTACCATGACCAGAGTTGCTGTCGGTGTTCGGGACATCCTCAACATAGGTTACCGGAAGGATGTCACTTAATGCATGAAGGTTTGTAGCCCCACTCACATTTTGAACAAGATGGTCACCGAACTTTATATCGTTATGGGTACCATCCACTCCACTGTCATTGACCAAAACTGAAACGCCGTTCCCGCTAACTGGGAGTCCTTCATTCATTTTCGTCAGTTCAGAACTATCTCGAAGTTTGTCCACTCCAGTAAGGGCAGTACCTTTTTCATTCTCATATTCTAGCTTTTCGTTAAAGTATAAGGAACGGACTTCTGGATTTTCGCTAAGCGTCTTAATTTGATTTGGAGTCGCTAGCACACCAGCCATCGGAAGTTCATTGAATGTCAGTCCAACAGCAATTCCAGCATCTTGTAAAAGGTTGATATGTTCGTTCGTCGGACCGTTTTCTGTCTGAAACGTAACAATCACTTCTAGCGGATCTGTCGTATTTTGCATCGCTTCCACTAGGCGCTCGTCAATGATCGCAGTTCCGTTTGTTTCGGCATTCGCTGGCGAAACTGATGAGAAAGCGGTAAACCAAGTTGAAAACACTAACATAACACTTAATAATAAGGCAAGTTTCTTCATCTTCATCCTCCTGTTGATAATATTTCGAATACTTTAATTATTCCAGAAAGAAGATATACTTGACCATTCGCCAAAAGATATAAAAAAGTAAAGGCAAGAGTAGTAGTATTACGACTAAAGAAGTAATAGACACCCAAGTTTACTAGTAAGAAAAATCTAGTTAACGAAAAAGGAGCACCAACCCAAATAGGATCGGTACTCTTAAAATACTAGACCAAAGAGACAAAGCTCCAAATATCTTTTGAAACAAACATTGAAAGTTTTAGTTGCTATTTAAGTAATCAGACTTTGTATAGCCGTCGATACTAAATATATATAAGCCGCCTTTATCTGGTTGATCGGATCCTGCTGGCGCAAAGCTGTTCGCAAAAATATATCCGTTGTAAGGATAGGCCGACCAGAAGTTCGCTCCTTCTGGATCATAATAAGCGACTTCCTTAGGGTTGTATGGATCAGAAAAATCAACAACCCGAACCCCTTCCTCGTACCAAGAACCAGCTACCCAATTACGATCAGGGAAAGAACCGTAAAAATGTGAAGTACAAAAATCCGCGTTCACATCGGTAGTAGGTGGGGACCAGTAACTCATATATTCAGGATTCTTCGGATCGGAAATGTCATAAAACCATAACGCACCAGTCGGTGCTCCTTCCACGGTACATGCAGCTGGTCCTCCCGCGGCCCCAGCGAATTCATCATCAATGATCAATACATCCCCATCGGTATTGTCATTATCTGCACCATGGTGAATATTGATTGCAGGGTTACGAATGATCGAAACAATGACTGGATTCCACGGATCAGAAATGTCCCAAATATGAGTTTCATCGATTCCACCACAGAATGCAAGGTTTTTCTCCATATCGATCCCTATATCATGACAACCCGGTGAAATAGGCAGCATTCCACTTTCATTATGCATATCATCATGCAAAGCAGTGTTGTCAACATCTGGAAACTCCAGAAACTTCACTTTAGGATTTTTCGGATCACGGATATCTACGATCGATACACCATCTACTGCAATACTGTCCACAAGGTTATAAGAAGACACATAAACGAAACCTGTATCTCCGACAACTGATAAATTATGGGATCCGTGAATCGTTTCAGCGAAGCCCACAGATTCAGGTTGATTCCGATTCGTTATGTCGATAATTCGAATGCCTTCTTTTCCTTCTCCTGGAGAGCATCCTTTGTTATCACTCCCGCTATCATGAGATTGGACTACATAGTTACCCCAAATCCCCACATCAGAATGCCACGCCTGACAAGGTAGCTTCGAAATCAGTTTGGGTTTTACAGGATTAGAAATGTTATAAAGATAAACGCCGCTATACTCATCGGCATTTTCATCCCATGCTCCTGATCCTGCTACCATCAAGTTCCCTTGGAAAGCCAGGTCCGTCCCATATTCAAACTGAGCTCTTCCTTCTAGCTGCATGTTTTCACTGTGCGAGTCCTCGTTATGTTCCGCATAGCCTGTCCCCGAAACAAATAATAAGGAAAGGACAATCCCTATTAGGGAAACGATTTGAATGAAATTCTTCATGCTTACCTCCTTAATTTGTTATAGAACTATTGTCTCTTAATTTTTTCTGAATTTTCAATAATACATTTGTAGTAAAATCAGACTTATTTTAAGAGATTTAAAATCACGATGTTTTAAGATCTGATTACGGGAAAAGAGATCAGTAAAGATGATCCAAGGAATATCACTATTTTCATCCCTGGAAAATTTTTAAAATAGTTCGGGTGATATTCAACAGCTGTCAGGAGGAAGAATCCCTTTCCTCGAGCAAGTGATAGACCAACGAGGAAGGGGAGGAATTTATGTGGGGTAATGACCTGAAGGGTTTTCTTTGCTATCGCTATTCATTCGTATAATAAATGGAGGTAACTTGGATTCAGAAACAAAAAATGTTTCACCCCATACAATAAACCAGCTTCCCATTCATTATGAGAGAAAGACCGTTAAAAAATACCAATAAAAACAAACTGTGTCTTGAATGAATCACGCTTCATCTTTCAAGACATCTTACTTAAGAATCTTTGTATTCATCTTGAATCCATTTCAAAAAACCATAAAGAAATTTCTCTGTTTGAGGGATGAAACCTGCTCCAATATGGTAGCTTGGGTCCAGCGTGGTGGCAACCAGCTTACCTTGAAAACTATTATCATCTTCATAAATGATTGCCCCGCCATGATCATTCTTTAAAATAACACGTGCTCCCTCTGGAGGAAAAAATACTCCATGATAATGCCAGCGTGCATCGTCTATGTTTATATAGTTAAATAATTGATGTCTCGGGTCTGGTGCAATAAGGGGAAGCTCTCCACCCTCTTTTATCCACCAATTGAAGTTCGTCTTACAAAACTCCCATCCTGTGTTTGGAAGCCAGGGACGATAAATTTCACCTAAAGAAATCAGCCATTTTCCCTCATTTAAAAAATGAAGAAACTTGTCTTTATGCTCATAAAGATAGTCCTGATTCGTTCGTGCAGGAATAATTAAGAGGTCGTATGTAGTCAAATCTACCTTTGGCAGGTCGAGTAAATAGATGGAATCATCATAAAATGGACGGAATTTTTCATTGCTTAAAAATTCATGGTGGTAACTATGACCCGCATAGAGTATGGCAGTTTTCACATGTATCACCTCCTATTGATATCTTCATACTCATCCTCTAACCATTGAAGTAATTGGGGTCCTATTTTCTGTGCTGTACTCGGTGTCGAACCGGCATAACCGAATAAATCGGCACCAGCTGTAGAAACAATCGTACCCTTTGTTGAATTACGATCAATATACATGATCGTATACCCACGATGATCCTCTAAAACAACCTCTGCTTTTGATGGTGGGTCGATCGTACCTCTATAAAAGAAACCTGCAACCTCTTCTTTAAAATTAAGATCGTATTCATCGACCCCAGCAAAAATGGGATGCTCTCTCTTGTAAGTAACTCTATGTTCTTTTAAATTAAGGTCCGTTCTTCTCCATAATTTATTTCCAGGGAGCCATTTCCGAAAATTTTGCACAAACGAACAGATTATTTTGCCTTGATTCAAAAATCCCTCAATGATTTCCTTTTCTTTGAATAGGTATTCTTCGTCTGATATACGTGGTACGACAAGTGCGATATACGAATCAAGCGAAACATTCGGTAAATCATAAATGGGGATCATATCGACCACATTTTTATATTTCTCCTTTTTGAACTCCATATCTTGGAATATGACACCTGAATATAGTACAGCAATCTTTGCCATAATGACTCCTCCTTTCCTTTTCTATGATTTACGAAATTCAGGATGTGAAATTGGGATAGCTTCTAATAGTTTCCGAGTATATGATTCTTGCGGATGCTTAAATAATTGGCTTGTACTCGCTTCTTCAAGTAATTCCCCTTTATGCATGACACCAACTCGATCTGCAATCGAATGGACGATTTCAAGGTTATGCGAAATAAGCAGGATACTAATTCCAGTTTCTTTATGAAGGTCTCTTAATAAATCGATTACTTCACGCTCAATTAATACATCTAGTGAGGATGTTGCTTCATCAGCCACTAGAAGCCTAGGTTCCAAAGCTAGAGCACGAGCTATTGCTACTCGCTGCTTCTGTCCTCCCGATAATTCAGCAGGAAAACGGTCAATGACATCAGAAGTAAGTCGTACCTTTTCTAACAATATTTTGACCCTTTTAAATCGAACCCTCCGCGGCATGTTATGAAGGTATAGCGGTTCTCCGATCAACTCTTCTACCGTCATTTTCGGGTTTAACGAACTATCAGGGTTTTGAAAGACCATTTGAACCTCTTTTGCATATTTTCTTTTTGGATAAGAAAAAATATCTTTCCCGTTTAAATGTATATTGCCGGATGTCGGTTGTTCAAGTCGCATGATCATGTGAGCCAAAGTGGATTTTCCTGATCCACTCTCTCCCACAAGAGCAAAAACTTCTTCATCTTGGATTGAAAATCGTACATTTTTCACTGCATGTATCTTATGTCCCTTACTATTAAACGTTTTACTTACACTATCTATTTGTAACAAACTTTCACCCCTTGACGGATACCTTGTAAAATTCCGATGTATTCCTGCTTCCAATCAGTTCTTTCGTATAAGGGTGTTCAGGACTGTCAAATACATCCCATACTGATCCATCCTCTACTATTTCTCCATTTTTAATGACTGCCACCGTATCGGCCATTTCTGCCACAACTCCCATATCATGGGTAATAAACAGCATCGATAGGTTAAACTGGTCGACTTTGCTTTTCAGTAACTGCAACACTTTCTTTCTTGTAATCGTATCTAACGAACTTGTTGGTTCATCAGCAATCAACAATTCAGGTTCACAAGCGAGAGCCATAGAAATGACTGCCCTCGTACACATCCCACCGCTCAATTCATGCGGATATTTATTGATAACCGATTGGTCCAAGCCTACATCGTTCAGAAGTCCTTTTGTTCTTGACCTTGCATGTTCTCTCTTCATCCCTAAGCGATAGACCAATACCTCATCGACTTGATCCCCAATTTTCATGACCGGATTCAAAGACTGTTTTGCATCTTGGAAGATCATCGAAATATCCACCCATCGCAGCTTTTTGTACTCATTGGCAGTCATATCCAATACGCTGTTCTTTTTAAATTGAATCGTTCCAGATACTTGTGCAGAAGGTAACATTCTAAGAAGGGACTTTGCAATTGTGGTTTTACCCGAACCTGACTCCCCCACTAAGGCCATTATTTCCCCTTTATGCACGGTCAATGACGCTTTATTAACAGCCGTCTTATGTCCGAATTTGTGCTTTTTTTGATTCGTATTTATCAAGTATTTTATTTCCAAATCCTTTATATTTA
The DNA here is from genome assembly GCF_030643805.1 of Alkalihalobacillus sp. AL-G. Taxonomy (GTDB): domain Bacteria; phylum Bacillota; class Bacilli; order Bacillales; family Fictibacillaceae; genus Pseudalkalibacillus. The sequence continues at coordinate 1,318,732 of NZ_CP094656.1, read as the reverse complement.
GTAAAGTCTCGTTACTTAACAGCTCTGATTTAGAATCTTCTTTAGTGACTTTCTTATTATTGAGTGTTCTGCGGCTTATTTTCTTCGAGTCTTTGCCGTAACCAAGAAAAGCAAAACTTACGATCAAAAGAGTGATACACGCTGTTGGCGGCAGTACCCACCACTGCCATGCAGAGGAAATGAACGTGCTGTCAGATTCAAATGCATAGTGAAGCATCATTCCCCAACTTATTTTCGTCACATCGCCCAATCCAAGAAAAGAGAGGCTTGCTTCTGCAACGATGGCAGACTGGGCTGTATTGATAAATTTAACGACTGCCAAGGAAGAGATACCCGGCAGGATATGCTTATATAAAATATAATTTTGTTTAGCCCCAAAAGTACTTACGGCTTTCACATAATCTCTTTCTCTTAATGACATGACCTCTGATCGAATAATCCTTGCATACCCCGGCCAAGTTAGCAAGCTTAAGACAACAATGACATTCCATAAATTGGTTCCTGTAAAGGCTACGATTATAATAACAATCAACAAATTCGGAATCGCTAAAATTGTGTTGCATAGCCCCATGATATAAGGATCCAACTTACGGTTGAACCCTGATAAAAGACCTAATCCCACACTTAAACTAGTACTTATAAGTCCAACCGTAATGCCGATAAAAAGAGAGGTTCGAGATCCATATATGAGCTGGCTAAGTATATCTTGACCTACATCATTTGTTCCTAAAAGATACTCATCATTTGGGGCAGATAACATTGGACCCTTATAGGCATGAGGATCTCCTGGACTGATTAATGGAGCGATTAACGCGATCACGACAAATATGAGTAAAATACCCAACCCTAAATACCTAAGCATACTCCTTGATATCCTTTCTGCGAATACGTGGATCCAGTTTTGGGTAAAGCAGATCTGTCAATAAATTCATGCATAATATTGCCGTCGTAAACACTAAAAAGAGTCCGTGCAGCAATGGATAATCTCGAGCAATGATTGCCGTGTACAAAAGCTTTCCCATACCCGGATATGAAAATACCGTTTCAACTAATATTACGCCTGTTAATAAAAAGGCTATTCGTATACCAATCAACGTAACAACAGGCAGTAAAGCATTTCTTAGCGCATGATGGAATAGAATTCGCATTCGGGATAGCCCTTTTGCCTCAGCTGCAAAAATATAAGGCTCGCTTAAAACATTTAAAGAAGAGTTACGTATGAGTAAATAAATACTGGATAAATTGGCCAGTGTTAAAGTCGCGATAGGAAGGGCAGCATGGTGGAACCAGTCTTTTAGGTAATGAAAGGTCCCCATTACGCCTGTTCCATAGTCTGTAAAAGGTGTTAAACTTCCACCTAAAGGAAACCACTGAAAATGAATACTAAATGTCAATAACAGAAGAATCGCAATTACAAATTCCGGTACAGCACCGAATGAAAGAAGGGAAGTAAACAAGAAATAATCTCGCTTCTTCCCTCGTAACCATGCAGAGACCACTCCAAGAATCGTACTGATAAGGATCGTTAATAAAACTGAAACACCAACTAGGAAAAGCGTCCATTTTCCATGGGCATAAATCACTTCTGTAACAGGTGATTTAAAATGGATGGACACTCCTAAATCACCATGAATGATTCCTTTTGTAAAATGAATGAACTGTTCATAGATTGGAACATTTAAATCGTAATAAGCTAGTAACCTCTCTTTTTGCTCCTGTGTCATAATCATCATCATTGATTCGTCACCGCCGCCTTGAAGGTAAGCAATGGGTCCCCCCGGCATTAACCGAGGGAGCCAAAAATTAAGCGTTACAATCAGGATAAATAACATAAAATAGAAGAGTACTTTTTTAATCATGTGGTAGGAACGCTGCCTTATTCTCCCAAAGCGGGATCCCATTAGCTATACCACCCCATGTGTTGAACCATCCATTGAATTCAGATGAATCGTATGCCCAATAGAATGGACGATGATAAATAGGTAGTGTAGGAACCTCTTCTGCTAGTACTTCTTGAATTTGGTCGACGACTTCTTTTCTTTTACGGAAATCAGCAATCGTTAATTGTTTTTGGGCAAGATTATGAAACTTCTCATTTTTCAAGACCGAACCTCTTGCAGCGAACTCATTATATTCTGTTCCTGTAAACCATCGACGAAGAAAATCGGGATCTCCACTTACACCAATATGACCTGTAATCGCCATATCATAATTATTTTCTCCCATAGATGTTGTAAATGTTGTCTTATCTACTTTTTGCAAATTCACTTTGATGCCGACGTTCTCTAACATATCTTTCATTAACTGACCATCTCGTGCATTACTTGCTACCATTAAATTCAATGTTAATGGTTCACCGCTTTCCGACTCTAGCATTCCATCATTGTTTTGATCGGTATATCCTAGTTCTTTAAGAATTTCTTTAGCCTTTTCTTGATTATATTTGTACTTCTTCACATCAGGGTTGTACCATGGAGAACCAGGAGGGATAACTCCAGCATTCCCGACAACAATGTTTCCACCCAGCACTTTTTTCGCGATGGTTTCTCGATCAAGAGCATAGGCTATCGCTTGTCGCATTTCTTTTTGTCCTAACAATTCTTGCTCAAGATTAAAGACAATACGAACAATACTTCCATGCGGGTTACTTTCCATCACTTTATAACCAGCTTTTTCAAATGCTTTAATGTCTTTATAATTGATCCTTGCAGCATCAAGGTCTTTATTTTTAAGCGCTAGTACTTGGTTATCCACTGTTACATATGTAATCTCATCGATAACAGGCTTCCCTTTAAAATAGTCAGGGTTTGCTTCAAAAAGATATTGTCCGGATTCCTGATTGTACGTTATAAGCTTATAAGGTCCAGTACCAACTGTAGCTCCTTCTCCACGAAAGGCTACAGGATCATCAACCTCTGACCAGACATGCTCCGGAATAATCGGTATGATCCCCATCACTTCTTCTACAAAAGGTGAATAGGGTTTATTCAGTGTAATGACGATTGTAGACTCATCCTTCACTTTCACCGCATCTACCATGCTGGTATCTCCCCATGCAAATCCATGCTTTGCGATATAATCAAAGGTGAACTTTACATCAGAAGCCGTTAATGCTTCTCCATCATGCCACTCGATACCCTTTCTTAAATGAACCTCATATTTCAACCCATCTTCTGAAATCTTCCAATCTTTTGCTAACCATGGTTGAAGCCCTTCTTCATCTTTCCATGCCAAGGAATCATAAATATAACTGACTCTTAGGTATCCAGCAGGTCCTACTGGACTAAATGCAAATGGAGAAGGAAAGCCACCATCAGATCCCCAACCTAACCTAAGCTTCTTATTTTCGTCACTTTGATTCTCTTCCGAATTGGAATCGTTTTTTGTTTCCTCCCCGGAGCCTGAATCTATACTTGCGTGGGAACTGCACCCAACCAAAATCAAAAATACTAACAGAACGAACATGCTTGCTAACCGTTTCATTTTTCTCCTCCTAATCTAGTTGAAAATAATTATCATTATCATTAACACAAATATCATTATACATAGAATGATAACAATTATCAATTAGATTCAGGAATCTATTTTTATGGGTTTCAAGATTTTATAGTTTCCTTGTAAACAATAAAAAAATCCCCTTCTCATAGAAAGGGATTTTTGTCTGTTCTTATGCCCACCACATATCAGCAGGCGCTTCTTCGATATTGACTTCTTTCAAATTCTTTACGGCACGGTTAAAGCCTTCGTCAATGGACATGATCGGGTCTTCATGTTCGATACTGATGACATGATCGTAGCCATAGGTCCGTAATGCACTGACAATATTCGCCCACTCGTGGTTGCTGTGCCCATAGCCTACTGTACGGAAGCTCCAAGCACGTGTCTGAACACTGGAATACGGCTGCATATCGGTCAACCCGTACATATTGACGTTATCTTGATCGATGTAGATATCCTTTGCATGAAAATGGTTAATCGCATTCTCTTTTCCGAGGATTTTGATGGCTGCCACAGCGTCAATCCCTTGCCACCATAGATGACTCGGGTCGAGATTCGCACCAACTGCATCGTTGGTTGCTTCCCTCAATTTCAGCATCGTATACGGGGTGTGGACAAGAAATCCAGCATGGAGCTCGAGTCCGATTTTAACACCGTGGTCTTTCGCGAATTGTCCTCGTTCTTTCCAATAAGGAATCAACTTTTCTTCCCATTGCCACTTCAAAACATCTGAATATTCATTTGGCCAAGGGGTTACAGGCCAATTCGGGTACTTCGCATCCTCACTATCCCCTGGTGTCCCGGAAAACGTATTGACGACAGGAACGTCTAACATTTCTGCCAGCCTGACGGTCTTTTTGAACGCCTCATCTGCATCCTCCGCCATCGATATATCCGGAGAAATCGGGTTTCCGTGGCAACTGAATGCGCTGATCGTCAACTCGCGGGAATGGACGTTTTCGAGGAATTCCTTTCGCTTCGATTCATCCGCCAACAGTTCATCAACGTTACAATGTGCATTGCCTGGATATCCTCCTGTACCGATTTCGACCGCCTGAAGCCCTGCGTTTTTCGCATGATCCAACATAGCCTCAAACGATTTATCGGAAAATAAAACGGTGAATACACCTAGTTTCATTTTATTCGCCTCCTTTTTTATACACAAAAACTAAAGCCGTACACTTGAACCTGTTTCACTGCTTTTATAAATGGCTTCGATAATCTTTGTAACTGTCAATGCTTGTTCTGGTTTCACGACTAAATCTTCGGATCCTAAACAGCTGTTCACAAGGTTTCTCGCTTGCAGGATACCTGGGTCATCAACTCCTGGGATTACGCTCGCACTTGTATTGACGAGCATTCCGTGTTTTTCCTTATACAGTTCAAACGGGTACACGCTCAGCCCGCCATCGACACCCGATATACGTAAGTTGGTGGTATCTTCCTTAATGTTCGCTGCCCACGAGCATTCAAGAATGAGTGAGACTCCATTTTTAAAAGTAATATATCCAGTTGTATGGTCATCGACTTCAAAGGTCTGATGATCAAATGAACCCCATTCATTAAAACGGTTCGGAGTTTTGCTTAATCGATTATTGGCCCGTCCCATCACTTCAACAGGTTCCGGGTCATCGAGCAACCAAAGTGCTAGATCAAGCAAGTGACAACCGAAGTCAATCAGACAACCGCCGCCTTGCAGGTCTTTATTCGTAAAAACACCCCAGCCAGGTACTTTCCGGCGACGTAATGCATCGACACGGACCACGAGTGGATCACCAATTTCACCCTGGAGGATGGTGTTTTTTGCTGCTTGTGCCTCTTTCGTATAACGATAATGATAGGCGATTGACAACAGCTTGTCGTTTTCCGTTGCCGCTTTTATCATATCCTCACACTCTTTGGTCGAAATCGCCATCGGCTTTTCACAGAGTACATGGACACCTGCTTCTAGCGCTTGAATCGCTATCTCTGCATGAAACTTATTCGGAGTACAAATGGTTACCGCATCGATCACTTCGAACATCGCTTGATAATCATGAAGAATTTGCGGGATTCCAAACTTCTCAGCTACTTCTTTGGCACGTTCTTCGTTTTGGTCATTTACTGCAACGAGCTCTACCGATTCATTCAACTGTAAAAATGTTGGGAGGTGTCGTTCCTGCGCAATTCCCCCAACTCCGATAATGCCCATTTTAAGCTTTGCCATTACAATTGACCGATCCGGCTGATTGATTTCGTTTGTTGAGACGTTAAGGCAGCTAGGATCACTTCGAGAGATTTCATACCTTCGTACCCGTCAATCGACGGTTCTTTATCGTTCATGATCGATTCCACAAAATGCTCGATCACATGGCTGTTCTCCTTGCCACCATCATCATTCGATTGGATTTTTCCAAGCTCGTATTTCACGACTTCCCCATTCTGATATTGCACGACTAACGAATGAACGGGATCATCTTCTAATCGTAAAATCGCATGCTCCCCATAAATGACCGTCGAATTATCCTCTGCTGCCGAATAAGCCCAGCTTGCTGCCAATGTTCCTACTACACCGCTCGCTGTTTTCAAAACACAAACCGCATTATCGTCAACTTCGCTGTATTCTTTTGCATTGGTTTCTATGAAGCTTGCAATCTCTGTAAATTCCTCCCCTAAAAGGTAGCGCAACAGGTCTGCTTTATGTACACCAAGATCGCCCATCGCACCAATATAGGCTTCATCTTTTTTGAAAAACCAACTTTTCTCGCCATCCGCACTCCATGCTTCAGGTCCGCCATGTCCAAAGGTCGTTCGGAAACTATAGATTTTACCGATTTCCCCGCTTTCGATGAGCGCCTTTGCTTTTTGATGAGAAGGAACAAAACGTTGATTATGTCCAATCATCAATTTCTTATCGTTCGCTTCAGCTGCTTCAATCATCGCTTCTGCTTCCCCTTTTGAGGTTGCCATCGGCTTTTCACATAATACATGGCATCCTGCATTCAATGCGTGGATCGAAACCGGTGCGTGCAAATGATTGGGAAGGCAAATACTCACGGCATCAAGGTCTGTCTTCAACAGCTCTTCGTAGTCTGTAAAAGCCCTTGCATCGTATGTTTCCGCTATTTCTTGTACTCGTTCTTCGACGATATCACATACCGCCACAATCTCTACATCAGGATGAGCATTGTATTCAACTAAGTGTCTATGCTGAGCAATACTCCCGCAACCGATAATGCCAATTCGTAGTTTAGACATGATTACTAATCTCCTTTGTGGTCACTCTTTTTCAGAAATCGTTTCTAAGGGCTTTGCATTTCCATACTTCGGTGTTGTATTGTCAGTTGATTTTACCCATTTCACACCGTTTCGGATCACTTTTTGCACTTCTGGGTTATAGTACGTCGGGTACGTTTCATGTCCTGGTCGGAAGTAGAAGATCTTCCCTTTCCCACGACGATAGGTCATTCCGCTTCGGAACACTTCTCCGCCTTCAAACCAACTCATAAAGATTAGTTCATCCGGTGGGGGAACATCGAAGTGTTCCCCATACATTTCTTCTTTTTCCAATTCGATATACTCCCCGATTCCTTCAACAATCGGATGACTCGGATCCACAACCCAAAGACGTTCTTTTTCATCAGCTTCACGCCATTTAAGATCACAGGATGTCCCCATCAAGCTCTTGAAGATTTTTGAGAAGTGCGATGAATGCAGGACGACAACACCCATTCCTTCCAAAACCTGCTGTTTTACACGTTCGACGATTTCATCTTCGACCTCATCATGAGCTTGATGCCCCCACCATACGAGGACGTCCGTTTCATTCAATACCTCTTCGGTCAGCCCATGCTCTTCGTCGTCCAACGTCACAGTCCTCACGGTGACATCATCACTTTTTAAAAATGACGCGATCGTTCCATGGATTCCTTCAGGATAAAGATCCGCAACTACTTGATTTGTTTGTTCATGACGGTTTTCATTCCATACTAAAACATTCATTGAACATCACCTTCATCAGTATATTCATCAACTCGATCCAACCAATCGTTAATAAGTGAGTTAAACAAAGTTGATTGTTCAATTTGTAAATTGTGGCCTGCTCGATCTAAGACAGCAAAAGTACCCCTTGGATATTTATCGATAATGTGAAGGGCATCTTCATATCCAGCAACAGAATCCTGTTTCCCTAACAGGAAGACAGATGGTTTCTTAAACCCGACTTCATCCAAACTGAACGAGAGTCCATAACTTTTCTGGATTTTAACTAAAAATTCTTCATCAGCTATTTGACAACCAGCCATCACTTCTTCGGTATACCTCTTCCAATTATATTCATCGAGGACAACTTGATTGGTGCTGAATTGATCGAGCTCGTCTTTTGTCAATGTAGACAAAAATTCTCGATCTGAATGTACAATGAAAGGATCAGGAAGTGTCCGATCCTTTTTTCCAGGTATAATCATCGGACATATGAATGCAGCACCCAAAATTTGTTCGTTTCGTTCTCCGATTATTCCTCTCGTCAGATAACCGCCGTAAGATTCCCCAGCAAGGAGAAAAGATTCATTCGGCAGTAACGTGTCTATAAAATCGATGACTACCTCTAGCATTTCATCGGTGTTATTTATTTGTTCATAGTCTTTGGTTTGCCCCATTCCAGGAAGGTCGATGTAGATCCGTCTCAATCCCGTCCTTTTATCAAATAGTGGCTCCATACAACCACTCATCAATCTGTGATCCGGTGAAAAACCATGAATCATTACTATCGGCTTTCCTGTTCCTTTGTCCTCATAGTAAATATTAGCTTTATTAACTTTACAAAATGGCATGCTAATCCCTCCATAACTAAGTTGGCAGCTGTGTTCGTTTCAACATTCAAAACCTGTATCTAGTTGAGAAAACGTTTGCATAATTTGGCTTAAACTTTACCACTTCATCTTTGCTGTTTCAATAGTTTTTAGAAAATTAACTTTACATCCCTGATTTCGACGTTCTTTAGTTTAAGCCATCGTTATCTTATTAGTTAGCTTCGGTCATTATGAACCAAAGTGATTACCACATTTCCCTTTTTGTGTCCTTTTTCTACATATCTATGTGCCTCTCGAATTTGTTCCAGCGGATAACGCTTATCAATTACCGATTTTATCTCCCCCTTCTCAATAAGCTCTTTGAGGAAAATTAAATCTTCAGTACGTACCTTTGCTATCCCCTGCCCTTCGACTGACACGAATGTACCGTTTGGAGTTAGTGCTTTCTTGCAATTTGATTTCGAGTTTTTCCCAACTGCATCAAAGATGATATCATAACGCTCTTCTCTATTCGTAAAATCCTCTTTCGTATAATCAATTACCTTATCGGCTCCCAGCGATTTCACTAATTCAAAATTTTCTGCACTGCATACCCCGGTAACTTCTGTCCCAAAGTATTTGGCAAGCTGAACCGCGGAAGTCCCTACTGAACCAGAAGCTCCAAAAATAAGTACTTTCTGTCCGTCCTGGATCTTTCCTTTTCTAAGAAAATGCAGTGCTGAAGTTCCTCCAAAAGAGACAGAAGAAGCTTCCTCAAAGCTCACATTGGAAGGTTTTATTGCCACTGTCCCGTCTTCAGGCAAGCATGCGTACTCGGCATAAGCCCCAAAATTCATTCCAGTCATAGCAAAAACTTGGTCGCCCTTTTTAAATTTCTTTACATTCTTCCCTATACCCTCTATCTCCCCAGCTAACTCCACGCCCAGTATTGAATTTCTCGGTTTCCTCAGACCCAAGAAGATTCGCATCGGAAGCCATAACAAGATAGGACTATTGAAACTCCGAACTCTAACGTCCCCTGATGCTACTGTTGTCGCATAAACTTTTACCAGTATTTCATTTTCTTTGGGAGTGGGTTTTTCTACCTCCTTGAGTTCCAAAACATCGGGTGAACCGTATTTTGTGCATACAATTGCTTTCATAACTTTCCTCCCCAATTTCGTTTCATCATATTAATCTTATGATATAAGATACAATATAAAACTATTTTGATGACGAAACTGAAGAGAGAGACCTTTATGTAACTAAACAGGATGTCAGTTGCATGATTTGTATTACCATATTAATTTAATAATTCACAATCCTACTCCGAAACCAGGGTCTGAGATGATAAATGCTATGTACAATAAACTTATTGTTATTATTGTTAACAAGAACAGTTTATACTTTTCCATTTCTATCCCTCCTAGCAATATAAAATTCATTATATATTGAACCTTAGTTGGAAAACTCCAGCCAAACTGGGTAATCATATTGGCCATCGGATATTCTAAAGAATTTACCCATGAAACCTAAATGTACAATTCCATAATGGTCCATCGGTAACTTAGGCGCAAACGTTGAAAACACATAAAAGTTTTTTACTTCAATCTGAATGTCAGATGGTGGTGCTTCTCCTATCCGACCCTTACTAAACAGAACGTATTCCTGCTTCGTTGGGTTTGTTGCTATACATAATAGAATTAGAAGAACGAAAAAACCACTAATGATATACTTCTTCTTTAACTTTTTCACATGATTAACTCCTTGGTCCTTGAATAAGTTGTTGATTATCTTTTCTATACATTCATATTAACTTCCTTCCTTTTTTAACCATCCACTATCTGGCATTAAATAACTATAATCATTTTTTCTCTTGTTCGCATGGCAGGATTTATGAGTTAATTAGGATGTCGGACCGACAGAATCTTCTGAAAGGAGGCTGATTATATTGATCATAAAAAAAGAGGTGATTTCCGCGTAGGCGGAAATCACAGTCCACATGAGGCCGTGAATGCGGCCTCATTTTAAATATTCTGATATTTTTTCTATCCATACGCAAAAAATCCAATTATACTATAAATAAGCGTGTTCTGACACGTTTTTGTAAGTCTTTACACTTCAAATATCTAATGAAAGGAGATTTAAACAATGAAAGATATTAAGATGCCTATAAACGTACACCTTGATTTGAATAAGGAGGACGTAAATTTTGCAATACAAAAACGGAAAAGAGGTGTTTCCCCCTAGTTTGCTGAAGGAAATGCAACAATATATCCAAGGCGAGCTCATCTATATCCCAAAGGATAAAAACCAGCGAGCAGGTTGGGGGGAAATTAGCGGTTCACGTCAACTGCTTACCCGAAGAAACGAAGAGATTTTCCAGTTATATATGGAAGGCTGGTCTTTTGAAGAGTTGGAGCAGAGGTACAACTTGTCCAACGAAAGCATCCGTAAAATTATTTATAAAACACGTAGAACTTTTAATGAAGCGAATGGGTGACTTGCACGCCCAAAATAAATGTTTTAAAAAAGAAAGCCAAGGTCGAATTTGGCTTTCTTTTACTTGAATGTTATGAAACTCATAAACCTTAGACTTTATTCAACGTTTCATCGGTTTTCTTTAAATACATCATGAACACATCTTTAACCATTAAAGTTTTACCGATATCAATCATTTTGCAGCCTTGAACGGATGTATATCCGCATACTTCTCCGTACAATAACGGGGTTCCGCTGCCTACCGTGTATACTCGTTTTTCACTTAATTGTTCCCCATTCACCTTAATGTCTGAAATGACACCATTCTGATCCTCCCATGTAATCCCAGAAAACCCCAAAGCTCCAATAGTGATTCCCTGTGGTCGAAAGCCATTTCCGTAAATCTTCTTAGATGTGACTTCCTCTCTGAAACTATCATGGATCATACCTGCAATCTGTTCGCCTTTCATTTCAATCAACACAGGGGAGTGCATACTTTTACAAGAATCTAACACCATCCCCCTCGTCAATTCTCCTTTTTCCATTCCGCCTATTGCAGCTCCACCATACATGATACCGATCTCAGCAGCCCAAAATTCTCGGACACTATCGGCCATCAGCTTGATGACATCCTCATGAGAAAGGGGCTCATCGGTAGTAGATAACACCTCTGATAAAAACTCATTCGTTTGTTTACGACCCCGCTCCAATATCTCCGTCATGCTAGGATCACATTCTGAATCTAGGTTAATCTCTGTTAATTTGCCATTATACATTTCTATTTTTTTATCATCCTGATTGTATTCAAGCCTTAACTCTCCTACGTATTTTCCGTGAGATCCTGCCTGGACTATAATCACATCAGACTCCACAATCGGACTCTCCAGAACCGTATGAGAGTGTGCGCCAACAATCACATCAACTGATCCACTTAAACTTTTAGCTAATTCAAGGTCAGCTTCATACCCCATATGGGAAAGAAATACGATAAAATCAGCACCTTGATCATTCAAATCTTCTACAGCTTTTTTAATAGAAGCTAATGTATCCATATTATGAAATCCGTGCTTATTTTCATAGATATCTTCAAATTGATCGGTAGCTCCGAACAGCCCTATGTTTAAATGCTCACCTACATTAAGTAAAAGAGATTCTTTCATACCGCCAATGATAGATCCATCACCCTCAGCTAGATTCAGCAATAGCCATGGAACGGTCGATTCAAGACTATGCCTGCGAATTAATTCTGGAGTTGAACGCAATAATTCGTTATTTCCGACTGACATTGCATGATAACCAATATCTTCTAGCATTTCTAAGTGCATACTGCCATTAGTAGCCAGACACTCATTGATGCTCATATCTAAATGGTCTCCACCATCTAGAAGGAGATAGTCCTCTTTTTGAGCTTCAAGCTCGCTTACCCGTTTTTTTATGTATGCAGCTTGTCTTAATAATTGCTCATAGTTCCCGTGAAGGTCGTTTGTATGTAGTATTGTGATGGCTTGTTTCATGTGTGATCCCCCGTTAAATAATTATTCACCAAGTGTTTTATTTAAAATAAGCTTCGACTCTTTGATAAAATAATGATCCTAATTCCTCATAAAGGCTTTTGAACATTTACTATAGGTTGTTTAAAGCCCGATTGGATGGCCTTCTCAACTTCTTTTGAAATTTCTAATCTTTCAGCATTGGTGCATATTTTTTGATTCCAGAACTGAGTACTAGTTTCGCCATTTTCTCCAATATTTACCTGAAAAAGTTCATAATAACCTGGATTTTCTTTGAAAGCAACAAGATAAACCATATAATTTTTTACAGCAAATGCCTTTTCATGAATATCATATTTCTTTCCTAGACCTTCAAATTCTATTGCTTTGGAAACAATAAAATCATGATTACTCTTAGAAAATCCGACCATTGAAACCTCCTTTCTATTCTTTACTAAGTCTTTAAACTTTACCTATTTTCCTGCTAATGCATGACCAGTAATAATTTCGTACAGAGCTTTCGATTCTTTTTGGGGTAATTTTGTGTATCTGCTTTCACCTTCAATCGTTATTTCTAACCTATCATGGTTTGGCGTTACCCAAAATACGTAAAAATATGAATTTACAATTATAGCCAAGCATAGCGAGGTCTGTCATTAATAAAAAAAGGAAAAACACCCACCAACTTTTAGGAACTCAAACCTTGCTTTCAGATGCTTTCTTTTTGACGACCGAAACGATCCATAATAAAAGGGGGATCCCGATACCGCAAACAGGGAATATCACAGATACCCAAAATTGATCGTATATGGCAAGTACCGTCTCATTCGGAATTAAAATCGCCATAATCAAAATCGCCGGCGGGCTGAACCAGATGATGTTCCGCCAATTTTTCACATTGAACAACTGCGCCGTTTCATAGCTGGCGACAAACAAAAATAAGGATAATTGAGCAGTCACTGCGAAAATCCAAACAAATACGATGAATATATCCATGTTTTGAATAAAATTTAATATATCAATGGTTCTTACATACATAAAGTAAGAAAACCTTATTTTGGCTGCCAAATTCGGCCCAAACACCAATAGCACCATAAGTGTGGCAGTAAAGACCATGACAACGGTAATGCCTACGCCTAACATAGATTTGGAAAGTGCTTTTTGGGGGTTCTGCATAAAAGCGACAACAACCAATAAGGTGAACGGGCCTGCGAACCAAAGCGCGGGACGAAGCGATCCTCTTAAAATGGTTACCCAACCGGTATCGGCATAGACAGGCAGTAAATGATGCCAATCCGTATTGCCTGCATTTAAAATGAAACTGACAATCAACACAAAGATAATTATGGGTCCCACGATTTCACAATATCGGCCGATTCCCGTAATACCTGCAGAATAGGTTAAATATACCATTAAACCTAATAAGAGTAACATGATGATCCACAGGGGTGTTCTGTCAATTAGAAGAGGTTTCAAAAAGCCTGAAAATGAGCGTAGTAAATAAGCAGATAGCGTGTACCAGGCAATGAGATACGGAAGGACAATCAGTCTCCCTAACCATTTGCCCAGCAGAGCTTGGCTGAATTGGGTCAACGTTTGATTGGGGTGGAGCATGCTCAGATGAACGACAAGAAAAGTCAAGGCTGCGCCTATGCCTCCCGCAACTAGCATCGAAATCCACGTATCCTGTTTCGATATTAGGATCGCCGGCGTAATATTTATCCCGATTATCGCAACGATTTCAGTCGTAACAATCATCCAAACTATTTGTGATCCTGACAGCTTCCTCATTCCTTCTGCTCCTCGTCGATGATATACAACCCGAACCGGAATTAAGGCATAATCTTGACAGACGAATTATTTTCGCCCGGATTGCATTGGAGGTTTACTTTGACCGAAACAGCGAGCTCGGGAAAAGTATCGTTCCAATCTCGTTTCATGGTTTTCCACTGGTTAGGGTATTGTTGATGCACCCTTTCACCAAACCCGAAGATGTCTGTCTTGTACTGCTTCTGGACTTTCTCGATCAGCCGCTGTATCGATCTCTGTGTCGTTTCACTGAGTTCATCCTGTATGATGTGGAGATCCTTTAGTTTAGTTGGATCCAAGTCCGTATTGTTTTCGACAATGGTTCCTTCTCCAGTAAGATGGACGTCAATTTTTATTTGTTTATCGACCATCTTCACGCGAATACGTTGACCTAACGATTGCAACTTTAAGCTAACATTTCCATTTCCTCGTTTGACGAAAGAGGTGAGGGCAAAACCGGCTTGTCTGTTCGTAATCCAATTGGCATAGAAAGAGTCTTTATCATCCAAGAAACCCACTAATTTCAGGCCTTCGTCTTTGTTAAAAACGGCAGTTCCCGAATAAACAAATTGCTTTGAATCCGTTAAGCGAACCGTCGGCAGCATGGGCTGCAAGCCTTGACTCAATGCATCCGACAAAAAATCGCGGAAATAATAACGCTTTAAACCTAGGGTGGCTTGCTGATGCACGAGTGCCGTGGATGTAAACGGCTCGAAAATCGGCTCTGCAGAAAGGATATCTTTCGCTTGACCGTTTTTCACGACATAGATCCTTGAACGCAGCTCCGATTGAGGATTGCGAATAAACTCGTCGAGCAAGTTGCCTATTCCATGCTCGGCCAACCGTTGCCCGATGAGAATGATCCGGCGATGCCCGAGAAATAAACTTCGCGATAGCTGCGCCTGAAAGCTTGGAACCGTATCGTAAACGTTCTTTCCTGTCGCACTTATCACACGGAAACTTTTTCCCTTGGTTCCACCGCCGCTTTCTTGTCCACCGTCAACACCGGAGGGTATCACGATTTGAATACTAATTTGCAACTGACCGTCTTTTGTTAAATCCAGCCCTGTACCCAAAACGAATGCGAGTTGATTTGGTTCTCTCAGGTTCCAGCAGCCGGTTGTGCTCAATATCATTAGCAGCCATACGAAACAAAGTGTCCCTGCCCTCTTCATGGTTGATCCGCCTCATTGTCAGGTCCAGTATATATGGCACGCTTTCGTGGCCATCGCATCAACACGTCCTTCAGCCTTCGAGTGTTCTGCGGAGCCACCGGGGTTAAATAAGGGGTCCCGAACGGACTTAGTTGAATCAGGTGAATCAAAATGGCAATGATCCCGATCGCCAGACCAAACAGGCCAAATAGTCCGGATAGGATCAATAAAGGGAATCTTAATATCCGCAGGGCATAACCGAATCGAAATCGCGGAATGATAAACGACGAGATTCCGGCAGCCGAAACGACAATGACAATAGGCGCGGAGATGATTCCGGCGCTAACCGCCGCCTCCCCAATGACCAATGCCCCAACGATGCTTACTAAAGGACCTATCTGTTTGGGCAAGCGGATCCCCGCTTCCCGTAAACCTTCAAATATCAACTCCATCATAAAGACTTCAATGACTGTCGGTAAGGGTGCCCTTTCTCGCAGCATTGCAATCGTCATCATCAGTTCTTGAGGAACCAAATTCGGATGAAAATTGGTTAAGGCAATATAAACAGATGGGAATAAAACCGAGAAAAAGGCAAATAAGGAGCGAACCCATCGAATCAAGGATACGAACAAAAATCGCTCATAATAATCGTCATGCGCCTGAAGTCCTTCCCAGAATGTCAATGGAACGACAAGCGCACATCCGGTTCCATTGCATAATATGGCCACTTTTCCATGAAGCAATCCGGCAGCAACAACATCGGGACGCTCCGTGACCAGCATTTGCGGGAAAGGAGAAAGATGTGTTTCTTCAATGGACTCTTCAATATACCCCGAATCAAGAATGGCATCGATCTGTATCCGATTTATTCTTTTACGAACTTCATTGAGAATGGGCATGGAAACCGTACCTTCAATATAAGCAATGACGACATCGGTCTGGGTCACATTTCCGATTTTTAATGATTCGAATTTCAGCTTCGGTGTTGCCAATATCCTGCGCAGCATTATGGTATTCATCCTCAGGAGCTCGATAAAACCTTCTCTGGATCCCCGAATGGATGCCTCATTAAAGGGCTCTTCTATGGCTCTGTGTTCAAGCTTTGAGACATCGGCAAGAACAGCCGTATTTTCCCCATCGGCCAATATGGCAGCATTTCCCTTTAGAATATGATCAACGATATCTCCATAGTTGGAAAGTTTCTTAATTGGTAAAACGGAAAAGAGCTCCTCTTCGCACATTTGGGCAATACTGTCGATCGTCCCGAGACCTTGAGGCAGACCATCATACATTAATGGTTTTAGAACGTTTGAAGTAATGATATCTGTGTTGATCATACCATCAACATGAATCAATAGTAACTTGGTTTCACCGTGTATCATAATTTCACGAAATATAATGTCAGAACAATTATGAAACATATTTTTTAAAAATTGCTCATTCTCTGCAATGTTTTTGCTAATATTTGAACTCGAATTTTCGGTAGATTGGCGATCGGTCTCAAGTTTGTTTTTTAGATGTGATTTTCCAAACCGTTTCATTATCTGCCCTACCTTCGTAGCTATGTTGTTTTAGTTATACCCAATCTTATATAATTATACTTTCTAATACCTTTAAGTTCCCTTAACTCCCCGTTTCTGGGCATAATATTGGATTCTCCACCTTCCAAGAAAAGGTTTCTTCCTCCCAAACTTTTGTGATAGCTATATTAAAATCCTCAACAGGACCTTCAGACAATTTCTGTTCTTTAAAACCATTCACAAAAAACAACTTCATTACCTATAAATTGTGTGACTCCTTCGACTGTTTGAACTCCCTTTTGTATGGAATTGAAATTACAAAATCTATGTTTCTAGTACAAGTATTTGAGTAATTCTTTCTGCGTCATCTTTTCTTTACAACCATTTTTGTTCATAAGCCTTATTCAATTAAATGGCCCTTAAATGGAAAATGAGCGCTTATCCTTGTTCCAGGAAAGCGCCCGATTTTCGAATACCTACTATTAGTTTGTTTTGTTAAAAAGTAGATACTTTGCAATTATTTTAATTCACTCCTAATCAAATATACAAAATCAGGAGTTTTAGCTCGCCCATTTGGCTATCACATAAGAGAGGGTAGGCTCCTGGGGCTCAACTTCTTTCATCTTAGTTGCCACACTGTCCGTTATAATTTACCGACGTTGCCAAAAAATCTATTTCACCCATATTTTCAGAAATACTACACTTTTACTCTCGGTGTAAATATCTATTTATATGTCACGAAAGATTTTATGGTTGCCCTATTTTTATTAGGTTTTATGAACATAGTAGCCAGGGTGGAACGTCTCCGTCAGTGGGGACTTGATCCCGCCATAAAACTGTTCGCCCTCTATAAAATAGCTCACTTTCCCCATTAAAGGAAGTTAGCTTTAGATATTCACCTCAATATTTTCGAATCATTATATTACCAACATCAGTTTGGTCGGATATATAAAATGTTGTTCATATTCGAAAGGAAGAATTACTGATTCATGAATAATCAAAAATTTTTTTGACAAACTAAAAAAGGAAATTGGATCTTTAGGTGGGATAAAATGAACGTAAATGAATTAGGTTTCCTTTGGTACTTACAATCAAGTTCAAACATGATCAATTTATTATTAAAATATCTTAGTGAAACTTCTGAGGATACTGATTTAAGGAATATTTTTAATGAAATATATGAAATCTCCACATATCAAGAACAAGAGGCTACTCAATTATTGGCTGAGGAAGGTTATAAAGATACACCGTTCTTCAGGGAAGATGATATATATAGTTCATCAATAAAGCTATTTTCAGACCAATTAATTCTAGAGATTTTAAAGCATATAACGGGTAATGGATTGCGAGCATTGGCTGCTCAATATGTTGAATTAACAGATTATAAAGTAAAAAATTTTTATAAAAAACTACTTATTGATGTAATTCAATTAGATTTATCTTTATTAAAATTGCTTAATGATAAAGATTTATTACAAAATAATTCGTTCTCTTATAAAAAAGCAGATGAAAGGGATGGAAAACTATTCAAAGTTGCATCAACTCAGCACCGGCCACTTAATGCGGTAGAATTGGCAAATATGTTCAGTGCCCTTCAATGTAACAATGTTGGAATTGCTCTTTGTACCGGTTTTTCTGAAGTCGTAGAGGATATGGACACAAAGAAATTTATACTAGAAGGGAAAAAGTTAGCATTTTCTCAATCAGCCTCTTTATCTGATATCTATAGAGAAAATGGAATTCCAACTACAACTGGACTAGAGGCTCACGTTATTAAAGTAAAGGAATCACCTTTTTCAGATAAATTAATGGCAAATTTAATAATGTTCCTTAATCCAGTAAGTATAACCAATCTACAAAATGCAGTGGTATCCAGTTATAAAAAGGATCACATAGATTCTTTAAAGGAACTTATCAAGATGATTGAAAACTACTCAGAGAAAGGGCTGAAGTTATTAATAAGGAAAAATTGGTTTAATGAACCACCTGTATCTAATTGGTCACATAAATAGAAACGTGGCAGGTACTATTCAAGAAATGGAAACTTCTCGGTACATAAGCCAGATAAACGAATTCCATAAGCCACACCCACCGCGTCATGCCCCCAAAGTGAGCAGACGTCCAGCCAAGATCAAAGATGGATATTTGGAAATGGTTAAAAATTAGCAGCGTAAAAAATCATTTGTATTTCTTTCAAGCTAAAAAAGCATTATGGCTAAAACCCCTTCTATCGTATTCAGTCAAGTCGCTCTAATAAAAGAATTAAAAAAGTTCCCAGATTACGGCTGATTATACTAATGAGTTTTCACGGAGAAATTGCCAATGCAAAACTATGCAAACTATCAGTGGTTCGGATTTATTGTTGGAAAAATCTTAAATAAAATATTTATTTTAGAGGATGGTTTTTTATGTTGAATTTGCATGAAAGTTTATTTAACTTTCAGCCTCGTTACTTTAAGTACATTTCTCCACAATCATCTTTATATCTTTAACAAGAATAGCCACTTTTCTATTAAGTGTTATTCAACAATCTGGAATTATAAGAACCTCTTCTTCCATTAGCTGGTTTAACTGAATACCAATTATTTCAAATCTTCCTATTTCGTGCAATCGTTTATTCAATTATCTGCCCTTTACATAAAGAAAGGCACCTTCCTTGCTACAGAAAAGCACCCTTTGAATTATCTTGATCGCATGAGGCTTAAATTCGTTATCCGACTCATGATTTATGCCCTGTTTTATTATGTCTGTTTAATTTTCTTCTCAATCAAAGTCCAAGCTACGTAAATTAATAATGTCATCCCTATTACAATCAATAACCCATTCATCAATAAGTTCACATCTAATTCATTAATTACTTGAATTGGTTCACCAGATTCATTATCTTTCCCCATGTAGCTGATTGTCCAGCCGTTGTATTCTAATGTGAAGTAAGAAACCAAAATTCCAATTAAAATACCACCTAGTATTGAAACCAAGCCCTTCATCAAATGAACCCCTCCCGAAAGCACTTATTTAGATCACAAAGATTATTCATTGACTGACAAACTACATCCGCATAAATTTCATCATCTAAAACATCTTCATAACGCAATAAACCGCCAGCTGGAACTTCAAAAATAGCAGTAAAACGATCTAAACTAGAATAACCTGGTGATTTTATCTAAAGCCAGTTGCTTCGATTTCAAGCAGCCATTTATCTATCGCTTTTACTGGAAAGTAATACTTCTCTCCAATCCTTAGATATGGAATTATGCTAGTTGTCTCATTGCCTACTGTTTGTGGAAGTATTTTATGTAATTCCTCTTCTGTAATTCCCAGGTATTCACCTAAATTCAGATTGTGTCAATAGCTGTTTTTCTTTATTCTTTTCTAGATCGCTCGTTTCTTCATGAACGAATTGTACTTTTTTATCGTTTGACCCATTTGAAATTAACCAACTACCTATAATAATTGCTATTGCTAAAGAAAAGATTGAAATTGCTATAAAACTATCTTTCAATTTTTATCCCCCTCGTATAATATTCTTAGTTTAAAAAGAACGATACAGCTATAAAAGCGATAATTAATCCCAGGATAAGTATGCCTGTACCTTTCCAACCTAAACTACCAACCAAATCAACAAGACTTCCACTACTCCCTCTGTTAATAGAATCGTTCATATTTCCAGTTGGATTTCTTTTCAATTCTTCATCTCTCAACCTTTCTCTTTTTCTTTCAGGATTTGCTTTATCTTTGGTCATTTGAATACCCCCATGGAAAAATTCTAACATACCTTTTGTCATATTATTCAATTTCAAGGATGCAATTTATTGTGTAAGAAGTACATCGGCGGTAACTCGAATGTCAATTACCACCGATTGACTAAATATAATTGTACTTTCCAATAAGTCCTATAATTTTTTGATCAATGGAAAGAAAACACAATCTTTAATCGTATCACTATCAGTCAGAACCATTAACAAGCGTTCAATACCAAATCCCCAACCTGAAATTGGCGGCATTCCATATTCCATAGCTTTTAGATAATCCTCATCCATCTCCATAGCTTCCAAATCTCCATTACTCTTAAGTAGAGCTTGGTCCTCTAACCTTCTTCTTTGTTCAAGTGGGTCAACTAACTCCGAATAGGCATTAATGATCTCTGCACCATTAACCACTAATTGAAAACGATCTGTAAGTGCGGGGTTATCATCATTGGCTCTAGCTAGTGGAGATAAATCTATAGGATGCTCTATTAAAAAAGTCGGTTTTACAAGTTGCGGCCTGGACATTTTCTTATAAAGAAGATCAATCAAATTACCTCTTCCCAAAGATTCAATTTCCGAATGTTCTAAATCAATATTTTTTCTCTTCGTTTCTTCAAATAAATCCTTAACATCAGGATAAAGATCAATATCAATCCCAGTGTCTATTAAAATCAAATCCCTGAATGATACAATGTCCCATTCTGATGAAAAATCAATTGTTTGACCTTGGAGAGTAATTGTAGTTGAATTAAATGTTTTTTCAAGAATAAACAGTACCATATCACGCATTAGTTTCATTGTATCCACATAGCTCCAGTAGGCAGCATATCCTTCAACCATAGTAAATTCTTGAAGATGCTGAGGACTGATACCTTCATTCCGAAAACACTTTGCAAATTCAAATACTTTTGTAAAACCACCCACAATCAATCTCTTTAAGTAGGTTTCTGGGGCAATGCGTAAGTTCAATTGAGTATCCAGTGCATTATGATAGGTCTTAAAAGGTTTAGCGATTGCACCAGATGAGGTATGCTGTAATACAGGCGTTTCGACTTCAAAGAAATTTTGATCCTCGAAGAACCTCCGAATAGAACGAACCATTTGTGTTCTAGCCAATAAACGATTTTGTGTGTCTTTTGTCATTATTAAATCCAAGTAGCGCTGCCTATATCGAAGTTCAATGTTGCTTATCCCATGCCATTTTTCAGGGAGGGACCGCAACGCCTTCCCAAGAAATACATAACTCTCAATACGCAGTGTTTTCTCATGGGTTTTGGTTGTGTACATATGTCCTTCAACACCGATAAAATCACCAATGTCCAATAAGTCATGAAACTGATTAAATGACACCTCGCCAATTTCTTCCTTTTTCAAAAGAAGTTGCAAACTTCCTTGTATGTTGGATAGTGTGATAAAGCTCAATTTACTGAAGCTTCGAATACCTATTATTCTTCCAGCAACTCGGACACTAGAAGTTCCGTCTTCAAGCAGTGCTGCTTCATGAAGTTCATAATTAGTAGAAAATCGTTCAGGATATACCGGAATTCCCTGAGATTTTATGGCATCTAACTTCCCTATTCTACGATTTGTTTGTTCATTATCCATTCTTTTTCACTCCAGTCTTTTCATTAGTTTATTGCCTCTTGCCTCTTACAACTACCTATTGATCCCTTTAAAAAACAAAAAAACTCCCACCCCCAAGATTACTAATCTTAAGGACGAAAGTTGTTAACTTCGTGGTACCACCTCAGTTTGCTGATATGTTACCATATCAACCTCTTCGGGTACGCCAATTAAGACAATTGATTATACCCTATCTCTTTAACGGGAGATCCCGTCGCATTATCACTAAGAACTCTTAGATCCGTGCGAAGCTCCAAGTCTTTGTTCATTAAGAAAATTATTACTCCTTCCCACCTGCAGGAGCTCTCTGGAAATAATTAATCAAAATTACTCTTCTCTTCTCTTCTTTGCTTTGTATTCTGTATTAAATTAATTAAAAATCATTCTAGTGGAATTAACTGGTTTAGTCAATATATATTCAAATAACCAAAGCCTAATTTCCTCCACCAACATTTCATGTCATTTACAGAAAATATTTATCTTGGTTCAACTTGCCTGCATCTTAAAGGGTAATGAAGCCTATTTAACCATTAACTTACACCATTCCTAGATTTGTTCACCTCATAAGCGACTCGTATCCCAGACTCGACAGCCCCTTCAATCCAGCCGTGAAAGGACGAGGTATGTTCCCCAGCAAAATGAATTTGACTTTCTGGCTTTCTTATCACATCAAACAGGTCTGAATATTGATCAGGTTTAAATAGAGTAAAACACCCTCCTGCAAATTGATTAAGAACCCAACTATACGCTGTCCCACTCCTATACTTTTCATAAACTTTCGGACCGTGTACAATTGCTAAAAATTTGAGGGCTTCCTGTAGTTGGATATGTTTTGGCTGGGAACTCCACAAATCCGCATTGTCTCCCCATGTATAAGCAGCAAGAATGGAACCAGGACCAGGTTGCCCGATCCCAGTGCTTGGATAATAAGCGGTTTGCGTAGGCTGATCCGTCGTAAAATTTCCTCCATATAAATGCTCCTGGAACCAAAATCGATCTGTAAATTCAATACCTATTTTCACAGAAGGGACTAGGGTCAATGAGCGGATTGCATTCCACTTTTTATATGAGAAGGTATCGTATGGTTTCACGTCGACAAACTGAAAAACGGGAAAAGGAATCGATGTAATGATCCGGTCAGCGGTATAACGATGTGAACCTCCTGTAACTTGGTCAATCGCAGTAACGGTTAACTCATCTTCAAATTTATTAATTTGTACAACTCGTTTTCCGAACTGAATGTTATCTTGTAAATAGGGAAGAAATGACCACGGCAGTCGATCATTCCCACCGATGATTTCGTAAAAAGCTAAATCCTCCTCAAAAAGAGTTGCAACAACATCCGTTAAAATATCGATGAAAGATAATTCCGGAAAACCTTCAATTCCGAGCATGACCGAAATCATATTGATCGCTACCGGACTCAAAGATCTACCAATCGGATTGTATCTCAGAAACATACCGAATGAATATTTGTCAAATTGTTTTTTCAGTTCCTCTTTTTCTTCATCTGTTGCTTTCTCATATAAGTCAAGAAATGGCTGAACAGCTTCTTTTAATAGTTCAAATGCCGTTTTGCCTCGTTCATCCGGTGGTAAAGGAAATTGTAATATGTCCGGATTCTTCTCATAAATGTATCGCCGGGTCTTGACGCCATTTACATAAATCAAATCAAATTTTGTACTATTAATGAATGGACGGACAGGTAGCTTGAATTGATTTATTAATGAAAATGTCAGCTTATGCTTGCTTGGTATGCGCATTGCCCCAGCATCCAAGTGATTCCCTGCAGAAAAGGGTTTACGGATCGTATAGACACGTCCTCCCAATCTAGTATTCCCTTCCAAAATAGTAACATGATGTCCAGCAGTTTTGAGTAAAGCTCCTGCAACCAAACCTGACATACCCGCACCAAGAATGACTACCTTCTTCGGCTCAGGACTTGGGTCTAATCCTTTTTGCAAGATTGATAACATATCATCTGGATACGACAGAACATTGGTATCAGGCCGTTTTTGCACCATCGGCATCAACCTTTTTTAATATAATTATATTTACCATAAAAAGGTTTCAGACCAAAAAAAGTTTACTTGCAGAATTGAAATGCGAGGGGGATTAGTGTGGGGATTGTCTGCGTGAAAAAGGATAAACCTTCATTGCAACTATTACACTATATTAGCCGATTACATGTTTGTATGAGAGGAGATTGAAATGTTTTGAGGATAACATTGAATTTTATTTTATAAGTCTATTTGTCTTGTCCGACTGTATACCTAAGCCAGAGATATAGATAACGGGTGTGCAAAATTAAAAGCCGGATTTCTAGAAATAACTTCTGTACATGAATAAGGTAATGACAATCGAAACGATTGTGTACGTAACTGCTGTATAAAAAGCTGCATTAGGAGAAAATTTGTGTGTTTCTTTTTCCATTTTGAAATTGGTCGATTGAGCTTGGGTCATCGAATCTAAGTAATTTGAGGAGAACCCTCCCTTTGAGGTGAAGAACCAGATAATAACACCGACTAATAATCCTACTGCAAACGATACATCAATGAATTTCACGCCAGAGAGAAATGAGGCAGCATAATTAAGTCCCAATAAAACAATCATTGTTAATGCGATAGTCAGTAACTTTTTCATAGTTTGATCTCCCCCTTTTAGTTATGTACGTTTTTAAGTCCAAAATGTTTCACGAAATTTCAGGAAGCTTATTTTTACGAAAAAAAACAGGAACACCCTGAGAGATGCACCTGTCAATCTTTAAATCTAATATTCTAATACCAAACTTGGCTTCTTGAGTTTCTTCTGGATATGAATCAGCCTGATCGATAAGCAGATTCCTGCAGCTAACAATCCAACGGTTAACCCGATCCAATATCCTGATGCTCCAAGTGCTGTAAACTGAGCTAGATAGTATCCAAACGGCAGGCAAACGAACCAGTAAGCAACTAGTGTCATGATAAATGCAACATTGACATCCTTATAACCACGCAATGCACCTAATGCTGTGGCCTGCATTGCATCGGACAGCATGAAAAACAGTGCGTAGATTAAGAAGTGTCCAGTCAACTGGATGACATCAGCCTCATTCGAATAGAAGCTAGCAACCTCATATCGGAAGAACACCACTAGTAGGCCAGTAACAAGGGCTATGATCATGGATAGATAAATCCCGAGCCAGCTATATATTTTCGCATCATTATACCGCCGTGCTCCAACTTCATATCCGACCAAAACTGTCTGTGCCATCGAAATGCTTAACGGGATCATATACAGAATCGCAACAATATTCAACGCGGTTTGATAGGCAGCAATCGTCGTGATGTTGAATCTGCTAATTAAAATCGTCACAACCGCAAACATACTCGTCTCGAAAAAAATCGACAATCCCATCGGCACCCCAATTTTCATAATCTCCATACATTTCTCAAAAGAAACCTCATTGAAATTGGAGAGCGATACATATGAAGAAAAAGCCTCTTGTGTTTTAATGATGAACACGGTCATCCCCAAAATGAACCAAAATGTAAAGGCAGTTGCGTAGCCGCCACCTGCACCTCCAAGCTCCGGGAACCACCATTTTCCGAAAATCAGTGCATAGTTCAAAAAGAAATTGATCGGCAATGCCATAAGCAAAATGATCATCACCACACGCGTTTTCCCCAATGCATAGATAAAGGACCGCAACACATTGAAAATGAACAGCGGGATGATTCCGTAACTGAGACCAACCAAATAACCATGCGCTGTCCCCCTTACACTGACCGGCAAATCCATCTTATTTAAAATCGGATCCAGCAAAAAGAAGCCTAGTATAATCACTAAAACACCAATCAAACATGCCAAAAAAATTCCGTTCGACACAACCGATGTTACTTCCCGGTCTTTCTTTTCACCAAAATACTGCGCGGCAATTGGGGATACAGCAAGAAGGATACCACTTAACCCTGTAAAGATCGGATTCCAAATCGAAGAGCCGATCGCAACTCCTGCTAAATCAGAAGCATCGTACTTCCCTGACATGATTGTATTGAAAAATACCATCGAGAACATTCCGAGCTGCGTAATCAATATCGGTATGAGCAGGGTGAATATTTGATTTATCTTTTCCCTTAACGTGTAGGTTTGGTTCATTACGCTTACCCCTTGATCAGTTCCTATAGTCATATTAGTAAACTTCATTATAAGCCATATCTGTATATCTTACTTGAATATTGCTCGTAAACTAGTATAGGATGTCCTACCAATTAAACTTCTCTAGCTGCTTATTCCATTAATGATCGCAAGCGTCTGGTGATCCTCCCACTTCCCGTTGATTTTCACATTTTTTCTGGCAATGCCTTCTTTAAGAAAACCCGCTTTTTCTAAAACTTTGATCGATCCGACATTATGCGGCATTACGCCCGCTTCAATCCGATGAAGATTCAGTTGTTCAAATGCATACGAAACAATAAGTTTGACGGCTTCCGTCATATACCCTTTACCATTATGATTTTTGTCTAAATAATAGCCCAACCATGCGCTTTGCAAAGGTCCACGTACCACCCCTGAAAGGTGTATCAGTCCGATCAACTTATTGGTTTCGCATTGATAAACGCCGAAATCATAATACAGATCCTTTTCCATCGCTTCATGATTCCTTTTGATCCGATTCCGCTGCCCCTCCAACGTATAAAAATCACCCTCTCTTAGTGGTCCATAGTCCTGGAAAAAATTCTTATTTTCAACCTCAAGATTTAGTACAGCCTCTGTATCACTCGTTTCTAAAAATTTTAAAAAGATTTTGTTCCCTTTCAAGTCCATTCCAATTTCCTCCCTTTTTAAATTAAAAAACACCACAGGAATCCCTGTGATGGACATCTACCAATATATCAACCACAGGAAAGCGACCTGTGGCATTGTATTTCCACTTTACCTTGACCAAATCGTGCTAATCAACTGGCTTCATGTCGCTTATTTGAAATTCAGACAGACTTCTCCCGTGATCAGTATTTTCAAAGAAAACAGCAGTCGAATACCCAATGCCTTTGGATAAAAACATAAGTGAACGTTTTTTCATTGGTATACCCTCCTCCTATCGTTTTCAGAATAATCATAGCAGAGGATATTTTGTTCTACAACAATTTTTCATAAGAACCAACGATATCCTGTTTGGAAATGTATTTAAATTGGCAAGTCATTCTTCCCGCCTTTTAGGCATTGTTATGTTATCATTTGTAGATATCATTTAGTGGAAAATCGAACAAGAAAGCCAATTATATAGAAAGAGATGATTGATTTGGCTAAACCTTTGACTTATCTATTACTGCTTTTACTCATGGTAATCTGGGGCTTCAATGTCATTGCGATCAAGATTCTAGTTGAATATTTCGCACCGATCACAATCACCGCATTCCGTATTTTGACAGCGGGGTTGGTTGTAATGATCGTTTTAAGATTGAGAAAGGAATTTCGGAAGATTACCCGCCAGCAAATCGGATATATCATCATCTGTTCACTTACAGGGTATTTAGGACACCATTACTTTTTAGCTACTGGATTGACGATGACGACTGCTTCGAACACAGGGCTTATTCTAGGTCTTGTCCCATTGATGACCTCGCTTTCTGCAATCCTGTTTCTCGGTGATCGACTGACTCTCTTAAGGTGCTTGGGAATTCTTCTCGGTCTGATTGGGGTTTCATTTATCGTATTGAATGGATCTGGAAACCTTAAAGGCATATCCGTCGGTGATTTGTATATTTTCTTTTGTGTCATCGCCCAAGCCATCAGCTTCGTCTTCATCAAAAAAGCGACACAAACAATGGATGCCCGGTTGATCACTGGATGGATGCAAATGTTGGGTGCGGTCTTCTTATTTTTGGTCAGCTTCCAAATCGAACCGCACGGTGTCTCAACACTAGCCGATAAACCTGTTTGGGTCTGGGGTGTATTTTTCGGATCGGCCATACTCGCAACTGGGGTCGGTCACATGGTATATAACAAAGCGATCCATCAACTTGGAGCAGGTGAATCAGCGATTTTCATCAACTTGACACCTTTCTTCTCATTGACGGGTGCATGGTTGTTTTTAGGTGAAACGATCAAACTCTCGCAGCTCGCCGGCTTCATCTTCATTGTTACGGGTGTGGTTTTAGGAACAGGAGTATTCGAACATAAAAAACACCATGGATATAGCAGCAGGGTTCATAAAAGTAGTTAACGGCTATTTTCCAACTCTTAATTTCATCCATTAAAAGCTCTGACTCAATTGAATCAGAGCTTTTCTTCTTTTGTTGGCTATTTTACGGAGGAAACCGGTTTTATTAAAGCTTCTTCCCCATAATCAGCTGGCGTTTGCCTGCTCCTAACACATCGACATCGGTCTGGATTGTCTCCCAGCCCTTTCGTTTATACAGCGCCTGTGCCGCTGCCATCTCAGCACCTGTCGTCAAAATGGACGTTTTATGTGTCGTTTTCTCCAAAATCGAATCATGAAGCTTACTTCCAAGTCCATTCCGGTGGTAGTATGGATCTACGGCCAACTCCACAAATTCAAAGCAATTAGACAACCACTTCTCAACTTGTTCATATGTCATTTGTGCTCGGAGCTTCCCATTGTAAAACTGCTCTGGCAGTGACGTGTACCCGTATACAAAACCGAGCACCTTGTTCTCGTCATCGATGGCGACCGACCTCCTGAAACCAGGATACGTACTGTGCCGCCTGAATCTTTCCTCTACGGATGTCCGGTCGCCGATGTTATGTACGTTCAAAAAAATCTCTACCATCTGTTCCAAATATTCTTCATCAGAAAAAGTCTCTACTAGTTCTATCGTTTCCATCGATTCACCTGCATGCTTATGATTTTAGCTTAGTACTAAATTACATACCCTTTTATTTATTCCTTATTAAAGAACGTTATCCCTGTAAAAAAAAGCAAAAGTCTGATCCGTATTGAATCAGAGCTTTCCTTCTTGATATTGTTTTTTGATTTCCTGTAGAAGTTCCGGCTTGGTGTATAAATCAAGGCCGGTCAGTGCAAGTGCTTTTGCACCTGTAATCAGTGCTTGATCACCTTTTTCGGATTTAGCTGCTTCACGGAATTCATTTGTGTGAGCAACAAGGCTTTCAGGACCAATCTTGATATACGGATGAATCGTCGGTACCACTTGACTGATGTTCCCTGCATCGGTTGAACCGATCCCTTGTCGATCCTCCACATAATTTTCCCCAAGACGCTTGGCTTTTTCACTAAAGACCTCATCAAACCTCGGTGTTACGTAAAAATTATCAACACCATTCTGAATCCGGGTAAATTTGTACGTGCTCCCTGTCACAAGTGCCGCTCCTTCGGCAATTCTTTCGACTTTTTCGGTGATCACATTACAAGCATTCCGAGTGGCTGCCCGGATAAAGAAGCGTGCCCGAGCATAGTCGGGAACAATGTTTGGCGCCTGACCTCCATCCAAAATGATTCCATGAATCCGTACATCATCTGTTACGTGCTGCCGAAGCGCATTGATCCCATTAAAAAGCTGTATAATCCCATCAAGTGCATTGATTCCTTCTTCCGGATTCGCCGCTGCATGCGCAGACTTTCCAAAGAATTCGAAATCAATGGGATCCACGGCTAACGTTTCCGCAGATCCGGTTGTTCTCCCTAATGGATGGACCATCATACATGCATCAAAATCCTGCACAAGGCCATGACGGACAAACGTCCCTTTCGCACTTCCATTCACTCCGCCCTCTTCTGCAGGAGTTCCGAGTACGGCTACTTCCCCGCCGATTTCATCAATCACCTTTCCAACTGCAATGGCTGCGGCGACACTTGTCGTGCCGATGATATTATGGCCGCAAGCATGACCGAGTCCTGGCAAGGCATCATATTCCGCTAAATACCCGACTTTCAGACCTGGTTTTGCGGAGCTTTTACGAGCAATAAAAGCCGTCTCATGCTCCGGGATGTTCCGTTCAATCTCAAATTCAGCATCCTCTAAAAGCGAACAAAGTAAATTAGAGGCAAACACTTCTTCATTTCCGGTTTCAGGGTTTTCATGGATTCGGTAACTCACATCAATATAAGTTTTCTTATTCTTTTCAATAGATTGTAAAACTGACTCTTCTAATCTTGTATATGTCGTTGCCGTCATGATTACGCTTCTCCTTTACCAGCCGATTTGATCGAGCGGGACGAATGTCGGAATCAATGAATCGTTATACACCTTGCGAATATGGGTGGCTACATCCTCTTGCTGATAGATTTCTACGATTTCCTTGAATACTTCCTTATCCGTCTCATCTGCACGGGATGCGATGATATTGATATAAGGTGTTGCAGTGTCATCCTCAATAAAAATTGCATCTTTCACAGGGACAAAGCCAGCTTCCACCGCAACACCATTATTGATGATCGATGCCGCTACATCCGGTAATACACGTGGCGTTTGGCCAGCCACAATCGGTTCTAGCTTCAGGTTTTTCGGGTTTTCTTCCACTTTGTCAATCGAACCATTTCCATCAAAATCTTCTGGTAAGCCGATCAATCCCGCCTTTTCCAATAATAAAAGGGCACGCCCCATATTTGTTGCCTCTTTCGGTAAAGCGATTTTGCTTCCGTCTGGGATTTCGCTGACGTCCTTATATTTTTCCGAGTAGATCCCCATCGGTGCGATTAAAGTTGTCGCAATTGGAGCCAAATCTAAATCACGTTCTTCAATAAACGCATCAAAGTAGGAAACCGTTTGGAATGCATTCAAGTCGATATCGCCATCTGCTAAAGCCAAATTAGGACGAACATAATCCGCAAACTCGACCAATTCGATTTCAATTCCCTCATCTGCCGCTTTTTCCTTGATTTTCTCCCAGATCGGAACACCTGACCCATTCAATCCTACTTTAACAACCTGGTCTTCAGCACCTTCCCCTGTATTGCATCCTGCCAGTACACTTCCAAAAACGACTACTAAACTAATAATGATCCATAATTTTTTCATGTTATTTTCCCCCTTTTAATGTCTGCGAATTTTACGTGATAATAGATTTCCTGTCGTTTGAACAAGTTGTACGAGTACAACGAGCAGTAGTACCGTTATAATCATGATGTCGGTTTCAAAGCGTTGGTACCCGTAGGCTATCGCTAAATCACCAAGTCCGCCTCCACCGACAAATCCGGCCATTGCAGATGCTCCGACCAAGCCGATTGTTGCAATGGTGATATTAAGTACAAGTGAACTGAGTGCTTCTGGAATGAGAACACGGAAGACGATCTGCCATGGCGTAGCCCCCATCGCCTCTGCCGCCTCCACGACACCGGGCTTCACTTCTAGCAAACTACTTTCCACGAGCCTGGCGATGTAAGGTCCCGAGAAAAAGACGAGCGGGACAACAGCAGCCGCCGTACCGATCGATGTTCCCACTAGAAAGCGTGTAATCGGCAAAATCGCAACAAGCAAGATGATGAACGGAATCGATCGGAAAAAGTTTACGATGGCATTGAGCACTTTAAATACTGGACTATTTTGTAGCAATCCGTTCGGACGAGTGACGACAAGGGCAACGCCAAGCGGCAACCCGATCAATGTAGCAAATACGAGTGCGATTCCAACCATCGCCAGCGTTTCATTCGTTGCCTCAAGAATTTTTGGCCAAAAAGTAAGTAGGTCAACCTGCATGTGCTGTCACCTCCTTGATTTTTACATTGGTTTGAAGATAATGGATCGCTTTTAAAATTTCTGCCGTACTTCCTTGGAACTCGACGATCAAATTACCAAACGGAATGCCTTGAAGCTCTGTAATCTGACCGTATAATACGTTCACATCGACATCGAACCGTTTTGCGACTCTTGACAGGAACGGTTCACCTGCCGTTTCGCGAATAAAGGTTATCCGGTAAATATGACTACGCCCTTCATGTTCGTCAATCAATCGTAAAATTGATTCCGGAATTTCATCCTGCATGACAGTCCGGACAAAATTCGTTGTCGTCGGATGGTTCGGATTCGAAAACACATCAAAGATCGTTCCTTGTTCAATGATCCGACCGTCCTCCATGACCGCAACCCGATCACAGATTTCACGAATGACGTTCATTTCGTGTGTGATCATTAAAATCGTGATGTTATACTCTTCACGGATCCGACGCAATAAGTCTAAAATTGACTTGGTCGTTTCTGGGTCAAGTGCGGAAGTCGCCTCATCACAAAGCAAGATCTCAGGGGAGGTTGCTAAAGCGCGTGCAATTCCGACCCGCTGCTTTTGACCCCCTGAAAGCTGGTCTGGATAGTGCCTCTCTTTCTCCGCCAATCCAACAAATTCTAAAATCTCCTTCACTCGTTTTTGGATTTCCTTTTTCGGTATGCCTGCAATCAATAACGGGAATGCGACGTTGTGATAGACTGTTTTTGATTCCAACAAATTAAAGTGTTGAAAGATCATCCCGATTTTCCCTCTCACCTTACGCAGTTCAGGCTGGGAAAGATCTGCGATATTCTGCCCATTCAGTAAAACACGCCCCTTGGTCGGTCGTTCCAACAAGTTGGCCAGTCGAATTAACGTACTTTTACCAGCACCACTGAATCCGATCACACCAAAGATTTCTCCTTTTTCAACCTTCAATTCGACATCGTCTACCGCCTTAAGTGATGCTCCATTACTCTCAAACACCTTCGACACGTGATCAAAGTGAATCATGTTGTATGCTCCTTTCTTTTTGAAAGATTTTTGAGAATGTATCCTTGAATGACCAGTTGCAGGACTCAATCTCCTAGTTTTCAGGAGAATGTGTCCTATAAAAATGATTTATGGGACTCAATCTCCTAGTTTTCAGGAGAATGTGTCCTATAAAAATGATTTGCGGGACACAACCTCCTAGTTTTTAGGAGAATGTGTCCTATAAAAATGATTTGCGGGACACAACCTCCTAGTTTTTAGGAGAATGTATCCTATAAAAATGATTTGCGGGACACAACCTCCTAGTTTTTAGGAGAATGTGTCCTATAAAAATGATTTGCGGGACACAACCTCCTAGTTTTTAGGAGAATGTGTCCTATAAAAATGATTTGCGGGACACAACATAATCAAAAAAGCCCCTCTTCTTGAAAAACAAGAAGAGGGGCTCACTTTATGTAGGAAACCGTCTCTTCTTATCTCCCAAATGCTTGACGCATTTGCTGGAATTGGCACAGTGTTTTATGTGGTCACATAAAACCCGCTGCCGAGGTATCAAAGGGCCAGTCCCTCCACCTCTCTAGATAAGAAGAAAATACTATTCACTTTTTTATTGATGTTACTAACAATAATCGATAAACATGCCCGTTGTCAATATTTTTTTACTTTTCTGCAAGTAGTTTTTTAGGAAGCATTCAAGCAAAACGCTTAAACAAGAAAAGCATCAAGATCAAACTGACCAATAATAAAAGAATCGTTATTGTAATATCTGAAAGAATGAAAGTGATTCCGCCTAAAAAGGAAAAGATGCAGGCGAGTAATCCTAAACAATAGTTCACTAGTTCCTTCATCGGTTCACGTCCTTTTCACATAATTGCAGTCGTAGTTATAAAAAGTTTGACCATATCTCTAATGTACAAGTATGCAGTAATGAGAGGTAAAGAGGTAAACTCATAATATCTGTAATAAGTATTCGAATGTTTGCTGCGAGTATTCATGGGTACCTAAGTACCGTCGGTGTCCATCCTTATACCTTTTGTCTCTAGATTCCCCTACATGTGAAAATCGAATCAAAATGCGTTCAGACTTTAGCAATAGAGCAAACACGCGTGTTCACCATACCAAAAACGGAAAAAGGATCGCTTATGAATAGCCGATCCTTCTGATTTTACATTATGTCATAAAATCTGTTAAACAAGGTTCATTTTAATACAGTTCACTCCATATCATCGATAATTATTGTGATTTGGTTGAAACAGATCTTCCTCTGCTTTCCTGACAACAGAAAAATGATCCACATTGTAGTGACCATGGAGAATTTCGTTATGATGAGCGATGATTTGTTCAGCAGTTAAGGTTTAAGAATCGGTCGTTGAATGCCCGCCCCTGACTATTGTTACATCAAAACCATTGACGGTTGCCGTTCTCACCGCCGAATCGATACAATGCTCTGTTTTACATCCCATTATCACGAGATGTCCAACCTTCTCATCCTGCAAAAAGCCTAGTAATGGCGTTCCATAAAACGAATTTGTCGCAGCTTTATCAAAGATCTCCGCGTTAGGTGGAACATTGATTTCGTTGTGGACTTGAAATCCTTCCCCTTTGCCTTCAGCGACATCAAGATCTCTAATAAACACGACCAACGAATCAGATTCCAATGCTTTATAGGTCACTAAATTGATATTTGCTAACAGTTCTTCCCTTTTAAAAACATAATTCTCTTCTTGATTCCCATCAATCAATTGTTGTTGTGCATCAATAACCAGTAAAGCTTGTTTCAATAACAACACTCCTTTAGATTTAATTCCTGAATCTAGTCCCTCTATATAAACGTTCCATTTTAATCATCATCATAAAAATCGCCTCCTTTAGATAAGTCTATTTCGTTACCAAGACTTCAAAGCCTGCTTTTAACGCTCACAAGATTTTATTTAAATATGGTTTTCTTCCGATAAGTACACTAATAGGAATTATGAAAGTTTATAACAAAAAGACTGCCGAGTGTTCCCCGGCAGTCTTAAGAATCATAATTGACTCCTTCTCCAAACTATATGATCCCATTCTTTTTATAAGATTGATATTCTTCTTCTGAAAGACCAAGAAGATGCTGGTAGACTTCTTGGTTGTTTTCACCTATAGACGGTCCACTCCATTTAATACTTCCCGGTGTTTTGCTCATCTTAGGAACGATCCCTGGCATATGTACGGATCCCATGTCTTTATCAACGATTTCCTGTATCATTTCCCGCTCATGATAATGCTTATCTTTAGCAATATCTTCTATGTTATAAACTGGGCCTGCAGGAACTCCATTTTCATCCATGATGGTCAGTACTTCTTGTGCATTTTTTGATTTCACCCATTCAGAAATTAAGTCATCAAGTACTGTTTGGTTTGTACCTCTCGCTTCATGGGTGTTGAATCTAGGGTCATCCATCCACTCCGCTTTTCCTATGGCAACAGCAAGTCGTTTAAATAAGTTATCCGAATTCGCGGCAACAATGACCCATTTTCCGTCTTTTGTAACATATAAATTAGAAGGAGCTACACCTGGGAGGATTGAACCAGTCCGCTCTTTAATCCTTCCATATTTATAATACTCTCCAACGGTATTTTCCATTACTGCAAAGACTGATTCATATAAAGCAACATCAATTTCCTGTCCCTCACTATCCTTGTTTCTAAGTTGGCTGAATAACGCCATCATCGTTCCTAATGCTCCAAACAATGATGTAAGTGTATCACCAATACTTATTCCGATCCTAGGCGGCGGTAAATCAGGAAAGCCAGTAACGTAACGTAAGCCTCCCATTGCTTCTCCTACACTTCCAAATCCAGCTTTATCACGATAAGGTCCGGTTTGGCCAAATCCAGAAATCCTGACCATGATTATTTTTTTATTTATTTCTTTTAAATCCTGATAACCTAAATTTAGCCTTTCAAGTGTTCCAGGCCGAAGATTCTCAACTACAACATCGGCTGTACGACATAGCTTTTTCGCAAGTAACTGTCCTTGTTCGGTCTTTAAATTCAAAGTCACACACTTCTTATTTCGTGCCTGGGTCGCCCACCATACCGATTTATCCTTTTCTACTTGATTGCCCCATTTACGAATAGGATCCCCTTGTTCAGGGATTTCAACTTTGATGACTTCAGCACCAAAATCTCCAAGAAATCTAGTAAGGAAAGGACCTGCGATAAAATTCCCGAATTCAATGACCCTTATTCCCTTTAATGGTTCTCCATTTTGAATCGTTTCCAAAACTTTTCCCCCTCGATGAAATATGGTTGTATTCTGATTATGCAGGGTGTGTTGCAGTGCTTTTACCTGATTTCATGATTTGGCCTGGCAATGATTTACCTAATTCTTGCTCCAGCCCTTTTGCGGCTTGGATTAGTTTATCAACGACAATACCTGTTTCATAACCCATTTGTTCAAGCATATGAACAGTATCCTCTGTACAAATGTTCCCAGTCGCTCCAGGGGCGAATGGACATCCACCGATACCTCCCAAAGCTGTATCAAAGTCATGAACTCCTGCACGAATTCCTGCCAATACGTTGGCAAGTCCCATTCCTCTTGAATTGTGCAAATGAAGCCCTAACTTGATTTCAGGCCATTTAGATCTAATCAAATAGCACGTTTCCTCAACTTGTCTTGGATTTGCCATGCCAGTTGTATCACCTAATGAAATTGAATTCGGATTATATTCAACTACAGATTCTATAACAGGAATAAGCTGCTCTGTTTCATACAATCCTTCAAATGGACAACCAAACGCGGTCCCGATACAAACATTTACTGGAATGGTTTCCTGCAACACATTCCGAACAAGCTGGATACTTTCAGATACAGTAGAATTCGCATTTTTACGATTATGTGTTTCACTTAATGAAAAGGTGATATTCAACTCATCAACTGGCGTTCTTTTTGCCCGTTTAACTCCTCTATCATTTAAAACGAGTGCGCTTAATACCACATCACTTCTCCGATCAATTTCAGAAAACAAATCTTCTGCATCTGCCATTTGCGGTACATATTTCGGATGGACGAACGATGTAAGTTCAAACCTTTTTACCCCTGCGTCCATCAGTTGATCAATCAAATTGACCTTAAATTTAGTTGATGGTATTTTCTTTTCGATTTGCAAACCGTCTCTTGTGACCACTTCATTTATATTAATTTTCATTATTTCCACCCCATGCATCAGAAGATTAAAACATTGCATACAATCGAATAGCTATTTTAATTCCTCATTATTAAATTAGGTAAAAATGTTACCATTTCAGGGAAAATTACCGCCAATATAATGACAGCGATGACTGGGATTAGAAATGGAAAGACAGCTTTAACAAGTCGATCAAAAGATATCCCACTGACTTTCATTATGGCAAAAAGAACCATTCCAAATGGGGGCGTAAGTTCACCGACCATTAATGCTAATAGCATGACGATCCCAAAATGTAATGGATCGCCACCTGCTTCAATGACGATTGGGACGAGAACAGGAGTTGCAATCGTAATTGTCACAAGTGCTGACATAAAACAACCCATAAACAGCAAGAATACTATCATCATGAACATGACAGCCAAATAGCTGTCCGAAATACTTAAAATCAAGTTTGCGATAGTTACTGGTAATTTTTCTTTAGTTAAGATATATGAATACACATTTGCTATGGCTAGAATGATCATGACAATGCCACTATCATACATGACATGTTTAAAGATGTTATACAGCTTTTTCAAAGAAATCGTCCGGTATACAACAACTGATAGCAATATCGCATATAAAGCTACGACTGCCCCTGCTTCTGTTGCGGTAAATACACCAGAAACAATCCCACCGACCAGACCAACTGGAGCTAATAATGGAAGAAATGCTTTTTTAAAGGATATACCAATTCTTTTAAGTGATGCTTTTGCATCAACTGGGTAATTTCTCTTCCTTGCCACATAAGCAATATAAACCATTAATGATAACGCCAAAACGATACCAGGAATAATACCAGCAATTAGTAAACTATTAACAGATACTCCGGCTAAAATAGCATACAATATAATCGGTACACTTGGAGGTATGATAGGACCGATCAACGAAGAAGCAGCTGTCACAGCACATGAAAAATCAAGATCATATTTTGCTTTTCTCATAGCTCTGATTTCAATTTGACCTAATCCAGCCGCATCAGCTACCGCCGACCCAGACATTCCCGCAAAAATAACACTTGCCACAACGTTCACATGTGCTAAACCACCCCTCAAATGTCCAACCAGCGCTTTCGCAAAATCAAATAATCTCTCTGTTGTACCAGATTCATTCATCACCCGGCCTACAAGTAAAAAGAGAGGAACAGCTAAAAGGGCAAAATGATTTAATCCATAAACGCTTTTTTGTGCAATCATTTCGAATGGAATGTTCATGATCCCTCGTTCTAAAGAAAAAAATATGAGAGTACTGAACGCCATGGAAAAAAAGGCAGGCACACCTAGTATGAGTAATATAACCAATGTGATGAGCATAAGTACAATAATCAACCGTTTTCCCCCTCTCTATTTGCTTTAAATAAAGAAAGTGCAATAAAAATAATCATTAATGCTGTAGAAATTGCACATCCCAAATAAAAAATACCTTGGGGTAACGGGAGCATTGTTAGGGAGACACTCCATGACATTTTAGTCATAATCACACTTCCAATGAACAGGCAAACAATAGAAAGGATTGAGATAAGTGCTACGATCCCATCAAGAATTCTTTTCCCTCTTTTTGATAGAAAACGGTCAATCAGATCAACCCGAAGGTGACCCGCTTGGGATATAGCTAATGCTGCCGCAATAAAAACCGACCACATATTCAATAAGCGGGAAGCTTCCTCTGTCCAGGTAAGTGGCGCTACCAATACAAACCGAAAAAACACTTGTAAAAGAACGCAGAAAAAAAAGGAAATCAATAGAACAGTAGAAAACGTTTCAAGAATAGTAGTACTCAGCTTCCAAAGACGCTTCAACCATCACACCTCAGTTCTTAGTATGCGGGGAGACCTCTCCCCGCACTAACCTTCAAATCGGTTTTCTATAAAAACAATAATAGTATTTCATTTATTTTTCACAATGAAATTGAAATTGTCATTTATTTTCGATCGCTTTTATTGCTGCTTCATATACACCTGGCGCTAAATCACGTTCAATGATTTTTTTGTTTGCTTCTCTAGCCGCTTCTATAAATGCCTCACGATCAACTTCAACAAGCTCTAGTCCATTTTCAATACTCGTTTCTACAAACTTCTGATTCATTTCTTCCACTATTGTTTTTACATATTCAGTTGTTTCCTTGACTGATTCTTTTATGATTCTTTGTTCTTCCTCATTTAAGGACTCCCATGTTTTTTCACTCATCAACCAATACTGGAAAGCATCAAGATGTTTAGTAGGCATGAGGTATTTTTGATATTCCCACATCCTTCTTCCTGCAATATTTGATAGGAAGTTTTCTTGTGCGTCAACGGTTCCTGTCTTTAAAGCGGTTACAATTTCAGTTGCAGCAATCGGGGTTGGCAAAGCGCCCATAGATTTATATACTTCAACCCACCAAGGTATTTCTGGCATTCTGATTTTCAATCCTTCCATTTCCTCAGGAGTTGAAAATGCTCGGTTACTAGTTGTCCAGCGTGGGCCATTAGAATGAATCCCTAATTGGACTACTCCACCTTCTTCTCTAGTCGCTTCTTTGATTTTGTCTCCGATAGGACCTTCCATGAAACGCTCGATACTTTCAAAGTCTGAGAAAAAATATGGTAGCATGGCAATGTTATATTCTTCAAAATAAAGGTCGGCGTGTACGATGTTATACCCCATATCTAATTCTCCGAGTTTCATTTGCTCTAACGCTTCTTTTTCACCACCTAGCTGCCCACCCATAAAAAAATCGACTGTCATTTTTCCATTGCTTTTCTCAGAAACAAGCTCACCAAACTTTTCTTTGATCTTTGCATCGATACCAGAATCATCATTCGTTGTGGCAAATGTAAAGGTTCTTTCACTGACACCACTTTCATCAGATGAGTTTCCATCCGTTGGGGTGTTGGAAGAGCATGCAGTAATTGAAAGTATTACAAATAGAACAATTAAACCTTTGAACCACTTGTTTAAGTTCAATTTAAATCCCTCCGACTTTCTTTAAAATTTTTAACGCCTTGGTGTCACTCTTGACGACATCAGACAAACTGTTGCACTTTCCAGAGCCAAGTTTTAATAAATGATAGATTCCCCCCTTTAAAACATCCAGCCTAAACAAGTTAAGGCCATCGTTACCGATTTAAGTAGTATCCATTAATGTGAATTTAAATTGTCAGATAATGTATACAATCTGGTATGCATAGCTCTAAGGGGATTCTTGCAAAAAGATGTATGTTCACTTTATGGAGAAATTAAAATGGGGCAGCAGCTAATGATCAATGTTTTGCTAGTTTCAATCGGAACTTTGATATTCAGAAATATAATGGTTATAATCCGACTTGAGATGCTCTTTCATAAGTTTTTCAGCAGTTTTTCCATCTCGATCCCGTATTGCTTTCCAAATTTCCTGATGTTCAACTACCCCCATTTCAATGCGCTGAGGCATGTTCAGTATCACATTCCGATAAAATGTGATTAAAGAGTATAATTGTTTCATCATTTTTACTAAATATGGATTACCGCTCGTCTCTAAAATCATATTATGAAATCTATTACTCAATAACTTTAAGCTGTGGATATCTTTCATTTTTGCCGCTTGATTCATTTCCTTCATCAATTGATCTAACTCAAACCGCTGTGAAGTATTGATTCTGATTGCAGCGTAATAAGCAGCCGTTGGTTCTAAACTCAACCTGCACTCAAAAAGATACTTATAATCCGAGCTTGTGGCACGGTAAACTCGTAC
This sequence comes from Alkalihalobacillus sp. AL-G, assembly GCF_030643805.1. Taxonomy (GTDB): domain Bacteria; phylum Bacillota; class Bacilli; order Bacillales; family Fictibacillaceae; genus Pseudalkalibacillus. The sequence goes on along the minus strand of NZ_CP094656.1, from coordinate 1,278,061 downwards.
TCCTCCATGGGGATGGACTGTTACTAACCCCTCACTGGTCAGTTGACGTATTGCTTCACGAATCGGGCTTCGACTGATTCCAGTTTCTGTAACAATTTTCTGTTCGACAACCTTTTGTCCAGGTGGTATTTCTCCGCTCACAATTTTATTGTATATGTAATCATATGCTTGAGCTTGAAGTGTTTGGTATTTAATTTGTTTAGTCGTAATGATCATCACACCTATTTTATATTTTATTAACTTGCGTCTTTCACTAATTGATTTCGGTTACTGAAAAATCGATATGTTCATTGATTTGCCAGCCAATCTCCTCTACTATTTTATTTTTTGAAAATTTAGATAATGTATACAGTTATAGATAATACAACATTTTCAATTTAACCGCAAGGGGTTACGCCCGCATTTTAATATTATTTTAAGATGAAAAACATCATCGCTACGACAAGTTTTTTACAAGAGTCAATAATTGATTCAATAATAAAAGTGAGGAACATACCTGGTATGCTCCTCTTTTTTTACCGGGTATAATCGATTTATTGGGACCGGATATACACGGTCAGAAACTCATATCCATACCAAGGCGTACACTTAAGCACCTTTCCATTATAACTGAATACGGTATGAAACCAGACAACAGGTGTTACTTTATCCATCCGGTAACTGACTCGAATGACTTGCGTTTTCCTTCTGGCAAATCTTTTTTTGGATAGCCAAAGTAAAGGAAGCCTAGTACTTCACCTTTAGCAGACAGGCCGAAAAATTCCTTCATCAACGGATCATATGCCGGTTTTCCTGTCCGCCAAAATCCTGCCAGACCAAGGTTGTGGGCAGCCAGTAGCATATTTTGAATACACGCATATACCGCACCGTATTCTTCGATTTCAATAACTTTTGGATTATCGCTCGGCTCAACGGCAACTGTGATAACGACTGGAGCCCGGAATGGCTTCTCCTGGATTTTCTCCAGCTTTTTAGGGTCCGTTTCACCATTTATTTTAGCAATTTTAACAAGAACATTCCCCAGCTGTTTTCTGCCTTCACCTATCAGGATAAAAAATCGCCATGGCTCTGTCCGGTAGTGGCAGGGAGCCCAGGTTCCCGCTTCTAAAATTTGCTCTATTACACTTTCTGGAACTGCTTCATCCCTCACAAGCCCAATACTTCGCCTTGTCTTTATTGCTTCCAATACATCCATGCACAGCTCCCCTTTTATAATCTATCCAACTGGAAGTTGTTTCTTTTTTAAATATATAAAGTGAAGTGCTCAATCTTCCATTGAACTGCCGTAAGACCAATATACCCAGATGAAAGTCTCGATGGCCTTCTTGATTTTCTCCATTGTATTCATCACTAACGGACCGTATGCTACGATTACTTCCTAAATAGGAGTGCCCGAATAGATAAGCACCTTTGAACGCCTGCTGTCTGCCTTAATGACAAGCTCACTTGAATTATTTTCATTTCAGCCATCGTTGAAGGTTAATGTGCCAACGCCATGTTTTTTCAAATTAACCTGGCTGGTCCCAAAATATATTGAATTCTCATTATTTAATTCGGCACTGTTTGTTGAAAATGGTTATATTACGAAATTAACCGAGGCTCTTATAATACAAAATAGTGGTATGTAATTCGTCACTTGCAGATATCGCATAATCAGGAATTTTTCCAGAATGTATTCTATTGAGGTATCATCGAATAGCATAAATTACTTTTTGTTAGGTGCTGGAATTGAAACAGAAAACGTATGAAAATGATCTTCTGTACAAAATCCTACTTTGCCTTCTAATACCTTTATAATCTCTGCAACAATCGTTAACCCAAGACCAAATCCTCCTGTTTCGCGGTTGCGGAAACTGCCTTCCAACTGAATCTGAATCAAAAATATAGTTAATTACAATAAAAAGTTTGCAACCCCAAATCATTAAGAAAAACCAGATGGATTGTTGTCCTTTACAATTAATAACTAAGAAAGTTTTATAAAAATTTTGATTAGGTTTCATACTATAGAAGGCTGGGAGTCAACCTTCTATAGCTATAAAGATATTCGAGGTGTCACTACACAATGCATGTTACTGTTTTATTATGGTTACTATTTCAAAACATAAAAAAAGAAACTTGGAAGCAATATAAAACTCTTTATTCAAGCGTGTGTTATGTCATGTCCTTCAATCTGCTGTTTTATTTTCTTAGAATTCAAAAGTTACCGTGGGATTTTAAATCGTCCTATTTTAAGACAAAAACGTTACGAGTACTCCACCTCTTTTTAGTTACACCACTATTAATTTTTTCATATTTATCAACATACCCCAAAACCCTTTTTAAACAGACGATTTATATCATCAAGTGGGTGTCGTTTTCTTCTTTGATTGAAGTCATTGCTTTAACATTCAAAGCAATTTCATATAAGGGTAGGTGGAATATCGGATGGTCAGTACTTATTTATTTTTTAATGTTCCTATTTAGTAAGTCTATACAGAAGAAACCTGTATTTACTATTGCTCTTTCTGTACTTACAACCATCTTGCTAGATAAAATTTTTCATCCCTTAGAAAAAGGGGAGGAAAGCGAACAAGATCTGTGAATACGGAACCTATACAACAGGTTGTTTCAGTTCAAAGTTTGCTTTGATGACACCGATTTTATCCTTTCTCATATTCAGGACGGGTGGTTGAACATAATCATCAATCTGGCGATACAATACTTCATTACCTATTCCCAGCTGCTTTAATACTTCCATAGCAACAGCGCTTACCGATCGACCATTCCCATCTTCAATTTTTATGGCGATTCCGATTCCTGTTTCAACATCACCAATACATTGGACGGCTTCAGCACCTGCTTTTGCAACAAGTCGCCCGTTAAAGACCCTCATCAAATCTGAATCAAATCGATCTGTCCCACCAACCATTTCAGGATGAGACAACATCGAATTACGTATCGTCTGAAGAGCTTGAGAACGGGCTTGATATAGTACGACTTCTGGTGTGGCTAACCGTGCAAAGCCAAAAGCAACCTTACTAAGCGGTAATCGATGGACCGGAACACCACAACCATCTACACTGATTCCAATCTTTTCTTTTGGATAATCACAAACGTCAGAAATCACTTCCAAAATACGTTGTTGTACAGGGTGCTCGATTTCTCGGTAAGTAGCAACCTCTTCATCCATTTTTACAGCAGTTGCCAGCATACCAGAATGTTTTCCAGAGCAATTACTGAATACTGGTGTAAGTTCCATTCCTTCTCGAATCAGAGCATTGTAGCTTTCAATATCTCTTGGAATGTGTGTACCACATTGCAAAGCTTCTTCCTTTTGTCCGATTCGATTTAATATCGTTAAAACTCTTGATCTATGAAAATCCTCTCCGCTATGCGAAGCACAACTGAGGGAAATATCTGCTGGTTCATATTTAAACGCTTCTGCAGCTCCGGTTTCTATCAAAGGTACTGCCTGAAAAGGTTTCATTGATGAACGTGCAAATGTCAGGCGGTCTGGATCTCCGTATGAATACAAAAGCTCTCCTCTACTATTAACAACCGCAACGTGTGCGTCGTGTGTACTTTCTAAAAGTTCACCACGAAAAACTTGCACTGCTTTATTCATAATTCTCCACTCCTATATTTCTAGTTTTTAGATATCCCATTATTATATCGGATATCCTATCTCCTCATTTTAGGATCGAGTGCATCCCTTAAACCGTCAGCCAATAGGTTGAAGCTTACCATTAACGTTATGATGACAATTGCAGGATAGAGTAATAGATGGTACTGATTGCGTATCGATTGGTATCCGTCATTTATCAATACGCCTAAAGATGCCTGAGGTTCCTGCAAACCTAAGCCAATAAAGCTTAAAAAGGCTTCTGTAAAGATAGCGGAAGGAATCGTAAACATAATATTGATGATAATAAGCCCTATTGTATTCGGAATCATGTGTTTCGCGATTAACCGAAAGTTACTGGTGCCTAATGTTCGTGCTGCGAGTACATATTCTTGTTCTTTTAATTTAAAGATTTGCGCCCGGACTAAGCGAGCCATGTTGACCCACCCTGTAATGACCATCGCGACCGTAATCGTAAAAATCCCTGGTTTCATCAACATAATCAGCATGATGACAATGATGAGGTTCGGAATCCCGACGAGAATCTCGATGATCCGTTGCATGACATTATCCACTTTACCGCCAGCATACGCTGAAATGGCACCGTACACCACGCCGATGATAAGATCCAAAACCGCTGCCAACACTGCAATATATAATGAAACACGTGTCCCTTGCCAAATTCTTGTCCACTGGTCTCTGCCGAATTTATCCGTTCCTAACCAATGTTCCGGACTCGAACCTTGATATGAAGCGCTGTAATCTGTCTCAAAATACGTATAGTCGTTCATATAAGGCCCCACGATCGCTAAGAATACAAGCACTGATATTGCAATTAAGCTAAGGATAGCACCCTTATTTCGACAAAGCTGCCGCCAGCTGTGTTGAAGAGAAGTAAGGGCGGGTCCGGCTATCTTTTCATTTTCGTCCGGTGACAGTTGTGCAGGCTCGAATGAGTCGATGTTTGATATTTCTTCCGCTTTTCTCATTTCCCTCACTCCTTTACCCCTGTTATTCGAATTCTTGGATCGATCAGCCCATAAAATAGATCAATGACGAGCATTGTAATGACGAAGAATCCACTATAAAAAAGCGTAATCCCCATGATTGTAGAATAATCATTCACTTTGATAGAATCGACGAACAAACTGCCGATTCCTGGTACACCGAAGATATTCTCGATTACCAGAGAACCTGTCAGAAGGCTGACTGTAATCGGCCCTAAAAGGGTCACGATTGGAATGAGTGCATTTCGCATCGCATGTTTAAATATAATCGAAGCTGTACTAAGTCCCTTCGCTTTCGCCGTCATCATATAATCCTGCTGAAGGACTTCCAGCATTTCGTTTCTCGTAAATCTAGCAATCAAGGAAATCACTATCAATGAAAGAGAGATCGTCGGCATGATCGTACTTTCATAACTTTCCCAGAAAGCGACGGGTAGAACTCCCCATTTTAAACCAACAAAGTATTGGAGTAATGCAGCAAAGACAAAGTTCGGTATAGAGACCCCAAGAACTGCGAAAAACATCGTTGAGTAGTCCCAAACCGTATTATGTTTAAAAGCTGCTACCACTCCTAAAATGAGCCCAAATGTCAAACCGAGTAAAACTGCCTGTATGCCTAGTAGTGCTGACGGGCCGATTCGTTCGGATATGATGCTATTGACAGATTGCCCTTTGAAATAGTAGGACTCGCCAAGATCGCCTTGAGCCAATTTTCCTAAATAAATAAAATATTGCGTCGCAACCGGTTTGTCCAGTCCATATTTAGAATAGATTTGCATTCTAGTTTCTTCTGGCAAGTCGGCTAATTTTTCCTCATTAAAAGGAGAGCCTGGAAGTTCTTTCATTAAGAAAAAGGTTGCCGTAGCGATAATCAACAGTGTCAACACAATATTCACTAACCTGATAAAAATGTATTTCTTCATCACATCCACCTCCTGCCGAAAAGTTTCAAAAGCGGAAGCGCCTTGCTCAGGTGCGAAAAGCGCTGGAGATTCTGGAACACAACACGCTTTTTGTGTTTGTGGAAGAATCGAAGCGACCTCGAGCACCTTGGCGCTGCAGCTAGACATTATAGAAAAGCGGAAGCGCCTTGCTCAGGTGCGAAAAGCGCTGGAGATTCTGGAACACAACACGCTTTTTGTATTTGTGGAAGAATCGAAGCGACCTCGAGCACCTTGGCGCTGCAGCTAGACATTACAACAAACCAACAGACGTTATCCTTAAATTGAAGAGGAGAGTCCAGGAACAGTCCTGCTCTCCTCAACATCAGTCATTCGCTTATTTTTCAATTTTGGCGTACTTATAATCCCAAGAAGCACCATATGGATGGAAGACTAAGTTTTTGACATAGGTTTTCTGCAAATAGGCAGCACCTTGATAGTACAATGGCGCAAGCACAGCATCTTCCTTCAGTAAAATCTTCTCCGCTTCAAGCAGCTGATTCATGCGCTTTACATCATCTGGTTCATCTTTTGCACTTAAAACGAGATCATCATAATTCTCATCGGAATAGTTTCCACGGAATGCGCTTGGAGGTGCAGCCCATAGATCCATATACGTCATCGGATCGTTATAGTCCGCTCCCCATGCGGAAACGACCATTTGAAAATCGTCATCCCTCATTGCTTGAAGGCGTCCGCTGTAAGGTTTTGTTACAAGTGAAATATCAATACCGAGATTTTTCTTATATTGACTTTGCAGGAATGTACCAGAATCTTTGGATACACTGTCATCTGCTGTCAATAATTCCAATTCCGGCTCAAACCCGAGTTCATCTACACCTTTTGCCCATAATTCTTTTGCTTTTTCTACATCTGGTTCGATTACCGGACCTTGCGCTTCCCTGAATGACTGCCCTTTTGGACCTGTCATTTTCGGCGGAATCAATCCGTAGGCAGCCTCGGATCCGTTGTTAAGAATGACTTCCTCTAAAATCTTAGGATCGTAGGCCAGCTGAAGCGCTTTTCGAATATTGTCATTCGCAATCGTTTCATCGCCTAAGTTAAATTGGACATAGTAGGAACGGAAATTCGTTTGCGTTCCGAACTCAGGACTGTCTTTGTAGGCGTCTACATTTGCGGAGGATAATTTGACACGGTCAAGTTCTCCAGCTTCATATAAATTCAAAGCCGTACTTAATTCTTTAACTACTTTTAAATCGATTTTCTCGATCTGTACGTTTTCTTTATCCCAATACTGATCATTCTTTTCTAATACAACACCCTCAGCTTGTCCAAAGTCTGTGATGACATATGGGCCATTGTAGAGAATTGCATCACCAGAAAGTCCGAATTCGCCTCCTTGGCTTTCGACAAACTCTTTATTAAGCGGGAAATACGTAACAAAAGCTGTCAAACCTAAGAAATAAGGCGTCGGTTTTTCAAGGTGAACGACTAACGTTTTGTCATCTTTCACTTCAATGCCTACAGAATCAGCATTACCTTTCCCTTCTGAAAACGGTTTTGCGCCTTTAATGTAATCCGCCAAAATGAAGGAATACGAACCTGCTGTGTCCGGGTGCATCGCGCGCATCCACGAGTACTTGAAGTCATTCGCCGTTATCGGTTCGCCATTACTCCATTTGATATCGTCACGTAAAGTGAACGTATACGTCAATTTATCATCCGTAACCTCTACCTCTTTCGCCATAGCCGGCTGCGGCTCATTATTTTCATCTAAACGGTAGAGCCCTTCCATGACGTTATTCAAAATAGAAAATGAGATGGAGTCCGTTGTTGTCACTTGGTTCAAATCAGGGATATCATTCTCAATGCTTAGGTTTAGAACGTTGTCACTTGTACCTGTCTCTGTACTTTCCCCATCCGTATTCTCGTCCGTTGAATCAGTTGAACTACCAGTAAAATTACAACCGGTCAAAAATACGCTTAAGACGACCATAAAACATAGAATTTTTGTGAACAATCTTCTTTTCATTGTTTTCCTCCTCATTTTTGGATTCACCCATTATTGTGCAAATATTGTGCCAACTTTTATTTAACGGGCTAAACCACTGGAAAAAAGGGAATATTGAACTATCCATCCCTTTTTATAGAAATGAAAAGCGCAGATAATTGGGTTAACCATTTTAACCATTAATTTAAATATGGGTTTAATTCTTTCGCCCAATTAAGACCAAACTATTTAGAAGATTGACTTATTCATTGTAGTTGTCAGACTGGCATGTAACTTGCATTATCTTTATCTATAAGCAAAATGGACAAGGGGTGGGAATGATGGATTGGTATAAAGAGGTCGAAGCAAGAAAAGATGATTTGATTAAGGATTTGGTTCGACTACTTGAATTTGAAAGTATAAAAGACCTAACGACCAGCGAGCCAGGGAAACCGATGGGGACAACGATTTCCGATGCGCTTGAATTCATGCTGGAACGTTGCTCGAAGGAAGGGTTCATGACGAAAAATATCGAAGGATACGCAGGCTATGCAGAGCATAAGACGTCGAATAGCGACAACTATATTGGTGTTCTATGTCACATAGATGTTGTCCCGGCAACCGGGGAATGGACCTCCCCTCCCTTTGAGCCAACGATTCGAGATGGGAAGCTGTACGCAAGAGGCGCAATAGATGATAAAGGACCGACAATGGCCGCTTTTTACGCGCTAAAATTGATCAAAGACTTGAATCTTCCTCTTAAAACGAATGTAAGGCTTATATTTGGAACAGACGAGGAAAGCGGTATGAGCTGTATGAAAAAGTATGAACAGGTCGAAAAGATGCCTGTTGCAGGTTTCGCACCGGATGCTGTTTTCCCGATCATCCATGCGGAAAAAGGACAAATTAATGTATTCCTTAGTATGGAAAATGCTACGATTACAGACGATCCGGGAAATCGGGATCATTCGTATGAGCTGCTCTCGTTCACTGCCGGAACGAAAGGCAACATGGTTCCTGAAATTGCAAAGGCGACGATTATCGGTGACATCGCATCGATATCCCAAGAATTCAAATCATATTGCTCAGATCACAAGCTTTCCTGCAATTCCTCAATAACCAATGAAGGGATCACATTAACCCTTTACGGAAAATCGGTACATGGAATGGAGCCGCAAAATGGAATCAATGCCGGTTTAAACTTGGCCCATTTCCTATCGTCATATTCATTCCAGAAAGAAGCTAATCAATATTTACAATTCATCGACCAATACTTGTATGACGATTATGTAGGAAGTCGTCTAGAAATCAGCCATTCCGATGAAGTTACAGGGCCATTGACGGTGAACGCCGGTATTTTCCATTTTGAAATGGGTGAGCGCGTAAAGGTCCAACTGAACATTCGCTGTCCTGTCACAACGCCATACCTACGTACCGTTGAGATCCTTGGTGAAAAGACAGCACATTTCGGGTTTTCGATTGATGAAATCCGCGAGAAAAAACCGCATCACGTTGATAAAAAACATCCGATGATCCAAGTGCTGCAAAAAGTCTATCATGAAGAAACATCCGAAGAACCAACCTTACTATCCACAGGCGGCGCAACCTACGCCCGTTTCATGAAAAACGGTGTTGCTTTCGGCGCAGTATTCCCTGGAAAAGAAATGTCTGCCCACCAAATCGATGAATATATCGAGATTGAAGACCTGTTGAAAGCAACAGCTATTTACGCAAGAGCCATTTATGAATTGGGGAACCTGGATTTTGAAGAATGAGCGAACAGAAAGGGCTCGCCCAAAACGAAGAATAACTTCAAATTTGGGTGAGCCCATATACTATGACATGAATTTTATTGGTCTCTCGTGTTATTTCGATTTTTCTCGTATAACTCTTATTTTTGGCGTATAACATAAATGTTTAGCGAGGGACTGTCGGGTTTTGGTTCAGTGCTTTTGATTTTTCCCTATGATTATTATCAATAAACTTGAGAAGTTCTGATCCTTTGGAAGTAATCTGACTTCCATTCCGCCCTCTTTTTATGTGAATCAGTTCGGATTGACGTAACAGCTGTTGGCGATAGCGAAGCTGCTGTTCAGATAACTGCACACCACTACGATCCAAAAACTCGATCATCGAATGTCGTCCGGATGATCCTTCATTATGCAAATAACGTAGAATGGACATTACTTCCGTTAGAAATCCTTTTTCCTTATACTGTTCGATGATTTCATCAAACTGTAAATTACTTTCCGCTATCATACCGATACTTCGAGTTTGAGATGAATAACAGGGGAGTTGTTCTTTGTACACCATATCATCGCAAATGTTCGCAAGGTATTCTGCCACGTTCCTCAATTCCCGAATGTTTCCTGGCCAATCATAGAGTAAAATTTCTTTAAGCGCTGCTTCAGAGATTTGGTAAGGGGGACGATTGAGCCTTTTATTGAATTCTTCAGCGAAAATGTCCAACAATAACGGAATATCCTCGACCCGCTCTCGTAAAGGTGTCAATTTAAGCGGAAGTACATTCAATCGATAGAATAAATCCTCGCGAAACTGGCCTTCTTGAATCAGTTTTTTCAAGTTTTTATTCGTTGCGGCAATAACTCGGACATCTAACGGAATGATTCGGTCACCCCCGACCCTCATAATTTGTTTCTCTTGCAGCACCCGAAGTAGCCTGTTTTGAATCGCTGGTGATGCATCCCCGATCTCATCCAGAAATAGGGTCCCTTTGTGCGCCTGCTCAAACAAGCCGACATGCCCGCCTTTTCGTGCTCCGGTAAATGCCCCGCTTTCATAACCGAATAATTCACTTTCGAGCAGAGTTTCTGATATAGCAGCAAAGTTGACGCCGACAAAAGGCTGATTTTTTCGAGGTGAAGCATTATGTATCGCCTGCGCAAGCACCTCTTTACCTGTACCTGTTTCCCCAAGAATCAAGATCGTAGAATCACTTGCAGCCAAGCGACCGGCAATCTTCACCGTCTCCTGGATTTGCGGACTTTTCGTTTTTACATCTTCAAACGTATATTTAGCCATGAAGTTTTTATTTTTTGCTTTATGCCGAAAGTCATGCTCGATCTTCTGGATTTCATCCACCTTTCGGAAAACGATCAACGAACCGAAATACTGTTTATCAACGACAATATTCCTTTTACGCATGTAAAACGTAATCCCGTCAATCTCTTTAAAGTGATCGATGTCCACCTCCAATCCCCTGAACATCGTCAATAAAGAATCATTCAATAGATTGTCCAACCTGTTCCCTTGAATGGAATCCTTGTTCAGATGAAGCAGTTCAATAGCTTTATTGTTCACTGCACGGATGATTTCCTCTTGTGAAAATAACAAAACCCCATCATCAATATTATGGACAATCGATTCCAAGCTCGTCTGCAGTAACTTAGAATTGAAAATTTCGTCACTTAACTCATCTGTAATCTGAACAAGAGACTGCATATATCGTGCAGTCAAATGATTAAATGAAAACGTCATGATCTTAAACCGATAAAAGATTTCGATGATTGTAGAGATATCGATCAACCGGGATCCAATATTGATCACTTTTTTTATCTGTTGCGGAACAAATTGAGTTTCACCAGGAGTGACCGCTACTGTAATCTCTTTGGAGGCGGTTGCTCCGGGATAATAAGGCTGTAATTGCAAATGAATCCCTGTCTCTTCTAACAACTTAACCGTTTCCTCAGCAGAATTTTTCAAGTCACTTACAAGTAACACTTTCATCCCTTTTGGAACTTCAAGAATCTGCCGGATTTTCGAATAATTAATCGTCCTTTTCGCAATGATATAAGGTATTTGTTCATGTAAGTAAGGCTTGATCATTTTGTAGACGATATCACTTGAAATCAAAACGAGCGAACATTTTTTGACCGTAGAATGATAGATTTCATCAATAGTCCGAGCTTCAATATCGAAGTAATCGTTCAATCCTATGTCATTCAATTGCTCAACCATTGGCTTAAGTGTACTTTCCCTATATGCAACAACTAAGATCGAGCCATGGTTTTTCATGAAATCTCCCTTTCCATATCAACTTTATTACCATTTTGAGGTGAGCATACACTATGGGATGCATCGAATCAATCCGTACTCCCAAGGATTCACCAAAAACATTCGAAAGGTTTGTTAAAAGATTCGACAAAGTTCTGCAAATCCCTTTATACTACCAAATCAACACTAGTCTATTATCTTTGAAAAACGTATTTGAAGTCGCCAAAATATGATTATTTGGGGGTTCTTATCAAGCCGTTCATGAGATCCAAATTTAACATGCAGTTAAAAGGTTGCATATAATTGTGACAGTGATAGATGTTCGATTGTTGGTGACAATAACGGTTCAAACCTATGAAGGAGGTCATAACAGGTTGATAAGATTTTTAAAGCCCTTGCTGACTCAAACAGAAGAAAACTCCTTGATCAACTTTTCAAGAAAAATGGCCAAACATTAAACGAATTGTGCAGCCATCTTGAAATGACTCGTCAATCGGTGACCAAACACCTGGTCATATTGGAAGAAGCGAATTTAATCGTCGTTGAATGGCAAGGACGAAACAAACTGCATTACCTGAATGTCGCCCCAATCGGAGAAATCTACGATCGATGGATTGGGAAATATGAAAAACACCGGGTCCAAGCATTGCAAGAACTTAAAAATCGTTTAGAGGAGGAGAACGATGACTAACCATTGATTCATTTATGTAACGTACATAGAAACGACACCAGAAAAACTTTGGGACGCCTTGACGGTCGTTATATTTAAATGTCACTGCAACCAATCTCGTAATTCTGCATACCGTCATGAGTTTTTGATTCAAAATGAAGGTTCTATTTCGTTATTTTCGCCAATGAAAAACCTTGAAAGGCTACAGCCAATCAAGGTTTTTCATACTTATCGAATAATACTTTAACGTTTAAAATCAACTAGGTCAGGATCAATTTCCACTAGTCTATTTTCAAATTCATCCCACCCATTTTCTTTAATAAATTTTGCTTCATCGAATGTAATTGGAAATAACCATGTTTGAATGATTGGTAAATCACCATCTACTTTAAAAGTCTGGAAAGTTTCAGGGAAATATACAGGGATTGATGAATATAACGCTTCTAAGCTAGATTGTTCAAACATCTTTCCATATGGACCTATTACATCTCCCCTTAAATAAGCAACTTTATTATTTATTGCTTGTAATCCTACTTGTTGTAGAATTCCAGGAATATTCTTATCTCCAAAATTAGAGTACGAAACAAATATTAACTCCTGTCTAATTTCTTTCTTTGAAGTGGGAGAAACTAGTTTCTGTTTGCTTAAACCTAAAGTTGAATAAGTTACAGTTCCAGAAAACGGTCCCCTTTTATACTTTACAATTTGGAAAGGAAGTATATTGTCTTCAGAGTCTTTATTCCATCCATATTCAATTTCACCTAGATGACTTTCTGAAAAACCGATATAATTATCCATTAATTTTTAACCCCTCCTATTTCCTCCACGTATATTACAATTAGGACATTCAAGTCGTGTCCCTTGTTGATAGTTATCTAAAACATCTTTTCGTGTAACGTTAGCAGGAAATTCCCTACTTGTCCATGCAGGAGTATGATCTATGTGCCAATCTCTTTTTTCACCTGAGAAAGGTTCTACTTTAACTTCCTTTTTACAAGTTGGACAAAGTTTTCCGCCATTAGGTCCGGGCTCTGCATTATCCCAAGCATCCTGAACAGTGTTTTTTCTAAATGAACCACGATTAGTGATTTCACCTTTCTGGTTTGTCCCCTTAAGTACATCATTTACCGTACCCTATGTTGTAATCTTAAAAGCTATAAATAAAAAAGTCAGCCATTTTACCACCCTATTAAACTACTTCTTTCTCGTGCATTATCGGTAATTTATAGGCTGTTTTATGCTTCATCATGCCATAAACAATGTTCACAAGCCTTCTCATTATACAAACCAATGCTTGTCCCTTTGTTTTACCTTCTTTTAGTTTCTTTTGGTAGTAAGCATGAAACACCGGGTTTCGTGGCAGTTTACTTCCTTTTGCTACTTGCACTTGTTGCACTGCCAAGTTGTAAAATAAGGCGTGTAGCGCCCGATTGCCTTGTTTGCTTTTTTGTTCCTTGCCTTTACCACCGGAACCAAAGTAAACCGGCGCAATCCCCGCAAATCGTGCTAATTTGTTGGCATTCGGAAAACGTCTTACATCCCCAATCTCGGCAATTAAGGCAGATGCTGTTACGAGGTCAATGCCTGGCATGGAGTCTAGTTGAAAGTCTAGTAATCTCATTAACTCTTTTAATTCTCGTTCCACATAACTCATTTCCTGCTTTTTAAACGAAATGTCTCGGACAATGCTTCTTACTAGAAAGTCTCGTGCATCTTGATGTTCTTTCAATGTATGTCCATCCTCTTTTACGTGGTGCAAAACCTCATTTACTTTTTTCACTGAACAAGTATTATTACTAACTTTTAATAAAAAAGTGGTCAATTGTTTTAATCCAACACCTTCTAAACCAGAGGGAGAAGGGTATCGTTCCCAAAACGGCAAAGCTGTTTTTCCATCCACCTCTGAGAAAAACTTCTTATAGCTTGGATAATGGTGGCTTAATTGAATATGCAGTTGGTTCTTTAAAGCGCCTTGAACTTTTACCAGTGCGTTTCTCCTTGAAACCAATTGTTGGATTGACCAAAATAAATCATGTGGTTTCGCATCTGGCAACCGGTCAAGTTTGTTCAGTAATATTCGTGCTACACATTCTGCATCCCAGCTGTCACTTTTTTGGGTCGTCATATAGCTTTTTCGTTCTGCGTAAGACAAAGCAGGATTCACTTCTTTGACAACCTGTCCGTGATCCGCTAAATACTTTGCCAATGCTCGACCGTAACCCCCTACATCTTCTAAACCAAATACAGGGGTCAACCCATCTTTCATCAGTTTCTCAATATCCAATAAAAAAGTTGAGAAGACAGACGGTTTATTTTCAAACTTTATTTCCCCTAACTTCTCTTGCCAACAATTAATAATCACTGCCACATGGTGCTGTTTATGCAAGTCCACTCCAACATACAAGTATTTCTGTTTTTCATGCATTTTCTCATCCCCTATTCAATTAAAATGAAAATGCCGGCAACCTTAGTTCGAGCGTTCACCTTCGGTGCGCATGGTACGAAAGCCTATCCATTTTCAACCTTACAGAAGAACTTATAAGAAAATGAGTCCCTTTTTTAAGTAACCTCTTAAATTATTGCTTCATGTTTTCCATTTGCCTGTATTTGTCCGTATGTATAAATTCCTTGATAAAAGCTTTCTCGGTCTAAAATGCGTTTCACTTGTACTTTCGTAAATGCTTTACCTTGTGTTGTTTTATGTCCTTCCTCATTTAATGCTTCTGCCAACCTAGACAGTGACCATTTTCTATGTAACTGTTTAAGCTCAAACAACCGTTTAACTACTTCTGCATGATTGTTATGTATCTTTAGTTCCTTTTCACCCTTTTGTTTCATGTAGCCAAATGTTGCCCTTCCTCCTGCATAACCACCTTCCTTCGCTTTCTTGTTTCTCCCCTTCGTTACTTTGAGGGCAATTTCAAGCCTTTGATATTGGTCTAATAACTCCATTAAGCCATTCACCCAAAAGTCGTTTGGGTCTTTTTTGTGGATACTGTAAGATGGTTGTTCAATGCTTTTAATATCACAGCCGTATTTCTTCAGCTCTCGTTGAATCAGCACTTTTACAATATCCGACCGCCATAATCGACTTGTGTTCAGTACCACCACATAGTCTACTTGGACAGACGAAAGGTGAGCCAACATCTCTTGTAAGCCCACCCTGTCTATTTCCAATGCTTCTTCATTCAATTTTGCACCACTGATTCCTTCATCTCTAAAAATATGTATCAGTTAAAGCCATGTTCTTCACAATATGCTTTAATTTCATCTTCTTGATATTTCAAACTGTATCCATCTCTAGCTTGCCTTGAGTCGAGACTCGTATATACCCGACAACGTTCAATTTCTCACCCTCCCGTTACATAAATTGTAATTTTCGTAACGCTTTTTTAACGAATAGCGAGTATTATACAACCGTCTCTAGGAAAAATACAACACAAAATTTAAGAGCCATGGCAATAAAAGAACTCTCTTTCACGTTTCCCATTGTTTATCGTCACGAGCTTGTACGATTTCGTGTTTTTGTTAAAATTGCCATGTCATAACTACCCCTGCCACGTAAAACGTCATCTCGCCCAATTCTCGTTCCTGTCACGCAATTAAAGTATTTAAACAAAACTCCATGATGGCACACCTTCATGGAGTCTCATTTCTCAAACAAATCATTTTCGTTTTGTCCCACTCAACAATCCTTATTTCTTTTTGTTTACTTGCCTTATGTGAGTGTATGTTACCACATTTAGCATTACGAGCTTTGTCATTCTCGTGTGCAAATATAAATCGAGTAGTTAGTGTGGCAGTTTTACTTTTTAGTCACTGCAACCAATCTCGTAAGCCTGCTTTCCATCATGAGATTTTGATTCAAGCTGATTTAATCCTAAAGATGTTTAAATCACAAAAAACCTTGAAAGGCATATAGCCATTCAAGGTTTCCTAAATTTATACTCATTTTTAATATTAGGTTTAATAGAAATTTAATTATAGAAAATCCATTTGTTTCATTAATTTTGTGAATGAGATATAGAAAAAATTACAGGCTTCATTTTCTGACTGGAATTTTTTCAAATCAGTTTTATTGCCTCTTTCACTATAATAAACCTCCCATTTGCCTTTGTTATAACCTATACAATACGCTTCATTGGGTAATCCACCATCTAGGCTATAAAAATTTTGTGGTATTTTCATTGTATTTAGCTTTTCTTGTAATTCAATTAGAGTCACTTTTTTCTCACCTCTCTTATACTGCCATTATCTAATAAATCCTGAACTGTATTATTTAATTTAATCTGCATTCCCCCTCCTGGTTGTTCAAACCAAGGGGCTATAATACTTCCTTCTCCTCTAACAGGTTTAGCTACTTCGAACTTCTTATATGGCATAAGTTCCGTTCCTGGCTTTAATGATCTCATTTCATATGGAGTTCCGATAGGAGAAACATATGAACCACTGTTTAAACCATATCTATCGAATTGATAACCTGGTTGCAAAACAACTTTTTTCTCAGTACCAACTACTGACCCATTATTAGGAGGCCATATAGATTTACCTGTACCCTTAGTTCCCTTTTTGACAAAACTCAACTTGTTTAATTTTCTGAAGTTATTGAAACCGAACATGCTGCCCAGGGCATTGTCTTTCACTGATTTCCCGAGGTTAAATTCGTTACCGGTGATTTTTGCGATTGCGTAATCCTGACCGATACCAACGATTGATCGGACAGCCCAACCGATAAGAAATGGATTTTCTCCTGTCGGATCCGTCAGGTTGGTTGGATTGTTATAAGCATAAGCATATTGATTCAGTGATCTTGGATCTTTGATGAATCCTGAGAATGGATCTTTGCTTATAAACCTTCCTGTGTTCGGGTCATAATAACGAGCACGAAGATAGAATAATCCGGTGTCCTCATCCCATTGTTCTCCAGTAAAGGTCCTTGTGTTACCGGTATCTCCCGTTAGTCCTCTTATCCCCCCGAAGATATCATAGTCATAAGTCGAGACCACGGTTCCATCTGCATCAGCGATGGCAATGACACTGCCGAGAGCATCATAAAGGTGGTATTCATACACTTCACCTGTTTCAGTTATTCTTACAACTGTTTCATCATTGTACTTTGCCACAACCTGATTTTCCGAATCTAACTCTGCTAATAATTGTGGAACAGATGTCGTGTAATCATAAATATATCGAGTACTTACACCATTGACAATCTTTTCAGTACGGTTTCCGTCTCCATCATAGATGTATGTTGTCGTGCTTGCAGGACTTTTCACTTCGGTTAAACGGTTATCAAAATCAAAGGTATAATCAATATCGCCTTTTTGTTTTAGATTGCCGTTAACATCAAAAACATAGTTGATGTCACTTTCTAGAGGATTCTGTATGGAAGACAAACGGCCTGCTTCATCATAAATATAAGCGAGATGTTGCTCCCCGGTAATCATGTCGGTACGATTACCAACTGAATCATAAGAATAATGCACTTCACTTCCATCTTCATAGATGACCTTTGTCACTTGCTCTAGTGGATCATAAGAAAATTGGCGAGTTCTTCCTTGTTCGTCCGTTTCTGAAATCCTATTACCAACTGAGTTATATTGATACTTACGCTGAGAAACTATACTTTCTTGGTTCGCATAAGACGCTTCTGTTACTTTTCCGACATTGTTATATAAAAAGCTTGCTTGCAAGTTATTAGGTAAAGTAATGGATTCTTTCAAGCCACGGTTATTATAACTTACTTTTTTTGTTTTCCCATTCCAATCCGTTACTTCTATTAATCGATTATTTTCATCATATTTATAAGTTACAGCAGTATTGTCGGGATAAGTTAATGAATCAATGTTTCCGGCAGAATCATACGTATATTTGACAGATACACTTCCAGGATAACTAATTTCAGTCAACTGATTCTTTTTATCATAATAAAATCTCGTTTCTCCGGACTGATCCTGCATGAGAGTACGGTTACCCGCATTGTCATAATCATAGATTATAGTACTACTATCAGGATAAGCGGTTGTTGTAAGTCTATCAAGTTGATCGTACTGGTACGTTACCGTAGCACCTGCTGCATCGGTTTTAGATATAAGATTTCCAACACTATCGTAACCATACGAAGTAACATTGGTTAGAGGATCTGTAACTTTGACTACTCTTCCTAGCTCGTCATATTCAAATGTTTTCGTCTGCTGAAGGGGGTCGGTGATAGAAGAAAGGTTGCCAACTGGATCATATTCATATTCGGTCCTATCTCCATTTTCGTTTACAACCGCAAATAACTCATTTAACGCATTGTACTCATAACTTACAGTCGAACCATCACTTTTTATAACAGATGTTTGATTGCCTACTTGATCATACGTGTAAGAAATGGTGTTATTATCCGGGAATATCACTGAAGTTTTTTGATTTAGTTCGTCGTATTGATACGATGTTACATTATTTTCCTCGTCTTTAAATGATAATAGATTTCCAACACCGTCGTAGGTATAATGAACGGAATTACCTTTTGCATCAATCTCCTGTCCTATACGATTTACAGCATCATAAGCATATTGTGTGATGAAGCCCCTCGCATCAATCTTTTTAATTAAATTGTTTCTATCATCATACTCAAACGAAGTTGTATTCCCACTAGAATCTGTTACAGATAAAACATTACCGACACCGTCATACTGCATTGTCGGACCATTGCCATTTTCATCCAGAGAAGAAATGACATTACCTTTTTTATCAAGGATATACTCTTCTTTCGTTCCATCTGGATTAATGGTTGCGATTAATCGATCTTCACCATCATATACATACTCTTTCACCCTGTTTAACTTGTCAGTTTCAAAACGCAGCTTACCATTTGCATTATATTCGTACGTATGAGTGTTTCCTTTAGCATCCGTCTCAGTTAATTTGTTGCCATTGAAATCATACGTGTATGATGTAATATGACCTAATGGGTCTTTAATATAGGTTAAATTGTTATCCTCATCATACCGATATTCCGTAGTACCACCTAAGGCGTTTGTTTCAAGATTCACACGCCCAGCTCCATCATATACATAAGTGGTACTGTATCCTCTAGGGTCAACGCTCTCTGATAATAGACCACTCGTATAATTGTATAGCGTTATTCTTCCTTTGGGATCGGTTTCCTTTATTAGTAGCCCATCATCGTTATAGTCATAGATAGTTTTATGCCCAATTTGGTTTGTCTCACTTGAAAGATTATTGTCTTCATTATAGGTATACGTTACTGTTTCATTCAAAGCGTTCGAAATCGATAACTTATTATTTTGTTCATCATAAGTCATCGTCGTTACATTTCCTGCGGGATCGGTCTCTGTCAGCACGTTCCCTCGTTCGTCATACGTAAATGTGGTCGTATGACCATTCTCATCTGTTTCTTTTAATAAATTCCCTTCCAGATCATACTCGAATGTTTTAGTGTATCCCTCTTGATCTTCGGTTTTAACCAGTCGTAATAATCTATCGTGATAAAGTACCTTCGTATTCCCCAATCTATCTGTCACTTTAGTGATGGAATATCCCGGCTTTGAAATTTCATCATATTCGAAGTAGGACAGCTGATTACCACTTCTACTATCGTCTTGTCTGATCACACGACCTTCATCATCATAGACATTCTCAAGAAATAAATTGCTGTTAGGGTCAGTGGCCGTTAAGACTTGTCCAAGTTCATTATAAGTAAACCTCCATGTATCTCCTTTTGGTGATGTAAAACTATTAAGTACACCATTTTCATAAATAAAAGAGACCATCCGATTGGCTGAATCAGTAACTGACTCTAGTAATCCATCACTGTTATATTGAAAATTGATCGCTTTAGAAGATATCGGCTCTTCTACCTTGGTAAGAGTGTTGTCAACGTTGTAGTTTAAAGTTAAATGTTGACCTTTCCCATTATGTATCTCTATGAGCTGTCCATTTGAATTAAATATATACTTCTTTTGATCCTTCCTGGTTAACGTATACTGACCAGTGGTATTCTTGATTAATACATCATACTTTGCTGTATTATCACTAGAGGTAAATGTTTGGTCACCATTATCTTGGTAAATATTTTTCCTATTTGCCGACCAGTGTACAATCACTTCATTATTTTGTTCTTCCAAATACGTTTCAAAATTATGTTCCCATGCGATACCTAAAGACCCGTTATTGAGTAATAATGAGTTATATTGCATTTTAAACTCAATAGGTATTGCACCATTAATTGATAACAAGTCATAACTAAAAACTTGTGCTCCTGAAGCAGTATCTACTGGATCTGCAATGAAGGAAGCAATGTCCCTTACAGTCGTATCGATCCGTGAAAGGGATTCGGATCCTTCTAATCCTGAGATTGGTGCATACAAATTATCGTAATGATCTTTTACAAGATTACTAGCCTCTTTAAATCCATATGTATTATAGTAGCTGAATGTCACACTTCCTGAAGAAGTCTCTTTGACGTTAGAATGATCATCCAAGTACACAAATGGCGCTGAGTCTACCGTAGAAACTGTAATCTGTCCAGGGACTGAATCATCAATTGTGAAATCCGAATTCGAACTTAAAATAAATAAGTCACTATCATCTAGGGCTAGTTTATAAGTAAAAGATTGATTTTTGGCATAATCATCAAAAAATGAAAAAATCCCTTGCCATTCTACAACAGTTCCATCATAGCTGTTATAATTTGGATGCGGATTGAATTCATAGTAAGGAACGAGTGTCGTAAAATCCATACCCTCCCAATATTTGTCACCTAACGCTCTAGCCACTTCTCCTGTGTCAGCCCAACGAATAATGACATTATAATATTCTCTTTGTTCAATAGGCGTAATGTTTTTCCTTGGAATAGCTATAATTTCATAGGTAAGCGCTCTTCCTAAATCCGATGGTTCAAAACTTAGATGAAAGTCTTTAACATACCCAGATGGTGAAACAACTCTAGCATATGAATAACCATATCCATATTTACTGAAGGTGTGAGTGGAAGATCCTGCTGCTATCCAATCCTCCGACCTTTCTGAATTAGGTCTCACATCATCAAAATATAAAGTATTCGCATTAACAACCTCAAAATTAACGAAGATCATCCCAATTAACATTAAGGTAAACAACAAACATTTTCTAAAATTCATGTCCTTCCACCCCTTGAACTAGGCATTCTTTACTTTGAAAAACAATTGATGTAAATAGTGCTTTCTACAAACTGAACAATTTAATAATTTTCTTTTTATCAACAGGAAATTTATCACTAAACCAGCATACTATTAAATTTACAATCTTTAAATAATTTAGTTAATATTTTACTAATACAGATAAATATCCCTAGTTTTATTTCACTATTTATTAATACGATCAATTACTAATTTACTAAATAAAGGCAATGACACATCCTCCATACTTCTATCTTTATAACTACTGAAGGAAGATTTGGACAACTTAGTTGATATATTCTCAAAAGTTGGGTTATTCGGTCGTTATATTATATCTTGAGGGGTAGCTTTTAGTGGTTTCCGACTGTATTCTTTACTCTGATTATATTTTCTACCTCTGGTGGTCAGCAGCTAGTACAACAGTGTCAACAACAACTAGGACAATAACCGTAATAATTCCCTGCTAAAAAAGGCAGGGGATTTTTGTATCACTCATATATTTCATCTGCATTTTCATATCGTATTTTTTCTGAATGCGTAGCCTTCTGTTCGTGTAAGGTTTCATTTTTCACATTTTTAAAATCAGATTCCTTGTCGATACCAGCAACCGGTTTGTAATCATCGGGGCGGTCTTTTCCAATCACATTCTTATCCATGGTATTCACCTCCTCGTCGCTAACATTGTTTCCTCAATTGCTGACAATATGTAAATAGACACGAATCAACCCTTTGTTAGTTACATGTTACATGCAGAAAGAAACATACTAATCGATAAGGAAGGAGGAATAGGCAATGGAACATAAAAGAAATCACACGAATAATGATGACAGTAATAAGGGCGCGGAAAAATACTTTGAACCATCTGATTACCAGGGTAAATCACAATTGGAAAAAGGGTTGGCGGAAACCCATGAACAGGTTGGAGATGACTATTTCGAGGGTACGGTTGACCAGATGATTAGGACGAAAGAACAACCTTAATTCGAAGTAAAAAAGTCGACTCCTTCATCTTAAGGAAACCGACTTTTTCCAATCCAATCTTTAAGGTTTTTTATCCTAATCTTTCTTATCATTATCTTTTCTTTGCAACTCATCAATTCCTTTTAGACCGTCGTAATCCACGGATATTTCCCGTGCAAATTCATCGGGAATCAACCCTTCATTTGTAAGCCCTCTTGGAGGTAGAATCGATCTCTTGGGCTATCGTTTTTTGGCAAGTCATTATCACGTCTTTCAAACATCCAATCCCTCCTTTCTTTACACCTTTAAGTTTCAGGTATTCAAATGAAATTATGAGAGGGGAAATTTGTTATCAACCAAAAAGACACATCTCATTTTAATAAAATTGCGCCATTATTGAAGTATGAATGGTTGACTAATAATTATTGAAGAAACGTGACATTTCGACTGCAAAGTCACCACGGGTTACGTTTGTTGTTGGATGAATGACGAATGTATGGTCGGCTCTGTGTCATATCGTCCTTGTGTTAAACTTGCCGGTTTCATCTGAAAGCATCACACCATCGTGTTCATATTCTCCCTTCGATGTCACACCTTGAGCTAATACTGCTCCAATTGCAGCATCATCAGTCGTCTGCTCAACTTCACAGTCTCCTGTACCCATCACTAAATATGTTGCGAGCTCACTGCGTATTCAATAATTCAAGTTTAGCTCTAAATGTTTTATTTTTTCTTTTTAACGAATAACCATATCATTATGCCCAGAAGGATAGCACCACCGATAAGTGGGACAATCGGAAGGGAAGTTTCCTCACTTGTAGTGCCGGATTGGGCTTCGCCTGCATCCTCTCTATGCTCCGTACTATTGCTGTTTTGGTCTTCATTCTCATTATCAAGAAATTGTCCTTTTTCTAATTTGACAATTTGAAGCACTTCTTCATCGCCATGTCCCATCAGCCATGAATCTTTTACCTTCTTTCCTTCCCACTGGGAAAGGTCTGTAGGTCCATATAACATCTTAGGATGGGGGCTCACTTTATACTCTTGACCATCTATCGTGAAATGAAAAACTTTTGTAACGTCTTCCCCTCTACCCTCTTTTTCCATTTTTACTTTTTCAATGTTGCCGTTTGGTCCTTGCTCTGCATGACTCATATCAAATAGTGTCTTCCCGTTTACTTTCGTATTGAAAAATTCTCCCATAAACAAAGCAAATTCTTCTCTTGTCAATGTACGGTCAGGATTGCTTACTGCCGCATGTCCGTTAAAATAAGCCTGATTGACATCGGCATAGGTCGCATTTCCATCTAGAGAATCAACAATCCCATTTTTGAGAGCTGTTTTTTCAATGTCTTCTCTTTTTGCATCTTCAGCGGCAGCTCCTTTAAAAGAAGAAGCCCAGAATGCTAAATCTTTATTTGTCAGTTTTTCGTTAGGCTTATACAACTTTACCCCGTGTTCATATGGAATAACATCTAATCCACGCAAATAAACAATTTCTTCTTTAGCCTTGGAAAATTGGATATCATCATACAGTGTTTTCTCATTCGTTACATGTGCTGAAACAGATGAGCCTAATGCAAATGTAAATAACAATAGAAATAGGATTACTTTTTTCATGGTTTGACCTCCACATTTATAAATGATTGAAACTATTCGACTGCATTTTCTATTGGTTGGATCACAATCGCACCATTTACTTGCTCTACATAAAATGTTTCTGATTCAGGTGCTAAATGACCATAATCTATTTTCAAACCGGGAAGTTTCTTCAATAAATCATTGGACAGTTGGATCCCATTTAGAAACCCGGCTTCAAACTGCAAACTAGCTGACTTTTTTCCAATCTTAAAAATTTGTCCAATCAAAATGACATCAGCATCTTTTTTATGGTAATTGACATAAATATGATCTGAACGAAAGAAATACGTTAACTTTGCTTTTTTATTAAATAAATCATCAACGAACCTATAGGGTGAATCACTTGTTTTTCTTGTCACAAATTCTTTTATATGTTCGTTGAACAGCTTTGAATCTTTGTATAAATCATCATCAATATGAGAAGCATTTTCTTCCCAAGTAGTGACTGCGATATTTGCCATCTCTTCTGGTGTTGAATTTTTATGTGATTGAAAAAACGTTTGTCTAGCCTGTAAGTTACCCTCGATCATTTTCAACAATTCCATATGCCCCTCTAACGAGTTTTTCGCCATTTTCACAGGCATATAAGAAAGGTAAAGATCATTCAGCTCCTGTAAATCTTCTTCTAGCTTCATTTCTACGAATCTTCTGTTGGCTAGGACATCAACGATATCATTTGAACTTGTAATAAACTTCATATATGTATCCAAGCCGATAGCTCGATAGAATTGAAGCATCAAAACAGACTTTTCTGCTTTCTTGCTATACTCTTTTTCTAATTGATTGACTTCAGGCGTCAACTGTTCAATTTCTTCCCTTGTCTTTTGGATTTCTTTTTTTAATTTTTCAGTCGAACGTTGATCCTGTATTCCAGAAAGAAAGTCTTTGAATGACCCCGACACATGGGCATAAACAGTTGTAGTTAATAACAAGACGATACTTATTGTTAATAAAATCTTCTTACCCATGTTTAATCAACTTCCTTGAGGAAAGATAACTTCCTAAAAGGCCGATCAGAGCACCCGTGATAATGACTGATACCAAGGTGAGATTAATATAAAGTCGGTTGAATTCAAAAATATAGCTGAATTTCAATTGAAGTTGATATAAACCATATTGATAGATACAATAAACGACGAAACTTGCCAGAATGCTGCCAATCAGACCAAGAATCAAACCCTCAAGCAGGAACTGACCTCTGACATGTGACTCTTTTGCTCCCAGCAGCAATTTAATTCTGATATCCTTCTGACGCTGATACATCGCTAAATTTATCGCGATGCTTATCGTTAAAAAGGAGGCAAGCATAAATACTGATAAGATGATCATTCCATATTGGTTCAGCGTATTGGACCAAGAAATAACCCTCTTCGCGAAATCTTGAGCATAAATAACATCCGCAATACCATCTATATCTTTTAGTTCTTTTGCAACGAACTCTACGTTTTCTTTGTTTTTCAATTCTATAGAGATGGCATCTGGTAATTCAGTTTCTTTAAAAGCATTGAATAAGTATTCTTTACCTTTGAAAAATTGTTGCATTCGAGCCAATGCTTCTTCCTTTGTTTCAACCTTTACAGAACTGACATATTGTTTTGATTGAAGAATGCCAGCAACTCGTTCTGTACTCATATCCGTATCAACGAAGACCTTTATTTTAACTTGCGATTCTAAAAAGCCAACGACATGATCTGCACCTGTTTTTATCATGAACAAGGTACCTGTGATCGATAAAGAAATGATAATGAGTAATATCGCTGCCAATGAAGCATTGACATTCCTGCGAATACCTTCCCTTGCATCTCTTAGGTAATATTTAAGCGTGTTCATATTCTTTCACCTTACCATCGTCCATCATCAACACTCTTGCCGGGAAAGCACGAACAAGTTCATCAGAATGAGTTACAGCCAACACAGTTATACCTTCATGTTCGTTAATTTCTCTTAGCAATTTCATAATCTTTATAGCCGTTTTCGAATCCAGATTACCTGTCGGTTCGTCCGCAAGCAAAATTTTCGGACGGTTCAACAATGCTCTCGCAATAGCCACCCGCTGTTGTTCCCCACCTGACAATTGATTGGGATAGGCTTTTTCTTTACCTTTTAACCCAACCTTCTCTATAAGCTTTTTTGCTTCTGCTTGAATAATCTCTTCATTTTGTCCAAGTACTTCTCCGGCCAATGCAATATTTTCTATTACCGTTTTCCTGTCTAATAGCTCAAAAGATTGAAAGATAACCCCTATAATCCTTCTAATCATATATTTGGGGAGTGTGCGGATGGATTGATCATCTATAAAAATATCACCTTTAAAGTCTTCTAAATCACGATACAAAATTTTAAGCATCGTACTCTTTCCGGACCCTGATTCCCCTTGTAAAAAAACAAATTCACCTTTGTTTATATCCAGGTTCAGTTTTTGTATAACTGAATTCCCCTGAAATACTTTTGATAACTTTTTGATTTCGATCACGTTTATTCCTCATCTCCCTATATTAGATGGAATTTTATTTGATCTCAAAGTCTTCCAACTTATTGACAACAAGATGTTCCATTCATCTTTTCAGCAACTTTTTCCTTCGCTTCATCAAAAGTTGATATAATTCCTCCAAAACCTTTTACAAAGCCATCTGCATATTCTTTTTTTGAAAATGTTATAACTTGTGGCTGACAACAGCCAATGTCAATGGTTGTATCCATGACAAACCATGCCAGCTTTACACTAACTGCCGTATGGATAAAAAAGTCATAACAGATTGCTTGAATTACGTGATCACCTAATTGCCGATGCCTTAATAAACCACAGTGCGCACAACAAGTGGATTCGACTTGATCATTTGACAAAACAAGACGATAAGCGTACCGACCAAGTACTTCTCTGCTGCAGTATGTACACATATTCCCTGCTGAAATATCATCCGCTTTATCTTTAGCAAGTGCTAATCCACCATATGTTTTTACAACCAAGCCTTCTGTTACTAAGGCATTTATATCCCTATGTATTGTCATTTCAGAAACTCCAAGCATTTCACTTAATTCAGAGGTTTTCAGCTTTCCTTGAGATTTAATCAATTCCCTGATTTTATCGATCCTCTCTACTGGTAACATGCAACTCCCCCTTCACTGTGATTTTATGTTGTTTTATAACAAAGTATAACAACATACGGTATTAATGATATGTTATTGCTGGTACGATATCAATGAAATCTTTATGAATATTATTTGACAAAATTTAGAACGAAAGATTCCACATTAATTTGAATATCAATACCGAAAAACGTTCCCAAAACTATAAGATATTTTAGACGAAGAGGCACTTCATTCCCCGTTCAGATAACATTATGTAGGTTTATTTGCATCAGCTTTTATCCTCGTATTTAGTACAAGAGTGCCAGCTACGCTATCACCGTTTCATATCTTCTGTAAGCACACATTTTTCAGCAGGAACATCGACAAATGCCTGAATACTTGGCTGGCGGAGAAATCGGCCTTCTGTCCATTCTGCAAAATGAATTTTCGCAGTAACGGATGGCTTCACCCACATCGCATCCTTATGACGATCAACTTTATTCACAAATGGCGTTTGTTCCACTTGGATCGATTGCAACCTTTCAGTAAGCTCCCTCCAATCGCTAGCTGTCAGTTTTCCTGTCCCTGTATGACCTATGTAGATAAAGTTCCCCTTTTCATCGTAAAGCCCGATTAAAACAGCATTTACGATACCACCGCTCAATGTAAATCCGCCGATGACAGCAATAAGATCACGGATGTTCTTCACCTTCCGCCACTCATCCCTCTTTTCCCCGATGTAATACCTGCTGTCCAGCCGTTTCATGACGATCCCTTCCATTCCGTTATCCACGACGGTATCAAACAAGGCTTCACCGTCATCATGGGACCGGACAAGCTGGACATGGCTATTTGGAACAATAATATCAGTCAACAAACTGAGCCGTTCTTCAAGAGGACATTTTGTCATCCACTCCCCATTGTAAAAAAGGACATCGAAAATCATGTAGGAAATCGGCACCTGTTGCTGCAGCGATTTTACTCGGTCGAACTTCCGAATCCCGTCCCTTCTCATCACCTTATGAAAGCTCGGCTTCCCGTCCTCTCCCAATGCAATGATTTCACCGTCTAAAATGACCGATTCTGCAGAACAAAACGATTGGATATCCGTCAGTTCAGGATAATTGAAGGTTCGCTCACGTTTTTTTCGATTGAAAAGACGGGTTTCACTCCCATCGTTATAGGCCAATACGTGAACACCGTCCCATTTGACTTGCGCAATCCAATTTTCAGTAGTCGGAATCTCGGAAGCAATTTTCGGCTCCATCGGTACAATCGGTTCCATTCGGTTCACCTCTGGAATAGTTTGGTTCGTATTGCCCTAAAATATGAACACAGTCGGTAAAAACAGAGGTATCAATATGAATATTGACGGAAAAGAAATTACCATCACCCATCCTGAAAAAGTTTTATGGCCCGATGCTCATATCACCAAGCTCGATTACGTTCGCTATCTAATCGAAGTATCCGATTACATACTCCCTTATACGAAAGACAGAATGTTGATGTACTGGTTATATCCCCATGGCCTCAACCGATTGAAAGTAGAAAAACGATCTTTGCCGGCAAATGCTCCAGACTGGATTCCAAGTACATTTTATAAAGGAAAAGAACGAATCATTCTGAATGACCTGGCCACATTAGTATGGCTAGGACAATATGGAGCCCTTGAGCTCCACGTACCGTTCGATCAGTATACTCGTCCGAATCACCCGACTGATCTTGTTTTCGATCTGGACCCTTCAACGGATGATTTTGACCTCGTTTTGAAAATTGCATTGGAATTAAAAGGTGTTTTAGATGGAATGGGCTTGAAAAGCATCCCCAAGACTTCAGGGAAATCCGGCCTGCAGGTGTACGTTCCGGTTCGACCGGAATATCCGTTTGAGCAAACAAGAAAGGTCAACAAATTCATAGCCGACTATATGCTTGAAAAGCTTCCTAAAAAAATAACACTGGACCGTGTGAAAAAACGTAGAGGAAATCGATTGTATTTTGACTATCTCCAATTATGGAAAGGCCGGACAATGGCGGTCCCATACACTGTCCGTGCTACGAAACACGCCACCGTTTCGACACCCGTCACATGGCAGGAAGTGCAACATGGTTTCAAGCCAACGGATTTTACAATGGATAAGGTCATACAGCGAGTAAAAGATTACGGAGATCTATTCCGACCTGATGAGATGATGAAGAAAAGAAACAACCAACATTTAACTGAAATTGTAGATTTCATCAAATCCAGAACATGATGTTGAACAACATTTGGCAGACGAACCAAATATAACATCCGTTAATAAGGTTGAATAAAAGCATTCGGAGATAACAACAATATGACGGTACCAATCAATGAAAGGAGAGTTTCTCATGCCACAACAAATTAAGCAAACACTACAACAGATTTCGCAAATCGCTCAGCAATTGCAACAGCAAGAGCAGCAAAATGCACAACAACTTCAGCAGGCTCAACAACAAGCACAGCAACAAGGAAACGCGCAAATGGGTGCACAGCCTCAGCAAATTGCACAACGCGAACAAAATGCAGCGCAACAATTACAACAGATTCAACAGCTCGTGCAGCAGTGCCAGCAACAAATCGGACAATAACGTAATAATTCCCTGCTCAAAAGGCAGGGAATTTTTTATCACTCATATACTTCGTCGGCATTTTCGTAACGTAATTTTTCGGATTGGGTTGTTTTCTGTTCATGTCCGGTTTCGCTTTTCGCATTTTTGAAATCATATCCATTATCGATTCCAGCAAACCGTTTGTAATCGTCGGGGCGGTCTTTTCCAATCACATTCTTATCCAAGAAATTCACCTCCTCGTTGCTAACATTGTTTCCCCAAACGCAGACTATATGTAAAGACGAATTTAAACCTTTGTTTGTTACATGATACGTGGAGAAAGCAACATACTAATCGATAAGAAAGGAGGAACGGCAATGGAACCTAAAAGAAATCAAACGAATAATGATGACAATAATAAGGTCGCAGAAAAATATTTTGAACCATCTGATTACCAGGGTAAATCACAATTAGAAAAGGGGTTGGCGGAAACCCATGAACAGGTGGGAGATGACTACTTCGAGGGTACGGTTGACCAGATGATTGGATCGAAAGAAAAATCTTAATGGAAGCAAAAAAGTCGACTCCTTCATTTTAAGGAAGTCGACTTTTGCCAAGTGTTTTTAATCCTAATCGTTTTTATCATTATCTTTTCTTTGCAACTCATCGATTCCCTTTAAATCATCATAGTCCACGGATACTTCCCTTGCAAATTCATCCGGGAGCACCCCTTCATTCGTAAGACCTCTTGGAGGCAGAATCGATCGAGGGGTATTATTGCCATTCGGTAAGCCATTATCACGTCTCTCAAACATCGAATCCCTCCTTTCACCGTTTACACTAAGTATTAGGTAAACAGAAGAATTCATGAGAGGGAAAATTTGTCATCAAAAGACCCTCGAATATTCCTGTTCTTGTACTATTCATGAAATGAATGTCTGATAAACATTATTATACTAGGAATTTTGTAAGTGAAGGGAGGAATGATTGCTTAACGTCGTATCAGAAATAAGGTTTGAAGGGCCTCCATCTGTCCGACATAAACATGAGGAGAGGAGAGAAGGCTGAAAGCCAATTGAAAGATTATTTTGGCCGGCTCCGTAACAGTTGGAACGATCAATTTTCAAGTTTCAACTATTCGGTTGGCTGTCATGTCATGTCTTTTTACCTAAAACCTGCATGAACAGTGGTCCTTTTATGTGTGTGTCGGAAATACTCCTCCCTTCATTCATCCTTCTATATATTCTTACATGGATGATCAGCATGAAGTAGATAAAGGGATAAAGGATGAATGAATAGAATAAGTTCCAATTCTTGTGCCACAGCATGCCGACTTCAAGGCTTAACCATTCGTAACCTGTAGAAAAAATCGCCCATCCAATCAGATAAACAAGCTTGGAACCCCGAGCTGAATCATACGGATACCAATTGATGATCATTGCAGCTGCCGCAGGATAGATGCCTAGCAAAATCAAAAGAGCTTTAAAATCTGGCATCCTTGGGTCAAAAAATCCCCATGCTTGTAAACGAAAACTCGCAAAAACATCTACTAGAGCGCTTACCAATAAACCAAATATGACAGTTGTATATATATCAGATATCCTTAAATGTTTTTTCATAAAAAAAACGATAGTGTTAAAAAGCATAATTGTCAAAATCATTACAACCCAATCCAATTTTCTTCCCTCCTTACAACTGTCATTTTTCCAATAAAAGTTTTTTGGATCCAGACCAAATTAGGCAAAAGAAATTTTAATATCATTTACAATTATCGCCATGTGCTTGTGGAATTAAACAACCTGTTTCAGTGATGTTAACAGGGGTAGTTGTACTTCCTTTTCTTATCTAAAAGTCAAACCGTCCATTCACATCCTGTTTACCTTGCATAATATGCAATATGGAAAAATGGAGGTGAATGTTTTTGGGAAAGGATTATTTACGCTGGTCAAAGGTACCTTACGCTGGGGAAATGAACCCACCGACTGATCCAGTCACCCCTTTAGCAGGTTCATGGCCACTCGCTTTTTTAAAACGAGATGAAGGTGGGAATTTTGCCGATCCAAAAGGAAGAAGACTGCGTCTGCCTATCACACATCCCAACCGGATTGACTTTGATAGAGAATTACTTATCGTTAAAGATACACTGAAGAACCTTACCCCTAAACAAAAAAAGATCGGCATCTATTATGGAACAGGAGCACCGACCAAACAGTGGACGCCAGTCATCGACCGATTGATTGATACGTATGGTGTTGCCCCGACAGAGGCAGCAAGGATATTGGCGAGTGTACATGATGCAATCAATGACACGTTAATTGTAGTGTGGGAATTAAAGTATGGTTGGGATGTTGCAAGACCGAACCAATATGACCCAACCATGAAAACCTTGATATGTACACCTCGTTTTCCGACCTATCCATCTGGACACGCAGCAATATCCGGGTGTGCACAAGTCGTACTAAACTACTTTTTCCCGAGGGAAGCAAAAAAGCTTCAAAAAATAGCGAACGACGATGCGAATAGTCGTTTGTATGCAGGGGTTCATTTCCCGATAGATAATAGTGAAGGACTTCGATTGGGAAGATCGATCGGAAATGTAATTGTCAATCAACTGAAATCAGAACGGAATAGTGATTCGGAATACATCGATCATCCATATCGGGATAACTTGAACGCGGATATCCTACCGGACAATTATAAACAATATATCCCCTACGATTTCCCGGAGTCATGTACATCACCTATCATAAAAAGGGAAAAAAGAAACAATACCCGTAATCATATCAAACCATTGCTTTTCTTATAAACCTGTGTAACAACGTGCATTTCGATTTACTTGAAAACTCAACCACCATAAGTAACATTTCGTCATCGAATAAGCCAATCGAAAGTAAACGTTTGGCCTTTTTATTCAATTCTTCAAGTATATTCATTACCTAAAAATAGCACCTATATTATAGAGAAAAAGATTGAGCATCCATATAAAAAAGTACATCTCAAGGATGTGCTTCCTTACGTTACTTCAATTTCAACATCGTCGTCTATGACTTAAATCATTTCCCAGTCACTTCTTCTATACAAAGTTGGCCAGATTCCAATTCCACATCTGTGTCAGCATATATATATTGATATTTACTAAAGGTTTTCCAAAAACAAGCGGATGACGTCTGCTCCGCCAATGAAGGTTCCAACTGTGCTTCCTAAGTTCGATAAAACGACAACGAGCAGAATTCGGGTTACGTTATTATGCCAAAAGCCTTTAGCGCTGAACACATCCTCTGAAAGTGTTTCGAAGTCTTTTACACTGGGCCTCCTAAAAAAGGCTTGAACAATTCCTGCAAACCACCCAGCTGCAAGCAATGGGTTTAACGAGGTTATTGGAGCTGCGATAAAGGCCGTAACGATTGCAAGCGGGTGTGCAAAAGCAATCAGTGCTCCAAGTGCTGAAAACGTCCCATTCCATAGAACCCAGCTTATTGTTTGCTGGAATCCTGCAGATGGGTTGGCAATGAACGTATAGGCAACCACCGCAAGAATAAGCACTGGAATCGACCAACCGATTATTTTAGGTACTTTGGATTTCGGGGGAATCTTGGTTAAACGTGATAGATCATGTTCTTTTCTGATTTCCTCTTTAATCCCTGGAACATGTGCTGCTCCTAAGACAGCCACAACCTTCTCTCCCGGAGCCTCTTTGATTTTCTGGGCTAAATATTGATCCCGTTCATCGATTAACGGCTTCTTTAATTCTGGGAAGTTTTCAGTGAACTCTTTAAGTAATGCATTCAGCATATCTTCGGACTTTAACTTCTCCAGTTCCTCTTCTGAAATGCTCTCGTTACTGAAAATACTAAAGAAAATCTGCATAAGGAGCTTCGCCTTTCCACGAAATCCTATCCCATTCCAGATCCGAGAAAAGGTGATTTGGATATTCCGGTCAGCAAGTACGAGATCTGCACCGACCGCTTCTGCAGATTCAATCCCCTGAATCATTTCTTGCCCAGGTTTAATCCCCATTTGTTTCGCCATGCGTTTTTGAAAGGAGGATATGACAAGGTTCATTAAGAGCAATGTCGTTTTTTTCTCTTTAATCACCTTGAAGATATCCGTTTCCTTCCACTTGTTCCCGTCCATGATCGATTGGTATCGTTGTTTATCCAACTCTACACACACAGAATCCGGCTGCTCAGCTTCGATGACTTCCTTTACCTGTTCTGCACTTTGCTTCGAAACGTGCGCTGTCCCGATCAGGATAATTTCCTTGCCATCTAAATCAATTCTCGTAATGTTTTCTTCAGACATCAAATATCCCCCGTACTTATAATTAACCTTACCATCAGGTAGTTGCAGCATATTTTATTCACTAGTTTCCGTATAAAAGCTAAGCTTATATATTTGCTCACACCTGTTAATCCGTGAAAAAGATTCCGATACTATTCGGAATCATCAACTAGAACTATAAACATTTTATCACTAATTTCTAACAAATGTCTGTTACACAACAATAAAACCGAGTAATTTATGATTCCAATATCATAAAACTGATATATCATCTTTGGCAAACACTTTTAGTAGCTATCCAAGTGCAACATCCAGTATCATCATGACAGTGAAACCTATCATCAAGCACATGGATGCAAGATCTTTGTTTCCGTTTTCCTGTGAACCAGGAATAACCTCTTCTGCTACTACAAAAATCATTGCTCCTGCTGCAAAGCTTAAAGCAAATGGGAGAAGTGGTTCCATTAATGTAACTGCTAGCACACCGATTATTGCAGAAATTGGCTCAACCATACCTGAAAATTGTCCATACATAAAACTCTTTCGACGTGACATCCCTTCTCTACGTAAAGGCATGGAAACTGCAGTACCTTCCGGGAAGTTTTGAATACCAATCCCTATAGCTAATGTTACTGCAGCAGCCAACGATGCTGATGGAAAACCAGCTGCTACAGCTCCAAATGCAACCCCTATTGCTAGACCTTCCGGAATATTATGCAGTGTAATGGCGAGTACTAACAGCGTGCTTCGTCTTCTTTTATCAGGATGAATTCCTTCAGCATCTTCCATTTTTGAATTTGGATGTAAGTGAGGAATAAGCTTATCTACTCCCCACAGAAATATTGCACCAAGCATAAACCCTATCGCAGCAGGCAACCAAGCTGGTAACGCATCACTCTCTGCCATTGCAATTGCAGGTGATAGTAAAGACCAAAAGCTAGCTGCAATCATAACTCCACCTGCAAAACCAAGCATTCCATCCAAAAGCTTCTGGTTCATTGTTTTTGTAGTAAACACCAGGGCAGCCCCCAGTGCAGTCATTCCCCAAGTAAATAAAGTCCCAAGCAATGCTTGAGTAACAGGACTTAACGTAGAGAAAAAATCAATCATAATATCTTCATCTCCTCCCAATTTCGGTTAACAAAGATTGTTTACCTAACGCAAGTTTTAAACCAAAAAAATTCATGATTTCAATATATGCAATATAACAAATATGTTTCCTTAAGTAAAAATTCATTTCAAAAAACGTTCACGCTAACACATCAACGTACGTAATAAACGCTTGAATATCCCAATCGAAATTGCCCGTTGTGTCACCAGAATGCCTTCGACATCACTGGATTGCTTCATAGCTTAAAATACACGGATGACGAGTGACATCACCCAGGTGCAGCATCAAGACCCCGTCGACCGATAATGTCGGACACCAAACTTCCAAACTAACAAACAGGGTAGGATGAACACGATGCCTGCTAACGGTGTCGCCATATAGAGGAGTTCATTGCCACCACTTTTATCAAGGATGTACATGAGCGGTAAGTAATTCACCGTTCCAAACGGAATGACGAACGTGAAGAACCGGGCAACCCATTTCTGATAAATGTTGAGCGGATACTGGGCCATCTCCCTTCCACCATCGGTAAAAATATTCACGACCTCGAGACCTTGGATCGTCCAAAAGCATAAGGTGGCAGCCAAAATGAAGATGCCAGCAAAGATCGACACGCCACTGATAATCATCAGACATAACGTGATAATTTTTACCACATTCCACTCGATCGTCAGGTGGTTCAATGCCCAAACCAACACGAGTACACTTTGGAGCAGCCTCCCGAATCTCGTAAACTCGAATTGTGAGCCGAGCACCTGGACGACCGTACTCCTTGGTCGTACGAGCACCCGGTCAAAGCCCCCATGTTGGACAAGACTCGAAAACGAATCGAATCCACGTCCAAAGCACTCGCTGATTGCAAACGCCATATGGATCACAGCAAAACAGAGCGCCACCTCGTAAAAATCCCAGCCCTTTATCTCGCCGAACCGCTCGAACAAGAAATACAAGCCGGCAAAAAGGGATAGCGGCACAAGGAATTGCCCGACCGTGAGCAGCCAGAACGATGTCCGATACTGCATTTGTGATTTGAACAATATGGAAAGATAACGGAAATAAAGACCCAACGCTCTCACCCTCCTTGTACAACAACTTTTTGCAGTGCTTTTTTCAGTGCATACCTTCCTAATAAAACGAGGACGAGAAGCCAGACGAGTTGCAGCACGATGCCGACCAGTGCGTCACTCTGCGGGATATGCCCCGAATAGACCCTGAAAGGAAAGTCCGCCGTCAACCGGAACGGAAGCATGTACGCGATCTCTTTCAACCAGGAAGGCATCAACGGAATCGGAATGACGAGCCCCGCGAAAAATTCTCCGATTACACCAAATACGAGCAGCGAACCGACAGGAGACAATGTAATGAACACAGAAATGTAAATGAACATCGAAATCGCAACAAGAATGAACAATCCCAAAATCAAGGTGATGAGAAACAAGACGAAGGTGATGAAGCTAGGTGGAAGTGACATCCGGTACGGTTCCGGCAAAAGGAAAGCGACGAGCAGAATCGGAAAGGACCGAAGAAACGCACTCGACAGACGTTGTGCGAGAAGCTTCGCATACCAATAACCGTAAATCCCACACGGTCTGCACAATTCATAGGCGATATTCCCCGTCGTGATCAGATCAAACAACTCGTTATCGCGGAACCAGAGCATGATGAACGCAAGGAACGACTGCTGGAGCCATAGGTAGACGACCAACTCTTCCAAAGAGATCGGCGGGTTATCGATCACCGAACTGTAGAACGCTTCGAAGATCATGATGTACATGAATCCCCAGAAAAATTGTGTCGCGACCCCAGCAAGTGCCGCCGACCTGTATTGCATCCCATTGAGTAGCCTCAGCTTCAATACCGAAGAATACGGCTTCATATCTGGTACTCCTTATACAACTGGACGATGATGTCTTCGATCGGCTGTGCATCGACCGAAATATCGATCAGTTCCACTTGATTGGACAATTGCGTGATAACCTCTGAGACCATCGTATGCTCCGAATCGACGCTCAAGATTGCACGTTCGGGTGACCACGAAAGAAGGGACGTCCCCGGAATCTCGAAACGCCCTACACTCTCCCGATAATCGACCGTAATCGTCTTATGCGATCCGAACCGGTTCCTTAATTCATTCAATTTTCCGTCGTATAAAATACTTCCTTTTCCGATCAACAGCACCCGGTCCGCGAGCGCTTCGATATCGAACATATCATGCGTCGTCAGGATGATTGTCACGCCTTTTTCCTGGTTGATCGTTTTGATGAACTGCCGGACGGCGATTTTCGAAACGGCATCAAGCCCGATCGTCGGCTCATCCAAAAACAAAATGCTCGGGCTATGTAAAAGGGAAGCGGCAATTTCACAACGCATCCGCTGTCCTAAACTCAACTGACGGACAGGTGACTGGAGCAGGCTTTGAAGGTCAAGGGTCTCCACAAGCAGATCGTGATTTGCTTGATACTCAGCCTGTGGGATTTTATAAATGTCACGGAGAAGCTCGAATGAATCGATGACCGGAACATCCCACCAAAGCTGGGAACGCTGTCCGAACACCACTCCAATATGTTGGACATAATCCGTACGGTCCTTCCACGGCGTATAGCCTTTGATCGAAACCTTCCCGCGATCCGGTACCAGTATTCCGCTCATCACCTTGATCGTCGTCGACTTCCCAGCACCATTCGGACCGATATAGCCGACAATTTCTCCAGGTTCGATGGAAAAGGAAATGTCGTTCAATGCTTCCACAACCGTATGCTTCCGATGGAACAACGCCTTCGTTGCTTCCCTTAGTCCGGAAGACCGCTGTGGAACTTTGAACGATTTGCTCAACCCTTCAACTCTGATCAACTATGATCCCCCCTAACGTTTTACAGTCAAAGAAGATTATAATACCACCATCGATCACAACAGTCAATTCCTTTTTCTGAAATTTAAGAACTATGAAAAAGGGAGCCGATTAGATCGTCCAATATTTTGGAGAACACCTTCAAAAAACCCTTGAACTACAATGAAATCTTCAACCTTAATCCCATAGTTCATATCACGTCATAAAGCTCAGAGATATGGCTCTGAGCTTTTATTTTTTTAAAGAGAATTTATTCAACTAAAGCCCATGAAAATCCTAATTCCTGATAAGCTCTATATGTGTTTATTTTACTGTTGACTTTATTTCTTCATTCCTGACTTCTGATATGTATTCTGAAAATACGTGCTGTTTCCCGCCATGCTGTTTATACCAGTCTTGAACACGTTTAACATGAGCTTCATCACTTCTTACATTAGCTTCTATTTCTTTATAATCTCCATAACTATCATATTCCCAGATAGCAAAGATTTCGGTGGTGCGATCATCGATTTCCTTCATCCAACGACCGACAAATCTTGCTCCATGTTTTAGTTGATTAGGGAGATTTGTATTGTTAAAGTGAGCATTAAATACTTCGACAAATTCATTTTTTACAATATAAAATTTTCTTCGGTAAAACAAAGTAATTCCTCCTAATAATTGTGAACAAATCCTACTATCTGTGCTCTTGGATAAAGTCAATTATTCCAAGCACAGACCCTGCTCAAATGTTAAAAAGCACGACTTACCGAATAGCATTTATTTAGAATTTGTTGTAATGTTTTTGAAAAAAATCAACAATAAAATAGATTACGAAAAACATGACAATCATAATAGCAGTTACAGAGAGCGATATAGCTAATTGTTGATAGACCGATTCGTATTGTTCAGGATGTATCCATATTTGAACGTTCATAAAAGAAAGTCCAACAATGGTTGAAATCAACCAAAATTTCTTACTGAACTTAAAGAACATATTTCTTACCATTCCTTCCAAAAAACTCGAAGTTATCTTGACGGGAAGCATTCATTAATTGAATATATTATGTTGAGATCTGTTTTCGATGAATTGTCTACAATCTTTTATGCTACGAAATATTGTATTTGGCTTTACATTAAACCTTTGCGTTTGGTAATTCAGCAACCAATGTACGCCAACTGTATATATATCGGCTGCTTTACCGGCCAAGATATCTGCATCACTGTCTCCGAGGAAAATTGCTTCGTTGTTTTCTATGTTTAACTGTTTTAATGCTTTATTTATTCCTTCGGGATGCGGCTTCGGTTTATTTACATCATCACCAGTAATTACAACATCAAAGAATTCTTTCATATTAAGACATTCTAAAGAAATATTTAGACTCCTACGCGCTTTTCCTGTAACGATCGCTAATTTATATCCCTTACGTTTTAGATATAATAGTAAGTTGTTCATTTCCTCATTATCAGGGACAAGGTTCCGATGATTTTTAGTATATTTTTCATAATATAGCTCTATCGCTCTATCTTGGTTTTTATTTAAGAGATTTTCTTTAATGATCCCCGTCTCTGATGGTCCGAACATAGCCTTAATCTCACCATCTGTAATGTCAATATCATCAAATTCCTTAAACACAGCTTGAAAGGCATGAAAACAAATCGGTAACGTATCAGCCAGTGTGCCATCAAAATCAAAAATAACTGCCTTAATAATAAACACTTCCTTTAAATGAAATTTATATATATTATTTCTCCTTTAGACTAAAGACTTCCTCCTGCTATTAAACGGTTCTGAATGAGTAAAGAGTGCTCACGGATTACAAATGCCTCACGGTCAGTTGAAATAAGAATTCCTGTTTTAAAATGCCACATACATAAAATCAAACAGAGTTCGTACAGAGCAGGGACTGCCTTCGTTACACTCATGCATTATTAAACACCGAAGCAAGGTTGTCTGCTAATTGAACTTTGGTAAAATCATCGTGTTGATTAAACTATACCCCTTTTGCTTAATACCAAGAATTTCAAATAAATGGATTTAACACAATGATAAATTTCATCAAAAAAGAGGCTGCCCCCCTATACGAATAAGCCCCCTATTATGGAGTAATCATTTCTTTTATTTCTTATTTAACAACAAAATTCTTAAGATATTTGGTGTCCACAGAAGAGACTTCATACATTTTAGAACTTCTATTCTCATTGGCGAGATAGCTTTGCGTACCAATATTATTTATCCAAGGAAATATTTTTCATTTTCACCATTTTCATATGAAACTTCAAAAACAAAATTAGCTTTTTCCGCATCAACAACACCTGGTAATTGTTCTGCATTCTTTACTGCGTTTATAAATGAATTTAGTGCATCTAAGTTTTAATCTTCATAATATTTAACGTGAGGTTTTTGAACATCATTATTATTTTCTCCTACAAAAGAGACTGAAACTGTGTTAACCGCCTTATTTTCTAAATAAATCCTCTCGTTTGATCCAACCTTTTCATTTATCGAAGAATCTTCACTATTTGTTGAATTACATCCTGTTAAGAGATTAGTAGTTATAGCAGATATTAAAAAGGCAATTAATAATAATTTCTTAGAAAATTTCATTTATGCTTCCCCCTATGTAATTATTTCTATTACACTATTCCACACCACAGGTTTCAAATATTTGTATGTTTTATTTTTGAGCAATCCCTCCCGACAGGTAGACATAATAAATAGAGGTGGATCTCTATTAGATCAGCGCCCCCTTCGTTAAAGAAGATATTAACCAAATTCTCTAACTATCCGAGAGCCATTAATTGTTTTGAATTGCCCAATTTTATAGCCACGACCTAAAAGTTCTCTCATAAATTCTGCTGGTGAATAAATAACTTTATGATCTTCACCAAATGGAATTCCGATATCTCTAATAAGTAATAATTTATCAATTAAGGTTGTATCACTAAATGCATCATGTGCTGAACTTTTATATGTAATCACTAACTCATTATCAGTGATTTCTTTAATATCACATCTTTTTAATAATCTATCTTTTGAATCATCATTGATATATCCACTAATTTTGATGAGATTATCTTTTATAGAAATAACACGAGCGGGATAATTCATAATATCACTCCAGATACTAGCATTCTTTCCTTACTAATGCTTTCTAATTAAAGTAAAGCTGGTTTAATAGAATAAGAGGGCGTTTTAATCCTCTTATTCTGTTTAAAAGCTTATTTTTTGTTGTTCTTCTCGACCTCTTTCAGTTAATTCAAGCCAGTAATCATTTATCTCTTTATCATCAGCAGATTTAGAAACTTCAGCTTTGCTATTAAGGGGATAACCAACTATTATCATTCCGTCATCTAATAATTCGGATAATTGTTTTATAATTTCGTCTCTTGAAAAATGTAAATCAAAGTTTCTTAAATAACGCTCGAATAACTCTAAAGTCCTTGGTCCATCGGCAATAGCATCTATTATTTCTTCTTTTAAAGACAGTTTTTTTGACATGACATTCCTTCTTTACTGTTAAAATAAATAATGTACTCTTTACTTCATTTAAATTTAGCCTTCATATTTAGTCAGGAGTTATATTGCCAATTTGTTTTACATCAGTTGAGATTCAATTATAGCTAAAACATCATAATAAGCATGGTTCATACCTACTCTAAAGGCTTTATCTCCTCCTGTTTCCTTCCCGTTGTTTTGTAAAGTTTCATTATATTTTTCATGAAGAATTATTACTAAATCATGCAAATATCCATTAAGTTCTTCACTCATTTATTAGTACAATCCTGTCTGATAGTTAAATATTAAACAAAAAGAGGCGTAACCCTTCTTAGCTCAACGCCGTTCACTCCCAAACTATCACTAATAATCTTATATTAATCATTCCAAACTTACACTGATATCTCAATTTTTATCTTTATAAAGTTAATAACAGTACATACCTATTAAAGATATCCCCCCTTATGTTGAATAAATAATTTAATAGTAATCAGTTGGTCTCAATTAATCTTGATTTTTATATTTTGTATGAATTAGAGGAAATCAATAGTCTTCTTAGAACTTATTATAGAGATTAAAGAGAAAGGGAGAAAATAAAAAGTGAGTGATCAAATAATTCCAGCTATCATTGCTTTTGTATTAGTCTCTGTTTTTTCCCCACTATTCATTGCTATCTTAAGAAAATTAAAGCTCCTTCAACCGATAAGGAAAGAACTTCCTTCCAATCATCAATTAAAAAAAGGTACTCCGTTAATGTTTGGGATGATTCTTTTTGTAGGAATTATCGTATCCATATTTTCTTCACCTACGCCATTAATGTATTTCTTGTCAATTACTTACATTCTATTTAGTTTTATTGGTTTTTTGGATGATTTTTGGAAAGCTTCACGCCAAGATCCCCTAGGGGTGTCGGGTAAGACCAAGCTTGTTTTACAATTTCTTTTTACTGGTGCTTTGCTTTTCTACGTGATTAACGAACTAGGTGTAGACACCGTTATTAGTATTCATAAAAATTTCTCCTTTGATCTTCCAATGGTGGTATATACCATTGTGATCACCTTATTTGTTGTTGGTTCTGCAAATGCTATTAATTTTACGGATGGCTTGGACGGTCTTTTGGGAGTTGTTGCAATCCCTACATATTTTTTCTTTTTTGTAATTTCAGACAAAACAGAGGTGCAACTTTTTTGTTTAATTATGATTGGATGCTTACTCGGTTTTCTCATTTATAATTTATATCCTGCCAAAGCTTTCATGGGGGATACAGGATCATTAGCGATAGGGGGATCACTTTCATTTCTTGCCATTATTGAGAAAGTGGAAATTCTAATTCCCATTTTATTCTTTATATATTTTGCTGAACAACTTTCGGTTATATTACAAGTTACTTCATTTAAACTTACACGTAAACGTATCTTCAGAATGACACCGATCCACTTTCACTATGGCTTAAAATATGGGTGGTCTGAAAATACAATTGTCACCGTTTTTGGATTTATTTCTTGGTTTTGTGCTTTTATCTGTTTAGCTTATTGGAAATTTATTCTCCATCCATAAATAACGTGAGGGCGTTATCCTTCTTAGATTAACGTCCCCTAGTATAATGGAATCACGAGCGCAATCCAACACTCTAGAATTGCGCCTGTTTTGTTGAATAAAAAATGCATGAATCTGTACATATTCTAAGAAACAGCCTTTAAGTAAAACAATTCTATAGGCTAATTTACTTTTGCAAACTCCATTTGTTCCTCTACAAAAGTACGTACTTCATCCTCTATCTTTTTTTTGATCACGAACTCCACATAATGGTGCCCTATATAAAAACGAACCAATCCCCAGCTTGGATATCCAGGATTTTCAGCTTGAAGTCCT
Organism: Alkalihalobacillus sp. AL-G; assembly: GCF_030643805.1. GTDB lineage: Bacteria > Bacillota > Bacilli > Bacillales > Fictibacillaceae > Pseudalkalibacillus. The sequence goes on along the minus strand of NZ_CP094656.1, from coordinate 1,234,882 downwards.
GTAATCCAATCAACAGTATCAATTTGTTTCCAGTTGTAAAATTTAGTCGCCGATACAACACCTTTTTTTCCAATCGCACCGCGCCAGATCTGTGTAAAATAGAGGACAGTAAGTATAACGAGAAAACATATCATCAAAATATTCACTGTCATTGATAACTTCAATAGTCCAAACCCTTGCGTTATAATGACCAAAATAATAATCTCATTCGTCCAAAAATTCTTCTGAGTATACTCTCCACTATAGGACAACCCATATACTGGAACCACTCTTTTTTTGTCTCTAAAATTCTTAATGAGGTAATAAAATGCAACCCCGATCCCCATAACAATTAAGATTGCAAATACTATATTTATTACAATTGCCATCAATAGCACCCCGCGATCCATATATGATTGGATACGAATAAATCCTGAAAAAAGTTTCATATTATCATACCAAAAGACGCGTTGCTCGTTAAACGCGCCCTTTTACTGAAGCTGACTATCTAAATTGGCTGGGATCTTTCTCTCTCACTATTGGTCCGTTCTGAGAAAGACTCAATTCAATCACACGGTCGGTTATTCTGTCATATAGATCATCTTCTAGATATGGTTCTTGATAATTATATACTCTGTCAATATCTGCTTTTATGTCTTGTATCACTGCTTTATTAAAAGTGCTATTGTCATTTAAGGTTTCCCAAAGATACGTACAAAATCGTTCAAAGCCCTCATCCCAGTTACCATTTCCGTTGTTTTGTGCTTCATACCTAAGTTTTTCGAGTGCTCTGAGCAGCTCACCTTCAACCGTATCTGCTTGACCACTCTTTGGTACATACTTTTTCCAAATTGTTTTGGCTTCTTCAAAATATTTCATATCAACTCTCCAAACTATACAATTCTCTATTCTATTCCAGAATATTGCACAGAATCTCGGATAAGAGATTAGGCAAAATCATTATTGTTCATCAATTTTCGCACCCTAGTGTTGAAGACGGAAATTGGCATCATAATATAGCAACTGAGCAGATACAATTACCGAAATTACTGATATCCCGACCACAGATAAACCATTAGCCTTTCTCCTTAATTGAGGTACAACAATAATTATAAAGACAATCAAAATTGCTATTAAAAATATGGCGAAGATTGGTCGTAACAAAGTAAATGCTCTTAATGTTTCAAATGAGTTGTATGTGTACATAGAGACCTCTATAATCCCGAACACTTGTATAATACCAATTATTTCAAACTATTAGATCTAACTCAATAATTTATTTCATAAGAAAAGGGCCATACCCTTATAGCAGATAAGCCCCCTCGGAACAATGAACGTAATCCAATATTCTTGAATTGCGCCCTATAGGAGAATATGTAAATTATTCTCGCTCCTTTGGCCAAGAGCCTTGTTGTTTGCGAATTAATACAATTTGCCCTATATGGTATACGTTGTGCAAAATTTGACGAGCCAAACCCCCAACAAGTTCCTCTTCCAGTTGACTGTCATTAACTTGTGCTAGTGATTTACGCAAATTTTCACAAATTAGGCGTGTTTCTGCCAAGACTGCCTTCCATTTTTCAGAATCTGCTGGATCCCCGATATCTCCAAATGTATTCTGTGACAAGACTGCCTTCCATTTAGAATCCGCTGGTTCCCCGATATCTCCAAATGTAGCCTTGTTATTAGATGCCTTTTTTCTAGGAGTTGTGTCATTGATTTGTCTAACAAGTAGAGCGTTGTAATAATTTAGATGGTTCACAGTTTGCCAAATTGTATTCCCTCCTCCAGGGGGTTGCCAGCTTGCATCTGTGGAATTCAAACCCTCAAGAGCAGATTCTAAAGGTAAAAACCAGGTCTCAGTATCCCAACTAAAGTCATATTCCATGCGAAAAATATCCATCAGTTCTAGGTTCATTTGCTTACTCACCTCACCTCAAGTTACTAATATTCAGACATTAGGAATAGCTAAAACATTATCTATAATAATAAAACAACTCCCCTGACGGACCCAGTCAGTGAAGATGTTATTCTACAATCTGGCCCCGATTGCTGAAGAACGTATTAAGGTAAAGCACCCGTTAGCACAAGAATACCAAAGAGCTATCGCTACGACTATAGTACACTGCCTTATATATTAATTAAGCATACTGGTAACTAATAACGTTCTTTTTGATTATACCAATCCTTCAATTCCATCATTTCGAAAACTTCCTCACTATCTAGCTCAAGAGGTGAAATAAATTCCAGTGAATTATCGTCAGGATCTTGGAAGTATATTGCGGCGTGAGTATGTGGGTTATTTGCAAGAACAAGCGGTTGCTGTTCCTGAGAAAAACCAAAGTTTTCTTTAACATTTATCCCTCTTTTTTCTAACCATACTTTAGCTTTTTTAATATCGTCAAGATCTACATAGAAAGCTAAATGTCTTATTGAAGGATGATAGGGTATTTGTGTCTCTTCACATTCCCATAGACCTAACCAACTCTTTCCCTTTTCTATCCAGAAAAATGTAACCCTTTTCCCTTTATAAGCTAACTTTAATCCTAATTTTTGATAAAATTCTATTGACCTTTCAATGTTACTTACTGGTAGATGTGCCTCATACAATCCTTTGATCATTTTTAACCCCATTTCTTAAGTTTCTTAACGATAATGCTCCTATATATTTATTTTTACATTCCTACTTAATTATTACCTCCGAGAATAGTTTTAAATTCCCTACAACTTTAGATGTAGAATATTAAGGAACCTTAAAACTTATTCAACTCAATGGCCCGATCAGTAATGATTGATATTTATATTTCAACATATTTTTCTAGCGGCTTTTGTTATCCACATACAAAATCGACAATACAAATCACACAGCAGAATCACACACGCTACATAATTTATTTCTTACCCTGCGAATTTGGGTGTGAATTCATGTGTCTTTCTTGTGTGAAATCGCATGCGTTTTGATGTGTGAATTTATACTGTGTGTACTCCAAGACGGAACCCGTTATTCTCCTTCTTCAAGAAAATCCGCTCAAATACTTAGGTAATAACTTTGTGATTTTTGTAAATAATAAGATTGTTAAACAATAAATTTAGGAGGACTTGCATGCAACAGGATAAAAATGCTAAAAAGAGTATGGGTTCTATGATGAAACCTGAAAGTGCTGGAACGGATGCACAAAAAGTAAAACAAGAAATTCAAAAAGATGTAAGCCGAGGACAAGGTGCAATGACTTCCCGAGAGGCAGGAGCAATGCGAGACTAAAAAACCACTTTGAGTGGTTTTTATTTTTCAACTATAAAAGTTCAAGTTATACTTAAGTTAAAGACAACAAAGTACCTACTTTGAAGGATAGTCCTATTTCTTGAATATAATTTAATTGTTCATTTAGTTTTTACTGAGATAGCTGGAGAAATATTGATAACCCGACAATCTTCTAGGTCATTTTCCTTTAAAATACCAAGGTTAATCGCTGCTTTCATTTTGTCGATATCCGGTTTTTTCACCATTAAATCTTCTAATTTTAATTCCTCTAATTTCTCTACCGTCTTTGCTTCATTAAATTTCTCAATTGCTCTAACTTGCCTTTGTAATATGTAATCACCAACTGCTACTTGCCCTTTAACATTTTCGCCTACCGTCTCATCAAAGTAATTATGGAATTGCTTTTTCATTTCCTTCATGGCAGATTCAATTTCCTTTTTCTTTTGATTAAGCCTATAAAATTTTTCAAGCATTGCTTCTGTTACTTGATATTCACCCATCCTTACACTCCCCATATAAACTAGATATATCATTTTATGGGGTTAATAAATTATGTATGACTAAAAATAATCGGGAATATAAAAGTAAACTGAATATGTTTTATTTTACAGCGATTCGTATTACAACCTATAATCTCATTTTGAAGTCGTATTCTTACTATTCTCGGACAGGTGAATGTATATAAAGGTTATACTCTCTTGCAATGTTCTTTTCCGGGGTAGCAAAAGATAATAGCACTTTTACATTAGGCTGGATGTATGCAGATTTAATTTCTTCATAAAACACGACCCTTAACCTCCCAATTCTAGTAAGTAAAGGTGATCACCTTCTGCCGCAATCGCCCCTTTAATAACATCAATGTTTATTAAATGATCGTACCAATAAAATACCCGACAAAGCTGTAAGCAGTATTTGAGTTTCAGCCATTTTGAACATTTCGATGTAAAATGGATTTGCTAACCCAAACCAAATGCTCCAGTATAACCTTGGAATGAAACATACAATCGCTAAGAAAATCGCAGGAATAAACAGCCAATTTACTTTTATATTGCCTTGCATAATATTTCTTAAGGCTTTCCACTCAATCAAAATTCCAAATAAAAATGCCCAAAAAGTATTAGTCATTAAATAAAGCAACACTAATATTCCAACGACAATAGATATGTAAAACAATGTCTTTTTGTTGGTAAAACCACTCCTAAACTGTAATCTAATTATATTTAAATAAATCATTTCCCGACTTCGTGGATAAACCCTCTTCTTGAACATAACTGCTCAATAGTTAGATATTAAACAAAAAGAGGCGTAACCATTCTTAGATTAACGCCTCCCGTTAATTGAATAACACATCAAGTTTAATCAATCGGAAAAATGCACACTAAATAATTTAAATAATTGTCTAATCCTATATTTTTAGCAATTATATTAGATGGCTTATTTGTCTCCTCACAATCCCAATATGGAATCATACCCTTACTCACACAGTCTTTCACAACACAGTGGGCGGCCTTCTGACCTAATTTATTCCCCTGATGATCCTCTATTGTTTCTATATCTATACCGTGAACATTTTCAGCTACAAATCCTGAAAAACATAAACTCACAATCTTATTTTGGTAGACAATACAGTAACCAATTCCCCTTTAGAAAAAAATTCTCAGGAGAACACCAGAATTCTGATATTTTTGAGCGTAAAAATCCTATGCTTTCAAGATAATTGTTCTTATTCTCAAAAAGTTCTTTGGTGATTTTTAATACTTTATAATCTTGTTTAATCGAAGGTTCATTATTATCTTTATAATGACTTTTTGCCAACTTATAAACATTTTGATTAGATTTCTGCGTGTGACGATGTTCAAAGGTCCTCTCTATCGTCTTATCCCACCTTGAATGATTACCAATTGCTATAAAATTATTTAATCTCAGCTTCTTTGCTTCAGGAAAAATTACCTTATCAATAAAATCATTTATATGGTTATTAAATATCTCATTTGCTTCATCTCCAATAAAGAAAAAACCATCATTATTACCCAACCAGATAAGTCCTGTTTTAGGAGAATCGATATGATCTACAAAGATTCGACCTGGGTTATTCCCTTCTATTATCGCTTTAACTTCTAAATGTCCCACATCATTAATTAACTTTTCGCATTTATAGAATTCAGCTTTATCAAGTTCGCGAATCATTTTTAACCCTCCTACCGGAATAACATTATCACTTAAATTCGCCCCAGCCTTTTACAACATTTCTGCCTTGGTTATCACAATTAGTGATAACCATTGTGCAGCTATCGCCCCCGTCGTAATAACGAATTTCTTTACAATGTTTCATGTAAGAGGATAATGAAACATTAGAACGGTACCATTATTTTCATGATTAATTTTGTATGGGGTAAGTAATATATCTTTAATCTTTCTCCATCATATTGCTCTTCATCAATAGGAGTATATAAGTTTGTTAATTCCAAACCGTTGATATAAATCTCTTGTGTGCAGACTCTCTTTGCGCAATCATCCTCAATTTCCACTCGCCTTCTGTGATTTGAAAATCCTTATTTTTAAAATAAGGAATATTCTCTTTTAGTAAAAATACCATATCTTCTCTATATTTTACATGTTGGGAAGGATCACTATTAAACTAATAGTTATCAGAAAGCCGTATCCACTTATTGTAGATATGCCCCCGATAATGGTATAACTGTAAAGCTAATGAAGCTTTATTAAAAGCTGCGTTTCCCTGGCCAAGCTCCTTGCATTTTACTAAGGAATACAATTTGCCCAATATGATATGCGTCGTGCATTGCTAAACTCTTCAGTTCAAGCACTAATGAATTATCTTCTCCTGGGATCTGTCTATACAAATTTTCATGTTCTGATTTTGCTAGTATTTTTCCAAGTTCACGATGAACATAAAAGTATTCTTGTTTTGTTTCCTTCCAATTTTCTAACGTCTCAGTTGGTAATCGAAATGTAGATTCATTATTTTCTGCCTGTGGTTCATTCGCTGTTTCACCAAGAAATCGCATCAGAAATCTCTTTTTATAGAAAAGTAAATGACAAACTAATTCCCAAATGGAATTCATTGCCCCATCAGCTGGTTTCAAAATTGCCTGTTCAAAAGTAATATCCTCTAGCACTTTTTCAAGTGGGGGAAACCAGTCTTTTTCATCTAAGCAACTTGCCCATTGTTGTAACAAAAGTGTCTTTACATCCATTTTCTATTCCCTCCAATTTAATCCCTTTAGTAGATAATCCCATTGGTCAAAATTCATTTGCGGCGTGTTGTAGATAGCTCACTAATTAAGGTGTCATTCCAATTCCGTGTTCAATTAAACTACCCAAGTGTTGAATAATGGAAATGCTCGAAATCACTATATGAGTATCTTCGGCAATTGCACCCGTTCGCTTAATTAGCTTATCCGTCACTTTGTGTAACCGCAATCTTTTTTTCAAAAGGAATACCTAAGTAACTATATTTTACAGTAATATCTTTTACACCTTCGTTATAATAAACCACTATTGCATAATGTCTAATGGTATCAAAATCTCCAACATATTTGCTTTCAGGGGGTGTTTTTATCGGATAATCACTTATTTCATGAAAGCTAATCCCTTCACTTGTATCCCGAACCTCTGAAATCGTAATCAGACCATTTGAACGACTTATACCAAGTTCAACTTTGTAAGCATTTTCATTAGAATTTACTAAAATCTCTTTCAGTTTTATATCAGCAAATCCTTTATTATCTATTTCAGCAACAAACGTGAATGGATTTAATTCTTTATTTAAACTTTGTCCTGAACTATGTAGAGGTGGGTTCATTTTTAAAAACATCGTAAAACCTAACACCACAATAACAATAAAAGTAATAATGATAACGGTTTTATTTTTCAAACTACCTCTCCTCCCCGTAAGCATAAACCCCAAGGTATTGTTTTGCCTAACTATTCTGCCCTTAGCACAGAAAAGAGCTGCGAATCCACAAGCAATCTTCAACTATACTGAATGACACTATCCTTATTTCAGAAAAGCCCCCGATTGTTTAATATTGTTACTGAACTTGGTTAGCTAACTCAACCAATTCTTCAGCTTCTAATTTGTATTCACCTAAATCACGGGAATTCCCATTTATGTAGTATACAAACCTGCCTACAGTTCCATCATCATTTTTCCACCATATTGATTGGTTTCTTTCATTTTCTTCATAATATGCCGATATTCCATTTTTTAGTTTATACTCAGTTTTATCTTCTCTTGAAAAATCATTTTCCTTAGGTTCGTTTAAAATCTTGCTCAAAATATATTTAATTTGTTGGGTTGATTCCTTATTACGATAGTAGAAGATGAATTGATGAAGATAATCGACTGGGCCAATATCAATTGAAGTCGATACATCATTTACTTCAAAAGGGAAATTAGTTGGTTCTTTAAATTCATACTGTATTGATTTAATATTTTGTTTGACGTCATTATTACTTGTTTCATTACAAGCACTCAAAAGTACAAAAACCACAAAACATAAAATATATTTACTTTTCATTTATTCGCCTTCCCCCATTAAACTGTTCTTTTGCTTAAAGTCAATTATATGAAATTAACAGATCTTATTGATTGATAGAAGGCTTATCCTACTTCAGATAAGCCCCCTTTCGTATTCTGGAATAAGAGGCGTAACCTTCATAAACCAACACCCCATTGAGTTTAAGTATTCTTTCTCACAAAATTTTTTTATATTTTACTACATATGGTGTAAACAAAGAGCCCACTAACAATATAGCGAGTCCTACTCCAATAGTTATAAAAATATTACTAAAAGGGGAAAGGAAGAAACCAAATATCCACATTGGTAGAATTGTTAGAGAAACAAATATGAATCTACCAGAAATACGTATACTGTGTTTCGTATTACAGTTGCCACATTCAATGCGTTTATATGCCCACCAAAACGAATTATAGATGTGACTCCAGCTAAATTGCTTGTTGCAATTTTCACATTTTTGCAAAATACACACCACCATATCGAACAAATCTCTCATATAAGTTTTAATATACTCTTCACAATTTATTACATTATAATGCCAATTCTCGAGTAAATGAAAGCGATCACCTTATGCAGCAATCGCCCCCTTATATGGAAAATTAATCTAGGATTCTAGGTTTGCGACTAAAATAAATGATTGGGTTAATGATACCAAAGATTAAAATAACCAAGAACATATATGTAATAATTTTATCTCATCCTAAACCAAGTTCATCAACGATTATTGAATGATAATATAGTAATTGAGCAGATGCAATTACCGAAATTACTGATAGCCCGACCACAGATAAACCATTAGCCATTCTCCTTAATTTAGGTATCACAATAATTGCAAAGACAGTCAAAATTGCTATTAAAAATATGGCGAAGATAGGTCGCAACAAAGTAAATGCTCTTAACGTTTCAAATGAGTTGTATGTATACATAGAAACCTCCGTAATCCTACACACTTGTAAAATACCAATTATTTCAAATAAACAAACTTTACTCAAGGATTATTTCCCATCGAAAAAGAGGCATATCTTATTTCAGATACCCCCATTCAATATGCTATCTATTTAATTCAGCTAAAATTGCTTTTAATTCAATTAGATTATCAATTATCATATCAGCCTGAGAAAGTTCATCTTCTCGAGCAAAATCAAAATTGCATCCTATTGAAACTAAACCATTATCTTTAGCTGCATTTATATCCGATAGGCGATCTCCTACTACTGCTGCATTGGTAATACCATATTTTTTTATAATACTCTGAACTAAGTCTGATTTATTCAACGATTCAATTTTTTGGATACTAAATGTTTCAGTAACCCAATTATCCAAATTATAATAACTCACAATTGCTTTTAAATATTCCGTTAAACCATTACTTGCTATGTAAATTGAACAATTATTCTCTTTCAAATAACTGAAAACTTCCTTTAGATTAGGATATAAAGCACCTTTCCCACTTCTTATATTTTCAACTAATCTTTCCAGAAAATAAGCATTAGTTTGTTCTCTTACTTTATTGGAATGATTAGGTAACAAAGCTTCCCATACTTTTGGTAAAGGTACACCCATAATTTCACGGTATTTATCAATAGGGGTTACTGTATCCCATTTATTTAGTGACCGTAAATGGTTAAAAGTATCATCAAGTGATAATTCTAATATCTTATCTGTTTGAAATAGTGTTCCATCCATATCAAAGATGAGTGATTGAGACATTACTTTTCTCTCCCTTTTAAAATAACAAATTACCTTCAAAGGCTTAGCAAAGAAAGTATAATAATTTAACCAATACTTCTTAAACTAAACTGCTGCCTTCAGTAAGAGAAAGGCGATCACCTTGTACGGCAATCGCCCCCTATTATTAAATAACTAACATTGACAAATCATTAAATGGTTCCCATCTGGATCTTTAAAATTAAACCAGTGGTTATTTTTAATTTTTGTAGTTATTTCTACGTTTTTTCCCCTCATATACTCAAAAGCTTGTTCAATATTATTAGTATTTAAATGAAAAGGTGGAGTTTTAAAGATATTATCCTCTGAAAAAATCTTAGTATCTAATACAATATCTGTTCCGTCCATAGGCAATATGTATAAATGACCAAATAATATTTCACCATCTGCTGATAACCCTAATATGTCACAATACCAATTACGTGCTTTTCCAATATCACTAACAGGAATAAATGTTGTTCCGATTTGATTTAATATTGGATTCATCTGTTATTTTCCTCCTAAGTAGATTTTAGACTACAAATTCTAATAGAATTGATTACGGGGAGATCGAAAAATCTCCATTTAAATGCGATTCTTTCATGTAACTTGAACTAAGAGTTTTAAACTAGTTATACCCTAGTAAAGAAAAACACCGCATAGTCGGTGTTTTTCTTTAAAATATTAAGTGTGTACCTTTGATAGATAATCGGCTAATTGATCGAAGGTTCCTTCAAACCCCTTTTGTACCATTTCTTGTGATTCCTCGAAGGTCTTGACTTCTTCCTCAGTAGGGAAGACCGGAACACCAATCATTGTAAGTGTTGTTTTGCCATCATGCTCGATGAACGTCAATGTATTCTGAATTTCTAATGGCCAGTTAGCGTTAAAAGGAGCAGGTACGATATTTCCTTCCTCGTCAGAAAATGAATTGGTATAAACAAGTTTCTCTGGAGATTCAATTTCATTAAAAACAAATTTCCCCCACATAACGTTGCCATCTTGAGATTTCTGGCTGTAATGAAAGACACCATCCGGGCGGAGTTCTAGTTTAGTAACATCAAGTGTCCATCCTTTTGGACCCCACCAGTTTAAAAGATGTTCCTTTTCGGTAAAAGCTTTAAACACAAGATCACGTGGAGCATCGAAAGTACGAGTGATTTCAATTTTAGCAGACATTTTAATTCCTCCAAAAGTTTTTTTCACATGCCACATCGAACAATAAAATCGTTTTGTTGACTGTCACTTATGTTTCATTCCTCTTTTTTCTTTTGCAACTCCTGCAAATAACGATCTAAACTATCTAATTTCTCTTCCCATAGTGCGCGGTATTGGTCCAACCAAGAATTTAATTCTTTGAAAGGCTCCGACCGTAGCTTGTATATGCGGCGATTGGTTTCAGCATAAAATTCCACTATTCCTGCTTCATATAGCACGCGGAGATGTTTTGACGCTTGTGGCTGTCGTATGTGAAGCCGATCTGCAATTTCCCCTACGGTAAGAGGACCGTCACGAAGTAATTCAACAATGCGTAATCTACTGGGTTCCGCAAGAGCGCTCAAAATTTTAGTATTCATTTTTTCATTTTAACACCAACCTTTATTTTGTATTTATTCTTTGACTATAATATACCCTAACAGGAATATTCCTGTCAAGGAATATTATAGTTTTTTTTATAAATTTAATCATGATTTCGATAATTAACATCAGAGGACATTAAACAGGTTTAAATCATGGTGTTTAATGTCCTCTGATATGACAAAATGAAACTTGATATTTATGGTGTGTTTAGTTGGGTATATTCAAATACAATTTCAAGATAACCCATCTAATGCTTTATTCAAGAAAAACCCCCGATTGCTGAATACATAATCATGTTGGACTTTGTGCGATATCCCTAATTTTTTCGATTACATAATCCACTTCACTAGAATTATTAATCGTAAATAAATGATTTGCTTCCCCTTTTGTTGGGGGCATTATATCTCCATTATTTGATTCCTCAATTTGTTGAACTAGGACTTCCTCAAAAGTTGAAAAAGCTCTGATTATATTCATATTTCGCTTACTGTTCGCAATACGTTCTTTAAGGATATGTTCTGGAATATTAAAATTCACGAGAATACTAATGAAGCCTTTCTTATGATAATGACTAAGCCATTTTAAACGATCCTTACCGTTTCGATTTGAGTTACAACGAATTATGTGGCAATCAGTCTCATTAATTGCATAATCAACAATAGTTCTTGTTATGGCATATTTAATCAAATTAGGTCCTTGTTTTGGTATTAGTGCTTGGTAGTAAGAATGGAGAAATTCTGCATGGTTATCTTGGTCTATTACAACTGTATTAGATATTTTCTTTTCTAATTCTTTCGCAAAAGTAGTCTTCCCGCTATGTGTTTTACCAACTGTCATAATTAATAGCCTTTTCATAAACAATCGCAACCCCTACTAAACTAATTGTTACTGCATTTTTATTCTAAAATCCACCTAATTTTAAGTAAAGGAGCAGCTACTTTATGCCACAATTGCCCCCGTTAACAGAACATTGGACACAATCCAATATTCTTGAATTGCGCCCGATTGCTTAAGACCGTTCTGCACATCTATGCTTTCTGGATAACGAAGAAACAATCCTATTTTGCGTAGTTCTCCTTCACTAAAAGAGCTTTGCATAAAGAAATTGATACAATTAAGCCATAGCCATTCACCACAACTAAAGCGTCTCATCCAATTTCTGAATCTTTGAGTGGGAAATTAAATATACATTGCCAAAAATGTCGATTTTGTCTCCCTTTATACGTACAGCGCAATCTTTGTTCGACGCATAAATATTCATTTCTTCCGATAAGGGAGACAGTTCGCTTTGAACCATCGCAATGTTATTTTCAAGATCAAAATAAGACAGGACGGAAAAATCGTCAAGGCCGATTCCGTCGTAAACAGAGCTTATTTCAACTTTATATCCAAAGTTTTTCGAGCATAACCATTTAGCGGACATGTTGATCGCACCAGCGCTTGCTCCCATCACAACGGCTCTGCTTTTTTTAATCAATTCCGGCAACTCATATTCCATCAAAAAACCATTTTGTTTAAGAGTATTTCCACCCAACAAGAAAATGACTGAAGCATTTTGAATTAACGTTTGGGCATCTTCCTTCTGTACGCGATAATTAATTAAATGATATTCATCAAACATAATGCCGGCCTGGTCAAGCCACGAGCGTTCAGTAGCACCATCATCACCATAAAAAAATGGATTCGAGCTAATCATAGCAAGCGATTTTCTATCAGTTATATCCTCCTGTAAAACCCTGCCCAGATTCTCTCAAAAAAATTGCTAAACCAACCTAAATAATAGTGAGTTTTCATACGTCCCCCCCCCCGTAGCAATGTGTAAATAACATTAATTTCCTGCGTTACTCATTCTGTTTTCTTATCACCAACGCAATATTCTCAATATAGCCTTAGAAAGCAATAGTAGGCGCTTTCTTAATTCCGCGAAAGCGCCCTTTAACGGAATAACTTCTATGAAATGTGTTTACGACAGTACATATGGAAAAAAGAATAGTGAAACACGTTACACCAAATAATATTCTCATAAGCTATGTATAGAGCGATCGCTATTTTACTGAATTCGCCCTCTCTATCTCAATAAGAAGTTCCTTATACTAATGATTTTACCATGGTACCTGGGGGATAATCCTTTTTTTCCCCTGCAACCTTATATCCATTCATTTCATAAAATGTCCTTGCTTGAAATTTAAGCTTTTGTGATTGATATGCCCCGGCCCACTCCTAAAAAATAGGTGTACCAGAAATTTAAAAATGTTATAGGTTTGTGTAACTGTAAAGGATTAAATTCTATGTTATCAAGGCTGTTTTATAGCATGATTACATAAAGGGAATTGCAACACTTACATAAAAATAACCCTCAAAAGAAAAATCCCATGAGGGTTTAAATCACTAATTTCTCAACTCTTTTTCGTCAATTACAATAAAGCTACAATATAAAGAGTCATCCCCTAATATCTTTTCATTAATTATTTTACTCACCATTTTATTACATTCAACTAATGCGTACTGCCAATCATCCACACCATTAGTGATGTCGCTTAAGTCTATATCACTTATTGGAGTAACTGGCAATATCTTGTCACCAGATAAATGGTAAAATTCCACACCAATAATAGCTAATCGTCTCATATTGCATTCTGCTATAAATTCAGGTGTTTTCCGAATCGGTAAATATAGTTCTTCATTTGAAATTTTACCATACAAAGAAAATTTTTCAAAAAGACTACTATTGCTATTTTTAGGCATATAGCTTCACTCCCATTAATCCCAGGGAGAGACCCAGTTAGGATCATTTCTATCACTTACGTGAACAATATCTCCTGTTTTGTCATTTCTGACAACATAGCTTCCATCTTTTCTTATATAAGCCGTTGCTGGATCATCTAATTTACCATTCTTTGTCCAGCGTGTATCTCTTGTTTCAACTGTTCTATAAGGTTTATTTAGTGTTTTATCAATGAGTTTATCATTCCAACCTCTTTTTCCCATTTTTTCGGAAATCTTACTTGTGTAAGAGAAACCAATTTTACCCGTACCCTTAGTTCTTTCTTAAATTATACATGAGATAAGGTGACAGTTGAATAACCGCCACCTTTATCCATTAACTAGCTTTCTTCTCTACTTGTTCAAGCATGGTATATGCTGTCTTATTCTTCATCATGCCATAAATGATGTTCACAAGCCTTCTCATGATACATATAAGGGCTTGTTTATTTGTTTTACCTTCTGACACAGCTTCTTCTGATAATACTCGTAAAACACAGGATGACGTGGTGTCTTACTCCCCTTACTTACTTGTACTTGTTGGACAGCTAGGTTATAAAAGATATGATGAAGATTTCTGTTGCCTGGTTAACTTTTCTGATACGTTTCCTTACCGCCCGAACCGAATAATCAGGGGCAATTCCTGCATAACGTGCAAGTTTATTAGAATTAGAGAAACGATGAATGTCTCCTATTTCAGAAATTAAAGCGGAAGCGGTGACTGTATCAATACCTGTCATCGTTTCAAGTTCCATCCCTAGAGATTTTACTAACCCTTTTAAATAAAAGGCAGGGAGAAAACGAGGGTAGGAAAATGTAAAATACAAGTGGTGATAACTGATGATAATACGCGCCTTTTTAATGTAATGAAAAACATAATTAGGTTATACATTTTAAAGTCAATGTGCATACAATATAATTTATTTAGATATCATTTAGAGTTTACATAGGTTATTGCTAATCTATGGATAAAAAATAGTTTATTAGTTACCCTATACCACTAAATCAAAACCACCAGTGTGAACTGGTGGTTTGCTCTGCGGCTGAAAACCTTTGTTACCGGCCTCGGCCTCAAAGGCCCACCGAAAGGGTTTCCCACTTGCACCACATTCACACACTAATTCTAAAGAATTCCTTTATTTCTTTCGATTTTTCTCTCCTGTAAATGGGTCATACTTTTCGAATAATGTTAACTGATCAGCCATATAGTCTTCTTTCAGTTGATTTCTAATGTATTCTTGTATTTGTTTTTTATTGCTGCAGACTGTATCGACATAGAACCCTCGACACCAGAAGCTACTATTCCCGTATCTATATTTCAAATTGGCATGCTGATCAAATATCATGAGGCTACTCTTCCCTTTTAAATAGCCCATAAATACACTTAATTTGGGTGGGATGCTTACCAACATATGAATATGATCTGGACAAGCATTTGCTTCGTGTATCGTCACATCTTTCCGTTCACATAAATCCCGGATAATTTGTTCGATACTCTTTTTATATTTTCCATAAATGATCTGTCTTCTATATTTTGGGGCAAATACAACATGATACTTACAATTCCATGTTGTGTGTGCTAAACTGTTCATGTCCTTCATAGGGCACTCCTCCTTCTATGGGGAGATAAAGTGGTCGGGAAACCAACTTTATCCTACCATGAAGTGAGGTTTTTTTATTACCACGCTATAAGCTCTCTGGAACCCCCTGCATAGCCAGGGGTTTTCTAAACCATTAAAAAGACGGTTATCTTTAACGATAACCGCCCAAATTGATTGCATTAATTATTAGTTTCTAACACTCTTAATTCTCAATTTCCTTACATGCAATTTTGATTTTATTACCATCAATTAGTTCTATATTTAATTGATACCATTTATCTATAATATTTTTAGTTCCTCCACCAGGTAAAGGTTTTTCACCATAGTGTTGTTTTATAGTTTGTATAGATGCTTCAATAAGACTTCCTTTTGTCTCAACATTTATATCTTTTATTACTGACTCATCCCAGTGACCAACGTATGAAAAACCAATGTAATCCTTACAAATTATCTTAACTTCATTATTATTTTCATCGCTTGTAACGATAACTTCTATTTTGTCATATTCAATTGCTAATTTAACTAATGAACAATCAGCCCAACTGTTACCATTTATTAGTTTTATCGTACTATCCAATATTCTATCCTCCTATTTTAACCAATATTGTGGAAAAGAAGTATTATTTGAAGGGTCTCCTTGCCCCCACGGACCAGTTAGACCATTTTTACGATGTTCTACATGAACATGTGGAATATCGTGGTCGGGTTTCATTTTTACGTTAGGGTTATTACTTGGCTTATGAGCATCTTCAATCCTTACTCTCACTGGTCCATTACTACTATTCCCACGATACTTTCCATTCTCCTCTGTCATTTTTGATAAATTATTATTAAAGCCACTTCTTGTAGCAGGTACCGCTTCTCCTTTAGGTGTAACGTAAAAGTCGGTAGCATTACCTTTACCCTTAGTAAGCTTTCGTACTAACTTTAGTGCTTTTAGTCCTTTTCCCCATGGGTTGAATGAAGCGGCAGCAAGTAAATCTTTTGAATTCCACTCACCATCTGCTAATGTTCTTATGTCATCACCGATTGCAAAATCAAATACACCAATACCAAATGATTTTGCCTTATCTAAGAAGGATGCTCCTTCTTTCGGACTATGTCCGCTAGGGTCCGTGAGCGTGACTGGATTGTTATAGGCATAGGTGTAACGGTTTTGAGAAATCGGATCGTCTTCAAACCCTTCGAAACTATCTTTTGTAATAAAACGTCCGGTACTTGGATCGTAATACCTGGAACGGAGATATATCAAGCCCGCCTCTGCTTCTGCTTGTTCCCCAGTAAACTGCATGGTCGTATCTTGAGTTCCACTTTGGCTTCGGATTTGACCAAATGCATCGTATTGGAATCTAGCAACCACATCACCTAAACGATCCGTTAAGGCGATTGTACTGCCAAGAACATCGTTAAGATAGTAGAAAATACTGCCGTCCGCATTCTCTTTGGCGATCAGCTCTTTGCCATAGATGTATTTCGTTGAAATGGAACCGGTTCCGTCATATTCAACTAACAACCTGGATAGTGATAACCCTTGATCATAAACGTATTCATTTATTTCACCATTGACTGCTTTCGCAACCTTTTCACCATCGCCGTTATACGTATAGTCGATCGTTTGACCGTTCTCCTTGATGACCTGGGTTAACCGGTTTTCACTATCGTAGCTGTAGGTACTTGCCCCTTTCGCCGTCTGATTTCCATTGGCATCATAATTATAGATTGTTGACCCTACCGAAGATAATTGATCGGCATCATTATACGTATAGGAGGTTGTACCATTACGATTCGTCAGGCTTTTACGGTTCCCGTTTGCATCATAGGAATAGGAGATCGTCTCCAAGTCAGGGTACGTAACATCTGTTAGCTGGTTGAGAGCATCATACGTATAGCTCGTCTCACCTAATATTCCATCCATCATGCTTTTTCGATTTCCATTGGCATCATACGTATAAGAGCGTTCACTGAGGACCGTTTGGTCAAGCGTACTTTTAATCGTTTCCACTTCTCCAAGACTGTTATACGTATAATTCGTTGTTACCCCGTTCGGAAACGTTTTTTGGTCAGTTAGCCCTCGTGGGTCCGGATCAATTTGAGTAACCTTGCCGTTCCAGTCGGTAACGCTCACCATTTGATCCGCTTTGTTATAGGCGTAGGTAACCGTTGTCGCATCTGGATACGTAATCGTTTTGAGATTACCGTTATCGTCATACGTATAGCTGACTACGCGCCCATTAGGGTCTGTCACACTCTCCAATTGACCCTGGTGTGTATACGTATAAACCGTTTCACCAGTTCCGTCTAACATGGATAACCGATTTCCAGCTGCATCATAGGTGTAAGTTACCGATGTACCGGAGTACGCTTTTTTCGTTGATCGGTCTAATCGGTCATACTGATAATCTATGATTTGTCCCTTAGAATCTATTTTTGTATCAAGATTCCCATTCCCATCATACTCGTATTTAATAGTTTTCTGAAGTGGATCTGTCTCGGTGAGTCTCTGGTTAACAGCATCATACGTATAGGTCGTGATGTTGCCCTTGGCATTGATCACTTTGGTCCGGTTTCCAACATTATCATATTGATATTCAGTAACATTTCCTTTCGGATCGGTTACCTTCGTCAACCGTGAAAACGGATCGTATTGATAAGATGTGGTTTGACCTCTTCCATCCGTCGCTGTTAAGACATTCCCCATCGTATCATAGACAAAACTTTTCGAACGCTCTACGCCGTCAACATACTTAATGACCTTTGACTTTTGATTCCGTTCATCATAGAAAAACTCTTTAATTACAGGACCTTCAGTTATGGTAACAACCTCATTAGGCTGCCAAGGATCGCTGTACGTGTCCTGGTTTTCTCCTTTGTAATCCATCCTCAAAAGACCGCTCGTTGCTTGTTCATACGTTTGGGATTTCGTCTTGACCCTAATGATATCGCCATAGGCACTAGTGTCAGCAAATGTCGTAGTCGTATACCTTGTCCGAAGCTTCGTAGCAGGTTGTTCAGCTGTAAGGTCGACCCATTTTGCATCTTGGTCCATTGAAGCTTGGAAAACGACATTCCATTGATCATTATACCAAGCTTCCACATAAAAGGTATGTTCGTAATACACGTCATAATCAACATAAAAACTAGTGATGACGTCGTCAGAAATAGTGGCGGTGGATTGATCGCTGACCGTTTTTTGATTACCGTTTGGATCATATGTATATGACGTGGCATTCAGCAATGGATTAACAGCTGCGGTTAACTGATCTAGTCCATCATATACTTTCCGGGTTATATTTCCTTAAGGTCGGTTATACGAATGACGTTTCCATTCGGATCCCTTTCATATGTTGTCGTCAGCGTCTCTGTTGCACTCTTTTCGATTGTTTTTTCTATTACCCGACCGTTCCCATCATATTTATAGGTGGTAGTACGTCCGAGAGGGTCGGTTTCACTGAGTTTTTTATTGTTTTTATCGTACGTATAGGTGGTTACCTGATCGTTAGGATCGGTCACCTTTATTAAATTATCTTCGTCATCGTAGACGTAATAGGTCGTCCAGTTTTCCTTAACAGCGCCGGAAAGACTGCCTTTCGGACTGACCTTCTCTGTCATGCGACCGACTTTATCAAAGGTATAGTCAGTGACAAACCCTAACGCATCTGTTTCTGTATCGAGATCTCCATAAGAATTATAGGTAAATGTTGTAGTATGTCCTTCTGCATCAGTAACAGTCGCACCGTTGGCCGTAGCTGTTGTAAGTATAGGAAGTTTTAACAATGCTCCCATCCGCTTTGGTTCGTTTTTGTTCAATTAAGTTTCCATTTGTGTCATAGGTGTAATCCGTTTTATATCCTTTGGCATCGATTTTATAATCAATGGTGTTATCGGTGTTGTAAGCCATTTCCATCGTATCATTTGTCGCATCACCATCTGTGTCCGGCATAGTGGTGGTTAAAACGTTACCGCGGTCGTCAAACGTGTACTCGGTGGTGTTGCCATTCTTATCCGTTACGCTCGTTTGGTTCATGTCATTATCAAAGGTAAAGGTTACTTTGTTTCCTTTGGCATCAGTTTTACTTGTGACACGGTAGTGGCCGTTAAATGTATAGATGGTTGTATTTCCATTGTAATCAGTAAACGTCGTTTTTTGATTAGCATCATCGTACCTGAAGGTCGCCACACTTCCGTTGGCATCATATTGTTTGATGACACGTGAGCGCTGATCATAGACATTTTCGATAAACGTATGGCCCTCTGGATCGGTAATCGACGTCATTCCATTGATGTCGTATGTATAGGTTGTCGAATGACCCCTCTTATTTGTAGCCGTCGTTAACTGCCCATCTCCGTCATAGCCGAATCGTACAGTTCGAGATAAGGGGTCTGTAATCGAGTCGATTTTTCCGTTGGTAGTATACGTAAAACTTAATGTTCTGCCTGCCGGGCCTGTTACCGTTTGCACTTGATTATCCGTGTTATAGGTTAATGTCAGTGAATTCCCGTTTTTATCTGTCATCGACGCCAAGCGACCTTGACTATCATAGTGATAAACCTTTTGGTCCTTAAAGATAAGATCAAACGTGCCGTCACTATTCTGAGTCAGTGTTTCAAAAACCCCTGCTACTGATTTGAAACCCGTTTCTGTCTTCTCAAAATATACGGTTTTGCCATCTGGATAATGGACATCAACCGATCCATCCGTCCTGGTTGTGATATTACTGTCATACGTATGACCCCAACCGATGCCTAGCGGTCCATCCGTCCTGTTTGTTGAATTGTAATAACGTTCAAAACTAAGCGGGATACCACCTCGTGTTGGGATATTAATGTCTTTGTGACTATATGTATACGCACCAGTTGCAATATCAACGGGATCGGCTACTTTGGTTTGATTATAATACGAACCAGTCGTTGCATTCTTGGTCTCACTCCCAGTTAAAGCGTAATTAAACTGGTCTGCGGGACCGATCCAAAAGTTATCAATCCATCCTTCCCATATTTTATCAGGTGATAAAAATCTTTCAAACTGAACTTCTCCTATATAATAAATCGGATGAGCCGGGTCTGGATAGATGGTAATATAATTTGTAATCCACTGATTATAACCACCAGAAACATTGGGGCTGGTAGATCCATCAAGTGCATGAAACCCATGTTTATATCCATAAGTTGTTTTTCTATCAGAAGTTGCATAGTAAGACTCATAGTTCTTTTCAAATGTTCCATCTGCTTTTAACTCAAAATCCTGAACCCTGACACGCCATATATTATCAAGTCCTGCACTTGTATCACTTCTTTTTTCCCTAAAAGCAATTATGAATGGTTGATTACCTACGTAGTAAACTTTCTCAGAGCCTCCATACAATACCTGTCCATAATCACTTTTATACGTATTACTAACTGATTCCATATAACCAGACCAGTAATTAGAACCACTTGACTTGTCACTGGGAGGTAATGTAAACTCCGATTCCCTTCGAGGTCTGGATATCCATTCGAATGATCCAACCAAACCTCCATACTGGAAGATAGAACTTTCCAATCAACTGGTTCGTAGCGATTGTAGACTTCGTCATAAATTACATCTTGAAAATTAGGATTCGTAAAATTTCCTGAACTCCCCACTCCATAAGCATCTGCATGCTTCGGAAAGGTCAGTCCAATTATTACGAAAGTAAAAATAAAAATTAAACAAGATAATCTCTTTTTCGACATATAAGTACCCCCATAAAAGCTTATAATACAAATTTTAGCTATAATTGATAAAATTTTACACAAGGCAATAGTAACGACTCTTATCGGGGTACTAAGTCTTGTTTATTCCATTTGATTAGTAGCTAAATAGATCTTTTGTTTCAATTTCCCATCTTTCCTTATACAATTAATTTGCCCTTTAACGGCATAACTTACAAATTGAAGATGAACCAATTAATTACCTTCCTTACTCCAGAATATGGCCCTTTTCTAGAATAAGATACGAATTCAATATACAACTTTAAATGCCCTCCTTTAATCAACAACCTGGGCTTATTGGAATAAGGTTTAAATATGCTCAACAAAATAAAAAACGTGCCTGGCTGTCATTTATGACTTCCAGATCACGTTTTTGGGTATTTATCTCATTTTCCGGTTAACAACAATAATGTCTAGTTACCAACAATATTGTACGGTTACCAACATTAATGTCTGGTTACCAACATTAATGTCCGTGAACACTGTAATTTCTTCTCTAAACCAAATTGTTATTCCAACACCGTCTTAGCAATCTTATTGTCCAGCTCCTCGTAATCATAGTAGCCGATCGTTTGATAGAGCTCTTTCCGGGTTTGCATGTCATCGAGCATTCCCTCTTGAGTACCCATTTCCATAATTTCTTGGAACACGCGCTCGTATGCTTTTGCAGCTACACGTAACGATGTGACGGGATAGATGACCATACGATAGCCGAACTGCTGAAATTGTTCTGCTGTATAATAGGGGGTTTTACCGAATTCGGTCATGTTTGCTAGTAACGGTGCATCCACTTCTTTTTTGAATCTCTCGAATTCCAATTCATCTGTTAATGCTTCTGGAAAAATTGCATCAGCGCCAGCCTCGACGTAATCTTTTGCCCTGCTAATTGCAGCCTCTAAACCTTCCACTGCATTGGCGTCGGTCCGCGCAACCACGATTAGTGTTGGTGCAACCTCTTTAATGGTTTTAATTTTTTGCACCATCTCTTCCTTCGTTACGAGTTTCTTTCCGTTTAAATGGCCGCATTTCTTTGGGAGCTCCTGATCTTCAATTTGCACGGCCGCTACACCAGCTTCTACCATTTCTCGCGCTGCCCTTGCTACATTTAGGATGCCTCCAAACCCAGTGTCGATATCGGCCAAAATTGGTAGATTCGTTGCTCGCACAATATCTCGGACTCTTTCAGCTACCTCGGCTGAGTTGATCATTCCTAAGTCCGGAAGGCCTCTACTAGCCGTGTAGGCTGCACCCGACAAATACAAAGCTTTGAAACCGACCTTCTTAGCGACCAAACCAGCCATTGCATCATGGGCACCAGGCATTTTTAATATATTGTCCTCCAAAATCAGGTTGCGGAACCTGCCAGAGAGTTCCTTTTGACTTTTCTGTTCCTGTACCATCCAACTCATCAACATCACCACCTATATCCTAAATGTTTCCATAAATTCGTGGACGGGTCGTTTTTTCAATTCCTCTATATCTTCAAATTCTGCAAAAATTTGATTGGCTTGTTTTCCTGAAAAATGCACGTACACATTATCACGGAATTTTTTCATTAGCTTAGGGATCCCTTCGTCACGACGGAAGCGATGGCCTAAAGGATACTCCTGCACCACTCTTTCTGTAGAAGTTCCATCAGTGAAATGAACCTGCACCGCATTTGCAATCGAACGCTTATCAGGATCAAGATAATCTACGCTATATCTCTCATCCTCTACCACTTGCATTTTTTCACGAAGGGTATCGATACGCGGGTCTTTTGCAACTGCATCCTCATAATGATCCGCTGTTACATCACCAAAGATAAGCCCAATTGCCGTGATATATTGAATGCAATGGTCCCTGTCCGCTGGATTATGGAGCGGACCTTTTTTATCAATGATTCGGATCGCTGATTCATGTGTGGTGATGGTAATACTATCAATGTCATCCAAACGGTTTGCAACTTGAGAGTGTAGCTCGACCGCACATTCTGCTGCCGTTTGTGCATGAAATTCTGCAGGATACGAAATTTTAAACAAAATATTTTCCATGACATATGAGTCAAGTGGACGCGCTAACGTTAACTCCTTCCCTTCAAAAAGGACATCTTGAAAGCCCCATCCTGGTGCAGATAACGCTGTTGGATACCCCATTTCCCCTTTAACTGCCATCATTGCAAGACGCACACCTCGGCTTGTTGCGTCTCCAGCAGCCCATGATTTACGGGAACCCGTGTTAGGAAAATGCCGATACGTTCTAAGACTTGCATTGTCGATCCATGCATTTGAAACCGCATTGATTACTTCTTCTCGTGTTCCACCAAGCAATCCTGTTACAACAGCTGTCGTAGCGATCTTCACGTATAGCACATGATCAAGTCCTCGTCGGTTAAGGCTATTTTCCAAAGCCAAAACGCCTTGAATTTCATGCGCCTTTATGGAGGCGATCAATACATCCTTCATCGTTAGAGGGGGCTTTCCTACTGATCGGTTTTTTCTGCTAATGTAGTCGGCAGCTGCCAAAATACCACCTAAATTATCGGACGGATGCCCCCATTCTGCCGCTAACCACGTATCATTGTAATCGAGCCAACGAATGATCGTTCCAATATTAAACGCAGCTTGCACCGGATCCAACACATAATTGGTGCCTGGCACGCGACTTCCGTCTGGCACAATTGTATTCGGGACGATTGGTCCTAAATGCTTTGTACATTCTGGATACCGCAATGCAAGAAACCCACATCCTAATGAATCAAGCAAGACATATTTTCCCGTCTCGATTACTTCCTCACTCGTAATTTCTTTATCCAATACATAATTGGCGATTTCCTCTAATAATGTGTCTACTTTAACACTAGTTTCAGCAACTCTATTCATTATCAAATTCCTCCTATTTTCACTAA
This sequence comes from Alkalihalobacillus sp. AL-G, assembly GCF_030643805.1. Taxonomy (GTDB): domain Bacteria; phylum Bacillota; class Bacilli; order Bacillales; family Fictibacillaceae; genus Pseudalkalibacillus. Next base: position 1,210,831 of record NZ_CP094656.1, on the reverse strand, counting down.
ACCATCACCAATAAAAGAGAGCAGCCAAGACCGCCATCACAATAACGATAAAGCTGGAAAAAAGTCCGATTTTGTATTGCTCATTTTTCCGAAATACCCCTGTCTCATATGCATAAAACGTTGTCGGGGAATGAATAGGGAGAATCATCACGCCTCCAATAATCATCACAACCAGAAAGGCGAGTCCAATTGGCGCAATTCCGATCAATTCTGCATAAGAGATAACGATTGGAAAAATAACAATCATCGCTGAAGATGGGACAACAAATAAGAAACGTAATACAAACACAAATAACGTAATAGCAAGGACCTTTAGCGTTATACCAGCGTCCTGTGGCACAATATTGATCAATTCGTTTGCGAGGGCATGGGCCGTTCCATTTTCCTCAAGCAATATACCGATTGAAAAAGACGATCCTAAAAGCAAAAAATTCTCCCAATCGTATCCACGAACGACCTGGTCATTTATGAGATTAATCTTAGGAAATGCATAAAAGACGACCAAAAGCATTGGCGGCAGTAACAAAGGCACTTGATCCTGGTCTGTCACAATCCATGCGACAATCATGAGCAGAAAACTTCCGATAACGACCCAGAACAAAGGTGAGATTGGATCTTTATTTTGATCAATCTCACCAATCATCCCACCTCGTTCATCCCAATCTATATCTTTTGTCGTTGCCTTTAAGTAATTCCAAACAAAGAGCGCAACAATAATAAGTCCAATCCATAATGGTGGAGCAATATGAAGAAACCAATCCAGCCACCCTAACTCAGCTATATGATAATCCTTTAACAATTGGGAGGCTAAGATCGGGAAACCACCACCAGTAAAGATGATCATCGTTGCATTTTGATTCATCATCCCTATGACGTACAGGCAGTATTTTTTAAATAGGCTTTGTTCTCCAAACCGATAATATTGGTTCAATCGATTAATTATTGGAAGTAGTATTTTAAATCGTGCAACAGCAGATGGCAGGACGATTGGCAGCATCAATATTAGGATAGGCAACCCAAACACAATATACCTGGGTCCACCTTTACTTAATTTGATCAAAAATCTAGCAATAGCACGGTCAATCCTAACTTTTACTAATGCGTGGCTGATGATAGATAGCAAGAAAATAAAGTAGAGAGCAGGAGATAGAAATCCGATAACCGCTTCCTCTACTCCATCTGCCAGGTTGAACAACAGCATACATGCAAGCAGCAATACACTCGTTGCGGCTGACGGTAATGGTGAAGCAATCCATAAGTAAACGGCAATCGCTAATAATAAAAGTGTAAGCTGCTGTTCCATTGTAAAGTTAGTTAAAATCGTATTTTTCGAAAGGATCCCTAGTCCGATCACAATCAGAAAAACCGGCAGTTTCCACTTCATTTCATCACCTTACGATCCGTTAAGCACTTTGATCGATATTGTCTTCCCGTTTATTAGACTTACGGTTCTTAATGATCGGAACAATAAAGGACAAAAAGGCTATGCATAGCATCGTTGCTGCAATCGGGTTGGTTACAAAGATCGATAAACTGCCATTTGAAATTGTAAGGGATTGGCGGAATGCCTGTTCCATCATGCCCCCAAGGATAAACGCCAATAATAGCGGTGCAGCAGGAAACTTAATCAATCGCATCACATATCCGATAATCCCGAATGCCAATAATAGATAAAGGTCAAATGTGCTGAAGCTGATTGCATATACTCCGATTACACAAAACACAATAACCAATGAAATAAGCAATGGTCTAGGTACTAATAGAATACGAGCCAAATATGGGATAAGCGGCAAATTTAAAATTAATAGAAATACGTTCCCGATATACATACTCGCAATTACTCCCCAGAATACGTCTGGATGATCGGTCATCAGCAGCGGTCCAGGCTGGATACCAAGTACAATCAGCGCTCCAAGCATGACAGCAGTTGTGCCAGAGCCTGGGATACCTAAGCTTAGCAATGGAACAAACGCACCATTATTCGCAGCATTGTTCGCTGTTTCAGGTGCTGCTACCCCGCGGATCGATCCTTTTCCAAACTCCTCAGGATTCTTTGAAAGTTTCTTTTCACTTATATATCCAAGGAAAGAAGAAATCGTACCGCCTGCACCTGGCAATACACCTATTATGAAACCAAGGACGGACTGTCTGCCCATCGTCCCGCCCATTTCCTTATAATCGGATTTTGTCAGTTTAAGGCTGCCAACCTCATGCATGTCGGTCATTTTATTTTTTCTCGCTAAAATAAGGGACGTTACCTCAGCGAGTGCAAATAGCCCTAGAGCAATAACGAGGAAATCGATACCTTCCATCAGGTGCGGATTTCCAAAGGTGAATCGAAGGGTACCCGTTTGGCCATCAATTCCAATTGTTGCAATCATCAATCCAATAACGCCTGCAATCAATGCTTTTGTCGTCGAACCCTCTGAAAGACTTGAAATAGCTGTCAGACCCATGAGCATTAATGCAAAATACTCCGGCGGACCGAACGATACAGCTACTTTTGATAACAACGGTGCAAAGAAGGATAAGAGAATAACACTAAGCGTACCGCCAACAAACGAACCAATCGCTGCAATTGCTAGAGCCTTCCCCGCTTTCCCTTGCTTTGCCATCGGGTATCCATCAAACGTTGTCGCCACTGCCTCGGACACACCTGGTGCATTGAGTAAAATAGAAGAAGCTGCACCACCATAGGCAGCTCCATAATAGATACCTGCCATGAGCAATAAAGCAATCGCAGGATCCATGCCATATGTGATTGGAATCATAACAGCAATTGCTGTGATGGGGCCTAGTCCTGGAATCATGCCAATGACTGTTCCAACAATTACTCCAATGAGAACAAACATAATCCCTTCCAAACTCAGTGCTACTTGAAAACCTTGGGCTAGCCCTTGAAATACATCCATGTTGTTTACCTCCCCTTAAAACGGCAATATTCCCATTGGTAGTTGAACTTTTAAAAATGAGTCAAATAATATATAAATCAATATCGGTACAGCAAGTGAAACTGCTGCATTGATCATGTGCTTCCTATAACCAAGAAATAAGGAACAAAAGAAAAGGAATAACACCGTAACGAGGATAAAACCGATTATTTCAAGAAGAAAAATGTAAAAAATAATGAATCCTACTACACCTAAAACAATAGGAAGTTCTTTTCTTGGAATACGTTCCTCATGTTCTTCTTTTTCGTAGTCCTTTTGAAAGAATAGAGCTACCGATAACCCTATTAAAATAAAGCCAAGTCCAATTGGTACGAGATCTGAGTCAACTGGAACATATGCATAAGAAGGAAGCTTAAAACTTAACACAAGATAAAATATAGCCAAAAGCAATAGGGCAATAGAAACTTTTCTGTTGACTGTATGAAACACGTATGACACCACCCTTTAGAGAAAGGAGCCAATGAAAACACTGGCTCCAACCACTAATTATTTTCCTAAACCTAATTCATCTAATAAACTTTTAATCTCTTTCTTTTCCTTATCCAAGAACTCTGTGTATTCTTGACTGTTCATGTACATGTCGGCCCATCCGAATTTGCTGCGAATATCTGCAAACTCTTCAGACTCACTTAATTCCTTGAATTTCTCTTCATAGAATTTCAGTGCCGCTTCATCCATGTTTGGAGGTCCAAAGAAACCACGCCAGTTAACAAAAGTAGCGTCAATTCCTTGTTCTTTTGCCGTCGGGAATTCAGAAAGCGTCTCTCCCTCTAAACGTTCTGGAGCCGTAATGCCAAGTACACGGATCTTACCAGCCTTTACCTGCTCAACCGTTTCGGCAATACCAGTAGAGTAAACATCTACACTTCCATTAAGCAGGGAAGTCAAAGCACCACCATCTTGGTCAGATACATATTTGATTTTCGTAATATCTACACCCGCTGCTTTCGCGATTTTCACGAATTGGATGTGGTCCATACTTCCTGGGGAAGAGGCGCCTACTACTGTAATACTTGATGGATCCTTCTTCATATCCTCAAACAATTCATTCAAGTTATCCCACTTAGCATCCGCTTTTACCGCAAATGCACCATAGTCTGCAATCACGTTAGCAATTGGTGTGAAATCCTCATGTCCATACTCAGACTGTCCATTTAACGGAACGAGAAGGATTGGAGGAGAGTTCACGAAAATATTGTGTGGGTTATTTTTTTCCGTGATGTATGCCCAGCCAACGGCTCCACCACCACCTGGCTTGTTCACAACACCAATATCTTGCTCAATAATTCCTGCTTCTTCAAATACCTTTGCTGCCATACGAGCTGTTGTATCCCATCCACCACCAGCTCCGCCTGGTGCAACAATTTCAATCGGTTTTTCTGGTGTCCAAGTGCCATCTCCAGATCCATTGGCTTCTTCACCGCCACCTGAAGAACAAGCCGCTGCAAAGATCATGAGAAAGATTAGTATAAATGTAAATAATAGTTTCTTCACGTTAAAAATTCCCCCTTAAATCATTTGTTAAGGGGCTTGTTCAACCCCTTGCTAACGACTATAATTTATATTTTCTAAAATGTAACCGTTTTCAAAATAATGGACAAAAAGAGCGTTGTGTGCATTTTGTTCATTTTGTTCACGGGGGCGACTCCAAAAAAAATACCTCTCGCAATTCATAAACTGTTGATAATAGTTTACTTGCATGTTTTCGGTAAATACGCTATTCATTCTGCTAGTGGATCGCACAATTAAAAATAGTCTCCTATTAAGGAGACTATTGGTGATCTGTTGTTATAATCATATTTTTACTGGGTACTCATTAATGATATTACATTAGAATTTTAAAGGTGAATCTTTGCCTGTTAACACATTTTTATATATTTTTTTACCGCTTTTATCTTTTTCTATGTCAAAGATTCCGTATCCACTTCCCATTACCGTAAAGATGCTTTCTGTTTGAGGCATTAAAATTACTGTGTATTCTTTTCCAGTTTTCATCTTGTAACGATGATCCGACGTATAAGATATAAACTTGGAATCCTTTACCTTTTGAGATAATTTATTGAACCTTATCTTATCAATTGAACCTTTATCCAAATGTTTAATTAATTTCGATATTCTTATTTCTCCACCTTTCATATACACAGTCTTCTCCCCAGATAATGGAATCCCGGAAATTGTGTCTACAATTTCAACTTCAATAGGGGTATGTGGCTCTTGAGTATAGAAATTTTCCGTTTTAGGTAGAATTTCTGCCTCTCCAATTGTAAGAACTTTCAATTGAACGATAGAAGCTGCTCCGGCGGTAAATAAATTTTCAGGTATACTTGGATCAAATGCCCATATAGACTGGCTTTCAACCGTTCCATAGATTTCTTTTGGGTTGATATTCGGGAGATTATTCTTCTCTTCACTTACTGCATTACTCTGATTTCCTGCTTGCGTAACGGTATTCGTATCATGTTCAGCTATGTTCCAATATACTATACCCACAAAACTCATACTAATTAACCCCGCTACAATCTTTTTTCTATTCATTGATGTGCTCCCTCTTTTATTCGTATTTCGAATTTATTAAACCCGAAGCCGTCGAATCACTGCTGTAGTACATAATTGACCAGTCATTTGAATCATCATATAAATCCTTCAATCCAAATACATGAAGCATTTCATGAAACCCTCGAAAATAAGCAAATGTCCTGTATAATTCACAGGACATTTCTCATGTCATTTTTAAGGTTGCCTCCCAAAAAGGGAACCATTTCGTTAAAAGGATTTCAGTCTATATTTTCTTTCCGGGCGTCCGACAATCCCGTATACGAGCTCCGCTTCCCCCTCACCTACCGAGATAAGGTGCTCCAGGTATCTCCTTGCTGTTGTACGGGATGCTCCAATATTTTTTCCCATCTCCTCCGCAGTGATCGCAGAGCCGATTTCACTTAAACGATTTTTCACCTTTTCAAGCGTCAACGGGTCGATTCCTTTTGGTGTTTGCTTTTCAGTTTTGACTGTTGAATTTGCAAATCCAAAATAATCATCCAAAAAGGTTTGATCTAATTCATCCCTAACATCCAGCTCTTTTTTTGTACGTTTATATCGTTCTAATGTCGCGATGAACCGGTTCATTTTAACTGGTTTAATAATATAATCGAAAACACCATTCCGTAAAGACTCTTCAACCATTTCTTTTTCTGTGGCAGCTGATATCATGATGATATCAATATTGGAGTTCAAGGCTCGAAGTTCTGAAATAAGATCAGTTCCAAGTGCGTCGGGCATGTATATATCTAACAAAATCAAGTCAACATGATGTTCTTTTACCAGCTGTAACGTGTCATTCCCGTTTATAGCCTTACCAACAATTTTTACCCCTGTTACTTTTGATAGAAACTTCTCATGTATGCCTGCGACTCGAAAGTCATCTTCTGCAATCACAACATGAATCATCTTTATTCCCCCTGTATTTCTCATGCGTATTTGCTTAGATTATCGGACATCTGTTTTGGCAAAAATACTGAAAATACTGCTCCGCCATTTTCTTGGTTATGAATTTCGATTTGTCCCTCTAGTTCATCTACAATTTCTTTTACGATCGATAACCCAAATCCTCTTTCTTCCATATCTTTTGTGGAATATCCCCTTTGGAAAAGAAACTCCATCTTTTCCTCTAGAATACCGATTCCATTATCCGAAATATCAAAGACGATATCCTTTCCAATATCTGTTGCAAAAAATACAACTCGCTTCTCGCCCTGATTCTCTACTGCTTCCATTGCATTATCGATCAAGTTTCCAAGAATGGTCACAACTTTAAACATATCAATATGATTAGGCAGCTGGTTCAGCGATGTATTTGGATCAATATCAAACGTTATCTTCTTTTCTGACGCCTTCCCGATTTTTCCTAATAAAATAGCCTGAACCGTTCTGTCTTTTATTTGCCCAAGCAACACCTTGTTTTGGTGTCTATGCACTTCCGATTCCGTTTGAATGAATTCGATCGCTTCTTTATAATGACCAAGCTGTAATAAGCCTGACAGAACGTAAAGCTTGTTTGTGAATTCATGCGTTTGAGCCCTTAAGTCCTCCGAGTAGCTTCGGACCTCTGTCAGAGTATTCAGCATCTCGTTAACCTCAGTTTTATCTTTAAAACTAGCTACTACCCCAACAACATTACCATTTTCAATGATCGGCGTACGGTTAACGATCACATTTCGGTTTCGTAAAATCATTTCAACGTTCTGATCTTTTTCCCCTGACTTTAAAACATTGTACATTTGTGTATTCGGAATTACATCTTCAATCTTTTTATTTCTGCAATCCTTTGATAAACCTAGTATCCGTTGTGCAGAAGGGTTCATCATCGAAATTTCCCCTTCTTGGTCCATCGCAATTATTCCCTCGTCAATGGAAAGTAAGATGGCATGTCGATCCCGGAATAGGGAGGCAATTTCATGCGGCTCAAGTCCTAATGTATCTTTTCGAATGTTCCTCGTTAATGCAATTCCACCAACGACTCCCAGGAGTATGACGATAAGAGCAAGTCCACTGATTTTTATGATTTTATTAATAATAACTGTTTGAATATCATCAATCATAAAGCCAACCGAAACGAGACCGATGATCTCTCCTTGTTCATTGAAAATGGGTGCTTTCCCACGAAGTGACGGTCCAAGACTCCCAACAGCTTTTGACGTGTAATATTCCCCATCAATTAAGGCTCTGCCATTATCCCCACCAACCATGTGCCTGCCAATTTTCCACGCATCAGGGTGAGAATATCTCATACCATCTGCGTTACCGACCACGACAAACTCTGCCCCTGTCCTTTTTCGAATTTCTTCTGCAAATGGTTGGATGACGCTCGATGGTTCTTCTAATGCAAATGCATTCTTAATGGTGGGCATAAAAGAGATCGTCGTTGCTACTTGCAATGCACGCTGTCCCATGTTTTTTTCCGTTTGTTGAGTTTCTATATATGCTATAATTCCTGTGAAAATAATAGTAACAAACAATATTAAGGAAGTAATCAATGTTAAAATCTTTGTTTGCAAAGAAACTCGTATCATGTTGTTTGTTACTCCCCTCGTTTTAGTAATCGCTTACATTATCTATTTTAACATCTATCGTAATATTCTGGATATTAGAAGTTTTATGTTGAAGAGATTATCAACTTAAAAAGGGGGTGTATTTCATATCTCAACCTATGTTAAAAGGGCAGAGGGATCTAAGTCTCCTCTGCCCTCACGTTGTCGAAGCTTCTTTACACCCTGACTCTGTAGTGATGGGTATTGATGTTATAGCATCAAAAGTGCCTTTTTCAACATCACTTCATATTATCAATTAATAACTTTGTATTCCGAACTTCAATAATTTCTTCGGCAGTACATCATCTAGATTTTGAATATCCTTATCATTAAGCTCTATTAAGTTAAATTCGTATTTTTGGTATATTTCTAACTTAGTTTTTTTACGTTGTATGTATTTTGGATCATTTTCATATCCCCAATATTCAATATAAACTTTACCTACAGGCAAATAAAAATCAGAGTATACTTCTTCTTCAATTGGTAATCTTCTTTCATAAGCATGAGCTATTTCTGACATATATAGCCAATTATCAATAAGCATTTCCGCTTTAGATCTTACAAAATGACCATCAGCAGCTCTATGTTTTGCAATAAACTTTTCTCTAAAACCCGCTTCTTCATTGGATTGTATTTTGTCTTCAGAGCTACCTTCTTTGATTTCCTCAATAGTTTCCACAAGACGTTTATTTTCTAGGATAGTCTCCGGCCACTTGACATAAGGTACACCCGTTTTATTATGTTCAAGTTGTTTACCTCCAAAGCTCTCACCTAATTTTGTTGTGATCCAACCTTTTCTATCTTTTTCAATCCAACCTAATTCTGAAAGTATTGGATTAATTCTAAATCTCGATACATCAAACTCCTCAGCCAATTTAGTAGTTGATAAAAACTTTTCATTAATGTTGTTTTCTTTAAGTTCTAACTCATCGATAACAGATGACGGCCACCCAATCCATTGGCGACCCCCTCTTGATTTTAATAGTCCACCTTTTTCTCTACCCTTTTCAGTAAGCACCCATTGTTCACTAACTCTATCAATCCAATTACTTCTTAGTAATCTTTCAAAAATTTCTTTAGTACTTATATTCATCTCTTTTGCAAGATTAGTAGACGATAAATATTTTACTTTCGATGTATTATTCAAGTTCATACCTCCATATGTCTATATAAATCGGTCAAAGTATATAATTCTACATAAGTTGTTAAATTCCTCCAAAAAGTGCCCTGATTGAGTAAAGGGTATTCATTTTAAAAAGGGATAGATTACCTATTTAGTTAAATAACTTCCATTCCGATATAATAGGAAATTGTAAGAAAGGAACGGGTTAATGAAAATATTTTTTATGCAGTTATTGATAGTTGCCATAATCAGTGTGTGTATTATCAAGTTCTTTCAAAGCAAAGTCCCTACTATTAAAGGTTACTTAGGAGAAATATGGATTCGACTATTCCTAAGAAAATTGAATTCTACTGAATATAAAGTATTTCACAATGTTCTTTTACCTATCGAAAATAATAAGACTACTCAAATAGACCACATTATTATTTCGATATATGGCATATTTGTAATCGAAACCAAGAATTATAAAGGTTGGATATTCGGTCATGAACACAAGAAACACTGGACTCAGGTGATCTTCAGACATAAACAAAACTTTTTGAATCCTATTTATCAAAATTATGGCCATATTCAATCGGTCAAAACAATATTTGATGAAAATTATAATGGTCCGTATTATTCAATCATTACCTTTAGTACTTCTGCAACTCTGAAAGAGATAGAAATCTTTTCTAGTGACATAAGTGTAGTGTATAATACTGAAATTTTGAAAGAAATTAATCGCTTTCAGGAGCCGAAGATTAGTAAAGAAGAACTCAATAATCTAACAACTCTACTAGAGAAGACAATGATTAAAGGAAGAGACTCTCATAAACAGCACGTTAAATCAGTTAAGCAAAGCCAGCTAGAAAAGAAACAAAAGGAATTCTTGAACCTTTGCCCAAAATGCGGAGGTCAGTTAAGAGAACGCAAAGGGAAGTTTGGAGTGTTCAAAGGTTGCAGTAATTATCCAAAATGCCGATATACGGCTTAGAAAATGCATAAAAAAGCTCGATTTCGGGTTTGATCGAAATGAGCCTCTTGGTAGAAAAGTGTGCGCTAATTAACTTTATAAAAGTTTTCAAAAGCAACCGTTCTGCTACAAAAACTAATTCTATTCTTCGAAGTAATCTAAATCTACTTTTTTTAATATGTACTGGATCACCTTGGTAACACCGATATTATATTTAAACATGTACTCGGCTAAATCAGTACCGTTAATAAGAATGATCTTTTTCTCTATACGATTTACATAATCTTTGGCACCCTCTGTAAAATCGGAAGTGGTGATAAAAACACCCTTTTTTGCACGTTGCCCCTCTAAACTTCCAGCGAATTTTTGAATTTCAGGGCGACCTACAACCCCTTGCCATCGTTTAGCTTGAACATAAATCATATCAAGACCAAGTACATCTTCCTTAATAATGCCATCTATACCTTCATCGCCACTTCGACCTATGGCTCGACCTGCATCTTGAATGGAACCTCCATATCCCATTGCAACTAATAATTCAACAACCAAGCGTTCAAAAAACTCAGGTGTACAGCCTTTCACTTTTTCTAAAATCTCTTCACTAATTTCTTTTTGAAGTTCTTTATAGCTTTTATCTAATTGTTCTTGAGGAGTTAAAGCTTTTTCTTCGTTATAATTATCATTTGAAAGTCCGCTTACACTTTTCTTATTTTGAAAGTCTTGAAATTCCTTAAATTTCAATAAATATTCCCTGTTGATTTCAGTTACTGATAGGTCTTGAAGAACCGCTCTACCTCGATCTGTTATGAGAAAAGTAGCTCTCCTAACTGTTCGAAGCAAGCCAGCTTTCTTTAAATACGTTCTAGCCCAACCAATTCTATTGTGATAGACAAGTTGTTTCCCACTAGGTAATATTTCTTCTTTATCATCATCAGTAAGTTGAAAATAGTTTGCTAAGTATACATAGGATTCTTGCAAAGTATGTTCGTTCCCATCTTGTAACAACTTTAGGAATGGATACATAAACGATTGATAATCTGGAATAGTCATTTTACACCGCCTTACTTATTAATTTTACTTGCTAAGAATAACATTCCCCTGATTTATCAATGAGTTTTAATATCAGAAGAATTTAATCTATTCTTTTCTTTATAGTAAGGACTTAAATTCATAAATAAATCCTGCAGCTGCTCCTGTTCCACTTGGTGCTCAAACAAATATTCCATTAATTCCTCTTGGCGGGCTTGCCCTAGACTTAAGCGGTAAAGCTGCATGATTTTCATGAGCCGCTCATATTTCACGCCGTCCTTACTTAGAGGGTAGATTGGGACAATCCTTTCAATCTTAATGTTCTGATTTTCGGGCAGTGACCAGAAAGGCACTAGCTCAGGGGTATGTTCATCTCTTTCGTTCTCATTTGCGGTAGTGAACATTTCCTGCCATATATCGTTTTGAAATGATATGTTGCCGTATTTGTTGGCTATGTTTTGGCGGATCGCAAAGCATTTATAACGATTGATCCTTCCTTCTCGCTGCTCGAGGTCGACTGGATTTGACGGGAGATTCCAGTGAACGATCTTCCTGCAATAGTAATGAAAATCAAGGCCTTCTTGTCCTACAGATGTGGTGGCAAGAACGAATGGTCGAAATGGTGAGTTAAATGCGAGTCGAACGTTTTTCTTTCTATTTAGTGTCGTGTCTTCATTTCGTTTATCTGCAAAACCTACCGCGTAACTAGTTCGCATTTTCATCACTTGGTCCTTGCCGCTTTTTTCTTTCACACGATTCTTGAAGCTTTCGTAAGTATCTACGTTATAAGTTGCAGAATGGGTGCTCAGTGCGCTCGTCATTAATTGAATCAACTGCTCGTTACGCCAATCATTCTCAACATTTCTAAGCCCCGCCTCTTCGATCAGCATGTGTGCATACTCATCGAGCATCGCCTGAATATTGCCGTCCACACAATACTTCAGGATATTTTGCCAGTGGGCATCCCGTTCCCCGTTCTTCTGTTTCCCGTAATCTAATTCAACGATCGAAATGGCTTCTTGCGTGTTAAATCGATCGATCAGGATTTTCGCCAGATGAACGGCATAAGGCATGGACTTGCCTTGCCAATCATGAAACATACGCAAAGCACAAATTGCTGGCGACCCTAAAACCATATTCACAAGCACGTCTTTCAAATTCTTTGGTTGCTTACCGAGCTCAACAAATTCCCCTTTTTGAAAAACGTTGCGTAATGCTTCCAGATGCTTTGTTAAGGCCGCTTTATCATCAGAAGTATGTTCACCTTCGTTTTTATCCATTACAGGCAAAAGTTGCTCACTGTTAAACCATTCTTGAACAGTCTCTTCATTTAGATCAAATAACAAAGGTGCAATATAATACCATTTCTCATCCTCCCGAGCTTCATGTCCTTGAGGTTTAATTGGCACCTTCTCAAGCAGACGTTGAATGTTCTCTCCTAATTCATGTTTCAACTCTTCCAGTGGAAGCTTCCTGTTCAATACATCAACCGGATCGAAAAGTTTCGCTAACGTGACGGAAGGATATAAAAGTGTCATATGATTCATGTTCGCAGGCACATTATTTCTCATTGCAAAAGATAAGCGGGACTGAGGAAACCGCCTTTCAGCAAAATACGTACGATTTTTCCGCTTCTTCTTTTTCGGCGTTTTTTTGATCAACTCCCCTACTGTCAAGCGTTCTGATTCATAGGATAGCAACGTAGACACAGCCCTTGGAACCATCTCCCATGCTGAAAATATAAGTAACTTAGAGAACCGTTCCTGTCTAGCGTAGCACCCTCCGGATTCGTAATATGGCAAGGAGGGCGGAATCCAAAGCAGCCGTTCTGCATGCTTTGGCAGTGCGATTTCTTTTAATTTGGCAAGCCGGGCATTGGTGTCGGGCAGTTTACGGTAATGGTTGATTGCGCTTCTTTTTATCCATAGATGTGGTTTATCAACCAACGAGATGTTTTCAGGATATTTCTTAACATGTCGGGTTATTTTTTGTTTCAATTTATAATGTTCCATAAATGACATCAAGTAAGGAGTCGATTTCACATAATCGACAGGAACTTTATCCATGATCCCGATTTCCTGGAGCATGCGGTCCATATGGACATAGGACAAGACATCTTCCTTAGTGATTTCAACAGGTTCTATAGATGCATCAACCAGTTCGCTTGACCCTTCGACAGTCATCCGCTCGGTTCGGGCAATCCCCTTATATAAGCTATCTTCGGCTTCTTGCTTCTTCGCTTGAATGACCGCGATGTCCCTAATCATAAATAAATTTAATGAAGCGGAAAAATCCCCCCACACCTTTTTGAAGTGGTGTTGCTGTTCGGGATGATGTTCAAACAGGAATCCGGTAACTTGCATGAACTCCTTGTAATGCTCATCCTCGCCCTTTTCAGAAATCTCCTCAAGTGTGGAATATAGCTTATAAGGTGTGGCAGAAAGCAATAGAATCTTAACTTTCTCCTCATCATTATACCTCTTACTATTAAAAAACTTTTTAGCAAGCAGTGCCGTTTCACTTTCCCCATCGGCATTGACAAGTTCAGGAAAACGTTGGAACTCATCCATAATGACAAGGTCAGGATCCATTAAATCGACACTTATTTCAGCCATCATCCTGCGTAGTTTGAAGATCACTTGATTTGTGCCCTCAACTCGTTTTCCTATAATATTTTCTCGCTTGATTTTTTCACAAACTTCATGGATGGCATCATTAAGGGAGCTGTCCTTGTCAAAAAAATGCTCTATTCTATTCAACATCGTTGTTAGATATTGACCATCGCTTTTTTCATTACAGGCTTCCACTCGTTTTTCGTAACCAAGTTTCGTCCATTCCCAACTCTTTGTTGCAGTATCTATCAACAGGATTTCCAACTGATCCAAATAATCATCAAGAGGGCTGTATTCTTTTAAAATCGAATAAATTAAAGCTCTTTCTGACGCACTTCCACAACCTGATGTCATATTGAAAGAAGTTGAGGGGGTCAATGGAATCAGCTGGATAAACCTTTCCTTCAACTCTTGATCAAAATTGTTCTCAAAGATTTTCAAGTGCTGCATGGATAACCGGGTATCTGAAGAATCCTCCAACTTCACTCGCTTATCGATTTGCAGTTTTTGCAGGTTTTGCCTCGCAATACTCTGATTGGAACATACATATACGACCTTGAAAAGGGGATCATTCAGAACTTCCTGATGATACCTTGCTATTTTAGCCATGACTCCCCTGGCAATCATCGTTTTGCCAAGCCCTACTTCATCCGCTACCAACACGCGGGTGAAATCATTTGTTAATAGGTCATGCACCCTGTCTACCGTCGATCTCTGAAAGTCTTTAAGGCCATCGAGAATCTCTTCTTCTTTTTTCTTCAAATCAATCATTTTTCCACCAACTTTGTCGCCTGATTGAACGTGTCATACAAACGGTAAAATTCTTCAGGTATGATTGTGTCGTCATCAATTATTTCAATGATCTTATGAATATCCTGCAATTTTTCTGAAGACCTGGCTGCTGCTTTCAGCATATTTTCATACAAAACAGGATTACTGATCGAATACAAATCCCAAGCTCCTGACCCGAATTTTTTTTGCTCCATCTGCTCAAAGGCAGACAACAGGAAGTCATCCGCTAGCAAAAATGCTATATATTGCAAAAAGGCATAAGGATTGTTTATGATCGAACGATAGATCTCTTGATTGCGCTCTTCCGGTAATCCTTCCGTCTCAATCTTGATGATACGTTCCACTGTTTCGCCATCTTGTTCTGCCTTAACAACATAAAATTCTCCTAGTTCCAGTATACTTAAGTCATTGATGATCATTTCATGCTGCAGATCCTGTATTTTCTTGCTTAACAAAGGTCCAATCGAAAATTCAATGTCATCAGGAATGGATTCGAATGAGAGATGAACGGAATAGGAATCATTTTCTTTCTGGACAAACGCGCGTGATTTGACTTGGCACAGTTGTTTGATCGCTTTTTGAAGTTTGTCTGTGATTTCAGTTTCTGTCTCTTCTTCTTCAGGGATAGATTCGACCTTTTCAAAAGGATTGTCCTCTTCCTCTTCTCCAAATAAATCCACCAATAAATCAGTAATCCTGAATCCATATTTTTTATATTGCATCCTTAATAAAAATTCCACATTCCCGTTGAATGCGTAATGGGAACTGTTTGCAGAACCAATAAGGATCTGATGCTCGTTATACTTTGAGCGAGCGTACATTTTCGCATGTATGTCTTGAAGCTGAGCTGCTTCGTTCTCTTCATCCTCCTCACTAAAAGCTCCTTCCCCTTCAACAATGATGTCCTTCAACACATACACATCAAAATCGTTGATGATTTCCTCCGTAAGCTTATGAAGTTCCGCCCTTCTGGTAATCAACACTTTGGTGGGAGCTGTCAAAGAGTAGCCATTCAACTCTGCAATGGTACTTTGGCTCAAAAATGGGGACATAAGGATCAACTGATGATAACTTTCAAATAGCCCTGTATCCTCTACTTCATATCCCTTTATCCCTAAAGGGTAGAAGTCAAATTCCGCGACATGTTTGTCTCCCGATTCAAAATGTACATGCTCAAGCTCAGCCATCATTTCCTCGATACGCTTCTGTTTCTTTTCACTGGTTGCCTGGGTGAGAAGGAAACGTAAAAAGTCGACCAGTGGACGGTTCTTACCAGCAGGCTCCTGCTGCATTTTCCCTTCTAATGCCAATGCAATATCCCAACTCCGGTCGAAGGTTAGGTTCCGTGTCAAAACGAGCAATCGATAAATGGCATTCCCCTGACTGTCCTCGTATTTGATCAGCCAGGTTTTCGGATGAAAAGACCGTTCATTTTCCAGAGCCACTTCAAACACACTATCTTCCATCAAGGCAAATAACGAGTTGCCGTTTTGCGGTACCTTGATCTGACCTGCCTCACAAAAGATAGCAATGTTGTCTGCGCTTCGGCGTAATCCTTCCAACATATAAATCGGGTCGTCCATGAATGTCTGGTCCATTTCTTCCGAAAGACTAAGCGCCAATGGCACACCTATCAGCGCCTCTAAATCGAGAGAGTATGTAGTACCAACAGCGAACGCTAATTGATATCCGGCAGGTGGTTTGAGCAAGTCACTATAATTCAGCCGATCCTTGTCTGGTTTAAGCATGTCCTCCCTCCAAACCTGCAAAAATATCTACCATTAAATTTTGGCAATTTGGAAAGCGATATTGGAGTTTCTCTGATCCTAACCAAATTCCCTCTTCATAGGCATAGAATTTTGTATTATACAGCTTAGCTCTATCTTTTGATTTCAGCTCGATTTCTCGTTGTACCAGCAGTTCATCAATCACAGTTTCATCATCTGAAAGAGCCGTCTTTTGCCATTCACTAAGAAACCTCTTCAATAAAGGGTTATTAATCTTTAAGCGGTAAAGAACATCTTGGTACCGGAAATACGGGAATTCATTTTTAACAAACGAACTTTCCCTCCACTGATTCCATTTTTGAACAGCTATTTCATTTTCCTTATTGGAAAGAATCACATTGTACCGGATATTAGCACCCGCAATAAACTTACTGAATTTCTTCGCCATTGCATAATCTTCTCTCAATCCTCCTTCAGGAAGTGAGAAAACTTCACCAATCGCATCAAAATCATCTATTTTTTCCAATTCCCAAGGATTTTGCTGAAGCAAAAAAGCCAATAGACTATCCTCGGACTTTCGTGATTTAACCATTCTCTCTTTTAAGAAAACAGCCTCATTGAAAGTAAGATCCATAGTAAGCTTTTCTTTCCAATCAGACTCAGGAATAAGACATTGCCAATACGTACTCGTATATTCAGAAGCAGCAGTGTCGAGATCATCACTATCTTCATTTCCTAACGAACGTATTGACTCCTTATTACGCTGTATCCTGAAAACCGCTTTCGCATAGTTGTTCAATGTAAGGTCGTGATTAAATATTTCAAATGTCTTAAGACCACTCCAATAAACGCTGGAAGGCTTTCGCTTAAGCTTTTTGCCTGCCCTGGCGCCAATTACACCTTCCGCACTCTTCTTAACCAAGGTTTCAATAAGATCAACTTCCATTGCACCAAGCTTTTCAAGAAATTCTCCTGGTGACGAATGTTTTTCTCGTTCTAATCCCATCATTAAATAAGGGATAATGAAGAAATATTTTGCCCTCGTTTGAAGGGTCGAAGTGCCTGGAAACAAAACATCCGCAAATCCATCCCGTACCAAACCGATTCCCAGTTCATCGATTGCACCTTTATCAGAAAGCAGATCAAGAACTGCCATCACTTTGCTCTTATGATCACTGGAATAGTCAATCCATCCTAGTTTAATAGTGTTCACACGATTACCCCTTTGTAAATAATTCTATTGACTCATCTTGGCAACATAGCGAACCTAACGGTTTACCGACTGGTTATATGTTTTCCGTTCAAAATGCTCATGTAACCGATATTCGCAGATTTGTTTGGTCCATTCATAAAGAACTTGATTGTCTTCTTGTAGGACGTCAAACTCAAGTTTAAATGTACCTTCAATAAAAGAAACAAGGCCCTTTGAACTTCCAGCCCATTTACTCATCGGCATGTCAGAGATTAGTTTACTTACTTTATTCTGGTCGTATTCCCACATTCTTTGGGAGTTTTTATCTGAGAAGTCGATTTTCTTCCGGAAGTCTTTCTCCGTTAAATACTGATGAAAGAATGGCGCCACCTCATTTGGCGTTACAGGATTGGTCCATTGATCGATTCCTTGATTGAGCATATACAGAAGAACAATCATTTTATAGCTTTTGGCCATTCCAGTGCTTTCGACTTCTTTTAACCAATTTTCATATCGTGTGTAAACAGTCGCTTCTTGTTCATATAATTCATTCGCCCATTTTAAAAAGCCTGTATAGGACTTAAACTCTTGCTTATACTCTCTGCTGTTTGCATTCCCGTACAGGTGGAGCTCGAGGTATGTTGGACGGCGACCTAGTTCTTCTTTTAGATCCAAATAAGCCCCAAGCAACTTCTCTTTTCTAGGCTGGCGTTTCTCTTGAAGCTCATCTAATAGATTAATTACTTGTAAATCTAAGTCAATGTCACAATTGGCAGGAACTTGGGGAACAGAAGATACTTTCCCTTTCTTCTTTTCGGGTTGCGTATCAAATAGACTCATTTTAATATCGGCATTTCGGTAGTTTCCGATTAGATCGATGATATGACAGTACTTTTTCCCTTCATGTAGACGTAAGCCTCTCCCAACTTGTTGTGTAAAGACTGTAAGAGATTCTGTAGGACGAGCAAACAAAAGTGTATCTATGGAAGGAATATCGACCCCTTCATTAAACAAATCAACCGTAAATATGATATCCAGTTGTTTATTAGTTAATTTATGGATTGCTTCCTCCCTGGACATTTCAATGGTTTTCGAATGTAAACTGATTGTTCGATATCCCTGCTTCTTAAAATAGTTTGATAAAAAGTTCGCCTGTCTAATGGATGAACAAAATCCTAATGTTCGAGTTTGGCGGTGCTTACACCATGCCTCTAGCATTCTTTGAGCTAGATCATCTCTAAATTGGGCAATCAACAGCTCTTCCTGATCATATTTATTTCCGAGCCAGGTAATCGCAGAATAATCGGTATCGTCATAAACTCCGTAGTATTTAAATGGAGTCAACCAATCCTTTTCAATAGCTTCAATAAAATGTAGTTGATAAGCGACATTTCCGTCACATATCCCGTATACGTCTTTATTGTCCATCCGATCAGGAGTAGCAGTAATCCCAAGTAAAAACTTAGGATCAAAATAGTCTATAACTCTTTGATAGGAGTTAGATGCAGCATGATGAAACTCATCAACTACAATTAGGTCAAAATGTTCCGGACCGAATTTCTTTAAGTTATGATCTGTTCCAATCGTAAAAACAGATGCAAAGACAAAATCACAATCGGTATCCTTACTTTTCGCATTATAAATTCCCGCCGTCTTATCCGGCATAATATGTAAGAACGATCTTTTGGCCTGATAGAGAATCTCTTCTCTATGTGCAACAAATAGGACTCGATTAAAATTCCTTGCAAAAAATCCAGCTAGATACGTTTTACCGAGACCCGTGGCCATAACAACCATCGATTTATCGTAGTTTTCTTCAAAAGTAATTTCTAAAGATTCAAGTGCTTCCGCCTGAACAGGTCTTGGAGTGATTGTGCCTATTGGCTCCTCAGTTGTTACATATTCAACAGGAGGTTCTTTCACTTGATTATCCGGAAGCTCATTCGTAAGGGTTAAATCCACTTCTTCCTGCTTAGCCCATTTTTTATTTAGAGCGGCGTGTCGTACGTGGAATTGCTCATATTCTGCATTATACCTCTTCAATGTTTCGTAGTTTAATGGAATCGTATTATCATGTTGGAAAGTTTTTAAATATAGGTCGACCGCTTTCTCGTAAGTCATTGGTTCTACGGATTTACTCATATACAAGTTCCACTCTATGCCTGTTGTGAATGCTGATGCAGACATATTGGATGAACCAACAATAAATGATCCATCTAAATCCTTCTCCCTGCCAAATAAATATGCTTTCGGATGAAATGATTTCCCTTTGCTTCTCCATAGACGAGTTTCAATCCCATCAATCTTTAAGAGTAATTCCAAGGCATCAGTTTGTGTGATATATAAATAATCTCCTGCACACACCTTAACGTCTGCACCACGATTAACAGCTTCAACCAAATGTGGTTTCAAGATATCTACACCGGACTTCATAACAAAAGAGGTCAGAATATAGATAGTTTCTGCACTCTGCACCTCCTGTTGTATGTATGAAATTAGCTGCTCTGTAATTAACTCTACTTTATTCATCTTCAACATCAATCAAGAAGATTCGTTCTTGAAACCCTCCACGCTTTTCTGCCTTTTCTTTTCGAACAGACTCTAGTTCTTCTACCGATGAATTATGTACACTAGTTAAAGCATTAATGATCTCAACAATATCAGCAAGCTCCTCTATTGAAGAATTGTCATTATTTGCTTCCAAGTATTCATTAAGTTCTTCTTTTAATTTTTTACGTAATTCAACATGGTACTCTTTTTCCTTCATTATCCGAGTATTAAAATCGACTCCAGTGTTTCGAATTATTTCTGGAATTCGATCCCTAACAAGCTTGTTATATGTTGGCATCTTACAAAACTCCTATTCTATGAACCTTCGGCTTTTAAAAAGATATCGAAAATGAGAGTTTCCTAGCTCTTTGTTCTACTTCGCTTACTTTTCGAGAACACCTTCCGACAAACCCTTTATTCTTTTCAATAATCAATTTAATTATATAGATAAGGGTGTGCGATTTTCTATTCAGAACATGGGTGTCCTATTTATAGTAGTGTAAATTGACTTAAAATTTCTTTTTCAATTTCAAGGTTTGCACTTAGTACGATCACGTTTTGGGCTAGTTCTTCCTTCTCTGTAAGTAGTTTATCAACGACTTCCTCTAGAGAGTTTTGGACGACTGGATAATAGATGTAAACATCCTTTTGTTGTCCAATTCGATAAACACGATCAGTTGCCTGATTTTCAACAGCTGGGTTCCACCATCGTGTATAGTGAATAACTTGATTAGCCGATGTTATAGTTAATCCGGTTCCTGCAGCTTTAGGTGATAATATAAGTACATCAAATCCACTTTTTTGATTGAATAGGTTTACTTCCGCTTAACGCCTTGGGGTTTCACCATTAATAATTGCTGCATTTATGCCAAATTCATTCATAATTTCTTCTTTTAATATCCATTGCATAGTTTTATACTCTGTAAAAATCAAAGCTTTTTCTTGTTTTTCTTTTACACCATTAAGTATTTCTAATGTTTTAGAAAGTTTAGGTACTTCCTTTGGGTCCAATGCTTTATATTTTTCAAATACAAGCCCAGGATGAGAACATAACTGTTTTAATTCATTATGGCTTGCAATGGTTTTTTTACCTTCTGGTTTGTTAATTCAATATGTCTTCATATAGCCGTTTTTGTTTCTTTCCTAATGGGACTTTAAATTTCTCTCCTTCTTTTTTAGGAAGCTGTCGAACTAGTTCAATTGCTTTGGTTCTTCTTTTATAACAAAGCTGGAAACGAGAAATTAATTTCTCTTCAATTGACGTTGGTTCCACTGTTCCCTCTGTTAAAGGTTTTATAAATTCTTCTTTAAACTCTTTTAAACTGCCTAACATTTCTGGTTGAACATAGTCCATAATTGACCATAGTTCACTTAATCCATTTTCTACAGGTGTACCTGTCATGGCCAGGCGAAACTTAGACTTTAAAGCTTTAATAACCTTTGATGCTGCTGTTGTTGGATTTTTAATAGCTTGTGCCTCATCACATATAACAGCAATCTAATCAATTTGCCCCAAGGTAAGTTGATCTCTTACCATTGTTTGATACGTTGTTATCGTAATGGCTTGTTGTTTTAAAATATTAACGTCTTTAACTCGATGGGTTCCTGAATGAACATACAGCTCTTTAGTTAACGATGGGGTGAACTTTTCAAGTTCTTTTGCCCAGTTTTCGATTAAGGTTTTGGGTACCACAATTAAGGTTGGCCTTAAGGAATTTATTGATTTCAAATAGGATAAAAAGGCGATAACCTGAATTGTTTTTCCTAGTCCCATATCATCTGCTAATAAGCCACCAACATTTCTTACATTTAACGTTTTCATCCATACGTATCCATAGATATATTTGTTGGCCTGAATGGCATCCTCAATCGTAAACTCGGAATCTCCATTGTGAGAGGCCGACGTTTCCTTTTTTACGTAGCCAATCAAAGTACATTTTCACATCATCGGTTAAAATTCCTACTTTGTATAATTTATTAACACGCTCAAATTGTTTAATATCATAACTTCTTCGAGCTTATCACGTTTCATGACATCTTTTGCAAGCAGTTCAGCATATAGTCTTCACTTCGTCAATACACCATGAGGATCTGTGAAAACAGTCTCATGAACCCCTTGACCAATTTCTACAAGTTTCAGATTAAATTTTTCCATACAAAAAAGAGAAAGTTATCACTCATCGTTCTACACTCCAGCAATTTGATATATTACAAAACAATTAAAATCGTAATCTGTTTGTCATTACAAATTATTACAAACTCACTTACTTCTTAATAGTGACACTTAGTGACAAAATATGTATTTAGAATATTACTTCTTAAAAAGAGTTAATACCTCGATTAAATATCACAAAATATATTTATAACATATCAAATAGGGTGCCCGATTTTTCAAACACCCTTCACCCTCATTCACTCGATGATTGATTTGGATTATCTTCCTCCTACAATCTCCCTATTTATCTCTTTTTTGGAGGTTTTTTCAATTAAGGTACAGAAAATTGATTTGTAGCGGTTTTTACATATATAAACAAGGAGGAGATTTCATGCACAAGAGATTGCTAAGCGTAGCAGTTTGTGTCGTCCTGCTGCTTTCTGTAGTAGCTGGACTCAACCCAATGTCCGTTTCTATTGCTAACGCAGAAACGGAGAGTGGTTTGACACATCTCAAAATTAAAGATGGGATGACCCAGCCAATCTATTCACGTGAAGAGGCAATCGTTGAACATCTGTATGTTGAAACGACAGTCGATAGTGATCAGGATGGGGAGTTTGACCGAGTGTCAATCAAGGTGATGCGACCGAATTCCGAACCCGGTGTAAAGGTTCCGGTAATCTACGAAATGAGTCCCTATCGGGCGGGATTGAATTTTCCACTAGAATTCTATGATGTTGATCGTCCGCTTACCCCTGTCGATCATCCAGGGTATGGTGGCAAGCCATTTGCCCTTACAACGAATGCTGTACTAAACCTTGGCTATCTAGGAAACTACTATGTTCCTCGTGGTTATGCCGTCATTTTGGGAGAGAGCATCGGTTCAGGTGATTCGGAAGGCTGTGCAACGACTGGAGATGAACAGGAAAAGCTTGCTGCAAAAGCGGTTATCGACTGGTTGAACGATCGGGCTAATGCTTTCACGGAGGATGGTGCGATGGTCACTGCCGATTGGACAACAGGTAACGTTGGCATGATTGGGGTTTCTTATAATGGTACCCTACCGAATGCAGTTGCGACCACCGGGGTTGAAGGTTTGAAAACAATCGTACCGATATCTGCAATCAGCAGCTGGTATGACTATTACCGAGCAAACGGTGCGGTCGTAGCACCGGGCGGCTACCAAGGTGAAGATACAGACGTCCTTGCGAAGGCCGTTACGACGAGAGACAACCCGGAAGTTTGCCAGGCAATAATCGAAGTACTTGAACAAAAACAGGATCGTGCAACAGGTGACTACAATGAATTTTGGGATCATCGCAACTATGTAAATGATGCGGAGAACATTGAAGCAAGTGTTTTGGTCGTACATGGTCTTAACGACTGGAACGTGAAGACGGAACAATTTGCCCAATGGTGGGATGCTCTCGAAAAATATGATGTCCCTCGTAAAATGTGGCTGCATCAGGGCGGTCATGGAGGAACCTCCGAAAACAACTGGAAGCAGACAGAAAATCGTTGGTTCGCTCATTGGTTGTACGGAATCGACAACGGAATCATGGACGAGCCGATGATTGACATTGAGCGGGAAGACGGGTCCTGGGAGCAGGAAGCGAACTGGCCGAACAATAATACTGAAAACACAACTATTTATATAGAAGAAACTCGTCAAGGAACAGATGGAACGTTACGGACTCATCCTGTACCTAACCGTCCGGACGCAACCCAAATGTTCGTGGATGATTCATCGATTAGGGCGAACACCCTAGTTGCAAATCCGGAATTAGACAACGAAAACCGTCTCGCGTATTTATCACCAGAATTGAAGGATGACACAAGAATCAGCGGAACCCCTGAAGTGAGCATTCGTGCGAGTCTCGATCAATCGGTCGCTAATTTGACAGCACTCCTTGTCGATTATGGCGGAGAGAGACCGGAAATCGTTACACGGGGATGGATGGATCCGCAAAACCTGAAGTCGTCCGAACGATCGAAGGCGCTCGTTCCTGGTCGTGAATACACCTTCAGCTGGAATCTGCAGCCAGATGATTATATATTTGAAAAAGGGCATCGCCTCGGTGTAGTCATCATCGCAAGTGACTATCATTACACGTTACGACCAGAAGCAGGTACTAAGATTACAATTAAACCCACAAAAAGCAACGTGACATTGCCGATCGTCGGCGGTAAGGACGCTATCGGCTGGTAAGACGAAAAAGACGGGGAATCCCGTCTTTTTCTATGTGTATCTATTAAAACTACTCCTTCTTTTTACCAGCCTTTCAACTCAACTTCATAAACACCTCTGCCGAATGTGGCGGCGTATAGTACATCGGATGGTTGATGATATTTGAGGTCTGTCACTGGTACGACAGGGATTCCTTCTCCGAGAGTATACCATTTCTTCCCGCCGTTCGGTGAGACGAACACACCTACGTCACTTGCGGCATACAGCACATGACGTTTTTTCGGATTGATGACAAGATCGTTCAGTGGAACATTGGGAAGGTTTCCACTGATATCTACCCAGCTTTCACCGCCGTCATCACTTTTTAACACGTGAGCACCGTTATCACCGGACCGGAATCCTGAGAACGTGGCATAGACGATGTCTTCATCTTTCGGATCGACAGCAAGGCGTGTCACCCAGCGGTCTGGAAGCTTTGGATCTTCAATCTCCTGCCAGTTTTCACCGAGGTCTTTCGTTGTCCATACTCTTCCGTCATCTGTCCCTGCAAATAGAACGTTCGGATTCGATTTCGAAACGGCGATCGTCGTGATCGTACCAAATGGATATTGGTCATTGCTTTTCGCATCTGAAAGACTCGGACTGATCGCATCCCATGTCTTTCCGCCGTCCGTTGAGCGGTTGACGATGTTTCCGCCATAGTACATGATCGATGGATCGTTCGGATCGAATACGACTGGGGTCAGCCAGTTCCTGCGTTCAGATTCGGTTTTATGTGTAAAATAAGTCATCGTTTTCCCGCCATCTTCAGAACGGGCACAATTGCCGTACTGATAACACGCGTAGACGATGTCCTGGTTTTCATAGTTGATCAGATTGACGAGGCCGTCTCCATAATAGTAGTTGTTCCAGCCTTCATTACCATCACCCCACGAGCGGATCGAACCATTGTCCTGTGTCCCACCGGAAAGGCGGGATCGATCCTGTCGGCTGACATCCAATGTGTAGAATTGAGTGAATGGTTGATGTTCTGCTTTTACCCAATCTGATTCCAAGGAACCATCATCCTCGGATCGATAAAGACCACCATCATTGCCGAGATAGACTCGATCTGGCTTATTCGGGTCCCAGGCCATTGCATGCTGGTCGGCATGGATGCCTCGACCCGAGCGTGTCCACGTCTGACCGCCATCGGTGGATTCCATCAGCCTTACCCCTGAAACGAACAGGTGATTTCCATCGTTCGGATCAACGTAGTTGCGTCCGAACCACCATCCGAATGAGGACTGGGAATCTGCCAGCTGATCATGATGCGGTTGCTTTTCCCATGAACCGCCTGCATTTTCCGACACATAGAATCCTTCAAAATGACCATCTGTCTTGATTACAGTGGCATACACCTTATCCGCATCTGTCGAGGATACGGCAAGGCCGATTCTACCAACCTGTTCCCCTGCAGGAAGTCCCTCCGTCAATTGGGTCCAGGAAGCACCGCCATCTTCAGAACGATAGATACCAGAGCCTTCTCCGCCGTATTTCCGCTCATTCGGGTAACGGATGCGGTCCCACATCGCGACGTAGATACGGTCTGGATTTTGAGAGTCGAGCGCGATATCGATCGCTCCTGTCGTGGCATTAGCACCTTCGAGCACCAACTCCCATGTTTCGCCGCCATCTTCGGTTACATAAAGACCGCGCTCACCTCCGTCATGGAATAACGGACCTGTTGCGGCTACTAATATTTTATTCGGATTTGAAGGGTCGACGACGATGCGCCCGATCGCATTGCTGTCTTTTAAACCGCTGTACTCCCAGCTTTCACCGCCATCCGTCGACTTATAGACACCAGTGCCACCATAAACGACACTTCCTCCACCTGGATTCGCCTCACCCGTACCGGCATAAAGCGTTCCGTCGGATGTAATGGCAAGAGCTCCGAGTGATTGGACAAGGTCATCATCCCAGGCCGATTTGAATGTGGCACCAGCATCCGTACTTTTCCATACTCCTCCAGATGCAGCCGCAATGTAGATGGTGTCTTCGTTGTTCGGATCGACAACGACATCAACGACTCGTCCGCCGACATTGCTCGGTGCATTGAATGTCCACGTTTGATCCAGTGCACCAGGTGCTTCTTTTGCTGTATTCGCTCGGATTTGTTTAGTCTGGTCGAATGCTTTTTGAAAGGCATTACGCGGGATGTCTCCTTGCTCATATCCCTTCTGGGTCATGAACCAGTCATCTCGTTTCCCTGGTCCTTTTTCAGCAAATTCGGGTACGATTTTTTCTTCTCCGATTTTTGGTCCTTCTGCTTCTTCAGTGGTTGTCGTCGGCTGAGAACGTTGAAACGTCAAAATGGATACTACCACGATCACTACGAGGAAAGCTGCTCCGAATATGTAGCCTTTCTTTTTCGTCAATACACTCATCCTTTCATTGATAAGATTTCTTGTGTATCATTTGGATCCATAACAACAAAAAACGGTGATATGACCTTGGAACCAGATAAAACCATGCCCTCCTTCAACAATTTGATGTTAAGATACGAGGATTTTAAGGTCCGAAAAAGAAGTTGTCAATATTTTGCTGCTAGTTTGATAGTTAATGCCTAGCGTCTTTCCGAAAGTTCCATCCGGAGAACTATTTAGGGGCACGAAATAAATCAGTCCATTTGGCCTTCAATATATTGGTAGTTTCCGATATGGTAGTTCTCAATCAAGCTTTTCCGGTAAAAATTCGTTTCGATGGAGAAAGGGCATGGATCGTATTTCAGGAAACACTAAAAAAATCAGAGGGTACTGCTTACACCCTCTGATCTTTTATTAATACCCCTATTATCCACACTTGTTAAAGTGAAACAGCACTTATTGTTGGTAGCTTCCCTCTAGCTCATCGACTAACGTTCCGACATAAGCCACAGCCTGGCGGATCGGATCCGGTTTGGACATGTCGACGTCTGCCATTTTCACGAGTTCGAGCGGTTTCATCGTACCGCCGGCTTTCAATACCTCCATCCAACGATCGATGACCGGTTTTCCTTCATCCAAAATCATTTGGGAAACGATTGTGGACACGGTCAGACCTGCTGAATACGTGTACGGGTAGAGTCCCATATAGTAGTGGGGCTGGTGCATCCAGGTGAGCCTTGCTCCTTCATCTATTTCTACGGAATCCCCCCAGAACTGTTTAAGGACATCGCCTTTTTGTTCTGACAATACACTCGCAGTAAGCGGTTCCCCTTCTTCAACAAGGTTGTATACTCTCCGTTGTAGTTCCCCTTCTAGTAAATGGGTGACGAAATTATGATAATAGGTGCCAAGCAACTGCAGGATCACCCAACGTCTCGTTCGTTCATCCTTTGTATTCGATAAAAGATGATTCCCGAGAAGCATCTCATTCATCGTCGATGGCGCTTCGATAAAATACCGGGACGGACGTGTATTCGTCATTGTCTGATTTTTTCCGGCAAAGTAAAAGTGCCCCGCATGACCGAGTTCATGTGCGAGCGTGAAAGCACCTCTCATCGTATCCGGCCAAGTCATCAATATATAAGGATGAATGCCATAAGGACTCGAACAAAAGGCTCCGGTCGACTTCCCGATGTTATCAGCATGGTCTACCCATCCTTCCGATAAGGCTTTATCGATCATGTTGCTGTATTCCGGACCCATGACCTTAAGTGCATCCCGTACGGTTTCAGACGCTTCTTCGTAACTCGTCTCCATCCTGAAATCCGGATCGAGAGGAGCTTTCAAATCAGCAAATTCCACTTTATCCAACCGTAACACCCGTTTTTTCAGGTTGGCGTATTTCCGCATATGTGGAGCCAATTCTTTTTGTATGACATCCAACTGGTTGTGATACATCTCTTTTGTCACTTGCTGCGGTTGAAGCAGCATGTCCGTTACTGAGTCATAGTTTCGTAAACGGGCAGTAGTCACTTCATGATTAACCTGTGCCGCATACGTTGCTGCAAAAGTATTTTCATATTGTTTCAACGTACGGATGAAGGAATCATACGCATTTCTACGAACGACTCTGGATGAAGAGGAACTATACTTGCCTACATAGGATGTGAAAGAGAGCGGACGTTCATTTCCATCTTCATCTGTAAATGGCTCAAACTGCATATCTGATAATTTTCCCCGGTTATAAATGGTGTATGGAGCAGTGAAAAGCGAACCGAAGGATGCGAGGACCCTTTCTGTTTCTCCTCCCAATGTATGGGGCTTTCTCTCGAATAAATCGGTCAAATATTTTTGGAACGTTTGAAGGCCTTCTTCATCTTCAACGAATTGGTCGATCGTTTCTTCTGAAAGTGAAAGAATCTCCTTTTCTACAAATGATAGAGCAGCATTAACGAGTGATGTTACTTCGTCAGCTCTCGATGCGTCTTGTTGACTCATCGTATTCGTGTTATCGACGGATTGTTCTAGACTTGCATATGTAGCGACTAACATAAGCCGTTGCAATAACGCTTCCTTTGCTTCCAGGCATTCAAGTAAAACTCTGCCACTTTCCCCGACCTTTCCTTTATAGGATGTAACAGTCGTCAGGTTCCCTTCTACCGCCTGTAACTCTGTTTCCCAGTCATCTCTTGTTTCAAATAAGTCCGTCAAATCCCATTTATGGCTTTCCGGTACATGTTCCCGAGTCATATGTTCCATTGTTTTCATTGCCATTCAATATCCTCCACCTTTTTTAAAGTTTCGAAACTAGCATTTGTATACTTCCGGATTTCCTCACCTAGACTTCGCCATTTTCCCCAGTTTCCTAGCTCCTCTGCTGATTTCAACCGACCCGTCCCGGAGTCGCCCTTGAGCGAATTGGACTGCATCGCGCATAAATGTAACCTCTAAGCCTTTTACTACGCGGTCTTGAAATTTCGGTTTAATTGTTTTAATGCTCATTCGACTTACCCCGATTCATTCTTATCCCGTTCAGCACTTGTGCAATATGCATGACTATGATTGGTTTCCTTCTCTTTTCAGTCGACCCCCGATATTCATCAAACAGCCGCAATCGGCTCCAAGTCAGAAGGTGTGCACCGGTTTTCAAGGATATTTTCCACTTTATCATCAACCATTTCTTTTGAAATCTCTGGCATTTTTACAGAAAATCTTCCTCCGAAACCGCAGCAGTCGTGGCAATTCAGGTAATGTCGTAACCTCAAGACCCTCTACCTTCCCTAATAGTTTCATAGGGGCTTCTTTATCACCTAGTAACCTGGTCATATGACATGAAGTATGATAGGTCGCTTTTGCGGGAAGTTTCACATCTTTGTCCTGTACATCAAGGACATCAACGAGGAATTGGGTCAGTTCATAGGTTTTACCTGCTCGTACTGCAGCCTTCCAGACCATTCATCATCATCAAAAAATTGAACATACTCTTTGAACATGGTTGCACACGGTCCAGACGGAGTGACAACATAGTTTGCACCCTCGAAAATGGTGGTCATGTGCTTAGCTGTTTCTTTTGCTTCTTTATGATAGCCGCTGTTAAACGCTGGTTGCCCGCAACATGTCTGCTTATGTGGAAAATCAACTTCACATCCCAACTTTTCTAGTAACTCAACTGAATCGATACCACTTCCGGATAAAATCAATCAGCTAAACATGTAACAAATAACGAAACTTTCATTTTTCCGAACACCTCCTACAAACAACCCTGTTTTATAATAATTCCGTGTGAGATAAATAGTCAGGTGATCCGGTGACTTGCTTATAATTATAGTAAAGGTCGGTTGCATGCCACAAGTATATTGTTTGAAGTTTCTGAATCTTTTTAAATGTTAAAACTAGATTCTACGAAATCTGGCTTATTCTTCCTCAAATGATTCTGAATCCACTTTTCCAGAAAGTATTTAAGCCCAAACAGACATACTATCATTCATATAGCCAGACCATAGCTGGGATATTTCAGCAGAAGTCAATTTAATATTAGTTTCGCTTTCCATAAGGCAACCTCCAAATCATTTCTTTGCTAATTCATCGCGATCTGCTGCTTTGGGCGGTTCTTCCATCCAACCATTGTTGATCATAATGTTCGCACCATCTTCCGCATATTTCGCAATTTCGCCTGCCAACCTGGCATAATGAGTCGATAAATCACGTCGTACACTTGTTGACACACTTATACCATATTGTCCAATAGCGGAAGCCACTAGCCCTGCAATGTGAAACATCATTAATTTATCGGAAAAAGGAGCTACCATAGAACTTGAAACTTCTGAAGTTAAATTTTTGGCCGATGAAAGTTGTTCCTCATGAAGAATAGAGCTGAAAACTTCGAAGTGCTTTGAAGAAATCTCCTTACCTCGATGCATATACTCGCGTACTTCCTTTGATTTTGAAACTTGACTGAATCCGGTTATCAAGGCTTCTCCGAGTGCATTTCTTTCGGCATTGTAAACAAGATTGGAAATTTCAATACCTAAAAGAGGCCGACGTTGCCCGAACCACCCAGTTAAGAAACTTTGCTTATTTACGAAATCTCCATGCTCCGGTGTCGGCAAATAAGGAGAACGAACGTAAATCCCTTTTTGTAGTGCAAGTTTGGTCCCCCGATCCGTAAGTTCTTTCGATTGTACTATGCAATCAGAATAAAATACTGCCACATCAGCTCGAGGTGATAGAGAGAACATCAGGCTCTCCCCAACAAGGCTTAACCTCCCCATGTTCAACAAGTACATTAGGATCATTGTATCGGAAAACAATGGAGGAGAATCTGTATTAACATCGTGATCGGTAAAACCAACGGGAATTGGGTAATTCTCCATTTGAAAGAGTTGTGTAATGGCTTGAACCCTTTGTTGAGAAAAATCCAAGGTATATTGCAGGATTCCACGAATACTGTCATCTTCAACAGTTGCTAAAAAATATTTTACACCACAAATGATCATGGTACTGGACTGGTATGTCGTCCACAGGTTTGAAATCTCTGAAGAAGTTAATTTTGGTTGATGTTCTGCCACTCTAAAACACCTCCATTTTTTTATTTTTCCTATCCCTAATAAATGTATTCAACCATCCTGTGTCGGAATTATACGTTCCCTTTTATGTACAAAAGAACAATCTATTTCATCGATCGTTATCATGGTTTTCAATATCATATTTTGAGTGTATGGATGTAGAAAACGACATCTTTTCATTGAAATACGGAACACCCTGGGAAGTATTAACCGAGGTATCAAAATTTCGATGGCATTCTCCAATTCAATTGAATCATACAGATATTTATAAACACCTTCTTTAATAAGGTTCCTAAAGTGCACATCTTTATCCATCCAATATGTATGTGATGTAAGTTGATTATTAAATAGACGGATTCGTGATCATCCGCAACTCATCATTATCTATTTTCAATCGTTGGACAACCACCTGATGAATTTACAGAAATCATAAAACGATCGGCTCTTTTGAAAAAGAGTCGATTGTTATTTTTAATGCTAATTTTACTAAAAGATCATATCAGACGTATTGGAATCGGTATCGGAAAAAATGGGTATTATCATCATGTTTTAGATACCATGAGGAGGAGATGTTGTTTCCTTTTGATCCTGTGGCGAACAGGGATTAATTAAAAAGGTTTCAGGGAGGAATTACGTCAAAGAATGGAAAACCACCCCTTCATATTTATTTCAGAAGGGGTGATTACAGTTATTGTGCTGGTTTGATCGGCTTGTCGTTACTGACCTGAACCAAACCGGTTTTGTTTTTATTCGAGACAATAATATAGACAGCAAGTGCAGCGATCACTGTGAAAATGACTGTACCTAAATTCAAAACTCCTTTTTCCGCGGTCCAAACAATTGAGTAACCTAGTGCCCCTGCAGCTGTTGCATAATAGAGGAATGGGATGATGGTTTTCCTGATTACATCCCCTTCTTTACCGACCATGCCTACAACAGCAGAAGCTGCAACGACATTATGCACACAAATCATATTTCCTGCCGCTCCTCCAACAGCCTGTAGCGCAACAATCCATGTAGGATTGACACCGATTTGTGAACCGACATCATATTGGAACAAAGAAAACATCATGTTACTTACGGTATTACTGCCTGCTATGAATGCACCGATACCGCCTATAAATGGTGCAAAAATCGGCCAAATATCTCCGGTTAACGCAGCAACACCATTTGCTAATTCAATCGGCATCTGGGCATATCCAGCCGCTCCCCCACCCGAATTGAGGAACACTTGCACCATTGGAACTGTGAAGACAAGGGCAGTAGATGCGGCGATCATGGTTTTACCGGAATGTGCCCATGCACGCTTATATGAACCAACATCCATTTGATGGATAGCAAACGTTATCAATGATACAACGATAAAAATCGTACCCGGTAAATAAAGTGGTTGGAAACTAGCCGATATCTCTGTTCCGAACATATTTGGAATCGAAACCGTCCAAGACTTAAGCAGATCTAATAATGGCAGCGCTTCCAATCTAGTGATGACAAGAAATAATCCGACTAAAATATAAGGTGTCCATGCCCGGACCATAGACATATTCCCACTTTTATGGGCAATGTCCTTTATTTCGATGGTTCCAGTCCAAGAAGGGTCCCACTTGGATTTTTCTTCAAAATCCCAGTGCTCTTCTTTTGGTGGCATTAGGAAGCCCTTCTTTGCGGCCGTAACGACGATCGCAAGCCCGACCAAGCCGCCTATCATAGATGGGAACTCCGGTCCGAGGACGTTTGCAACGATCACATAAGGAATCGTCATCGAAAAGGCTGCGAATAAAGCAAACTTCCAGACTTTGATTCCTTCCCTGAACGATTTGTTTTTTCCGAAAAACCGGGTCATTAGTGCAACTACGAATAATGGGACAAGTGTACCGACGATCGCATGGAGAATCGCTACTTGTCCACCGATATTCGTCACAAGAGTGAGAAAGTTATCCGTAATACCGTTATCCGCAGATAAACCTGACTGGACTCCGACCAAAATCGGGGTACCGACCGCACCGAAGGATACGGGGGTACTCTGAATGACCATCCCGGCAACAACTGCTGCCATTGCTGGAAAGCCTAATCCGACAAGTAACGGTACGGCTACAGCGGCAGGAGTACCGAACCCTGCTGAACCTTCAATGAAAGACCCGAATAGCCAGGCAATAATGATGACTTGGACCCGCCGATCCGGGGATATGCCGGTGAAACCTTGACGAATCGTTTTGATTCCACCGCTTTCTTGCAGTGTGTTCAATAATAAAATCGCACCGAAGATGATATAGAGCAGTGTTGCGGCAACAACTAAGCCATTGACAGAGGCAGCAGCAACTGTCGCCCCAGGAATTTTCCACACAAATAACGCCAATAGAACGGCGACTATGTAGGAGATCGGCATCGCTTTACTTGCCGGCCACCTGAGACCAACGAGAAATATTCCAACAACAATGATCGGTAATAACGATAATACGGCTAATAAGCCTGTACTCATGTTTACCCTCCTCGTATTTACTATCCCTTGTGATCACGACCTTACGGATTTTTACTCTCTCAACCCCCTTTGTTTGTTATTACGAAACGCGGTTTCTGTTTTGGTCCATACGAAGACTATTGCTTGTGTTATCTAACATTATATTAAATTGGAAGGCCCGTTACAAATAATATTTTGAAAATTGATTATATTTTGTTTATTCATAAAAAAATAAAGTATGTTTGAAACGAGTTTATCTCGTTTCTTCATTAGTATTTATGCCTTTTGTGGCCGATCGTGGGGAACAAATCCTATCGCCATTTATTATCCAAAGTTACTTCTATATGAAAAACGAGAGCACCCTGGTTAACACGAAGGGCACTGGCGAACAATCGAGGAGGCTGTCGAAGAAAGCTACCTATACTACGAAAAACCAATTAAAAAAAGCAAAGCGGCTGCATTTCGGTGCATCGCTTTGCTTCACTTTTAGTTCATACGACCTGGCTCTGTCTGCTTCCTAAACGCATCGAAATCTTTTTTCCAACATCAATAATGGTTACTTTTAATTCAGCCAATCTTTCTTCTGTCATCCGCATCGTTGTACCTGAAATACTGAAGGCGGCAACCACATTCTCGGTGTTGTCAAAGATCGGTGCCCCTATACAAGTGATGCCGTTTTCATTTTCTTCCAAGTCCAGCGCATAACCCTGTTGCCTGACTTTCTTCAACTCTTCCAGAAAAAGAGCAGGATCTACGATTGTCCGATCGGTATGCTTCGGCAGTCCTTTCGTATCAATCACCTCTAAAACCTTTGTATCAGGCAGATAAGAAAGTATCACTTTGCCGACAGCTGTACAATGCATCGGTGCACGTCTTCCGACTTTCGAATGCATCCGTAACGTCTCGGTTCCTTCCATCTTTTCCAGGTATACGACTTCACCCTCGTCATATACCACTAAATGGATCACTTCATTCGTTTGGCTTTCAAGCTCCTCTAAAAACGGCTTCGCCTCAGTTCTCAAATCTATCGATTCAAGCAACCGGGAGCTTATATCTAAAAATTGATAACCTAATTTATATTTTTCGCTATCCAAGTCCTGTTCAATGTACCCGTACTTCTCCAATGTCGTCAAAATCCGGTAAACAGAGCTCTTGTTGATATCAATTTGATTCGCAATCTCTGTTACGCCACAGCCTGTTTTCTTCATACTGACAATGTTGATGATATCAAGTGCCCGACTAACAGATTTCACCATATTGACCCGTTCCATCTGATTCCACCTCAAGTCTATATTCGGCTTCATTATACCATAATGCATTGTACTTATTGCGGAACAGAAAGGAAAGCGGACTTAAGGGACTTTGAGTCAACTAGGATTTTGCAGGTACTGAGAAAAAATTTCTGTGAGCAGGGAGACAATTCTTGCTTTACATCGGTTTGAAAACGTCTTAGTACAATTTCCCATGACGATATGAAATCGTCGATAACTTCATCACCGCATGGATATAACAGTTTTGCCGTAACGGAAAAGGATCCCCGAAGAATTGTGGCAGGATTGTATCCATCGTAGCTGTCATCTTGTCGAAAAGAAGTTTAAATACTTCGTCCTCGCTGTAAAACTGCGTTTCACGGCCTTGCAGCCATTCAAAATAGGAAACGATGACACCACCTGCGTTTGCAAGAATGTCTGGCACGATGATCACGCCCTTGTCACTCAGGAATTCATCCGCTTCACCAGTCACCGGTGCATTCGCCCCTTCTACAATGATTCTTGCTTTAATCTGCTTCATGTTTTCTTGATGGATTTGATCCTCTAAGGCCGCTAACATCAATACATCGACATCGAGGTAAAGAACCTCATCGCGGTCCATGATTTCCGCTTTCACTTTTAATTTGGACAACTCTTCCTCAGTCGTCGGCAGATCACCATCATTACTTGAAGTAAATTCAGCTAGGGCAGGAATATCTAAACCTTCAGAGTTGTATAAAGTAACATTCCGATCACTGACAGCAACGACTTTATTTTTTAAATGTGTACAGCGATAAGCCTCCAGAGCTGCAACAGAACCAACATTACCAAACCCTTGGACAGCAATATCCAATGGACGATCGGCATAAGAAAATGCGGTTTGCGCAAATTTATTTTCTGTTCCAGAAAGCCATTTCCGTTTCTCATTCAAGAAATCATGGAGCATATAACGGAAGGTGAAATATACACCTTTCCCGGTAGCTTCCCTCCTGCCTAGAGATCCTCCATTTACGACGCTTTTCCCCGTAAAACTTCCCCTATAAGTTGTACCTGGACGTATGCTTTTATATTCTGCCATCATCCAGTCCATTTCACGATCGCCAGTCCCGACATCTGGAGCAGGAATGTCTTTATCGGGACCTAGGATGTCGCTGAAATAGTGGACATATTTTTGGCAGATCAAGTGGAGATCTTTTACCGTATAATCTCTTGGATTGATGGCGACGCCTCCTTTTCCACCGCCAAAAGGAACCTCGTGAAGCGCATTTTTCAATGTCATCAAAGCTGCAAGGTTGGCTACTTCTTCTTCATTGACAGATTCATGGAACCGAATTCCTCCTTTGTACGGTCCTAGCGTATCATTGTGTTGAATACGAAATGCTGGAATACGGACAACTTTTCCATTTTCCAAAGGGATCCGCAAAAAGGATTTATGTATATGATTC
Organism: Alkalihalobacillus sp. AL-G; assembly: GCF_030643805.1. Taxonomy (GTDB): domain Bacteria; phylum Bacillota; class Bacilli; order Bacillales; family Fictibacillaceae; genus Pseudalkalibacillus. The sequence goes on along the minus strand of NZ_CP094656.1, from coordinate 1,174,350 downwards.
GGGGTCGAGAGGATAGCGCCTAATGATGTAAAGGCTTGCTTTCTCGTCTGACCTGTCAAACCTGGTAAAAACGATTCGTCCTCCAACAGTGCATCTAAAGAACTCTGGACAATAGAACTTGTTTGGCTTGCCATTTAAAGAACCTCCAATTAACATGATTTGGTAGTCCCATTATAACAATAACCAACCGATTGATAAAAATAGCTGTTTTCTAAACGATTGCTGAAACCTAAAAATTAGAATTTAATGGTAAAATGTAAAGAGCCTATTCTTTAATACGAAGGGCAGGATAACGGAGCAAAAGGATTCGGTAGTTATTCTACATAAGGGCCAATAATGAAAGAAAACTTTAAAACAAAACTGATTATTTATGTTAAAATTTGCATGTGATTGTGAAGTAATGTACTTAAACCAACGTGGCAGGTTTGTTTTAGAAGGTTATGTAATGTTTTAAATGGAGAGTGTTACGTTTTAGAGAAAAGGGTGATTAACATGAAACTTATAGTGGGTATTATTATGTCTGCTATTTTGGTGATTTCTGGCATTATAGGTGTGTTTAATACTTACTTTGTAGCACCAAAAGAATACTTTTATATATCAGTTGGTCTTATAGTATTAGGTTTAATAATAGTTTTAGGGTTGTTATTGTTTAATTCTATTCAAAAATATAAAAAGACTCGTCGATTTTGGAACTGGGAGTTAGGCTTGTTTATTTTTATTTTTTTACCGATTGCTTTTTTTGTTGTTCGATTTCTATTTTATTATACATATTATACTTACTTCAGCTAACGGGTGCTAAGATGTGATTGCCGCACAAGGTTATCGCCTTTCTCTTACTGAAGACGTGGAGTTTTGTTGAAGAAGGGTTGGGAAGAAGTACTTTTCAATATTTAGCTCCCATATTTTATTACAAGTTTTATTATTTATTGAATTGTAAATCGATGTTAACGGAATAATGCACGCTATGAAAACGATAAAAAATGGTGTCCGGAGCCGTTCTATTGAACCGACCTCAAGTCCATTATCCCGCTTCATTATTGTTCCGATGCTAAGTTGATGGGAAAGTGGACTTAAGGGGTTTCTATTCAATTATGATTTCACTGATGCTGAGGACCTTACCAAACTATTTTTCAATGTTCCAATCTCTTCGATGATGCATTCGACAACATCACCGTCCTGTACAAAATGTGCTCCTAGTGGGCTTCCCGTCAGAATGACATCTCCAGGTTGTAGTGTCATGATAGTAGATAAATAGGAAACCATCTCTCTAAGTGGTACAATCATGAGATCCGTCGGGCTGTTTTGCGCTTCGACCCCATTCACCCTCGCTTTAACATTAACTTTTTCTGGATCAAGCTCTGTTTCAACGACTGGGCCGATCGGGGTGAACGTGTCAAACGCCTTTCCTAATGTCCAATGACCGTTTTCGTGAAAAAATTGAGGGGCCGTTACATCGTTTCCGATCGTGTACCCGAAAATATGGTCAAGAACTTGTTCTTTCGAAACGTTCTTCGTTTCTTTTCTAATCACGACAGCCAATTCTGATTCAAATTTAACTTCATCAATTGACTCCGGAATGGTCACCTCTGTATCCGGTCCTACAACAGAGGAAGCCGGCTTGAAAAAGAAAACTGGAATTTCAGGTAACGATGAAGGAAGTTCATCCTTGTTCCCTACATAATTGGCGCCGATTCCGATGATTTTATTCGGTTCAACTGGGGCTAACTGCTCGATTTCTTCTCTAGCTGCCGTTTCCCCGCTGTACTCCCAGCTTCCGAAAATATCTCCTTTTATCAACTTGATTTCCTCATCCGTTACCACACCATAATGGATTTCATTCTTATAATTGAATCTACCAAACTTCATTTTCTTCTCTCCTATCCAATGATCAATTTTTGACTAGCTAGTTGGCAACCGTCCCCTTAGGCATCTTTTTGACATCCATACATCTGCTCGGTGTAGGGAACAGTTTTCCTTTGTTCAGTAAATTTTCCGGATTAAAAACGTCACGGACATCTGTCTGTACCTGTAATTCCTCTACCGTGAAGATAAAACGCATTTCCTCGATCTTTTCAATCCCGACGCCATGCTCTCCTGTTATCGAACCGCCAACATCAGCACATGCCTTCAAGCATGCTGATCCTGCCTTCAACGCTTTTTCCGTTTCCCCTGGATTTCTTGAATCGAATAAAATCAAAGGATGGAGATTCCCATCTCCAGCATGGAAAATGTTCGCAATCCTCAAGCCAGATTCCTTACTGATTTTAGCAATATCCCTTAGAACTTCTGGAAGCTTACTTCGTGGGATGACACCATCCTGGACTATATAATCGGGAGAAATCGCGCCCATCGCTCCGAATCCGGTCTTCCGATTAGCCCACCATTTGCCTCTTTCTTCTTCACTTTCGGCAACTTTGACTTCCCTGACATTCCTTTTTTTACATACGTTCAGGATTTCGTTGATTTGCTCATCGATCCCAGCAATGATCCCATCAACTTCAATCAAGAGCAACGCTTCAATATCATCAGGATGCCCGACAGGATAGGTACCTGCTTCGACCCCTTCGATCGCGGTTTTGTCCATCATTTCAAGTGCGGCTGGAACGATGCCCTCAGAGATGATATCCGATACAGCATGGCTGCCATCCTCTACGTCATCGAAGTAGGCGAGTACGGTCTGCTTTCCTTCCGGGTTTTTCAAGATCCGGACTGTGATTTTCGTGACAATCCCAAGTGTGCCTTCCGATCCAGTCAGGAGTCCGAGTAAGTCATAACCCGGTGCATCCGGCACACCATCCTCACTGATTTCAATGATTTCACCGTTGGGCAGGACCACCTCAAGCCCTAATATATGGTTGGTCGTTACCCCGTATTTCAAGCAATGTGCTCCCCCAGCGTTTTCAGCGACATTCCCGCCGATCGTACAAACATATTGGCTCGATGGATCCGGAGCATAATAATAACCTTTGTCAGATATCGAGTTTGTCAGTTTCAAATTGACGAAACCAGGTTGTACGACGGCCTGCCTATTTTCAAAATCAACACTTAACAGCTTTTTCATCTTAACCAAACTGATGATGATTTCCCCATTTAAAGGAATCGATCCCCCGCTAAGCCCCGTGCCTGCTCCGCGCGCTAGGAACGGAAGTTTGTTCGTCGTGAGATATTTCACAATCGAAGCGACTTCTTCCGTATCTTTGGGAAACACGACCGCTTTTGGCATCGATTTATGAATGGTGAAACCATCGCAATCGTAGGATAGAAGGTCTTCTTTTTCATATAAAATCGATTTTTCCCCTACGATGTTTGCTAGATTTTGAATATCGCTGTCTCCATTGATTTTTTTCTTCTTTTTTGTGAAAAACACTTTGGATCACTCCTCTCTGCCAGCAGCGGTTTGGTTTTCATCGGAAATTCCGGTGCCGTTTTTTCGATCTTGTTGATAGGCCCAATCGAGCAGCTGGACTGTGTGCACGATTTCAGCTCTCCGGCCATACTTTTGTACACCGATCGCCATTTGCAGCATGCATCCGGGATTCCCCATCGAAATCATTTCGACATCCTGAGGAACATTTTCTATTTTCCGTTCTAACACGGCTCCTGCCATTTCTGGATTCGTTATATTGTAAATTCCAGCACTTCCACAGCAAGTGTCTGCATTCCGCTGCTCCACATAGTCGATTCCATTGATATCATTCAATAGCTGACGCGGTTGATGCCGAATACCTTGGCCATGCGCAAGATGACATGCATCATGATACGTAATCCGTTTATTCAGTTCACTTTTCGGTTTTTCATAGCCTGTATCATATAAGTATTTTGAAATATCCTCGATTTTGTTCGCGAAGTCTTCCGCTTTCTCTTTCCATTCAGGATTATTCCTGAATAACTCCGGATATTCTTTTAATGCACAGCCACATCCGGCAGCATTGACAATCACCTTTTCCGCATCGTTAAATGCCTCGATATTCTGTTTTGCGAGCCTTTTCCCTGTTTCACGGTCTCCGGCATGAATATGGAGCGCACCACAGCATGTTTGATTTTTCGGTAAAACCACTTCATTATCGTTATGCGTCAATACATTGATCGTCGATTCATTAATATCGCTGAACATCACATCCATGATGCAGCCCGTCAGCATGGCAACCCTTGCCTTCGGTTGTCCTTTCGCAGGGATCACATCGACATCCTTGTATTTCTTCTGAACGGGTGTTCCGATCGTCGGCATGATCGATTCCATTTCAACAAGGTGATCCGGCATGACTTTCATGACTCCTGATTTACGGACAACTTGCTGCAGGCCGCTCTTCTGATAAAACTTCAACATCCCTCCGACGGCATTAAGACGGTTTTTATGCGGAAACAAATCCTTGAGGAAAAAATGACTGACTGCCCGTTTCATTCCTTTAAGGGGGATCGCCTGGCGCACTTGTCCCCTCGCTTCCTCAATCAGTCCTCCAACATCTACATCAGCTGGACATGCGGTCGTACATGCCCGGCAGTCAAGGCATTGGAATACCGGATCCATGAATTGTTCATTGACCTCCAGCTTCCCTTCTGCAACCGATTTGATCAAATGGACACGACCGCGTGGTGAATGCTGTTCCTGCCCTGTTTCCAAATACGTCGGGCACGATTCGAGACACATTCCGCAATGGACACAATCTGCCCACTTGTTTTCGTCCGGATGGTCATCCCATAAATAATTGCTTAAACTGGCAGAGGCGCAGGGTGGTTCGACGTTCGACTGAAGCTCCTTTTCGTTAACCGACAATTTATATCCCCCCAATAAAGCGTTTATGGTTCAGCGTATTTTCGGGATCGATCTTCCGTTTGATTCCCTCGAACAGGAAAAAGTAGGATGGGTTCTCACCCCATGGATTGATTTCCTGACGAAGCTTGAACGGAAGATGTTTGACAGTAACGTAGCCCCGTTTCGTATCAACAAAGTCACGCATTTGAAGAATGGAAGATTTAATGACTTCTTCGTGCCCTATCAGATGAAAATAGCTTATCCCATGCCCTAGTCCGCCATGAGCCTCTATAGTGATACCGTTTCCACCATAGTGGATCCGTTGAGCTTCCTTGAGAATGTCTAAAACATCCATGTTTTTGCTGCCGATTTTCAGGACGACCTCTACCCGCTCATTGTGATCGTCATCGGTCAAGCTGTTCGGCTGAATGAGTGAGAACCTCTCCCAAAATGTATTGGCGTCTTTTACTGATAAACAAGTTGTGATGGCACCTTTAGGCTTGTGCTCTTCGACCCATTCCTCTTGATAATGAACTGCATTTTCTACATCTTCAAAAGCAATCAACAGTGTAAATTCCTCCCGATCGAGGAGCTTTTTCGATAAGGAAGGGTTGACCAACTCGAGGGTTGCCGGTTCGATTATTGAATCCTGGATTTCAATTATGAATGATTTCAGTTCATCTACGTGTTCTTCTGCAACGGACAAAAGGACAAGGCTTTCGTATTTTGGCGTCGGCCTCAATTTCATCGTGATTTCGGAAATCACCCCTAATGTCCCCATTGACCCGATGAACAGTTTATTCATATCGTATCCTGCAACATTTTTAACGACTTTTCCGCCTGTCCGGATGATTCTCCCATCTGGGTAAACAACTCTCAACCCGATCACGAGATCCCGCGCTGATCCATATTTCAACCGCTTGGGGCCGCTTTCATTCGCAGCAATGACTCCGCCGACCGTCGCCTGTTGAGGCCAGCTTGGGTCGATGGAAACCATTTGATCATGCTTGCGGAGATAATCCTGGAGTTCCGCGATCGTTGTTCCAGCCCTGACTGTAACGGTCATATCCCCGACGGTGTGCTCAACAATCCCTTTGTAATTTACCAGCGACAATGCAAGATCGTACTTTTCTTTCAGACCGCCATAACCTCGTTTCGTTCCTCTTCCCATAACGGAAATTTTCTTTCCATCCTTCTTGGCAGCCTGAAGTATTTCTGCGATTTCAGCTTCACTTTTCGGTGTTGCAATAGCCGTTCCACTGTTCCCGTACTTTTTGCTTAAAATCAATTGTTCATCATTGACTTCTTTTAATTCCAAAATACACACCCCTCTCTTCCTGTTCATATTGAGAAACGAGGTTCCGATAATTAGTAAAAAAAACGGTCAAGTTGTAAGTAGTTTCATTGAAGCATTAAAGGGCTGCTTTTTCAATTGAATTTTTGAACTTTTCGAAATATTTAATTTAGATAAAAGACCATCAACTGCATCTCGAGTCAATGGTCTTCTATTCCATCTTTACTTTTGAGCAAGTGCTTTGGACTTTACTTCAATACGACGACGATGAAGGATCGGCTCCGTATATCCGCTCGGTTGTTCAAATCCTTTAAAGACGAGGTCACAAGCTGCCTGGAAGGCGACGGAATGATCGTAGTCATCAGACATCGGCTTATATTCCGGATCACCAGCATTTTGTTGATCGACCACTTTTGCCATCCGCTTCAACGTCTCAACTACTTGTTCCTCCGTACAAATCCCGTGGTGAAGCCAGTTCGCCACATGTTGACTCGAGATACGCAGTGTCGCACGATCTTCCATAAGCGCAACATCATTGATATCCGGTACTTTTGAACAGCCGATCCCATGTTCGACCCAGCGTACGACATAGCCTAGAATACCTTGTGCATTGTTATCCAGCTCTTCCTGTATTTCCTCAGCACTCCAATCCGGATTTGATTCAATTGGGATTTGTAAAATAGCATCGGTGTAATCATCCGAACGTGCAACTAATTGATTTTGCACCTTTCTCACATCAACCTGGTGGTAATGGAGAGCATGAAGCGTCGCAGCCGTCGGGGAAGGAACCCATGCTGTATTCGCTCCGGCTCCAAGCTGACCGACCTTTTGATCGAGCATATCAGCCATCAAATCTGGCATCGCCCACATCCCTTTACCGATCTGGGCTCGCCCTTGGAAACCTGCCGAAAGCCCTGCACATACATTCGATTTTTCATAGCTTTGCAGCCATGTTGAGGATTTCATCTCATTTTTCCGGATGACAGGCCCTGCTTCCATCGAGGTATGGATTTCATCACCTGTTCGGTCTAAGAAGCCTGTATTGATGAAAACAACCCTCTCTTTCACTTTGTTGATACACGCTTTCAAATTCAACGTCGTTCGGCGTTCTTCATCCATCACGCCGATTTTCATCGCGTTCCGTTTTACACCGACCAAGTCTTCGGTCCGATTGAACAGTTCGTTCGCAAAAGCGACCTCTTCCAATCCATGCATCTTCGGCTTGACGATATAGACGGATCCTTTTCTGGAATTTTGATAGCTGCCATTTCTGAGGACATCCTGTTTCGCAAGCAGACCGGTAATAACCGTATCGAGGATTCCTTCCGGTACTTCCTGTCCGTCCTGGTCCAATACCGCATTGCTCGTCATCAGATGCCCGACGTTCCTAGCGAACATCAGGGAACGTCCATGCAAAGTGAATGGCACGCCATCAGAGGATACATATTTACGATCAGGGTTGAGCGTTCTCGTCACTTTTTTATTTCCCTTTGTGAAGGATGAAGTTAGATCGCCCTTCAATAAACCTAAAAAGTTTCGATAGACGAGTACCTTGTCTTCGGCATCAACCGCTGTAACAGAGTCTTCAAAGTCCATGATCGTGGTCATTGCCGATTCCATGAGAATATCCTTAACCCCAGCCCGATCCGATTGTCCGATTGGATGATCTCGATCGATTTGAATTTCCAGATGGATCCCATTGTTTTTCAATAAAACCGCCTCAGGTTCATCTGTATAACCTTGGTAGCCTGCGAACTGGGACTCATCCTTCAGCCCTGTCGTTGCCCCATTGCTTAACGAAGCAGATAATTGACCGCCGACAATCGAATAGGCGGTTACACCTTTGTGAGTGCCTTTTGCTAATGGAGCTGTTTGATCGAGAAAGTCTTTTGCAAACGAGATGACTTTTGCACCGCGAACCGGGTTGTAGGACCCTTTCTTATCCGCACCGTCCTCTTCACTGATCACGTCCGTTCCATAAAGAGCGTCATACAAACTCCCCCAGCGGGCATTTGCTGCGTTGATCGCATAACGGGCATTATTGACGGGCACGACTAACTGGGGACCTGCCTGCGCAGCGATTTCATCATCTACATCCTCTGTCGTAATCTGGAATTCTTCCGTTTCACCTTCTAAATAGTTCAATTCCTTTAAAAAAGATTTATAGTTTTCGAGATCGAAATCGTTATTTCTATGCCAATCATTGATTTTATTTTGCAAATCATCCCTTACTTTAAGTAACTCTTTATTTTTCGGCCCGAGGTCCTTGGTGATTTCTTCTAATCCTGTCCAGAACTTCTCGACTGTCACACCGCTCCCAGGTATTGCCTCTGCCTTGATAAAATCATGTAAAACTGGAGCTACTTGAAGATTACTGATTTTCACGTAGTCTGTCATCGTAATATCCTCCCTCAAATGATTGGTTAATCCAAATTAGCTGGTACTGGCCTCGATTCGTTTCTTATATTTTATTTTATAATAACTAAGTCCATATCAAAAATACATATTTCGAATGTTGATTATTCGTTTTGGTTATAATAGACTTTCAATTAACGAGAATAATAGGAGTGATCATGTGGACATCCGGCATTTGGAATACTTTACAGAAGTCGCACGGCATTTAAGCTTTACGAAAGCTGCTTCCGTGTTGCACGTCTCCCAACCCTCGATAAGTAAAGCGATTAAACATATAGAAGAAGAATTAGGGGTCTCATTGTTTTATCGATCCAAGCACTTGGAATTGACGGATGCCGGTAAAGCAGTATTGGAAAATGCAAAACATGTATTAGAAGCTTTCAACAACCTGACATCTGAGCTGACGGACGTCATGGACTTGAAAAAAGGGGAAATCAGAATTGGGATACCTCCGATCATCGGGGCAGCATTTTTTTCGAAATTGATCAGTCGATTTAAAGAGGACTATCCCTATGTCCAAATCACTTTGACCGAGGTGGGCTCGAAAAAAATCAAGCAAGGTGTAGAAGATGGTTCGCTCGATATCGGTTTGATATGTAATTTACCGATCCAAAAAGGAAATTTCGAGATCATCAAAGTGATTAATGACCCATTGATGCTTATTGTCCATAAAGAACATCCATTGGCAAATCAGGAGGCAATTGATTTATCAGATTTAAAAAGTGAACCTTTCATATTGTATCGTCAAGACTTCACCCTACATGATCGAATTGTTGAGGAATGTTCCAAGAAAGGGTTCCATCCGAACGTCGTATGTGAAAGCTCCCAAAAAGATTTCATGATTGAAATGGTCGAAGCGAGATTAGGAATCGCTTTATTACCTGGTAAAGTTACACATTCGATCACCAATCAGGACATCATCGCACTCCCACTTTCTAATTCGAAATTAAGCCTGGAACTCGGGATGGTGTGGAAAAGAAACAAATATCTACCCTTTGCAGTACGGGAATTCATCGAAATGTCTAAGGGATTTTTACCTTGATACAGGTATTTTCACGTATCAATTCATTGGATTCATTCTTCAGGTATCATTTTCTTTTTATATATTTGTTATAAAACTCTTCAGAAGATCGAAACATTAGTAAATGAATAACAAATACTGTGATCATCCCAATTATAGAAATCTTAATATTGGGAATTAAACTTGTAATAACAGCGCCATAGCTCAAAACAACAAACGATAACCATTTAAAACGCTTATAAGATGTTTCTTTTTTAAGAGCATATACTAAAATAATTGTTCCAAGTAATAATAAAGGAATAATATAAAAAATTGGATCGTTAGAATATGTCATTAATACACTCCTTGAAAAGGTTGATCATATTGACCAGGGGCTCATTCTTAGGGTTCAAGTCCTTTAAAATACTGCTTTAACCCAATATTTACTCTTCCATCCTTGCATTTTCCAATCCCAAGAATCCACCATAAACCGTTCCCAATACCGCAGTTGCTAACTTGCTCTCTTTACGTGGTGTTATCATTGCAGTTAGTGAACTGATTCTGTAATTATACCTACCACAGGGACTGCAGGTTCATCCCAATGACCAATATCGATTACATCTTCAATAACTGAAGAAGCTGGCTTTGGTACAACTTTCAATCCGAAACTTGCAGCCTTTTTACTACCATCTATTATTCCTTCTGTTACCAAGATATTTTTAAAAAGAGGCGAAGAATGTATATCTTCACCTCAAAAATATTACCTTTTTTTCTTCTTACTGTAATTAAGACACCGGTTGTAAACCAAACTGCAAAGATTACAAATAAAAGAACATGAAGGTTAAATACTAAATTTGTAGATATCCCAATTTACCTTAGAACAACAAGTACAGACACTCCATACATCCAAAAGCTAAATGAGATTAAAGCATATATGGCTATACGTTCCTTAGCATTAGAAAAAATAAATTTTAAAAACCATGTTCCACTAAAGGTAATTACCCAACAACCAAAGTGGATAATAACTATAGGCCAATTATTCTTCCCTCCTTATAGGAAATAGATAGCTTCTCGAGTTTCGATTTTTATATGATTCCACAGCCGCACCAATAAAAGCCCCTACAAATACTCCAATCCCTACAGTTGCTAATAAACAAAGGCTGACAATACCTAAGGAGGCAGTAATACCTGCAGTTATACCTGCCGTTAATGTTAATGTTGCACCACCTATTAGCATGTTATCAATTACACTATTCATGAGATTATCGTTATCTTTTGTATGATAGTCCATACCAATACTAAAAGTAGTTCCAGCTAAACCAAACGTCGAGCGCTATTTAGACTGGTTAACCCAGACTCATAGGAGGAAACGGTTTTTGAATGGTTTTCTAATAACCTGGAAAAAGCGAAAAAAAAAGAACCTCAAGAAAGGATTTGCTCTCTCAAGGTTTAAACAACAATTGATAATTCGGTTCATGTTTCCCATTTAAAATATCTTTTTTTCTATACGCTTCACTGTATTAAAATTTTCTATTGATGGTTCGACTCCCCAAAATTCGAGTACTTCGTTGTTAGATGCTTGAATTATAGTTTTATCTAATTTATTTAAATTGTTAGAAATCCAAATTTCAAACAAGCCTACACTGGAATGCTTAGCCATTAAAATTAATGAATAGTTTTCATCAAAAATTAGCTTTAGACCAATATCAACTTTTAAATCCCATGAATTCTCCATGTTACTCCAAATTAAATGATCAGTTATTATATATAAAGATTTAATGGACTTGCTTTCTAACAAATTTACCCAGATATTATCTTTAATATCTTTTGTATTACTTTGGAACACTTTTAAATTAGTGGTTTCTTCGCCGTCTTCTTTAATCTCAGGTTTGTCTTTAATCATGTAATCGGTTGATTTATTAGTAACCCTTAAAATCAAACCCATAGTGTATTGATTTCCGTTTATTAATTTAGTATCTCCTAAGTCATCTATCCATAGTGTACAAATTGAATTCCTTAGCTTTTGTAAACACATTATTGATTCAGGACTAATTAAAGATTCTATCTTATATCCCATATAATCACCTTTATTTAATAAAATGAATTTTTTGTGGTTTGTACTTACCTTGCCCGTGAATTTCAACTACTGGTGTACCATCTGAACTAGAAAACTTCTTAAAACAATTCTTTGACCATCTGGATTCTTACTAAATTGAATAAAAAGCCCCCGAAAGTAGATTGAACTTTTGGCAATTTCTTTCGTTTGGTTTTGTTATTTTTTATTTTCTCACCGGTTCATCAGCACGGCCGGTAATATCTCCCTGGTTATTACCCCTAGGTAGAAATATTCAATTCCCAAGGCTAAAAAACAGGCTATTCAGAAGAATAGCCCAAAGTTGATAAAATAAAATCATTTTCCTCTTTTTAAATCTTTGTTAAAAAACTCTTCAGAGGTCCTAAATATTAGAAAATGAACAACCAAAATTATTAAAAATCCTACTATTGAAAATATAAGGTTTTTGGTGAACTCATAAAATATACCCAATACGGCGATACCATAACAAAATAGTACAAAAGCAGACCATCGAAAACGCTCTATAGGTTTCTCCTGTTTTAACGCATATACCAAAAAAATAGTACCAAGCACTAGTAAAGGAATGATATAAAAAACTGGGTCATTAGAATATCTCATTAATACACCCCCCCATATGATTGATTAATTGGTCCAGGTGCCCAGTCATGTTGTTCATGTGTAAAGTACTGCTTAAGACCATGCTCATTATCTTCAAGCCAAGCATTAAATAAACCATATCCTGTAACATAAACAGTTCCAACTGCAAATGCCGTAATTTTATTACCACTATTACGTAGTGTGATATCAGTCGATAATTTACTCGCAATACCGAGAGTACCAATTGTCGCTATAACAGGGATTGTCGGCTCACCAAATACACCAATATCGATTGTACCTTCAACAAATGATGATGCAGCCCCGGGAAGAATTTTCAACCCCTTACTTCCAGTCTTAACATTGTCAACTATTCCTCCAATTACCATCTCCGTATGTGAACCAGCTGTCCCACTTACAAGTTCTTGTTCTACATTAGAAGGTTCATTATTGTTTGAGTCATGATTAGAAGGATTATAGGATGGATTCGTTATTTGTATCGATTCACCCAACTTTTCATTTGTTCTTAACGTACCGGAAGAACCGCTATATCTATCAATACGGGCATACCAATGTCCTGATGGATCAACATTGTTAACTGGGTTATTTACACAATAGGCATATACATTATGGCTCAACAACTCACCAATTTCTCCACCATAAGAGTCTGTATTTATAAATCGACTCCATTCAGGATTATAGTATCGCGCATTTAGATAGTATAACCCGGTTTCCGAATCATACCGGTATCCTCGATACCGGTAAGGGTTCTTCTTCCCAACCGTATCTGCAAGTGTCCCAGTGATTGAGATCAGTTTGCCCCATGTGTCGTATTGGTAAGACACAACTTCTGTACCGGATTCATCAGCAAGGCCAGTAATGTCTCCCTGAATATTACGCAGGTAGAAATATTCCTTCCCATTGAGGTTCATACTGACAAGTTTATCATTGGAAGAATATGTGTAGTAAATCTCATCGGTACCATTGGTTTCATACGTCACCAGATCACCGTCAAGATGATAAGTGGTGGTTACACCGTTGACCGTTTTCTCTGTACGTATTCCATCTGCATTATATTTGTAAGTTGTAGTTAGTCCGTTGCCGGAAATACCCGCTAACTGATCACCGAATTTCCACGCATATGAATATCCATCATAGGTCAATGGATTTCCGATTTCATCATAGGTGATAGCTTTCCCTTCATAAGAGATGAGCTTGTCCTTCCATGCTGTATCGTAGCTGTAAGAAATGGTATCCAAGAGTGTCCCGGGTGTTTCAGCTGTCGTATAGGCATAGATCTTTTTCGTTAAGAGGTTACCCCCACCATCATACTGATAAACAATGGTTTTGTTAAGAATCGAATTGTCTTCACGTATTAATTCATTCGCTTCATTGTATTCGTATGCAATGACTTCTCCATTTTTTGTGATCGTATCAATGTTGCCATTTGCATCATACATATAGGAAATCGTTTGACCGTTTTGGGTTACGGAATCTATTTGATTCGTTGTCGCTCCATTAATCCCTTCCTTATAGGCGAACGAAGTTTTAATCGTTGCACTTCCCGTATGAACGGTATTTTGATCGTTTCTTCCTAAAGAATCATACGTGTAATGAACCGTTTGTCCGCGTCCTTTGTTGAAGATTTCTAAAATCTCGGAATCCGTTAGGGCTGTCGAGCTATAACTAAATTGATCCATGTAGCCATTTAACGGATTATTCCCGGCAATACTCGTCCCAAGGGCAGTGGTTCCATCGGTAAAGTCTTTAAAATCCGTGGTAGTAGCGGTATATTTCGTTCCATTAACAAAGAGGGCTACATTCAACGAGGAATTGACATATTCCCATTTCAGCCCCATAAAGTTCCACTGATCCTTTGGGATGACTTCATCTGTTGTCAACAGATTACCAAACACACCCGCACTGTTTCGATAGGAGATTTTCACCTTATTATCTGTATCGATGTAGACATTTAGAATTTCACGGTTGTCTGCCTCATTCGCTAAGATATGACGGCTGCTTCCTTCTGTTTCAGTTTTGAACCAAACGGTCTCTGAACCCGATTGTTTAATAAGCCCTAGATGTAAACGAGAAATGGAAAGGACAATGGATAGCCCCACCACAAAAAAGCAACCTTGAAAGGCATTAAGCCAATCAAGGTATAATAGTTTAATTATATTGTTATTATGGATTAATTCATTTATTATAGCTCTCTTTGAATTCTACTGGTTCAGATATAACATAGGCTTTCTATTCTGATTTCATTTTTTTAATAGAAAGACTATATCAGCTTTAGTTATCACAATACTTCATAAATATTAAAAAAGGGAATATTATCCTTTAATAAAACACCTAAATTCATGTGGTATTTTAGGATTAGAAACAAATAATTTTTTTCTATAAAATTCAAAGTCATTATAGTGTATTTCGTGTCTAACATTTGAAGTTGACCAATCAATTTCGCTTAACTCAATACCCTTTAGTACGATATAATTTTCAAGATCTTCGTCATTTTCAATTACTTGTAAAATATTCTTTTTTACACCGTAGTCAACTATATTCTTAATAGTATTTACATCATAACCTTTTTGATTAGTGAAAAAGCCAATAATAGTACTGATTTGGGCATCTTCCTCAGCAATAAACATTAAGAATTCCAACAAATCTTTTTCATCCATAAAATAAACTCCCCTATTTTATTAAAGGTACACGTATAATATCACTACCTACAGTATTTTTAAAATATGGTCCCCCATGTACTGTATCACTCGGATTTTCATAACCGCTATAATTCACCTGATATGATTTACCTTTACCTTAAAATACCTCACACCATCGCTTATCTTTAATGGTTTTTTTGTAAACCCATCTAAAGTTTCATCAAGATATTTTTCCACATCAGCCACTTTAGAATTCTTAAATGAGTTTGGATTATTTATGTCAAAAACATTAACTCTAGGTTTTTTCTTACCCTTATCACTCTTTTTGCCCCCATTATTATTACGGGACGGTTTGAAAAAGTCCGCAAAAAACTTTTTAATATTTTTTTTATTGCTGTCCAGTAATATCACCTTGGATATTACGGAGGTAGAAGTATTCCTCCCCATTGAGGTTCATACTGACAAGTTTATCATTGGAAGAATACGTGTAATAGATTTATCGGTCCCAGTGGATTCATAATGAAGAGACCTCCATCTTGGTGGAAGGACGTAATAATGCTATTACAAGTATTAAAAAGAACCTCAAAAGTGCCGTACCTTTTGAGGCTCAAATTGTTAAATTTTCTTTCAATGAAAACATAAAAAATATAATTATATACAACTCTCGGCAACGCCCAATTTGGTCTCAATACTTAAATCATTTGTTTTTACGTTCTTCCATCCTAAATCTTATTGTATAAATAAGCCACACGATAAAATATAAGCCCAAAAAACTCATTAAAATATCTGTGTACAAGTCTGATATTTTATTTAAGAATAGATTTACAAAAGCTATTCCAAAAATCAAAATAGCCAGTGATATTTTAATGTGCTTGTCATAGGGATCCTTTAATAGTGCATCCAAAAGGACTAATGTGGCTCCCACCGTTGCTATTATTCCCCAAATATTTGATTGGATTGATTCAACAATCGTATTCATGTCTATCACCACCTAATTAAAAATCCGCCTAATCCTTGCCGGTTCAAAGCCAAATTCATTTTTAACAATGCTGTACGCAGCACCTACACCTATTCCAATTTTCCAATACCAACAAGGAATCCCCCACCTGTAGCAACTGTTAGACCAAGTGTAACACCTGCCAAAAAACCATTGTTTATAATACTATCCGTGAGACTGTCTCCATTTGCAGTGTCTAGTGCTACTCCAAGTAAAAGTCCCAAACCTCCAATTTTCCCAGCGCTCTTTAAAAGAGCCCTGCCAGTACTATGTGATGAGACTAATTTAGGACCCATTCTTCCCCATGGGCGTTCATTTTTAATTTTATAAGGGTTTATTCTTGATCCTGATCCATCAGCTGTAGATCCCGCTCCACCAATAACAGCTGCTTTGGTAACTTCCTTAACGGTCTCATGTGTTTTTTTAGATTCCGGTTCATAAGATGGATTCGCTATTTGTATGGAATCTCCTAACTTTTCATTTGTTCTTACCGTGCCGCCGGAACTGGCAGAACCGCTGTATCTACCAATACGGGCATACCAATGCCCAGATGAATCAACATTGTTAATTGGATTATTTGCGCAATAGGCAAATACATTATGGCTTAACAATTCACCAACTTCTCCACCATAAGAGTCTGCATTTAAAAATCTACTCCATTCCGGATTATAGTATCGTGCATTTAGATAGTATAACCCGGTTTCTGAGTCGTACCGGTATCCTCTATAACGGTACGGGTTCTTCTTCCCGACTGTATCTGCAAGTGTCCCGGTGATTGAGATCAGTTTGCCCCATGTGTCGTATTGGTAGGACACGACTTCTGTACCCGATTCATCAGCGAGGCCTGTAATGTCTCCCTGGTTGTTGCGTAGGTAGAAGTATTCCTCCCCCTTGAGGTTCATACTGACAAGTTTATCATTGGAAGAATACGTGTAATAGATCTCATCGGTACCATTGGTTTCATATGTGACAAGATCCCCATCAAGATGGTAGGACGTTGTCACTCCGTTTACCATTTTTTCTGTACGAATACCATCCACATTATATTTGTACGATGTGGTTAGCCCGTTACCGGAAATACCCGCTAACAAATCCGCATCGTTTTCAATGCTGCCATATTCCGCTTCCCTCAATATATTCTGACAATTAATAAGTTAATCCTATAAGAAAAGTATATAGAATAGAAGATTGTTATTATTATAATCTTAATAAAATGAGCTACTACCAACTGTATACACTGTCATATTATCTTTATTATTCTAATTCCATATATGCCAAACTTATTTCTCGTGAGGGCACATAACTAGAACTTTCGTATTATTTACTAACCATTATATCTCCTTTATACTTTAACGCATGAACTTGGCAAAGCTCCTAACCTCCCCATGTATGTCGGGCAGTGATTATTACCAATCACTGCCCATTTATTTTTAATTCAAATCTATACCAAAAAAGCCCTTAGTTCAAAGGACTTTACATGATCTGTTATGGTAGAGCAAAGTGGACTCCGCTGGCAGCTTTGACCAGATATAAATCTGAATGACCTCCACACAAAATATTCTTTCTAACACACATTTTATTTAGCCTTAAGAAGCTCTTCCTTTAATTCTAAGCCAGGTTCATCTTCAGGAACTAACTTTAAGTAGATTTCAATATTCTTTAATGCTAGTTTATACTCTTTTTTAGAACCGTAAATTAGTGCTTTATTGTAATAAATAGCAGGGATGGGGACGTTTCTATTCTCAATATCATCATATATCTCGATCGCTTCATCAAGTTCACCTGATTGTTGAAGTTCGACGGCTTCTGAAAATTTTGGTACTGCGTAAGCATAATAAACTTTTTCTTCTATAAAAATAATCGAGAAAGAATAAATGATTATTGCCAAAGTAAAAATCATTGTATGCAACCAACTGATTCCGCCTTGGTTCCGAAGAACCGCAAGACGTTCCTCTCGGTCAGGATGTAGATTTTTCAGCCTTTTTACTTTCTTCAGTACAAAATCAAAATAGGCACCGTTGGCAGTTAATGCAATCATGACAAAAATACCAGCTAAGTTTGTCCGCGACATTGATTGTTTGAGGAATATGATCGATAAAATATCAGCTACAGCAAGAATGCCTAGAAGAAGATAAGCGTACCCATTCATTTTTCGAAATGCGAACCAAAACAAACCTAAGAAAAAAGGACTCCAATTCCAAGAGAACAAGGAATTCCATCTCGATGTTCTTTTCCATTTCTTTTCATAATAGTCCGCTTTTCTGCCGACGAACTCTAAAACCTCTTCACTTGTTTCTTCGTCAAGATCTAAGAAATTCACTTGATGCTTCTTTTTCTTTGAAACCATATAACTTTGAGCCTCCGTTTATGTTTCCACTCTTTTAAGGATAACGAAACATCAGCTCAAAAATCATTAGGTAAATACAGGGAATTGAGGCACCTACGTTTATTTATAAATATCGCGCTTTTTGAAAATGGATTTGCTTCACAAAAAAACGAACCAAAGTTGCACAAAAAAAAATCCCGTTACTTCATCATGAGACGAGATCATAATGTATATTATTTTGGTTTATCGCACCGGAGTCTAGTTCTATGCAATTTAATGGAAAATGGCATGATTTAAAGTCTTAGAATTTGTAATTGAATAAATCAATCTCTTTTTTAAAATAATTTCGAATTGTTTCTCTTTGATGGTTATTATATTGTGTACTATAATGTTGACGGTTTTGCCTGAAATTACCTTTTGCCCTTGGTAACCAACCATCAAAAGGAAGAGAAATCTTATCACAAATTAATTTCAAATCACTTTCTAAATTTTCATATTTCCCAAGGTAGTCCACTACTGAATTGTTATTAAGTGTATAGATAGGGAAGTTATAAGCAAGTTTATAACCTTCCCGTTCCAAAAATTCATCAAAGCTTTCTTTTTTAGGGTCTCTTACAAGAAAATAATATAAAGAAATAACTTTGTCCCAAGGGTTCCTATCGAAACAAAACTTATAATAAGAGTTCCAAATATCTTCCCCTATCAAAGATTTTATTTTATTTGCAGAATCGTGATTATAAAAATTAATTTGACCAATTTGATGATTTTGTGGGTATTTCCCCAGTTCAGCTCTAATCTTCTCGTCCTCAGACATTATTGGTGTGATAATATCACTATCGCCACAATACCTTGACAATGAAATTTCAATACTAGTCCCTGCCGTTTTTTTAGTTTTTAAAAAAATAAATTTATATTTATGTGATATTATCATTACTGTTATTTCCTCGCCATTTATATGAAAGATTATCTTATATCTTATTTAGCATTTATTATATGGGAACGGCGTTTTTCTTATATGAAGTTTTTGCAAAATAAGTCTTTTAGATCTGACTTAAACAAAAGATATTAATCTTTATTAAATTCACGTACTTATTCTTTTTCTATCTTCTCTTCATTTGATGTAGTATGTAAATCTTCAGTATTGTCATTTGAATAATTAATTAGTAAAATACCCAAAATGTTTATCCGCCTTATCACCACCTCAAGTAAAACTACGGATTCTCTTAAGTAATCCAACAAGGCCTCTGCTTCCAAAAAATAATACAAAACCCAAAACTAATCGGAGTAGTTTCTCTAAAAACGAAAACAATAATTCTCCTTTCATTCTTGGATCGACATAACCCACTCCTACTTCTTTAATATTAAGCCAATTTTGCACCAAAGAAAAAAACGACGGTAAGGTATGTACGATAAAGGCAAGACCTACAATCGAAACGGCAGCAACTTGAAACTGATGTACAGATAAAGACATCTGGTTTTGATTAGGTTCTTCCTGATTTCCAACATCCTTATATTCAGGAATAAATAAGCGGCTTAATTTGTCAGCATATAACCAGACAACTATACTCATTACGAGTTGAACTAAAAAAGGACCTAAATGAAGCAACATATTGATAACATTGGTTTGAACAAGTTCTTGTAGCTCCTCATAGTAAATTGGTATCAGATAATAATTTACGATATGGGATAAATCGATGAATGATTGTATTAAAATATAAACAGCAAAAATTCGTAACGCTATAAAAGCAAAATCTTTTTGGGTCATACATAACCTCTCCCTCTCCATTGTGGTCCTTATTGAACAAACAGGCTCCTATAATTGAATAAGGCATATTATAACTCGAAGTCTTCCTTCATTTCATATAAATGAAAATAATCCTCCTTAATAACAATAGAGATAATAGTATCTCCTTTTTCAAAAAAATGGACGTGCCCCATTTGTTCATTTTTCAACTCTTCCCAACCCCAACCTTTAATTTCTTTAAAATATTTAGGTGGATATAGTCCTTACTCTCTTACTTAATACCAATTATTTCAAATGATTGGATCTAATTCAATATAATTTTCACAAAAAAGAGGCTTATCCTTACTACGGATAACCCCCTTAAATTGAAGAAAATCAATAATATATTTCTTTCGAAGTTTCATCAAACACCTTCCAATGACCATTGTTTACTGAGGGGCTGTACCTAATAACAATAAAATTCAAATTATGATAGTATGGAAGAAATGGTATTTTCAGTATATTTGGGGTGCTTTTTATGATTAAAATTATGTTCAGGAATATCTTGTTTGTGAGTTTAATATCTTTAGCGGGATGCTCGAATGAGACTACAAAGGTCACTTCATTACTCGGAAAAAATGACGCAGAGAAAGTTTCTGTCAGTGTTTTGGATCAACCGACAACTGACGTAGATGCTCCAGATGATATTCAATCGTTATTTAAAATAATAGAGGGTTTAACCGTCCAAAAAGCATCAAAAGAAGAAATGATAGAAGTACATAACCTTGAGCGTGATGCAGATTATCAATCTATTATAGTTATGATACATACAAATGAAGAAAAGCCTAGTTTACAACTGACGCTTTTGAACGATGGACGAATGTTACTTTTTGATATTGAAGATGGACTAGGACAAAATTTTTACAAAAGTCTCGAGGACTCTAAATCTTTATATAATAAAGTTCTAGATTTTTATAAAAATAGAGTTGCAAGTGGTAATAGTGATAAGACTCAAGTATTAGATGAACTTGAGAAAAAAGATGGTAAACGTGAAATAGAAGTTGAATTGATCAGGTCTTCTGAATAGCAGACATAAAATAGAAATGAAAAGGGAGGGATGAAACAACAACCGAGATAAATAACTAAAGGGGTCCGTTTTAAGGTACAAAAATCAAAAATCCATTTTCTTAATGACACACGTTTTCACATTGTAAATGGCAGCTAATTATTAGTTAAAAGACTCGTCCATGACGAGCTTTTTGTGTTGTGTATTAGAATCTCTGATCGAGCTTTATATAATTACTCCATTAAAGCCCCCTATTTTTGAATAACCGAACACATTCTAATACCTCTGAATTGCGCCCTTTAACGGAACAAAGGATGTTATCCAATATTCTTGAATTGCGCATTTTTATTGAATAAGAATTTTCTTCCAATCGAGACGGATTCGCATACAAGGTTTCCGCATTCACGAACCCTACGAGCCTTGGAACGAAGTTCTTAGGCTCGCAGGGTGGTGCTTTCCTGCTTCTTCTCCTGGCGACCAAGGGGCTCAAAGAGTCCCGCAGCCTGAATGCTGTATTATATGACGTACCCGACTTCTTCGAGTTAGTTTTACACTGCCTTTCTGTTTCAATTTTTACTTCAGTAATTTCAGTAAAGGCTTTTTATAAAACGTCACTTACTTATTTGTTACCGAGTTGTTCCGCCAAACCGATTAGAAGTCCTTCGGTTCCACGAATGTAGCAGAGCCGATACGAGTCCTCGTATTGAACCACTTCGCCAACGAGCTGAGCACCATACTTAGTGAGTCTGGATACCATTTCATCAATGTCTTCAACGGTGAACATGACACGTAGATAACCGAGGGCGTTTACAGGAGCAGTCCGGTGATCTGATATTGTAGGTGGGTTGAGAAATCTCGAAAGTTCAAGTCGGCTGTGGCCATCTGGGGTAACCATCATAGCAATCTCTACGCACTGAGAACCCAGTCCGGTTACGCGACCAGCCCATTCACCTTCGACAGTGGCTCGCCCTTCGAGGTTCAAGCCAATCTCCTCGAAGAAAGAGATTGCGTCATCAAGGGATTCTACAACGATGCCGACATTGTCCATTCTTAGGAATTTGTTTTTTGCCATAGTTTTATCTCCTTACGTGGAAAATTTATTATCTGATCATCTTCATAATTATTCTATTAAAAAGTTATGTATAGGAAAATGTGAAATTGGGTTTATCGGGTATGTCATATAACATCTTGTTAACGAATTAACGAACACACTTCGTAAACCCTCTACTATTGGAATATTCGCAAACCTTATTTTGTGAATGCCATCATGTTCAAATAGTTTCAAAAATTCGATACCGTAGTTGCTATTCGATAAAACAACTTCGACTTCCCCACAAAATATTCCTGCCCTGTACTCCATTAAATGGCCCGTTGTTGAAGTTCCGGGGAATCTATTTACTCCGTTAAACTGCCCTTTTCTGGAATAACTTAGTAATTCAAATAACCTCTCTGAATCCTTTTATAACTACACTATCTCGCTCGTTTTCAGAATAAGATGGTACTACTAGTTCTAATAAACAATGAACTAACATTTATCTTAACCATAGCTTCTGTATACCTCTGTATAGGCAATCCTTTAACTATTACGTAACTCCTGATTTTTTGGCTTCTAACTTTCCGAGTTTTCGTTTCAAGGATTCAATGTGAGCATCTTTGTTATTTTCATCGGTCTTATGTTTGATTCGTTTAATAATAGGATCTTTCTTAACAAAACGCTTCGACATGTTCATGTATTTGAGCACAATGATATGAAGTTGCTTTCGATCTACCTATTAAGAAAGGGTGCACATGACGTACACCCGAAATTAAATCCCTCAATAGATATTTCAGTTCCACCCCTTTAGCCTCCTTCGCTATTATGTTCGTGCAAGATAGCCTTGTTTTGATAGCACTGGTAAATAGTCGCGCTGTTCTAAGTTTCGTAAGTATTTTGGCAGGGTGAAGTATTGGATCGTTCGTTTTCCGTTTCCGTTGTCGTATGACAGCTGGTAGTTGGTTGTGATATCGAGTGCTCCTTCGTCGAGTGTTTCGAGCAGGATAAAGGATTTAGCTTCAAGCACTGGATAAGATTTGTCACAAGGTGTTGAAGTGATTAGCTCTCCGTCCTCGGTAAGGAAGGCAGAGGAATGGACATGGACCTCGTTTAATTCCTTTTCTGTATTATTAACAACAAAGACCGAATAATGAAATCGTTCAGGATCGTTTGGACGGTCTTTACATATCGCTATAAAAGGTTTCGCCTGTTTCATATAAATCCCTCCCCCTTTTACGTGTGACGGACGGTTATTGCTTCATCCACTTCGTAGGTAAACGTGATCGTTTCAACTGTATCGGCTGGAACTTCTACCCAGAACACAATTTTATGGGACGTTTCTTTTTTAAAATCATGGCTGGTTTCTTTCATTTTCCAATCTGACTTGTAAATATCATCATAAAGATCATGGGTGATTTTCATGAGTGCCGGTTCTTCTTTACGGTTCCGGACTTCATATTCCCACGTTTCGGTTCGGATTCCTCTTGCGTTCTTGTTACTGTCAACTTTGTCTCCTTCACAGACGATGTCAAACGCATTTCCGAGATAAAGCTCGAGCGTTTCATTTTTCGGTGTATGATCGATTCGGTCCTCACCAATGAATTCAAGGCTGTTGTCATTCGAATCCGCCTGGTACACCTTCACTTTTCCTCTTGGAAGCGGCAGTCCCAGGTTGTTCTTTTGTTTATTGTCAAAGGCAAGCTTGATCTGAACGTCATCCTCATATTGTGAATAGGTGTAATACCGCTGATACGGAATCTCTTCACCTTGGATAAAATTGATCTGCTTCGACTGGTTGTTTTTGAGTGTTGTATTGTGCTGCAACGTGTACATATGGTAATCCGCAAAGCTTTGTTCCTCGAATGAAGGTTCTGGGGCACTATGGTCCACCTCATAAAGTACCGCCTCTTTATAAACATAGTTTTCATCAGTTGCACGATTGACGTCGCCTGCGATCAGCTTAACTTTTACATTATCAAATGTCGTTCCTGCGTTATTTTGGATATTGACCCAGCCGGACACATTGAACGTCTTCTCCTTCAACTCGACGACATAATTGGACTCCCATTCCATTCCCTTTGTAATGTACGAAACATTGATCTGATCCGATTTCGATGGGCGGACCTTCCAAACGAGGGCTGGTTTAACTATGAGCTCACCAGGTAATTTTGGTAAAATCAATTCTTCTTTCGGGTCGAGCACGATTTCCTTCGTGTTTACGTCTTCAAGAACGATTCCGGATGCAACACTCAACAGGCGGTATTCGCTGCGCTTGTTTGTTACTTTATCGAGTAAAAACACGTTACGGTCGAGATACTTTTCCATTAGCTTCGATTTGCTGACGAGATCGTAATCATAATTCAGTTCAAGAATATTCAAACCTTCTACGATGATTGAATCGGTTTCAATCTTTTGCGCCACATTGAGGTATTGAACTTCGGTTTCATCCCCGTTCAGCTCGACCTTCCGCTTTTCTTTTACGACGGCAAATCGGTCGTTATAAATCGTCAGTGTCAATTCCTCTGCATCTTTTCCGTGTGAATAATAAGTCATTTAAAGCGCCTCCCTTTTATTTCTAACTTAACGATAGCAAAAAGGGTACACTAAAAAACGAACACCCAACAGGCGTTCGTTTTTTAGCTATTTTTCCTTTTCATCTGGCTGTGGTTCTACGACTTTCAGTTCATTATCCCCAGTCGCTTCAACCACATGTTTCAGGATGGAGAGCTTGTTATCCCAATATTGATCAAAAAATGCAAGCCACTGTTTCAACTCGCCCAAAGGCTCTGGATAAAGCCGATAAAGCTTCTCCCTTCCCGCCTTACGTCCACGGACTAGTTTTACTTCTGAAAGAATTTGAAGATGCTTGGCGATTGCTGTCCGGCTCATCGGAAAATAAGATGTGATTTTCGAGATCGGCATTTCGTTTTCTTCCGCAAGTAATTGAAGCACTGCTCTGCGGGTTGGATCGGCGATAGCTTGGAATACATCATGCTTTGCCGCTGACAATTATTTCTCAACAGCCTTTCTAAGGCGAACATTGACAATGTCTTCCCAACCATTATCCATATTACCGCGGATGACAGAGCTTTTTTCGTTTGCTTTCGGAAGGACTTCATCCGGCTGCTTCCAACCACCGTGGATGAGCGTGAATTCCGTCTTTTGGTCTACCTCTTTTAAAAGGAAGGTTACGACCCATCCTTCTGTATCCCAAGTAAACGAGAGACGATGTGGTGCTTCGAGTTCCACCACTTTACACGGTGAGGGACCGAATGGTGACTGCAAATGGAATTCATGCCCGACCTCCGGCTTGAAGTCGTTTGGCATGAACCATAACTCGATCCCCTCGGAGGAGGATACGGTTTCCCATACTTTCTGAATAGGTGCATCAAGTAGAATTGTTTTCTTGATATCCTGTAAAGTGTTATTGTCTTGTTCCATGTCAGATCTCCTTCCATTAATATAAAACCATTTAGTTTCATTTCTGATAATATAACACCTTTTGGTTTTATGTCAACGTTTGATTTGAAATTTGACCATTTAAAAACGAACGTCGTACAGACGTCCGCTATTCGATGTTCGTTTTATTTATACGCTGCTCAAATGCTCGTGGATCAATTTCCATTCTCTGTTTCCGTCTTTCGTGAAGACGTTTGTCGCTCTTCCGCTGCCGGATATGAACTCTTCGTCTATGTAGCCTTCATAATGGAACGTGTAGATACAGGTGGCTGAGTTTTCATCGACCGTCAGCCACTGGACATCGGTCGCTGAATATACTTCGTCTTTAATCACGTCCCACGCATTTTCAAAAGCCGCTTGTATTTCATTCAGGGACGTACACGTTTTGTCTGTAAACCAATACACCGCATCTTCATGCAGCACGTTTTTTACATTCGTGAAATCATGAGTATTCGTCGCATCAATATAGGTTTGCAGTGCTATTTTATGATCCATTTTGTCACTCCTTTTTAGAATTTGATTCTCCCTTTGAAGCAAAAATAATGGCAGAAAAAACAACAATAACAATCATTCCAATATGTTCTAGAATTCCATCAACAGAAACGAAGTTTTCAAAAAGTGTAAATAACGTTCCTCCCATTAGCCCGGTTAATACGACTCTTACCAAAAGATTCATTTAAATCCTCCCTTGAGGGTTATTCATCCCTCACCTACATTTATTTCGACATGAAGGGTCATGTTCCTTGTGCGATTCACCAACATATGTTCGTTTTTTGTGATATGATAAGATTAATATTTCGAACGCTAGGTGGGGGGATTCTTATGGCTACAGCATTTCCTGTCGATAAAGTTGCATTACGAAGGTTTCTTTTACATAAACAATCGTTGTTAAACCGTGAACAAACTCCGGCTGGACCTGATGGCGTTTTACAAATGATCAAGAAGCTCGAATGTGTCCAGCTTGACCCCGTTTCTGTCGTGGAACGGAATCAGCATTTGGTTTTGGCTGCACGGATTCCAGGGTATGACCCGAAGCACTTGGATTCCCTTCTCTCAGATGGAAAGGTGTTCGAGTATTGGGCAAATGCTGCGTGTGCGATTCCGGTTGAAGACTATCCGATTTTTGAGCCGATTAGGAACAGGATTCAAGCCCAAGTTCAGGAACCATTGGAAAAGCTGGGGCCTGTCGTGGAGGCAGTATTGGAACGTTTGGAAAATGTAGGTCCTCTCCCGTCACGAGCATTTGCTTCGGAAAACCGTGTCCATGGGTATTGGGACAACCAGTTACCGAAGACGAAAGAGACGTCACTTGCTCTGAACCTTTTACTTGATGCTGGGATCATTCGGGTTGTGCACAGGGAACGAACAGAACGATTTTTTGACCTGACAGAAAGGACAATCAATCAAAAAGCGCTAAAGGAATCGAGGTCAATTGATGAACGAGCTGCCCGTGATGCCTTAATCGAAAAATACATCCGTGCCTATCGTGTGTTTGATCCACGTGATGCTCGGTTTGGCTGGCAAAAGATGACCGCTGCAGAAAGGCGTGCAGAGATTGATAAAAGAGTACAGAATGAATCGGTTATTCCACTTCTGATTGATGATGTAAAACGCCCGTATTATATGATGGCGGAAGATTTGGAGGAGCTTGAATCGTTTGTTTGGGAAACCAAGCAGGATCAAACGCCAATGGAAGGTCCGATCGCCTTTTTACCACCCCTCGATAATGTACTTTGGCGGCGTGAACGGGTGACAGATCTATATGATTTCGACTATAGGTGGGAAATCTACATCCCTAAAGCAAAACGAAAATATGGACCGTACACGATGCCGATGTTATATGGTGACCGGCTGATCGGACGGATGGATCCATTGCTTGATCGGAAAAATAATCAGCTACATGTACGTTTATTGGAACTGGAGCCTGGTATTAAAAAAACAGCTCGCTTGCGTAAAAAAATCGATACAGCACTTGAGCAGTTTGCCGAATTTAATCGGGTAAAAGGAATCGTATTTGATTGAACCGACTTTTAACTAGTGATTATTCAAGCACATTGAACACACACGCCTATTGAGCTGTGTGTTTTTTCAATTAAGGTAAATATTTCACTTGATAAAGGACAAACTAACATAATGATGACTGCAACAAATCACTCTAAATATTGGAAGGCGGATAAAACACACAATGGTTAATTCAAATCATATCCCATTAAGCTCATCCGAGCTCGGAAACCTGTGGATGGCTTATCAAGAATTGACGATGAAGTTAAGATTCATCGAATATTTCCTTGAACATGCTGAAGATCAAGAAGCCCATCAGCTGCTACAGGACAACTACAATTCCACGACACAAATAATAGCTGAAATCACAAACATTTTTCAGCAAGAAGGTGCCGTAATACCTGTGGGCTTTACAGAGAATGATGTACATACAGGAGTGCCGAAATTGTTCGATTTCTCGTTTGATGTGATGTTTTTGCATTTAATCAGTAAAGTGGAAACAAGTCTTAATGCACTGTTTTCAGGTATGTCTTACCGGCTAGACGTTAATCAACTGTTCATCCAATTGACAGCTAATGCACAAGAGTCCAACCAAGCGAGTACACAATATCTGTTGAAGAAAGGCGTTCTTACCCGGCCGCCGTATGTATCGATGCCGACAGAAGTCGAATTTGTAAGAGAGAAAAAGTACATGACAGGTGTGAATTGGTTCCAAAAGAATCGGGCTTTGAATACAATCGAAATTTCGCTCCTCCATCATGCAATTGAAACGAACCTCACGGGATTGCAGCTGATGATCGGGTTTGCCCAGGTTGCCAATGATAACGAAGTCAAAAAATATTTTACGAGAGGCATGGATCTCTCGCTAAAAGTCGAAACAAAACTGGGAGAATTTTTGCGTAATGAATACATTGAGCCTCCAGCTTCACCAGCAGGGAAAGCAACAAATTCAACTGTGTCCCCTTTTTCCGACAAAATAATGATGTACATTACGAATTTGCTGAGTTCCTTCGGTCTTGGAAGCAATGCACTTGGTGGTGCTTTTAGTTTGCGCAGTGACTTACCGTTTACAATGACTAGGATCGGAAAGGATATCTATGATTTTGCAAAAGAGGGGGGAAAAATCATGGTGAAAAACGGTTGGATGGAGGAACCGCCACAAGTGGAAGACCGAAGTAAGTTAACCGAGTAATTCTTATGCATTTTTCAGTATGTGCTTGTAGAAAATGATTCAACTTTGTGTCAAACTCTTTCGCATGTTCACCTATCCAAATAAGGTGCCCCCATGAATCCAATATGCAAAGCTCAGAATTCGGGATGTGTTTATCCGCGTAGTGAGCATGCTCGACAGGCACGGCTGCATCGTTTTTGCTATGCATAATAAGCGTTGGACAAGAGATACTTTCTAGATCGTCCGTTGAAAGCTTATCAGTTTGGGCTAAGTCGATTAAAAAGCCGTGTCCAGATCGCTGTCGGCTGGTCATTCTATTAAAGACATCAAGGTCTGTTTTGCAGATTCGCTCTGTGACCTTTTTGTTGGAAAGTGTACTGAACGATGGAACGAATTGCTTGAACATGTAGTTCGGGAATTTATTACTCATCGCCGAAACCAGTTTCCAAGTTATTTTTTCAAACGGTGGCTTAAACAGAACATGCGCCACCTTATATTCCATATCCTTTGGTGTATGCCATTGTTTCATTACGGCGGATTGCAAGGTGAGTGTTTTGACACGCTTTGGATAGTTAGAGGCAAAGATGATACCGCTTGGTCCACCAGCGGAAACGGCCAGCAGATGTACTTTTTTCAAATTCAGTTGATCAAGGAGTTGAACATAATACTTACACGCTTTTGTTAGGCTTTCCCCGATTGCTCTGGACGTTCGTCCATATCCCGCTCTTGATGGGGTGATGATTGAGTAGCCATTCTTGATGAGATTAGCGTATCCCAACTCCTCGTTACAGCTTGAATGTCCGCCATGCATGACAAGAACCGGCTCACCTTCACCAAGCATGGAATACTCTAAGACCTGACCATTTAACTTAATCGTTTCTACTATTCTCTCCATACCGTCACCCACTCATCTTTTATCTTCTTAATTCTAGTCCAACTAAGCAAATTGACCATATTATTAATGCACCATTTCATCCAAGGTGAAATAGTGCTTCTTGTTGTCTTACCTACATATCTAAGTCATTCGGTTCATGACTAGCTTCAAATCTTCGCTTTTCATCTTTTGCCTTTGCTAGAGCCATTGTGCCGGCAATGATGATCAATACACATGGAAGGAATTGGACGATATTGATAACTGCTGACGTAATACCTAAAACGAGCAGCCAAACCCCGCTATTTTCATTCCCTTGTCTAGGCTACCAGGCGTTGATTTGATTAGCGTGATGATGAACATAACAATGGTCAACACACCTTGAACACCTGTAATCGTAAAGCCGAGTTTCATTGCGTCGTCAGATACTGGTGCTCTATTGGTAACTCTGGATTCACTATTCCTGAGATGACACCTGCAATGAATAACGACCCGATGAAAAACCAGATAAAGGAACCAATTATACCTAGTATCGAACCGATTAGTCCTAATACGAAAATAACAGCTTTATTCATAAAACTTCTTCCCTAACTAACTCTTTTTATACTCTACTATTTTATCGTTAACCATATAGGCTTTCAAATCGTAAATAAAAAGTAACCAAACCTATGTAATTCGTGTAGACAAGCTTCCTCTTCATTTCATTTAATATAGTAATCATGTTGAAATGAGGTGATATTACTTGAGTAACAATGTATCAATTCCTAGACCACCTGATGTCGTTACAATTTTATGGGAGAGAAACCCGCTGAATCAAAGAGCACCACGTACAATTGTTGAAGCAACTGTTATTGGTAGTGCTGCTCCATGTAATCGTTTTCTAGGAAGTGGGGAATCATTAGCTAGAGCAGAAAATTGTCTGTTGGATAATGGGTTTAAGAGAATTAGTGAGGATAGATTAGGGGTCTTTGGTGTTTCTGTGTTTGTGTGGGAAGATTGTTAACAAAACATTTCCTAAGTGGTTAACAAAGCAGGCTGTGCATACCGACAGCCTGCTTTTCTTTTATAATGAATCAATGAAGGAGGCAACCACTTCGTTGAAATGATCCGCTTCTTCTAAAAATGGACAATGACAGCTATTTTCAAAGATAACGAGTTCGGAATTAGGGATATGCTTGTGCAAATACTCCCCTGCTTCGACTGGGATCAATTTTTCCGCTCTTCCAAAGCACAATAAGGTCGGTACTTTAACATGTTCAAATTGTTTACGGTAGTCCACAACTGTCTGGTCAAACAAAATAGCACTCGCAACTGATTCCGGAAGCTTCGTCACTTCTTCAAGCATCCAATCAAAATCGTCTTGAGAGAGTTCTTCCTTGAACATCAAAGGAATGAATTCTTTGAGGAAGCCGATACGATTGGTTTGGACTTCTCTCATCAGATGGATAAGTGTCGGGAAATCAAAGGCACCGCTCGGGAAGTCATCCCATTTAAAATCTGATGCCAATTCATCAACAATTACAGTGCCTTTAACGTTTTCCTGTCCAAATTGATCGAGGTAATCCCAAACGACGAAAGCACCCATCGACCAGCCTGCTAACACAAAATCCTTCAGCTCCAATTTTTGAATAAAGCTGTGCAAATCCCGTGCATAGTTTGCAACGGTATGTCCGTGATGGACCTTTGAGGAACGCCCATGGCCACGTAAATCAAATAGAATTGTACGATTATTTTCACCAAAGTAAGATGCTTGTTTCTGGAAGAACTGACTGCTCATCCAAACGCCATGTACGAAAATGACAGGTGTCCCTTCACCTATATCTTCATAATAAAGTTCCACTTGATCCTCTACAGAAAAGTAAGGCATTGATTGACCTCCTTCACTTTTTAAAAATGTTGCCAATAACAAAATATGCTTTCTTCCAACTTTTTAGTATGAACTTAGCTAACCGAAAAGGTCTGTTGTCCGTCGAATAGAAAATACAAGGCACTCATATAACATAGTAAAACCATGTAGGCTTCATAAAGGAGGCTATTTTTTTGAAAAAAATCCTCAATAAACTATTGTTCAATTCGAGTAAAAAGTTTTCACGTAAACTCATTTTTGATATGAAACCGTTCCAATCAATGAATGGCTTTACCAAGAAGAAGATAGATATGCAGATGGAATATGAAGAACGATTCTCTAAACTTGTCAGCAATAAGCAAATTTCACATTTCTCTCATCAGCTCAGTAAGCGGACATCACGTGTTTCTACTGATGGAAACATTGCCAATCTCAAATACGCGATTCGTGTGCTTCAGAAGTCCGACCTTCAAACTGAAGTCAAAACCTATGATGTGTATATGCCGAAATTGAAAAACGTATCAATTACACAAACTGCTCCAGAATACCGGCAGCTTGATGTTTTCGAAGACATCAGTATTCCAAAATCGTTTGCACAAGGTATTGTCCCTGGCTTTAATGCTTATTCCCCGCCAGGTAATGTACAAGCTGAGCTGGTCTATGCAAACTATGGACGACCCGAAGATTTTGATCTGCTTGCACGTAAAGGAATATCAGTAAAGAATAAGATTGTCATAGCGCGCTATGGTGAAAATTTCCGTGGGGTCAAGCCTGATCAGGCTGAACAAAGGGGTGCTGTCGGTTTGATTTTTTATTCAGATCCTGCTGACAGTGGCTATACGCGTGGTTTAGTATACCCGGAAGGTCCGTGGAAACCTCAAGACGGGATTGAGCGTGGCAGTGTCCTTTATCTCTTCAAGTATCCCGGAGACCCACTTACACCTGGAAAGCCATCCTTACCAGGAATTCCTCGAATCGACCCGGCTGATGCTGCTTCTTTGCCAGTTATACCGACGTTACCGCTTTCTTATGGGCAAGCGCGATATCTTTTAGAAGCCTTAAAAGGAAAAGAGGCGCCATCCACATGGCAAGGTGGCCTTCCCTTCACATACCAGATTGGACCAGGCCCTACACGTGTTCAGTTGACCTTGGATATTGACTATCAAAACGTGCCTATCCATAATCTGATTGCTCGAATACCCGGCACCAAGTTTCCGGAACAGACAATCGTTATTGGAGCACACCGAGATACATGGGTATATGGGGCGAATGATAATATTTCCGGATGGTCATCTGCTATGGAATTTGCCTGTGTTCTTGGTAATCTTTATCGTAGAGGCTGGAAACCTGAACGCTCGATTGTCATTGCAGGATGGGATGGCGAGGAATACGGCCTCCTTGGTTCAACTGAGTGGGTGGAAGAGAATCGACAGGAGCTAATGAAGAATGCTGTTGCATATCTTAATGTAGACGTAATTGCAGGACAGTTTTTTGAAGCTGGAGCTGTTCCTTCCTTAAAACGTTTCATTTATTCATTGACGAAAGAAGTAATTGAGCCGAGAACAGGTTCGTCGATCTATAATGATTGGAAAACACGCTCAGAGAAAGAAAAACCAACTGTCGGACAACTCGGATCAGGAGAAGACTTCACCGCTTTTCTAGATCATGCTGGAATCCCTTCGGCTAGATTTAGTTTCCAATTGCCTAACGGACTTTATCACACCATCTATGACAACCTTGATTCTATCCATCGTTTTTTGGATCCAGGCTACAAACACCACGGTGCCACAGCGAAGCTTATCGGAAAAATGGCGATAAGGCTCGCTAATGCGGATGTCCTTCCATTCTATTATTCCGATTATGCAGAAGAAGTGGTCAGGTTACTCAACGAATTCAGTAAAAAGGATACGATGGGTGTGGGTCTGACAGATGTTCTTGCTAAGGCAAAGAAGTGGCAATCGACAGCAACGTTGCTTGAAGAGAAAGCAGAACAAATAATTTCAGAGGGGACGATCAGTCCAAAAAATCAGAAAAAATTACAAAACATAAACAAAGCACTGCTTCAACAGGAACGGGATCTCATCAGAGAAAAAGGGCTTCCAGAAAGACCATGGTATAAGCACCAAATTTGGGCACCAGGACTTACAACCGGATACAAGGCTTTACCACTGCCTGCTTTATCACATGCCCTTCAATCACGAGACAGGTATGCTTTCAAACAAGCTGTAGAATTATTGATCGAAGCACTTTCGGATGCAACCCGAACTGCAAAATCAGCATTAAGGGATTAATGAAGTAGGAAGTTTATTGTTGATTACTTAAATTATTGGCAAGAGCCTGTGATTAAATTCTCAGGCTTTTTTGTATGAAAACAAATCCCGAAATATGTGTTTCCTCGAAAAAAGGTGTGCGATTTTTCGATCACCCTATCTGTTAAATTATAACTTGCAAGTCACTTTTACCATTTGCTCGCAGGTCGGGTTTGACATGTATTATTTGTTAAAAACAAGGAGGCTGTAGCGAAGTGTTCGCAAGGCAACAAGCAGATTGAAGTGTTCAACAAACAAAGAAAACATCTTTTAAGGAGGACGTTAATTATGAAAAAAACGTTAAAATGGGTTGGAATGATTATTGTTGGTTTAATTGTACTGGGGTCGATTTTCAGTGATTCAGAGGAAGGTTCTGAAACAGCAAGTGGTGACAACACAACCGAAGCACCAGCTGAGAAGGACAATGGTAAAGAAAAGAAAGAAGCCAAAAAAGAAGAACCAAAGACTTTCGCAATCGGTGAGGATGTTAAGGTTGGAGAATTCACGTATACAGTGAACGGTATCGAAGAGAAAACAAAAATAACGATGCCTTATATGGATGGATCCACTGACGACAGAGGGGAAATTCTTGATCATTGATTTAAAGGTTACGAACAACGATAAAGAGGCCCGTTTCATCGATACTGAAATGTTCCGTCTAGTGACTGCCGATGGTACAGAATACAGCGCAGATTCGGAAGCGGATATGTATGTAAATGAGGATATCGGATTTTTCCTTCAGGAAGTGAATCCGAAAATGAGTAAGTCTGGCAAGGTCGTTTTTGAAGTTCCAGCAGAAGGTGATTTTCAGCTTCAAGTATCAAGTGGCTTTGGCTGGAGCGGAGGCGAATACCAAGTTATCAACCTGAAATAACCTTGACTACGCTCGATAAATACGTACCGTAAACAACAATGGAACTCTACCAATTTTATCATAACGAACCCTTGGATTGACCGGGGTTCGTTTTTGTTAGGGATCCGTTTCCAATATCACGGGGTTGCCCTTCCTTTTAACCTTAAAGAAAAAAGAACCAGATTGGCAGAGTAACAATACTTAATACCGTCCCAATAAGAGTTGTTGAGGAAACAAAATTAGGTTCAACCTCGAATTGAACGGCAAAAATGGTGGTATTTGCTGCGGTTGGCATTGCGGCAAGCAGTACCATGGTCGTTCCTAGAACAGTATGATCGATTCCTAGCATATAGACGATTCCGATCGTAATTATAGGAGAAAGAAGTAAGCGGAATAGAACCGTAAATCCTACAGACTTAAACGGTATTCCTCTAAACTTGATTTTCGATAATTGAATGCCTAATACGATCATGATGACTGGAATCGCTGCATCAGAGATAAAGTCAATCGTGTCCTCGACTGGTGCTGGAATGGTAACGTTCATTAGCTGGAGAATCATACCTAAAATAACACTTGGCAGGATCGGCATTTTCAGCACTGTAACTAGTGATTGTTTCTTTGAAATGTTTTTATTTGCCCCACTTGCTGCTAAATAAAGGCCCAACGAATTCATTAATACGGACATGACCACCATAAACATCAGTGCATAATTGAAGCCTTGCTCTCCAATTGCAAATAGTGCAACTGGTACACCATAGTTGCCGCTATTCATAAACACACCGGCTAATAGCATGGCGTGTTTTCTCTTTTTATCGAACTTCAATAGGTTTGCAATGATAATGATAAGAACGTACAAAATGGTGATTAGAATCGCAATGACAATAAATATATTCAGATAATCGATCGTAATTTCATTTTTATAAAACGTATAGAATCCGAGGAATGGATACAAGACGTTCAAAGCAATAAAGGATAATGATTTAATGTCTAACTTCGCTACCTTACCGACGATATAGCCGACAATGAATACTGAGAATATTGGTATAAGTATCGAGAAAAATTGAATCGTCTCCACCCCGCTAACAACTCTGTCTATC
Source organism: Alkalihalobacillus sp. AL-G (assembly GCF_030643805.1). Lineage (GTDB taxonomy): Bacteria > Bacillota > Bacilli > Bacillales > Fictibacillaceae > Pseudalkalibacillus. Next base: position 1,138,808 of record NZ_CP094656.1, on the reverse strand, counting down.
TTTCCATCCTACTATTACATGAAGTTCATGACTAGCAAAGGAGCTCACTATTAATACCACCTGTTGTACGCCTCTTCTTGTCCTGCATGTAAGGTTCATGGCGACAGTTCGGGACATAAATTCAGCAAAACTGTCCGCATGAAAGGTTCATGGCGACAGTTCAGGACATAAATTCAGCAAAACTGTTCGCATGAATATTGATAGTGAAAATAAGTGATAGGGCTGACCATTTCGGTTCAACCCCATCACCTGGTAAAGTATTTATTTTTTTTAAACTTAATCTATTTTGTGTGCAGTTTTTTGACGTTCAGCTGTATTATGCGTTCTACTTATTTCGTTAATTACGTAACAGGTACATTTTATCCCATCAAAAAAGTTTTGAACGCCCATATTTTCATTCGGGGAATGATTGGCCTCATCAAAATTTGCGTATGGGACGACAACCGAAGGCGTTTGTAAAATCTTCGTCCACACATAATCCGGTAAACTTCCCCCGAGGCTTGGTTGAAGGACTGGCTCAGTAACGAATGACCTTTGTACTGCCTCTGTAACCACTCGAACAATTTCATGATCAGAGGATGTACGTGACGGTTTCATATCCCCTAAACGGTTCACCTCTACGTCAGGTGCATGCTTTTTTACATGATTAGAGAACTTTTCAAAGATATCGTCTGGATCTTGATCGACGACAAGGCGCATATCCATCTTTAATACGGCTTTTGAGGGAATGATCGTCTTCGATCCTTGCCCGGAATACCCACTCGAGAAACCAGCTATATTGAATGTAGGTTCTAACGTTAATTTCCGATAATACATTTCGCCGTCCATATCCAAATCCTCATAGCCGATCTGTTCTCCGATATCCTTTTGGTTGAATGGGAGGTCTTTGATGAGCTGCAGTTCCTTTTCTGTCGGCTTTCGGATATCATCATAAAAACCTTCAATCAGCACATTCCCATCCTCATCACGCATCGTCCTTAACAGGTCGATCAATTTCCACGCAGGGTTTGGAACGATATTTCCTTTATTACCCGAATGGTTATCCCAATCTGCACCCTTGGCCGTCAACTCTACATACAGCATGCCTCTTACACCTAATAAGACGAATGGAGCACCGGAATCATGCATCGGTCCGTCCGAAGTATAGACGAGGTCAGCTGCTAAAAGATCCTTATGACTCTCTACAAATCCAGCGAGATTCGCACTTGCACTCTCTTCTTCACCTTCAAAAACAAACTTCAAGTTAATCGGTAGTTCTCCGTAAGCATCCAGATATGTTTTTATGGCTAGAATTTGAGCCATAAGCTGCCCCTTATTATCGCCTACCCCGCGGCAATAGATCTTCTCGTCCCGGATTGTCGGTTCAAAAGGCGGAGATACCCACTCGTCAATCGGGTCAGGTGGTTGTACATCATAATGGCCGTAAATCAATAATGTAAAAGCATTTGGATCCTTGATCATTTCACCATACACGACAGGATGCCCTTTTGTTTCAAGGATCTTGGTGTCAATGCTTATGTCCTGCATCATACCTTTCAGCAATTCCGCGCATTCACGTATACCGACATTTTGGGCACTGATGCTTTTTTGTCTAAGTAAGGTAAATAACTGTTCCAAATACTCTTCTTTCCGTTCCGTAATCAACTGTTCAACTTTTTCTAAACTCATCGTTTAATCCCTCATTCCATAAAGATAGTAAGTAGCTGCCATCATCTTGATCCCATCGGAATAGTTCTTTAAACTTATATTTTCATTAGGTGCGTGTGTATTTGCATAAGCGAATGGCGCTCCAAGTCCAACAATGATTGCCGGTGCGTCTAGAATTTCCTCGAACAAGGACATCGGTCCTGCCCCGTCTAACATTGGCCAAACGACTGGGTCTTCTTTATAAACCATTTGAGATGCTTCGATCGCAACCTGAACGACCTCTGCATTCGGTGAAACCTTAGAAGGGTTTCGAACATCACCGATTTTAATTTCAATTTCCCCTTCAAAATGCTGTTGCACATATTCTCTGATTAATTCGACACACCGGTCCGGATCTTGATTCTTCACAAAACGAAAATCCAGTTTTGCGGATGCTTGATTCGGGACAATCGTTTTATTACCTGTTCCTTGATATCCCGAAGTTAAGCCGTTAATAGTAGCTGTAGGATTGAAGAGTAATGAGGTTAAAGCTTCTACTCCTTCATTTTGTGGAACAATGTCTTCAATACCATAGATCTCGCAATAGTCTTTTTTATCAAAAGGAACCTTTTTCAGTAAATCTAAGTCCTCTGCTGATGGACTTTCTACATTGTCATAGTATCCGGGTATTAAGATTTGATCATGTTCATCCTTCAATTTATTCAATAACCAAACGAGCTGCCAACCTGTATTCGGTATAAAAGGTGCCTGTCCAGAATGCACATCTCTCTTAGCCCCTTTTATGGTAATCTCCGTGTGTGTGATCCCTTTATGGCCAAGATACATTTGCGGGCGACCAGATTCATGGACACCCCGATCACAAAGAATCGTGTAATCGGCAGAAAGCAGCTCTTTATGTTCCTCCATATATGCTTTGAAATTCGGACTGCCGATTTCCTCTTCTCCCTCAAAAAAGAACTTCAGGTTGATCGGAATCTTTATTCCTGATTGTTGTAAGCATTTGACTGCCATGATCGTTGCCCAAAGGTTTCCTTTATCATCAGTTGCTCCTCGTGCAAATAGTTTTCCATCCCTTATAATAGGATCAAACGGATCACTATCCCAAAGGTCAAGGGGCTCTGGTGGCTGAACATCATAATGCCCATAGATTAATAGTGTTTTGGTTGCGGAAGGGTTCAATATTTCCCCAAACACGACAGGAAAAGCACCGTCTCTTCTTAAAAGTTTACAATCGATTCCGATTGACTCCATCGTATCTTTTAAAAATGAGGCACATTCTTCCATCCCGATATTTTGGGCTGATATACTTTTAAGCTTCAAAAAATCCTGTAAACTCGCTATTAAACTATCAAATTCTTGATCAACAATTGAGTCGATTTCATGGATTATTTCTTTAACAACCAACTATATTGCCTCCCTTTAATTTAATGTGCGTTCAAAAAGGTAATATAAAAGAGCCGAGTAACGACAGCTCCTTTATGAAGTTCGACTAAGAACATCACGTCATTAAAGGATGTTCAACTAATTTCGCTACATCCTGTAACAACGTTGAACTGACTCACATCCTGTGAGCCCCGGACTTTTTGAACTTCTGATATTAATCGTATAAATGGCACTCTACCCAGCGACCCTCATGTACCGTTCCTTTCGGCTCAACCTGGCGGCATTTTTCAGTTGCAACTGGACATCTCGGGTGGAACCTGCACCCTTTCGGTAAATCAATCGGATTGGGCGCCTCCCCTTCAAGTGGAACATTCAGTCCATCTGGGTTCGGGACAGGACTCGGGACAGCCGCTAGCAAAGCTTTTGAATAAGGATGGATCGGATTACGAATGACATCTTCTGTTGGGCCCAGTTCAACGATTCTCCCTAAATACATGATCGCGGTTTTATCACAAACATAACGAATCAGTGATAAATCATGTGAAATGTATATACTCGCCAGATTCAATTGTTGAACCAGGTCTTGAATAAGGGTTAAAATACTTGCGCGTATCGATACATCCAGCATCGAAACAGGCTCATCCGCGACAAGGAACTTCGGTCTTATGACAAGTGCTCTCGCAATGGCTACACGTTGTCTTTGCCCACCACTCATTTGGTGAGGATAACGGTCGATATATGATTCGGCTGGTCTTAGTCCGACCATTTCCAATGTTTCGATAATTCTCTCGCGTCTTTCCTTTTTTCTTTTCATGCCGTGGATGATGAGTGGTTCTTCTAACGTTTGTTTAATTGAAAATCTAGGATTAAGAGACTCATAAGGGTCCTGAAATACCATTTGAGCATCTCTCCGGAACCGTTTTAATGCCTTTGAATTTAATCCCTTCACATCTTTACCTTTAAAGGATACGTTACCCGAGGTTGCTTCTTCTAACTTCACCATTGTTTTTGCCAATGTTGTTTTTCCACAACCCGACTCACCTGCAAGTCCGATCGTTTCACCCTCTTTGATTTGCAGTGAAACACCATCGACAGCTTTGACAAATTTTTGTTCCTTATTTTTACTGGACAAGGATTCGAAAAAGCCTTGGTTAACTGGAAAATGAACCTGTAAATCCTGAATATCAAAGACGGTTGGACGATCGTCTGGAATCGGATCAGGATGGACAACCATTTCTTCTTTTAACCTAATATCCTCCATTATGCCAACTCCTTACTAACCGTTCTCCATGTATCCCGTAGTGCGGACTTTTCTCGCATTTCTTCCACATTGTTGATATAGTGGCATGCGACTTGATGTTTATCAGATACTCCCACTTGTTCCGGTTCTTCTTCTTTACATAGCTGTGTAGCAAATGGGCATCGATCCGCGAACCGACAACCTATCGGGGGATTTTGTAAGTCAGGCGGGTATCCAGGTATCGAGATCAGGTCGAACTTTTCCCCTTTTACACTCGGAAATGCATTTTTGAGCCCCATTGTATATGGGTGGAAGGGTTCATTGAAGATCGCATCAACTGGTCCTGATTCAACCACTTTTCCTGCATACATGACAACCACCTTTTGGCACGTTTCTGCAACGACGGACATGTCGTGGGTGACCATGATCATTGAACTGTTCAACTGCTTTTGCAGGTTTTGGATCCTCCTTAAAATTTGTGCCTGAACGACGACATCCAATGCTGTAGTCGGTTCGTCGGCAACGACAATTTCCGGGTCCAAAGCGAGGGCCATTGCAATGATGGCACGTTGTCTCATTCCACCACTGAATTGATGAGGATAATCCTTTAACCGGCTTTTATCTACCCCAACCAATTGAAAAAGTTCTTCTGCTCTAGTCCAAGCCTCTTTTTTGGAGACATCCCGATGTAATCGGATCGCTTCGACAATTTGAGCTCCAACTTTATAAACAGGGTCAAGTGAATTCATCGCACTTTGCGATACGATGGAAATTTCGTTCCAACGTAGTTTACGGAGTTCCTTTTTAGATAATTCTAAAAGGTTTCTTCCTTTGAAATTGATCTTACCTTCTGAAAACGCCCCATTCGGAAGTAATCGCATGATCGATTTTATGATGGTCGTTTTTCCACAGCCTGACTCTCCGACCAACCCAAGGTTTTCACCAGGTTCAAGCACAATGTCTACTCCATCTACCGCCCAGACATCTCCACCCTCGGCCTTATAACAAGTTTTTAGGTTTTTTATTTCTAATAGGAAATTTGTCATTGTTTTCTCAACCTCGGATTTAGGATTTCTTCAAGACTTCTACTAACAAAGAATCCGGACATGACGAGCAATGTAATCGCTAATCCCGGTGGAACAACCCACCACCAAGCGACCGTTATCGCCTGAGCGACATAGGCATCAAACAAAATTTTCCCCCAGCTGATCAACAATGGGTCACCATAGCCTAAAAAGCTGACGCTTGCTTCTGTCACAATCGCCCATCCCATCGCTAATGAACCGAATACAAGTGATAACGGTAATATATTGGGTGCAATATGCTTGAAGATGATTCTAGCTGAGCTTGCTCCGCTAAGTTTGGCTGCCTGAATGAATGTTCTTTGTTTCAATGTAAGTACTTCCGATCGAATGACCCGTGTCGTCGTTCTCCATGAAATCAAGACAATCGCAATAATGATGTTCCGAATGCTTGGACCCAGCACCGCTACCATGATCATCGCAAAAGGTAAAAAGGGTATCCCATAAACGACATCGGTTAATCTCATTAATAAGTCATCGAGCCAACCGCCAAAGTATCCTGCAATTAAGGCGATGACAGTGCCAATGATTGTTACCATGACAGCAGAAGTAATCCCGACGAATAAGGCAACCCGTGTTCCCGCGATTACCTGGCTGAACACATCTCTACCAAGCCGATTCGTCCCAAACCAGTGCTCTTCACTTGGGGGCTCCATCCTTAATAATTCTCCATTTTTATCGTAATGCTCTTTCATTGGATCATAAGGGATGATTTGTTCAGCAAATATCGCTACGAAAAAAAACATCATCAGCAATACAATCCCAATCAACCCCAGCTTATCCTTAAGTAATAAACGGAATAGTTGTCGCAGTTTCACAGCGTCCCCTCCTTGTGTTTAAAAATTTATTTATATGTCACACGCGGATCTAAATAGCCGTAAAGAATATCAGCAATCAGGTTCAAGAAGACAACAATGACTCCCATTAAGAAAAATGTCGCCTGGGCAACTGGGTAATCGTTACGTTGAACCGAATCGACGATCAATCGCCCTATCCCCGGCCAATTGAAAACAACCTCGAGCAGAACTTGTCCACCGATCGCAAACCCTATTAACAATGCGATTTCTGTAACAACAGGAAGCAATGCATTTCTCACCGCATGTTTGAATAAGAGAACTCGTTCCCTCATACCCTTCGCACGACTCATCTCAATGAAATCCTCTTCCATAATATTGATCATCGAACTTCTCATAATCAATAAGGGGCTTGCAACGTAGTAGCCGGCGCCAACAATGACAGGGAGAATAAGGTGATGTAAAAACTCTAATGTAAAATAACGATCAAAAAATCCAGTGAATTGTTGCCCAGGTTCATGCATTCCCCCAGTCGGGAACCAATTTAATCGATAGGAGAAAAATGCGAGCGCAACCATTCCAATCCAAAAAATAGGAGCTGAACGGAAGAAAAGGGCCGTGGATACAACAACTGCTTCAAACTTTGTGCCCCGATACCATGCGGTTAAAGCTCCGCCTATTACCCCGATGATCAGGGCAACTCCAACTGTAATACCCATAAGTAAGATCGTTGATACTAAATAATCTGAAATAACCGATTCCACAGGCTCCCGGGAAGTGAAAGAAATTCCAAATTCACCTTGGACAAAATTTTTCATATAAATCCAATATTGCTCGCTCAGTGGTTTATCAAGACCAAATTGCTCAAGAACCGCTTCCCTAGCCTCCTGTGGTAATGCAGCATCAACAAACATGGTTGTCGGATCACCCGGAAGCACCCGGAACATAAAGAATAGAATCGATATTAAGATGAATAAAGTGATAACACTTTGAATGAGCCTTTTTGCAATGAATCCTTTTAATCCTTTCAAAATAAATGCTCCCTTCGATAGAATAAGGGATGCCCCTTGCAAGGGGCAGTTCCCTTAAGTGTTATTCAACTTCACGAACGACTCCTTTTTCTTTATCTGCATCGCTTTTACCCTCTGGATAATAAATCTTTCCGTTTTCATCCCACTTGTACCCAGCGTCTTGAAGAATCTTCATCGCTTTTTCAGGGTCATACTTAAAACCTTCTACATTTGGGTTGTGCCAAAATTCGTTTGCTGGACCGATAAGGGAATTCGCAACTGTTCCATAGCCTTCAAGGAGTTCATCTACAATCCTTTGTTTAGGGATTACATAGGACATTGCTAGACGTGCAGACTTATCATTAAACGGCATTCTTCTCAAATTATAATTAATGTGGTAGAGCCCATGGTCTTTAACTGAAATCACTTCAAGATCAGGGTTTTGCTTTAATTTGTCTACCTGAATCGGTTCAATCCACCAGCCTGTAATATCCGCTTCCCCTTGTTCTACGGCCGCAACCATTCCTTGTGTGTTTGAATAAGGAATACTAAGAATTCCTTCAATGTTGGCCGGAGTATGATAGTCATCGTAACGATTCAATTTCATTTCTTGATTTTTTCTCCAGTAATCCATTTTGAATGGACCGCTTCCAATGATTTTTTCATTTTGGTGCTCGAGAACTCCTGCAGCACCTTCTGATTCCAAAATTGGTTTCCAATAATGTTCAGGGAATATATACATTTGGGCCAATGTATTACTAATAAATGGCGCGAATTGTTTATTTAAATTGAATTGGACGCTTAAGTCGTCGATTACCTCTACTGATTCAATAGGGTCGACCATACCCATGAAAAATGGAGATTCTATTTCTTTTACTAGATCGAATGAAAACTTCACATCTTCTGCAGTAACCGGTTCTCCATCGTGGAATTCCATACCAGGACGAAGGGTAACCTTGAATGTTTTTCCGTCCCCATTTACGTCTTCAATCGATTCAGCTGCCCAATTTTTCGGTTCACCAGTTTCAGAGATTCGCACAAGTCTGTCGTAAATTAAGCGAGTGACTTGGAAGTCATGAGTATTGGTTGAACTTAGTGGATTTAGTGAAGCAACATCACTTGGATAACCCCAGCGAACCACTTTTCGATCTCCTGTAGGCTCCATTCCTAGGAATGTCCAAAAGCTATTTAATCCTTCTCCTAGCATATAAGGAACATTTTTAAAATTTTTCTTGTTATAGGCCATGACTTGATCGCGATGGGCAACCGGAGCATATGGCAGGTCTTCTAAGAACATTTCCTGAGCCTTGAAGACGACTTCTTTTCGTTTTTCCAAGTCGGTCAGTGTTCTTTGTTTTTCGGCCAATATATCGTATTCCGGATTATTGTATCCGACGATGTTATAAGCTCCTTTTCCAGCGTTCGATGAATGAAGTGTTAAATAGATGAAATGATCGGGGTCGATTCGCTCAGCACGTCCGGACCAAGATAGCGTAAAGGCGTCAAAATCCTTTTGTTGCATACCAAGTTCAGCTAAGCGATTCCACTCCAATGGTGTAACCTTTACATCAAACCCTAACTTTCTCCATTCTTCTGCAATCATTAATCCAAACTCGTAACGGATCGGATCATAATCTGGGGTCGTCACATATAACTCGATTTCACGAACTTTACGCTCTTCCGGTAAATCCTCTGTGACAACCTTTTTATCTTTTTCATCTTGATCAGATTCCTTGGTCACTTGCATACATGCTGATAATACGAGGGAAAACAACAGAATGACGATTAGAAACTTCCCTTTTTTCATAATTCACCTTCCCCTAACTTAATAGTTTTCTTACAATCTATTTAAAATAGTTGGCTAACTATTTTAAATCTTCTGAAATCTGAATAGATACTACTCTATTAAACAAAGATCAAAATACAAGTTCACAACCTCTATCAGCAGTCTTCCACTACGATATACGTCGCCTTTATCGGTCCATGTACGCCAACCACTAAATTCATTTCGATATCAGCACTATTGCTTGGACCCGAAATAAAGTTCACACAGGAAGCAACATCCTTCCCTTTTTCAATGTGTTCATGGATTTCCTTTGTTGCCTGCGATAATCGTGGAACAATGGTGCTCTTCGGAATGATCGCAATATAGGTGGACGGCAGCAGACTGACAGACCTTCCTTTACCATTATCACTGAACAGGACGACGGTCCCCGATTCTGCTAGTGTTATATCGCTGAAGGTAATTCCGACATTTGCCTTTTCGGCGATCCGGATATTTTCCTCTCCAATACTTGGGTCCCATTCATGAAACGAAATCGATTGCTTTCTTTGTAGTTTGTTAAATTCACTCCACAATCCAAACCCTAGAAATCGTGGATCTTTCGATGTTATAACAGAACCGCCATTATAGTTGCGAATCACGTTGGATACCGTATCTCCTAACTCTTCTTTTTTGGTTTGGATAAAATCGGTATGAATGGCTTCGCACTGCACCTTGAACACTTCAACAAGTTCATCCTTTGTATTATCCGCCATTACATTCCACTGTGGTTGAGTTTTCCAATGTGGTCGTTTTACACCCTCTGTTCTACGGTTCCGTCCTAGCTGTTCCGCGACATTATCCAGGAAAGTTTCTCTTTTTTGAATGGTTCCCTTCAACGGTTTGTCCCCCTTCCTTTTCCCGATTTTTCATCCAATCCCGAAATCGATTTTTTTGTGGTTCAGGTAATTCACGAATCGAGTTCCATTGTTTGATCGGTCCAGGTCCTTTAGTAATTAACCGGACTAAAGTAGATGGGTTGTCGAACATCGTGATCATCTTCGTCCCGATTTTGTATAACATAGGGGAGCCTGCAATATATTCAAAGCCTTTCATCGAAATTTTTTCATTCATCGGCGCGAGCTTTTCAGTCTTGACGATCCGTTGACGGTGTTTAATGAGTAAATCTTGCAAAGGAATTTTAACTGGACAAACATCTGTACAAGCGCCACACAACGAAGATGCATAAGGCAATTCGTTGTAATCTTCGTATCCGCCGAGTAGTGGGGATAATACTGCGCCGATAGGACCCTGGTAAATCGATCCGTAAGCATGACCACCGATGTGTCTGTAAACAGGACAAACATTGATGCAAGCGGCGCAACGAATACATTGCAGGGCCTCTTGGAATTCAGTGCCCAATATTTTAGATCGTCCATTGTCGATAATTACCAAATGGAAATCATCTGGACCATCGACATCCCCTTCCTCTTTTGGGCCCGTAAGCGCTGTGACATAGCTCGATATCTTTTGGCCAACCGCACTCCGGGTCAATAGACTCACTAAAACGTCAAGTTCTTCCCATGTAGGAACAATCCGTTCCATTCCCATTACGGTGATTTGAGTATCCGGAAGTGTTGTTACCATTCGGGCGTTTCCTTCATTGGTCACTAATGCAAATGAACCTGATTCGGCAATCGCAAAGTTACAGCCTGTAATCCCAACATCAGCCGTTAAAAATTCTTGCCGTAACAGTTCCCGAGCAAACAAGGTCATTTCTTCTGGTTTCTCCGATTTCAAATAACCCTTTTTATCTTTGAATACATCTCGAACTTGTTCTTTATTCTTGTGGAGCGCGGGTGCAACGATATGGGATGGTGGGTCCTTTTCATCAATTTGAAGAATATACTCACCTAAATCCGTTTCAACTACATCACAACCAATGTCTTCAAGGGCTTCATTCAGCCCGATTTCCTCGGTGACCATAGATTTTGATTTCACTACTTTTTTGCCTTGCTTTTCCTTAATGACACCCTGGATATACTCATTTGCTTCTTCTGCTGTTGAAGCGAAAAATACATGGCCGCCTCGTTCGGCGATATTTTCACTCAGCTGTTGGAGATAGTAATCCAGGTTTTCTAGTGTGTGCTGTCGGATCTCTTGGCCAGATTTTCGCCATTCTTCCCAATTCCCCAGTTCATCAGCAGCCTTTATCCGATTCGTTTCTAGTCTGCTTTGGGCGGACCGAACGGCGCCGCGCATAAAGTTATCGTTAATACCGTGTTCAATTCGTGACGAAAACTCTTTATTCCCGACCTTCATTGACATGAGCTTCACCTCGATTGTTTAAGATTTCAGCAATGTGCATCACTTTAATAGGCTTTCGGTTCCGCTTAATCCGCCCTTCGATGTTCATAAGGCAACCACTATCAGCCCCTATCAATATCTCCGCTCCGGACTCTTCGATATGTTGAATTTTTTCGTCCACCATCTGCTCTGAAATCGGCGTCATCTTAACCGAAAATGTTCCTCCAAATCCGCAACAATCCTGACAACCTGGCAATTCCTTGAGCTCTAAGTCTTTAACATTTTTCAATAGTTGAAAGGGTGCCTCTTTCACTCCTAGCAATCTAGTCATATGGCATGACGTATGATAGGTCGCCTTTCCTTTAAAAACAGCACCCGTATCTTCAATTTTCAACACATCGGTGAGAAATTGCGTAAGCTCATAGGTTTTTTCCCTTAGATTCCTTGCTCGTTCTTGCCAGACAGAATCTCCTTCAAAAAATTTCTCATATTCATGCACCATGTAGGCGCACGATCCCGAAGGTGTTACAACATACTCGGCATGTTCAAAGGCTTTGATCATATTCTTAGCCGCTCGTTCTGCTTCCTTTTGGTACCCACTATTGTAGGCTGGTTGCCCACAGCACGTTTGGTCTTCAGGAAAATCAACCGTACAACCGTGCCTTTCTAATAATTCAACCGTTGCTTGTCCTGCACGAACGAAAAATACATCACATAAGCAAGTGATAAATAAGGATACCTTCATGAACTCCCTCCTTCCAAAGCAAATTTTGCTACAAAAACGTTATGTTACTTTTCATTAGCAAATTCGTTATACAAATGACAGGATACATAATGACCAGGTTCGACTTCTTGTAGCTTAGGAGGCAATGTTTCACAACTAGCCATTTTCATCGGGCATCTCGTATGGAATGTGCATCCCTTTGGGGGATTAGATGGACTTGGCAAATCCCCCTTCAACACGATTCTTTCTCTTTTTGCTAAAGGATTTGGTACTGGGATAGCAGACAAAAGTGATTTTGTATATGGATGTAAGGGATTGTTGAAAACCTTATCTTTTTCAGTAATCTCTACAATTTTCCCTAAATACATTACAGCTACACGGTCGCTGATATGTTTCACTACACTTAAATCGTGGGAAATAAATAAATAGGTTAGATTGAATTCCTTTTGTAAATCAATTAGAAGATTCAATATTTGAGATTGAATGGATACATCCAGTGCGGAGACTGCTTCATCAGCGACAATCAGCTTTGGATTGATAGCCAAAGCTCTAGCAATACCGATTCTTTGACGTTGTCCCCCACTGAATTCATGTGGATATCGGTCTTGCTGGAATTTACTCAGACCGACAATTTCTAACAGATCGTTTACTCGGTGTTTTCTTTCCTTTGAGTTATGCAATCGATGGATGATCATAGGCTCTTCAATGATTTCCCCTATTGTCATCCTTGGACTTAACGAAGCATACGGGTCTTGAAAAATAATTTGCATATCTTGTCTAATTGGTCTCATTTGATTTTTATTTAATTGAGTGATGTTCTTTCCATTGAAAATAATTTCGCCATCGATAGGATCGACCAGTCGTAGCAAAGTCTTACCCAATGTCGACTTCCCGCACCCTGATTCGCCTACAATGCCTAAAGTTTCTCCTGCATGAACTGTCAGATCGACACCGTCCACTGCTTTTACATAATTGGTCGATTTAGAGAAAAGACCTTTTTTTATTGGGAAGTACGTTTTTACTTCTTTCAGTTCTAATAATGGGTTCATGAGGAAACAACCTCCATGCTATGAAGCCAGCAGCTTGCTTGATGGTCCTTCTTAATAAAGGTTGACTCTGGATCATTATCAATACACTTTTGGTGAACAAATTCACACCTAGGTGCAAATCGGCATCCATTCGGCATTTTATCAGGGGTTGGTACAGTTCCTTCAATGGTATATAACTTCTCTTTATCATCACTCAAACTAGGATTTGATTTTAGCAGTCCCTTCGTATAAGGATGTTGTGGATTTATGAAGATTTCCACAACCGAACCTTCTTCAACCACTTTTCCTGCATACATAACGATCACTCGATCACACATTTCTGCGATAACACCTAAATCATGTGAGATGAGTATGGTAGAGGTATTGTACTCTTGTTTTAACTTTTTCATCAACTCTAGAATTTGTGCCTGAATGGTAACATCAAGAGCCGTGGTTGGTTCATCCGCAATCAACAGTTTCGGATTACATGATAAAGCAATCGCGATCATCACCCTTTGTCTCATTCCTCCAGACAATTGGTGAGGGTAATCGTTAATTACCTCCTCAGCTCTCGGTATTTCCACCAATTTCAAAAGCTCGATCGCTCGCTTTCTGGCACTGCTTTTTGAACAGTTCGTATGAATTAAAAGTGGTTCGACGATTTGGTTGCCAACTGTATAGGCAGGGTTTAATGAAGTCATTGGCTCTTGGAAAATCATCGCTATTTCTTTACCGCACATTTTCCTCATTTGTCTTTTAGAATACTGAACTAAATCTTTATCCTTGAATAGGATTTTTCCAGTTCCAACCCGACCACCTGGAGATGGAAGGAGACCCATGATGGATAGGGATGTTACACTTTTGCCACTTCCAGATTCCCCTACAATTCCTAAAGTCTCCCCTTCCTTGACATTGAAGCTTACATTGTTGACTACCGCTATTTCACCCTTTTTTGCCTTGAAATTCACTGTTAGATTTTTCACGTCCAATATTGTTTTGCTCATCATCCACCACCTATCATGTGTCATCTATGCAATATTATTGGCCTACTATATTCTTAATAAGAATTGCATAAGCCTGAGTGCTTTTTATTAGGTCTGAAATTTCAATATGTTCATCAAAACAATGATGGAAATCCAAATTACCGTAACCGAACATCACCATTGGAATCTGTCCTTCATTAACGAACCACCCCATGCCAGTTAAAGCTGGAACTCCAGTCACTTTCGGCTCTGATCCATCAACGATTTCGGCAGCTCTTTTAACCTCTTTGACTATTTGACTATCGATTGGCACTAATGTTGCCGGGCGTTTACGAATCAGCTCCTTTTCAACTAAAATATCATTCTCATATTCTAGTTCTTCAACTAAATTCAAGAGGTCTTGTTCTGCATGGTCCAAATCCTCGGACGGTGAGGTACGACGCGTCACTACCAATTCACATACTCCCATTGCCCCAGGTCGGGCAGCTTCGACCTTACTTATTGTATTGATGGAATTAACCCAAATTTTCGCATGGCCGGTTCTCTCATCGTAGTGTTGATTTACTTTATCAGCCAGTTGATTAATTTTACTTAATAGTTTCATCGAATAATCACCAGGGGTTGAAGAGTTTTCTAAGTTCATCAAATATCTAGGATGTGGTGTCGATCCTGAGACAATAAATTTGTACGTAACGATTCCAGTCGCTGCATGTACAATATTTACTTCTCCACATGTTGGGAAATTCGCCTTGCTTTCTCGAGAGATCTGAGTGGTACAAGCATATAACCCGATATCAGCTTGTACTTTATTTCGTTTCATCAACTCTCTCATCCCCATGGTTCCACCTTGCTCTTCATCGGAGTCAAAGATGAAAACAAGCTCGCCACTGAATTCCGTTCCGACTTCTTTTAGCGTTTCAAAAGCAGTCAGTAAGCATACGATCTCACTTTTATGATCACAAGAACCCCGGCCATATATCTTATCATCGATAATTTCAGCCCCAAATGGGTCAGTACTCCATTTTGAAGCATCCCATTCATGGACGGTATCCATGTGTGAATAACATAAAAACCTAGGTCCCGGTTTCGTGCCTTTGATTGTTGCAATAATATTTGGACGACCTTTTTCAACTTCTATAACTTCTAGTTTAAACCCTAATTCCTTGAGCTTTCCAATTAAAATTTCCGCTACCTTTTCCTCATTGCCTGGTGGGTTCACTGACTTTGTCCGAATCAACTCCTGTGTAAAGGATACAATTTCTTCTCTTTTACCCTCGACCTTTTCTTTGATTAATTCATACAGTTCTTTGCTCTCAACTTTACTTGTCATCATCAATCTCTCCTTTTATCGTTCTTTATTTAGTTTGGGATCCAAAGCATCCCGTAAACCATCACCAATGAAGTTATAACCTACCACTGCGATCATGACTGCAATCCCGCCACTGATGGAAATCCATGGCGCATCACGAAGGAAGTTTCTGCCATCTGCAATAATCCCTCCCCAGGATGGTGTTGAAGGATCAACCCCCAATCCCAAGAAACTCAAGCTTGCTTCCGTTAAAATGGCGGTACCCATTTTAAGGGAAAACAAAATGATGATTGGAGCAAGGCCATTTGGAATTATATGCTTAAAAAGAATTCTAAAATCCGAAGCACCCATAGCATGTTCCGCTAATACATAATCAGATTCCTTCAAAGCTAACACCGAACTTCTACCTACTCTTGCAAACTCAGGTATAGCTGTAATTCCGATGGCGATCATGATATTTGTCATGCTTGGTCCTAAAAAGGCCATAATAAGTAAAGCTAACAAAATAGTTGGAAATGATAGAAGGATATCCATGACTCTCATAACCGAATTATCGATAAACTTTCCATAGTAGGCTGATATCGTTCCTAAAAAACCACCAATCAACAGTCCAATCCCACTTGCTATCACTGAAACAATCAAAGATACACGTGCACCGTAAATAATCCTCGATAGTATATCCCTTCCATAGTCATCTGTTCCTAATACATGGCTAGATGATGGGCCTTGCAACCGATTTGCAAGATTTTGTCCAAGAGGGTCGTATGGTGCTAACCATGGTGCACAAACGGCAATGATGATGATCAAAATGACAATGAAAAAACCGATGATCGAAATTCTTCTTTGTATGAAATTTCTTAGGAACCTAGAAAAGGGTGTCTCACGTTTTTCTTTTTCTACTGCATAGGATGGCAGGTTGATCGTGTCTACTTTGCTTTTAGGCAATTCCAAAATTTCTCCCCCCTCCTAGTACCGTATTTTTGGATTGAATAATGAATATAGTAAATCGACAATTAAATTGATGAACAAGAATACGACTACAACGATAAATGCGGTCGCCTGAACGGCTGGGTAATCCCTCGCATATATACTATCTATTAAATACTTACCGATTCCCGCTCTCCCGAATACGGTCTCGATTATGACAGCTCCGCCTATAAGATGCCCCATGTATAATCCAATGATCGTTATAATAGGGATTGCTGCATTTTTCAGGACATGTTTAAGTACTACTTTCGATTCATTGACTCCTTTAGCCCTAGCAGTCCTTACATAATCTTCACCCAGAACCTCTAACGTATTAGATCTAGTCAGGCGAGCTATCAATGCTGCCATTGCTAAACCGATTGACAATGCAGGCAAAACAATATATTCAACATTGAATAACGTATTTTCACCCGTACTGATGATCGGAAACCACCCGAGTTGTATAGAAAAGAAAATAATTAATATTAATCCAATCCAGAACGAAGGTGCTGCAACACCGATAATTGATATAGTGGTCAATAGGTAGTCAAGTAATGAATTTCTTTTTAATGCTGCTAGAATGCCAATTGGAACCCCGATAAAGATCGCAATGATTATACTGGCAACCGCAAGTTCTAACGTATATGGGACTCTTATCATGATTTCGGACAAAACATCTCTTCCTGAGCGAATCGATTCTCCAAAATCACCGGTCATATAATCACCTAAAAACGTTAAGTATTGTACACCTAATGGTCGATTAAGTCCCATCTGCTCATGGAGGTTTTCAATATCTTCCTCTGTGGCATATTCCCCTAAGATCGTTATTGCTGGGTCACCCGGGACTAAGTGCATCGCAAAAAATACGATAGTCAAAGCACCTAATACAGTAGGGATCATTAATAATAGCCTTTTCGTTATGTACGAAACCATGATTTCCCCCCTATTTAAGTAGAAGGGGACTCGATCAGGAGTCCCTTCCCATTTGATCAGTTACTGATTTCGACCGTATAAAGCTGCAATGAACGTTGTGGAGTTGCAATAAACCCTTTAACCCTTTGACTTGTGGCAAAGATATACTCCTCGTGGTCTATGAAAAGATATGGAACATCTTCTGCAATTTGTTTTTGAATGTTTGAAAGTAACGAAGTTCTCTTCTCTTGATCCGTTACTGTTCCTAATTCTTCAAGCCATTGATCCACATCTTCATTAGAGTACATCGTTAAATTATCACCTGGTGCATGATTATCAGAGTGGAATAGACTATTTAAAACTAGGTCAGGTACAGCAGTCTGACCCTTGGAATGACTAAATAGCGGAAAAGCTCCCTCCCTGACTTTTTCCAAGTACGTACTTGTTTCCATTATTTCAAGTTCAAAGTTAACTCCAATTTCTTTCATATTCGCTTGGAATACAGTAGCTGGTGTTATAAAACGATCTATATTAGGAATGGCCATTTTAGTCGTAAATCCATCTGGATAACCGGCTTCGGCTAAAAGTTCCTTTGCCTTTTCAGGATTATAAGGATATGCTGTTACATCCTTTTCATAGCCTTCTACATTCGGTGGAATCGGGCCAACGGCAGGTACAGACAAATTTTTCAAAGAGTTTTCTAATAACGCCTTTCGATTAAATCCGTAAAGAATCGCCTTGCGGATGTTCGGGTCATTAAATGGTTCGATTTCAGCGTTGATCCCGATGAACCTTACAATATATCCGGGTTCTCTTTTGATTTCGAATTTTTCACTATCTTCATATTGGGCTAAGCGCTGTGGATCAGAGACTTGAATGATATCTATATCCCCATTCTCAAAAGAGAGATACATTGTACTTGGTTCTGGAATCGGAACAAACCGAACTTTGTCTACCTTTACTTCACCACGATACCAATCTTCATTTTTAACGAGCATTGTTGCAGTTTGCGGCTTCCATTTTTCAAATACAAAAGGACCTGTACCAATTGGGTCTTGATTAAATTTTTCACCTTTTTCTTCAACCGCTTTTTTAGAGATGATTCCTGTCCAGTACTGAGCCAAATTATCCAAAAGCATCGGATCTATTCGTTTCAATTCAATCTCAACGGTATATTTATCAGGTGTACGAATCTCTTTGATCGGTTCTAAAAATTGGCGGTTTCGAGCCTTCGTTTCAGGGTCTATAATTCTTTCAAGCGTAAATTTAACATCTTCTGCGGTCATTTCACCATAACCTTTATGAAATTGGACACCTTCATGTAATTGAAACGTATAGAGTAATCCATCATCACTAACTTCATACTCTTTAGCTAAACCACCCGTTAATTCACCCGTTTCAATATGCCTGAATAAGAGTGAATCATACAGGTTCCAAGCAACTTGTCCATCTGTAACACTGTTTATGATTGCCGGATCCAAATTCTCAATATCATATGTTTGAGCGACACTAATTACCTTTTCTCCTGATGTACCTTCAGCATCACTTTGGAGCGTAGTATCATCTAATTCCTGACATCCTACCAACAATAAAATCAAAAGAAATGTGAAAATAAAAATGGAATATCGCTTGTTCAAAATAAAGCCTCCTTATGGTTTATTTGTTTAATTCTCACTAACCTTTAAGTTTAAGATGATAGTATACTGTTATAGAGCTCTGTATTAATTGACTAAAGTATTTGAATAATGGACTTGGCGGAGGGGCAGTGAAAACAGGAATGCTTATGTAGGTGAATCCTATGATGTTATAACATTTTAAATATTTTGATATTTAAAGGTAAATGAATGCAGATCGTAGGACTTTCAAGTAGATATGATTTACCTCTCAGCTTTTTCAGTAGATAAAAGGTGATTCTTAAACGTATTTGCGTTTTCCACATAGTGGGCAGCGCTTTCCTCACAACGTAACAGCTGTTCTGCTGTTTGATTTCGAATTTTTCGTGTAGGAACTCCAGCAACTAGTGTTCCGGATTCAATTATTTTTCCTTCGGGAACCAATGAGTTTGCAGCTACTAATGCGCCTTTTTTTATGACCGCTCCATTTAGGATCGTAGCTCCCATACCAATTAATGCACCATCTTCAATTGTACATCCGTGTATGATTGCGTTATGTCCTACTGTTACATTCTTGCCTATTTCAACTGGAAAACCAGGGTCAGAATGAATAACTGTACCATCCTGAATATTGGATCCTTCTCCAATCGAAATCTTTTCATTGTCACCCCTTAAAACGGTATTAAACCAAACTGAGGAATTATCATGTAATTCTATGTTGCCAATCAATATAGAACCTGGTGCAAGATAACAGCTTTCTGGTACACTTGGATACGTTCCATTTAAAGAGTATTTCATTATACATCCCACCCTCAAGAATTAGGAGAATTGGAAATTAGGCTTTCTTTTATTCTGAAAAGCATTGACACCTTCTTTGTAATCATCTGTTTCAAAGGATTCTAAAACAAGCTGGGAGATTTCCTCTGTATCTTCAATCTCACCCTCTAGAACTTTATTGATGACATACTTTGAACCCCGAACGGCAAATTGCGCATTTTGAGAAATGAGCTTTGTATATTCATAGGTTTTCGTAACAACTTCTTCAGAGCTATAAACTCGATCAATGAGACCGATATCCAAGGCTTCGTTCGCATCTAGAAGTCTCCCTGTGTATAGGATATCCTTCGCTTTTGAAGGTCCTACCAAATCTACTAAATTTTTTGTCCCTGGGAGATTATAAACTAAACCAAGTTTTGCAGGAGTTATCCCAAACTTTCCATTTGGATCTGAAAATCGAAAATCGCAGGCGAGCGCAATCTCACATCCTCCACCAACACAAAAGCCCTGTATCAACGCTATTGTTGGTTTAGGTGTATGCATAATTACTCGTTCAGCAACCAATGTCGCTTGATTATAAAGATCTGCTCCTTCAGCAGTATACCGCAATGTTTTAAATTCACTTATATCAGCTCCAGCTGAAAAAGCAGTTCGATCCAAACTTCGAAAAACAATAACACGAACATCTGGATTATTCGTAAACTCTTTGACTAATTCAGGGATTCTTAACCACATTTCATAATTTAAAGCATTTCGCTTGTTTCCCCTGTTAAAGTAAATCGTGCCTATGCCATCGTTGACTTCTGAGAATATTAATTCATCATTCAAAGGCTCCTGCTCCTTTACCCTTTTTTTGACTACCAGCATAATCAAAAATAACTCCCTCTGACATTAATTGTTCTATTTTTTCTTTACTGTACTGTAAGTTGGTTAAAACCTCTTCCGAGTGTTGACCTAGTATAGGAGAAGCGGACTTTAATGTTCCTGGAGTTTTAGAGAATTTAGATGGAATGCCAATGGTTTTCATATTTCCTATGATTGGGTGAGACAATTCTTGGATCATCCCTCTTGCGTTATAATGCGGGTCATCTACAACTTGCGCAAAATTATTAATTGGACCAGCTGGAACCCCTGATTGTTCACACTTTTCAATCCAATAACTGACCCTTTCCTTTGCTAACACTTTTTCAATTTCCGCTTCTAATTCTTCCACATACTTTATTCGATCCTCACCGGTAAGGAATCTTTTATCCTCTATCAAATCAGGTTTTCCTATGACATCTTTACAAAAGTTTTCCCATATCCGTTGGTTTCCACATCCAAGCATCATATAGCCATCCATTGCCTTTACCGATTGATAAGGGGCTATTACTCTATGCCGATGTCCTGTCGGGCCAGGAATCGTACCTTCTGAAAAATAGGCTGCAGCCTCCCAGGTAAACCACGGTAACCCACATTCTACAAGGGATACATCAACCTGTTGCCCCTCACCTGTTTTTTCCTTATGAATGTAAGCGGCAAGTATTGAATAAGCAGCTGTTATTCCTGCACCGATATCATAGATTGCAACACCAGACTTCAGAGGTTTTCCTCCCGGTTCACCTGTCATGCTCATAATGCCTGACATGCCTTGAGCAACGAGATCGAATCCTCCTTTATGAGAATAAGGACCGGTTTGACCATAACCGGAGATTGAGCAATAGATCAAGTTCGGATTGATTTCTTTCAACGTGTCATAATCAATCTGAAGCTTTTGTGTAACTCCTGGTCGGAAATTTTCTATAAACACATCTGATTGTTTTACCAAATCATAAAAAATTTGTTTTCCTTCTTCTTTTTTCAGATCTAGTGCAACGCTTTTTTTATTTCGATTTATCTGAAAAAAACAGGTTGATTCCCCATTCACATAAGGACCCATTTGTCTTGAATCATCACCTCCATTGATTTTTTCGATTTTTGTAACTTCTGCCCCTAAATCTGCTAACACCATCGAACAATATGGTCCCGCCATGATCTGCGATGAATCTAGGATACGCATGCCTTGTAATGGACCCAAAAATCAATCACCTCGTCTTCCCTATTTATCTTTGTATAAATTTGCAACATTATTTTACACCGTTTCCTCTACAAACATATTACTTCCACGCTTTTGATCTTGACGAAGATGTTCTTCAATAGAACGTATTGCCTTTGCTTCATTTCTTTCTTTTAATGCATTAAAAATATTGCGATGTTCTTTTACAATTTCAAATTTATTTTCTTGATTTCTTACAATATTTGCTCGATAAAGTAACAATAGTGACCTCACCTGCTCCAACAATTGAATGAGCCTTTTGTTTTCTACAGAATGAATGATGGTCTCGTGGAACTTTGCATTCAACTCCAAAAAGCTCTTCAGGTCTTCACTGTTTTCCAGGGATTGTTCTGCGCGATTTAACAAATCTTCAGCAACAGTAAGATCGCCTTCCGATATCGTATGAACGGCTAGCTTTATGATTTCTGTTTCCAATAATAAGCGGCAAGCGCATAAATGATTGAAATCTTCTTGGTTGATGTTCGTCACTGTTGTGCCTGTTTGGCTTTGATCTAAAAGTCCATCCTTTTGTAATTGTCGAAATGCTTCACGCAAAGGTGTTCGACTAATTTTGTAATCTGAAGCAAGTTGAGAAACACTTATTTTAGATCCTGGTTTGAACTCTCCTGTTAAGATCAGCTTTTTTATTTGATC
This sequence comes from Alkalihalobacillus sp. AL-G, assembly GCF_030643805.1. GTDB lineage: Bacteria > Bacillota > Bacilli > Bacillales > Fictibacillaceae > Pseudalkalibacillus. Next base: position 1,116,543 of record NZ_CP094656.1, on the reverse strand, counting down.
ATAAACTTGTTGATAAATTGGTTGTGCTTGTTGAATTTGCAAAATTAACACCTCAAATAAAGTTTTTAGTTTTGAATTTGGATGATACTGGATGTCGGACCCTGGATCCAGCATCCAACCTTATAGTTGAAAAGTATAAATAATATTCAGAATATTGTCAATACCATTTTGATTGAAATACTAAATAGTTTTTTAAAATGCCCCTATCCTTGTAACTGAGCTATTTATAATCTCTTAACTAAATTTTTCCAAATTTTCTCATATAAGATTAACCTACTGGAATAAGATGACAGTAAGCAATCTCTTTAGATTAATTCCGCTTGGACGATGAGAAATTGGAAAGGGGTAATTTGCGTGACCAATTTCCGATCCCCTAGGTTAACATATGATCAAATGCTATCCATCATCCGAAAGGGACTGCCACAATCGGATATCCCTAAGAAAATTATCGTTGTTGGCGCTGGTATGTCAGGGCTTGTTGCTGCATCTTTATTAAAAGAGGCTGGACACGACGTCACCATTTTGGAAGCTACTGAAAGAGTAGGTGGCCGGGTTTACACGGCACGAGCTCCATTTATCGACGACTTATATCTCGATCTTGGTGCTATGCGGATACCCAATACTCACCATTTAGTTGTAGAGTATCTTAAAAAATACCGTCTTCCCTATCATGCGTTCGTGAACACAACACCGAGAGATCTTATTTTTGCTAATGGGATCAAAACCCACTTAGAGGCCTACCAACAATCACCGGACATTTTGAACTATCCAGTTGCACCACATGAAAAAGGGAAAACGGTTGCAGAATTGCTTACATTAGCAGTAAAACCAGTAGTTGAGTTTATCCAGAAAGACCCTATAAAAAATTGGAGTATTGTAGTTAGGGAGTTTGATAAATATTCGATGTCCTTTTTTTTAAAATACAATCCAGTAGGAATGCGGTTATCTGATGGTGCAATCGAAATGATCAAAGTATTGTTGGGGCTGGAGGGGTTCCCAGAGCTTTCCTTTCCGGCTATCCTCAGGGAGCTCCTCCCATTATTCAGTCCAGATATGTACTTTTACGAGGTGACTGGAGGAAATGATAAGCTACCTAATTCCTTCCTTCCACAATTAAAGGATGACCTGTTCTTTTCACAAAAACTGACGAAAATCGTCCAACATAATCAACAGGTCACCATTCACGCCAATCATACGACCAGTTTTAGACCAATGGAGATAACTGGTGATCTTGCGATAATAACCATTCCGTTTTCACTGCTATCATTTGTGGATATCGTACCTCGAAACTCTTTTTCCCATAAGAAATGGCAAGCGATTCGTGAGCTGCACTACGTTCCTTCTACGAAAATAGGTCTTCAGTTCCGTAACAGATTCTGGGAAAGGGAAGGCATTGAAGGGGGAAAGATGATGACAGATTTACCAATACGGTTTGCCTATTATCCTAGCCACTTAATAGGAACAATGGGATCAGGGGTCATATTAGCAAGTTATACCTGGGAGGATGATGCATTACCTTGGGATAGCTTACCTGAGGAGGATCGTATTCGGAATGCAATGGATAACCTTGCAACCGTGCATGGTAAACACATTTATACGGATTTTATAACGGGGACTACACAGGATTGGGCCCTTTACCCCTATTCTGGTGGTGCCTTCTCGATGTATAAACCCGGGCAGGAAATGCTGCTAGGACCCCACATTCCAACTCCTGAAGGAAGGGTCCATTTTGCTGGTGAACATACGTCAACGAAACCCGCCTGGATTGAGGGGGCTATACAATCTGGAATAAGGGTTGCGGATGAAGTGAACAACCTGAAGAAAACCTATTTTGTTGAGGAGTAGGTTCAAATTTATTCGATTGCATGATTTTTTTCATCCCGTTTTCCTTATTGTTTCAGCCTTAATTTAGTTTAGTCACACTTAATTGTTATAATAAAATAAATTCACCTTAAAAGGTTGGAGGTGCAGAATGAGTCAAACTCAAATTGGGATGGCTGGAATTGGAAGATTAGGCATTGCAATGATGAAACATTGGTGTGATTGTCAAATACCGGTTGGGATTTATCACCCTGACCACACAAAGGCTGCAAACTTTATCGCCCGATATCCAAACGGTTATGTAATCAATGAAGATGAAATACATGAATTGGATGCTTTTGTTCTAGCTGTGCCTGCAGATAAGATTATACCTTTTATTTCTCAATGTGTATCCCGAAATATCGCCATTCAAAACACCTACATACTTAATATGGCAACTGCTCTTAAGACAAGCGAGGTCAGCAGTAGATTTCCTGACCTGAATATTGCAAGCATGAAATTCATGGGGCATTCTAATGACTTGTTTGAAAATGGGAACGGTTTATTCATTACAGAACATATTGTTCCCGATGAAATTCTAGATATCTTCCGGGTCATTGGAAAAGTAAAACAAGGTAATGAGGAGATCGTGAGTAAAGTTAACAAACTAGCTACCTATCAAGCAGTAAAAGCGGCAATCGAGCTTGAAAAAGTGTTTGATGAGAAAAACTTGCCCCCTGAATATAAAAACAGAGCACTGACCTCGTTATTACCGGAAGTTATTCGGTCTTACAGCAAAGGTAACCTAGGACATTTTGCACAAGAAATCGTAAATGAAATCAAGAGGAATAATAATACTTCTAATAAATAAAGTTTCAAGCAAAAACGAACACTTGATTTGGTGTTCGTTTTTTACTGAAGAATCTTTTATCCATTGGATTATTCAATTTTGATTTTCCATGCCAAGAAGGGTGATCGAAAAATCGAATACGCTTTGATGGAGTACTGAAGCATAAAAAAGAAGCTTGGAAATCCAAAACGAGATTTATTTTGAGGTATATAGTTGCAATTTGTACTTCAAATAACACTGTAATTCTTTCGAAAAACGGCAAAAATCCACAAAAATAAATCGAGCTTGAGTTTACAAGCTCAATTTTACTCACGTTATTCAATTAAAGCACCCGTTAGATCGAAAACTAAGAAATAATTATAGTCTAAACTACAATAAATTTCTATATCAAGTGTGACTACCAAATATATAACTTATTTTATGAATACTCAATAATTGACACAATAGCTATAATGGAAAATAATATAACTCCTAATGATATCCACCAATACTTTTTCGAATATGTTTCTTTTCTCAGCAATAGGTAATTGTATCCAAGAAAAATAATAGTGCTAATACATAAAGTTATAAGTGTCTCTACGGAGAAAAAGCGAAACGGATCTCCCCAACTAAACAGCATCCAAAAATATAAATAAGAATAATAAGAAATAATTCCAATGAATATGTTACCTATATAAAAAAATACTCTTCTGATTTTAGACATCAATATCCCTCCTGAATTTATGTTTCACTAAACTGCTTCGTTAGTTTATGTACCGCTTTTTTCACAAACTCTATATTTATTTTAACATAAATATCCAAATAACCTAATATTTTACTTTATAATAAAACACCAAATCACAATTTTTTTCACATCAAATTCACACCCCCTACAACTTGGTTCTTTGGGTGTGATTTTATTTGTGAATAAAGATGACAATTTCCCGTTAATATCCAGAAAAACTTTTAAGGGAAATAAACATAAGCAAATGATTCGATTAGTTGAAATCACTGACTATCGAAAATCGAACCCGTTGCCAAGCCCCTTTCTAATTCCTTTTGCTGTTATTTTCGGACTCTATAGTGGAGCCGAATTGCTCCCTGTTCTCCAATTGGTCTAGTATTTAAAAGCTCTAATTGTGTTACACCGTCTAACGATTCCAATTCTTCACTATCGAAAATGGAAGGTGTTTGTCTTCCTCCGACTGCTAATGGGGCTAGAACTAGGCTGATTTCATCAATTAATCCTTGTCTTAAGAATACACCTTTAATTGAACCGCCACCGCTAAGTCCTAATTTTTGAAATCCTATGTCATACAGTTTTTCCAGTGCGAGTGATAAGTCGATATGTTTTCCGGTGCCAGCCAAAATATAACGGATTCCATTATTTTCAAGCTGTTCTATGTATGTCTTTGATACGTCTTCTCTTGTCACAACGATTAATCCTTCTGTCTGATGCCAGTTAATTCGTCCCCTGCCATCAAACACAAATGTAAGCTTTGGATAGTTTCGGTTCATAGATTGAACGCTCTAGCTCGATCCAATCATTCCCCCAAACAATTAAACTTTCACTGCCTGACATTAACCCATCACATTTCAATTCGTCGTATAGCTGATGAGTAAGTTCATTTGCTTCTCCATCGATCCCTGCTGCTGTCCATTCGGATACGTTTCTTCCTGGTCCCGTTGTCATTTTTCCGTCAATGGAAGAAAAAACATTTAAGATTATCTCTGGTTTTTGCAATACAATCACCACTTCCCTGAACTTTACACAAGTATAAAAAGCCCAAAAAATAATGTCAGTGATTTTTAAAAATGAACTAATGAAGTTGACCTCCATGAAATATTTTTAAAATAAATTCTCGTTCAGGAACTTGGAGTTTTTCATAGGATTTCAGAAATGAGGAATTATCGTACTTCACATCGATTGGTTCAACACTAACGAAAGCATTTTTTATCGTTATAATTGCATAACGAGCAATTGGACGATCATAGCACCCAAGTGAACCAGGATTAATATATTTCGTTTTATTATTCGAAAAATAATGAGCAGGATGATGGTGACCGAAACCGATAAAGTCCTCTGTGTATCCTGTAAATAGTCCTTCCATATTTTCAAGACTTGGGGATACGATTCGGCTAAATGGATCGTTACTAATGGTTCATTCAATTTGTGTTTTTCAATATGGTAATGGATAAAAAGTAGAGAGTTGCCAAATATATTCTTTTTAATCAATCGTGGTATTTTTTCTAACTGGGCAATATATGATTTATCCATTCTCTCAGCAATCCATTCATGATGCTCTCTTACATGTATATGGCTTTTCGGATGTTCTTCACCGTTTATCAAAGCAAGTACCGCTTCATCATGATTTCCAGTTATCATTGAAATATCGTTTCTTGCAAAAAGCGCCTCTAATACTTCATTGGTGTCCGGTCCAATCGCAATCATATCTCCCAAGCAAAAAATGTGATCGATTTCCTGCCTTTTATCGATGTCATCAAGAACTGCGTTTAACGCTGGAAAATTACCATGAACATCTGTAAAAATAGCAATTTTTGATTGCATAACAAATACACTCCAATATGTTTAGCTTCCTATTATTCTTGTGAATTACTCTTCCCCTTCAAACATTCGCCAATCTTATGTATTTCAATGAGTAATAGAATGAAAAGGCCACAAAAAATCCCGAATAGTGTTGTATAGCCTACAAGTTCTTCTGACTTCGGGGAATCCGAAAACAACATTGCTCCGAAAATGAAGCCCCCGAATCCACCAAATATTAAAGATAAGACGATATTTATAACCATCATAAGTCCCCTTTATTAAGCTTTTTAGTAAGAATTACATTTTTAATAGTGTACCAGAAAAAAGGCTTGTTAATTAATTTCCTTTAGTTGCTCTTATTGGAATTTTTTCTATTGAACTAAACGGTTCTTCAACAATCGCGAAGAATAATCCAGATTTAAATATTTGTAACTCTCTTTCCTTCCCTTTCACTATTAACTTCATTTTTTGAATTGAGCGATCATTAGCTTTTCCGGCTAAAAAAACCGAAACTTTCACACCCGTTTTTGTTTCAAAGTTAAAACCTGAGACCATATAAGAAGATTCGCTGTCAAATCCACTGTATGGCATGCTCCTAAATCAACTGAATCCTTTTTTACTTTCAGTGATACTCGCAACACCTAAGTAACCATCAGACTCATAAAATACTATTGTCCCCCCCTTTGTAATCCACAGTAGATAAAGCTGTAGCGCTGTTAAATTTATGTGCTTCCGGTTGTAATCCATATTCAATTGCCTTTTCCTTTGTATGAAACCATTTAATGTCTTCATTTACTTTTTCTGTTTTATTACAACCTACTACTAATATGATGGCTATAACAATTAACAAACTTTCTATTCTTTTCATTGAATCCCCTTTCAAGAAACGATTTTGTTCGTTTAAACATCATGTTCTCCTTTTAACCTTTTTACCTCTTTTTCCAAATAATCAAGACGTTTGTGAATTCGATAAAAAATCGGTAAGTACGCTATTACCACAATGATTACCCATCCCATTGATTATCACCCCACTATCATTCCATATTTTAGTTTTGGAATTATTCCTTTCGATTAATATGTATGATAATCTAATATTATCAAAAATTACCATTTTGAGATATATAGCATCCAATTTATGAACATTGGAGAGATAAGAATGAAAAGCTTCGTTAAAATTATAGTTATATTAACTGTATTTGCAGCGTTTTTTGTGATTGTCAGATTTGGAGACGCTTTGTCACAAGAGGGAAATCCTGTTCCGATTTTGACCGCAATCACGAAACTTCATATTTCAAATAACAATTATGAACCATTTTCTGAGTCTGATTTCGATACAAGATATGTTTCAGAAAATACCGGGAAATCCCGTTATAATGTCGTTAAGGAGTTTATGGAGGAGAAAGGATGGGTTTATCAAGAACAAATGGGATCGGGACTGATTTTTAAAAATAGTGATCAGACCATCACTATTAGTACGATACAATACTCTAGACACTACATCCTATGGAACATTCCAAATGAAATCGTTGACTAAAAAATATAAAAAAACACCACTTTTCTGGTTAGGAAAAATGGTGCCTTCGAAAATTAGTTTTGTTCAGTTACGTGTGTGGACACTTGCCAAACTACACCGAATTTGTCAGTTACTTGTCCGTATGCTGGACTCCAGAACGTTTCTTGAAGCGGCATACCTACTTGACCGCCATCTTGCAATTTATCAAATACTTCTTTCGTTTTATCCGCATCATTCGTCGTTACAGTTACGTTCACATTATTTCCTACCTTGAATGATTCACTGTGGGGCCCCGGGAACGTATCCGAAATCATCAGATCTGTCTCACCGATTTTCAAATGTGCATGCAATACGCGATTTTTCGCATCTTCAGGAAGTGGGTATTCTGGGTTATCAGGCATATCACCAAATGTTTGTAATCCTAATACTTTTGCCTCTAGAGCTCTTTCATAAAACTTCACTGCTTCTTGACCATCGCCACCCAAGACCAAATACGGATTGATTCCTAAAATCATTCAATACACCATCCCTTTTTTAATATTTTAACAGTTGCTAAATCCACTATAGAACAAATGTTCGGTTTAATCAAGTTTTTGTTAAATGATTTTTAAATAAGTACTTCGCATCATGACCTATTCCATTCAACTGAGCAGATCCTACTCTGGAAAGCCAGGGCAAACCCAAAAAGTACATGCCGTCAACAGGACTTACTCCTCTTTGATGTATTGGTTTTTTTTGAGGATCTAATACTCCGGGAATTTTAATCCAACTGTAGTCAAATTCAAATCCTGTTGCCCAAACGATGCTGTTCACTCTAACTCTTGTTCCATCCTTGAATTCTACTTCATGTTCATCAAATAAAACTGCCCTCTCTTTTACAAGTACCTTACCACTTTTGATCAGTTGATTAATTTCCATACCAATCACCGGTTCGTACTGTAGGCGCTTAGCTAGTTTAGAGCCCGCGGGTACTTTGGACAGGAGTGTTGCATCAAGCCACCAAAATAAACTTCGGTTTAATAATTTGGGCGGTATACATACGAGTTTGTGCCCTGTAGAAAGATATACACTCCGGCTATTAGATAGTTCAGAAGCAATTTGTGAACCGGAGTTTCCAGATCCGATCACTAATGTTGTACCTTCCGGGAGTTGCGAGGGTCTACGGTATTCTGAGGAATGGATTTGAAAAACTTGATCAGATAATGTCCCTTCCAATTTAGGGACGAATGGCTTTTGAAATGGTCCCGTAGCAATTACTACCTTATTTGCTTGGATATCACCTTGTGTTGTTGTAGCTATGTATTTGTCGCCAATCTGTTCAAGCATACTTACTTTTGTATTTAGATGAACAGGCATGGAGAAATGTTTGGCATAGGATTCAAAATAGTCCGCAATTTCATCTTTTACAGGAAAACCCTGTGGATCACCAGTCAACGCTAAACCAGGTAAAGAACAATATGCTCTTGGACTGAATAAGACGAGGGAATCGTATCGTTTTCTCCATACATCCCCTATTCGTGTGGATGAATCAACTAATACAAAGGACTTTTTTGTGTGTTTTAAAAAATAGCCCATCGCCAATCCTGCCTGTCCAGCACCAATCACCAGTACATCAACTTCTCTTTTCAAGCATCATTCACCTCCGATTCACTTCTTCAAAATATGTACATAACGTAGATTTATGATCTGATTAGTCTACATGCACAATCTTCCAGCCACCGTTTTAAAGCGCACATTAGGTTTTACAGGAATCCATTATTCGTTTTTTTGTTTTTAAATGCGAATTAAATCTGTAAAGCAAAACCTATCCTCGCCTGTCATTAAATCAGGAGCTACTTTTTTCTCGCCGATAGTGAAATTTATCCCTGATTTAAATATTGGTCCATCGTAAACAAAAGAATGATATTCACCATATTCACCACATGGATCAATCTCTTTTGGAATATTATGAACAAAGTCATTATCAATTTTTTGTCCTGAGAATTCTTTTCCTAACTTCGTCAAATCCACACATGAAATGATAGTTTTATAACCTAGCAATAAAAATCTATTCAATATTTCAGATGTATCTACTCCCCATATCGGAAAAATAGGTACAACTCCTGTATTCTTCAGCATATCTTCACGATATTTACGAATGTCTTCAAGAAATATGTCTCCAAAGGCTATATGCTTTATTCCATCACTTTTTATTTTATGTATCGCTTCAGTCATTATCTCATTGTATTTTTCATTGGAGCAATTTTGTGGAATACGTACTATTCTTAAGGGAAGGCCTATAGATTTTGCTTGTGCAACCAATAATTCCTCTCGAACTCCATGGATACTGGTTCTGTTATAGGCATCGGTCACTGTTGTCATCAATGAATCAACTTCAAATTCATCTGAATTTAATAGATCATGTAAAGCTAATGTTGAATCTTTGCCACTAAATGAAACAACGATATTTTTCTTTGACATTTGTATCACATCCTACTAAAAAGTTAACATCATATATAATATTTTGGGTCTGTATTATTTTTAAGGTAGTAGTTTTAGAGGTTCAGTATATTCGTAATTTCTCCAATAAGTCCTTCATTCTGATGAACACCTAATTCCGAATTGGTCATTATTCTCCTTTCAATATACTTGAAGGTACAATTCTTCACCTACACAACTTCTGTATAGTGTAAAAAAATCCTTTTCGAACAAACAATACGTTTGGTGTTGTTTTTAAAATCTAAGCCAATCAAGAAAACGGCTTATACTCCACTGTCGATGAAAGGTTGATCAATGTTGATGGTTGCCCATATTCCATAGCCTCATCAATAAACTCTTCCAGGTTCTTAACAGATTCAGTTATGATCTTTACCAAATAACTGAATTGACCTGCCAACCGATGACATTCGATTACGTGTGGATGTATTCTGCAAAACTCCCTGAACGCCTCACATCTTCTCGTGTCGAACAGAATGAAAGCAGTAACGTGTTTATTCATTTTCTCTGGATTAATAATAGCCCTGTAACCTTTAATAACTCCTTTGTCCTCTAACTTTTTAACCCGCTCATTTGTTGCTGGAGTTGAAAGTCCAACTTTTTTCCCCAACTCTGTCATTGAAACTCGTGCATTTTCTTGTAGATGTAGCAGAATGCTCTTATCAATCTCATCCATCTCTGTCTACCTCCTGATTTTAAAATTGAATGCAAAATAGAATAAATCCCTTTATTTCTTTCGTATATTTACTAAAAACCATAATATATCTATGTAAATAAAACAAGAATAATTTTACAATTTAGTTATGATAAAGCAAGGAGGAGAGAAGATGATTCCTACAAATGCCCCATTTCTAGTAATTGACGTTCAGAGAGCATTTGACCATTTGTCATGGGGGAAACGAAACAACTTAGAAGCAGAGAATAATATTGTTTCACTTATTGATTTATGGAGAAAAACAGATCGTCCGATTATTTATGTACGACATATTTCCAATGAGAAAACTTCACTTTTTTACATGCATAGTATCACAAGCAACTTCAAAGAAATGATCATTCCGAATGCAAACGAAACGGTTATACACAAAAAAGTGAACAGCGCATTTATTGGAACAAACTTAGAAGAAATTCTAAGAGGGATGAGGTGTACTAAGATTGTTGTTACTGGCTTAACCACCAATCATTGTGTAGAAACGACGACACGAATGGCTGGAAACTTAGGTTTCAATCCGATTTTAGTTTCGGATGCTACAGCAACCTTTGATCGAAAAGGTGTAAATGGGGAGATGTACGATGCTGAAACCATTCACCAAATGTCTCTTGCAAACTTAAATGGAGAATTTGCTGAAATTATGGATACAAAAACAATCCTAGAACTTCTGGTAAAAAGTGAGGTGAAACAATGAGCTTACTAATGAAGGGTAATTGTGAAGATTGCAAGAAAGTATTTACGAATACATCTGATGCGTACATTTGTGTTCATGAGTGCACATTTTGTGACGATTGTACAAATAAAAATAATCGTGTTTGTCCCAACTGTGGTGGGGAACTCGTATTAAGACCAAAACATACTTCTCAAAATCATTGTCCTATAAATTAATTAGAACATTGAAACAACCTGATTTACCGTTCATCAGGTTGTTTTCCCTTCTCCTCCCACACATTAAAAACCATTCCGAATGGGTCTCGTACATAACAATCTTGACCTTTGCCTTCCCATCGGACAATTTCACATCCATTTTCCAATAAATGCTTTTTGGCTGCTTCAAGGTCGTCAACGACAACCTCCATCACTGGTCCAAGGTTTTCATTTCCATCGATTAAAAAGATGTTGTTAGTATCTGTTCGGAAATCGATTTCGTTAACAAAGCTTTGTTCAGGCTCCTTGAAGCCAAGTGCCTTTTCATAAAAATCTTTAGCTTGTTCTACATTCTGCACCTGGAATCCGATATTGTTTGAAACCTTGTATTTCATGTTATGTCAAGCTCCTTCTTTTTAGAGTTAATTCTGCCATACAACTTCGATATCTTTTTGTACTTTGGGCTTATCAATGATTACAATCGAAATTGGGGTGTACATTACGGCATCCCCCTCATTATTGTTAATCAACTTGGTCTTGATCGTAATCAATTGATCACTTACATCGACATCAGAAACATTAAGGTCACTACAGTCACAGCCTTCATAACCACCAGAAATGATAATGTATGTTTTGTTGTCCTTTGTTAGCGTTTTGTTCCATTTACCTTGTTTTTCAAGAGGTAACTCGTCACCAAAGTCGTACCAAGTTGGAGTGTTTCTTTCAACATTTTCATGTACCTCAAAATGGTCTTCGAAACTTTCTTCACGCTCAATATTTGAAAAACAAGACGTCAATAATAGAAGCATACTAAACAAAACTAAATTCTTCATTATGACCTCCACAAAATTGTCAATAGTTCGTGAACTTCAACGTTTACTATTTCGGTAAGATATGTAAACAATTTTACCATTATTTTGGAGTTGATTAATAAAAATTCAACAAAAAACCCGCTGTGCTTTTGCATTTTTCCACAATGGATTTTAGTACATATTTTATAATTCATTCGAATTCAATGCATGTTTAAAACTGTCATAAGTTACCGCTTTTAGAACGAACAATTTTCAATAGATTTCTCTCAAATCCATCTTTTTTCGAACCAATTGACAAATGTCAGCTTTTTAGAAGCATGTATCCATCGAGGTATCATTGCGTAATTTTTTACTATTCCATAACAGGGACAAATGGATTGGAGACAAGGTGGTAGTGAGTGAGAGTTTCGGTCTTGAATGGCGGTCCTATCAAGAACAATTAAAAACAAGAAAAGTGAAATTTTTGTTATAAAAAGCTTCTAGATAAGTAGAAACAATTACTATATAATATTCTATGATAGGACTTTTTTCCTTTATTTGATTTGAAATACATATAACCGTTTTTAAAAGCTTTACTGCATTACTCGATATTGACTGGAGGATAAACCCTTTCCATGGTAAAGCATACCATTTCAATAAACACAGAGAATGACATCCAGATTGCTCTTCACTATGTTCGTAAAATTCTTAATTTTCTATCATTTTCTGATATGGATAAACAAAAAGTCATCGTTTCTGTATCTGAATTAACGCAAAACATTTTGGATCATGCCAATCATAATGGGCTTTTTATTTGTGAATCCATTGATAACCAGGCTATTCAAATTACTGTAAAAGATAATGGCCAAGGGATTGACAATTTGGAACAGATCCTGGATGGTTATGAACCCCAAAAGCCGAAAGGACTTGGATTGGGGTTGGCAGGTGCAAAAAGGTTAATGGATGATTTTGCTGTTGAATCTACAAAAGGGGGGACGACAATCGTTGCAATCAAAAGGAGAACAGAGATACGAAATCGAAAACAAAGAACATTCTTCTAAAGACCAATTAGCTTCCTTGGGCCAAATTGCAGCAGGGATTGCCCATGAAGTTAAAAATCCTTTAACAGCAGTAAAGGGATTTCTTGATTTATTAAGAAAGGAATCACCCCATCATTATATAGATGTCGCATACTCCGAACTGGAAAATGCCCTTGCGACGATGGAAAATTTATTACATGTGTCTAAACCTGACATGAAAAATGAACCTTTAACAGTAATTAATCTCTGCTCAGAACTGGAGTCTTTATTATATTTATTCAAAGATAAATCCTATGACGTTCACATCGAAAAAAATTTCACAGATACTGATGCACAAATATATGGCAAAAGGAATCAAATCAAGAAAGCATTTTTCAATCTTATAAAAAATGCATTTGAAGCAATAGGTAATAAAGGGACGATCTCGATCAAACACTTTCAATCAGGTGAATTTTTAAGCGTGTACATATCAGATACGGGTGAAGGAATTCCCAAAGATAAAATAAAAATGCTTGGTACCCCATTTTTTTCAACAAAGTCAGATGGTACTGGAATGGGGTTAACTCAGGTATTTTCAACTATTTACGGCCATGATGGCAAAATCAAAGTAAATAGTAAAGTGGGTACAGGAACGACGTTTGTCATTCAATTTCCTGTTAATAAATCATATAAAGACACTGGGGTGAAAAATTTGGAGTTAGTGTATAAAGATGCGAAAGATTTTACAGATTATTTTTGGCAAAATGAGAAGGCATTTAATAGTTTACTAATGTCTGAAGGAAAAGAAGTGTATAACCATATAACCGACTTAAATGAGGTTGATGAAGAGTTTTTATTTGAATTCACTAAAAAAGTCGTAAACTTACTAAATGACACAGATCAACACGGATTAATTTTAAGTGCAAAAGAACAAGGTAGGAATTGGGCAAAATACGAGTTGAATGTCATCTTGATTCTAGAATGGATTCAAACGATTCGTAAAATATATTGGGACTTTTTATATAATTATCATCAACAGGTTGAATTGGATTATCAAGGGTTTTTCCAATTAGAACGAAAGGTTAATTTCAATTTAGATACCTTCATGAAACATTTTGCATCGAGCTTTACTGAGTATAAAAATGAGCTCCTTGATTCACATCGTGAAACCATCGAGGAATTAGAAGTGCCTGTTATACCCTTAATGGATTCCATTGCAGTCCTCCCAATTATTGGTGCTGTTGATACACAACGCGCGCAAAAAATTCAGCAAGATGTGTTAGAAAATATCTATAAATACCAGCTTAAACAGATTATCATCGATTTATCTGGGGTTCCGTATATGGATACCGCTATTGTAAAGCACCTATCCAAAATTATTAACGGTATTAGGATTCAGGGTTGTAAGTCCATTATGACCGGTATTCGTCCTGAAATAACCAATACGATGATTGAATTGGGGATTGAATTTGATAATCATGTAGAAACAAAGGGCTCATTAAAACAAGCGGTAGAAGAACTTACCCATGAAAAAGCAGTATTAAGTTAGGGATTCATTTTTAATATCTTTTGAGAATTGCCGATCAACATGATTATTGCAATATAGAAGTGCAGAGCTTTGCAAAGGAAAAATGCAGAGCCCTGCACTTTATTTAAACTAGGATTAATCACCTTTTGATTGTTCCTTTCATGTGGAATGATTACTCATTCGTAAATTCAATTAACCTACCAATAGTAAATTCTTTTTTTATTGGCTCCCCCTCTATTGTTTCCCAGGAAACCATTAAAACTTGAGATTCAAAGGCTTGCTTTATCTCTGCATTTTCTAATCCCTTAGAGTAAAAAACGAATTCCCATCCTGATCTCGCAAAATTTTCACCCGTATTATCCTGATTAAATCCTCCGCCAAACCAATAACGTTTTCGATCAATCGAATCAATAATTTGTTTCCACCTTGGAATATCAATTTTCTGAAATGTTATGCTTTCTGAATGTTTCATTTCAAGGTTGAACGTAAATTTCCTAAAATCATCTTTAGTGGGGTTCTCTAACCAAGATGTTCCAACTGAATCGTACTCCTCGTCGGTCAAGGTAGCTACATGTACATCAATATTAATAATTGGTCCATTTATAAAATTGCAAGCATCTTGTCCAAGCAATAATGTGATGAGTAAGAATATCGCAAATATCTTTTTATCTGATCTCAGGGTTTATCACTCTCACTCTAGTCATTTATATCCGCTTTTTCAACAGGATCCTGTAATTGCTTTTCGAAACTGATTTTCTTTTTATAATTAAAAAAGCTCACCCGTTGTTCCTCCCCTCTCATATTGCTACTTAGACTTGCTAGCCTCCCTATAAACATCACTCGGAATTTGATTGGCATACTTCATAATGATTGCATTGAGTTCGTCTAGTGTTAAGTCTGGATTTTCTTGTTTCGTTTCTGGAGAGTACATTCTTTTCTTGATTTCTTCCAAATTATTTTCAATCGTCCTTAATAAATTGATTTCCCTTTGATCAAGCTTACCATCTTCCCCGAGCGGTGGAATTTTATTTTGATTGAAATTCATTCCATATAATAAATCAGATGTTTGACGAAAAAATTGTGAATAGTAAAGGTCGTCTAAAAACAGATCACTGCTTTTGAGAATGTAGTGGGTTTTCAATAAGTCATTTTCCAATAATCGAATTACGTGATTTAAACTAGCATTTTCCGGTGTTTCTTCAATCAGATATTGTATCCTTCCTTGAGAGTCTTGTACGGAAAAGTAAAAGTTATTTATAAAGGTTTGGTAATGGCGCTTTTCTTCTTTCATTTGTTGGTAAGAATCATAGGTAAGTACACTTATCGCAATAACTAATAAAACGATAAGAGCAACCATCCACTTCATAGCTTTGTTCATTCTATTTAACAAAATCAGAATTCCCCCTAATGTCGTAAACGTATATTATCTGAAGAAGTTTGATGCGTATTCATTCATTTCGTCAGGTTTCTCGACAACTGTCCAGTGGCCGCAATTCTTGACTTCGACTAATTCGGCGTGTGGAATGTGTTTTAAAAGCAGGTCCTTAATGCGTTCAGGTGTCAAGATATCATGACTTCCTTGAGCAATAAGGATTGGGATATTTGCAAGACGGTCCAAAAGAGCTGTCACATCATATTTTTCCATCATATCCTTTCCAAGTGATTGATTGACGGTGTCGTTTATGGCTTTGTTGTGTTTGCTGTTCAATGCATCCTTTGAAAAAAGATAGTATGGGTCCAGTACGTTTAACTCCGACTCGATCGACGCAAGTCCCATTTTCCTTCCTAATTGAATCGTAGAAACCTTCAATTTATCAACAAGTGATAGTCTCCTGTTAAGCTCTTTTCCGAATACTCGGACGCCCTCAGCAGATGCTCCAACTGCAGCAGTCAGAAGGATTTTATTGACTCTTTCCGGATATGTTGTTGCGTAAAGGAGTGCCAGCATGGATCCCCACGATTCACCAAATAGGTTTATTTTTTCATAGCCAAGTTCCCTGCGGATGGATTCGAGTGTCTCGACTTCATCACGCATCGTGTATCGACCATTAGGTGCAGGCTCAGACTGACCGCATCCCCTTTGGTCGTAGAGGACCAACTTATATTTTTCTGCAAGTGGCAGGACATGCGGGAGGAAAAAGCGGTGCTCACTCCCCGGACCGCCATGTAAGAAAACAATCGGCTCCCCTTCACCAATTATCTTGACGTGAATTTGTGCTCCGTTTATGTTCATCCGTTCAATTCTTTCTTTTTTATCAACCACATGTCCTTTGTTCACTCCTAGCATAATCTTTCCACTATCTCAGGTTTTCTTCTAACTGAAAAATTTGCTCATTCGCTTCTCGTTTATTTAGCTGATACGTTTTACTCGTTATGTTCAGTTCTTTCGATAGCTCTTTGATTTTCTTAATCTGTGAATCTGTCGGTGGTTGTTGTTCGATTAATTTTTCATAGTTTTGATACGCGACCTTAGCAGCTGTTTTTGGAGATAGCAGATCAAGCAGCTCATACATCGCCTTATACGAATTCTCAAGGCCGATTTCAATTCCAGAGTCGGACCCTAAAAAGAAGCGGTCTGGATATTCCTCTATGACAGAGACGAAATCGGCTAGCTTATGTTCACTGCCACTGTTGTAGCGGGTAAACCCTGGAAAGAAGTCGACATAAAGGTTGTCATACTCTTTTAATAGAGCTTTCAGATTTTCTGGTTTATTGTAAACATTTCCATGTGCAAAAACAAAAATCGTATCCGGATGATTCTTCATCGCTTTTTTCAAGTAGGCAATCGGTGTCCCATTCGGTGGATCGATATGCAGAAGTACTGGAACTTCATATTTTGCGGCCAGGTCATAAATGTCAGGCAAGACCCCCCAGTTAGGATGTTCCGCTTTCCAGATGACGTCGGCACTCGGTGAATATGTGGATGCCGCATAAATTTCCCCGATATTCAAATAACCCTGCTCTAATCGTTCTGTCACGATTTCAATCCCATTTTGATCTTCCTTTAATGGAACACCGGCAAACGAAGGATAAATCAGGTCCGGGTACTTGTTATAGTATTTCCAGCTTAATTTATCGGTCCGGATCGCAGACGGTTCCGAAACATCTCCAAAAAGAACGGTTTTATCGATGCCGTATTTCTCCCAGATTACTTTCGTTGAAGTATTACGGTCGCCACCCCGCGTTTCGGTCATATCCAAATACATTACGTCATGATTATGTACATCGATAATCGGCAGGTCTTGATACACTTCATAGAGCGGCTTACTATCATCCTTGTTTTCTCGCATCTTTTTGATTTGATCTACCATCGTTTTATCATAGGTATAGTTAATTTCCGCAACTACTTTCACTTTCTTATTTAGTTGTTGGATTCCGAAGCCCCCTAGTACACATACTACAATTAAAACTACTATTACGATTTGTTTCTTGTTTTTAATAATGATATGAACCCCCATTCATAAAAAACTTACTCTACCTAATTCGACAAAACGCTTAATTTCCTTCTTTTTTCCAAACATTTAAAAGATTTTACTCGTGTTGACATTAATGGACAATAAAAGGATGTCCTTGATGGACACCCTTTTAACGATATTATAATATTCTTAGATTGCTGTTTGGGGAATTGACCGGCACCTTACTGAATTGAAAAGGTTACACTACGAGCAGTTTATCCTTCAATAACGCTCTGCTGTTTTTCTCCTTTTTTCTTAGGTTTTAACATAGCTGACAGCATAAGAGTCAATCCAGCTAATCCAGTATAGCCTACAATTCGTATTCCATTTGCTACTGTATTCCCTTCAAAGAATAATGAGTTTCTGAATACTTCTACACTAAAACGGAACGGGACCCAGGAATACAGCCAAACTTTTGTAACATCCGGGAGCAATTCTGGTGGTAATGTCAGGATCGGCATTGAGAAGAAAAAGAGTAACACAAATAATGGAGCCGCCGCATAACCGAGCCAGTTTAAAAGTCCACTCTGGATAAAAAAGAACATGATTCCCATAAACAACAAGAGCAAAAACATCTCCCCGCCGTTTGGAATAGAAACATTCAATACTCCGTTAGTCAACCAAAATACGAGAGAGCAAATAGTAGTAACGAAGATCAACCCAGCAAGCAACTGACTCACTATACTTGTGAAATTCCACTTTCCTGATCCTAGTTTCTTAATTATCGTAAAGATAATCATTGAACTGATGAATGTCGTAAGCCAAAGGATCTGAGTAAATAATGCTGGCGCGTTTCCATTCGCTGTATGACTAGCGATCTTATTCAGTTTTTCAGTGGTCACATGAACTGGTTGTGCCAACAATTTTGATTGATCGATAGATAGTGTTTTTTGTTGTGTGCCAACTTGTTCATACAAATTTTGTTGAACCTTCTGATTTAGATTCGATAATATCCCATTTGTTATTTGACCAGCCAAATTCGCTCCAGTCAAGCTCATTCCTTCATTGATCAGGACTTCCACTTCCGCCTTCTTAGGATTTTCTTTTAATAAAGAAAAGATATTTTGTGATAAGTCACTGGGAAGAACAATAGTTGCGTAGTATTTCTTCTCGTTCATCGCTTCCACTGCTTCATCCCGACTGTTTAAAAATGTCCAATCGGCTGACTGGTTCTCACTCTGTTTGATTTGATCCTTAAGGATTCTACCAAAATTGATTTGTTGTCCATTCGGTAAGGGTACACCCTCATCTTGAACAACAACAGCAAGAGGCATTTCTTTTAATGTCGGGTTTACCGTAGACCCCATGAAAGCAAATGTAAAGATGAACACTGCCAGTAGAATACCGACAAATCCTCCCCAAAATAGTTTTTGTTTAAATAATGATTTTATCATATACTCACTCCCTCTTATTAAACACATTGTTGATTAATTGACATTTTGTTGTGTACAATATCATTATAGAAGAATTTTTCACTCAATCAATAACCAATAACTTTAGTTTTGTAGGATAAACAACATTTAACCGAGTATTGTTGATTAATTTACAAGAAAAAACATGGAGTGTGGAATATGACCAAAAAGACGGACTTACGTGTGAAAAAAACGAGAAAACTTATAAACCAGGCATTTATCGACTTGATACAGAAAAAAGGGTTCGATTCTTTGACGATTCAAGACATTGCAGATGAGGCCCTCATTAACAGAGCAACCTTCTACTTGCATTATGAGGATAAGCATGACTTATTAGAAAAAATGAGTGATGGTGTGATTCAAGAAATAGTAAGTGTAATCAATCCAACAAATCACTTTACAGATAAGGAAGTCAAACTTGAGAAACTTCAAACAACGATTGAAAAAGTATACCAGAGGGTTGAAAGTAATCAGACTTTCTTTGCAGTAATGTTTGGAGAAAATGGCATCTATAATTTTAGAAATAAGCTGGAAGAAGTTATACGGGAGAAATTCAGTCAAAGTATGACGGAACTCAGGGTTCGACCTGAGGATTTCCAAATTCCTAAGGACTTGGTCACTCATTTTATCAGTGCTGCTTTTGTCGGAGTAATCCAATGGTGGTTAAAGCAAAAAGTGAAGCCTGCTCCGGGAGAAATGGCTATACAACTGTCTAAAATCATCACAATGGGACCTATGCAGGCATCCGGACTGAAAATTGAGAGTACCACATAAATGGTCCAGCAAAACATATTATTGAAATATAATTAGTTTAACGCTTTCCACGTTTCTATAACTACCTTCAGAATCTTTGTATCTTGTTAGGTCTTCTGGGTCATCTCAACTATATTCGTAAAAACAATCCCTCTTCCTAGTGGTAGAGGGATTCGAAATTAGATTTAAGAGTTGCTCGAATCGTGTCACGACAGGATTTCCCCTGGTTTTTAAAACTTAAACGAAAGTAGAGCGTTTGAAGGAAATGAGTGAGATTGGTTCGTAGGTGGAAATAGGAATGCGTCATACCTTCTTCCGTTTTTGTTTTTAATTGGTCGTGAAGGGAGTCGACCCATGCAACAAGTTCGGTTTCCTGCAATCCCTTTTCAAGCATAGCTTCAACCGCAAAAATCAACCGCTCACCTTCGTTGTCGATGTAGACGCCTTGATCTCGGGTCACGCACTTTTTAATTGCCGTGAGACATTTTGGGTAAAAGGTTACCGGGTTAACCGTTGGGTGTTTTGTGGCTACGGTTATTAAGTCCGCACCATGCGCGATGCTATGAGCCCAGCCTTTTCCTTCAACAAATCCGCGAAGGTCATTTTCTTCCATTAAATAGGTAACCGCTTTGTCACAAACGTGTATAGCTAAGTCACTATCTAAAAATCGTTTCTCAGCATCCTTATGAATTATGAGTGCAAGAACAAGTGATGAAAAAGAACGTCGGAAAACGGAGTCCTCTTCGTTTTCTCCGATCCGATAAAACAAATAGTCGTCGTCAATACAGGTTTTAAGAATATGTATTAATGTATTTTGATTTAGGTGGTCGTTCATGATAAGCCTTGCAAATGTCGAATAAATCAGCTCGTCTCTGAGCTCTGGATCTGGTGAACCGATATGGGTAAGCATAGGTTCAACGAGTTTTTCCAAGTCCATTTCCTCAAGTTGGTCTTCAGACATTTCTTGCAGTTGGTTCAGTTCTTCTTTAAGTACTTCCATTGCGATTCCCCTTTATAACTCATTCCGATTTGTTTTTAAACCAATTACGTGGATTGAGTTGTTTTCGATACCGACGTGCTGCCTCTCGTCCGAGTATGATCCCTCCGATCCAAAACGCAATTTCTCCACCAATCCCAAGTGCTGCAGCGATGAAAATTCTTGTATTCATTTCAACTGGCAGAAACGGTACAGCAAAAATCAACAACCAGGCGACCACTGAGAAAATGAGAAGTCCTATTCCTAGCTTTTTGGTCTTTGGGTTCGCTATATTCTTTTTTTGTGTTGTATTCTCGTTATCCATGAGCGTCACCTTCATTGTTTTTTCTTCTAGTATAACAAGAAAAGCTTAATTAAGTTGATTTGCGAATGCAATTCCCCACTATAATTGTACTTTTTGGTCGAGGTTCAGCGGTTAGGGGCAAAAGTTCGGCGGTTGAAGTCAAAAGTTCAGCGGTTAGCCGCAAAAGTTCAGCGCTTAGTGGTAAAACTTCGGCCAACTAAAGTGTTTGATCCAAATTAATAAGCATAAATTTAGCGTAGAAACAGTAATTAGAACAGTCTCTACCCTTCCTATAATATTCAATTGCCATGGAAAGGCTTTCGTAAGGCAGAGATTCAATAATGTGGATTGAAGATATGAAGACATACATTAAAATCATTGTTATTGAAGTAAATCCTATAAAATTCTCGAGGAAAATATGAGGGTCGAAAATTATTTGATGCCGATTAAATTCTTAACTCTGTATATATCCTTTTCGTTGATCTATGTTTTAGAAGCTAGCAGATCAATATTGCTGTCTATTATGTCTAACTTCTCATTAGCTTCTTTTCTGAAATTATCCATTTCTTTTCTAAAACCTTGATAGTCCTCTTTCATCTCGAGTATTACTTTTAAAAGCTTGTCCAATTTTTCTTCTGGCATTTCCTCACATAAGAATTTATGGATTGTCGAAATCCCTTTTCACTGCAAATTTGCACTTCATAAAAAGATGAAAAGACTGCCATTTGGGCAGCTTTTCCTCATAAAACCTTTATTGTTCTGTGTTTAGCTCGAATGTGTTTCAGTGTCACCTGACTGTACAAAGATGCTGATATTTTGCTGGTTGTAGGGACGTGAATTGTTGTGTTTCAGGATTGGTACCACCAGGTTGGACCTTCCTTTTAAAACATTTATGCTCCGGCTCTTTTACGTCGTGTTCTTAACACAGCATTGACCTCTGTATCGTATACATAACCCAGGTCTCTGTGATTGATGACGTCAAGGATTGTCGTACTCCACGGATAGAGAGAATCGTTCAGGTTATGTCCGGTAGGTCCACCTGTAATAGGAAGATAGGGTTCGTTTTGATGAATGATTTGCCAAATTGTCCAAATACGATCGACATTCGCATGATGCAAAAAGAAAACAGGGTCGTTTGGTGCTGTAGGAATAAATTGCATATGACCGCCAACCCATACATGAACCCTGTTGTGTAATTGAGGTCCATCGATAAATCCTTCAAGATAGTTTCTAAAACTGTTCGTACTATTCATATTCCAAGGTGGATCATCATAAGGAACAATTTCTAGTGCATTCCGAATATCAGCTTCAGTAGGCAGTGTGGGCGAACGTTCGCTAGCACCAAAGTTTCGTTGCAACCCTCCACTTGCATTGCCATTTTCATCGACAATTGTCCATCGATCCGCGGCAAATGGACCATCTTCAATTAAAAAGTCATTATTGGGGTTACCGTTTCCACCCATGAAATCGGAGCCCCATACCGGTGAAGCGGACGGATCCGATAACTGAGCATCTGCAGCCCAGTCCCAATATGGCAATACGACTCCCTGTACTTCCGATTGAAGGTCCCGTTCAAATCGATAGATGAATTCACGGTGCCATGGTAAAAAGGATGGCCCCATATGAGCAGCATTCCGATCTGAACCTTCAGGAGTTTGAAAACTGCCTGCTTCAGCATGCCACCTTACGTAACGGTCATAGGTCCCCCTTTCTTTCAAAGCTAAAACAGCATTGACGAAATCACGCTTTTCCCTATCAGTAAGATCCCGTACATTTTTTCTCACATTGTACGTTGTAGCCATTTTTTCACCGCTCCATTCGCAAAAAAAAAGATATTCTCTATATTGAATGTTAAGCACCTTTGGGATGATATAGACAGATGTGGATTTTCACTGTAAAAAGGGAAGGACAAGTTGGATGCTAACCCAACTCGTCCCTTCAACTTTTGGTTCAATATTTATTTGGCTTTCTGGTAGGCCACGTTATTCGCCGCTAAGCTCGAATGTTCTTTCCATGTCACCTGATTGTACGGTGATGCTGATGGTTCCTGGTTTCAGGAAGGTGATTTCTTGTGTTTCGGGATTGAATTGTGCTGTTACGCCTGTCTCGGCAGTTTGTTCCGTTGTTGAAATCAGTAGATTGTTGGAGCCTTGATAGCGAATCGTTGCTGGATAGCTTAATGGGAAATTCCAGCCTCCCGCTTGATGGCCCGTCCAATTGACAACCGTTGTTTCTCCGACTACATAGGATTGACTTGCAACTGTAATGTCCTCCAAAATCGGCCGGATATCTGCTTGGATCCATATATTTTTTCCGATGCCTTGATAGGATGGGTCATGGAGTCGTTCATCCGGTTTCCAATTCGAATTGACTCCGAATACGGCATAGTTATAAAATCCACCATTATCGGGTGCTCCGTACGTTCCTTTTCCAATCGGACCGGTGATCATGTATGGAATTCCGTCCCTACGGTCAAGATGGACAAGCTGAGCATGGGCTGCCATGACCATCGCCCGTTTTCCTGTTTCCTCTCTAAAATCGGTGAGCCATTTTTCCAGTAAATCCGCTTCTTTACTATCGGCAATCGCATGTGCCCCATCCGGCAATGGGTCTTTTAGCGGGTGATGCCCGATTACGAAAACGTTGTTGATTGAGGAATCCGTCTTCGCTTCCTCCAACGCATTTTTGATCGTAAACCATTGCTCCGGATTACTGATGCGCAGTCCACCTAGTGATGTATTCATAAGGATAAACCGGGTACCTTCATGGTCGAATACTTGATGATCAGGTCCGAAGTATTCTTTAAAATTAGCAAGGTTTCCAGTGCCGTACGTTTCGTGATTCCCCGGGGTTACATAGTATGGTTTTTCGAGGTTTTCCTCGATCAACTGCTTCGCAAATTGAAATTCCTCTTCTGTATCAAAGTCGACGACATCCCCGTTGAACAGGACAAAATCAACATCCTGCTCGTTAAGCGATTGAAGTACTTTTTTCGAATTCTTGATTTCCTTGCTGCCTTCGTTTGCACTGATGAGCTGCAAATCGGAAATGACTGCGAATTTCCAATGATCTGCTGGCAATTTTCCGTACTCTAAAATAAGCGGGTCTTCACGCTTTTCTTGTTCAGGAATTTCTAGCTTTTGTGCTACTTTCGTCTGTACATCGTCAATCATGATGTACCCAGTATCTTGTTTATTCCGGTCTGTTTCAACCAAATAGATTCGGTCTAAAATAACTGGGTACTCGACGCCAGCCGGTACATTGGCTTCAACGTATTTCCAGCCGTTCCAGTCCACACTATACGTGAGATCTAACACATGGTAGACGTTGTTGCTGTCTTTGATTCGTGCTCTTAGCCAATGGCCATTTCCTTCCGTTCCATAAACTCTTGCGCCGATTTTCTTCACATCACCTGCTAAGGGCAGTGAGCGATTCGGCGGGAACATATAGGCTGCACGAGTTCGAGTTGTCGTCGTGAAATCGTAATTCAATTTCAGTGCATTTCCATCCGTTTTATCTGTTGAGACATATTCGAGGCTGCCGCCCACTTCATATGGCCATCTGAAAAACGTCCATGGATCGGAAGTATCTTCAAATGTTTCTGCCATCTCTGTTCTTAAGCCGACCGTGACTCCAAGGTTTGTTTCCAAATCACCGACGATCGCTTTCACTAGACTAGCACTGCCATCCTCAAGTGCAGTCAGGGTAAAAGAACCATCCTTATTCGGCTCGATTGAGATCTTATTTTCGTCATATTGGAGTTGTACATCACGGGGTTCAATGTACGTGCTATACCCCTCTTCATCCTTTCCGATCACCATGAACGTGGTTGACTTTCCTTTTTCAAGGCCGATTTGTCTCGGTTCAATCAATAGTTCAACGGGTTCACCGAGCACGTGGATATCCGAATACGTCATATCGCCACGGAACTTCGCGCGGATCCGGTCTTTACCATGTTGCCTGGCATGAAATACATTCCCGTCAAAGCTTCCCGCTTCACCACCGTGCCACTCGACCTCCTCAGCTTTCACCTCAATCGGAGCATAGGCTGTGTCGTACGCATGGGCTTCGAATTCCCTGCTGAGCCCTTTGAAAACGCGTGTCGAGTTAGCTTCGATTTGGAACCCGTCAAGATTCCCGGTTTTTGCGGTGCTCCAAATCCCGATTCCATTCGGCACATGTCGTTCTCCGCCATCAGAAGGGCTGTTAAAAACGTTGATATCCCCTCTACCGAGCTCACGGGCAACAAGTGTCGATGAACCACCGCCGTCTAGGTTCAATGCGTTCCATGCCCCGTGTTCTTTCATTAGATGTGCCAATTCGAGTAATGTCATTCCCCTGCTGTCCCGTTGGCGTCCATCAACGGTTGCAAGGATCATCTGTGTCCCGTCCTTTGAAAACCCGACCGCTGTACGTGGATGGCGATCACCATTATCGGTTGTACTGATTTCTCCATCCTTGACGAGTTGAGAACTTCCGCCAACAGCAAACGTCATGTTTTTAAAAGCAGGTGAGGTCGAATAGGTGATGTCAACCGTACTGCCTACCTGTAGGTTTTGTAAAAATTGTGCTGCATCCCCTTTTCCGCTTAAAAGGACTTCTCCTTCTAGAAGCGGTTGTGTGTAGATGTTCCCTTCAATAACTTGCGTAACTTTGTTGTCTTTTAGAAGAACTTCGATAAAGTCCGCAGAACCGCTTAAAAGGTGCGTGCGACTCGCTTCACCCCAAGCCGACGTATATAAAACAAGCTCATTATTGTTGACCGTCGGATGGTTGATCCCGTCGAGTTCATGCGTTCCATCCGAAGTTGAAACTTGACCCTCAAGGACGGCTTTAGCGATGTGCCCGATTCGGTCGTCCGATACTGAGACACTCATTCGTCCAGCGTAACTGCTCTTAATGAGTTCACCATTGCTAACCTCTAAGCCAATCGGTGCGTTCGTGTTGCTGATGTCAAAAAAGTCACCGTTCACTCCGGCAATCGCACCTGATTCTTTTACTTGTTTACTAATCGGTGCTTTATCGGTAACATTTCCAGGTGTTAATAGATTGGTAGAGAGTGTTTCTTCACTAAGATTGACCTTCATTACGTCACCACGAAGCCATCCTTCGGTATCAAAGCGGTTAAACTGCATGAGTGTTACACCTTTCGCAATCGGCGTTTCCTCAATTTCTTCATGGATAACTTTGTACACAGTGGTTTCGTTCGTAGTGGTTGTGGCAATTGAAGGTTGTGGAACAGGCGTGTCTGAGGATGGAACATCATCCTTTGCGAGTGCAGGTGAGATCGGCACTAAGATCAATACGGCTAGCATGATTATCAGCAATCGTTTTAAAAACATGATAAGCCTCCTTTTTTCATCTCAAAAAGCTTGCGTTTTTTCAAGGAATTTCGTTTTTACAACCCTCCCTACTAAACTCTTCTATTTCCATTAAATCCGAAGACTTTTAACAGAAGATTAAGTGCTTGCAAGGTTTTTGTTAACTTTCTAGGTGATTGGTATCGTTCGTGTTGTACTTGGGAAAGTATTCTCATATAAAAAGTAGTTGAGGGTTGATCGGGTGTGTAAATGATCGATATATCTTTAGAATTTCTCTTTTGAACATCAAAGTCCCTTGCGTCTCTTTTCATATCTATCGAACTTGTATAAACACATCGATAGTACTAGCATGTCCTATCATTTCGGTTATCGATATAATACCTTTGTGGTAGACAGATAGGTTCTAAGGAATATCTTGTATAGGCTGTTGTCTGTATTTGTAAGCAATTGCAAAGGGTAATCGAGGCTGGCTGGAGAAAAAGCTTAACAATGCTTATATTCAGGGGAGGAATAAAAACTAGATGAGAAAACGAAATCTATTAACCGCAGCATGTGCAACCTTGCTCGCTGGTCAGGTACTTATGACCAGTGGAGTAAATGCCGACGAAGTATCCGGCCCAATCACAGAGACGGGGGTTCATGAACACAAGGAATCCTCGCATTTTGATGTTCGGGACACAGTCAATCGAGTTTTGCCGACTGATGCCCAACTCGATGCTGCCGATGCGATGATCCAAAATGCAGGAGCAGGCGTCAAAATTGAGTGGAACGGTCTGTTTGGAACACCTTCAACAATCATTAAAGACCAAGGGTACCTTACAGAGGCTTCAAGCGAAAATGCAGAAACCGTAGCGCGTAATTGGCTAAAGGAAAATGCAGCATTATTTGGTCTTACAGCTGCTGAAGTCGATACGTTAAACGTAATCAGAGATTATGCAATGCCAGACACAGGTCTTCATCCGGTCACGTTCCAACAAACCTTTGATGGGATTGAATCGGTTTACGGCGGAAGAGTCATCGTTGCCGTCAATAAAGAGGGGAAAATCTTATCTGTCGCGGGCAATCTAAGCCGCTCGAAGGAATTGACTGGCGAGTTCCAGCTTTCTTCTGCAGAAGCTTTGAACAAGGCAATTGCATTAGAGGCCCCAGACTTAACTTATACGCCTGAGTTGATCGGGACTGAAAAAGGCTGGGACGTCTTTGATGGCGGAGACGTTTTACCAGCAAAACAACGCGTCAAAAAAGCAACGTTTATCACAGAGGATGGTGTACGCCCGGCTTATCGTGTTCTCTTCATTGAAGAATTGAACGTGGGGTATGAAATCGTGATCGATGCCGCTACTGGTGAACAATTGTATAAACGTTCACTCGTCGACTATCTTCTTCAGTCTGAAGGGTTGATTTTCGAAAACTATCCTGGTGCCCCTCAAGGTGGTACGCAAGTCGCCAAGTCCTTCAAAGGTGACCCGAATGCTTCACCGAATGGATGGCTGATTCCAGGAACTGAATTAGGGGTTACGACTTACGGGAATAACGCCAATTCGTATGCGAACTGGAGTAACTTCCTTGTACCTGCAGACCAGGCTACTCGCCCGGTTGCACCGGATGGAGAATTCAGTTATCTGTTTAAAAACGCTTGGCAGGAAACGCAAGGTCAAACGACCCCGCCTTCCTACGCCGAGGATTTGAACAGTGCAGCAACCAACCTGTTTTATCACCATAACCTGTTCCATGACTACTACTATAATTTAGGATGGACAGAAGCGGCAGGTAACCTGCAGCTTTCAAACTTTGGAAAAGGTGGACTTGGCGGAGATGCGATTTTAGGTCTTGTCCAGGCGGGAGCTGTATCAGGCGGTGCGCCAACCTACACAGGGCGTGACAATGCGTACATGCTGACGTTACCTGACGGGATTCCAGCATGGAGCGGAATGTTCCTATGGGAGCCGATTCCCGGAGCATTTGAAGGACAATATGCAGACGGGGACTTTGATGCAGGGATCATCTATCACGAATACTCACATGCTCTGACAACTCGGATGGTAGCTGGTGGCGAAGCACTTGGAAGCCATCAATCCGGTTCAATGGGTGAAGGCTGGGGTGACTGGTACGGGATGCATTACCTGATCAAAAACGGCCTTCAAGAAAAACCAGTTGTCGGAGGTTATGTTACCGGAAACTTTGAACGTGGTATCCGAAGCTATTCTTTAGATGAAGCACCTTACAATTACGGTGATATCGGCTATGACGTCGGAGGTCCTGAAGTCCATTCAGATGGAGACATTTGGGCTGCGATTTTATGGCATGTGAGAGAAGAATTAATTGAACGTTACGGTAAAACAGAAGGCGAATCTGTTGCCGAGCATATTGTTATCGATGCAATGCCGATTTCGGTACCAAACCCGTCCATGGAAGATATGAGAACAGCGATCATTGCTGCTGACTTTGAACGTTATGGTGGAGAGCATTACGATGCATTATGGACTGCGTTCGCTCAACGTGGCTTAGGTGCCAACGCATTCTCTAACGGTGGTGATGACACGGATCCAATCCCTGCCTTCAATCATCCGGATGGGCAACGAAACGGTCAACTTGTCGGAAAAGTTATCAATAATGCGACGAACCAACCGATTGCAGATGCAAGAATCATGATCGGAGAGTTTGAAGCAAGAACAAGTCCCGTTGTAGTTTCAAGTGATAAAGGGAAATTTGGAACGTATGTTGTGGAAGGAACGTATGACATTACGATCCAAGCAAGAGGATTCGGTTCTAGAACAATAAGAGATGTAGTGATCGAACCAGGTGAAAAGAACAAGTTAGCATTCAATCTATCACCTAACGTCGCTTCTTCCTTCAACGGTGCTACGATTTCCAGTGTATCTGGGCAATCTGATAGCAACCCTGTAAAATTTGCAATTGATGATACGGAAGCTAGTGTTTTCGCATCGAACACTCAAGAAAATGGATTCCTAGGTGCTGAATTCGTGGTCGACTTAGCTGGAGATGAGACAGTTGAAGTTTCTCATGTTCAAGTTAGCGCAATGAAAGATGTATCTAAGTCACGATTTGCCACAATTAAGAATTTCAGTGTCCAAGTTTCTATGGACGGAGAGAATTGGACAACCGTTGTGAGGGATAAGTTTGAAGCTGGTAAACCTAGACCAACGGTAGCAGATCTGCATTACCAAGGATATGATCTTGCGGAGCCTGTTCAAGCGAAATTTCTCAAATTCATTGCGCACGATTTACAAGATAATGCAAAAGGTTATGTCCAAGTAGCTGAGGTTCAAGCCTTTTCTGCTGAAAAGTCAAAGATCGAACCATTACCTATCGAACCAGAAGTACCATTTGTTGCTGAAGGAAGTGTCCAAGCAGGTAATCCAGGGACAGGAATCGGAAGCCTTGCAGGTGTCCCGGCGACACTTGCGGTTACAGAAAACGAGTTTGTTACGACACAGAACCCTGAACCAGCTTCTCAAGGTGTAGACGGGCATGTTGTCACCTTACCTGAGCAATATGGTGATGGCATACACAATTTTACATTAAAAGGTTCAAGCAGCACAGCATATGACTATGATGTCTATTTCTATAACAAAAACTTTGAATTGATTGGCGGTGTTGCAACTGCCGGGGCAAATGAATCAGGTGTCATCCCTGGTGGTACACGCTACGTATATGTGGGACTTTACTCTGGAGCAAACATACCATTTACATTCACTGCAACAAGTCCATATTGATCCTCGCTCCACTTTTCACTAAAACATTCAGATGATGCTTAGAAAACTAGAGGGAAGGCGCAAATCAGCGCCTTCTCTTTTTTGTGAAGAATTCATATTGTTAATCCCTTCCTTTTCCCATTTTATCCTGTCAAAATTCAATTATTTTTTATCCGCCATTCATTTATGTTAAGGTTTTTTGGAAATCATCCTATAACATAGATTTATTTAGGGTATGATGAAAAACGTTTACGGGGATGATTGGAAATGGAGACACCGAGAAAGGATGAAACATGCATGAAAGCAATCGTTATTGAGCAATACGGCGGTAAAGAACAGTTAACCGAAAAAGAAGTTCCGACCCCTGCTCCAGGAGATGACCAAATTCTGATTGAGATATACGCAACCTCAATAAATCCGATTGATTGGAAGCTGAGGGAAGGATATTTAAAGGAAATGCTTCGGTTCGAGTTTCCGATTATTTTAGGTTGGGATACAGCAGGAATTGTAAAAGAAGTAGGCTCAAAGGATTCCAATTTTAAAGTTGGAGACAAAGTATTTTCACGTCCTGCCACAACTAATCGTGGCACTTATGCTGAATATGTCGTTGCTGACGAGTCCTTGGTAGCTAAAATGCCTGACAATCTCGATTTTGGTGAGGCCGCTTCTGTTCCGCTTACAGGGTTGACCGCTTGGCAATGCCTTTTTGATTTTGGTGAAATTAAAGAAGGTGATAAAGTACTCATACATGCTGGGGCAGGCGGCGTCGGTACGATGGCGATCCAACTGGCCAAGAATGCTGGGGCTTATGTTGCAACAACCGCAAGCGTCAAAAATATTGAATTTTTAAAATCCATAGGTGCCGACGAGGTTGTCAACTACAAAACCACAGACTTTGAGGATGTACTTCAGGATTATGACTTCGTCTTGGATGCACTAGGTGGAGAGATTCAGAAGAAAAGCTTCAATGTCTTAAAAGAAGGTGGAAGACTCGCATCAATCGTTTCGCGGCCGGACGAAGAAACCGCTGATGAAAAGGGAGTTAAGGCAGGTTTCGTCTGGTTGGAGCCAAACGGTGAGCAGTTAGGCCAACTAGGAAAACTGATTGAACAAGGTCAAGTTAAAACCCATGTAGGGCATACCTTCGACTTCTCAGAGGAAGGACTCCGTAAGGCCCATGAGATTAGTGAATCACATCATGCGAAAGGAAAAATCGTAATCAATATCAAACGATAGTTGATATTTTAAATAAAAAGGGGATGACACTGGGTCATCCCCTTTTCTATTATTCAATTACTCTTATATGTACATCTCTTCTTCCCCATTGATACGCGTCATCACGATTAGGAATGAATACATCAATTTTATTACCGTCAATTGCGCCGCCTATATCAGCCGCAATCGCATACCCATAGCCTTCAACATGTACTATCGATCCTAGTGGAATTACACTTGGGTCAACTGCAATCACCTTACCGTCTGGATATTTTTTTAAGTTGATGCCCATTTTGGTTATGCCTGAGCAACCTGAACAATTAGCTGTATAGGCTGTACTTTCGACGTTCAGTTCTTTGCCGACAGCTGCTGAACGGGGTGCAACTCTTCGGTCTAAAGCTCCTCGCGTATTCGGCCCGGCAATTCCATCTACGACAAGTCCTGCGTCTTGTTGAAAGCTTTGTACCGAACTTGCAGTACCAGATCCATAAATTCCATCGATGCTAGATTGATAATATCCTAATTTTTTCAACTGACTTTGGACTTCCGCAA
Organism: Alkalihalobacillus sp. AL-G; assembly: GCF_030643805.1. Lineage (GTDB taxonomy): Bacteria > Bacillota > Bacilli > Bacillales > Fictibacillaceae > Pseudalkalibacillus. The sequence continues at coordinate 1,084,760 of NZ_CP094656.1, read as the reverse complement.
CAGGGTTTCCACTGTCACCTTGTCGTAAAACTTTTATTGCATGGTTCGTTTGAGGTCCTGCAAGGCCATCTACTTTCAGATTCCTAGATTGTTGAAAATCAATGACAGCTTGCTCAGTTATAGGTCCGAAATATCCTGTCGCAGTGTGATACGGATAAATACCCTTTGTCATTAGGTATTCTTGTAATTCAGCTACATCCTCGCCTGTCGTTCCTTTTTGTAAGGTGCGATCTCCAAGTGCTGCATCTGCCCATGATGGTATAGCAATTACCAATACTCCAATAACAAATGCCATGAGAATAGTCCTCATCTTCATCATCATATTTATTCACTCTCCCAATCCTTTGTAGTTGAAAGGATTCGTTGGAAAGTGACAGTATCCGTCGATTAATGATGAATTCACTACATTTTACCCCTGCATATCCATTAACTTGAAATATTCTATTCAATATGTTCAGTGTAGAAAAACATGGTATAAATGTGGATTCATATGACAGTACAACCAGTCATATATTTAATATGAAGAATAAACGGTCAGCTTCTTTATGTAACAAATACTATAAGAAACAGGTGATGACAAAATGTTTCATGTCCATTTTTTCGAGGAGAAAAACCTTTTATTAAGTCAGTTACTTCAACGCGTTCCATCGGTAGGTGAAGATTTAAAAATTAAAGGCCGTAAAGGTACCGTTTCAAGTGTTAGCGGAATTGATGAAAATAAGGTTCATGTGCAAGTTGTTTTGGAAGTCATCAATAAGAAAAAGCTTCTTGTAGATGATAAGAAAAAGAAAAAGAAATAAAAGGAAACTGTTTATCCTTACCCAAGAGACAATAATACCTTTTCTGTATTAGCCATTTCGGACGACCATCTCTTCTCTTTCTCTACTTTTCTATGTTTCTCTCCTTATATCACAGAGTCCTTTTAAATAGTTTTTACTTATGCCGAATAAATAACGTAAAAAATAGCCGGTAATGTGCTGCTACCGGCTATATGTGTTAAATTAAAGTTGTAAATAATTCATGTTAGCAATGACATTTTCTTCTTTGTCGTCCTCTTCCTTTTCTTCATGGGAGCTACCACCTATTACACCTCTATTTGTAACCAATTTGGTCTGAATGACGCCGCATTGATCTTCGCTTCCGTCGATCACACCATAATTGTGTATACCATCAATTTTGTTGAAAAGTTCTTCTGGATCTACATTATCAGCGATATCGAGAATACCCCGAACAATCATGGTAAGATTCTCTTTTGTGTACTTCAATTGTGCTTGTGTGAGGTGGTGTTCACCATCTATGACAAGAAGCTTTCCTGTATAGCTAAGTATGGATACAGAAGGATCTTCACACTTCTTCAAAACTGATTGCATTAATTCTTTTCTGCAAATAATCCAGTCTTCCGTATGAAACTTTTCAATACATTGTTCTAGCGCATCTAGTGTTACATCACTTTCCAAGTGAATGGTTCCAGAAACATATAGTCGATCCGATTGAAATCGTTTGATTGATGAGGAATCAAGGTGCAGATCTTCACCGATGTAAACCGACCCTTTTGGAATAATCGTCATTTTGCACTTTTCAGGATGCTGTATTTTTTCACCAATAACATCCATAAGCTCCTCACGTATGATCGCTTCATCCAAAAATTCAAACTTCCCTATTTTTTCATTCAATAAGGAAGCATCAATATTATCAGGGAATGATGCCGTACCATTAACGACTATATTTGTTCCAGTTTTAAGTGACTTAAGATAATGATCATTATACTCTGTATCATTCAGAATCACATCGGCATCATCCATGAACGTCATTACATCACCGAGATGATTTTCGATTTTTTGATGGAGAAGTCCGACTAACCTTTCAGGACACAATAAATCGCCGAACAATGTTATTCCACTTAGCTTTTCGATCGTATCCACTGTGACGTTCGGCTTAACGAGCAGTGTCCCTTTTACTGCAAGGTGGATTGCTTCATTAAGACTTTTTCCAAAGCTTTCATTGAGCTCAAAGTCACCTTTGATCAGTTTTGTATTTTCCGGAACCTCTATGGAATTATTCACGTTTTTCAGCCCGAATTTCGAAAGGAGGTTCGTCACTTTTTTACTATAAAGCAATGTATTTATGTTTTTAATCACTGTGACTCCCTCCAAGCTTTCTGCAGAAGCTCCAGTCAAATCTAAAAAGTTGATATTTTTGATTACTTTGCTCATAATTATCACTCCTTACGTTTTATTAAGTTGGGTCCGTAATTGCTTTAATGCCTGTTGAAGACGGTAACGAACGGTAGAGTCAGGAATATGGAGACGGTCAGCGATTTGTTTGCTGTTATGCCATGCCAGTATCGCTTATAAACAATGTCATAAAACTTGGGTGGAAGGGTTTCAAGCATTTCTTTCATTTCCAGATTAGCAATGTCATTAGCTTCAATTGCCGGTTGAAACTTATCTTCGAATGGTGTTTCAAACCGATCTCTCCTCCGTCTATCGTGAAGGATATTTCTTAACACTTTATAGAGCCACGCCCGTTGCTGATAATCACGGAGTCCACTCAGCTTTTCAGAATTCCCCAGCGCTCTGAGGAATGTCTCCTGTAACAGATCCTCCGCCTCTTTTTCATTTCTCGCGATCGCTTTTGCAAAACGAATCAGCTCTTTTTGGTGAGTGCTGTACAGTTTTTCTACCAACATAACCGCTTCATTCCCCTGCCGTACTTTCTCTTCTCCCGAAGGCCTTCACTTGTATAACGTTTCAAACAATGAAACTGTTGGATTTAATTTTGCAGATTTTAATTTTTCACAAGGAAAAAGCGTCAGAATGCCACTTTTCCATCATTCTCCATTTACTATCATAATCCTTTATCAATTAAAAAAGAGCGGATTGAAGGAAAGCGACGAATATTTGAAGAAAATATCATGCTAGGAGAGATTTTAGGGGGAAAATAGAGTGAAACGATTCTTGATAAGTTTATTTTTTGTATTAATCATTGCGGGTTGTAATAATGAAAAAGTAATACAGCCTGATACGCCGGTGAACGCGTCTTGGTTAATGAAACTCCAAATTGATAACAAGGATTACGGTAGATTCCAGTCATTGTTTTATGAAGGCGCAGAAGAAAATGTATCGAAGGAGACCTTTCAACAATTTGGGGAGATCACAACTTCAGGTACGAACTTCAAAAACTACGAATTGTTAACCTTTGAAAATGGAGAAATGCTTTTGGTGGAATTTGCTCCCAAACAAGACAATGATGACGTATACAAAATTGTTAATGTGAAGTTGGTTCCGAACGAAATGAAGTCCTTATTCAGAGAATAGTTAAGCTCACTCCACGATTATGTGGGGTGAGCCGTTTTTTCATAATAACGTTTCCTTAGAATCCATTGATTTGAGCAGTGTCATTTACTTCTTCAGTTTCGTTTGTTCCTTCGTCCACGGATTCTAAATTGACTTCTGTGGCAATCGTATTCAATGCCTTTGTGACTACTTTCGCAATTAATAAAAAGGATATAAACAGAACCAGGTCCAAACCATATGAGATTAATAGTGCCACATCATATGAATCGTTAAAAAGAGTAGTGCCATAGTCAGGATCGGTCACAAGTCTGTTTACAGAATTCGAAATAAAAAATAGAAAATAGTAAAATGGCAAATAAAGCTTTAACTTGGATCCGAAGCTATATGTATTTTGGCTTTCTTTAAAGTATCGATACATGGTCGAGTACAAGTTCCACATCCCGTAAATTGAATAAAATGGAATGAATATTCTTCGGATTGCTCCCCATGGAGTAATCTCATAGCTAGGATTGAGAAGTAGTATATCCCTATGCACTTTGAAAATCCATATCGTATACGCGATTACTAACATAAAATAGGTGATGACGAAAAATAAATTTGTAAACATGTCAAAACGTTCAATTTTCAAATACACTTCATAATTAAAGGTATAAATTGCTGCGTTGATCGTGCAAATGCCTGTCAAAATAACGGTTGCCCATAAAAATACCTTCAAAACATTCCCTGTCTTTTGCGATTTTAACAACATGTATCATACTCCCTATGGTAGATTTTCCAAATATGTCAATGCTTCATCTAAAGTTGTAACCGGCACGACTTTCAACTGGAGATCTTCTTCCTCCATCACCTGTTCTGCTTCATATTCATTACTGAAAGTCGGATCGATGTAATACGCTTTATCTGCAGGAACAAAAAAGACATCTACCTGATTTTCCTCTGCTGTCAGGAGCTTATGACGGATTGCTCCGACTGATCCAACGGTATTATCTGCTGCCATTGCCCCTGTTCCAGCAATCTTATATTTACCGTCTTGTGAGAAATCAACATCCTCCCATTCCTCAACTAACCCAATGGAAAGCATAAGACCGAATGAGTCACCAATATAGTTGGTGGATTCACTAAGAATTTCTTGAACCCGATCGTTCAACGCATTTGTCTTCCCAGAATCAGACGTCGCACTTGCATATTCAACTGCATTTACTACGGTTGCTTCTTTATACCCCTCAGCCATTTCTCCTGAGGCAAGGTATTCTTCATATGTATAATTTTCTAATGGATAAAATTGCAGGTCTTCGCCATAAACAGTCATGACATCAATTCTGTCCCAAAGTGTCTCGGTCACACCAGAATATACATAAGTGAAATTAACGCTACCGTCTACTCCTAACTCTTGAACAGATGCAATATCTCCTTTAGCAATAAACTCTACATGATATGGCCACATGAATAAAATTGAAATCAGTAATGGAATCAGTAATAAAGCAAGACCTAAACGTGCTTCTTTATAGTGACGTAATCTGGAAAAAACCGACATATATCTAGTCACCCCCCTAACATATCATCGTCCACATAGTTGAGGTATTTCAGTCCTTTTCATAGCACCTGAATGGGATTTTCAAAGGAAAATATTACGATTAAAATAGTTCCACTGCCATTTTAACATTAAGAATTGGCTAATATTTATGTAAATTTTGGTCACAATACATTTGACTATATAAGAAAGATACAATTGAATTCACCAACTAATAACGAGTCATTAAATAGCAGTTAAAATTCGGAGGTATTTTCCCATGGAAAACTCTCATCAATATGTTGGTTTATCCTCTTCAGAACTTGCAAGCTTGTGGACACAATATCAGGATGATAGCATGGCCATCTGTTTTTCGAGTCATTCATTAGTAAATATTGAGGATCAAGACGTTCGAGAAATATTTGAGCATGCGCTAAGGTTATCAAAATTGCATATTAAAGAAATCACAGAATTTTTCAATCAAGAAAACTATCCTGTGCCAAAAGGATTTACAAATGAAGACGTTAACCTGGATGCCCCGGCATTATTTTCGGACCTCGTATTATTGCATTACATCTTTGTCATGACGCTGCAAGGTTTAACGGGCTATGCGGGGGCAATTGGATCATCGGTTCGGGCTGATGTAAGAAGTTATTTCAAAAAATGCAATACAGAAACGATGCAACTGTATGATGAGATTGTTGAGATCATGCTACAAAAGGGAACCTTCAACAGGCCACCTTCGCTTAATGCACCGGACCATATCGACTTTGTTAAAGATCAAAATTACTTAAATGGATGGTTCGGAAAACAAAGGCCTCTAAATGCTGTTGAGATCAGCGGTCTTACGTTCAATTCCCAAAAGCTGTTTATGAAAATTGTCTTAGAAATGGGATTCAGCCAAGTTACCAATTCAAAGGAACTTCGTAAATACTTTCAAAGAGGGGAATCTATTTGTAAAAAACACACCAAGGCGATGAGTTCAATTCTAAGAGACAGCAACTTAACACCTCCGAGAAGCTGGGAGTCAGAAATAACCAATTCAACCATTGCACCGTTTTCAAATAAGCTCATGCTGTTTCATGTCAGCACACTTGTTACCACGGCGATCGGATTTTATGGAGCCGGTTTATCTACTGTCCAAAGAAGGGATTTAGGAATAAAATACACAAGTCTTATAGCGGACATTATGCTATATGCAGAGGACGGAACCAATCTAATGATAAAAAACGGCTGGTTGGAACAGCCCCCAATGGCTAGTGACCGGCAAGAGTTGGCTGAAAAAAATGAAAGCCCATAATTAAAACACCATCAATGTGGAGACTTTAGTAATTTAAATACAATCCCCCTACATTTAACATAATTCAATCCAGTAGCGTCTCACGATGGTGCCATCGTCCTCAATAAATTCGTCTTCAAGGATTCCGCCGTTTTTGAGGATGGTCCGTTCTGAAGCGACATTGTCTTTGTTACAGGTTACAAGAACTTTTTCGATTCCAAGCTCTGCCGTTTTTTTCAGTGCCTGTTCTAAAATTTTCGTCGCGTATCCTTTGCGCCTTTCAGAAGGTCGAACACCGTAACCAATGTGGCCCCCGATCGTTAATAGTTTTTTCGTTAGACCATGACGGATGTTCACCGCTCCGAGGATATTTCTTTTTTCATCGACAAGCCAATAATTCGAATGCGGGACCCAGCCTTCTGGACTGTTTACCGCTTTCTCTGAATCAATCAGGAATTGAACAAGCTTTTCAAAATCAGACGGATCTTCTTTTACAGTCCAAGGGACGATGCTTTCTCCGCTATCGACCCACTCCTGATAAAACTTCAGATACTCTTCTCGTAATTCAATAGTTGGCTTAATTAATTTAATTGTCATATGTATTCTCCTGCCCTAAATGAAATTTCACCTATTTTAGCATGGAATTTCTAAATAGTGAACGATTTTTTCCTATAAAGCGCAGTAAAAAGACCGGTCCTGTGTTAGTTTCTGCAACAGAGCAGAAGATCTTTACACAGTTACCGGCCTTAATATCTCTTACTTATGAACTTCCACTTTTGGGTCGATTTGGACATTTCCTTGTTTTAAAAAGGTTACTGCAGCAGTTCCAAGCGTGTTTGCTGCAACGAGCATGCCGCGTTCATCAATGTTGAACTTCGGGTGGTGGTGTGGATAAGTAACTTCCCTAGTCTGGTCTTGAGCTCCCGTGAAGAAGAACGTTCCCTTTACGTGCTGGAGGTAGTAGGCGAAATCCTCTCCGCCCATTTGTGCAGCTGCTTCCTCCACATCGGTTACACCAGGAACGGATTTCGCAATTTCTGCTACAAAGTCCGTTTCCTCAGGATGGTTGACAACTGCCGGATAGCCTCGTAAAAATTGATACGAATAGTCCGCATCAGCAGATACACACGTACCTTTTACGACTCGTTCCAACTCGTGTTCAAGAAAATCACGTACATCCTCATTAAAGGTTCGCACGGTCCCTGTAAGTTTAGCAGTATCGGCTATGACGTTAAAGCCATTGACTGCCTCGAATGCACCAACCGAAACAACCGCTGATTCTTGGGGATCGACTCTCCGACTCACGAGCTGCTGGAGGTTCACTACGAGCTGTGAACCAATGACGATGGCGTCTTTTGTAAGATGCGGTTGTGCTCCATGACCTCCTTGCCCTTGGATCGTCACATGGAATCGGTCCGCCGCAGCCATTACCGGGCCAGTCCTAGTAGCGACTTCCCCGACTGGACTCGTCGCCCAAAGGTGTGTTCCAAAAATAACATCAACGCCATCAAGGCACCCGTCTTCTATCATCGCAATTGCGCCACCAGGCTGATATTCCTCTGCGTGCTGGTGAATGAAAACAACGGCACCTTCGAGCTCATCCTTCATACCGTTTAGCACCTTAGCGAGGACAAGAAGGGTTGCCGTATGCCCGTCGTGTCCACATGCGTGCATTACGCCATCTACTTTTGACTTATAAGGGACATCGTTTTCTTCGTGAATCGGTAATGCGTCAAAATCGGCCCGCAGTGCAACGGTTTTCCCTGGCTTTTCACCTTTCAGCGTTGCAACAACACCACGCCCGCCGACACCTGTTCGAACTTCATGGCCTAATTTTTCGTGAAACGCAGCAATATACTTCGGTGTCTCCACTTCCTCAAATGAGAGCTCAGGATTCTGATGTAAAAAGCGGCGGATTTCCACCATCTCTTCATAATGCTCCTTCAATTTTGCATACAGCTTTTCCATTCTGTTTCATCCCCTTTGAAAATAATGCCAACACAGATTTTCATAATAGTATAACAATTTCTACATATCGGTTGAAAAATCCTTCGAATGCCGTAATATTATCTTTAAATACTTTTTTCAGGAGAGTGGAATGGATGACAGTTGAATTGTATTTGGATGATAGCTATGCAAAAACGTGTGAAGCGAATGTCGTTAACATTGACGGGGATAAGGTTAAGCTAAATCAAACCATCTTTTATCCTACTGGCGGCGGTCAGGAGCATGACACCGGGTTCCTCGTTCAGGACGGAAATGAATTCGAAGTTTACAAAGTTAAAAAAGAAGCCGGCGTACCAGTTCATTATGTGAAAAATGCTGGCGAACTCAAGGACGGTCCTGTAGTTGGGACGATTGATTGGCAGCGTCGCTACGGGTTAATGCGTCACCACACGCTTTTACACGTAGTCGCAGCTGTCCTGAATGCCGAACGCGGCTCGCTCTGTACAGGCAACCAAATTTATCCGGACCGGGCACGGATTGATTTAACGGAAATCCATGAGCTTTCAAATGAAGAACTTGAAGGGTATGTGGTGAAGGCGAACGAAGAAATCATACTGAATCACCCTGTATCTGCTCGAGTTTTACCTAGGAATGAAGCAGAACAAATATCAGGTGCGATCAAAACCGTAGTCAATCTGATCCCTCCATTTGTCAAAGAAATCCGTCTAGTGAAAATCGGTGTCATCGATGAACAAGCTTGCGGTGGGACACATGTCAATGAGACGGCTGAAATCGGTACCGCCACACTCGAAAAAACGAAGAACAAAGGTAAAGGCGTCACAAGGCTTGAATTGAAGCTGGATTGATAAATCGAAATGGGCTGACCTAAAGTAAGTCAGCCCTCTTGTAAATATTTTTACTCTTTGAATCTTCCCATCATAATAGTGTCATAGTATTGATCATCAGAAAGGATTTTATCTTTTTTTAACTGACCTTCTATTTCAAAACCAAGCTTTTTATAAAGTTTAATGGCTTTATCATTTGTTTCTAATACATCCAAAGCGATTTTTTTAATACCATTGGCGTCAGCCCAGGAAATAGATTCTATTAATAGGTTTTTCCCTATACCATATCCCCAATAATCTTTTAATACGCATACTCCGAATTCTACTTTATGAGAGAATCTTTTTAAATGATTTCCTTCGCATCTTGAAAATCCTACGATTCGATTATCTGCAACCGCAACCAAAAATAAGCTATTTGTACTCTCAGCATCCGTTTTAATAATCTGTTCAAAACCTGATACATCAATGAATGCCTCGCCCTTTTCCCTATCCAAGTTCTCAGTCTCTCCATCAATCTGTATTCTTAACTCAGACAACCGTTTTGCATCTGTTCCGATTGCGGATCTGACGGTATAATCCATCCCATTACGATCAAAAACTTTTTGTTTAATAATCATTAAATACTCCATTCACATTAAATTGTTTCAATAGTTTTCTATTATATTAAAAGTTTAGGGGGTAACTGGAAAGCTTGGCGTTATAATTTGGATTTATCTCGTGTAATTTGGATTTTCCTCGTGTAAATCGAATTTTTCTCGTCTAATTCGGTTTTTTCTCGTGCAAATCTAAATTTTGGCTTCTAACTTAGATTGTTTAGGTAGGATTGTTTGAATCAATCCTTTCTTTTTCGAAGGAATCCGCTTTGACCTGGTCAAGGAAGTTCGCGACCTCTTTTTTCGTTTTCAAAATGTTGACATGTTTATAAGGCTCATAGTCAGATAATCTTTCAAGCAACTGTGGTCTGCGATTTTTCTTGAAGTCCCACACCCAGCGAACAAACTCAGGATCAAGTTGTTCCTTACAGCCTTCCGTAATATCCGGCCTCGTTTTGTTGTGGTACATCCATCTTCTTTTGACTATTCGGTACATGCAGGTCAGACGAGGCAAATCGAGGAAAATAATCGTGTCCGCCCCTCTCTAAACGGACATTCATTGTTGACCCATAATTTCCGTCGATGATCCAGGAATCTTTTTCAATAAGTTGCTCTTGTTTGGAACGAAGCTCTTGACGAGAAATTTCAACCCATCCTGGCTGCCAATAAATTTTATCCAGATGAATCACATCAATGCCAAGAATTTCTCCTAATTGTCTTGAAAGCGTTGATTTTCCTGCGCCTCCAGAACCGACTACTGCAATTCTCTTCACACAAGATTCCTCCTAACCTACGTAACTCTCGACTAAATACCCTGAAACATGGAATTTAATGTTAAACTAATACTATACATATATCAAGAGTTTTCTGAAATTATATTGTGGGGGAAAAAGCTATTGAAGTATTTTATAACGATCGTTTTGTTCGGGGCGGTTTTGTTCAGTTATTTCAATTCAAATATCACCTGGTATAAACATTTGTTTTCAGGAGAAAGTGAGCATTGGACAGCAACGTTCAGTTCGGTTAGCCATGTCCTCGAAACCGATCAGGAAAAACCCCAAAACCAACATTTAGTTAAATACATGACGAAAAATAAGTTGAAGTTGACGTTTAAAGGAAGTCTTGAACAACTAGGAACGCATCTAAGGTATTCTTATGAACATCATGCGATAGGAGGCTCTGCGTCTGATAGAAAAAGTAATAAAAGCACCTTTCACTATAAAGTGTTCACCTCTTCTGGCGGATCCGGAGGAGAAATGTATTATCCAAAAGACATGGAGTTTATTCCCGTCCATATCGAAGAAGGAGAAACGATTCCCGTGAAGATCGAATGGGATGGAAAGACGGAAACCCTCACCTTAAAGAAACAGTAAAAATGGTGGATTAGCAATCAAATTTTCGGGAGGTGTAGCAATGAGCGTTATAATTGGTATTGTTGTAGTGGCCCTTGCGTTAGCGGGTTTCATTGACTGGAGACGGAAACGGAATAATAACGATGGCGAACGCGCGATCAACCCACATGCAAAGCCTGGTGAAGATTCAAACCATACAATGGGCGACAATCAATATATGAACGATAATTTTTAAAAATAATCAAAGGAGAATTCTATGGGCTATTTACCATATTATTTGCTAACGTTTTTCACTCTCGGCGTCGGTTCCTTTCTCGTCATGATTTTTCTGATGAAAAAGGGAGAGTCCGACCTGTCGTTTAAAAAAGGATTCATAAGCTTCATCACCTATTTGCTTGGCACCCTATGCATTTCAGGATTGTTTGTATACCTTTACTTCTTTCCAAGTGGAGAGTATATAAATCGAGGAATAGCAGGTTTGTACTTGACCATTATTATCGTTCTTATCAGTTTACTTGTGATGTATTTTGTAGTACAACGCGCTATCATCAAAAGTTATCACGCACCGACGATACCATACATCTTTTCACTACCTGCCCTGACTATCGTCTATTTTATCGTCCTCATTCAATTCATGTAAGGAGTTCAGGAGGTAATTACCATTACTATATTGTTCTTACTCTTTCATATCGTTCTTGGATTTGCTTTCATTTATTTTTACGGAAAGCTGCCAAAAGTACATACAACATTCTTAATGGTAGTTTCTGTTATAGGTATCGTATATTTTGGATCCCTTGTTTTACATACATATTTTTAAGTATACAGGAGGAATAATCGTTGCCAATCGTTGTTATCATGCCAGTCCTGCTATTAATCCTAGGTGCAGTAATTTTTCTTATGGTCAAACTTTCTTCTAGCATAAAGATTATGCTATTCGGGCTTCATTTAAGTCTGGTCGGAGGTATTATGGTAATTGATCCGAATTCAGGTTTATCTGGATTGGGCTATTTTATCATCCTTGTTGGTCTCGTCGTCTCGGTTATTGGGGCAGATAAAAAGTAATTGACAAAATTATAATCAGATATTATTCGTCACTTAGCTGTAAGAGACTATCTTCGAACGCATTCCGAAGATGGCAAGCAGTATGGAGATTTAAAAGAGAACCTTGCTAAACAGGTTCCCGAGCGACATCGTATCCTATATAAATGGTAAAGATGCATTTGTTAAGGAACTAGAAAAAAAAGGCACTCCTTTGGTATAAAAATTAATAAATCAGTGCTTTACTAAATCGTTAATAGGCCGCTTCTTCTCCGACCCCATTGACCTGGTCGAACGTTTGAACGAATAAACCGTCGTCTTCCAGCCATTCTGCAAGAAATACATTATGATAATCCTCTACCCCTTGTTCAAGAAGTTGAAGTTTTAACCATTGTTCACTCTGGCCAATTTCCTGCAACTCATCCCTCAACAATTGCCCATCTCGAATCAATGACACTGGTACATAGACAGCTTTACTAGGAAGATTAAAGTCTTCCTGGGTTGTTTTTTGATAAGCGGTTTTCTTAATTAGACTCAACGATCCGTTGGCTTCCAAATAACAATAGGCAACCTCTCGAATCGAAAACGTTTCAGATTGCCGCAATAAACTTTGAAGCTGATTGATGTTCATCCGGTTTTTCTTAAGCTGCACTCTGTTGATGACTCCATTTTTAATCAAGACGGACGGTTTTCCTTCAAAATACAAACGCAATTTCAATATTTTTTGACTGCCGATTTCCACCGCAAATAAAAGGAATGCCCACAAAGACATCGAATAGACTACATACCCGACGCCGATTTTCTCATCGTAAAGAGCATTCCCTAATAGTTCTCCTAATACGATTGCGGCAATGAATGTGAACGGGGTAATTTGATTGATGAGCTTCTTACCAAGGAATTTGATTAGTAAAAATAAAAGGAAGAAACCGACTATTAATTCAAGGGTTAAAAAAGCGAATTTCATGTATGTATGAACTCCAATCACCATTCGTTTATTACAATTTTATCCATTTAAATAAAACTTAATCGGGTACCTATCGAACGAATGCATCACATTCTGATATTATGGAAAAAAGATGAGTAAACCGAAATTTTTGACCCCCGTATCTTTTTACAGTAGTTATCCGTTTTAAAAGTAGAGAGGTGCTAAAGGAGTGAAGATTATGTATGCCAGGCCTGGCGTTGAAAAAAATGAACAAATGCACTCTTCCGACAAGCTGATCGAGCTTTACCCAAAGCTTTCACGTTATTGTCAGTTTCTGTCCCAAAATAAGTGGGATGGTGAGGACTTAGCGCAAGAAACGATCCTTAAAGCGATTGGCCACTATGAAAATAAAACGGATATGAACTCAGCTTTATTAAATAAAATTGCACATAACACATGGATCGATTCCGTTCGAAAACATAGCAAGGAAACCATCAGCGAAATCCCTGAAAATGTAGAAGACAATGTGAATCCTAGGACTTCCTATGATTGGATTGAAAAGTTTTTCAATACGTTGACCATGAAGCAAGCAACCATTTTCACATTAAAAGAAGCGTTTCAATATAAACTTTCTGAAATTGCTGAAGCACTTGATATGAGTGAAACTGCAGTAAAAAGCGTGTTGAACCGTGCACGGAGAAGACTTGAAAAGCTAGTGGATGCCGAACATGAGAATTTTACACCTCAAATTGTTCCTGATTCAAACGAAGAACAAATCCGAACCATTCTATATGAGGCACTTCAAACGGAGGATCCATCGAGACTACTCCGTATTGCATCTGATATTCTTAAGGTAGCTTCTGACCAACCGAAAATGATTTTACAAACACGAAAAATACGATCTACTTCTTCTCCTTCTAGCCACCTCTCAATGGCAGCTTAATTTAGAAGGATACAGGAGGAAACCACATGAGTACAATTCCTTATGTCATTGAACAATCGAGTCACGGTGAGCGTTCCTATGACATTTACTCTAGATTATTGAAAGACCGGATCATTATGGTGAGCGATGAAATCAACGACCATATGGCAAACAGCATTGTTGCACAGCTATTGTTCCTGGCAGCCAATGATTCGGATAAAGATATTTCACTTTATATTAACAGTCCGGGTGGATCAACATCTGCTGGTTTTGCGATTTTTGACACGATGCAATACATTAAATCGGACATCAGTACGATTTGTACAGGTATGGCGGCATCGTTCGGAGCAATGCTTTTGCTCGCAGGAACGAAGGGGAAACGATATGCGTTACCAAACAGTGAAATCATGATTCATCAACCGCTTGGAGGCGCGCGCGGCCAGGCGACCGACCTCGAAATCTCGGCAAAACGAATTCTGAAGCTTCGCGAACATTTAAATAAAATCATTGCTGAACGAACCGGCCAACCGGTTGAAAAAGTCGCGGTCGACACAGACCGAGATTACTTCCTCAGTGCAGAAGAAGCGAAGGAATACGGGATCATCGACGAAATCATTTTGCCGAAAAAGTAAATTCACACAGTGACTAGCTTGAAATCTCAAGCTAGTTTACTTATTGTTCGTTTAACAAACCTCCAGAGGGACTTGATTACCTTGTGGTTACTACTTTACCTTTAGCCAACAACTTCTGTCCCTGCAATCCAGTCATAAATGGTTTTCCTTTTTTTATTGGTCAGAGGACTTAATAGGTATGTTAATGCTAAAAGATTGACGGCAGTTAAGATTACAATAATGGCATTTTCAGTAAAGTCAGTCGGTAGCATTAACCGCCATATGCCGAAGTGGGCAACTTCCCAAGGAAGAAGCTTTATGGATGTCCGGACAGTCGAGCGACCGAGTCCGATACGTTTTCCGGTACGGTCCACAACACGGATGGCCATTTTCTTCTTCCCCCATGTCCCCTGCCATCTAGAACGCTCACATATTATAAAATAGAGTGAAACGGGTAGCGTCATCATTAAAAAACCTGTCATTTCAGCTGTTACTGGAGAATTTGAAAATAAGGGGGTAATGAATGGACGGAATACAAGTGAAGTCGTACCCACAACAAAAAGTCCATAAATTACAATAACAAGATAATCTAATAAAAAGGCATAAATACGTGTTTTTAATGGTGCAGTCGACATTGTGATGTGTTTTCTTTGTAGTAGAACTAATTGCATATTTTCCTCCTTTTCATGACAGATTTTGCCGTATGAAGACCTCAGTAGTGCATGTCTTTATCAACATAACTTATTTCAAGTTTGAATCTGGATTTTTTTCTGAAAACAATAATATCAATGTTGCCAAGGGTCCAAGCAACAGAGAAAGTAAAAACCAATTTAAACCAGTCCTGTTTTTTCCTTGCGCCAAACCTGCATTTATTAGAGCAAGAGTGCCCCATCCAACAAAATATTGATTTTCCAACCTTTTTCACCTCATAAACCTTTTTATTTTTTTACGATTAAACGATCATAATGTTTCAGAATCTTTTTTAGAGTTGTACCGGTTAAAGGTTGCAGAGTTTTTGCAAAGCAAACAAAAAAACACAAAAGTAAATCGAACTTGAATCTTAAGCTCGATTTTAATTCGCAGTATTCAACTAAAGCCCCCGATTGTCGAACAAAAAAATTTTACTTTCCCAGTCATTCAGTAAAGAATTGAAAAACAGAAACAACCCATAAAATCGCATAAATAAAGCGAGGATCTCGCGATTCAAGTTTTTCTAGTTTCTTGACTTTTTTCGTGTCAATGACCCGTGACTTTTCTTCTCTAATCAATTTTAAATTATAAGTATATAAAATGATCAATACTATAGGGAGTATTAGTACATCAAAATAAATGATTTTTTTAAATGAATTATTTTCAATGCTTAAACTGTGCAATAATATGGGAATGAATATTCCATAGACAATTAAAGCACCTTGTATCCATGCAATAAAAAAATATATTTCACGGTTCTTCATTAAAAGAAATATTAAAAAAATTAATGGTAGAAATAATGAAATTGAACCAATAACAAACAACCAATAACACCTCATTCTTTAATACCTATTGTGTTATTTTTCATTAAGGACTCACATAACTTCTCCAATTATACCCCTTTTGCTGAAGAACAATCATGTCGGACGGGAGACGGTTGGTAGGTTCCGTCCTTGAGTTGTCGTTTAAAGCCATCAATGACGCTCATTACTGGTTTTTATAGATTTAAAGTGAGTTAAATAAAGAAATGACCCCTGATAAATCCGGGGTCATCTAACGATAATTTAATTTATATTAGATTTTTACGTATACTGTAACTTCTATATTTTATTTCGATTATCCTGTTCATTATTTGTTTGGTGGCTTACCTTCCACTTGTAATACTTCTTAACAATCCAAGAGTTAGGTACTAAAAATCCTTGAATTACCTATATCGCAAAGATAATTAAAGACAATTTACCAAAAAAATTGGATCTATATATACCATACCGAATATCAAAACAGCCCACAAACAAATACCAACTACTGTTGCATATAATTTTACTCGCGAATGCGGTTTTAAATCTGCCTTGTTCCGTATATATTTCCATCCAATAGTTGCTAAAATTAGGAATGGTATAATATAATACTGGGCTTCTAATGATTGTGGCATATATCATCCCTCCATTCCAGACGGAAAAACCGTATATTTTGAGAAGACAGAAACGGGTTTCATATGTATGACCCCAACCGATGCCTAACTGTATTCGTTGGGAGATAATATAAACTTCGACTCCCTTCGAGGTCTAGATATCAATTCGAATGATCCAACCAAACCTCCATACTGGAAGATAGAACTTTCCGATCAACTGGTTCGTAGCGATTGTAGACTTCGTCATATATCACATCTTGAAAATTCGGATTCGTAAAATTTTTCCAGAACTCCCCACTCCATACATCGGCATGCTTCGGAAAGGTCAGTCCAATTAATACGAAAGTAAAAATAAAAATTAAACAAGATAATCTCTTCTTTGACATATATGTACCCCATAAAAGTCAATACAAATTATAGCTATAATTGATAAAATTTTACATAAGGCAATAGTAACGACTCTTTTCGGGACACTCAGTCGTGTTTATTCCATTTGATTAGTAGCTCAAATAGGGCTTTTGTTTCAAATTACATCTTTCCTTGTTCAATTAAACTACTGCCCGATTGCTTAATAAAAATTATTTCAAAACCACACGAGTAATTTGCTTATGGTCATTAAACAAATGAATCTTTGCCTAACACCCAAGATATATATTAAGGTTGATATTCTTCTTTTAATAACCCCATCACAACGGTATCATAATACTTTCCGTCTATATATTCATCGTTACGCAATCGCCCTTCAACGACAAAACCGTTTTTTTCATAGGAGCGAATAGCACGTAAATTTCCGCTCCAAGTATAGAGTTGTATACGGTTCAGATTCATCGTTTGAAACAAGTAGTGGATAAGCGCCTTCATAGCATCCGATCCATAGCCGTTGTCCCAGTATTCTTTAACCCCAATTCCTATACCTACCGTACAACGCCGGGAGACAATGTCTAGTTCACGGTAATTAATAGAACCAATATGCTTGGGATTTTCCCCGCGAGTATAAATGGAAAATACCCCTTCTTCACGTTTATCGATCTTTTTTATTTTTTCATAATCTTCTTCGATCTTTTCTAGTGGAATGTGACTTTGACGAAATAAGCCAGATCCCACGCCCAATTTCGAAGTTTCTTCATCGTTGATCCATTCGTAAGTTCTTTTTGAATCTTCTAGCGACACAGGTCGTAGTTCGACTTTGTTTCCTGTTATCATGAGTGTAATGCCATCCTTCCATTTTTTTCAATTTTTACGCCGTGCATGATTGTCACGTCTCTTCCAATCCATATCGTTCCCAATTTCTGTGTTTCCCTTGTCAGGTAGACCTTCCAATGAAGGAGTATGCTTCTCCCAACAGTTTCCGAAATGATTGATTGGGAATGTTGAACCATCCATGCGATGATTAGCTTACATTCCTCCTAATAATTTCGAACACAAAAACCCCCCTATACTCATTTTCCGAGATAGGAGGTAGTGTAATTTATAGTGCAGACTTAAAATAGGCTTGCTTATTCAAGGCCGTTTTTAGTCTTTATAAAGTACATTACAATAATCCGATCCCAGAAAAACAATCGATAAAACTAATATTTTTGATCAGATTGGCAAAGAAGCCCTTTCTGAGCAAATATAGAATAGTATCGATTTTTCTTTAAGTTAGGATTATTGAATCATGTACTTTTTTCACCCTTCCGTCTTTTAGTAGCTATACTATAAACGATTAGTTCAGAATAGTCAATTATTTTTGCGGATTATTTTCTTATGTTCCCTTCCGATTAAGGAATCCATTTTATAAAAAGAGCTTATTCCACAATCTGGCCCTTAAATGAAAAATGAGTACTGATCGTTATTCAGGAAAAGCACTAGATCGTTGAAAACATCTGCTCTAGCAAATGATTGGATAATTAATGCTTCTTACCGACACAGAATCCGCTATTTAACCAAATTCACTCGAAAATGGGGTGGTTTTCAAGCATTAATGGATCTGGTGTCCGCTTACAAGCTAAATACACCTAAATGTTCACAAATAGCTAAACCTCAGTCCGTTCGCAGGATAATGACTTCGTACTCTTTTTTTTATATACTGTAGAAAAAAGGGGGATCTTTCTTATGCCGGTAATCTACCATACAATTTTGATAAAAGCACCGATTGATGTCTGTTTCGATCTTGCAAGGGATATTGACATCCACACAAAGACGACTGGCAATACGAAGGAAAGAGCAGTAGGCGGTGTTACTACCGGATTAATTGAAATGGACGAATCCGTTACGTGGGAAGCTGTTCATTTCGGTGTCCGGCAAAGGCTGACTGCTAAGATCATAGAAATGGACAGGCCATATCGATTTGTCGATGTTATGGTAGAAGGGGCTTTCCATTCCTTTACTCATACCCATGAATTTGAGGAAACGGTTAACGGAACGATTATGAAGGATACATTCGACTATCGTTCCCCGCTAGGATTATTAGGCAGGATTGCGGATCGATTGTTCCTAGAAAAGTATATGCGAAACTTCATCATAACCCGTGCTGAAGAATTAAAAAAGGTTGCAGGGGAGAAGGCATTACGTTAATAAATACCAGCTATCTTCCCATCCATATCCACTTTAAATTCTGCAATTGTGTTTCCAGTTTCGACGCCTTCAGTGGTGGTGATCATGACAAACCATACATTCCACTTCTTATCTTTTATTGTACGAAATACATTCAAATGCTCCTTTAAAATCAAGTCGTTACTGTCAGCGTTCAGCGAATGAATATTTCCATCTTTTTTCAAATGCTCTAATACAATTTCCTCCGCCCTATCTTTAGAAATACCCTCCTTCTTCTTTGGCGAACAGCCGATTAACACTACAAAAATTAATGGAAGTAACATAATTTTTTTCATGATGACCTCCCTTTTCTGTAATATTGATCACATCATCTTTATCCCGTGTGAGTTTATTTTATTGGCGGCATAATTGAAAAAAACGCAACAAGCCCGAACAAAATACCTCCTAACAAGAAAAACGGTTCAACAATGATTAGTAGTAAAGGTATTGGTTCTGCTTCCTGCAAGCTTTGAATAATACCTACACCACCGCGTAAACCCAATACTACACAAGCTCCCCATGCACAAATAAGTAACAACCGAGGGGGAAGTTTTCGACCCCATTCTTGAACAAGTGCTAGTGCAATAAAAGCTGCAAATAAACATAGGAAAATCGCAACCAGATTAATGATGAATAACACTTCGCTCATCGCCCTACCTTCAAACCCTAAAGTGCCTCCAACAGCCCAGTAAATATGAATGAACCCGAATAGAATCGACCAAACAAACGCTGCATATCCTGTAATAACGAACCATTTATTGGTTTTGTTTAGGGGGAAGTATATTTTACTCTTTTTGATTGTAATCATTCCTTTCATTATAAAGGGCACTATATCCATTGCTTGTATATAAGAACGCCATTTGCAGTTCTTCAAGATCTTCTCCAATAAATTCTCCTCTAAGTAATACAAATAACGTTGGTAGATTTCAATCCGTTCTCCCATCTAATGACCAATAGCCTCCAACCAAGGCACTGTCTTTTGGTATGTAGGGAAACGAGGTTCCACCGACGACCTTTCCTTCAACTACGTACACATAGGCGTACACTTTTCCTTTTGATTTTATTCCACTGCAACATTCCCAATGATCTAATGGATGATTTTTAATGATGAATTTTTCTACATCGACCATCTTTCCTATGTAAGGTACAGCGTTATTTCCCGGCATCTTCCAGTAAAAACTGTATGGAAGGGTCTGTATTTTGCTTTTTGTAATCTTATAACTTTCTTGGTGCTGTACATATGAAAGAACTTTATACCCTTGCTTTTCAAGATAATCTTTTCCAACTGTAGCAGTTGCTGATAATTCTTTTTGTTGAACTTTTGCTTGTTGACATCCTATCAATGCAAACAAAATAATAAAAATGATAGAGGATGGATTAATTATTTTCAAAACAACTCCCCCAGATTTCTAGCCAAAATCTTATTCTATTAAACTTCGAATTACTTAATTCCAATTATTTCAAAAATAACCATTCAACTCAATCTTTAAATTTCACTCTCACATAATTTTTTATCCTGGATAACCTCCGACCAAGGTTGTAGTGTATTTGCATCTATTCTCTGAGGTTGGTTGCTATTTGTTATATTATAATGAAGGTACAAAATGAAAAAGGATGCGAAAACATGGAATCTTTATGGCATGATAGGAATTTTAAAACGATAATAAGTGCAAATATGCTATCACATATCGGGTCAGGAATAACGATGATTGGTGTACCGTGGTATCTTGTTACAATGGACAATGGAGAGCGGACGCTCGGTCTTATTACACTTCTTTCTACAATTCTACTATTCTTTTTAGCACCCTATGTTGGAGTCATTATCGATCGGTATTCACGTGTTAGGATTCATCGTATATGTGACTTCATCGGCTTTATGACGATTGGTAGCTTTGCTATTTGGGGACTATCAGGAGGTACATTCGAGACCTCTCATCTTATGATGCTTTATTTGACAGGTGTACTCTATTATACGGTTCACTATCCGACCATGTTTGCTTTGAATCAGGAGATTTTTTCTAGTAAGGTATACGGAAAATTAAACAGTATCATGGAGATTCAAGGTCAGGCAGCAAGTATGTTAGCCGGGGCTGTAGCGAGTATAATGATCGTGCATTGGGGACTTTCAGTAATCTTGCTGATTGATGCGATCACCTACATTACCGCATTTTTCTTGTTTGCTTTGATTCGTTATGAACCAAAGGTCGAGCCGAAGGATACGACGGTGAAAATAACTGCTTTTTCGGATATGGCGGAAGGCTGGAGATTTTTAAAAGAAAAGCCTTTGTTGATCGTGTTTTTTCTTGCAACAATGATTCCCTTTTTGACCATTATGATTACTAATTATTTGTTTCCGATTTATGTTGCGAAGACGTTGGAAGCTGGACCTTCCGTTTTTGCAATGAATGAAGTGATTTATGCGATTGGAGCTGTCCTAGCGGGGATAACGATTCAACGATTAACGAGTCGGTTCGGATATCTACCGATGCTTCTAGGGATGATGACGCTATTCTGGTTCGCAATTGTAAGCATTTCCTTGATTCAAACCGTGTACATCTTTTTAGGGATGGTCATCGTATTGGGTTGGGGGAATGCCGGGATACGGATTAATCGTAACACACTGCTTATGGAAATCGTACCGAACCGTCTGATAGGAAGAATCAACAGCTTCTTTGCTGCGATTGAAAAGGTATTTCGGGTTAGCTTGATCGCTGTTTTTACAGCAACTGTTCACGAAACAGGAGCATCCCTTTCCCTCTTGTTCCAAAGTTTTCTCATCCTATTTGCAATCTTTGCGATATGGGGTGTGCGGTCTGTTATCAATCTATCGAATGAATCCACATCCATAAGCAACCCAGCTCCCAAAAAGCTCGTTGTGAAATAGAAAGAATAAGGCTATCCTCAATTAAACAGGATAGCCTCTTCTTTAAGTGAATTATTTGGTCATACCATAAATGCATGTATCGGTTAATTCATTGCCTTCCAGAGAAACATCATCATTTTTAAGTATACCTTCAAGTGTAAACCCTAACCTTTCTGGAATGGCACGGCTCTTCAGGTTTTGTGAATCGCAGCGGATTTCCAGCCGTTTTGCGTTTAACTCCGTAAAAGCAAAATCCGAAATACCTTGTACAGCCTCTGTCACATAACCCTTTCCACTATATCTTGAGTCCCCCCAATATCCGATTTCGAACTTTGGAACATCCCAATCTATACGGTGCAATCCTGAGGATGCTACAAGTTCCCCGGTATCCTTTAGGAAAACGAGTAAACGTAAATCCTCCCGTTTCAAAAACTTGATGTATGATTCTCTTATGTTGACTTCAACATCTTCCATCGTTTGGTTTAAATGTGCAAACGGCATCCATGGCTTTAGTTCATTCAGTGATGCCTGGATTGCATTGTGCACCGCTTCACCATCACCTGGCTGCGGTATTCGGATGTGTAACCTTTCGGTGTAAAACTCATGTGGAAAATCTAGTAATATTGGATTCATTACCATTTACCCCCGTTTGATTCTATTTAACTATTTACTATACCAAAAATCCGCTAAAGGGAGGACACTTTCTCTCTTTTTCCGCTTCAAACTGTCCGCATGAACCCGTTATGAGGACACTTCCTCCCTTTTTCCGCCTCAAACTGTCCGTATGAA
Source organism: Alkalihalobacillus sp. AL-G (assembly GCF_030643805.1). Classification (GTDB taxonomy): domain Bacteria; phylum Bacillota; class Bacilli; order Bacillales; family Fictibacillaceae; genus Pseudalkalibacillus. The sequence goes on along the minus strand of NZ_CP094656.1, from coordinate 1,062,115 downwards.
CCTTTCATGCCTTTCATGCCCTTCATGATGACGTTATTGTTCAATAGATTGATAAAGTTTTGCTCTTAACTTTTGAAGAGTTGAGTGAAGCAGAATTATTGTGACCGTGAACATGACCAATCCACCAAAAATGACTGAAAACCGAATGGAAACGAGTTGTGCGGTGATCCCTAATGTCATTGTTGTCAGGATTACAAAAGCTGCTTCAATTAGTCCATAGATACTTCCCACTCTGCCCATCATGTCAACTGGAATGTTGTTTTGAAAAAATGTATGGAATCCAGTATTCGCAAAGGCAAGTGAAAAGGAAAGAACGAAAAATCCTATCGCCGCTCCCAAAAAATCAGTTGAAAACGCATAGATGATGTAGCCGGTTGAAACGGTTAAAGATCCTATTCCAATCAACAATGAAGTCGGAATTATTGTTACAAAAACCGTATTGACAATCGCACCAAAAACAAATCCAGCCCCTGCTATACTCACTAAAAATCCATACTTACTGTTCGTTAATGAAAGTACTTCCTTCGAAAATGCAGCCTCTAGTGAGTCGATTGCCGCCGTCATGACCATCACACAACTGAACAGAAATACGATAAGCATGACATAAACGTTCTGACGACTGAATTGTATTACAGTTTTCCAGTCTTTTATTATTAGTTCTGAAGTGATCTTACTTCCCTCTGCATCAACAATCTTTTCTTTTTCAAGATTCGGCATTACAATCGTGACCAATCCTGATAAAAATAAAGCTATTGCATTGATGTAAATTGCAAAGATCGGCGTACCGACGATAAATAAAACTCCTGCAATTGCCGGGCCAATCAAAAATCCCCCAGAATCGACCAAACTGCGGAGAGAATTGAATCGTTTCCGTTGTTCAGATGGTATTAGCTTTGTGATATATGTCATTGATGTCGGATCAAACATAGAGCTTGCCATATTGATGATAAAAACAATGGCATAGATCGACCAAAGCGAAGATAGGAACGGTAATACGGCAATTAGCACAGCACGAGATAAATCGAGGAAAACCATTAGATTCCGCTTATTCAGTCGATCAATCATGCTCCCTGACCAAACATTTGTAAAGATTGCAGCTAGTGGCTTGAGTATGTAAAGAACACCAACTGCAAGAGGTGATCCAGTCATATCTAATACGATTAAATTAAGTGCGATCAAATAGATCCAAGCTCCAACATTTGCGATTCCGATTCCGAATAATAGAATCATTGGATACTTCCAATGTTCTGTGATCCTCTTCAAATTCAATTCAGTTTCCTCCTTTTGGAGGCCATTTCAAAACTGATCAGATGGCCCGTTTTTAAAAAATAAAAAAATCCCACCCCCAAGATCTAAGTCTTGGGGGCGAGATATTGATGTCGCGGTGCCACCCCAGTTCATTAATATGTCACCATATTAACCTTTTCAGGTACGGCAACGTTCAACGATAAAACGAGCTTATACCCTAGCTCGATAACAGGAGCTCCTGGTCACACCATCACCTATGTCAGGATCCGATGTACTGCTCAGAGGCTTGTTTCGATAAATTCATTCTTACTCCTTTTCAGCTTCCAGAGCTCTCTGCAAAGAAATTCTTTATCTACTCTTCTCTTCATCGCATTTAATTCATTACATAGTAGCATTAGGACAATGGCTATGTAAATAACTGATTTAATTAAACCTGAAGTAATTTTAAAATAAAAAAAGCAACCCATCCTGCACTTGCCATGTACAGGGAAATGGGTTACTTTCTTTTCTCTGCTACCGCGCTTTCTACGAGCAGCTAAAAAGGCATCGGTGTTACCGGCACCGGTGCCCTTTCTTATTATAGTGTGTTGTTATACAGATTCTATTCATAACTACGGAATTTCATTTATTGTAATTCTCAATAACCAATTGTTCTTCAGTCAAATTTTCCCTTAAAATTTCTCCACTTATCGGCATAATTTTTATTACTGATTTTCAGCTCTTTTGATATCATTTTCATATTTTCAAGGTCGTATTCAACTATTACCGAACGGATCTTGATTTTTTGCAAGTCCTCTTTCAAATTTACATATTCCATTTTTACTTATTTTAGAGGCAATGACATTTTTATAACCCTCATCCACAAACTTCTCCAAAGTGGGGTCAAATTGTTTTAAATCCTCTTGTAATAATTGAATAACCGTCGATTGTTTTTCTTCTAATTCTTTCTGGTGTTCCATTTGATTCACCTGAATTGCCATTACGATTAGACCGATACAAATTAACACCATAAATATAAAACTTGAAAGCTTAATCTTCATTCTCTATCCCTCATATCAATTACTTTCTTCAAATCGGTTTATCAATAATTATCCCTTAAACACTTTTTGGTCGGGTATCGAAAAAGCTTTCGCAGCAGTTCGGATATATGTGTCCAATTGTTCAACAGGATTCATCACTGAATTTCCATGACACACTTCGAGTCGCTTTGGTTTCAACTGGCGAATGATTTCACTACTTTTAACCGCTTCCTCCATATCAGCTGTGAACATCGGCATTGGTCTGTGGAGTTTCCCTTTTTTTGAAGTGAATAGGTCGCCTGCTAACATCACTTGATCTTGTTCATGATAATAGACGACGTGCCCTGGAGAATGACCTGGAGTAAGGTACGGATTCAGCCCCCCAATCGGCAATAGATTATTGCTTTCATCCTTTTGTAAAGGCTGTGCAAGATTTTTCTTGATCGATTGAGCAGCTTTCTTTCGCCTAGGATAAGCGCGGTCACCTTCCATATACGGAATTTCGGTCGAATGCGCAAATACCGGTACTGATTTTTCCTTTAAAATGGGCTTGATTGCACCTGTATGATCAGAATGGCCATGCGTCAGTACAATTCGTTTCAATGGTCCACCCTGTAAGTTTTCTATAAAATTCAGAATCCCCTTCCCCATCATCGGTATTCCAGCATCAACCAAGGTTACCCCGTCCTCCTCAACTACAACCCAAACGTGGACCGGAATAACCATCCAAATTCTCAAACTCCAAATATGCTCCGAAATTTGTTTTGTTTTCAATTCCCTTCACTCCCCTTTATTTTCTTCTTAAAACCAAGCAAGAGTACATCAATCGCATCATCAAAGGTGGTTCCCAACCTCTCCATTAAAGATTCAACTGATTCTTCGGAACTGTGGTACGTTCCGACGATTCCATGAAGAGTAAAAAAGTAAATGCGGCTATAGCCCAGTAACCTGTCATCACTAGATGAAATTGGCAGACACTCTTGAAGTGCTAGGCTTAACAAATTAAACAGGCCGATTCGAAGCTTGTTGATTTCCAAATCTGGATTTTCCTCATCCACTCGGCTCGCTTTCGCATTGAAAAAAACCTTGTACATTGTGCGGTTCATGAGGCAGAATCGAATAAATTCATGACTAACGGTTTGTAACTTTTTCTCAGGTGATAGGTCTTTGTGGTGAATGGCATTTTCCATCTTTTCTTTTAAACCCAGTAAAGACGGCATCGCAAGCTGGTAGAGCAATGCTTCTTTGTTTGTAAAGTAGATATATATTGTAGTATGGGAGCATTTAGCTTCCTTCGCAATTTCACGCATTGAAACAGCATCATATCCGCGCTCTGAAAAAAGTTTTCCTGCAGCTGAAAGAATCGATTTTTTCGTTTCCTTTGCACGTATTTCCTGTTTGTTCATCATTTTTTTTTACCTCTTTTACAAGTTCGTTTGCTTTTGTAACCATTGGTTACTAACCGTTGGTTATATAATAACCGATGGTTAGTAACTTCGTCAAGAAAATTTTTACAATTTTTTGCCCATTTTTCAAGTTCTTTCTCTAAACATAAAAAACCCGCTATCAACGGGTTTTTTTCTCCTCATTTTTATGAACTTGTTGTTGGTAAAAGGTGTTGATTGACCTTCTCGAACAATTCAAAGGAATTGACCTTTTCATAGTTCCAGAGCATGGTCACGAACAGTTTTTCCTCCGGAAAGTGCCAAATTTCGGACTTGAATCCTGGAGTGCCGCCGCCGATTGACCTGAAATTTTCACCTAAAAACCAGCCCAATCCGTATTTCAGTTTCGGGTTGAAGGATATGGCAGCATATGGCATAAACATTTTCTGCATCGATTGTTGCGAGAGCAAACTGCCATCTGTAAGAGCTTCACACCATTTGTTAAGATCTTTTACTGTTGAAAAAAGTTCACCCGGTGCATCGATTTCACTTAACTTGTCGTTATCTGTATTGATGTATTTCCCATCTTCAAAAGAATGACCGTAAGCGCGACCGGGATTAATGATATTTGGATTATCCAAACCAGTATCTTTCATTCCTAACGGAGAAAAGAAAAATTGATCCAGCAATTCTTCATATGATAAACCCGTCACCTTTTCCATTATGTAGCCCATCAAAATAAAGCCGGTACTTGAATACTCCCATTTTTCACCTGGCTCGAAGAGTTGCTGTTGACCACATAAATAAGTAAGAAAATCACCCTCTTCTACTTGGAGTATTTTCATTTCAAAACGAAGATTGGGTACCGAATAAATATCATGAAGGCCTGAAGTGTGGGTCAGCAAATGTTGTAGTGTCATAGCAGGATGGAGTATTTGTAGTTCATCGATGTATGTACCAGGCTGTTCGCTCAATTTCAATAAGCCTTGTTCCTCCAGCTTTAATGCAGCGGCGGCAATGAACATTTTCGTCACAGATGCTATGTGGAACTTCGTATCGATTGTGTTCGGCACATCAAGTTGAATGCTCGCTTTCCCATACGCCTTTTCGAAAAGAACTTCCTTATTTTTCGTGATAAGCACCGCACCGCTTAAATATTGTTCCCTCTCAAACAGACTCATCATCTCTTCTAACTTCTTCATATGACACCTCTCCTTATACATTTCCAGTTACTACCTTCAACAAATAGGAATGAAACCCTTTACCGTTTTTGACCAATGGTAAAATCTTGCTTTTAACGGTGAAGGGGCGGTCACTCCGATGGTCAGCCCCCTCTCTTTAAAAATGGATGTAGCTTCTGTTTTTCGGAAAATAAATGGTGACCTTGGTGAATTCGCCTTCCACCGATTCAATCGAGAGATCATGTCCGAGCTTCTGTGCCATTTGTTTTGCCAGGTATAATCCCATCCCAGTTGATTTTGTATGGTTCCTTCCTGTTGAGCCAGTAAACCCTTTTTCAAAAACTCGGTTAATGTCCTCGGGCTTGATTCCGATTCCCGTATCCCGAATGAGAAGACGTTTTTCCTTTTGATTCTCCTCAAAGCGAATACTGACTTCTCCGCCTTCATCTGTATACTTCAGGGCATTTGTGATCAGCTGGTCGATTATAAAAGAAATCCACTTCCGATCGCTTTGCACCAATTGTGATTCCTCAAACATCGTTAAGCGTATTCGCTTGTTGATGAACAGCTTACTGTACTTTTTAATACTCTCTCTTATGACTTGGCTCAACTCAATTTCATTGATGAAATAATCCTTGGAAAATGAGTCGATCCGAGAATAATACAACGCCTGTTCTATGTATTTATCAATTTTCTGCAATTCATCCTCAAAATTATCGACTAGATAATCAACCGTTTTTCCTGAGCTATTCTCAATTAAGAGACGTCCTGCAGCAATCGGAAGCTTTACTTCATGAATCCAAGACATGATGTAATCTTGATGATCCCTTTTTTCATCCTGAAGCTTTTGAATATGACGTGTATGATCATTGTGGAGTTGTTTTAATAACTCAAGGTATTGTTTTTGTTGAAAAGTTTGAGGTTCAGGCATTGCGGCAAGCATCTCTTCATTGCCGCTCGTGACAAGACTGCTTAGTTTTCGATAATAGGAATTCCGAAAAAAATAACCGATTAAGACATAGATACAGGCAAAACAGAAGCTGACGAGATTAATATAAATGAGATTGCTGACAATTGAGGTTTCGCTTATACTTATGATCACCATCAATGAAATAAAGGTCATCAAGATGATATAAAAATAGATGAAATAACGTTTATCCTTCAGATATTGTAAGATGCTCATTGGATGATGTACCCTTGTCCTTTTTTCGTTGAAATGAAATGCTCCTTGCCAAGCTCAGTAAGCTTTTTTCGCAAACGGGTGATGTTCACCGTTAACGTATTATCATCGACAAAGCTTTCATCTTCCCACAGACTACGCATGATCTTTTCACGACTCACTACAGAACCAGCGTGCTGCAAAAGAATATGCAGGATTTTGAATTCGTTTTTTGTAAGCTCAGCTTTTTGCTCTTTGTGGAGTACGTCCCCATCCTTAAGATTCAACACCACACCATCGTGCTCAATGACGTTCGGCTGAAAATCTGTATAGGAATAGGTCCTGCGAAGCAATGCATTGATCTTTGCAACAAGTACGTCCGAATAGAACGGTTTTTGTATGTAATCATCCCCACCCGTATTCATTGACATCACCATATCCATTGGAGTATTGCGGGAGGAAAGGAAAATGATCGGAACCTTGGAAACTTCCCGTATTTTATTACACCAATAAAATCCATCGAATGAAGGCAAATTGATATCCATCAATACGAGGTGTGGATCCTCTCTTACAAATTGCCTGAAAACATTGTCAAAGTCCGCAACTTGAACGGTTTCAAATCCCCATTTTCCGATTGTTTCTGCGACCATTTCCCGAATGGTCTTCTCATCTTCCACAATCATGATCTTCATTTCCGACTTCCCTCCGATCAGTGCAACCTTTGTAACACGTTGAATACTCCTAAGTTATTCCGCACGGTTTCTATTTTAACTCGTGGTTCGTGTATATTGTTAGTATATTCCTTTATCGAGATGTTTTCATTATCATGACAAAAATGTAAGGTTGCGATACATAGTTGTAAGTTGATTCGATGGTTGTAACCCTGTAAGCATCGTAGGATAAGGTTATCATCATTAATCAAACCCATGGAGGAATTTATAAATGAAATCTGTTGTAGAAGCAAAACGAGTAAAAAAGGTCTACGGTGCAAAAGGGAATGTGTTTACAGCTCTTGATGAAATCGACCTGACTGTCCATGAAGGCGAGTTTGTCGGGATTATGGGACCTTCCGGTGCTGGTAAGTCGACATTACTGAATGTGTTGGCGACGATCGATCAGCCTACATCCGGTGACATCGTGATTGATGGAATGAGTATTTTAAAAATGAATGAAGAGCAGTTATCGGAATTCCGTCGTGATAAGCTCGGATTCCTTTTCCAGGACTATAATCTGTTGGACACGTTAACTGTCAAAGAGAACATCATCCTTCCGCTCGCACTTGCAAAAGTGAACCCGAAGGAATTGGAACGCAGGGTTGATGCGATCGCGGATACATTCGGGATCCGTCCGTTGTTGGAAAAATACCCGTATCAAATTTCCGGGGGACAAAAGCAGCGAACAGCTGCTTCCCGTGCGATTGTTTCCAACCCCAGCTTATTACTTGCAGATGAGCCGACCGGTGCACTGGATTCAAAATCAGCGACCGATTTGCTTGAAAGCTTGAAAAGCCTGAATGAACAAAATAACGCGACGGTCTTGATGGTCACCCATGATGCATTTGCCGCAAGCTACTGCAAACGAGTTTTATTCATCAAGGATGGAAAGATTTTCACGGAACTCGTGAAAGGCAATTCGTCCCGAAAGGAATTTTTCAATAAAGTATTGGATGTACTGGCAGTACTAGGAGGCGGTACGAATGACGTTATTTAGTATCGCGAAGAAAAACATCAAAGGGAACCTGCAAAACTATGTAATCTATTTCTTTTCCATGCTGTTAAGTGTCGTCATTTATTTTACCTTTGTTTCGTTACAATACAGTAAGGAAATCCAGAAAAGCCTGGAGTTATCCCAAACGATGCAGTCTACCTTTTTAATCGCGTCTGTCATCTTGATCTTATTCGTCGCTGTCTTCATCCTTTATTCCAATTCTTTTTTCATGAAAAAGCGCAAAAAGGAAGTTGGACTCTATTCATTGCTCGGTGTTCGGAAAAAGAAAATCGGTCAAATGTTGTTTTATGAAAACTTGATTATGGGGGCTGTCGTCCTTGTGACAGGAGTCTTTCTCGGTACACTGCTTTCCAAATTGTTTTCGATGATGTTGATCAAGCTTCTTGGTTCTGAGGTCGAAGTCGGATTGAATTTTTCTATAGAGGCGATCATTAATACAAGTATTGTATTTGCAGTCCTGATTTTATTTACTTCGATTCAAGGGTATCGTCTGATTTACCGCTTTCAGTTAATAGAGTTATTTCAGGCTGATAAAGAAGGAGAACAAGCTCCTAAAGCATCTGTCATTGCCGCTGGTATTGGTGTGGTTCTACTCGCTACGAGTTATTGGTTGGCATTAAAGCCATTTCCAACCGACCTTACGAACGAGTATTTATTAACGAATCTTTTGATGATATTAGCCGGAATTGTCATTGGAACCTTTCTATTATTCCGATCAGTCACCGTATTTCTTTTACGAACGGCACAAAAAAATAAATCCCGTTATTACCGTGGACTGAATCTAATCGGGACCTCTCATTTAATGTTCCGTATCAAAGGGAATTCCCGAACGTTCACGATTATAGCGTTACTGAGTGCAATAACATTAAGTTCAATCAGTATTATTTTCAGCCAATATTATAGCAATGCAATTCATGCCAACCGTGCTGCTCCATTCAGTTATACACACATGTCGGCCGATAAAGCCTTTAATCAAAAAGTGGCACAAATTATTGAATCTGATGAAGAACATCCGATCACTGCACAAATGGATATCCCTGTCATAAAAGTTGGATTGGACGATTCAGATGGAACTGTTCCTGACTACATGGCGCATATTATGGATGAATTCGCAAAGGAAAAACCATTTAAGCTTGTCTCTGAAAGTACGTTCAATACTGTTGCTGAAAAATTAGAACGTAAGGAAACTGTTGAGCTTACTGGTAATAAGGCAGCCATTATAAAGCCTTTGTACACGGATGAGTCTTTTTCGGACTATGAAGGGCATTCGATCAAGGTCGAAACACCTGAAGGAAGTCGAAAGCTCGAATTCGTCGAGATGATAGATAATCGGGTCGTGAGCTGGAGTTATCCAGATGTTTATATCGTAATCAGTGACTCAGTTTTTGCCGACATTGAAAATCAATTGACCCCAATTGTCTACAAAGCCTATGAAGTAGCTGGTGAAAAGGATATAAAGATCACGACTGAAAGACTAACGAAACTCGCTTCAGAAGAGAAGAATCAACTGACTTCCTTTTATACTGAATATAAGGAAGGTTTGGAAGGAAAGGGGTTATATCTCTTTACTTTCGGATTTTTGGGGCTTGTGTTTTTAGCTGCCACTGGAAGTATGATCTATTTCAAACAACTGACAGAAGCGAATTCGGATAAAGATCGTTATGAAATTTTACGAAAGATTGGTGTAAGTAGAAAAGCGATTCGCTTTTCACTCATGAAGCAGCTGTTTGTCGTTTTTGCATTGCCTTTGGTAGTCGGCGTTTTGCATAGCACCATGATCGTAAATATATGCACGAATCTCTTCTCAAATTTGATTGGTGTAAATGTAATCTTGCCGATCCTCATTTCGATGACAGCATATGTGATTATTTACCTTATCTATTACGTTTTCACTGTCAATTCCTACAACAAAATCGTGAATCGGTAAGTAATAAGCATCTCCCGGATTATTATCGGGAGATGTCTTTTATTTTTCATTTTCAAATACAATATCATTTTGTTGACGAGCGGTTTCGGTTACCGTCAGAACCATTCGACCTATACCCTTCAATTCCTCATACTGTTGTTGATCATTTGTTTTAATAATCCGTACGAACTCTTCAACCTCGTAGATCATTTCGTTTTCATACCGAGGCTCTTCAAGATTGTGGCTCTTTTTGGAATGTCTGTCGACAAACTTGATGTTCGTAATAGGTGCTACATGATCTAGGACAAATGAACCTTCTTCCCCGTGGATTTCTGAAGGAATGTGGGAGTGGGAAATCTTCGAGCATAGGATTGTACATATGAACCCATCGTATTTTAAAATCAGAGTTCCGCTTCCATCAACTCCGCTTCGTAACATAACCGGATAGTAGGTAATATGATCAGGCTCACCAAATAAGGAAACAGCGAGACTAGTCGGATAGACACCTAAATCGACGAGTGCCCCTCCAGAAAACCGTGGCGAAAAAATATTCGGTTCTTCTCCTTTTAAAACTAAATCATAGCGTGAGGAGTATTGGATGTAGTGTAACATCGCACTCCGTATTTTCCCTGCTTTTCCGATTTGTCGCTTGAGGATTTTAGAGTTCGGTGAATGGATATTACGCATTGCCTCGAACAAAAACACTCCATTTTCTTCAGCAACTTGATAAGCATCCTCCCATTCCTTTGTATTCGAAAAGATTGGTTTTTCACAAATGACATGCTTTTTATGCTGTAAAAACAGTTTAGCTTGTTCATAATGTAGAGAGTTAGGTGAAGCAATATAAACGATCTCAATGTAATTACTTTTTGCCATTTGTTCTAAATCATCAAATGTATAAGGTGCGTTATATGTATCGGCGATTTGCCTTGCCTTTTCAAACGAACGTGAATAGACAGCATTCAATGTTAATTTCCCACTTTTCCCTGCTGCTTCAATAAATGAATTTGTAATCCGGCTTGTTCCTACTGTACCTAATTTCATGGTGTATACACCGCCTTAGTTTCTAGTTATTGTTGCACTTGTTTTATGAGACTTTTCGGGGCAGTTCTTAAATAGCCCTCCAGAATATAGTCTTCGATTTCGTTCCAGTTCAATGAGTTCGTATCGAATGACGTCCACCCGTGTTGACCGATGTAAGGTGTTTTCGTGTATCCATCTTGTTGAAGGAGCATTTCCTGTGTCGTCTTCAGCATTTTGATTGATATGGAAGGCTCCTCAAGATTTTCGCCTAGCATGACGAATGGCTTGTCCTTTACACGAAAGGATGTATGACCAAACTTATCGACCTGTTCTTCAACCTCTGGAAACTTCATGCAGATATCTCTTGTTTTCTTCAATAATTTCTTGCCTTTTTCCGATTTGATATGTTTATGGTCATGATAATCCATGGAATCTACCTCCTGATCCACACTTTTAAATTACTCAGATAGTTTTTCTCCAGTTAAAATTTGATACAATTCGTTAGATTTTGTCTTGGTTAATTTCACAAATTTATCTTGTTCTTTTACTTCCAATTCTAACTGTTCTTTATTAGGAGTTATCCCAATATAATACTTTTCTTTGTTGTCTTTAAAATAAAACAGATAGTCTGGGTGATGGATCCACGTAGGGTTACCATTTGCCCAGCGAATATTTCCGACCAGTTCTTTAGCTGTTTCAACATTCTGTCTATCATCTATTTCCTTGAATTGTTCGAATCCCTCTCCAATTTCGGCAGGTTTTTCAACAATAAGTACTGGTTGATTCTCCCCATTATTTGAGCAGCCTGATAAAACAATCAAGCCTGCAAATATAATGAATACCCCTTTACGAAACTTCAAAAAACCACCCCTATTTATAATCATACGTTGAGTAGTGCTTATGTAAATATTCATCAAGGATGAGTCTATGGCTTTTGACCATATTTTTTGGTAATTTGTCGGGTGAAAAGAATTCATACTTTATTGATTCGCTTGTATCTACTTTCATTTCTCCTTCAAAGTTGTGGGTAAAATAAGCCACCGTGACGACATAAAATTCATCACCATTTTGAGCTTTTATAAAATGGTCAGATCCTGAATAAACATTGATTAGTTTGAGGTCACTTATTTCCAACCCCGTCTCTTCGTAAACCTCCCGTTTTGCAACATCTTCAGTCGATTCAGCTAATTCCATTAACCCACCTGGAACTCCCCACACTCCTTTGGGAAATTTTCGTTGTTGGAGTAAAATTCGATTTTGTTCGTCGACAATTACGGCTACTGCCCCAACAAGTATAACAGGGCTCTGTCCAACCTTTGCTCGTAAATCCTCAATGTAGCCCACAAACTACCTCCTTGCATTGATTACATTCTATTTAATAGATTTTCGCAGTTCTTTTTTGATTTTCGCAGTTAATTTTCATTTTTCGCAGTAAACCATCTTAATTCTTTTAGGCCCCCTAAATCATTTAGACACCAAAATCATTCTCCCTTATATTAAAAATAAGCTATTTTAGCTACTTGGGGGAGGTGATTGGTTATGCCGAAGAAAAAAATTGAGGTATTAGAGGAAGTAAAAAAACAATATGTCCGGATGGCCCTCGAGACCAATAAGATGAGTTCCACGGCAAAGGGTGCGGGGATTTCCACAGAGACCCTCCGAAAGTGGATGAGGACCTATGAAGATGAGGTTCGAGATGAAATGGAAGTTGAAGGAACAGAGGCCTTAACCCCACAAACATCCAGAAAAGAATTAGAAAAGAAATATGATCATGCCATGAAGCTACTAGGCGAAAAAGAATTAGAAGTAGCGATGTTGAGGGAACTTCTTAAAAAAAACAAATCCCCATACTAGTGCAGCTTGAAGAAATCAAAATGTGGGTGCAAGAAGGGTTTTCTGTGATCAAAGCGACAGAGGCTTTCAACTTCACCAGGTCACTCTATTATTATTACGAGGCCAAGGGGGCAAAGAGGACGTGAAAAAAAGAGGGCGGCCGATTCCGGGCTACTCGGTATCCAATCAAGGGGAAAAGATTCCGGATGCGCAAATCGCAGAATATCTGATGGAACTTTATTGGGACGAGTGGTTGGGAGCTATGGGCTACAAAAAATGGACCCTATATCTAAAAGACCACCACTCCCTGATCATTAGTAAGCATAAAGTGTACCGGATGTGTAAAGGGCTAGGAATTCTAAAAAAACCGAACACAAAAAAAGCAAAACACCCAAGAAAACTTGCGAGAAATCGTACGATTACAGGCTCGAATCAACTCTGGCAAGTCGACATCAAATATGGAAACATAACGGATTCCAACGCCTTCTTTTACGTGTGTAGTGCGATTGACGTTTATGATCGAACCATTGTTGGTTATTATTGTGGATCGGTTTGTAAGGCGAAACATATTACAACGATGTTGACAAAAGCACTTATACGTCGGAAAGTGCACTTTAAATCTGGGGAATTTGAGAAGAAGCTGATTCTTCGAACCGATAACGGACCCCAGTTTGTGAGCGAAGACTTTGGCAACTTTTGTGACCATCACAAGGTCTATCATGAGCGAATTCCAAAGAAGACACCAGACATGAATGCTTATATTGAGTCCTTTCACAGTGTGTTACAGAGAGAGTGTTTTGACCGATATGCATTTGGATTTTACGAAGAAGCCTTTTATTATGTGGATCAATATATCGCTTTCTATAACCATTCTCGTTATCACGGAAGCTTGAAGCCACACACGCCTCAGAAGTATTATGACTTATCTCGAAGAGGGCAGATCCCGAGCACAAAAGTGAAATTATAGAAATTCTACGATAGAAGGAGAATGGCTGGGCATGTGTCCAAAATAAGGGGGCCCAGCCGAATTTCGCAGTTCACAGGATGATTCAGATCACGTTTATCTGAAAAACATTCAATTGGGAGACTTTTTTTCAAAAAAGTATCCGATTAAGGGCGTCTGTCTTCCAAATATGCTTTCAAATTTTTCAAATCCTGCTGAACCATTTGCATATCCTCGGAAAATTGTTGCTCGGTCATACCATCCATTTTGAATAGCGTGAAAAAGACCTGGCAACCGTCTCCAATCGGGATGATTCGCATCGGATTCAAGATTGTATGATCCGGTGAAACCGTGACATAATGGTCGAGCACTCCGTATTCATTTTTATCAACAAAACGAATGTTCATCGGTCCGTCCGATGTTTCGATAATCCATTGATCGTTTACTTTTCTCACTGCTTTTGCAAAGGAAGTTGCCCATAATGGCAGGTTCTCAGGGTTCCGGATGAATTCCTCCGCTTCATTCGCTGCTCTATCAATTGAGACGGATAACGTTTTCGATCTGAACATTTCCATTACTTTTCACTACTCCTTCCTATTTTTGAAAATAATATGGCGCGAACGATTGCTGGCCATCAAATTTCAACTTAGCTTCTTCTGCTATGTAGGTAAGTAGGTTCTCAGCTTCCTGAAAATCAAACCAACGTACATCGACCACTTCACCGTCAGGGTCGATCGGTTTCATTTCCCCGCCGATGATTTTCGCAAAAAAGCTAAAAAACACAACATGGTGGCCTTTCTCAGGAAAAAATGCCTCACGAACAGATTGTATGCCGCCAGTCAGTTCAATATCCAGCCCTGCTTCTTCTTTTGTTTCACGGATGACCGCTCGCTCTAATGTTTCGCCTTCTTCAACTGCACCACCTGGATAGCTCCAGTAGCTTGTATCGCCTTTTTTATTCTGTACGAGCACGATTTTTTTATTTTCTTCATCGATAAGTATCGAACTTACTACATCTACCCGTTTCATTAGTCGCCTCCAATTATTTGCTCTCCTTCTGTTTAATTCTAGTCTATCAATATTGAATCCTGCAAAAAAGGCATCACTTCGTACTCGAAGTAATGCCTTTCGTGTTTTTATTTTAAAGTTTTCCGATATAAGCCAGTTGATCAACTTCCTTCGAGTCCATTGCACCGTCTAGGATTTTTTGTACATCTGATAACGTATCTTGGACACTGACCGCTTCCCCTTTTGTACCGGTGAATTCCTCTGCGACATAAAACGGTTGAGTAAGGTACGCTTCAAGAAGTTCTCCTCGTTTGTATGATTGAACCTCTGCAGTTGGAACGCTTTCAATTCCTCTTACACTTACTACCGAACGTAATTCACGGTATCTCCTCAACAGCTTTTGTGCACGCTGTTGTGTAGTAAAATGACTTTGATCGACATGCGTCCCTTCAAGTACGGATGATGTTGAGTAAATCGGGTTGACGGCAGGAAACTTATGTCTCATCGCTAGATCAATATCAAATTGCCAAAGAGTTTCAAGCGGTCCGTACGGTACTTCTTCATCCACCGCTTCCCCTTTTAAATCGACCAATAGAGTTGTCACGTTTTCGATCCCGATATCTTGTAATCGTTCTTGAAGCTTTGTAATTTCGCCTGTAATGACATGAGCACGATCGGCAGCAAACATGATGTCCTTTGTTTTACCAGCAGCAGCAATTTTCTCATACGCTTCATCGATTGAATGTGTGACGGTATCGACAAAATCCAGCGTATCCTTCACCTCTGGATGTTCCCCTTCCGGCATGAGGAGGTGGGTGAGATAGCCTTCCTTTTTCAATCGATGGAAAAGCTCCGATAAGATGACGAGCTGACCCATTCCCGGACGGGCGACTAACCCGACCGTTCCACCTTTGACAAGCGGCGCAAACAAATCCAATGTCTTAATCTTTGTTTCGATCATTTCGATCTTCTCCCCTCTAATAATCAGTTCATCCAAACTGCATTCCGCGAGTGTTGCAAGAGCGACCAAGGTACGAACTTCTGCTCGACCTACCGAAATTTTGCCATTGCACAAATTGGAGACCGTTGCTGGCCGTAAACCTACAGATCGGGCTGCGCTGGTCAAATTCGGAACCCGTCTGCGCAACAAAGCGACATTTAAACGAATACTTTCAATGCTTTCCATTCATTCACCCTCCTTACTTCATATAGTAATTTAGTTTACGTTCAAATGCAATTATTTTTTACCTTGAAACGTAATTATTTTTACTCTTTTAAAAATATCTTTTATTTTCAATTTATTTCTCAGTCAAAATTGAAAAAGACGTTAATCAATTCTTCAATGAAGAGGAAATCCAGGGTCTCGTTTAAAATAAACCATACAAAATCATCGTGAAGCAAAAAGATCAGGAAAAAATCAACCAAAACATTAGAAAAGGGACTGTTTCACTCAGGCCCTTCATCTATTATGGATCGTTTCTCGTGTAAATTACATTTTTCGCGTCCAATTTCGAAATTTCTCGTCTAACTATATGATCTTCGCGTCTACCATTACTTCTCAACCTTTTTAACGAGGGTGTGTCTCTGTTTATCATTCATTTATTTACTAAAAGCCGCCACGCATCTTCTTCTCCATAAACATCACCCGTTGGTTCGAAACCGAATCTCTTATATAGTTCCCGTGCTCCATGATTTTCTTTATATACGGTAAGACGAATTTCTTTGCATTTTGGAAAACGATTGACGATCCATTTAGAGATCTCAGTTAAGGCTGCTCTTCCATAACCTCTCCGTTGGTATCTTTCATCAATTATGAATCCGTTAATCCAATACATGTCGGTTGTATCCGCTTCATAGGCATGCATGACAAAACCAACCATCTTTTCACCGTCATAAATCGCAAATGGGATATATTCAACATTGTCACCGTCTGGTTTGATGTACACCTTTGCAAGAGATACAGAAACTTCTGGAACAAACTGACGTTGCTCTTCCTTTACTTTTAATCGAAGTGCCACTTCCCAATTATCCCTTGTTACTTGTTCTAATCGAATGTCTATTGGAATCACCACTTTTCAGTTGTTTAGTTTGGGCAGCATTTTCTAGCTTTGATAATAATCGTCGTCGGAATCATCCTTGCTTTTGAAAGTGAATAATATCGTTCAGGCGTTTGATCAACCACGTCCTTTAATTCATTTGATACTTCAGGTTCTTCAATTCGTTCGATAATAAAACCAGCTGGAACTAACTCGTTGATGTAGGAACTAAGCTTGCGTTGCTGAAAAACGACCGGATTGTCCTCAATTTTAAAAGAATCAAAGCGTCTTTGCCCTTCATCATGATAGGATTGGTCAACAATCAGTTGATCGCTATTGGCTCGTAAGTAAAATGGATGCTCCCAGCTGAAAACGAAACTACCATTTGGTTTTAAATACGAATGAATAAGTCTTAGCGTTTGTGCTAGATTCGTAGACCACCCTAAGGCATAAATAGAGAAAACAATATCAAAATAGCCCTTTGGAAGGCCGATATCCTCTTCCATTGGCGCACAAAGCAGGTTTGGATTTTCGCGTTGTAATATTTCTTTTGCTGTTTTAATTTGGTTCTCGGATAGGTCGACACCCCATAGTTCCGCTGCATGCTGATCCGCCATATACTTGAGAGAATGTCCACTTCCACACCCTAATTCCAGCACCTTTTTACCGGCAATTTCACCAAAGATCTGCAGTTCATCTTCTGTAGGTGAAAAGGACCATAGTTTGGCAACGCATCGACCCCAAAAAATTCAGAAGATGCACGCTCCCACGATTGTTTGTTAAGTTCTAATATATTGTCGGACAATTGAATTACCCCATTTCAATTAACTTATCATTCCATTACTAGTAATTCTTTCACAGCTATTTATATCCTTCCAAAAGTTTTTCTTTACTTTATAGAGTAATCTAATTTACTATTTAAGGTAATAACATATATGGGAGGTTCAATTAATGAGAACTAATCAAATGAGCTTTAAAAGACTAAAAATAGAGGACTACTCAAAGAGATTTCTTAATTTATTAAACAAACTAGAGTCCTCAACCACCTTTAGTGAGCAAAATCATTGGTTTGAAGATTTAAACAAGCACCGTTTCCTTTTTGAAACAACCCAAAACTTTGTAAGGCTACAATATTTTCAAAACCTCGAAGACGTATTTTTCCAAAAAGAGTACACATTCTTCAATCAAATAGAACCGAACTATTTAAACTTAGTAGCTCAGTATTACCAAGTTATACTTAGTTCGAAATTCCGACCTCAACTAGAAGAACAATGGGGAAAGCAGTTGTTTCGTCTAGCCGATGTTAAGGTCAAGACCTTCTCAGAAGAAGTTGTTAAGGATTTGCAGTATGAAAACAAATTGGTTTCCGAATACCAGCAATTATTAGGTAAGGTTTCTTTTACGTTTCAAGGGAAAGAACTAAACTTTTCTACTCTTTCACCATACCTAGGATCTAAGGATAGAAAGATTAGAAAACAGGCCTTTGAAGCTAAGAGCTTCTATTTTGAACAACACAGATTCGAATTTGATCGACTGTTAGATCAGCTTGTGAAAACAAGAACTGCTATCGCTAGAAAACTAGGGTATTCATCTTTTATCCAGCTTGGTTATGATCGAATGAGTCGGACTAGCTTTACTTCCGTCGAATTATCAAATTATCGAAAACAAGTCCGAGAATATGGTGTACCTTTTGTATCATCTCTTAAGAGGGAACAGTGCAAACGCATTGGTGTTGATCGATTGAAGTACTATGATGAAGAACTCAAATTCCCAAAAGGACAACCAGAACCAATAGGCGAAATTGAAAATATACTAGAAGGATTCAAGCGAATGTTTGTGCAGATGTCTCCCGAAACTGAAGCATTTTTTAATGAGTTGGTAGATGGGAAAATGTTTGACTTGGAATCCCGTAGTGGAAAAATGGGTGGGGCATTTGCAACCTACATAGGTGAGAACAATAACCCCTTCATATTCGCGAATTTTAATAAGACATCCAATGATATACGCGTATTCACTCATGAAGCTGGGCATGCATTTCAATTTTATATGAGTAGACATTGGAATATACCAGAATACATTATTCCATATGATTCAGCAGAGCTATTCTCTTTTACGATGGAGCGATTTGCTTGGCCATGGATGGAAATGTTTTTCACGAAAGATACAGCACAATATAAATTTGCCCACCTTACTAATGCGTTTCATTATATGCCTCTCGCCTGTGTAGTAGATGAGTTCGAGCACTTTATCTATGAAGAACCCGATGCTTCACCTGATGATAGGAGAAAAAAATGGAGGGAATTAGAACAAACCTATTTGCCTGAACGTGATTATAATGGGGACCAGTTTCTTGAGCGGGGCGGAGGTTTTTACGAAATTGGCCACATGTTTACAACACCGTTCTATTTCATGGATTATGAACTGGCTCATTTCTGTTCTGTACAGTTTTGGGACCTCAGTAGTAAGAACCCGAAACTGGCATGGGATAGCTTTATAAAAATGTGCAAAATAGGGGGAAGCAAATCGTATTTGGAATTAATAACTGACGCAAACTTAACCTCCCCGTTTGAAGAAAACAGTCTGCAACCACTTCTACAGAGTGTGGAAAAATGGATTGAACAAGGGGATGTATTAGACTAAAAAAAAAAGCGATTTTTCCTCTTGAAAATGACAGGAATAAATCGCTTTCATCTTTCCCATGTTTTGAAATACAGTTAGGTATAATAGAGTGAATTTTTACCATCAATTAAATTTACTCTTTCCGTTCGTTCCCTCTTTTGAAGTTGCCTGTTACTTTTGCCAATAGTAGCTGTACGTCTTTTTCACTATTAGCTTGGTCGATTTTCTTTAAAAGTTTGTCTGCTTCTTTTCCTTTAAGCATCTTGGCTTGTTTTCCATTCCAGTCGATAAAAACTGTATTATTTTTTGAAACTCTATAAGTAAATACCTCTTCATCCAATCGGTTTCGTTTATCAATACTACCCAACTCGGCCACCTCACAATTATTCATAAGCCTTCGGATGAAAGCATTCTATCAAATTACCTTCACAATCATAAAATTTGAAATGCGCTTTATTCGCAGGTGTTTCTTCAACTCGGACGCCCTTTCGTTTCAATTCATCGTAGATCGTCCCTATCTTTGCATCTGCTATTTTAAAAACAGGATAAGTGATTGTATCCGCAGTTATCTGCTCCTCATTTTCTGATAGTTTGATTAGGCAGATAATCGGGTTCTGCGTGTCAGCCTCCCTGATTCCAAAATCTAATAGTGCGGTAGTATCTTCATAAACATTAATCAATCTTAATCCGAGAACCTCCTGATACCAATCAACCGCTTTTGCAAGATTTCTCACTCTAATATTCGTTTGCAAAAGACTATCAAACATATTACGATCACCCTTTATATTTTTATTAATCTTTGTAGAAATCATATCGTCGGCGACTTAGCAACAATACACAATTCATCGAGAAGTGGGATGATTTTCTCTTTGCTGATGTGTCCCATCAATGCGATTTGAATCCAATTTTTCTGAATTAAGTAGTCGCTGCGGTAACTGAGCTGATACCCTTTGTTATCTAATTGTTCACCGATTTCTCCGGAAGATTGCTGATGAGATAAAGCTATCGTTACGATGCTCGGTGATGTTCCGATTATACGGAACCCATTACGTGTAAGCTCTTGTTTTAACCAATCCGCTAGTTCCTGTTGTTTCTCATAAACATTTTCTCGTTCAAAGTTTGTTATTGCAGTATTCAGAGCATGTACAAGATTTGAGGAGTGTGTGAAAGGTACGCCCCCTTTTTCTCGATAATACCCAAGATCAATGTAGCGTGGAATCGAATGATCGGGCTTGACTTTATGATTGTAAAAGACGAACGATAGCCCTGCAAATGATCCTAGTGCTTTTCCACTTCCGGATGAAGCCAGATAAACCCCCTCAAGGTTAACAGGGACACTGCCGAGCGAACTGCAGCAATCCAAACAAAGCTTATATTCCCCATTTGCACTTATCGCCTTCAACATCTCCATATCGTTGAGAAGACCTGTCGAGGTTTCACAATGTACCGCCCAGATCCATCGAATGTCGGGGTTCTTCCAGCATACTTCCTCAATTTCTTCTCTATCGAAGGACTGTCCCCACTCATATTCAACTGTTTGAAACGAAAGCCCGAATCGAGTAGCATAATCGACGAGACGTTCGCCGAACTCCCCATTTACTAAAATGAGACCATGCTTGTTTAACAGAGCCAACTGACCTGCAACGACATCGTTACCGAGCGTCCCTGTCCCTAGAAGGATTTCAACATGCTTAGCATTCGTAATTTGCAGCAACCGCTCTTTTGTTTGCTCGAATTCATCTAAAAACGTGTTTGCCCGATGAGATACTGGTTCTTTCTGGAACGCATTCAAGACCTCCTTGCGAAGCTTGACGGGTCCAGGCAAAAAGTTTTCATTCACTTTCTTTTTTCTTTGTGATCGTTCTTCAATTTTCCAAAACAGTTTTCCTTTTTGCTCAAAAGCTTCTCTTGTTAAAAACATCGGCTGGAATTGCGCGTCATCTTCTCCGACCAATGGACCAAATGGAACAAATCCAAGGTGGCGATAAAGCTTTTGTTCCCTCACTGTTCCAGAAATAATCGCTAAGTCAAATCCGTTATCATTACAAAATTCGATAAGTCGTCTTGATAGATTAAAGAACACACGACCGTTCCGGTAGCTTTTCTGAACAGCAAGCAGGCGAATCTCACAAATTGAACGGTTTTTCGGCAAATAAGATTCTAAGTTTACAAGTTTTTTATCTAATGAAAAAGGTCGTTTCGCCCGTACCGCCATCATTCCAACAAGCTTGTCGCCGTTCAAACAAATAATATATGTATTCTCATCGTCAAATTTATCTATTAAATGTCCCGTATCATTTGATTCATGCTGTGGAATTTCATCTACGAATGTTTGGTAGTTTAATTGGTGGATTTGCTCAAACTCTTTTGGATCTGTTGCGATTTTAAAGATCAGGGGTGAGGTAACATTCATGTGTATCACTCCAACTTCCATTAAATAATCCTATCGAACTCTTCACGAATATTTTTTCGGTGTGCATAAATTACAATACCGGTTATGATAGCTGTTCCGATTATCGTAATGGACCCAACGTCATCTAGGAGGAACATCACAAATGGGGAAAGTGCCAGTGCGGCTAGCCCCATTATCACAAACCTTCTATAAAAAAAGTATAGCAATAAGAATACGAGTAAGATGATCCCAACTGTCCAAACATCTAGTAGTAACAGTACACCAAGAAATACAGCAATACCCTTTCCGCCACGAAACTGGAGTTGAACTGGCCAAATATGACCTACAACAACAGCAATCCCAGCTAACACACAAATTACCTCGCCCCATTCAAGAACTAGTGGAACCCACAAAACCAAGAGTCCTTTCGCGATATCGATGAAAAAAGAAGCAACAAAACCAATTTTTCCAAGCAATCGACCCGTATTCGTAGCACCTGCATTCCCACTACCAAACTGACGTATATCCTGTTTTCTTAACAAACGTACCAAATAATAACCACCATTCATGCAACCTATAAAATAACTGACTATTATCCACAACATATGTACTATAGGAATCATACGGATCCCCCTTCTACCAACCTAGTTGATTGTTAAGTACTCATGGACCACTCTTTGAAACAACTTTCTCTGCTCCAGAAATGGATAGTGATTACTTTGATCAAAGACTACTAATTCAGAATTCGGGATTAGCCTATGCATTTCCTGTGAAAATTCAATCGGACATTGCACATCATGCTCTCCGCATATAATTAAGGTGTCTGCCGTAATTTTTTTGAGTTGACGGGTTACATCGAATATTAATGCTTCCCTTACAAAAAAGTTCATCCGCACTGCTGACATCTTTTTATGAGTTGGTTTCGAAAAATAGACATCGTATTGCTCCGGATTATGCAGGGAAAGTTTCGTACGTTCTTTGGAAAGCTCACCCCGTTCATCTTTGGTGAGTTTCGGATCCTTAAGTTCCTCAATTAAATCCTGCATGTTTTGATATTCCGGGTGCTCCCTGTTGTAGATGCATTTTGCTGAGGAAGAGGCAAATTCTCTCGCGGCACTTCCAACTATAATGAGAGAATCTAATGAGGCGGAAAAATGAATGCCGTAAAGAACCCCGATCATCCCTCCAGTTGAATGGCCTGCAAATGTCCAAGTGGAATAACCGAGAGCATCTCGAATCGCTTCCAGGTCTAAAACAGCCTCAAACATGCTCAACTGATACGATTCATGTGCTTTTTCGGAGTTCCCCGCTTCTCTTAGATTAACGAGATAGACTTTATGATTGTCTGTAAAAGAGTCTGCAAAATAGTCCCCGCTCGAATTGAATTCAGAATAATGATGAGTAACGCAAACCGGTGTCCCTTCACCTTTTATAAAAACTTCAAAACTACCACGATTCGTATCAATCATTTGTGTTTGCCAATTTGCCATAAAAGCCTCCAGGTTATCGTATTAACTATTATGTAATTGAACTGGTACTTCATCGTGTTCAGGAGTAAATCCATTGTTTTCCTTAACCTTTAGATCACCGTATTTTCGAGAAACTTCAGCATACTGAACGACCTCACCATCATTCGTAAAAACGATCAGGTTAAAGCCGTCTAGGTATTCAATACTGCTTTCTAATTTGCTGTCGATATCATTATCAGCCAGCTGTTCTTGGATTTGTTCATTTGATGTATACGGAGTGAAAACAAAAGCCTTGTCCCAAGGAAAATCTGTGTGTTCCTTTAATCGGATTTCGGTAGTCCCCGCTTTTTTCAATTCGGAATTAATCGCTTTTTCAAACGTTTGGTTACGAATCGTCTCTTCTCCCACACATGCAGTTAAAAGTAGGAGCATTACCATGAATATTAGTCTTTTAATTTTGGGCACCTCTGTTTTTTCTCCAGATCAAATAACCGAGAATACCGAGCCCTAGAATAATGCTCCCCCATAGATATCCATTGGCGAATTTGCTCTCGGGTTTACTCTCGATTGTAGGTTCATCACCTTCACCAAGTATAATGAGGTCTTCAGCTGCAGCTGATAATTCAGTCGTCCGATCACAGATACCTGTTGTGAGTTTTCCATCATACGTTGATGAATGAATTGCATAAACCAAATATTCCTTGCCCGCTTCAAATTCAAATCCACAGTCTCCCCCTCCAAAACCTGTCGTAATAATAATCGATTTTTGCTTTGTACCTTTCCATGTTTTGGAGACTTTAAACTTTACCGACTTTCTATTTGGACCAAAAAATCCACCACCCCTATCTACATTGACGACATTACCGCTGAAAACGACATCGGACCTATTCAGTTCATCTGCTACACTATTTGTTTCTGCACAGGAGCAAGCTTGTACAGGTGCAGGAGCCATTAAAGTAAAAAGTAATAAAGCTATATTTAAAAGAAGAAACATACTGATTTTTTTAGGCATACATCCACCTCCCATTTTTTCTTTAGTATTAAGTTTATTGAAACGTCTTTTCCCGATGGCTGTTGAATCGGTTATGAACTGTAAATAATACGGCCGTGATGAGATACAAAAATGAAGTTACTCCAAAGAACAAAAAGATACCTGGTGTGCCGAGTAAATATAGGCTTATCGGGAGTGAGATTACGAATCCGATGTAGATTGCAGGCGAATGGTTGAAGTAAGTTCCGATAAGTACGACGCATGCAGGTGTTAAAAGTGTTACAAAAGTATTGATCACGACGTCTAATGAGGTACCAGGACTATATGGATTTAAAAAAATCATGATTATCCACAACACTATACTGCTTATTGAAGCTACAAACCCTATACCTCTCGCAATCAAACACATGGAATCAACCCCTAAATTTTTCACCTTTATACATAGTTTACCATTTGCAAAACTGTATTGAGGAATTTTTTTATGCATAAAATTTGAAGCTAGCTCTCTCTTGAAAAATATCACATATAGTGTAATATTACACCATGCAGAAATTAAGGGAGAGAGTTTTATGAAACGAATGATCATCCTACTTGTTTGTATTGTAGTCTATATAACTATGTTTATGACTTCAATACATCAAGAAACAACAACCAACCCTGACTTAGTCATAACCGATGTGAGTAACCTGATGCCGGTAAAAGTGAAAGAGGTTGTTCAAGGACATGAGCTAGAAAGCATCAAGCAAGTCATTGAGGAAGCGAACGAAAAGAACCTTAAAATATCGATTGCTGGAAAGCAGCATAGCATGGGAGGACATACCTACTATAAAAATTCCGTCGTCCTCGATATGACGAGCTACAATCAGATTTTAGATTTTGATTCTGAAGGGAAGACGATAACCGTTCAAAGCGGCACGACTTGGGACGATATCCAGCAGTACATAAATCCGCATGGTCTTGCAATCAAGGTTATGCAATCGCAAAACATTTTTACCATCGGCGGCTCGATCAGCGTTAATGCACACGGACGGGATATTCGATATGGGTCGTTGATTGATACGGTGAGATCGTTTCGTCTTTTGACCGCTGACGGGAAAACTCTTAATGTCAGCCGTGAGGAGAATGAGGAGCTCTTTTACCTTGCACTCGGGGGTTATGGTCTGTTCGGTGTAATCCTTGATGTGACCCTTGGACTAACTGATGATGAGCTCTATAAGCTGGAGACGGAAGAGATCGACTACAAAGAATATAGCGATTATTTTATAAACAATGTAAAAGAAAACCCTGATGTTCGGATGCACCTAGCACGAATTTCAACCGCTCCGGATTCGTTTTTAACCGAGATGTATGTAACGAATTATGAATTGGCTGCTGAACAACAGCTCGAGCAATATAACGAGCTGAAGGGCGAGCGTTATACCGCTGTCACCAAGTTTGCCCTCGGATTGGCCCGAGACTTCGACTGGGGGAAAAATGTTTTTTGGGAAGCTCAGAAAAAATACTTTTTGGAGACGAGCGGAAAGTTGATGACCCGGAACAATGTCATGCGCTCTGAATCTGATTTTTTAGAGTATGACAGCAAAAACGATACCGATGTACTCCAGGAATATTTTGTCCCTGTTGAAAACTTTTCTACTTATATTGATGATTTACGCGAGTTGCTTTCTGAGGAAGATCTCAATTTAATCAACATTACCATCCGCTATGTGAACGAGGACGAGGATGCAGTATTGTCTTACGCGAAGGATGATATGTTTGCACTTGTTCTTCTCATCAACCAAGGATTATCTGATAAAGATAAAAAAGAAACGAAAAGGATTGTCCAGAAAATGGTCGATATCACACTGAAGCATAATGGAAGCTATTATTTGCCTTACATGTTATATCCAACAAAAAAGCAGATGTATCATGCCTATCCTAGAGCCGAGGAATTTTTCAAAAAGAAGCTTAAGTATGATCCGAACGAACGGTTTTACAGCCTATTTTATGAGAGGTACAAATAATGGATAACAAGAAGCTAAAAGTTCTTATTTTATCGCAAAGCAGTGTCTTTTTTGCGAGCAGCCTCATCTTTCCTTTTTATATACTGTTCATTAAAAATGTCGGAACAAGCTTCAGCCAGTTCGGGTTATCTTATGGGATATTCGGACTTAGCGCGGCGCTTGTTCATCCATTACTCGGCCGGTTATCTAAGAAGGTTGATCAGGGGCTCTTTCTCATCATCCATTCGTTTGGCATGGCGGCTCTACTCTTGCTGTTCCCTCACATTACTTCGATTTTACAAGTATATGGGATCCAGTTGTTACTTGGTATTTTGGGTGCGTTGCAAAAGCATGGTGAAAAAGTGCTCATTGCTGATTTTACAGATGGAACAAACCGAGGAGCGAAAATAGGACGCTATCATTTTTGGACATCGATTTTTTCAGCGATGGCCATTATTGCAGGTGGATTCCTGGCAGACTACTTCACCATCCATATCATTTTCTATATGAGCTCTGTCATTTACTTTTTGAGCGGGGGTTTAGTCATGAAAAAGTTAGAGGCTTGGATTCCGGAGGTAAAATGATGAAAAACTGTGGTGTGACCCGAAAATTTAGCATAGTGCCTTAAAAATGAATGACCCCAGGAATAGTTGCTTAACGGGTTCACTTGTGTGGTGCATAATTTAAAAATACAGACCAAATCGTAAGGGAAATCACACAGTATTCGTGTAATGATTCATAGTATAATTAACATCAAAAAGGCTTAGAGGAAAACCTCCTCTAAGCCCATTTCTTTGTAATGATTTATTCCATTAAAGCCCCCGATCGTATTATAAGGTCAGCCAGTCATTTCTGGTTGACCTATTTTTTATAGGTTATGCTTTAGGTAGCCGGGGTAGGACGTAAGCCCCCGTGGGACATGATCCCGTCCGCTATACTGTCCACCCCCTACTTGTAGAAACATGTTTGAGGCTGGTTGGGACACTGATCCCGCATAACAAGCGAAGCTATGACACTGCAAGATAGTTTAGGGGCTACCGGCAAAAACTATATAAAGGAGATTGATAACCTATGGATCCAGTGATTGGCCTGGATGTCGCTAAAGGGAAAAGCCAAGTTCAAGCCTTTTTACAGAAGAAAACCCCTTACAAGAAGAGCTTTGTATTCGAACACAATGTTTTGGGGTTACAGGATTTTTATCAGTTCTATCGAGAGGTTGAAGAAGCTGCAGGACTATCCCCAGCAGTCGTTTTTGAATCCACAGGTCATTACCATGAGCCTGTACTACAGTTTTTAGAAGACCGTGGTATCGTCTATTATCTAATCAACCCAGTTCTCTCTCACGAAGCGAAAAAGATGAGCTTAAGGAAAGTTAAGACAGACGCTATTGACGCTTTTCGATTGGGAGAACTTTATTACCAATATGATGACCTTCAGCCCTTTCAGAAGAAGACCATTGAGCATATGAACTTACGTAATTTAACACGTCAACATGATTCTCTTACTGAAACCTATGTAAAAATCAAACTGCAGTTCCAGACGATTTTGGATCAAGTATTTCCGGAGTATAAAGCAGTCTTCGGAGCTCTTTATTCTCCGACATCGTTATCTACCTTACGCCACTATCAAACACCTCAAGGTGTTATGGGTGAGTCCGTTGAACAAATCGCTGAAGTGATTCTCAAACAAGGCGCTAAACGCTCTTACAAGTGGGCATTGGAGAAAGCGCATATGCTTAAACAAGCTGCAGATAGAGATCCTTTTAAACGCAATTTATATACGAGCCATATTGTCACACTAACGATGTACATCGAAATTCTTCTTCAACACCAAAGGCACCTATCAAAACTACTTGAAGAGATAGATGCCCTGGCTGAAGAATTTGAAGATTATAAGATTATCCGATCAATCCCCGGTATAGGTGGGAAGATTGCCGCCACAATCATCTCCGAAATTGGGGAGGTTGATCAGTTTACCCACCCGAAAAAATTGGTTGCCTACGCTGGAGTCGATCCCAGTGTTCATGAATCTGGTAAGTTCAGAGCCACAATCAACCGGATTACAAAAAGAGGATCGTCTCGACTTCGACAATCACTTTATACAGCAGTGCAATGTGGCATAACAAAGGATCGAAACCCAAAACTTAGAGCTCACTATGATAAAAAGCGTAAAGAAGGCAAACCACATAAAGTAGCGATTATTGCTTGTGTAAACAAGTTAATTCACTGGATTTACGCGATATTAAAACGTAAAGAGGCTTTCAAAGTCTAGTAAAATTCTAAAAAAATACAATTATTCCAATAACTTCAAATACATACGTTTGAAGCTTGTTTGGTATGTTCATTTTTATTGTAACATGACTTTTTCATCTTTTTTAGTTCTACCACTTGACCTTCTATTAGCTGGTATTGTTGAAGATCATAAATACAACACTAACAACTTAAATTTTGTAATAAATTCATCTCTATATTAGTCCTTTTGATTTTGATATAGATAACGCCATTGAAATCCTTAAGTCATTCCACTCTTTGGTTGAAAGGTTATTAATTACTGACTGCATAGAATAACTCAATACTTGGATATCTTCATCATTATCAAGTTTTTGTTGAGAATGTTCTAAGATACTATCAGTAAAGAAAAAACTAACCATAATCGATCTTTGACTATTTATGTAACTCCCAAGATCAATTAAACTATCAGTTTGAATCCCTGTTTCCTCAGCTAGTTCTCTAACTGCAGCTTCACTTGACGTTTCCCCTCTTTTAACCTTCCCGCCAGGTAACTCAATTGTATAACGTTGTATTTGTTCTCTATATTGCTTTACAAGTATGATATTTTCATCATTCACAACCAAGATCTTTACAAGTTTTTTCATTGATTTACATCTCCATTAGATTTTACAGATTAACTTCCATAAAAAGAGCATTCTTCCTTCTTGAAGTAATGCTTATTGTAAGGGAACATCCATAATTTAAGAAGACTACTTTTTATTACATAATAGCCCCGATCGTGGAACAAAGAACACATTCCAATACTTCTGAATTACGCCCCGATTGAGGAAAACCAGTGTAACTTCAATTAAAAATCTATACTAGATTTTTTTGGTAACAATTACATTCATGTACTCTTTTAAACCGATTTTTTATATAAGATAGATCTTTACCTGTATAATGTGCAAAAATTTGAACCGGTTTTATTTCGGGACTTTCACTATGTATGACATGTTTTACTGCTTTTGAACCTTCAATGAATACATGAAAATAAGAATCAACCTTAGTGAATTTATTTTTTTCGTACCATTTATTCACCCAATCATCGTCTCTTGTCCAAACTTCAAGTCGATTTAAACCTTTTTCTAAAGCTATCCTTTCAGCTTCATACAATAGTTGAGTCCCAATCCCATGTCTTTGGAGGTCAGGATGAACAGCAACATTCCAAATCATACCTCCAAGTCCTTTACCTT
The DNA here is from genome assembly GCF_030643805.1 of Alkalihalobacillus sp. AL-G. GTDB lineage: Bacteria > Bacillota > Bacilli > Bacillales > Fictibacillaceae > Pseudalkalibacillus. The sequence continues at coordinate 1,032,730 of NZ_CP094656.1, read as the reverse complement.
TAGGGCACACTGTGTTTTCTTCAAGTTCATACTCGATGTCAATTAAGCCAACGACTTGATTTTCAATAACTGCGACTAATTCAATGGCTGGGTTTTCATATTTTTCTTTTTCCCTTCTGACATCGTCAAAGTATGCAGTATCTAAAAAAGCCAATGTTCGGCATCGAACCCATTCCTTCTCATCACTTGCTACATATTCTCTAATTAACATTTTATATCTCCTACCCAGGATTAATTCATAAAAAGACATTATTAAATTCTTCTACCAATCTGTATTTTTACCTTCTTTTAATCCAGAAGCTAGCCCTAATATGGAAAACGGACACCTTCTTATTCCAGAAGTGCCCCCAATTCTTGAATAACGAACACATTTCAAGACTTCTGAATTGCGTCCGATTCATGAACATCAGTTAAAAAAGGGAAATTTCTTCTATGACCAACACACCTCGTTGACTTCATAGTCTTCCGAGGAATCTGCTTCCCCAGTTATACACGAAAAACATCCTTGATAGGCGACGGCACTACCAATCGCCCAGATTTCCTGACCGCAGTTGTGGCAAGTTGCTCCATTTTTCTTATCTTTAACTGCCTGTTTAAGATTTTCTCTTAACTGATTCGGATTTTCCCCAGAATTATTTTCGCAATGCTTATTTACATACGCTTCTATCGATATGGGTACCATTGTTTATTCCCCTTTCTAATGTTCTTTTTTCTTATAGAAAACAAACATCCAGGTAATAGCCGATAAGGCCACTATATAATCTGCATATTCTACATACTTGTAAATCGGAAATGGAAAATCACCAAGAAACCAGAAAATCGCATAAATATAATGGACTACAACTATCAATTTGTACTTATCAAGTATTTCCATATTTAACCTCTCTTTAATGCACTAAATCTAGAATTATCTGGAATTAACTAAATCTAACTCAAAACAACATCTATATTATCCCCAGCTTTTCCCCTGCTCCACACCGAACGTGCTAGTTTCCCAGCATCCGGCGCTCCATCTAACGATATGTACTAGACTATAAGTTCCTCGTTACCTTTAGACAGGAAATACTTATGTTTCCTGCTAAAAGCTCGCACTGTGGCATCCCTCCTGTCGGAGGCAATGTTCCCACATTCCTACCCGATCGGTGCGATGAACGCTTGGAAAATAATCATTCCACTTCGCTAGACTTGGGGCTGTTCCTCCACTCCTATTACAAGAGATTCGTCAGTCGTACCCCTACCTTCACAAGAATAAATGCATTTCTGCTTTTACTTTATTGCAACCGTTTCGGATGACAGTCCTTGTTTCAAACGTTTCTTGTTTCCCAAGTCCCTTACAACGTAGCTATCCATTCTAGATTTAGGTGCTTCCTATAAGCCTGTGAGCTGGATACCGCCTTTGTTCGGTATAGCGTGTTTCAGAGGGGGCACTTTTACTCCACACCACTCACGTCATCGTTGGATGACACATAAGTTTCCCCATGTTGAAAATCTAGACCTGTACATTCAGAAGTTCGTCAGTTCTCTTCTCAAAGAACATTCTCACCATATCTAGTTTTTCAGCCGTGCGGCATATCCGTTGGCATACCTTTCTGGCTTCAGCCTTCGTTCTGCCGAATCCACCTGTGCTTCACACCCTATAACCTGTCAGTTATAACGCATGCAGGAGTATTGACGGGATGGTTTCAAGAAACATGGCTCTTTCATTCCCATCCTCCGTTGTAAAGTTGAAGTCTAATGTATTAAACTTCCTGTTTTTCGCGCAATACGCTTATAACAGAACTTGTCGCGCGCGCCCTATAACAGAAGAACTTTAAAAATTAAATTGTGTTCTTGCTAGACACACCTATTAACTTATTCACAGATGGTTCATTGATAAGCTTCCTGGGATGGGATGGATCCCTTATACAAATCGCCGAATCCCCCCTTAGCTCCTCAGCTGGTCCATACTTAATTTTAATCCCTTCTTTCAGCGAGTAAGCTCATCGTCGAGATCATAGACTTCAATTGACAGATCAGGCATAGGCGTCTGGGAACCTCTTCGTGAATAGCAATCGTAATTACAACAAATCTTATACGAAAAGACATCTTGGAGGACATTTATGAAAAAATGGATATGGTCATTGTTAGCCTTGACGATTTTAACCTTAACAGCATTTGATTTTAACAAAGAAGATAAAAACTTTATTGTAACTGATGCTAATATCACAATTATTGAACCCGAACGAATTCTTCGATATGATTTCAAAATTAAAAATACAGGAGATTCCAGACTAGATCATATTGATTATCCAGGTCATGATCACATCGGAATCAACCTTGCAGTTAGACCAGATAAAAAATTGACCTCTTTAATGGTAATGGAAAAATACACAAAATATAGGAAAATGCAATTCAGGGGCGGAGGAGGAGGTGCACTATTACCCGGAAAGGAAGCATCCTTCCACCTCGAATACAAAATTAAAAATGATGCCGAGTTAAAAAGAGTGAAAGAAAATGCACTTGGCGCTACCCTGCTTATTTTAAACGGTACCAACACTATATCAGAAATACATTTAAGTAAATTCAAATAAAGTGGTATAACCAGCAAAATTCGGATATCGATCACTAAACCAATTTATGTAAACAAAGAATCGGTTCTCTCAACATAAAAGGGAGACCGGTTCTTCTATTTTCCACTCTCGCCCCCGTTGAATAAGTTATCCGCTAAGGATTACTCCTTTTCAACAATAACTTTACTAGCTACTCTTTTGTCAATTTCGTTATTTTTCCCTTTATCAATTACCCATAAATGCACAATCACATGCTCCGGATGCTCTGTTTGGCTTACAAATTTGTCTAAATCCTCAAATCTTTCAACCTCCCCACTAAACTTTGTCTTATCATCAATAATAATTACATATGTTGGATAAGATGCTTCTGGGTCTATATCGTCTTCTCCTACGATGATACTATCTTCCTTTACTTCAAGTATTGCACCTTGAAAGTCGGCATCGTATACATTATCATCTTCACGTCTACAGCCTACAATTAAAAGAAACATCAATAACGGTAGGGTACTAAATAATTTTTTTCTCATATTTACCCCCTTGTTAACTATCCCTTCTTCAACACTTCTGCTGTGTTTGTTCAATAAGCAAAGGAGTTGCCGCAGCAACCCCGTTCTTCAATTCTTGCCCCCATTTGTGGAAGATCGTTATTAGTCTTATCCGCGTTAGCTTTATTACAGTAACGCTATCCGTTAGCTGTAGAAAGTGGTGTCTTTTTCTTTCATTAGTTCTTCCCAAATAACTTCTGCAATGTAATGGCTAGATTACATATATATTTTTCTAATCTCAATTTTACAATCCTTCATCCATTCTGATAACTGCAAATCACTTTAGTATGTGTTGAGCCAGTTGCTTATTCAGCAAGTACCCCCTTTAGCTTAAAAACACTGATAATAGTTATTGTTTAAATTCTTGAATTTGATTAAGTCCCGTTATTAACGCTCCAACTAACCACAATGTTGTAAAAAATACGATTAAAACTTCCATCCTTATTTCTTTCCAAATCCTTTTAATAGTAAGTTCCTCTTTTTCCCCAACAATACTTTCAACTTTTTGGAACGGAGTACGCAAAAGAAAACTCATTAAAAATAAAAAAATGTTTTTAAATCGCTTGTTATGTGAAATCATTGAAATTTTGTACAGAGAATAAAATATAGCAAAAAACACTATGAAAAGATAAATTCCTACTGAAATGACTATTCTAAACTTTATACCTTCTATATCATTAGCTTCAAGATAAAACCAACCCATTAAATCACTTCTTTCGTTTTAAATCCTGCTGTTTAGCTTTTGTGATAATGGAAGTTTAAAATTGCTAAAACAATTAGTCCAAATAAAATTAATACACCAATAATTATGATACTATTCAAAATATCCAAATTAAATGAAACAGCTAATATAAGCCCTAACGTTTCCACCTGATAAGGCTCCCACAGTCAAAAATACCTTTGTTTGATTAAATCCTCAATATTCCTGCCTCGTTAGTTTAAAAAGGCATAGCTTTCCTCTATAATCCACCAATTCTTAATTAAGGAATGACTACCCCTTATTGGATAATCGCGCCCTTTTGCTGAACAAGAAAGATCATGCTTTTGATACAGGATTTTTAGTCCAAACTTTATTATAAACGAACAATTTTTTATAAATCCACATTAATATTAAAGCACCCGATAGTACAGGAAGAGGATTATCATTCAAACGGTAAAGGTTGAGTTCCATCGACATCGGCAAATCCATAATTTCTTGCTAATTCAGCAACCGTTATTGCATCACCAGAAAGCTTAGATACCGCGGAATCAGATGCCAATGCCACAACAGCACGACCTACATACGCGGTTGTTTCCGTTGTTCCATCCTCTGGACCAAAACCTGAATCTGTAACTCTTTCAGTTCGCATCCAACCTGGGGAAACAGCAACTGCAGAAACGTTAAAGTCCTTCAATTCCTTTGCCATTCCTAATGTCATTCGATTGATAGCATTCATGGCTAAATCGTAGTATAAATTACCTGAAATTTTGTCCTTGATATAAAATGTGATGTTTACAATTAACCCTTTACGGTGTGGTGTCATCAGCGGTACAGCGTATCGAGTAGTCAACAAGTAAGCTTGCGGTCCAGCAACCATCATAGCATCCCAATGCTCTAGTGGGCGTTGCCAAAAAAGCCGTCCTTCTCCTGATGGTAGAGTACTTTCAGAGCCACCAAATACACTATTGACTAAAATATCGATCCGACCATGCTCCCTTACAATTTGATTAAATAGGTTTCTCACATCAACGTCGCTTGTGTGATCACAACGTATTGCTATGCCTTTGCCACCGCGTGAAGTGACACTTGCGGCAGTATCCTCAATGGTTTCTTGTCGATTATCGGTTGTCGCTCCCTTTACACTCCGACCTGTTACATACACCGTCGCACCTGCACTTCCTAGTTCGAAAGCAATTCCCCTGCCCGCTCCACGAGATGCGCCTGTGACAACAGCAATCTTCCCTAGCAATGGTTTCATTTCAACCCCTCCATATCTAACCCAAAGGGTCATTACTCTAAAATAATTCCACACAAATAAGCACTAATCCTTTAGGATAAATGCCTCTTAGTCATAAAATAAATGAAACCCCTTCTTCCACTACACTGCCCACCATCAAAATCTGTGTTTTTGTCATTTTCACGGTACGATATCGCCTTTCTCTCGTCACATTCCTAAATCTTTGGTTTAGCGGTACAATATTGCCTTTCTCTGACCGTCATACTGCCAAATCTCCAGTTTCGCGGTACGAATAACCCTTAATCTGTCCGTCAAAATCGTTTTTAGTGTAATCACTACCTCATGATTCTTAAATGGATCTTCCACAATGCCACCCTTTTCTTATGTAAGAGGGGCGATCCTTTGTGCGGTAATCGTCAGCAATAGGTAAGCGTTTGAAGTTATCTCCGGCTTTTCCCCTGCTCAACACCGAACGTGCTGGTTTCCCAGCATTCGGCGCTCCATCTAATAAAATGTATTAGATTATAAGTTCCTTGTTACCCTTCGAGACGGGATAATTCGATGCTATCCAACTCACATACCTTACGGTATTGGTTAATCTTGTTTAGCATCGGTTGATTTATTCCCAGCTTGTAGAGGAATGAGTCAATCCTTTCATCATCCTTCATATGAATTAAGCGATGAACATCTTCATGGAGGATACGGAGATTCTGAAACTGGTCATTACCTCCGAGATGTGTCGGGAGATAATGATGGCAATGGACATTATGGGCAAACAGATACTGCCCTGTAATCTCGCATTTTCCCAATTTCATACTGTATCGACTTATGCGGTTATCCAAGTATTCTATACTTCGCTGGGGAAGTACTGCTTTCATCAATTGACTGACTTCATTTTGAATATCCGGTCGAAGTTTCTTGTAGAAGCACTCTCTTCCTTCACGGGTGTAAAGCGTAAGTTTTGGACTAAAGTTCATCGCATTGACAGTTTTCACGTTACCTATTGGAAAGAGATGCATATCATTTATCTTGATTGTCTTCGTCATTAAGCTAAAAAGCTTCTTATAAATAGGCGGGGGATTAAAAGGATGTTCCTCTGTGCCAATCTGTCGAAGGCGGTTATACAAGAATGGTTTTAAATCGAAGGCAAGACGTGAGAACTCTAGGCTAACATGAGTCGCTCGTTTGAAGTAATTATGAAGCCCTAACACAAAGCTATTAAAGCGCTGGACATTTTGAGCAGTAGGGGAAGCTTTGATCCGTTTGATAATCTTTTTGGCTTCCTGTTTGATTTTCTTCTTTTTAGAAGAGACAATGCCCGTATGTGCTACACGTTTTTCACCCTTTTTATTCGCACGAATTGTGAATCCTAGGAATTCGGACTCTCTTTTTCTCAGATTGACAATCTGAGATTTCTCTGGAGAAATGTTTAGGTGCAGACGTTCTTTCAAGAAAAGTCGTACGGCATGGTACCACCGCTGGGCAGTCTTTCCATCCCGACAGAGAATCTTGAAGTCGTCCGCATAGCGGACGAGGTATCCCTCTTTCAAATTGGTTCGCTTCTTCGCAAGTCGTGCTCCAACATCTGATTTAAACGATTTGGTGAGGGGGAATAACTCCCATTGCCCTGCCACCCATTGGTCCAAGTCATTCAGTACAATATTTGAAAGGAGAGGAGATAGAATCCCGCCTTGCGGTGTCCCTTTTTCCGGGATTCCTTCTCCATGAATCTCTGCTTTAACCATTTTGGCTATACAAGCAAGAACCTTCCGGTCTTGTATACCCACATTCCATAATTGTTTGTTCAGTAGTGTATGATTCACGTTATCAAAGAAGCTTTTGATGTCAACATCCACTACGAAATGCAGTTGCGCTTGGTTAATCAAAGATTGTATCCTTGCCATAGCATGATGGGTGGACCGAAGTGGTCTGAATCCATAACTATGTTTATAGAACTTGGCTTCTGCGATGGGCTCGAGGACTTGTTTAAAGCTTTGTTGGATAATTCTATCCAATATACATGGGATACCGAGAGGTCTCCATTTCCCATTTTCTTTTTCAATCCATTTCCTTCGCACTTTTTTCGGGCGATAGTTTTTGAGCTTGTTTCGGACTTCAGTAACAAGGTCGTTCTCCGTCAGCTCTTTCATGTCATCGATGGTTCTTCCATCGGTGCCTGGCGTTTTGGAACCTTTGTTGGTTTTGATTGTCCGATAAGCTAGCAGGATGTTTTCTCTGGATATGATAGTGTCGTAAAGATGCGTAAACGTATCTCCTAGTCTAGCTTTTTCATACAGTTCCGTAAACGTCTCCGTCATACCGTAATAATCCCAGTGTCGTAGCGTTGGCACTGTGGCATCCCTCCTTACGGAAGTGATGTTCCCACTTTCCTACCCGATCGGTGCCATTCACATTTGGAAAATAATCGTTTCATTTACTAGACTTGGGGCTATTCCTCCACTCCCATTACAGGAGGTTCATCAGTCATGCCCCTACCCTCACAAGGATAAATGCATTTCGGCTTTGCCTTATAGCAACCGTTTCGGTTGACAGCCCTTGTTTCAACGTCCCTTGCTTTCCAAGTACCTTACAACGTAGCTATTCATTCTAGACGTAAGTGCTTCCTGTAAGCCTGTGAGCTGGATACCGCCATCGTTCGGTATAGCGTATTTCAGAGGGGGCACTTTTACTCTACGCCACTCACCCCATCGTAAGATGGGACATGAGTTTCCCCATGTTGAAAATCTAGACCCGTACTTTCGGAAGTTCGTCAGTTCCTATCTCAAAGAACGATTCTCACCATATCCAGTTTTCAGCCATGCGGCATATCAGTTAGCATACCTTTACCAAAACGGTATGGCTCTAGCCTTCCTTCTGCCGACTCCACCTGTTCTTCGAACCCCATGAACTGTCATTCATGACGCACGCAGGAGAATTGACGGGATGGTTTCGGGAAACATGGTTCCGTCATTCCCATCCTCCGTTGTAAAGTTAGGATTCATCAAGATAATCCTCTGTTTTTCACGCTTCAAAGCACTTATAACAGAACTTGTCGAGCGGCCCCCTTATATGGAATAACGATCGCATTCAAATACCAAATTTGCGCCCGATTGTTGAAGATTACAGTAGTACAAAGGGCTGCTGAATATGCCTACAAATATTAAACTAAAGTCGTTAAAAATGGAACTGTTGCAACCATATAGTCAAAGGCAAAGACGATACTTCTATAAAAGTATCGTCCTACCTAATTCCATTTAATTTATTATCTTGTCATCTTTACTAAATATTGTAATGTGGTAGGGATCGTTTTTAACTTTTGATTTCATTTCTTCTGATTTAAGAAAGTCATCAATAACTTTTTCAAGCTGTTGAGCAAAAGCTTTCGCATTTTCATCTGAACTAGGTAAAGTAATAAACGCCTGAATCTCTGGTTCTGGATGGATAGAATATCCAACCATTCTAACTTTGTACTCCTTTTTTCCTAATATATCATCCTCAACAATATCAAGAATTTCTCTCCACCTTTTATCTTGTTCCCTTTTTTTCATGTCTATTTTCTTAATGTTTAATGGAATAGGATCGATTTTATTTGTTTGAAGAACATCATTAATCACTTGCTTCATCTCATCGATCCTAGTCTCCGTATTAGGGATCTCTAATTTAATTGTCTTAGGATTATGCCCCATACTAAATGTTAATACGTTATAATTCTGTTTTTTTAACTCTTTAGTAATAACAGTAGAGATAATATAAAATTCTTTCATTTCTTTCTCTTCTTTCTTATCTATTTCAACCTTGCGTTCCTTATATCTACTCACTTTAAGTGTGTAGGCATCATAATTTCTAGAATGTAATATGTCCTTCACAATAGTTTCTACATCACCTTTAACGGTATCAAAATACTTTTCCGAACCTTTGATTCCTATATATATTTCCTTTTCGGGAAATGAAACTCCTGCTCCACTGGTGTTGTAACCTTTTGCTCTTAGTTCTTTTGAAATGACTTTAACTATATCATCCTTAGATTCAAAAATTTGTCCCAAATAAGGAATTTTGGACACGATCTTTGCCATGGCTGGAGAAACGAATGCTGAACCTATTAAAATGCTAAATAAAAGAACGGCTGCGCTACAAGTGTAGAGCACTTTCTTACCCAGACCTCGTTGACTCTTATTACCTCTTTTAAGGCCATGTTCAATCGTTTGATCCAATTTGTCTTCAGGGATTTTTATTTTGTCCACCTCTTTTTTAACGTTGCTGGATAAATATTCGTTCATTAGATACACTCCTCTTTTAAATCGGATTTCAATTGATTAATGGCTCTGTGCAATCGGGTTTTGACAGTTCCCTCAGGACATTTTAATACTTCAGCAATTTGTTTTATAGAAAGGTCTTTGTAATATCTAAAAATTATCACTGTTTTATATTGCACCTCTAATCGTTCAATTGCTTCTAATAAGTCCAATTTTTCTTCAATTCGAAGATTCTGATCCTTGCGAAATCCATCAACATCACTAAATGGAATCGCACGGTTATTTTTCTTAATAAAATCTAAAGCCGCATTAATTAAAATTCTTGATATCCAAGTGGAAAAATAATGAGGATCTTTTAGTTGTTTGATTGATATAAAAGCTTTGCAAATCGTATCTTGTACGATATCAAGGGCATCATCCTCATTTTTTACGTATAAATAGGCCATACGAAAGAGTTTGTTCTTTTGATCTTGAATTAACTCTTGAAATGCTTTTTCGTTTCCTCGTTTTGCCTTCTTTATTTTTTTCTCAATTGACATGAGCTCACCTCTTTTTTCTAACCGTTAGACATTTAATACTACAAAAACGTTTCAAAAAAATAAATTAATCAAAGGGGGAACCTCAAATGTGATTCGTGTTCCTCAATCGAAGAAATGGGTCTAGGACTTCCTTCAGATTTCACGTCACACCCTTGCCTTCTACTAATGGTTCGCATATCCCAACGATAGACTTTGACCGTCAAGTTTACGTCCTATGCCTGGCACATGAAAAAGGCGTGTCCTATAGAAACACGCCCTATCGTATCATAAGATAAATGTACATAGTCATTTACTTATATATAAACTACTTGATGGCTAACACCTTGTTCAAGAATATGGTCCTTATATAGAAAACGAACGCCTTTTATTGCAGAAGTGCCCCCTTTAGTTTAATAAAATTAGAAATAATAAAACTGATTTTCTTATCCGATTTTAAACAGTTGTTTTCTCTTTCCTACTAAGTAATAAACCAAATATCCAACAATATTGAATAAAGCAAAAGCAATAACCCAACCAGCATTCAATCGTCTATGATGATAAGCGTTAATTGTTGCCCAAATCGTAAACAAGGTTACATAAATCGTAACACCTACAAATAAAACTAAAGTCATAAAAGAACCAATATGCCTTGTTTCCATTTCAACATACCATTCTGAATCTCCGTTTCCATAGGGGAAAAAGTCAACAAGTAACCATTCGGGAGCCCATACAGCTCTTTGATATTGATAGTTTGGTTTTGCATTTTTGATATATTCGAATATGGATGAGTAGTTTTCCGATTCTTTTTTCAGATCTCTGACATTAAAAATTTTCACTTTTGAAATTTGGTCTGTTTCTCGAACCAAATCTATTATTTCTTCTTCCATATCTTCTGAGATTACTTCTTTACCCTCCAACACATCAAAAATATAAGTAGCAACAATGGAATTTTCATGTGCATTTTGTTCTTCTGTTGACCATATAACTCCAAACACAATAGCAGTAGTGAAAAAGCTTATTAAAGCTAAATTAAGCACCCATTTTGCAAATACCTTTTGCACTTTAAATAATTGGCCCACAACAGAACGCATTTCTTTTTCTCCACCAAATCGTTCCATGGCAACATTAATCGCCTCTTGTTCCGATTTTCCTTCTGATTTCAATTCATGAACAGCTTCTAACAAATGATTTTTCATTTCAGCTTTTAATTCTTCAATTTCTTTTTTGTTTCCACCGACACTGTGATAAACTTCATTAACAAACGCTTCAATTTGCTTCATGCTTTTTCTCCCCCTTCCACAAATGAATCAATAACTTCTTTAACAAACTTCCATTCCAAACGCTTTATTACGAAACCTTCTTCACCTAATTCAGTGAGTTTATAATATTTTCTTCTCCCCCCTGGCCCTTGTTCATCACCCCAGTATGAAGAAATCCATTTATTTTTTTCTAATCGCTTTAAAGATAAATAAAGCGTCCCTTCTTTTAATTCAAATTGTCCTTCGCTTTTTTCACGAACAAATTTAGCTAACTCATAGCCATACATGTCCCTTGTATGTAAAAGCGAAAGAATCAATGTATCAATATGACCTTTTAAAACCTCTTTATTAATTTCCAAATTTTTCACCACCCTTGTATAATATGTATACTATATATTGCAAGGTATTCCTTTAAAAAAATATAAATTTTTTGTTATTAATCTCTATACCTCGTTAATTAAATTACTTTGAGATTCTATTCACTTTCTATTTCATTCTCTTATTCCAGAATAGGCCCTTTTGTGGATTAAATATAGGAAGCTCTTATTCCAGAATCCTGCCCGTTTGTTGCATAACGACCATCAATGTTTCATATCTATATTTTAACATATTTTTCTAGCGCCCTTCGTTTTCGCTTTTAAAATCGCAACGTAAATCGCACCAAAATTCACAACTTTCCAATTTTTATCTTCTCTTATGAAGTGGTATGTGAATTCATATTAGATTAATAAACAAAAATTCTGATTAGTATTGATAAAACAATAAAAAACGCACTGTGAATTTCGTAGTAAAACCCAGTGCGTTTTGCTTTGATATTTACTTGTTTGCACCTCTGAAGTAAACCCGTTAAAAGTTGCTTCCTGGGGTTAATCAGTGGATGGAAAATCTTTCTCTAATTAGTAAGTCCTCTGGATATTCGCCAATTTTATCTTGATGGAAATAGTCTCGAATCACTCCGTTTTTAAGGAAGTTTGCGATTGAAACCATGATCATCCCTTGGTCTAAGGCCAGGTATGCTTGTGTTACTTCACCTGTTTCTACATTAACAGAATCGAGGAACCCATATTTGCTATACGTGTTCATATCTTTTAAATCATGGATATTTTCAATTGCTTCACTCGGTGCATATTCTAAAGCTAAAAATGTCGCATGCGGTGTAACGACATGACTTTTTTTATAGCCTGAAATGCCCAGTGGAGTTGCTGCAAACTCGGAATAACCATCTGGTGTTGCGGCAGGCGACATTCCCCAAACGTCATAACCTAGTTCCTTCGCGTATGCGATTTGAATTTGGACATGTCGTTTGTTATTTAGCCCAAGTGCATGTTTGCCGAGTTCCTTTTCTTTTAAAACTAGAGAAGGCATTAATGCTTCGAACATACTTCCGCCCCAGTTTGGTACGAATTTTATCCCATTGTAACTGTAATGCCCCTCATACACTTCGACCCCGTCGTATGTGGTTGTGTAACCTTCTGGGGTTTGAGATTGCCAATCCCATTCTTTCGGCATCACTCGGAACATTTTCCACCAATGCGTTTTAGGCACATCTTTTTTACCTATCGCAATATAGCTTGCGACACGAGGTTCAGTGTAGAATGTACCATAATGGTGAGCAGTCATTTGGCCTGCGGCTACATCATATCCACCTCTCATTTGTCCTACTTCAGGGTCGTATAAGGTGGAATAATCCATTGCTTCAACGAGCTTATGCGTTTGATCATAGAGTTCAGGATAAGCTTGGCCGACCACGATCAATCCGGCAGAAAGCCAACCATTGTCAACTGTGGAAATGAATTGGCCCCAGTCTTTCTTTAACGAACCGTCTTCAGTGTTGTACCAATTATAATAAAGACCGTTCCATTGTTTAAGTGATTTAAGTGTACCTAGTGTCTTTTTGATTTTTGCTACAGCTTCTTTTTCTGAAATGATTCCGAGTTCTTCTGCAGCAACCGTACTCATAAAATACATGCTGATATTTGTTGGTGATGTATATTGCTTCGTTTCAACTTCTCCATCAACGCGAACAGCATCATACGGCAATCCGGTCTCTTTGTCGGTGAACTCCTCGAAATAACGATACGTCTTTTTAGCAATCGATTGCAATTGATGATATCGTGCTGTTTCCTTTCCTTTTACAGATGCATTAGCCTGAGTTCCCGCAGGAAGACTTAAACAGGTGAGTAGAGCAACTGAGAGCATGATGGATAATAGTTTCTTCATACGTATCTCTCCCCTTCACTAATTGTCGTCGAAACGTTTCAATTAAATTGTAACTTTGATAAATGTAAGCGTAAACATTACTTTTGTAGCAATTTTCTAAAAATAAACTACGCTACTCATATCAAGTTTTAAGTCTATCAGTTGCATTTATTATAAAAAGGTTGTTATTGAAACGTTTCACTATTGTTCATAATTATGGTAAATAGTAAATAAGCATTTAATAGAAAAGACCGTCAGTGTCCCTGCCACTGACGGTCAATATACGATACATTTCCCTCAAAGGGGTAAGCTATTATGGAGAAGAGATTACCAGAAAACCGGGTAAAAGCTCAAGGGGGTCTCTTCTCTCTTTTAGAAAGACAACATCGCTATAATCAAAAAATAATCACAGTGCTTTGACCATGCCACCATCAATGAGTAGGGATTGTCCTGTGATGTACGTGTTCGCTTCAGAACCTAGAAAAACAGCCATTTTTGCAAACTCCTCAGGAGTTCCGTAGCGTTTTAGTGGAATCCTCTGTTCGGTATTTTCCACATGCTCTTCGTATGAGATTCCTAGTTGTCCGGCTCGGATCTCATCAAGCTCTGCAACTCGATCGGTACCGATAGCTACAATGACACTTTTACCCCTTAGCTGAAGATCCATTTACAGTTGCTCCTTCCTTACTTTAAAACATCTACCCGATGAAATCCGTATGTCACTCTTCTTGTCTCGAATTTACTGTCTTGTTCATATTGTTTTGTATTTTAAAGAAATTACTCCTTTTTACTCAGAGTATCCTGAAGTGCGTACAGGTGAAATGAGATGGACTAATGAGGTGTCGTTGGTCGGTTCCATTAAGACCGGCCGCATTGTACCGCCAAAACTCATTTTAACCACTTCTTGCTTGATCGTTTTCAAAGCATCCAACAGGAACCTTCCATCAAAAGATAGATTTAGTTCCCCCTCGCCCTCTAATGATACGAGATCTTGTGTCTCCGATATTTTACCAGTTTGCGTCGAGTTCGATGAAATTTTCAATTTTGTACCTTCAACGAGTTTTAAATGAACCGTATTGTTTTTCGATTCGTTCGTGAACAAACAGGCTCTCTCTATCCCTTCTAAAAGTTGCTTTGTTTTTATCGATAGGACCGTGTGGAAATCTCTCGGAATAAGACCAGAAACACCCGGATAATTCCCTGCTATCAATCTAGAAAACACCGTAACTGCACCACTTTTAAAGATAAGGAAATTATCTGTCGTAATGACCTTCACTTTTCCTGTGTCAGAATCCAACAATTTTACTAGCTCGTTTAGACTTGATCCAGAAACGATGAAGGAACCTTGACCGTTGCCTTCGATGCTTTTTTCCGATTTTGCTAGTCTTTGAGAATTGGTTGCGACACAGGTCAGTTGCCCTTCTTCAAAAATCATGTTTATCCCTGTCAGTACAGGTCTTGATTCATTATTTGAAGTAGCGAATATTGTTTGTTTGATCGCATTAGAAAGATCATCATTTGATATTGTGGTTACTTTATCGTGATGATAAGTGGGTGGAGTCGGAAAATCTCCTGATTGATAGCTATGTAAAGTGGTCGATATTTCGGCTGACTCAATCAGGATGGATTGTTGATTTGTTTTGATCGATATCGGATTGGGAAGCTTTTTTAAAATGTCATGAAATGCTTTCGCTGGAACGACAATCGATCCGGTCGCGTTGATTTCTACCACCTTTCTTCCATCAATGCTTTCAGAAACAAACCGTTCGATGAACAAATCACCATTAACCCCTAGTAGAGTAACCCTTTTAGTAGTGACATCTAATTTAATGCCAGAAAAGATAGGCTCTAAAGGATTGGACTGTATAGCTTTGCTAACTTCTGATACGGCTTTTGTGAAATATTTTTTGTCGATGAGGATATCCATGTTAAAGGGTCCCTTCTAATATGTTATAGATGGTTTGCACTACCGAAATCATTCTCCAATCAATTCTCTGACCCAATGGATCCCTTCCTCCACAAACTGGTTGGTAGGATTAGAGTGTGGAGTATGCTCCAATACGAAGGTGACATTCTCGCAATTTGATAAAAAGAGAACAATTTCTTCAATATTGAAGTAGTTTTCATCCCTTTCATGGGAAGGGTGGACAGGAACCCAAATGTACCGGTCACCCTGGAATTCGACATTATGCATATGAACGACTTTTATGTATTGTTTCCATTTCGAGATATATTCTAAAGTTTCCTTCCCGACCGCCAAAAGGTAATCCCCAATATCAATGCAGAGCTTGAGTTCATACTTTTCCCATGTCTCCAAAGGAAAATCATGCAGAAAATCAATACCAACTCGAGAACGGTTTAAACCGAGCTTCGGTTCACAGACAATCGGAATGGAGTATTTTTCTTGCAGTGAACTAAGCTTTTGAAGTCCCTTTTCAATAATCTGATTAACATTATCAACAGGCCCTCCTTTAAAATAAGGAAAATGTACGAGGATATATTCTGCTCCTAGATTAGACATTCGTTCGACTTCTGCTTCAAATTGTTCCCATGCCTGTTCCGGTTTAAATTGTACGTTTTCAAGTAAATCGTACTTGCTTTGATTCCGATAAAGCGGAGAGTGCAGCCCGAAAGATACACCGTTTTCCTTTACTAATTTTACAAATTCATTGAAAGCCGATTCGCTAGGAAATTCACCGATTTCGATGTGTGGAATATCCTTGCTAAATAGCTTTCCAAACTGTTCTGGATCTGTCATGATCGTACTCCCCGATATCCCTAACCGATGTGACATAATACGCTCCTTTCAATTTATCCTTTTAATGACAAATCTCAATTAAATCTCTCGACACCTGGATACATTTCTCCTAAACTAATAATCTTAAATCCACACTTTTCGTAAAATCCTACTGCATCTTGATCTGTTTCTGCGAAGACTCTTTTAAGAGCATATTGATTACAAATCGCTTGAATCATAGCACTTCCGATATGCTTTCCCCTTTCACTAGCACAAACGGCAATATGCAATATTTCAGCAATATTGTTCGATTTAATCTCGATTCCGATGCATGCAACGATTTCCCCATCAACCACATAACTATAGAGACTTTTAGATGTACTTTTAAGATACTGTTGATAAACATTGTTGACCTTATCTGCTGAAGTTGCTTGGGTTAAGAGCTTCCTGATGACATTTGTGATTTCTGGTGTACATATTTCTTCAATC
Source organism: Alkalihalobacillus sp. AL-G (assembly GCF_030643805.1). GTDB lineage: Bacteria > Bacillota > Bacilli > Bacillales > Fictibacillaceae > Pseudalkalibacillus. The sequence continues at coordinate 1,016,244 of NZ_CP094656.1, read as the reverse complement.
AAAAAATGTCCCCCAAATCTACAATCTGATCTATTATTCTTCATTTAAAGTTCAATACTTCATTCTATCATTTTTGTTATTTTTTTCATAATACTCAATCAATTTGTTATACTAGAATTTGTTTTGAACAAAAGTAAAGGAGTCGAGTGATATGAAAACCACTAAACATGTTTGTATAAAAGGTAAAAAAGTAATATTACGAGATTTGACTGAGCAGGATGTTCTTGATATCTACTATTGGAAATATGAAGCGGATGACCGGGAACACCTAAATTGGAATGGCCCTTATTATAAACTGCCCACAAAAAACCGTGAGGAATTTTTAGCTGATCATCAAGAAGAGCTCGCACGTATCGGAACTGGAACTCCGAGGAATTCTCTTGTTATTGAAGTCGATGGAAAATTAATCGGGACTGTTGGCTGGTATTGGGTGGATGAAGTTACGAATTGGCTTTGCAACGGAATCGCGATATATGATTCGACTTACTGGTCTGGCGGGTATGGGACAGATGCATTTTCACTTTGGACAAATTACATTTTCGACCACATGGATGTCGTTCGTGTCGGCATTTCAACATGGTCGGGTAATGAACGGATGATTGGCCTCGCACAAAAGATCGGAATGCTTGAAGAAGGTCGAATACGAAAAGCCAGAGTCGTAAACGGGGAATACTTTGACTCTATCAAAATGGGTATGTTGAGGGAGGAATGGGAACAACCCCTAGCAAAGTGATGTGTAAATCTTTCAAAAAATGAACAAACAAAAAAATGCGGCATCTACTCCGCAAATTAAAATCACCTATAAAAAGTTGCTGTAAATTTGGTGAGAAATCCGGTCAGGAAGATATATTGCGTGACTTCGTGTTCTCTTTATTAGTTCGAAAAACGATTTTGAACACCTTAAAGATACTTGGAGCAACAATCAGACCATCTTTCTCTACTCCATATTTTGATTTCTCAAATTGCAGCAGCTTTTCCATCAATTGAAACCCTCCTTAATATAGGAAAACTACTCTCTTATTTGATTCCATTAATAGGAGATGTGTTCCTTTATTTTTATTGATACCCTCCCTATCTCTGCTCTACTTCTCTTCTCAAACTCGTAATAAGCGTGTATCCTGCTACAATCCCACATATTGTAATTATGTCTATGCCCCATAATGAAGATGTTATTTTGTACAACCCTAACTTAGCCCCGAAGACGTAAGTGGTTATAAATGAAAAAGTAATGAGCGAAGCTGGCACGCAAATTATAATGAATTGTGTCCAATCATATTTCCATTTTCCGCTTTTCAAATAATTACGTACAAAGTTCGGTACTGCAAAAACAATACCTAAACTGATATAAAAAAATACTGAAAAAACAGCTAATGGTAGAACCCTATAAAACTCTTGTTGATAATTTTTAACGGCCATCCCGACTTTGGATCCTACAAATAAAAATATTGAGATACCGATCAAATATGCAAGATAAAATAATATTCGATTCCTTTTTGACTTCATCGCTTTCCCCTCTCAATACTCCATGTTGTTATCATCTTATGCTTGATTTATAAACATAATTTCACATATCCATCTTCCACAAACAGGAATCAAAACCTTTTTTATTAAGTGGTTCCATAAGAGTTGAATTTATTATTCTATAAATATAGAATGTAGTAAAAGAAGTAAATGGGGTGTTTTTATGGACGTTATTCAGACAACTGGTAGAAAGAGAGAAACGTATGAGGTTCGCATCGAGTCTTCGTTATTGTGGGAGTGTGCGCTTGGCATTGCTGCAATTACGAATAAACGGCTTTTAAAAACGTTGGATCAACCTGACAACTATTGGGAACGGATTAGACAGTCTTTGTCTGATGAGATGATTGAGCAATTGAATTTTGTTGAGAAAAACAACACGTGGAAAGCACTGTTACAATTACTTCATCAAAAGTCATTTTCTGATTTAAACACCTTTCAGACTTACATAGATTCCCTCACGGTTGAGGAGCTGCGTTTTATTTGTATACCGTATGTAGGGTCAAAGTTTCAGGAAATCCGCAGCCAAGCTTCTAATGGTGATCCGACTGCAATACATGAACTACAATCGCTTACCAAAGACAATATTTTCTTCCCTACCTACATTGAATTTATTTGCACTTACGATGTACAGGCATTAAAAGAACACCTCGTAACTGTAATGGAAGGTTGGTATCAAACAGTTATTGAACCTACGGCCGATAATCTTTCATCTATATTAAAAACGGACACGGTCAGCAAACAAAACATGAAGATGAAAATGAAAAGTGAGGAGCTCGTCGAATGGGCGACTGGTGGGATCAGCTATCCTCCGGAACCGAATGTGCAAAATGTTCTATTAATCCCGCAGTACATCTACCGTCCTTGGAATATTGAGGCAGACATTGAAGGAACTAAAGTATTTTATTATCCCGTCGCGAATGAAAGTATCCATCCTGGTGACGCCTATACTCCTGGATATTTTCTCGTACAAAAACACAAAGCACTAGGTGATGAGGTGAGACTACGAATCGTTAAGCTTTTATCAGAGCATGCTCGAACACTCCAAGAACTGACCGAACAATTGGAGCTTGGAAAATCAACCATCCATCATCATCTGAAAATACTCCGATCGGCACGGATCGTAGAGGTTCGTGATTCGAAATACACCTTAAAGAAGTCGTCGATAACTGCATTAGCAAAAGAATTGGAGCACTTCTTATACAGAGAAAATCAGGTGGTTTTTGATGGCTGAACCGGCTCTAGCTTTACCGAAAGAAACCAATCTACCTATTCTTAAAAAGAATTACCTTGTTTTCAGATTTATGGGTGGCAATTTGATTTCCTTTTTCGGGGATCAGATATACTTGATTGCTTTTCCACTCATAGTTTTAGCACTTACAGGTTCTCCAATCAGTATGGGGATCGTAGCTGCTCTCGAGCGATTACCTGTTTTACTCCAACCGTTTGCTGGTGTTTTATCTGATCGATTTAATCGAAAGAAAATATTATTAGTCTGCGATTTGGGAAGATGTTTGGTTGTTGGGGGTCTTGGAGTTCTTTTTATACTAAATGGTTTGCACATGTGGCAGCTTTATTCCGGTGCTTTATTGGTTGGTATGTTTACTCAGCTTTACAACACTTCAGAATTCGCATCCGTTCCAAGTTTAGTTCGAAAAGAAGATCTTCAGGCTGTCAATTCAATCGATTCTGGTTTGTTTAATGCGGCGGTTATGGCGGGACCCGGACTCGGTGGTTTAGCAATCAGCCTGTATAACCCTGGATATGCATTACTTATAAACAGCTTCAGCTTTTTGATTGCGTTCATGACGGTTTTAAGTGTCCCATTAAAAACCGATTTTGCTGCCGAGCGAAAACCATTTTTTACAGATTTAAAAGAAGGGTTTCATTTCGTCATACAAACGAAGGCAATTTTGATGACGAACATCGCAATGATTGGATCCGTGTTTGGTACAACTCTTTTTTTAACCATGATGATCTTTCACCTCAAAGATACAATGGACTTTGATGCTCAACACATTGGCTGGTTGCTTTCCATAGGCGGAGTAAGTGCGATAATTGGTGCACTTGTGACAAATGTCTTGAAGAAACGATATACATATCGAAGCATTTTATTTATCGCTTCCACTGTAGGTGGTTTGTCGATCATCCTATTTGGTTTTTCTGCTACATATAGTTGGCTCGTGCTTGCAAATGGAATCGGAACGTGTGCAGCTGCAATGATGAACCCATGTATCAAAACCATTCGACAGACACTCACACCAGATTATTTAATAGGACGGGTACAGGCTACAAGCCGATTTATGACTTGGACACTCATACCTGTGGCCGCTTTTGTATCAGGAGTTATGGCTGAACAGATCGGGACGAGCAATACCATTATGATGGGAGGTATATTTTCCACTCTTGCATCAGTTATTTACCTACACCCTTCGTTATCGGAATAAAAATGGTGATGGATTTGGATTTTCACTGCATATCAGCCCTCAATTATTCGCATGCCCTCAATCCATGCGTTCCATTTTTATTTCGGTACGGATTCAGCTTTTTGCATTTATTAATTTTATTTAATAGTTGTCGATATAAATGGAAATTGTTTCATATGGTTAACTAACATTAAAGAAAGAGGTGGATGATGAAAACCCTTCCTAAGGTTCTTAAAGATTTATCGAAAAATCCGTCACTTTTAGTACCCGCCATCCTTTATCAATTGATTACCTTTGTTATCGTGTTTGCAGCCACTTGGATTTTTGCGGGAAAGCATTTTGCTCAAATGATGCTGCACAACGGCTTTAATGATGTAGGTGTTTCGTATTTTTCTTCACCAGATGGATTCGTTTCTGATTTATTTTTGTTTTTTGCCATGATGCTTTTATTGTTGATAATGGCTGTTTATCTTTATGCAGGTTATATCGGGCTCATTCGATCGTTTTATCATTCAGATGACCGACAGTTCAACTGGTCAGAATTCTTTTCCAGCGGTAAATCTAACTTTACAAGGACGTTTAAGTTTACAGTCAGCGTCTTCGCCTTGTTTATCGTTTTTATTATTGCTTCAGTCGTATTGATCAGTCTTTTTGCCATAGCTGGGGATGCCGTCGTTTTTTTCGTATTGCTTGTTTTGGGTGTTTGTTATATCTATTTCAGCTTGGTTTTCCTTATGGGATTTATCATTTACTTCGAGGAACACGATGCTGTTTTTCAAAGTATCGGGAAGGCATTTAAACTTCCATTTTCAAAATATATTCGCATCCTCGGGACTTTTTTACTTGTCACGTTTATCTTAATTGTAATTAATTTCGTCCTTTTATTGATCCCGATTCTCGGTCAAATTATTTCCTTGTTTATCAGTGCGATCGGTATTCCGCTTTTGCTTATGTATGTGTACAGATCATATCTGAATGTAAAAACCGTCTACTAAAAACCACTAAACAGAATGAAATCCCGCAGATTGGAGATACCATTGCTAGAAGGCAAATGTTCTGGCATTGAGGATGGTTAATCATGCGGGATTTTTTATGGCTAGTAAAAGCGTTGTATCGAGAGTTTTTGGATCGGAAAATTTATGACCTCGCGGCTCAGATGTCATATTATTTCCTGCTTTCATTATTTCCTTTTCTGATTGTTGTAATCACGCTTGCGAGCAACCTGCCAATCGACACCGGATCTGTCCTGGATTTGGTTGAGCCATATGCACCTGAACAGACGGTGGAGTTCCTTCGTCAAACATTACGAGGGATTTTTTTGAATCAAGAGGAAAACTTATTGACCTTTGGCTTCCTTTCTTCGATTTGGCTTTCTTCTTTTGCAATCCAAGCGTTTTCTCGAATACTTAATGAAAGCTATCCCGAAAGGACGAAACGATCGTTTTTCGTTCAACTTTTTGAAGGATTATTACTTACAGTCGCTTTTATTAGTGTCGTTGTGGTTTCTGTGCTTGTCCCTGTTGCCGAACGGTTGATTTTAAGCTTTATGGAAAAGGATGCGTGGCTCTATCAGTTTGTCATTACGTTTGGAAATCCAATCAGGTGGGGTATTGGAAGTGTTGTATTGCTTGTGTTTTTTTATGTACTTTTTCATTTTGTTCCAAAGACGAAGCACACCTTTAAAGATGTAATCCCTGGTGCCATTTTCGCAACCATATTATGGCAGCTTATTTCCGTTGGTTTTTCCATTTATGTGAGGTACAGCCAATATTCTGTGATCTACGGAAATGTGAAAACCATCATTATTTTGATGATCTGGTTATATTTAACCGCTCAAATCTTAATTTTAGGGGGTTCAATCAATGCCCTCCTTTTCAAGAAACGCCGTAATATAAAAGTATAAATGGAAATCAGTCTCTAGTCGGAATTGATTTCAATCCTTCGCTCGTTCAATCAGTCTAGTACTCGAGCTATGATGAAGCTAGATTGATGACAGGAGGATTACTTTATGGATAAAACAGTTAGTACGACCCCCCTTTTCAAAAATAAGTCGTTTACAAAAATGTTCCTTGCATATGCCATTTCAGTTTATGGCGATTGGTTTGATATGCTTGCGATTTCAATACTTGTCGCTTACGGCTGGAATTCGGATCCGATATTGATCGGATTAATTCCAGTTTGTTTTGCGTTACCAGGTATCTTATTTGGCTCATTTGCAGGTGTGCTTGCTGATCGTTCGAAAAAAGTGAACCTGATGATTATTTCGGATTGGAGTAGTGCCGTTTTAACGATTTTTCTCGTATTCGCCGATCATATCTATTGGGTACTGCCAATTTTGTTTATACGTTCATCGCTTGGATTGATCAGTACGCCAGCTGAACAAGCTCTTACGCGACATATCGTTCCTGAAGATCAATTATTGAAAGCCACTTCTTATAACCAGATTGTGAACAATAGTGGAAAAATTGTCGGACCTCTCCTGGGGGCTTTAATTTTAACCGTGCTATCCCCAAAGATTTGCATCCTTATTAATGCCTTCAGCAGCCTAATATCGGGCATTATTTTACTAACACTTCGAAAAATCAAAGAGAATTCAAATGCTCCAAAAAATGAACAAGGAACAGAAAAACTGAGCTTTAAAGATTCCTGGAAAGAAGGTTGGGCTTTTGTCCTTAAGACTCGGGTGATATTCAATAGCATTCTTTTTTCCTTGATTGGAATTATGTGCATTCAGCTCGTCGATTTTCAGTTCCCCGTTCTTCTGCGATCGATTAACATGAAGGATCCAATGGTGTTTGGTTTGTTATTAAGTACGACAGGAGTCGGGTCGATCATTACGATAACATGGATGAATCGCTTTAAAGAGATTCGCTATGGTTGGGCAATTGGAGGTGGAATGAGCTTGATTGGTTTTGGCTTTGCGGGAGTAGCGTTCGTCACTGAGGAGATGTCATTACTCATCCCTATTTTCTTTGCCCTGATTGTAGGGTTCGGCAACGGAATTTGGATGGTTTCATATAATTTCGCACTTCAAAAAGAGTCCCCAAAGGAAATGGTTGGCCGCGTATTCGGAATCACTAACTCGGTGATGAGTGCTGTATTTATCATCGCACCTGTAACCGGTGGAATTCTAGTTCATACCTTTGGGGCTGTCCAAGTGATACAAACAGTTGGTTTCGTCGTTGGTGGCATTGGAATAATTGGCGCAATACTTGAAAAGTGGTTGTGGAGAAAAGAAGAACTTTTACCTTCTAAAATTGAGGTTGTTTCTGCTAAAGGAAAAACGAGTGTTTAATTCATGCTTATACATTTGATGCTGGGGAGTCCGGCCATACGGGATCATCTTCTGGATCCGGGCTATCTGGCCATACCGGGTCTTCTGTGCTTACGAGTGCTGGGGAGTCCGGCCATACGGGATCATCTTCTGGATCTGGGCTATCTGGCCATACCGGGTCTTCTGTACTTACAAGTGCTGGGGAGTCCGGCCATACGGGATCATCTTCTGGATCCGGGTCACCTGGCCATGCCAGGTCTGAGTCTACTAAACTTTCAGCAAACAAATGACCACTGTTTTGTGGTAGTTCATAGGCTTGTACGAATAACAGGAACACTAGACCTAAAATGACACCACCAACCAAAAAGAACGTAGATTTTGCAGGTTTTGACATAAATACCTCCTATTTTCATTCATTTTTTTACAATTTTATACTAAGATTACACTCATGGGTTTGTCAACAACTTTTTTGAATAAAATATTTTATTTTGAAAAATAGTTTAAATATTTTAACATCTCGAATAATTTTGTGGTAAAATAAGTTAGGGAGGCGATAAGAATTGGAAAGTTCAGTTGGTAAACGAATAAAAGTTTTACGAAAAGATTTGGGGCTCACCCAGGGGGATTTAGCCGGGGATCAACTAAGTCGAGCTATGTTAAGCCTTATTGAAAGAGATCTCACCACACCCTCCCTCCGAACAATCGAATATTTATCTAGCAAACTTGGAGTCTCAGTCGGAGATTTACTTGGAGAAAAAAAACACATCTCTGGAAAAACAGTCACCTACGAGGAAATAAAGAATGGCCTTAATATTTGTACGACACTTTTCAAGGTTGAAAAATATGTAGAAGCTAAAACCCGTCTAAAGGATCTTATTAAGATTCGAACCGTTCCTTTTCCTGAAAAATGGCTAGCGCATCGGTTACTCGGGCAAATCTATGAAAAGCTTAATCAAGATGAAAAAGCGTTATACCACTTTAATGAGGCACTCTCCTATCTCCCATCAACGGAAACAAAAGAAATCATCGAAGTCTATTACTACATAACACTTGCTAACCGGAAATTAAAAGATTATAAAAGAGGAATAGAATCGGCATTAAACGCTTCAGCCCTCATCAATTCACGCTATGTAGATATAGAATGTCTGCTTCAGTTCAAAATATTGTATAACTTGGCACTTTGCTATTGTCGTGTGAAGGAGTTCCAAAAGGGGCTTGATGTTATTCATAAGGCCATTGAAATTATGGAGGCCAATCAGGTTTCGTATTCCAATGGTCACTTTTACATGCTGAAGGGACTTGCCGAGCTGTATATGAAAAAATACGCAGAGGGAATTCTATCTAGCATGGTTGCCCTTGATTATTTGAAACTTGAAGAAGAGCCTAGAAAATATATCGGTTCCCAAATAAACATGGGAATATTGAAACGAAAACATGGAAGTGTTGAAGAATCGTTTTATTACTTGAATGATAGCTTAGAGAAAGCAAACAAATATCATTTTCGCGACCTTGCGACCAACAGCTATTATGAACTTGCACTCACTTCACTTTATACAGACGATTTAGATCAGGCCGAACAATATGCAAACAATGGCTTAAGGCTAGCTGCAAGCAATTCACACGTCTTTGCTCAGTGTCATTATGTACTCGGTAAAGTCAACATAAAACGTGGTTCGCATGAGGAGGCACTTACCAACCTCAAAAAAGCGGATCATGTATTTCAATTACTCAATGAAGATCCGTGGACTTCCCTTGTAAAAACAGAACTAGCCATTTGTTATGAAAAACTAAATGATTTGACTATGGCGCTCCAAAATCTTTTTAGTGCGAATCAACGTTTGTTGGAAAAGGAAATTGCTCTGATCAGTACTGAACTTCCTGTAACTGAATAGTGTTTTATGCAAGAATGACGATTTACCTTCCTAATCGATTAAGGAAAAGGAGGATTCGCCTTGTGCATAAAGGAGATATAGTAATCTATAATGGGAAGACCTACACCGTGATTTGGATTTACGATACGGGTTTTCTTGAGTTAAAAGGTGATTACAAAATCCAACTCGTTCACAAAGATGAAGTAAGGCGGGTCAGCTGATAGTCAATGGGGATGTCATATAAAAAAAAACGGTACAATTCACCAAGCCTTAATGAAAACTTAAATGCATTGCTAGTGTTCGCCTTAAATTTCACTAAACAGTAGGAAATAAAATGGGCTGTCATATAAAAATAGATACAGCCCCATTTATTTGTCTTCGAATTACATCAATTACCTTCGATCGAGCATTTCATTACTAAGATAATCAGAATTAATTAACTGCTGCTTTTCCTTCATTTTTTATTGCAACCATTCTTCATAGTCAACTTTTACTTTAATGTCAAATACGTGTACAAATGATATTTAGGACCTTTTGATTATTTATTGATTTTTCTGAAAATAGATGTCTGAAATGTGGTATAGTACCTTCACTGGGATTATGACGCTTTATTTTTCTTGGATTCTATTAAATCGAAGGAGGATTATTATGAGTGATGTTCGTCTTGTCCCGTACCAAGTGGAAGAAATCATCGAAGAATTGTCAAACATTCCTGATGGCGTTGAGATGATTGATGCTCCATCCTTGTGGGATCGATCTAAAAAAGGTAAAGGTAATGTTGTCGCTGTCATCGATACTGGCTGCCAAACCGACCACCCCGATTTAAGAGAACGAATTATCAGCGGCAGGAATTTCACAACTGATTTTGGTGGTGATGCATCAAATTTCTCAGATAATAATGGTCATGGTACACATGTAGCTGGAACTGTTGCTGCTTCTGGTACTGGAAATGGTGTCGTCGGTGTTGCACCGGAAGCAAATCTCTTAATTTTAAAGGTCCTCACACATGAAGGAAGTGGCAAAATTGAGTGGATCATCAAGGCAATTCAATACGCTGTTGATTGGGAAGGACCAAATGGTGAAAAAGTCCGGGTGATTTCCATGTCACTCGGGGGACCACAAGATGTTCCTGAGCTTCATGAGGTAATAAAATACGCGGTCAACCACAACGTTTCAGTCGTTTGCGCTGCTGGTAACGAAGGTGACGATTGTGAAAATACGGACGAGTTTTCCTACCCTGGCGCCTATAATGAGGTGATTCAGGTTGGCGCGGTTGATTTCCAACGCAACCTCACTGAATTCACGAATACGAATGCTGAAATTGATCTCGTGGCTCCGGGAGTAAAGATCTTGTCTACGTTTCCTGAAAACCGATATGCTCGTCTAACTGGGACATCAATGGCTACACCTCATGTCTCAGGCGCACTAGCATTATTGATTAATTTGTCTAAATCAGAATTTGGTCGATCGTTTTCAGAAGTAGAGATTTATGCTCAATTGATCAAGCGGACAACCCCGATTGGTTTTACAAAACAAGGTGAAGGAAATGGCCTTCTAACCCTTGGACTCGTTGATAGAATCGCAGAAATGTTCAACCCCGATAAAGAAGAAGACGTATCACAAACTTTACAAACGTCGAAAAGTTAAGCGTACAATAAGAAGGACCTGAGTGGTTGTATTCATTCAGGTCTTTTATCGTCTCTATCCTTATCCTTTTAACACATACATATATCCGTCTTCATCAAAAAATTGTGCAAAGGTTCCCCATTCCATTTCATTTGGTTCACCCTCAAACTAAACACGGTTTTCTTTGATCATATTGTATGTTTCTTTGATATTGTCACATACGAATAAGATTGAAGGCTTCATATTTTCTGCACCTTGCATCATTGTTTTCGGATATGACAAGAGCAGTTTCAGCACCTTTTGGTCCAACTTCCAGTCAGCTTGCCTCTGGAGTCATATGTTGTTCCGTTTTCACTTCGAATCCTGCTTTTTCCGTCCAGAATGCTTTTGATTTCTGTTAATCATCTACATAAACCGCTGCTGTAGCAATTTTTGTTAATCATTTCTGTATTCCCTCCTTGACATATTCAATGACTGCCGAAAATAAATTCGGCAGTCATTTTCATTTTCTAAACGTATATAATTAGACACTTGCAGCTTGGAGCCATTTCTTTAATACTTCTTGTTCTTTTTCATCAGTCAATTGTGCCGCAGATAATTCTCCACGCTCTTCAATAAACCAGTCGTGTGTATCCTTCAAGGTTTCATGGAAAGACCGGAAAGTCAGTCCTGCCTCAATCGCTTTTTTGTTACATATTCCTATATCACCATGTGCAGGCTTTATACCTTCCATTGGTGAATACGTCTCAGGAATCCACAGTGGAAGCTCGATCCATGGCGCGACTTCATGCTTGTGCAGGAAGGATTCCGCGACCCATGTTACATCCGTTTTATTATTAAAAACAGCTTTTCCTTCTTCAATAAATGTTTCCATTGTCAATTTTTCCGCTGGGCCTACCACATTATAAACGCCATTCGCTTGTTTCTCGACCATACCGATCGTCCAATCAGCAAGATCCCGCACGTCAATAAATTGAATTTTACGGTCTTTCCTTCCAGGTGCAAGAATTTCACGACCCTCTGCCAGACGTTTTGCCCAATACGTAAACCGATCAGTCGGATCATATGGTCCTACAATCAATCCAGGTCTTATAATGAGGGCTCTACCTTTCATTTCCTCATAGACAACTTGTTCACAATGATATTTTAAGTGACCGTATGCTTCCGCAGCTATTTCTTCTCCCTCATTGATGGATGCAATCGTTTCGTAATTGAGCATTAGTGTGGTTGATTGCTCATCTACATTGTCCTCATTTAAGAAGTTCGCATAGACTGACCCGGTTGAGATGAACGCATAATGATTGGTCTTTTTTGCGAGTGTTCGAACAGACTTTCGAACCGTTTGAGGATGGTAGCCGCATGTGTCTATGACTGCATCCCAATTACTCCCTTCAAGCACTTGGATATCATGCTGGCGGTCCCCTGTAATTTGTTCCAACTCTGGAAAGACATCCCGATTGTTTCCACGGTTGAATAATGTGACTTTATGACCTTGTTTCATTGCTGCTTCCACGAGATGACGACCTAAAAACTTTGTGCCTCCAATTACGAGTATGTTCACCTTGCACCTCCAGAATATATAATATATACATGCTGCATATACAAAGTATGTACCTGTATGGAAATTAGAACATAAGCAAGACAGCCCCCACACCCAAGGGACTCTTAGCGCTTGAAATATTTACTGTGATTTTACAGTTTGTGTTTCTAATCGTCCGTGTGATTTCAACAATTTAAGCTTTTCGTAGGTCAAGATCCCTTTCCATAGCTCTTTCGATTCTGGCCAGTCATTCTCGTATTGTCCCCACTCCCAGTTCGGGTGCCATGAGCCATCACTATGCTGTTTCTCAATAACATAGTCAAGATTTTCCTCTACACTCTCTTTCATCATTTCATAAAAAGGTGATTGCACCCCTTTAACAAGCTGGACTGGTTGCATACCGTAATTTGCCCACTGTTCCCGTTTCAAATTGACAAGCTCTGGGATATGTTCTTTCACCTTTTCGATGATAGGATCCCGTTCAATTTGAGATAATTCGCCTGCTAGCCTTAAAAAGCAAAACGTTTCGTGCATATCAAGTGTGTCCAACGCTTTAAAATGAGCGAGACAGCGGCCCTTTAAATTCGTTGCCACTTCCTCAGGGACGAGTTCTTTGTACCTTAATAAATAGCCGGAAATTTCGGCGTTCGGATTCCCCCAAGACGCTTCAACCATTACTCGTTCTTTTTCATTGTCATAATGCCACCATGGTGCGTGTGGTACATTGTTGACTTCAGGTGGCAAAGCATGCCAACGTCCTTTTTCAGAATGATAGGTTTTCAAAAGATACGTCATTCCATCCCGTACCATTGGGTGATCCGAGGATAAGTTCAGCTCTTTGAAAATCTGAAAAGCTAATGTTGTTGCCATGGGTGAAGATTGGTCCAATTGAAAATCCGGCTCGATCCTGTTGCCAAACCCGCCATCTTCATTTTGGAATTCCCTTAGAGCATCAAGCACATCATCCTCTGATCCGTTTTCAAAATGATAGTTAAACAGGGCCTGCTCGAGTCGTCTACCATGTATGAAAAGATACTCTTTCGCTTTTCTAAATGACTGTTCATCTAACCGTTTCATTTGTTGTCCTCCTTGTTTTCCTCGCACGTTAAGAATGTATAAATACTTTCTATAGTATAAGCGCAACTAAGGCTCAGCCTACGCTAGGGCTTGGCTTTGCCAAGTTTTCTTTAAAGGTATGTTCCTGTTTTAAATCTTCGTCACCTAGCTGAGTATTCCTTCCTTCTTTAGCAGGATTTTTCATTAGATTGGTTTCAAATATTTCCCTAGCCGTACTACGTTCATCCAGTCAAAAGCAATGATACAAGCATTTAATAGAGTGTCCATGGAAAAAATAGTATAGGAGGGAATTATTTGAGGTTTAGTCAAATCAAAAAAACCTATTCTGCAATTATTAGTTTAGGAAACTCATGCACTCCAGCAGCACAATTAAGAAGACATAAATTAAGAACGTTTTCCGCACCCTTTGATTGGGTAGTTTCGCATTCACTTTCCGATATTTGTAATCTATTTAGTAAGCGCTTCAAGGATTATATGAAATTTCAGAATTTGCAAGTCATTAAAGGGTCTTCGGTCTATGTAGATAATGAAATTGTACAACCTGTCAAATCCTATTTCATAAAAGATTGCCTTTACAACATCATTTCCGTTCATGATTTCCCTGTTTTACCGAACCAACATTGGTCCCATAACTATACAGCAGTTAAAGTTAAAGTCAATCGACGGGTAAACCGGTTATTATATGTGCTTGAAAACAGTGATTCTTTGCTGTTCATCCGATGGAAAGCTACACAAAAGGAGGCATTGGAGCTACGATCCGTATTGTCACAGCTAACCAAAGGGGAAATTCATATCCTTGTTTTAAATCCAGTAAACAACATCGATAAGATCAATCTGCTTGATTGGGGATTAGAAAACATTTGTGCATTAAAAGTGCCGAACCAGCCTGAAAACGACCAATGGTGGGACCACATTTTCTCTGGCATAACCTTAAAAGCCTAAACATTTTCCTAAATAGGTCAGTATGCTTTACCTTTAAGAGTGAAAGTGAAGGATTGTGTACAGACCTAATATTGTTTCATCTAAAGCTTTAATTTTGTATGATTAGATTAATAGAATGGGAGGCGTTACTATGAAAAAACGATATGACGACCTGGAAATACATAGAAAGTTTTACAATGATATTTTTAAAAAGATGAAAAGTGAGCCATACGCTCAGTTTCTTGGTATGAGACTGGTTGAGTTAGGTGAGGGAACTGCAACGGCTGAGCTGGAAATTAAAGATCATATGTTGAACACACACGATACTGTGCATGGGGCAATCACATTTGCACTCGCGGATTATGTGTTTGCATGTGCATGTAACTCTTACGGAAAAACGACAGTAGGGCTGTCTACGACGGTAAACTTTATGGCACCTGGAAAAAAAGGATCAAAGCTGCGTGCTGTCGCCACAGAGGATAAGCGGAACCATCGGACATCCTGGTATACGATCAATGTGGAGAGCGACGGAGAATTAATTGCTAAAATGGAAGCACTCGCGTATCGAAAGGATGATTATTTCGTTCCGGTCGAGAGAATGGATGAGGATTAAGTTCAGAAATTTGGTCATTTGACGTGCAACTTTCGAATTCCTCGTGTAATTCGAAAGTTTCTCGTGTAAATCGGATTTTCCTCGTTTAACTTACGATTTCCTCGTGTAACTTAACTATTCACGAATATTTGTTGTGTAACCCAATACAAAAAGGACTGTCCGGAGATGTACGATACATTACAAGCCCGGTCAGTCCTTTACTACTGTTTACTTCGAATGCTGTAACATCCGGTCAAGCGCAGCTTTTGCAAAACCCGCAGTATCAGCGTCAACTTTAATTTCATTGACGACGTTTCCTACGACGACGGATTCGAGTGCCCATAACAGGTGCGGCAAATCAATTCGGTTCATCGTCAGACATGGACACATATTTGGGTTCAATGAGACGATTTTTTTATCTGGATGGTTGTTGATCAAGCGATTTACAAGGTTCATCTCTGTTCCGATTGCCCAGCTGGATCCTGTTGGAGCATTTTCAATCATATCGATGATAAACTTGGTCGAGCCACTATGATCTGCTGCTTGCACCACATCGAATGTACATTCAGGATGGACAAGCACTTGAACACCGAGCATATTTTCCCAAACCTCACGAACATTCTCCATCGTAAATTTTTCATGGACCGAGCAATGTCCTTTCCAGAGGATGACCTTCACGCGTTCGACTGGCCCTGAATACTCCAACCGCTCCTCAATCGGATCCCAAACAGCCATCTCTTCCAAAGGTATTCCAAGATCATACGCAGTATTTCGTCCAAGGTGTTGATCCGGTAAAAAGAGAATCCGTTCCTTTTGTTTCAACGCCCATTCAACCATCGTGCTTGCGTTTGATGACGTTACTGTTGCGCCGCCGTTCTTACCGACAAAGCTCTTGATGCTCGCGGTTGAGTTCACATACGTCAGCGGTAAAATCGTATCGCCGAATGTCTCCATCAGAATGGACCATGCTTTTTCCGTCTGATGAATATCAGCCATATCTGCCATTGAACAGCCTGCTCTCATATCGGGCAAAATCACTTTTTGATCAGGAGTAGATAATATATCCGCTGTTTCTGCCATAAAATGAACCCCGCAAAAGACGATATACTCCGCTTGATGGTTTTCGGCTGCCAACTGAGCTAGCTTCAGGGAATCTCCAGTATCATCGGCAAACTGAATGACCTCATCCTTTTGGTAGTGATGCCCAGGGATATAAAGGCGCTCTCCCATACTTCTTTTGATCGCACCAATCCTGCGAATCATCTCATCGTCTGAAAGGTTACGATAACGGTCTGGCAAACGAGGTGTTGTTTTCAATATATCCAGCACACTCATAGTTAATCGACCTCCAATTCCAAGCTGATGTCAATGCTTTTGACCGAATGTGTCAACGTTCCTAATGAAATGAACTGAACTCCGCACTCTTTATAAGAAGGAAGTGTTTCAAACGTTATCCCACCCGACGCTTCGGTTGCGATATGATTCGGAACAAGCTTCACCCGTTCTTGAATATCTTCAGGTGTACAGTTGTCGAACATGATGATGTCTGCGTTGGCTTCTACCGCATCTCTCACTTGCTCGATCGTTTCTGTCTCCACTTCAATTTTTGTCATCGGGCCAATTTCCTTTCGCACTTGTTCAACTGCTTTTCCGATGTTCCCATACATTGCGATATGATTATCTTTGATCATGACCCCACCGTCCAATGTCAGACGATGATTCATTCCACCACCGCAACGAACTGCATATTTT
The DNA here is from genome assembly GCF_030643805.1 of Alkalihalobacillus sp. AL-G. GTDB lineage: Bacteria > Bacillota > Bacilli > Bacillales > Fictibacillaceae > Pseudalkalibacillus. The sequence continues at coordinate 999,647 of NZ_CP094656.1, read as the reverse complement.
TCAAACATCCGAAGTCCTGGTGTTGTTTTTCTAGTATCACAAATTTTAATGCCTGACCCTTCAACTAGCTTTGTTGCTTGCCGGGTTAACGTTGCAATTCCAGACATGCGCTGCATAAGATTTAAAATGACCCGCTCACCTTCGAGAATGGATGTGACTGGACCATTTATAAACGCAATCGTATCTCCCTTTTTTAAAAACTGACCGTCATGAACTGCCATCTCAACTTGTACTTCCGAAGAGATTAATTGATAGCCTTCTTGGACGATTTGTTCCCCTGAAAAAACGCCGTCCTCTTTCATGAAAAACCACCCATGTCCTAGTTGGTTTACTTGAAAGAGCAACTGACTAGTAAGGTCTGCAGCCCCGATGTCTTCAACGAAAAAACGTTCAAGCTCCTGACGAACTTTTAATCGATTCATGTTCAAGCTTCCTCCTTATAATTCGCCTTTGTTTCCACTGTCTGTCATCCTTTTCTGGAAAATCGGTCCGGTAATGGCTTCCCCTGCTTTCCGTCCTTTGTAGTGCGGAAGTCGCAACGATCCAGCCAGTGAGTACTTGATTTCTCAGTTGAACTTGCTCGAGGCTTGGCACCTCAATACGTTTTGTATATTGTAAAAGTTGATTGAATATCTCGGCTGCTTTTTTTAAACCATCAATATTTCGCTCAATTCCAATGTATTTGTTCATTATTTCACGTAGGTGTGCATGTGAAGGCGATTCCTTAAGGATTTCCATTCCGCTCCATTCAAGTTCTGCTGGGAGCCGTCGGGAGGGTTCCTTTAACAGGTTTCCGGCCAAACGGTTTGCAAACACCAGTCCTTCAAGCAAGGAATTGCTCGCTAGTCGATTAGCACCGTGAACTCCTGTGTTGGCTGCCTCACCAACCGCATAAAGGCCATTCAGAGTTGATTTTCCAAACCCATCAACGTCAATCCCTCCCATCGTAAAATGAGCACCTGGTGCGATAGGAATGATTCCTTTTTCAAGTGAGACTCCATTTTTCTCACAAAGCTGGGTGATTGTCGGGAATTTCTGTGGAAAATCTTGTACGTTACGAATATCGAGAAATGTCTGTTTTCCACATTGCCTTGTTCGGTACAGAACACGAGCAACAATATCCCTTGGAGCCAGGTCCTTCATCGGATGCTGTCCGTCCATGAGTGCTTCACCGTTTTCGTCGATAAGAACAGCTCCTTTTCCCCGAACAGCTTCGGAAACAAGACCGATTCCTAACCCATTTTTCATAAGTAAAGTAGGATGAAACTGGATGAACTCCATGTCTGAAACCGACGTACCAGCTTCATAAGCAAGTGCGACCCCGTCTCCAGTAATCGTAGAAGCATTAGAGTTAAGCGGATAAAGTCCTGAATATCCACCTGTAGCAATCACTACTGCACTAGCGAGATTCGCAGTCATTTCCCCATTATCGTTGAGGCTCCACACTCCAAGACATCGATCATTTTGGATAATGAGTTTAATCGCGGTTTCCCCTTCAATGACAAGGTCTTTTTCCGATATAGTCTTTTTGAGTACCTCGATCACATGTTTACCAGTTGAATCTCCACCGACATGCAAAATCCGTGACAGACTATGTGCGCCCTCTCTTCCAAACTGATAATGGCCATCCGAATCTCGATCGAATCCAACCCCGAATTCGATCAATTTTTCGATCATTGCCGGCCCTTCACGAACAAGTGCTTTCGTTGTTGACTTATTGTTATGGTGACACCCGGCCTGGATCGAATCGAGAAAATGTGAATACCAGCTGTCATCAGCTTGAACTGCTGCTGCAATTCCTCCTTGGGCAAGATACGAATTGCTGTCCTCGAGACGATTCTTTGTGAGAACAATCACATTCTTTTCCGAAGAAAGAAGCTGTGCTGACATTAACCCTGACAACCCGCTGCCGAGAATCAACACATCTGTTTTACGTATGTTCATAGGGCACCTCCCTATTTCTAGTAAACTACAACTTTACATATGTCTTGACACCTATATTTACATAAAATTAAACTATAAGCAAGAAGTTTTACTACGTGTGCTAAAAAATGCTGGTTTTCCATTATCCGTATTTTTACGTTGATTGACTAACTTCCAGTTTGTGTGATTATTTATATAAGCACCAATTTATAAGGAGGGATTCAGAAGATGATCTATCTAGATTATGCGGCTACGACACCAATTTCAAAGTCAGCCTTACATGTGTATACCGAAGTGGCATTGAATTACTTCGGCAACACAGAAAGTCTGCACGATATCGGAGATAATGCACGGAATATTTTATCCGAGAGTCGCCGCCAATTGGCAGAATACATGAACGGCCATCAAGAAGGTATTTATTTTACGAGTGGTGGTTCAGAGAGCAACCACTTGGCAATCACTTCGATTGTTCGCGCTAATAAATCGAGAGGAAATCATCTGATCACGACTATAACGGAACACGCATCCGTCCTTAATACCTTTGATCTGCTTGAGAATGAAGGGTTTCGTGTTACGAAGCTTCCTGTTGATTCCTATGGCCAGGTTTCTGTCGAAGACCTGAGGCAAGTAATCGAAACTGATACTATTTTAGTAAGTATCGGCCACGCGAATAGTGAAATCGGAACACTCCAGCCGCTCCAAGAGGTCGGTCAACTTTTAAAAGAAAATGGTATATTCTTTCATAGTGATTGTGTTCAGACATTTGGGAAAAAGCCGATTGACGTCCAGAAGCATGGGTTGGACAGCATTTCGATATCAGCGCATAAAGTTTACGGACCTAAGGGTGTAGGAGCTTGCTATATCTCACCGAATATATCGTGGAAATCGAATCTTCCCGGCTCTACTCATGAAAAAGGATTCCGAGCAGGTACTGTCAATGTTCCTGGAATCGCTGCCTTTGTTACGGCAGTCGGAGAACTGATCAAATCGATGGAACAAAACAAGTTAAGGTTCAAGGAAATACGCGAAAGCTTTTTAAAAATAGTCGATGGTCAATCCAATCTTGTAGTGGAGGGACACCCATCTGAACACCTCCCATCGATTTTAGGTATTCGAACAAAAGGGATCGAGGGGCAATTCATAATGCTCGAAATGAATAGGAGAGGATTCTCGATTTCAACGGGATCTGCGTGCTCAGTCGGAAGTCAAAAGCCCTCGAAAACCATGCTTGCTGTGGGGCGGAATGATGATGAAGCCCGCGAGTTGATTCGCCTTTCGTTCGGAACGCCTACCAGCTTGGATGACGTCGAGGCTGCAGCCAATGCCCTTACTGAAATTTATCAAAAAGTCAGAAATTCCCCTGTAAAATAAGCTTCACTATCCATTTGTTTTTATTTTCTCGGATCACCTCAAAGCGCCACTTTACAATTTAAAGGGATCATAGTTTTTTTGAGTAGAGTCCCGTCTAGAATTCTCGTTCTCTCAGCTTAAAAACGTCATCATTTCCTGCCAAATTGAAAAGATCAGGTACTGAAGCATGTCATCAGCCTGATCTTTTCTATTATTATCTCCTGAATTTTAGGTAAATTGGCTTGGAAAATCAATTTGCGGGACTGAATCTCCTAGATTTTAGGAGAGCGTGTCCCGGAAATTCAATTTGCGAGACTCAACCTCCTAGATTTTAGGATAATGTGTCCTGAAAAATCAATTTGCGGGACTGAATCTCCTAGATTTTAGGGTAATGCGTCCCGGAAAATCAATTTGCGGGACTGAATCTCCTAGATTTTAGGATAATGTGTCCCGGAAAATCAATTTGCGGGACTGAATCTCCTAGATTTTAGGATAATGTGTCCCGGAAAATCAATTTGCGGGACTCAACCTCCTAGATTTTAGGATAATGCGTCCCGGAAAATCAATTTGCGGGACATTGCATTATTGAAGCGGTATTGTTCCGCCTGCCTGTGAATATCTTGCGTAAAACTCCTGTAGAAATTGATTAGCGATCAGTGTATCATGAATGATCAGCATGTTTTCATCGTTATGATCGTTTCCGTTCGTGCTCCAGTTGGTCGAACCGACAATCACGGTCGGGTCACTGGATGTGTCCGTGTCAATAAGCATCGTTTTACTATGAAGCTTACGTACTTCAGCATCCTCGTAAACGGGTGCAGGATTTGCCCAGCGAATGTTTGGGTTGTTCGTGCTCGATTGTGAAGCGGTTCGTCCCGTCATTTCGATACTCGCAGACCACCACTGGTTCCAGAAACTGCTATCATACACACCGCGCACATCAAACCCTGTTCTTGTACCCATCAAATCCTGATAAGAGCCTTCCCATTTGTATTTCAGCTCATTGACAAGATCCTGATCAGACCATGCAAAAATGGTGAAATAGGTGTTCAAATCGGCATCATTTTTAACAATCTCAGTCATTCTACCGACTGCATCATCCCCCGGCGAGAAGAAAATTTCGATTGTTTTGCCGCCAACTGTGACGACATGCTGCGTATTATCAATTTTTCTAGAACCAAGATTTGCGTTCACCGGATCCGGAGTCAGGTCTGTGTCTCCCCACATTTCATGGAACTCTGTTTCATAGATCCCAGCAAGCTCTGGAGAATGTAGTTCGACGACATGGTTTTGGTTTCCGTCCAAAATTCCATTCTGCATGTTTTCTTCAGACCCGTATAGTCCCGTCACCGTAAAATTCCAGCTGCCGGTAAATACCCAGCGGTCATCAATCAATGCAAACTTGTTATGCATCTGGTTTCCTGGAGAGTAATACGTTCCATCTGACTTTTGCTCAGCATCGACAAACAAATAACCTGATGTTTCTGTACTTCCAACAGTTGTAGTGACATAAGGAAAGTCTTTAGCTGAGGTCGGAAGCCCATAATCACTTCTTAGCGTCTTATCTTCAACCGCAAACATCGGCGAGTCTGAAAACACTTCGATATCATCATTTGTTCCTAAAACAAGATCGGCTCCACGCACCATTTTTTCTACATATAACCTCATTGTTTTAAAACGATCGATGTAATGAGGGTCTGTTGCATCCTTCGAATCAGCGATGACCCGTACATCGACACCCTCTGCGGCTTTATTAATCAGTGCATCGGCTACTCTAGTTAGATTGATTTCGTATGTAGCGAAGTCTATGCTTGTCGTCGCTTCATTTAATCGTTTTATCAATCGATCCTCAAGGTTAACATTGTAATTCGCCTTGTTACCTGTGTCTGCATAGATCGGTAATGCACACTTGTTAAAATAAACATTGATTGCCCCGAGCGTTTCAGATACTTGATTGATTTGCTCAGTTGATGTGTCACAACCTGTAGCTGAAGACATTGCTCCACTTGCAGGTGTTCCAAGACCTTCTTCGTAACTGTCTGTAGCAGTTTTCCAATTGGTAGCTGTCGTTCCACTTATCGCTGGATCAATTCGTTCCATCGTTGCTTTCGTTTCATTGTCCCCTGCATACCATTGGTCGACTGAATCGATCTCGATTCCGGATTCATCTTTTAACACAAGTAGTTCGCCAGAGTTACTTAGGGAACCGCTATAAATTTGATTTGCTGTTACAGCTGAGACAGTGCTATCAGCTGTCCGTTCAAGTAAATAATAGTCTTTAGCCGGTATCGATCCGGATAATGAGATGGATGGTGTTCCATCCGCTGTAGATAAGGTCCAACCCTCTAAGCTGATCGGATTTCCTGTCGGATTGTAAAGCTCGATCCATTCATTGTTGTAGCTTACATTAGTACCCATCCAGGCAGCTTCATTGATCACAACCTCACCATTAGCCGCTGCATCAACTTCCTTCAAACTTTGCATCGGATTCACAAGGGTCATTGAAAGCGTTGTCACAATTAGGATTTGCAATAATCTTTTCATTCTAGTTGCTCCCTTTGTTTTAGATTCAAAATATTCTACCACTCTATTAAACACTACACTGAATTTTGTAAAGCTGACAACCTATTTTTATAAAAAAGATCAAAGGCTCGCCAAAGAGGTAAAAAAAGAAAGACCGACACAGTGCAGTCTATCGACTTGCTGATGACTGTGGTCAGTCCTCCTTGAAAATAGTAGCCATTACCATATATGAGTGCTGATTGTCCTAAAGCCTTTAACGCTATGGAATGTTCATTGTCCTTGCGTTACTACTAAAGAAAATAGTCACCGTTTCTAAACGTGCATGATAAAGAATGCACCTTGTAGATAAAAATAAATTTTTTGAAGCTTTCGTGCGGTCCCCTCAAACTGATCGACATCATTACTTGATGCAACAGTAATAAAAACTTTCGACTCATTGCTCTTCTTAATAGTTCCATAACCATCATCTGTTTGAAAATAAACAGTTTTACCGATATTTATCAAGTCGCATAAATCCTCGAATGATTGAATAAAGGTTTTACTTGTACCCTCTACGATCTCTTTTTTAATTTGAGTAAAATGATCAAACCCTAGTTTCAACATTCTTCCCCCCTCTTATTGCTATATTTGTAGAATAACAGAAAAGGTCGGCGATTTTTTGATCCCTTATCAAATTTTCATGAATTTGGTAAAAATAGTTGAATAGAAACAGTTCTTTCTCATCATCCGTTTAAAAAATAACTTTGCAGACTAAACTATTTTACTATAAAAGAACTATTTACCCTTCGGGCAATTTGTTATATTGCAACCTATCTGAATAAAAGTTTCAAAAGAAAAATCGACTAAATTCGTTCGTAATGGATGCCCTTTTCCTCAATAAAAGGTATAATATTGTTAACTTCATTCGATGAAACCGATATACGTAAAATACGGTTCCCGCTCAGTAAGGAGAAGAGATATTGGAATTAAAGAAATATATACCATTTTTATTACTTGTAGGGATTGTCGTTTTTCTTATCCCATATAGCATACCGCTCGTACTTGCTCTCTTAACCTCCATCCTCCTCGAGCCGTTTATCAAACTGTTGATCAACACGTTTTCGATTAAAAGGGTGTGGAGCGTAACAATTGGTTTCAGTTTATTTCTGGCAATGCTTCTACTTGGATGCTACTGGGCTGTTACGACTCTTGTTGTGCAGGTGATTGAGTTTACTCAACTGCTGCCACAGTACGCACAATATATTTTTGAAAACGTCGAGAGCTTTGTGATACAGATGGAGGAGTATTATAAAGAAATTCCAAATGAGTACATATCCACTGTTCAAAATGCTTTAGAGGATTTACGTAAATTTTCTCTTGATTTTCTTTCTGGATTAACAGCAGGTCTTGTTAATTTTGTAACCGCTGTGCCTGTGCTGCTCATTCAATTGTTGATATACCTTGTTTCGGTGTTTTTAATTAGTCTTGATTTACCAAGACTTCATCATGGCTTTTTAAATATGTTTTCTGAAAAGGCAAAGATAAAAGTCGAGTTGGTTATGAAGCAATTGTCGCTTGCTTTCGTAGGCTTTTTACGTGCCCAGCTGATTCTAAGCTTTTTAACCTTTATCATTGCATGGTTCGGCTTGATGATTCTTGATGTAGAGTATGCTTTGGTCTTTTCAATTTTGATCGTTATCGTCGACATTCTTCCCATCCTTGGTACAGGTTCGTTCCTTGTCCCATGGGGGTTGTACAATCTGTATACAGGCGATCAAAGACTTGCAATCGGCTTGATTGTTCTGTTTTTCCTTATTACGATCTTCAGAAGGATCATTGAACCAAAAATTCTTGGTTCGAGCCTTGGAATCAGTGCTCTTGCTGCACTTTCAAGTCTTTACATCGGATTTGAATTACTTGGGTTTTTCGGACTTATCATCGGCCCTGCATTGGTCATAATCGTTAAATCACTGATCAAGGCTGATTTTTTGAACGTAAAAGTCGATTTTTAAGAGCAAAATCCACTAAGGATGACTGCAGTATCAGTCATCTCTTTTTTTTGCCCGGAATTTTTAGTATAAACCTCACTCTTGGAAGGAATAAATGTGCTTTTAGGAGAATGTCTATAGTAATACATTGTCGAAATTTAGTTTTTTAGAGAGGGGGATTTACTTGAAACAGTTTGAGCAAGCGTTAATGGATAGTTATCCTGACCCATATCTTCTTTTTAAAGTCAATGATGCGGGTTGTTTTCTTGAATATGCAAATAAAGCATCTACTGATGCCTTCGATTTACAAGAAGGTTTAATTGGAAGGCCGATTGAACAGCTTTTTGAAAGCAGTGCTGCAATTTCACAGGGGTGTAACGATGCAATTCACCAGGGTGCCCAGGTTACAAAGAAGCATTTTTCGATCGCAAAAAAAGAGGTTCTTTATGAATCTGTAAGCTTTGTTCCGATCAAACAAGGCGATTCAAACTACTGTGGTATCATTCTTTATAACCCATATTTTGCTGATAAACATATGACCGATGACCAAATGTTGGAAAATATATTCCGCTCCTCTCCAAATGCATTGCTTATTCAACACTTGGATGGAGAAACATACAGGGTAAATCCCGCTTTTACTGAAATGTTTGGCTGGAAGGATTCTGAGGTGCTCGGAAATGGAGTGTCGTTATTCCCATCAGGATTTGAAAAAGAATACGAAGAGATTGTCCGGCAATTACGGAAACATGACATATATAATATTCCAAAAACAAAACGTGTACATAAGGATGGGACGTTAAAAGATGTTTCAATCTGCTACATCAACATCTACAATCATCGCAGAGAACGAACAGCGGTTGCCCGATTATACGGGGATATCTCTCAACAAATTCTTTTCAAGGAAAAATATATAAAAAAGAAAAACTCCTATCAACTCATTGCTGAGAATATGAAAGATTTAGTCAGTATTGTCGATATGTCTGGAAAGGTGGCTTATTCATCACCCTCCCATCTTCACGTAACGGGTTTTACGGCTGAATCTTATCTGAATCGAAATGTTTTCCGGTTCATCCATCCCGATGATCGCAGACACGTTCTAAATCAATTTCGTCAAATGGTAACTGTAGGGAAGTCCGTACAAGCTGAGTTTAGATATTTGCATGCCAGCTTAGATTATATTTGGGTCGAGATGATCGGCTCACCTTTATACGATCAACATGCACCATTTGAAAAATTCTTAATTGTGGGAAGAGATATTACCGCTAGAAAGCAAGCAGACAAAGCCCTACAAGAAAGTGAAACGAAATATCGATTGATCCTTGAAAATACATCTGACTTCGTTTTTACGTTTTGCCAAGAAGGAAATATACAATATGTTTCCCCTTCTGCAAAAGAGTGGATGATGCATAAACCATGCGATAACTTTTATACATTTATGGACGAATACGTAGTTGGTGATGACCGCGATTTGCTTCACCATATGATAAAGCATGTATTTCAAAAAGAAAATCCGGAGCAGTTAGCGTTTACAACTGAGAAAAGCGGTAGATCATATACATTTGATGCCGTTCTTACACCACTCATTTCAAAGGAATATTCCGAGTATGAAGAAAATATGATTCTCATAATTGCGCGGGATATTACAAAACGGCTAGAGGATGAGCATGTTTCAATGCAGCTTGAGAAGATGTCCACGGTTGGACAATTAGCCGCTGGGATTGCCCATGAGCTGCGAAATCCATTAACGAGTGTAGCTGGTTTTCTCCGAATGATTGATGAGGGGATTACGGACCCGGTCTATAAAGGCTATATTGATATCATTACCGGTGAACTTAACAACATTGAGCGGATTGCAGATGAGTTTATGGATCTTGCAAAACCTCATGTTGTTCATCTAGAAGAAGCTGATTTAACCGATATTGTTGATAGCTGTGTACGATTGTTTGAAGGGACAGCCTTTCTTCAAGGAATAAACATGGATGTTCAATACTTAACCGATACTCAAATCATCCTTAACTGCCAGAAAAGTGCTTTGAAGCGGGTTTTCATCAACATTATGAAAAACGCGATGGAAGCTATGGGCAAAGGGGATGAACTCAACATCAAGATTGGAGCAAATGAACATATTGTAAAGTTATTCTTTATTGATTCAGGGAAAGGAATTGAGAAAGACCGATTGCAGTTTATCGGCGAGCCTTTTTATTCTACTAAAGAGAAAGGAATCGGTCTCGGGTTGATGATGAGCCGGAAGATTGTTCGTGAACATGGGGGTCGTTTAATCATCGATTCTGAATATAAGCAAGGTACAACGATTGAAATCAGACTACCACTAGTTCCAAAGCGTACTGATGAACCACCGAAATTCAATGAGAACGATGGTATAACGCTGCTGTAATTCCTTTGTACACGGAACGAAGGGCTGACTCTTTTTTGAGGCAGTCCTTTTTTTGTTGTTCAGTTAGTAAGTAAAGCAATTCCTATAACGCTATTGTTATTACTGATTCAATCAAGTGTTGACACAACCCAAAATCGGAGTATAATGAACGAAGTAAATAGTTAACTAAGTGAATTATAAGTGTGGTGAACGGAATAATGGTTAGAGAAAAATTAATTACAGAACTCGAGCAGACATTTCGAAAAATGTTGAGGTCTTATCGAAAAGAAATGGCTAACCTGTTTGATAGCGAGTTGACGACTAGTGAATTTATGTTTCTTCAATATTTAAGTGCGCATGGTCCTACAAAGGTATCGATTCTTGCTGATGAGTTCCAGGTAAACCGAAGTCATGTTTCAAATGTGATGGATCGCTTATATTCACGTAGACTTATAGATCGGATCCATTCTGTCGTGGACCGAAGGATTGTAGAAGTGTTCATCACAGAAGACGGAACTGAATTATTCAATGTCATGAAACAAAAACGTTCGAAGTATTTCAAACGTCGATTTGAACATTTGAATGACGAAGAAATCAATCAAATGGTGCACTTTTTTAAAAAGATGAAAAGAGTTTAACTCGGGTATGTTTTAACATAACTGTGATTATAGATAGAAATTGAAATTTATTTTTTGATGATTACTTCACCTTATGAACTTTTCTACACACGAAATGAACAGGAGTGAAAACATGGAACATTTAGACCATAAGAAAAAAATTATGATCATGATTGCAATTATGTCGGCAATGCTCTTTGCTGCGATTAACCAGACGATCGTTGGAACAGCTTTACCTCGTATTATTGCAGACCTTGGTGGGATGCAATATTTCAGCTGGGTGTTTACTATATTTATGCTCGCATCGAGTATAACTGCAATTTTAGTTGGAAAATTATCCGATATTTATGGTCGAAAACCCTTTATATTAATCGGAATTGGAATCTTTATGATTGGTACATTTTTATGCGGAACATCAGATACGATTATTCATCTTATCATTTACCGTGCCGTTCAAGGGCTTGGTGCAGGTATGATTATGTCGACAGCTTTTACAGCGGTTGGAGACTTATTTTCACCACGCGAACGGGGACGGTGGCAAGGAATCATGGGCAGTGTATTCGGTTTGGCAAGTGTTTTCGGGCCGACTCTCGGTGGATATATTGTCGATAACTTTGATTGGCGTTGGATCTTTTGGGTGTTTTTACCGATTGGTGTTGTAGCGTTCATTTTAATTTGGCGTCTGTTTCCTTCGGTTGATCGTTCCAAGGCTGAAAAAGTTGACTATCTCGGTTCGATTTTCTTAACGTTTACAGTGCTCCCTATGCTGTTGGCATTCTCATGGGCAGGTAAAACGTATGAATGGTCTTCACCTCAGATTATCGGGCTCTTTTCAGCTACCGTTATCGCACTTATCATTTTTATCCAGATCGAGAGAAAATCAAAAAGTCCGGTATTGCCTTTGCACTTGTTTAAAAACAGTATTTTTACATTATCGAACATCATTGGATTTATTATCGGCATGGGAATGTTCGGTGCGGTTATGTATACACCATTCTTCATTCAAGGTGTAATGGCAAAATCAGCAACAGCTTCCGGATTCATTATGATGCCGATGACATTAGCAATGGTGGCCTCATCTACAATTTGCGGACAGTTTATTACGAAAACCGGAAAATATAAAATCTTTGCGATCTTGGGGCTTACTATCATGAGTTCGGGAATGTTCTTGTTATCGATGATGGATTCTAATACTTCAGGTTGGATGACCGTAATGAATATGAGTATAGTCGGAATTGGACTTGGGATGAGTTTCCCTGTGTTCACGCTTACGATCCAAAATGCTGTCAGTCATAAATTCCTAGGAGTTGCCACCTCTTCTGCCCAGCTTTTCCGTCAGCTCGGTGGTACGGTCGGTGTTTCAATCATGGGGACGATCATGGCTTCTTCAATGAAGGATGAACTGTCTAAAACATCTGGCGGGAAAGCTACTGAAGCTCTTGCAAATAACCCAGAAGCTGCTGAAAAGTTTAAGGCACTCCAGGATCCACAGATATTAATGGATCCAAATCGCCTTGAAAAAATCAGGTCTTCTTTACCTGAAGCGTTTACCGGAGTTTTTGAACAGGTAGTTAATGTTCTTCGTACAGCGCTTGGTCATGCATTGAGTGATGTATTTTTAACTGGAGCGATCTTTATCGGTTCAGCTGTTTTATTGACATTCTTACTGAGGGAAATCCCTTTGCGGATGAGCAACACAGAACCAGCAGTGAACGAGAAAGAAGCAAAGTCCACTACGGAACTAAAAGAGCGATCGGTATAAGTGACCAATTAGAAAAGAACTGGACGGAGACAAGTATACTCCGCCCAGTTCTTTTTTTGTGACGTTCATCAAACGAATGTTTTTTGCAACCACAGAAGACAGCTCTGCTTCCTATAATAGAACCATTGATCGTAATTTTAAACTAGGAGTCTTCCCCAAAACCATTTCTTGAAAGACACAAATTCGACAACATTCGTCCCCCAACTAATGTCAGTTGCATAAGAATATATATAGTGAGTGGGAAATACCGCTCTAAAAAAATAACGATATGGCGAATTCTCAGTGGAGAGGGTACCTCCCCTGAAGTATTGAACGTGAAGGACTTTCTGAAGTATCCAATAGCTAACATGTTCTCTTCCTCTCCATGAGAAAAGCCACTTTTTAAGGGTGAATGTACCGTCATTCACCCTTTTTGTTTTATATGAAGTTAACTGTAATGACAACAGGTGTTTACATTTTATTCAAATCAGTGTTATAATTTGGAAAAACAAACACGAAATTTGAAAGTTGGAGTTGTATTATGTTGAATTTTGCAAAACAATTTGGTGCTGTTACATGGGCTTCGTTTGTGTTCATTTGTACGCTTTTAACCTTCGGAGTAAGCCGCCAATTTAAGAAACATCAAAAATCATAATTTTTCACTAGCTTATTTTTCGTTATATTGCTTATATAGTTTTTGACTTTCTTCTTTCAATTTTTGAACTAATGTACCAGGCTTAAGCACCTTAGCTTGTCCCCCCCACATTAATAGCCACCCAACAAGACCATCACTTACAGAAGCATTGGTTTTAAGAATAAACGAATTATCGTCCACTTTTCGAATGTCTACATTTCTACCAAACCGATCGATCATGACATTAATCAACGAATTATCAATCTGTATTTCAATTGGCTGTTCCTCACCTGAATACATATTGAATGTTTTATTGACATACTCAGCAACATTGAATGGATTCCGTTTAAATTGTTCATCCTGTACCGTTACACTTCGCATCCGGTCAATCCGGTAATGACGAATTTGACCAAGTTTCTCGTATTCGCCGATCAAATAATAATAGTCGTTGTTCCAAATAAGTGCATATGGTTTTACAGAGTAGAGTTCTCCCTCTCGATTAAGCTTAAACTCTTTATCAACATTGTACTTACCATATTGGTAGTTTATTTTCCGATTTTCAGAGATCGCAACGTGGATACAGTCAATGGTAAATCGGACATTAGTGGATGGCGTCTTAATCGTTTCATCCAAGTAAATCTGATTTTGAAGTTTTTTTGAAAGTCCTGTACTCGTCAATTTTTTGATTTTTTCAATCAACTGTCTTGATTCCTTTTTTGTAATAAAACGTGCCGAAACAACTGCATCGATAAGCATTCGGAGCTCATATAATTCAAAGAGCCGTTCCTGATGGCTGTAAAACTTTTTCCCGTATTTTCCTTCGTTTTCGATGATACAAAAATCTGATTCATTAAGCTCACGCATGTCATCACGGAGAGCATTTTCTCGGACGTCATAGTCATTGCCAAAAAAACCTCTTAGCTTATCCTTCAAGTCTTTTAGAGAAAGCTCGTTTTCCTCATCTGTATCTGCCTCAAAGAGCTCACGAATTTTAAGAAGGCGCTGTTTATTACTTATATCTGACATAGATTATCCCTCTCTCCGACATTCTATAATCATACTAGCACAAACATGAAATAGGGAGAAAGAGGAATACTGGATCGCGCACTGTTTCCTTCTAAATAAGGGGATTATATGTACCATGAAATTTGGCTCCATCACTTATGAGTTTTGTTCAGTTTAGTTGATTTTGTGATTACGGGGGACTGATTATGGAGTATTTAGTTTCATTTCTACTTTGCTGCTTGTTATTGACCTTCGCCTTTTTGATTGGGGTTAAAAAGAAGTTGTACCTGTTAGCAGGGTATGTCGAAAAGGAAGTATCAAATAAAGACGGCCTTGCTAAATGTGTAGGGATTTACTTGTCACTTTTAGGATTATCACTTATTCCTCTCCCATTTCTTCGGGACTGGATTGGAGTTTCAATTGTGATTGGCTACCTGTTTATCTTTTATGTTTGTCTTTTCACTATGCTCGTCCATACAAAAAGGTATACTAAAATATAGGCTTTCACATCGCAAACATATCCAACTAAGAAAGGACTTGATCCGATAATCCGATCAAGTCCTTATTCACATACAGTTGATTTAGTGCTTCATTTGATTGATTCGGTTTATTTTTATTGATGAGTATACGATTTCAGCATGTTTAATCTGTTTCACCTTTTGAGCACGTTTATCAACGATTTCTTGAAGTTCACCAGCTGAAACCTCTTCTGGGATTTCTAATATTTCAACATAAAATTCCTTAATTCCATCTACTATGAAATCAATTGTTATTTTAGCAGTCAAGTCCATTTCCATCATCCTTTCGCATTTCTATCCTATGTAAATCATATCAAGGAAGGTGCTTCAATTTTTGATGAGGTATCTTCTGGAATAGTTTCTTTACGATTTCAAAATAATTATGTTTCATGAAGGATTTTCTTTGTTTGCACGAAATAATATAAAGTAATGATCTTTTCTATAGGTGTGAGGCTATGTTGTGGAAATCACCATATTTTTATTTAGTTTGCGCAACCCTGCTATGGGGTGGAAATTTTGTAATCGGCAGAGCTGTTTCTGATCAACTACCTCCATTAACGCTGAGCCTTTTCCGATGGTTGCTTGCGTTATTGATCATTTTGCCTTTTACCTGGAAGGAGTTCCGAAAAAACTTACCACTATTAAAGGCTTACAGGATACCAATTGTTGGTATGGCACTAACCGGCATTATCGGATTTAATTCGCTGCTTTACATTGCGTTGCATTATACAACTTCGATTAATGCAGCACTCGTTAATACATCAGCACCTTTTATTATGTCTTTGCTTTCATTTTTGCTTTTAAAAGAACGTCTGTCCCGAATTCAGAAGCTCGGCATCCTTCTTTCATTCATAGGGGTTTCTTGGATCGTATCAAAAGGATCATGGACTATATTATTTAGTCTTTCTTTTAATAAAGGCGACCTCATCATGCTTTTTGCGGTAATCCTTTGGGGACTATATTCTATCCTGATTAAACGGTACGCATCCGAATTACCTCAAGCCAGTACCTTTATGCTTTCAATGGCTATAGGGGTAGTTTTACTTATTCCCTTCAGTATTAGTGAGCTACTCATTTTTGATGAACGCATTACCTGGAATATAGGGACCTTTGGCAGTATTGTCTATGTTGGATTGTTCGCATCATTATTTGCGTTTTACTTTTGGAATTCGGCTGTTCGCTCGATTGGTCCAAGTCGTTCATCGGTATATCTTAATCTTATTCCAATGTTTGCAGCAATTTTAGCGACGTTTTTCCTAAATGAACGGGTACATTGGTATCAAATTGTAGGAGCAGCTTTCGTTTTGATCGGGATTTGGTTATCGTCCGGAAAAGGATTAATAAAAATTAAAAAAAATAGTTATTCTTCAGTATCACCATCTGATTGAGATTTAAAACGGTAATCGCATTTAGGGCAACCTCGCCCATTACCATAAAGATACTTTCTTTTTATGAAATAAGAGGAAATTCCCTTCTCTGGTCGAATTTTGAAACAGGGAGGGAATTTTATGTCTCTTGAACCGTATTTAAAATGTATTCAGTCGTTTTATCCTGATTTAAAGGCGCTTTTTGTAGAATGGAATCATACAGGACAAAACAATGATATTTTAACCCTCAACAATGAATGGGTTTTCCGTTTTCCGAAACATGACAAGGCTTTGCATTCTTTACAAACCGAATGTGAACAGCTCGTGTTTTTACAACCTCATATTTCCCTTCCGATCCCAGAGCCGCACTTTGTCAATACAGATACAGACCTCTTGGGACAGGCATTTTTCGGTTATCAAAAAATAGCGGGAGCACCCTTGTATTCAGAAGCGGTTTTAGAATCTGATTCTTTTGAAAAGCAGCGTCTCGTGACCGATCTAGCCACATTCCTCAATGAACTGCATTCGATTCCAACCGTTGATGCACCAGGTAAAAAAGTTTCAGGTAAGCAAGCATTTCAATATTGGATGCAACTTTTTTCTACGATTAAAGAAAAGCTCTTCCCATATATGAAGCTTGAAAAAAGATTTGAAGTGACAGGGCACTTTGAAGCTTTTTTAGGAGACCCAAGTCAGTTTGAATTTGAACCTGTCTTAATCAACGGGGACTTTGGCGTTTCGAACATTCTATATGATTACCACTTTAAACGGTTAAGTGGAATCATTGATTTCGGCAGCTGCCATATCGGAGATCCTGCCATTGATTTTGCTGGGCTTTATAAGCATTTTGGAGAAGTATTTGTAAAGACGATGATTCCGTATTACAAAGACCTTGAGCAGTTTTTGCCAAGAATCCGATTTTATGCAGGAACCTTTGCATTGCAGGAGGCTTTGTACGGTCATCAGTTTGAGGATAAAGAAGCATTGGAGAATGGTTTAAAGGAATATGTTTAAATCAGGTTCGCACATACTATAGGCAAAGGAGGCGAACTTGAATTGGCAAAACGACGACCACTTGTTCCTGAAGCTCGTGAAGGGCTGGATCAGTTAAAAGCATCGATAATGAAACGAGAAGGTTATTCTGTAGATCAAAATACTCCGGACACCGCCAAATATGAAGTTGCAAAAGAACTTGGAATTCCGCTTAAAGAAAAAGGGAATCAGGCTTTAACCTCTGGTGATGCAGGGAAAATCGGCGGCCAGATCGGTGGAAAAATGGTTCATGAGCTTATCCGAATGGCGAAAAGTCAAATGAAATAATATTCATGTCTGTTCCCGCCAGAAAGTCCTTGTTCACAAGGGCTTTTTTTCTTGCACGTTAGGAGTATAACTTTTCACCAAGAAGAATTACCGACGTTGGAGAAAAGTTTACGTCCTAAGTATAAGTGCAACTAGGGCGATCGCCTACACTAAGGCTTGGCGCTAGCCAAGTTTTCTTTACATCATTTTTAAAAAACCATTTCGTTTCTCGAAGGATATAGACCTTGAATCAAGAATATAGTTAATAGCGTTGCAAACTGATTGAGGAGGTTTTTGGATGACACAACAAGTTTTAAATGCAAGTATTCAAAAGACGGTAGAACAATTTACTGCTTTAGATGAAAAGATTTGTCATTATGGCAACATCATGGGACTTCTGGGCTGGGATGCTCGTACATATGCACCCAAAAAAGGACGGCCGATCTTTGCAAAAGCTAAGGGGACCTTGTCGACGGAAATGTTCAAGCTATCTGTTTCACAGGAAATGGGCGACTATCTGGAGACACTAACCAAGCCAGAGGTCTTTGCTCAGCTTGATTCAGCAACACAAGCATGTGTCCGTGAACGAAACAAGGATTACAACAAATCAAAAAGTATCCCATCCGACGTCTACAACGAATATGTTGTACTTGCTTCAAATGCAAACGACGCTTGGGAAGAAGCACGGTCGAACGATGATTTTTCCTATTTCGAACCGTATTTAGAAAAAATGATCGAGATGAAAAAACAATTTGCCGAGTATTATGGCTATGAAAACCATCCATATGATGCGTTGCTCGATGAATTTGAGCCAGGCTTGACGGTCGAAAAGCTTGATCCTCTCTTTGCGGACCTCCGTGAAAAAAGCATCGATCTGTTAAATCGGATCCAACAATCAGGACGTAAGCCGGGAAGTGAAATCTTCAATCAAACCTTTGACGTTGAAAAACAAAAAGCGTTTGCCGAATTCATCATTCCGAAATTGGGTTATGATTTGGATGCTGGTCGCCTAGATGAAACAACACATCCATTTGCAATGGGAATCAATACAGGTGACGTCCGAATTACAACAAGATATGAACCAGAAAATATGCGGATGGCTATTTTCGGTACAATCCACGAAACGGGTCATGCCTTGTATGAGCAAGGAGTTAATGCGGACTATGAAGGTCGAGTCATTCGTCGCGGTGCCTCATTTGGAATCCATGAGTCACAATCCAGATTCCTTGAAAACTTTGTAGGACGAACGAAGGAATTCTGGACATACTTTTACGATGATTTGAAACAACACTTTCCACATCAGCTAAGCGGGATTTCCCTTGATGAGTTTTTCCGAGCGATTAACTGTGTTGAGCCTTCATTGATCCGGGTCGAGGCTGATGAGTTGACGTATAATCTGCATATCATGCTCCGATATGAAATTGAAAAAGGATTAATTGCTGGGGACATACAGGTTAAGGATCTCCCGGACGTATGGAATGAGAAAATGGTCGATTATCTCGGAATTACTCCTCCGTCTAATCGTCTTGGTGTCTTACAGGATGTGCACTGGTCTCACGGTGGTGTCGGGTACTTCCCATCTTACTCATTAGGCAACCTTTACGGCGCGCAAATGTTGAACAAGATCGTGCAGGAGATTCCAGACTTCTATCAATTAATTCAAAACGGAGAATTCATGAAAATCCGTGAGTGGCTCCGGGAAAACGTTCATCAGTATGGAAAGCTTTACACACCTGCTGAACTGGTTAAGAAAGTGACGGGTGAAGAGCTCGATGCTAGTTACCTTGTCGAGTACCTCGAGCAAAAATACACGAAAATTTACGACCTATAAGCTAAAAGCCTCCATCACGGAGGCTTTTCACTTTATTGTTTTGTTTCTGAGTCGGATTCCGTTTGATCTGTCGGTGCAGGTGCAGTCGGATCTCCGACTTTGATCTCTTTCTTTTCCCCCGGTCCACTACATGCTGAAACGAAGATTGCGGTCATTATCAGCAGTATCTTCAACTTTTTCAAAATCAAAGCCCCCTATTTTTCATTACAAACTAAAAAACACTTCTTCAATATCGTTAGGTCTTCTGCTTTAAGTGTCTAGACAGTCGAAAATCATTTTATGTAGTATAGTGAATATAACAGAATTTTTCATATTGGAAGTGTCTTTATTGTATATGAACTCAAAAAGCGTTTTGCTTTCTTTAATGTTATTCGTTATATTGGCAGGCTGTAATCCATTTGGGTCCGATCAACCTGAAACGCAAGTGACCCTTAATGTATCAGCTGCAGCAAGCTTAAGTGATGTGTTACAAGGGATCGAGACTGAATTTGAAACCGAACATCCTTCCGTTGATGTTGTTTTAAATTTGGCCTCTTCGGGAACCTTACAGCGGCAGATAGAACAAGGAGCGCCTGCCGATCTTTTCCTCTCCGCCTCAGTGGAAAAGTTCGAGGCACTTCGAATGAAGGGTCTACTTGATGAAGAATACACGAATCAGCTTTTAAAAAATCAGCTTGTCCTTGTTACTCAGAAGGATCGAAACGTTAACTTAGCTGACTTGAATGGTCTAACCCAATCGAACATCGAGCGAATCGCAATCGGTGTTCCTGCTTCGGTTCCTGCAGGTCGATACGCAAAAGAAACGCTTAAAAATGTTGAGATATGGAATACGATTGAAAATAAAATGGTTTATGCGAAAGACGTCCGCCAAGTCCTTACCTATGTGGAAACCGGGAATGTCGATTTCGGATTTGTTTATGCTACTGATGCAAACGTATCAAATGACGTAAAAATCATTCAAGCAATCGAGTCGAGCTTACATACACCAATTGTCTACCCTGTAGGAATTATTCAAAACAGTAGGGTTAAGGATGCAGCGATTTCATTTTATACCTTTTTAAAAACAGAAGAGGTTCAAGCAACGTTCAAAGACTACGGATTCTCTCCAACTAATTGAGGTTTTGACATGATACATTCATTCTGGTCACCCATTTTTCTATCTATAACCGTCGCCTGCACTGCCGGTCTGATTGTTAGTTTTCTCGGGCTTATAATAGGTCGAATAATGGCTCGTAAATCATTTAAAGGTAAAACGGCATTGGAAACGTTGATGATGCTGCCGTTAGTACTGCCACCTACAGTCGTCGGCTTTCTTTTGCTTGTCATATTCGGGATGAACAGTCCGATTGGTCAACTGATTGAAGCGTTGTTCAACCAGCCGATCATCTTCACTTGGTGGGCAGCTGTCCTTGCGGCGATCGTTGTGTCATTTCCATTGATGT
Source organism: Alkalihalobacillus sp. AL-G (assembly GCF_030643805.1). Lineage (GTDB taxonomy): Bacteria > Bacillota > Bacilli > Bacillales > Fictibacillaceae > Pseudalkalibacillus. The sequence goes on along the minus strand of NZ_CP094656.1, from coordinate 979,056 downwards.
ACCAAACTGCAAAAAGTGGATTTGAATCGATTGATGGTGAAATTGAAGATGCAGCAAAGGTAGATGGTGCAACTGGTATGCACGTTTTTATCCGCGTCTCCATTCCACTTGCGGCACAATCGATCATCACTGGAGTTGTGTTAAGCTTCACCCGTGGACTCGGAGAATTCGGAGCAACGTTGATGTTTGCGGGAAACATTCCTGGCAGAACTCAAACAATTCCAACCGCAATCTATTTGGCGATCGACACTGGTAACATGACGATGGCTTGGCTATGGGTGGGATCGGTTGTTGTTCTTTCTTATTTACTCTTATTCGTGATCTACCGGTTGCCGAGGAATCAGTAGAAATGATATTTTTAATCTAGGCAAATATGTGTAATTTGGTAATATAATCGGATTTTCACCAAAAGGAATTTGGACTGTCAACGCATGTGAAACTTTGCTCAAAATCAATCAAAATGCTGATCCAAGACCTTTTTCCAGGTCCAGATCAGCATTTTCACATCATAATATTCAGTTGGATGGTTCGAAGGTCTTTATTAGTTCGTTCGCTTCCTCTAATGTGTAGTGTTCAGCTACAACTTCATAAGTATAATCGTCTTTTTTACCGACATAATAGATGTTTCTATCGTCCTTTCTTACTGTCCACTTAATTCCATTCACTTCGAATTCATCCACTATCTCACCAGTGCTTACGACATATACGAAATCGTTTTTATGGTACGCTTTCTCTTGTTGGAACCTGATGCCAATGGTTTTCACAGGGAGTTCCCCAGAATTATACGACTTTTTATCTACATAAATCATACCACCTTGTGGTATTTTTTCTTTATACACTTCATAGTCAACTAGCGTTAGCTGAAGAGACGGATCTTTCAATTCATATAGTTCCTGTATTTCATTCCTCATGTTCTTTAATACTGAATTGATCGCCTTGAAACTATCATTATCATACCCTTTGGCAAACGCTTTCTGTGTAACGTGTTGTTCTCTTGGGTCGAATTCCGGTCGGGGCATTCCCTGCTCTTCATACCCTTCCAAATTAGGCTCGAACAAAGAGGTGTTAATTGGGACATTAACTTGTAATTCGGTTGGATGGAGATAGTTGACGATCTCACCAGAACTATCATATGTTTCGAATTGGACCAAGATCCCTGAGTCCTTATCGACCCATAGTCGCAGTGTCTTAGATTTGAATTTTTTCGCTGCCAGGTTGTTCATGTCACCGGTAATAACAATCGTGTTATGACCAAGCAAATCTTCATTTTGTTTTTCAATCTTCCAGCTTTGGTATTCTTTAAAAAAGAATAAAGTCGTATTGTATGGGATAAGAGTTGCATATGCAGCTCCTACTGGCGGGCTCTGATCATCTCCGACCGTGTATGTTCCTTTTCTGTATTTTTTTGTATCCTGAAATACATCCCACACTGTTCCTTCTTTAAAAAATGAATACTTTGTTGATTGACTATTTGTCGAGTTGGATGAAGCTTTACTATAGCCACCGGTTGGATCACCTAAGCTGATTTGAAATTCAACTTCAGTAGTTACCGATTTCGAACTATACTTCCACATCATTTCAAATTTGCCTTTAGCCGTTTTAAAGTAATCTGTCGAGTTGTACATTTTGGTCATGACTTCTTTTGTGGTCATGTCACCATGATACTCTTTTTGTTTTGAGGGCTCGTATATTGATTTCGATTCTTTTCCGTTTTTTACTGGACTGTTCCCTTTCTGGTCTTTTGGTTGTTCTTCTAGGTCAGATGTTAAAACGGTTTCTTTCGGGTCTGGTGTTGGATCGGTTTGGTTTCTGTCAGCCTGTTGGGTTGGTGTTTTATCAGTTGAAAATAATCCCATCTTTTCACCACCATAGTAGGTGATCCCAAAGATTAACGCGGCTGAAACTCCAATGCTCAGTCCCCAATTTGCCTTTCGAGTCCAAACAACATGATTCTTTCGTCCGCCTGTCGATTGCTGGATTGATTTCATGACATTTTTCTTGTGTTTTTCTTCAAAACGAATATTCTTCAAAACGGTTCGATTCATTTTTTCATTTAAATTTGTGAGGTGTTTATCCATCGAGCGGACCTCCTTTCAGCATATTCTTCAGCAATGACCTTGCCCTGTGCATTCGGGACTTTACCGTATTTCTATTAACGTTGATCAAACTTGATATTTCCTCTATTTTCATTTCTTCATAGTAATGTAATATAATAACTTCTCGGAGCTTGATGGGCAGGGAGATTACCTTTTCTGCAATATATTGATTTTCTTCGTTTACAAGCATCTCCATCTCAGCCGTGGTGTCTATCCGTCTCCATTTACTGCTGAAGAACTCGGTGACCATAACGTTTTTATACGACCAGCTTTTTATAAAATCCTTGCATTTGTTTACGGTGATCCGATAAAGCCATGTTTTATAGGAAGATTCCTCGCGAAAGTCATCCATTTTTTCATAGCATTTAATAAAAACATCCTGTGCAATGTCTTCTGCTAGCTGCTTTTGTTTTACATATGTATAAGCTAATCGGATCACGCTATGCCCGTACTCCTCCATAAGCCATTCCAGTCGTTCTTCTTTACTCGTTCCGTCGATGTTTCTCGGCACGTCTTGTTTCGGCTCAATCATACTGTACCCCCTCTCATTTTTTCAGTAGTTAGACGAAGAAGCGGTAAAAGAGGTTCGGTAAAACTTTATTTCTTTAATTCCATCTATATAGCCAAAAAGAAAAAGCGATACAACAATCGTATCACTTTGAGTCCTCTGTTTTTCGTGTTTCATTAAGAAAATCTTCAACTTGAAGTTTATGGTGTCGATCATGCTCACAGAGACTGATTAAGTACTTCCGCAAGGTTGCATCGTGCCCCCGTATTTTAAAAGGGTCATCCATATCCTCTTCCGCTCTAGCATTAACTGCGTTGATCAGCAGATCCCGTGTTTCCATAAATTCATTTACAATTGATTCTTCGGTCACACCACTTTTTGCATAAAGCGATGCCCGTTGGTTCATAACATCAACATCGATTGGACGTGGTAAACTTGCTCCTTGTTTCATGAACGGAAATCTTTCTTTTAAAAAATAGCGATCCCAATAGGTTAAATGTACAATCACCTCTGCAATCGACCATTTTCCTGGTTGCATCGGTTGAAACCATTCTTTTTTAGAAATCGACTCTAGACTCTGGACCCATTGATTAAAACGGATATAGTTTCTAATAATCTCTGTTTTTGTCATAGACGCCTCCAATTGTTGGTCTACTTGTCTTTTCCCTATTTTCACCGTTACTAATAGTCTATTTTAATATTTCGTTAAAAGCATTAAAGATTCCTTCTACATCATATCTCTAGAGAGCAAATTGGAGAAAATCCACTAATGCAAGAAAGAGGTTGACCCAAAGTAAACTGAAATTAAAAATATACTTCAAAAGGGACCACCCAACATCAACGTGACGATGTTATGGATCAGCCCCCTCGTACTATAATTCTATTTTATTTATACTGGTTGACCGTAACATTGAGAATTTCCCATTCACGGAACCCAACCTTTTTCATATTAAGGACAAAGCTTCCATCGTACGCCTCGATCACTTCATCATCATGGTCGTTATATTCATACGCTTGAAAGCGAATCTTAACTTGGTATGTATTATCAACATCTTCTGCATGATCGATTACCATACGGGTTTGTTCAAGTTGCTTTTTCTCTGGAAACTCAATGAATTCCAGGAGAGCTGATTTTTGATCCTCTGGTAGATCCGCTGTAATTGTTCCTGCTTCGAGCTCTGTAACAAAATCATCGGCTTTTTCTTCAGGTGTTTCAATTAAGTATGAGATGAGGAGCATGATTAAGATTCCAGAAACGAAAGCTCCTCCAAAAATAAAAATAATCCGTTTAATTTTATCATCCCTGCTTTCAATATGTATCTTCTGTCCGTATACTACCATATTTTTATTTAAAAAGGGAATTACCTATGTGGCAATTCCCGTACACTTCACTTATTCTGATTCAATCCATTCGCCGCCCCAGATGTTGAATTTATGCCCATCTGGATCATAGCAATCAAATGCATGCCCAGTCCATGCTTCCCGAAGTTGTCCGAGACGAACACCGTGTTCCTTTAAGTTTTCAAATAGCTCTTGAGGATTTTTCACATTCAGTGTTGCTGCAAATACCTGATCATTGTCGGAGTTGTTCAATGTTCCTCCTTTAAAAGAGGGAGCAGTTGGCACCTTTTCTACTTCATATAAAAAAATCCAATCGCCATTTTCTATCCGGACCGAAGCCATTTTGGTTTCGGGCTGATACTCGTCCCCAAATGTACAATCGAAGTTCCCTGTCCAAAACTCAACTGAACGTTCTAAATTTGTAACAGGCAAATGAATGCATGGGATGCTTTCGATTTGATGCTTTACAGTTGTTTGACTATCCATGCTGCTCACATACCATCATGATCGTTCCAAATGGATCTTGGAAGTTGAAAAATGATACCATATCATCCCGTTCGATTTCTCGGACGATTTTTCCTCCGTTTTCTTTTACATAGGCGTACGCTTCATCAATATCGTCCGTATGCAGCATGAATACCGGCCGGATGCCAGGGTCGTTATTCCGGTTGTCATCCATTAAGAAGCCACCATTCCCTAGGTCAAAATAATGGACAGGACTGTGTTCTGGGATCTCTGGTGTCTCTTTTCCTAAAAGTTTTGCATACCACGCTGCACTTTCTTTTAAGTCTTCTACATGTAAAAATACCGCTCCCATGCGATTGATCGGGCTTTTCGTTTTTTCCATTTTAAACTCCTCCTAATTTGTATTCCAATTAACAGGTGGTTTGTCTAACTGTAATGGTACATTAATTTTTTCTGCGATTTCTGTTAACAATTGTCTGCAGAAGAAGTAGCTCTTGTGGCGGACGATTTTGTCGTTTGCTACATCTTGATACTGGACATCATGAAGCGCAAGGCCCTCGGAAGTTTCGGCAAGAACGATAAGAACCCATTTCCCCCAAAGGTATTCCCGGAATATCTTTTTACCCATGATTCCAGCTTGTGACGACCCTTTCTTGACATCCTCCTTGGAAAATTCCTGAAAGCCGGGAGTTACTTCCATATGAATGGTATCACTCATTAGATTTACCATAGTATCGATGTCTCGATTGTTAAAAGCCTCTAAATACCTGTCAACCACTTTTGTGTCATTAAACGCTAGTGGACTATTTTCAGTAGTGGTATCTTCAGCATGTATGGAACGCAGCTTTTTCCTCGCCCGATGCAGTGTAGCATGTACGGCATTTTCAGTCATATGAATCATATTTGCCACTTCATTCGCTTTGAACTGAAACACATCCATCAACAATATAGTGGAAACTTGTTTAGGGGTTAAGTTTCCTACAAGGTATTCCAGAGCATCCTTAATTTCAAAGTGGTCAGCATCTGATGCTTCTACTTCTGCGGGCTCATCCTCATAAAAGTTTTCTTTTCGTTTTCGACACTCGTCAATCCAACCGTTCGTCGCAATCCTAAATAAGTATGCCTTTGTATTCACCGGACGCCACATTTGTGGGAGCATCGCAAACGCTTTAAGTAAAGTCTCTTGATATAAATCTTCACCTTCCCATGGTGAACCAGTAACATAGCGACAGTACTTCCATAACTCATTCGTATAAGGCTGGATCTCTTCCTCAAACTTCTGGTGATGAGATCGTGTTCCTTCAACAATGGATTGGATATTTCCTGTAATTATGATCACCTCCTGCTCTCTCAATCTATATAACGGATAAAACGTTAAAAACCTTACGCAAATACATAAAATATCTTTTATGAATTTTAATACTTTTTTAAAGTTTACTTTCTTACTTCTTTTTGCATCCAAAGGATATCAGATGATTTCTTTAATGTAATTGTGGAGTTTGGGCTCCAAAAGTTCTTAAGTGTGTTTTCCGTATGCTGGATGATTTGTTCGGCAGTAAGGTGTTCATTATCAGCCGTGGTGTGGGCATCTGTGATGAGGGTGACATCAAATTGCAGATCAAAGGCTCCTCGACATGTTGAGTCAACACAATAATCAGTCTGTGCACCACATATGTATAAGTGGGTCGCGTGCAACTGATCGAGTGTTTGTTTTAGTGTGGTGCCTGCAAATGAATTCGGCAAGGTTTTATTAATGATCACTTCATTACTGAGAGGTTGTTCTAATTGTGGATGAAGCTGCCAACCTTGCTCTCCACGTTTCATTGGACCTTCAGGAAATTCATGCTGGACATAGATTACTGCCACGTTTCGTTCTCTGGCATTACGGATCAAACCCGAAATACGATCAATTGTTTCTTCCCGGTTATGACTTGATTCCTCCATGACAGCCGACTGTACATCAATTACCATTAATACTTCTTTACTCAACTAGAGCACCTCCATATTTTTACTTATTATCAATAATACCAGAACATTCGTTCGTTTTCCAGCAAAAATAAATCTATTAAAAAAATAAAAAACTTGCAACTTATTTCAAAGTCATTCGTCTATATTAGTAGGAGGTTCCTTAGCGATAGTTTTGGTTCCCCCTAATAAATATCCTACCTCCCCGTTTTAGGGGCTGACTCTACATATCGTTTAGTAGCTCTCTTAATTGAGGCTTTGCTGAACGTGAGTCGGCCCCGCTTTGTTTTTATAATGAAAAAAGGTGCTGCCCCAAGAAAAGGATACAGACACCTCTAATCATTACATTAGTAGATTGATAAAATCGTACCTCCAAGTGCACCGACAATTACGATGATCCAAGGTGGTAGTTTCCAATAGACGAGCATGCTGAAAAGGACCGCAGCAAAAGCAAAGTCAATTGGTGCAAGAATCGAGCTTGTCCAAATCGGACGATAGAATGCAGCAATTAGGATACCGACTACTGCAGCATTGACCCCGATTAATGCGCCTTTTACTTTCGGATTTCGTCGTAGCGTTCCCCAAAATGGTAATGTTCCAAATATAAGTAGAAATGCGGGGAGGAAAATCGCCATTGTAGCTAATAATCCGCCTTTCCACCCATTCATAATCGTTCCGAGATAAGCCGCAAACGTAAATAATGGACCTGGTACTGCTTGTGCTGCACCGTATCCGGCAAGGAAAGCCTCTTCACTTACCCATCCTGTCGGAACAAACTCTCTCTCAAGTAAAGGTAAGACGACGTGTCCACCACCAAAAACGAGTGCTCCTGATCGATAAAAACTATCAAATATCGCTAACCATTGAATAGACATCCACTCACTTAATAGTGGCAGAACGATGAGTAATCCAAAAAACAAAGCAAGACAAGCGTAGGCAAAATTACGAGAAATCGGGACATGGATGTGAGATTCCTTGTCCTCACTTTGATTCTTGTATAAAAGTAACCCAATTAATGCTGCGGCAAGGATGACTCCGATTTGTGCAAAAGTGGTTTGCCATAACAAAGTGCCGACGAGTGCGACCAATGCAATTGTTTTTCTCTGTAAGTCCGGTGCCAGTTTTTGTGCCATTCCAAGAATTGCTTGAGCAACAACGACGACTGCAACAATCTTCAAGCCATGAATCCAACCCGAATCAGCAAAATCCGAGCCTTGGAGCAGTAATGCAAAAATAATCAGAGCAATGACGGATGGCAATGTAAAACCGAGAAAAGCTAGGATCCCGCCAATCATCCCACCTCGTATAATTCCAATTCCGATTCCAACCTGACTGCTCGCAGGTCCGGGCAGAAACTGACACAATGCTATTAGATCAGCATAGGCTTTCTCATCCAACCACTTCCTTTTACGAATGTATTCTTCGTGAAAATAACCTAAGTGTGCAACAGGTCCTCCAAACGATGTAAACCCTAGTCGAGTGGAGATCATTAAGATTTCTAGATAGGTCATCAAACGATTCTTCTGCTCCATTTTCCGCTCCCCCATTTTTACTCTATTCCCTAATTTCCTTAAAAAGCTCATACGCTTTATTCCGTGCTTCTATTAGAATCTCATTCCCCTTTTCAGTGGTCGTGTAATATTTTCGAATCTTGCCATCTACCTTTTTTTCCTCCTTTTCCAATAAACCATCTGATTCCATTGAGTGAAGGATCGGATACAAGGTTCCCGGGCTGATGTCGTAACCGTGTTCATATAATTCCTCGAGCATCCATACACCAAAAATAGGATGTTCCTTTGCATGATGCAGAATGTGTATTTGGATGAAGCCTAAAAAAAGCTTTCTAAGACGTTTATCTTCCATACATTTCACCTCATATAGCTAATAAGCAATACCGTTATCGAAAGCCGATATCGTAACACGAATTCATTATAACAAGAGCCATTTCTACATTCAATCATTAGACAAAAATAAAAAACGATCCGTGGTAGGATCGTTTTTATTTATTATCTTCGTTGTCGTCTTGTCGGGGTGACAGTTCTTCTCCAAATTCTGTGCCGTAATTCAAGTTATACGTGTTTTGAGTCGGCTTTAACGGTCTTAAAGCCTGAATAAACATATGGAACACAAATTCCCCAATGGCGGTGATTGCTGCCGCTGAAACGCCTGCATAAAACTGGTTCGCTGGTGTATCTATGAAAACATCTGCCAAGAACCAGGCTGCAAGAAAGGTTAAGCCAGCATCTGCCATTGTTGCTATGACATTCCCGAATCGTTTTAAAATAAACAGGTCACCTAGAGCATATCCAACTATGGTAAGTAGCAGAGCAATTCCTAGTACATTCAGGAATGACACTCCAAAAAATACAGTTAAAGAAATGTACAAAACCCCAATTAGCATTGTAAATTTAGTTAATAATGCAACAATGTGTCTCATCTGATTCTCCTTTTATACGTTGTAAAACCAGGGGAAACCCTGGTTTTATTACTTTACGTAACGATTACTGTTGCTGCTTACCACTTAGCTGTTGTTCTCCAAGTGCGACAAGTCGTTTTGTCATTTCCCCACCAACAGAACCGTTCGCACGGGAAGTAGTATCCGCACCTAACTGAACATCAAATTCGTTCGCAACCTCTTGTTTCATGTTATCAAGAGATTGCTGTGCTCCAGGAACAACCAATTTATTGTTGTTTGGCATGGTATATACACCTCCCATAGCTTTTAGGATGGGTTTATATCTCATCGATTATGTATTTTCCCGATATTCGGGAGTAAAAGGACAAAAATGACTGGAATTTTGTTTGCTTTTTTGATTTAATGCCCTGATTTTGTATAGTTGTACGTTTTATTTTTCAGTGAAAAAGAATTCAATTCGTGTACTATTACTCATTTAAATCAAGTCTACGCACTCTAATATTGATTACCTCACTATTTCAACCACGAAAGCGATTAATTCAACCACGGATCATGTTAATTCAACCACAAACTTAATAATTCAACCACTCACAGTACCTTATTACTATAAATTCTGCAAAAAGAAAAATACGGATCCATGGAAACCCGTATTTAACAACCTGCACCTAAATGGAACTTCAAATTCTTTTATTTCACTTTCACCATGCTAACTTTTCGTTTCGATTTGACGATCAATTGATGGGCTTTCACTACTTTTTCTTCAACATAGTCGAGCGATACATTTTTATGAGGGTCTGAAAACATTCCGACGGCTCTGGATAAGTTATCGACTGCTGCTTTTAGATCATCTTCATCACGCTTGGACTTGTTCAAATGTATATCGTCCATGACGTGGAATGCCAGTTCTTGAATCTCTCGTAATCGTGCCTCTTCACTTCTCAATCGATTCCCTCCCTGCATGTACTTGATGCCATATTCTAACCTATGGAGTAAACATACCTAGCATGAATGTTTTTTCATCGGAGAATTTCAGTTATTTTAAAGCCGATTTAGAATTCGACCTGCCGTAGGAGCACCCAATCAAAATACGCAAGTAACTTTATCCAGTGTGTGGGCATAGGATATCGAAAAAGATTGGAGGCATTGGCCTAAATGTATTTGTATCGTCAAACGGAGACACAAGGTATTATTGAAGATATCCGCAACGCAATAAATGGGGAGTACAGTGCGATTCAGTGTTACCAAAAGCTTGCTCAAAAGGCTCCAAACAGACAGCAACGGGAACAAATCCAAGAAATTCGTCAGGATGAAATTAAACACTACCAACGTTTCATGCAAATATATACATCCTTAACTGGACAACAACCTCAACCACAAATAACCGAGGAATGTCCAGATAACTATACGGAAGGGCTAATAGCATCATTTAAGGATGAACAGGAAACGACTGATTTTTACTTGGAATTCTCGGAACAAGCCAGGACCCCATACATTAAAGAAGTCTTTCGAAGTGCTGCTGCAGATGAACAAAATCATGCGGTTTGGTTTTTATCCTTTTTAACTATAAAATAAAGCAGGTGAAGAGTCTTGTGCAGATTCTTTTATCTTTCCGATTAAACGTCCATGATATGGATAGTGCAAATTTGTGAGGTGATGTCAATGCTTGGATCAGAACGATTATACCTCCGTCCTTTAAAAGCAACGGACGTATCCAATTTGATGAAGATCTTTTCCGATCCGGTAGCTATGACTTACTATCCGAGTACAAAAACCGAGACTGAAGCGATTCAATGGATTGAATGGAACCTAAAGAATTATGATGCCTTCCATGTTGGGCTATGGGCAGCTGAATTAAAAAAAGACCGGACATTCGTCGGTCAGTGCGGGATTGTACCTCAAAAAGTGAGCGGCACGATTCAGATGGAAATCGGATATTCCTTCGTACGTTCATTCTGGGGAAACGGATATGCAACTGAAGCGGCAAAGGCTTGTATGGATTATGGTTTTAAGAAGTGTCATTATACAAAAATGATTTCGCTGATCACACCGGATAACCTTCCATCGATTGCCGTCGCCGAACGGATCGGCATGGAAAAAGAATGCTCCATAATAAAATGGGGGCGACCTATAGATGTGTACAGTGTGCACAAGTAAACACTGTTTCAGCCAGGGGACTGATGGATCCAATCACCCGTCGGGATGCGGTTTTCACATAGCTCTAGATTGTGATCTGCCGTATACACATACGCATTATAGACAGCTTCCTCAGTTTGAACAAGAAGTATTTTTCGTTCATATAGATTAACGCCGCCCGCACCTTCATACCCTTCTAGTCGATCGAGCTTCTGCAGCTCACTCGGGTTAACGTCATATAGTTCCCCGTAAACGGTACCTTTTTCGGACAAGATAACGGCCGGATAGCCATTGCCTGTATCATAAAGAGCAGCTTGAATCCAAGCACACTCCGCAACACAATTCATGCCATCAGTCAAATTATGATTTCGTTGTACGCCTTAATGTACCATAAACAAAAACATGCTGAATATGTTGAATCTTCATCTGTTTATTCTTATTTATTACCTATTTGACGACGTTCACGTGCAAACTGGCGAATATATTTTTCATACGTCTTTTGGTGAAATTGCTCGATTTCTTCAGGGGTCATGGCACGAATATTCTTCTGATTACTTTGATCGACGTACGAAGCTTCACTATTCTTTTTAACCACTTGAACCCTCCTCTTATTTTTTAAATAAAAAACTCCTCTTGCTATGAATATGATGCAAAAAGAGTTATGTCTCTTCGTTATCACTCAAAGCACTGCTTTGCTGGTTGGAGCACCTTATAATAGACAGGTTGCTGTGGAATCATCAAGCCAGTTCTTTTATCCACTCTTGATAATATAACGTATGAAATTAACCGTATTATATGACAGTATGAAAGCGCTGTCAATATAGTTTTGTGAATATTTTAAAAAAGTCAAGAGTGAATTCCAGGGTGCTTGTATCGCTTATCTATTTGTAATCGGGCGTTGTAGCGCATCGAGGTCTTCTTCCAAATTCATGACCTTTTGTTGGAGTACATCTTTAGCATCACGAACTCCTTGATTATACACATACGGACCCATTTCTTTTATAAAAAAGTCGAGCAGTAGTCCTGCTGCCAGGTCACCGATTTCTTCTCCGCGTTCATCCAAAAAATAAGCTTGTATACTTCGAACCAATTGATCACGATCTTCTTTCGGTATCTTAGTGACGACCATGGTCGATCACCGCCTTTCGAATTAAGTATGTATCATGTGTATATTTTCAGCTTTTGCAGAGTGAATTTCAACCTTTTTCATCTGCACGGATTGGACCGAACTATGTGAATGTGTTTTTTTCGCCCTTCACTCCGTGTATATCGTCCAACTCTGCGCCATCGTACTCATCGCACGTAATCCGGAGTTTTGGCGTGTAACTCCTATATTTCTTGTGGGCAGAAAATATTCCTAAAGATTCAAAAGGGGCTGACCTAACATCAACAAACAATGTTTGGGTCAGCCTCCACTCTTTTAACACGTTAAGAAAATACTTTCTAGTTTTCTTTGTAATCGTGCAAAAACAGATGGAACGTGTCCCCACCTGTTTGCTTTATAGTATTATTACCACCAGCCGTAGCCGCCGCCGTAACCATATCCGTCACAGCCGCAATCGTACCCGCCGCCGTAGCCGCCTTCATAGCCGTCATAGCCGTCATAGCCGCCATAACCGCCGACTTGAGAAGCTCCAACGATAATCAAAAGGATAAACAATACAACGATTAGGGTAAATCCTTTTCCTCTTGGTTTTTTATCGCTCATTTTCCTGCCTCCTTTTCCTCGTCTCACTAATACTTTATGTATGTCAAGGCTTCATGATAGGGACAAATATGGAGTATCGTAAAATTATGCGAATGTCCTAATTGTAAACCATACATAATTCATCCCGTTTTTTACCACACTATCTCTTGATAATGTGTTGAGGAGGAATTTTCATGACAGAACATCAATCTCTTCGGACTTTTCTTGACCGTGCAGAGCAAGTGATCGCTTATGCGAAGGAACAAAATGATTTATATAATCGGCAGGAACCTCAGATCGATGACGTAACGTACTCGACAGCACAACAACAGTTAGAAGAGGCGTATATCGATTTACAAAAGGTTTCACAAAGTTCAAATGCGCAGCAACGAGAGGAAATTCAACGGGTAGTGTCACAAATTCTTGACCTTCAAAATGATATGATCATTGATGAATAACTGCATGTATTTTGAAAGATCTGCAAGAGATGTCAGTAAACCAGTACAGTATCAGTAAAAAACAACGGTCAAACTGATATAAGAAATTTACACCGACAGCCTGGGATTTACTGCGAAACCGGCTGGGCCCCCTTATTTTGGACACATGCCCAGCCATTCTCCTTCTATCGTAGAATTTCTATAATTTCACTTTTGTGCTCGGGATCTGCCCTCTTCGAGATAAGTCATAATACTTCTGAGGCGTGTGTGGCTTCAAGCTTCCGTGATAACGAGAATGGTTATAGAAAGCGATATATTGATCCACATAATAAAAGGCTTCTTCGTAAAATCCAAATGCATATCGGTCAAAACACTCTCTCTGTAACACACTGTGAAAGGACTCAATATAAGCATTCATGTCTGGTGTCTTCTTTGGAATTCGCTCATGATAGACCTTGTGATGGTCACAAAAGTTGCCAAAGTCTTCGCTCACAAACTGGGGTCCGTTATCGGTTCGAAGAATCAGCTTCTTCTCAAATTCCCCAGATTTAAAGTGCACTTTCCGACGTATAAGTGCTTTTGTCAACATCGTTGTAATATGTTTCGCCTTACAAACCGATCCACAATAATAACCAACAATGGTTCGATCATAAACGTCAATCGCACTACACACGTAAAAGAAGGCGTTGGAATCCGTTATGTTTCCATATTTGATGTCGACTTGCCAGAGTTGATTCGAGCCTGTAATCGTACGATTTCTCGCAAGTTTTCTTGGGTGTTTTGCTTTTTTTGTGTTCGGTTTTTTTAGAATTCCTAGCCCTTTACACATCCGGTACACTTTATGCTTACTAATGATCAGGGAGTGGTGGTCTTTTAGATATAGGGTCCATTTTTTGTAGCCCATAGCTCCCAACCACTCGTCCCAATAAAGTTCCATCAGATATTCTGCGATTTGCGCATCCGGAATCTTTTCCCCTTGATTGGATACCGAGTAGCCCGGAATCGGCCGCCCTCTTTTTTTCACGTCCTCTTTGCCCCCTTGGCCTCGTAATAATAATAGAGTGACCTGGTGAAGTTGAAAGCCTCTGTCGCTTTGATCACAGAAAACCCTTCTTGCACCCACATTTTGATTTCTTCAAGCTGCACTAGTATTGGGATTTGTTTTTTTTAAGAAGTTCCCTCAACATCGCTACTTCTAATTCTTTTTCGCCTAGTAGCTTCATGGCATGATCATATTTCTTTTCTAATTCTTTTCTGGATGTTTGTGGGGTTAAGGCCTCTGTTCCTTCAACTTCCATTTCATCTCGAACCTCATCTTCATAGGTCCTCATCCACTTTCGGAGGGTCTCTGTGGAAATCCCCGCACCCTTTGCCGTGGAACTCATCTTATTGGTCTCGAGGGCCATCCGGACATATTGTTTTTTTACTTCCTCTAATACCTCAATTTTTTTCTTCGGCATAACCAATCACCTCCCCCAAGTAGCTAAAATAGCTTATTTTTAATATAAGGGAGAATGATTTTGGTGTCTAAATGATTTAGGGGGCCTAAAAGAAACCCAAGAATTAACTGCGAAAATCTGAAATTAACTGCGAAACCTAAGAATTAACTGCGAAATCCATTATTTTGTCTGTAATGTTGAAAAAGTCTGATCCTACCTCAACGTCCTATCTGACAGTTGGATCAGCTTTTTTCTTATGCATGTTGTTTAAAAATGGGAGTTATTCATTTAGTCGCTTCCAGATTCTAATAACTCGCTAACAGTTTGAAACGAATAACCTTTATCCTTTAATGTATGGATGATTTTCTCAACTGCTTCAAGTGATTCTCGTTCCTCGTTGTCATACATGACGTGAAGTAGAATAATTGATCCTGGTTCGATGGTTTCATTCACATGCTGGAAGATTCGATCTGAACTCCCAGCTATTTCCGGGTCGGAGTCTGGTTCAATGTTCCACATAATCGTTTTTTTATCGTGTTTGTTTAAATAAAACGGTAAGAGAAACAGCTTTTTTCCATTCGGTGGACGAAAATGAATGTCTCCTTTGTATCCTACTTTCCTGATCGCCTCATCCGTCCTCTCTATCTCGTTCTCAATAAAAGAGTATGATTTGAAGATCATCCGTTGGTGGGAGTATGTGTGGTTACCTAGCTCATGTCCCGCTTGCACAATCGATTTTGCTGCCTCAGGATTTTTTTTAATCATATTTCCGTTTAAAAAGAAGGTCGCCTTCACTTTCGTGTCAGCAAGAATTTTTAAAATATCATCTGTCTTTTCTGTTGGACCATCATCGAAGGTCAATGCAACTACCTTTTCCTCTGTGTTAACCTGCTCAACCAGCCCTCCAAACACTTGGAAGCTCCTTGCATTCATCAACTGGTAAAGTCCGAAAAGAGTGAATAAGATCGTTGTTAAAGATATCGCAAAAATCATTATAAACTTTTTCATCTGGATCCTCTCATTCTGTTCATTAATCGTGCATCATGCGTGTGTAACTTTTTACGAGTTTTGAAGATATTCAGCATAGTCAAAAGGCTCATGCTGTTGAAAATCTTCTTTTGGACCGACGTAAAATACGATTAGCTCAGGATAGTAATAAATTTCTGAAAGTTTTTCTTCAGGAATCCTAGTCAACTCTTTACTGCTTTTATAAAAGAAATGATCGTAGTGGGAACTAAAGCTGATATCATGAAAAGGCACTGTACCGTTCCCATCTTGGTCAATTTGAACCGAGGTGCCTGCGATGATACCCGCTTTATCACCTGTCCGAACCTTCACCCACCCTGTATACCCATTTGGAATATAGATTTTACGGGGGTCTCGATCTGGGTCAGGTAATTCAATTAATGGAACCACGTTTGGTTGAATCCGGTTCAGGAATTCTGTGTCTGTCCCTATAAAAATCTTCTCTATGTCGTAGTAAACCGATACTTCCGCACCAGTATACGAGTAATCTGAGACACCAACGAAATGGACCTGATCTGCTGGAATCTTTTCCTTCAAACCTTTCTCCATTATGTAAAAATACTTTTTATCCTTGAGTGATCCACCATTTAATAAGCTCGATGTTTTTGCTACACCTTTCTCATTGACACGGATGATACGTTTGTCCTCAGTAGCTTCGAGTGGCGTATGTTCGGGGTCACCGTAAAAAATGTAAACCCACCCTTTATGGCCTTCTGGTATGTAGTAGTGGGTTAACGGTGGTTGTTGATCGATTGTGCCTTGAAAAAACCAAACAAGACAACCAATGATAAGCAATGTTGCACCAGCACCATATCCGAAAATCGACTTTATCTTTCGTTCAAATCGCCAGCTTTCGTTTCGTCTTTTTAAAATCGTATCAATGAGTGCAAACAAAAATGCAATCGGAGTAATAAGTGCTAGATAATTGAGAACCTCGGCACGAGGCACAATGAGATTCATGATGCCCAGCGGAATGATGACAAAGCCGACATGGATCAAGATGGAATAGAACCAGCTGAAACGAGCTGTATTGGGTATAACGATATCCGCTACGATTGACACTGGTAATCCATAAATTACAATGGCAATCGTCACAAATACAAAGTAAATGAGTCCCCATGAAATGGCTTCGTAGCCGTCGCCTATAATTCCGGCAATGACAAAAAAGGCTGTCGTCATAATACTCGTCGCGAGCGCTGATAAGAATTTTCGCCATAAGAAGCTTAATTGCATTTTAGTACCCCCATGCCCCTCTTTTCTATTATTTATCGTATCATAAAATCTTCCTAAACAATAAAGACCCTCCAATTCAGGAGAGTCCTATCAACATCATCTATTGAGTTGTGTAGCCACCATCGATCACAACTGCTTGACCAGTGACACCCTTCGCTTTATCACTCGCTAAGAACATCGTATAATCTGCAATTTCTTCGACAGACAATAACCGCTTTTGCGGAACTAATGGATAGATCACTTCTTCCATTACTTTTTCCTTAGGAATACCTCGGTTTTTCGCAAGGTCCTCCAGCTGGTTTTGAACAAGCGGAGTATCAACGTAACCTGGACAAATCGCGTTTGCCGTAATTCCGTTTTTTGCACCTTCTAATGCAGTAACTTTAGTAAGACCTATCACCCCATGTTTTGCGCTATTATAAGCTGCTTTTCCAGCGAAGCCGACAATTCCATTAATCGAAGACATGTTTAAAATCCGTCCAAACTTCTGCTTTTTCATAATCGGCATGACGTGTTTGGTTGCGATAAAAGGTGCAACCAGCATGACCTGCATCATCAATTCAAACTTTTCGGTAGGGAACTCTTCAATAGCGGCCACATGTTGAAGTCCCGCATTATTGATTAACACATCCAACCGACCAAAGTGCTCTATCGTTTGTTCAATTGTCTTCTTGAGCTCTATTTCAGATGTAACATCGCATTGAATACCAAGTACTTCGTGTCCTTCATTTTCCAAAATCCTTGAAGCTTCTAAAACACCTTCTTCATTCAGATCAATCAAAACGATTTTTGCACCATTTTTAGCAAATGCTTGTGCAATTTCATTTCCAATTCCACTCGCTGCACCGGTGATATAAACAACTTTATCTTGGACCACAATTCTTTCCTCCTAAACTAAGTACTAAATTCCTAAACCAAATGAGAAAAGGATGATTGCTAGAGCGAGTCCGAGCAATGGAACGATTACAGTCAATGCACCAACCGCACCATATGCAGCCTTATGTGTCTCTCCACAGATTGCGCGAACGGTTGTTACTACATACCCATTGTGCGGCAAGGAATCAAGTGCACCTGAAGATATAGCTACCGTTCGATGCAATGCATCTGGATTCACTCCTAAATCCATATAGTGAGGAGCTAAAATCGGTAACGCAATGGCCTGACCTCCCGATGCTGAACCGGTCATACCAGCTATCACACTGACTGCAATAGCACCACCAATCAACGGACTACCTGGTATGTTTGTCATAGCGTTAACGGCTGTATCGAATGCTGGTACTGCTTTCGCAACACCACCGAACCCAACAACAGCAGCTGTATTCCCGATTGCAATCAATGCTCCGAGTGTTCCTCCAGATACTGCTGCCCAGAAATCGGTAAAAAACTTCCGATTCAATAAATACGTAGCAATAACACCACCTAGTAATGCAACGATAAGGGCTGATTGCTCCAATGAATCATGGAAAATAAAAGAGATTATCAGGACAACTACAAGAGGTATTAAACCAGCAATTGGATTTGGCAGTTCTTTTTCAAGTACTTTGGGATCATCCTCACGTGCTTCGAATCGCTCCCCTGTAGATGCAGCTTTCGTAATCATTTTTTTTAACCACCAATAACCGAATACAGCCATGAAAACTGCTACAATTAAGCTGACTTCCCAACCTGCATATGGTGAAGTCCCTAAAAATTCAATTGGGATCCAGTTCTGAATTTCTGGTGAACCGGCTGAAGTCATTGTGAATGTAACGGAACCAAATGCAAGTGCAGCAGGTATAAACCGCCGTGGTAAATCTGCTTGCTTGAATAAGCTTAACGCCATAGGATAGACTGAAAATGCGACAACGAATAGGCTGACGCCACCATAGGTTAGAATCGCACAGGCGACTACAATGGCAAGGACTGCTTTTTTCATGCCTAGCTTTGTCACAACCCATTTGGAAACACTATCGGCTGCTCCACTGTCTTCCATTACCTTACCGAAAATAGCACCGAGTAAGAACATTAAAAACCAGGCAGCGACGAATCCTGAAAACCCAGCCATGTAATTCCCGATGAGGTTTACTTCTCCTTCGCCTGCCAGCTGTGGAAATAACGGCATTCCACTTAATACCGCGACGAATAAAGCACATAGCGGAGCAACAACAAGCAAATTCATCCCACGCATAGTTAGGATGATAAGTAATGCTAGACCCCCAATCAGACCAATCATACTTAACATACGCCTTCCCCTTTCAAGAAACCTTTTTTGGACGAAATCCATGGAACCGCTTACAAATAATCCGATGTAAATACAGATCAATCGACATCTCGAACTGAAAAATGCCGTAATAAAGAACCGGATTTATCCATATTTCCGCCCATTATTTACTAGTTGCAAGTTTCATGCCAAGACTGTTTGTCTGTTAATACCAATGATTTTCATCGGTCAACCATTTCGATTATTCCGAAAAATCGGAATAATAATCATTAAAAATACTCTTATCTTTTACAAATTCAAAAATTCCAGAATCACGGAAGGTTTTCCGGAGTTCTGGAATGGACAGCTCACTCTTCAATTTTAAATTTGTGTAATTTTTCATATAAACTTGATTTTCCAATCCCTAATGTTTTTGCTGCCTCTAACTTATTTCCCCGATTTTGCTCAAGTGCCTCTATGATCGCTTTCCGCTCTGTTTGTTCAAGTAGTTTTTTCAATGATTGCTTTCCTACTCTTAATAATTCCTTCTCTGTTAAATAATCAGGTAATGAATCTATTCCGATGATTTCCTCATATGTGAGGTGTACCGCTGCTTCGATGACATTTTCCAATTCCCTTATGTTCCCAGGCCAATTGTGGTGATACAAAATATCAATCGCTTCTTGATCAATGTGATTCACTCGTTTACCAGTTCTCTGGGTAACTTTCTTCAAGAAATACTCAGTTAATGTAGCTATATCCTCTTTTCGCTCGCGTAATGGAGGAATGATGAGCTGGAACCCATTAATACGGTAAAAAAGATCTTCACGAAACAGCTTTTCTTGTACCATTTTTTCAAGTGGACGATTTGTTGCAGCTATGATACGTACATCCACCATTTCTTGCCGGTTCGATCCAATCGGCTCAATCTCTCTTTCCTGTAGGACTCGTAACAGTTTCGCCTGCATGTGTTGCGGCATATCTCCAATTTCATCTAAGAAGAGCGTACCCTCATTCGCGAGTTGTAATTTACCGACTTTTCCACCCTTTTTTGCACCTGTAAATGCACCCTCCACATAACCGAATAACTCTGACTCAAGCAGATTATCAGGGATGGCTGCACAATTCACTTTGACAAAGGGTCCACTACTACGCTCACTAAGCTGGTGGATACCATGAGCAAATAGCTCTTTCCCTGTTCCGCTTTCCCCGCGAATCAGGATGGAAATATCGCCACTTGAAATCTTTTTGACGCGTTGTTTCAAATCCTGAAGTGCGTCTGAGCTCCCGATAATATCATTCAGCGAATATTTGGCTCCGTTAATCGCCGTCCATTCTTTACGGTAAAATTCTAGTTCCGAAAATAGACTCTTAACATGGCTGTTCATCTTTTTCCACTGCTCAGTATCACGGAAAATGACTGTCCCAAGAGCAGCTGCCACTTTATCCTCATGAAAGATTGGAATCCTATTTGCAATCATGTAATTTCCTTTAATGAACTGTAAGTCTGCGATTTCTTCTTTTCCGGTTTTTACGACAACATGCATTCTCGTATTTTCAATGACCTCTGTGACATGTTTTCCAATCACTTCTCTTGCATCCACTTCAAGGAATTCGCAATACGTTTTGTTCATAAAACGTACGATACCCTCAGTGTCCACAACCACAACCCATTCGAATGCATTATCTATAATTGCTTCTAAAATTTCATTTTTAACATAAAAATCTGTTTCGGGCATCTGCCTCTCCCTCTCCTCAGTCTATCTATTACATTAACACATTGTCTGATTGATTATTAGATTATTCTGACGATAGGTGGTTTTAAATCTATTGATATCCGTATCAGTGATGGTAAGAGTAATAGAACTATAACAAAAAAATGACCGTCTAGAAGATTAGATGGTCATTTTTTTCGCTATATCGTTTCAAAATGCTTACATTCTTGACGAATCAATTGAGCGTTTTGTTTTTTCGACCCAATTAACGAAGCGGTCCCCATGATAGTATCGATTCATTTCAGATTGAAGTTTGGTCATTTTCAGTAACAGGTCCTCTTCAGCCTTATCAAAATAACCTAATACTCGGTAATCATCCTGTTGCTTCAAGATTTTATCAGCCACAAGTGCTCCATTTTCAGTTAGTGCAATATACGAAACCCGTCGATCTTGAGGGTATTTATTTAATACGATGAAACCTTTATTTTGCAGCCTCTTCAAGACCTGAGTCACTGTAGAAATATTTAGTAAGCTCAATTCACTCAGGGCGGTAACAGTTAGTTCCTTTTCATGGAAGATGATCCAAACAAGATGCTGTTCTGAAACCGTTAAACCAAGCTGTTCGGCACTTTCCTTTAAATCGCCCTCAAGCACTTTGTATAGACCTCTCCACATATTCATGAGTACATGCATTCTACCTATATTCATATGTAACACCCCGTCTAATACTTATTATATAGTCCACTATACTACTTAAGTATTAAATTATTCAATGGTTATTTTCCGCTCACATAAAAATCCATCTATAGACGGGGACTACAGTTAAACATCACGAATCACCTTTTTAAAGGACATTAGTTTTTCTGTAAAGAAATTTTTTCCATCAATTTTTCAATAATTATCTACCCCTCTGGTCAAACTACGATTTAGTAAACATTTTCACAAGGAGTGATTCGTTTGAAGAAGCTTATATTCGTTATGCTTATTGCATTATTGACGGGCATTACCTATCCAGACCTGGTCGACGCTCATGAAACCGGCCATAGTAACAAGGTTCAAGAAAAGGATGAACATCACAAATTTTACCACGACGAGTTCCGATCGTTGCTTAAAAAAAGCTATTCCAAGCATGATATATTTCGTGCCTTACAATTTTCAAAGTTAACAAATCATTCTCCAGAAAAAATCCTTTCCTACTATAAACAAGCAGGTTCATGGGACAAAACTGCAGAACATTTCAAGGTTGATAAAAGAGAGCTTGAAAAACAAAAGCAAAAATGGAAAGCACATAAACAATTGATGAAGAAAAACAAAGGTAAGATATTAGACTACCTTGCTGCTTATAGTAAAACTGACAAACAAGAACTGACCGGATACCTCGAAAGTGGTATTAAATTTCATTCTCTAGTTAAGGCAACTGTCCTATCAAAGCTAAGTAACACCGAATTAAGTCGGGTTATTCAATATAAAAGGGACGGAAAAAATTCAAAAGAAATCGAAGCGCAACTAAATCTTGATGATCATGATGTACGAAAGGAAATGATGAAGGTGAAAGGTGAAATTCATTCCCTAATAAAAGAATAGACTGGATTTTACAATCAATAGTCACCACGATGAAGGGCATTCATTTGGATGCTTTTCATCGTGTTGCCACTGAACATAATGGACATTTTCAGCGCTTCCCTGTGATATAATTAAAGTAACATTTTGTAACTGGAGGTATGGGATGTCAGATTCGACTCAACTGAGTTTACTTGAACAACAAGAAAAGTATATGAAACAAATACAGCATAAAAAATTGACAAAAGGGAAAATTGCTCTACGAGTTCTTCTAATTACCATAGGGGCCGTCATGATGGGTGTCGGACTTGAGATATTTCTTGTCCCGAACAAAGTCATTGATGGTGGGATTGTTGGAATCTCGATCATGCTTTCTTACATCTCAGGTTGGAGTCTAGGACTTTTTATCTTTATTTTAAACCTTCCTTTCTTCTTTATAGGTTATAAACAAATTGGCAAAACCTTTGCCCTTTCAACCCTTTATGGAATTTCTGTACTATCCGTTACTACCACATTTTTGCACCCAGTACCTGCCATTACCCAGGACGTTCTTCTCGCAACAGTATTTGGAGGTATTTTTATCGGGATTGGTGTCGGGATTGTTATTCGGTATGGTGGTTCACTGGATGGAACAGAAATACTAGCGATCCTCTTTAATAAAAAAACACCATTTTCTGTCGGGGAAGTCATTATGTTTCTAAATCTATTTATTCTCTCTAGTGCTGGTTTCGTTTTTACATGGGACCGTGCAATGTATTCGTTAATTGCTTATTTCGTTGCCTATAAAACCATTGATATAACCATTACCGGTTTGGATGAATCGAAATCAGTTTGGATCATTAGTGAGAATTACGATCTGATCGGTGATTCAATTATGAATCGTCTTGGACGAGGAGTAACCTTTCTAAAAGGGGAAGGTGCCTATTCCGGAGATGATAAAAAAGTAATCTTTTGTGTCATAAATAGACTGGAAGAAGCAAAACTCAAGGAAATTGTTACTGAAAATGATCCTTCCGCTTTCCTTGCCGTTGCTGATATTGCAGAAGTCCGTGGTGGCCGCTTTAAAAAGCGGGATATCCACTAGGAGCATTACTATAAAGGGTGGGCCTCACATTAATCTGTACCCCTTGTAAAGGACAATTTTAAAAAAGGCTAGGCTGCGTTAAGAAGATGATCTCTGTATTGAACGGGGGTCATCTTTTTCATATTCCATTGGTATCTATAGGAGTTGTAGTATTTAATGGCAGTTTTTACTTCCCGTTTAAGATCTTTCAGTGTTTTACAGGATTTTATTTCAGCTAAATCTTTGAAATGACCAAAAAAGGATTCCTGTGGGGCGTTGTCCCAACAATTCCCCCTTCTGGACATGGACTGGCCCAGTCGATGTTTCTTCACCAACTTTTGATATACAGGGCTGGTATAATGACTCCCTTGATCAGAATGGATGTAGGCTCCTTTAGCCAGTTTAACCTTCCTATTCTTCTTTAACTTCTTAAGCGTGTCCATAGCGATGTCGAGCGTAATTCGATCCGAAACATTATGGGCCAATACTTCATTGGTAGAGGCATCTATAATGGTTGATAAATAAGCCCTTTCCCCTTTCCCGAAGTAGAGATATGTGATGTCTGTAAGCAGCACCTTATAAGGTACTTCCTGTTTGAACTCTCTGTTAAGCTGGTTCGAAACGACTTTGTGCTCCTGGGTGGCTTTCATAATACGCTTGTAAGGATTCGCTCTCCGGATAGGACATACAATGCCATACTTGTTCATGACTCTCCCGATTCTTTTAAGGTTATAGACAATATTAAATTGACCTGCCAGTATCATTTTAATTTGGCGGGCTCCTTTTTTACGGTTCTTAAAGTGAAAGGCTTTGAGAATAACATCCCGGACAACTTCATCCTTTTTCTCTTTTTCCCTTCTTCGCTTTACTTGTTTCGCTGAAAAATAGTTATAGTAGCCTTGACGAGATACGCCTGCAGATTTACAAAGGTAAGTGATCATGTTTTTTAACTTATATTTCTCAATGATGTATCGAATGAGGACGAACTTCTGATCAGCTGATAAGATCAGTTCTTTTTCTTTAGCCCCCTTTCGGCGAACTTTATCTTTTTTAGCAATTCGTTCTCTGCTTTCAATAAATTATTTTCCGCCTCTAACCTTGCATATTTTTCTTCATTGGAAAGTTCTCTTTTCCTTGGTCTTCCTGATTGTCCTCTTCTTGCATCCTGAAGTCCCAGTGCTCCATTTTTACGATAGGCTTTCCCCCACCTTTCAGCAGAACATTTAATACGTCTAGTTCCAATAATCTCTGTATCAAACCCGTACTCTTCAAAAATCTCTCTAGAGAATTTCCCACGTTCCTTTTGAACAATAAACAGCTGCTTGAATTCATCAGTATAGGTGATGGCTTTTGAAGTAACGGACTTAACATAAGGATTTTTTGATAATAGTTCGATCTCTTTTTTTGTGAAGCATTTTTTACTCATGTGTGTTCTCCCATCCCATTTTTCACTCTAATTGTACACAAAAAGACCCTGCAGAGTAGACCTTTTTTTAATGTGTCTACTCTACAGGGTACAGTTTACATTCCCGTGAAGCTTTCCTTTTTTAATTTACACCAAACTTTTTAACAAAAATCATCCTGCTGTGAGTAAAATGAAATAAAGAGAGGATGATGATCATGTGGGTTGAACCTGTAACGCTAAAGGGTGAGCATGTAACGATTCGCCCGATGGAAAAAGAAGATCTCGATGAGCTGTACAATGCAAGCGGGCACGAAGAAATCTGGTCTTATATGCCAATGAATATTACGTCCAAGTCCGATATGGAACTGCTTATTGACCAAGCACTTGAAGGTAGACAAAAAGGAAACGATTTTCCATTTGTGATTCATGACAACAAGCTTGGTAAACTGGTGGGCAGTACACGGTTTCTTGATACTTCTGAAGTTAGCCGAAACCTTGAAATCGGTTGGACCTGGCTATCACCAGATGTTTGGCGAACACCGGTAAACACGGAATGTAAGTACTTACTGCTAATGCATTGCTTTGAATCTTTGAAAACAATCCGTGTTCAGCTAAAAACAGACGGCAGGAACATCAGGTCGCAAAATGCGATTGAGCGGATAGGAGCGATTCGCGAAGGAGTTTTGCGAAAAAGTCGAGTTACATACACTGGTTTCGTACGGGACACAGTCTACTTCAGTATTCTTGAATCCGAATGGCCTGAGGTGAAAAAAAATCTAGAACGACAATTAGATAGATGAGTTAACAAGGATGTTATATTGGAAATCATAAAGAATGGCTTTTATCTATTATAGCGTCCCATTATGCCGTATTCGTTCGTACCTATCTCCGCTTTTGTGCATATCGTGTAAATATGATTGGCAAAGGAGTTAAATGTATGGGACTTATATCAGGCCAACAATATATCGATCGGATTAATAGCCTACAGCCTGAACTCTGGATCGACGGTGAGCGGGTTAAAGGAAAGTTTTCCGAGCATCCTTCCTTGAAGGGCATCATGCAGAGCAAAGCGAATCTTTACGATTTACAACTGTGTGAAAACAAACTGAATAGGATGACATTTCAAAATGAATCTGGCGAACGTACCGGAATGAGTTTTTTACCTCCAAAAACGAAGGAGGATCTTGAGCGACGTAGATTAGCATTCCAAGAATGGGCAAAAACCAGCGGCGGTTTACTCGGTCGATCTCCGGATTATCTCAATACAATCTTGATGACCTTTACACAGGCCGCAGACGTGTTTTCGGAACAGGATCCCGTTTTTAGTCAAAACCTTAGAAACTTGTATCAATCGGCTGTCAAAAACGATTTATCATTTACACATACGTTCATTCATCCGCAAGTGAACCGAGGTCGTTACCATTTCGATCTTTCTTCCGATCAAATTGCAGCACATATAAAAGAAAAGACGACAGACGGGTTGATTATCCACGGTGCACGCCTTCTTGCAACACAAGGCGGCTTAACTGATGAGCTGATCGTTTTCCCACAGGGAGGTATTGCAGATTCATCGATGGCCAATGGGTTTTCGATTCCTACGAACACTGAAGGATTACGTTTCATCGCACGTGAATCTTTTGATTATGGTAAATCGCAGTATGATCATCCATTAGGCTCCCGTTTTGATGAGATTGATTCGATTGT
Source organism: Alkalihalobacillus sp. AL-G (assembly GCF_030643805.1). GTDB lineage: Bacteria > Bacillota > Bacilli > Bacillales > Fictibacillaceae > Pseudalkalibacillus. Next base: position 952,684 of record NZ_CP094656.1, on the reverse strand, counting down.
CGTATTTGATAATGTGTTAGTTCCATGGGATCGAGTGTTCTTTTATGAAAATATGAAAGTGACAAATGAACTCTATTCGAAAACGAGCTTTTACCCGCAAACCATCCATCAGGTTGCTAACCGTTGCATTATAAAAACTGAATTTTTCCTTGGTATCATTCAATTGATGGTCGATACGATCAACGTAGGGGAATACGATCATGTTCAGGAAAAGGTTGCGGATATCATCGTTGCACTTGAGGCAATGAAGGCGTTTGTTTTATCAGCTGAAATGCAGGCGAAGATTGACGTATGGGGACTAATGACTCCAGCTTCTGAACCTTTATTTTCAGCGATTCGCTATTATGCGAAAATCTATCCGAGGTTTACGGAAATCATCCAATTACTTGGAGCGAGCGGGCTTGTCTCGATTCCTGGGGAGAACGATTTCAACTCCCCTATTAGAGAAGATTTGGATCAGTATTTGCAGGCAGCGAATGCGGGTGCTTTTGATCGTGTGAAGATTTTTCGGCTCGCATGGGATTTGACGATGAGCGCATTCGGCTCTAGACAGACGCTTTACGAGCAGTTTTTCTTTGGTGGTCCGCTCAATCTGTCAAAAATGCTTTACCGAAGCTATGACAGAACTGACTCAACCGAATGGATCAAAAAGTTTCTTTCGATTGAAGACGAAAAAGGGGAACTCTGAGATTAAGAGTCCCCCTGTTTTCGTTTCGACTATATAGCATAATTTTCGAGCATTTTTAAGAATACGGTTAGTCGCTCTTTGATTTGAGCCTTCGTACCATATCGTATTAATTCCTCACCATCGAGAATGTCTTTTTGAAACAACTGATAGTGCCCATGCGTCATCGTAAGGAGTTTAAGAAAGACTTCTACACTCAACGATTGTTTATTATCAATTGAGCCTTGTGTATAACCACCGATGAAACCATTTGCAATCGCCAGCAGGTTTTCCTCGAATAGATGAAACTCATGCTTTTTATACCTTGGCACGTTATAAAAGGTAGGGAAAAGCACTTTGTAATTGTGGACATGGTTCGCTGCGAGAGAAACCCCAGTGTAGATGAGCGGATAGGGGTCAATCAAATTTACTCCATCCTCTCTAAAAATCAAGTTTTCTGGCGACGTATCCTGGTTTGTGAATACAGGCTTCTCTCCTGTAATTGCTCGATGTGGGATTAGCTCTTTTCCGATTTGCATTACACGTTTTTTGTCAAATTGTAATTCGGAGGCAAGAAGTTCTTCCAGCTCTTGCTCGTATTCCTCCGTTTCTTGGGCGATAAATGATTGGAGGTCCGAATCAAACTGCCCGATCAATTTCCCACAATTCCATGTCAGATAGCCTAACCCCTCAACCGGCGAAGGAATCTGTTCTTTAGCGAGAAAAAATTCTCCAAGCTCAACACCATATCGATAAGATGCTACGTTCGTTTGTAAGCCTAGTTCAAGTGATGAACCTACATAGGATTCAATGGTAAACGTTAATTCTTCACTTACATGGTAATTAAAAAACTGAGGACAAATCCCCTTTTTAGCTTGATTCGCATGCTTATAATAAGATTGGGTTCCTGCATATTCAGCGTGTAAAGCGTGTGCATCGAATTGAACCTCTTTATCGTAGGCAACCTTTTTCGGAAGACGGATGACCACCGGCTCACTTTCTATTTTCACTAGATAAGCATGATGCCATGCACCCTCTCCTAGCCTTTGAAACTCCGACTCATTTTTCAATGTCGGCAATCCTAATAATGAAAGTGCATTATTTATCAATTCGAATTCAGTAGTAGGTTGATTGGTTAGTATGTTCATCTGTTTCCTCTCTATTTTAGCAACTGTTTTTCTATTTTTCGTTCTAAGCTGTCCATATGAACGCTTCATAGTGATGGTTCTGCCTACTTTTCGCTCCGAACTGTCCGTATGAATGCTTCATAGCGATGGTTTCGCCTAATTTTCGCTCCGAGCTGTCCGTATGAACGCTTGATGGCAGCCGTTTTTCCTTTTTTCCGCTCTAAACCATCGTAATAAACCTGTTATAATCCCCGTTCACCTATTGGACTTAAAATGTCTGCAGCCCTGTCAATGACAGTTCCCCGTACCACCATAGACCGGTCAATACTGCACCGAGCAGAAGATATGCGATGAGTGCGATCGCTTTTTCTTTAGGCGTCGCTTGATAATAGCGCTCTTTCTCCTCGACACCCTTTTGCAACTTTTCGATATGTTTATACTGCGCTGCTTTTACTTCACTGAAACATGTAATTATCTGTTCTTCATCTTCTTCGATGCGAGGGGTTTTAAGTAGCATATAATACGTATGATTATTCGCCTTATCAACCTTCCACCCTCCCCGCTTTAAACGTCTACCTGGTGAATACCATGGAACCTTTGTATGATCGATCTCAACCATTTTTGACTTGCTTTTTTCGAACTCGGACTCGATAAACCAAGAAAAGGAGATAGGATCGCTATGTTCCCATTTCTGCTGTAATACCTTGATTTTTTCAATTAGATCGAATGTACGGTCCAAGTCATAGCGATCAACCTTTAATTGTGTCCGCTCCTTATGGAGGCTGCTAAGCATCTGTAATCCGAAAATCATGATCAAAACAATCATCGGATGAAAATTGAAGAACAAATAGACTCCCATGAAAAGTAAACCGAAAAACCAGATTTTTGTTGAGACCACTGCCAGGATTCTTCCTCCATCAAGCGGTGAGACTGGAATCAGGTTGAACAGGTTCAGCATTGCACCGAGTAAAATGACGAGTGCCCATAATTCATATTGGGTGATGCTATATAAAATCAACGCAGGAATGATCGATACGACCCCAGCGAGAGGTCCGCCATATGCGATATACGATTCATCCTTCGCTGTTTTCGGTTGTTCCTTCAGACCGATGACAGCCCCCATGAACGGTATGAAAACTGCAGGGGTTGTTTTGATCCCTTTTCTTCTCGCACAAATCAAATGCCCCATCTCATGGACAAAAAGCAAATAGATCAAAGCAACAGCGAACTTCCACCCGAAGAAAACGGCATAAGCCCAGAGTGATATGAACAAGGAAATCAATGTCGAAAATTTGGCGAGTTTCAAAATTGCAATCGCCCATTTTAATTTTGTTGCGAAAAAAGCTCCTATTGCTAAAAGCCATCCAAAGCTTTGCCGTTTTGCTGTATTTGTGTTATCCATTTAACTCCCCCCTAAAAAACCTTCTTAATTGATGTTCAAAAAGGAGGATAAAAAGAGCCGAGAAGTTCGAGGCACGACAGTCTCGAGGAAGGCTACTCACTTGAAGGCATCTTTGCTGCCTTGCACCGAGGAAGCTTTCATCGATAGCATCCACTAGTTAGATGCAGGTGCACAATGATGTACATCGATGAACAATACTTCCTTGTAATACGTGAGGACCGGAGAGACCGAGTACAAGAGTAGTCTACGGAAGCGGTACCTCGCACGAAGGAAAAGTGAACTTCTTTTTCAAGGAACGAAGAAATTCGACAGCTATTTTTACCGGACTTCTTTGAACAACCTCTATTAGTTGAACCGATGCACAAGCTCATATGGACGCACCCTTGTTGTTTCCATCGGCATATTCCCTTCTGAATTCAATGCATCCAATGCACGCGAACGCATGTGAGGACGTGTAATGTAGTCAGAAAGGTTCTCGTCATTCAGCTTCACAAACCGAGCAGCTTGAATCTCTTCAACTTGTCTAGTAATCTCAGTAGTCAACGCTTTTCCCTTAAAAACGACACTGACAATTCCCCTAGATACATTCTGATAGACTCCGGAAACACCAGATAGCTCAATTTCTACACCAGTCTCCTCTAAAATTTCCCGTGTCAATGCTTCTGCAAGCGGTTCACCTTCCTCCACCTGCCCACCTGGAAGCTCCCATGTGTCGTTTCGCCAATTCGTTTTTACAAGTAAGGTCTCCCCTTGGTCATTCTGGATGAGTCCCCCAACAGCAACAATGTGTTTCGGGAACTGATAGTCTCCGGTTGATTCGATAAACTCCTGCTTGCTGCTCAGGATGATGTCCTTCAGCTTTCCTTTATGCTCTTGAGCCTGCTTGTGCAGATAATCTTGCCGAACTCTTTCTTCAATTTGTTCATATTCTTGTAAGCTTTTATACTCCCAAATCGCTGTAATCTCATTCTTGTCCTCATTAACCCAGCGACCTACTAAGCTAGAACCGTTTTTCCACTGGTTCGGTATTAAGTATGTATGAAAAAATTCATTAAACGTTTCAAGTCCTTCAGGTTTGATTGTATAGGTTTTCTTCCGATAAATCATTCGGCAACCTCCTTGTGTAGTTTTATATGCTGTACATCTATAAGATTTTCTTTTACAAAGGTTAATTTATATACGTCTGGCATCTCTAATTGGTTCCAAAATGTACGATCAAAGTTTGGGTTGAAATAGTTCATCATCAACACCATGATGTTTCCGTGTGTGCCGACAACGACTCTTTTGTCTTCATGCTGCTTCAGCACTTTTCTCAGGCTGGTAACTCCTCGAGCTTGAGCCACCTCGTTCGACTCGCCTCCTGGAAAGGAAAATGCAGGTTCCGACCAGAGCTTGTCTATAGCGTCATTAAAATTTTCGACTGGCTTTTCAGCAAGTGTTCTTTCTTTAAAACCATCTACTAGTTGCACAGTTTTCCCAATGTGAGTTGCGATGCCTTTAACCGTCTCCACCGCTCTCCTATATGGACTTGATAGGATAAAGTCAATATTTTCATTTCGTAAAATCTCTGTCAGATTCTTCGCCGCTTTCTTTCCTTGCTCCGATAAACCTCGCCCATACTCATTTTGTGTATAGACAGAGTGAGCGTGACGGACCATATAAATTTCTGTCATCATATTCAGTCCCTTTCCCAAGAAGTGCACCTATGTTTGAACTCTCTCATACCCTGCAAAAGGAGGGATTTTTATGGGCGCTGCAACTCTATTATTTCAAGAAATGATTATGCTATATGGCATTGCATTTATTGGCTACATTGCCCGAAAGTATCAGATCCTTCCAGAAGCATCTGATTATGTATTGACACAGCTCGTCCTTTACATCACGTTGCCCGCACTCATTTTATATTCGATGGATTTTCCATATGACCCCGCTTACCTACATGACTTTTCCTGGTTAATCGGGTTATCGTGCATCGCAATCATCCTTGCTTGTGGAATAGGAATGTTTTTACGAAAACGAGCTGACCTTCCTGAAAAGCAAAAGGGTGTGTATGAAGGGTTGATTGTGTTTGGAAATCAGGGCTTTATCGGGTATGCCATCATCTATATTTTACTCGGCAATACTGGAATCCTATATACCGCCGTATTCAACTTCTTGTATATACTATTGATTTGGACTTATGGAATTTACGTTGTGGGACGAACCAATGCATCCTTTTCCTGGAAGTGGTTAGCTTTCAACCCTGGTGTTATTTCAACCATCGTCGGCTTTGTTGTATTTATGCTCCCATTCCAATGGCCTAAATCCTTTCATAATTTATTCGAAACCGTCGGACTCCCGACTATCCCTTTATCTATGCTAATTATCGGAATCCTTTTGGCAAACTTGAGTGCATCAGAGGTATCGGCCTTTTTACATAGCAAATACCTCTGGCTGTCTATATTTACGAGATTGTTATTCATTCCCCTTTGCCTAGTTCCTCTAATAGCCATCCCCATAAAAGAATCACTATTGATCGTTGTCGTACTCGTCGCCGCCACCCCGTCCGCTCCAACCATCGCTTTATATGCTCGTAAATATGGTGGTGATCCGTATTTTGCTTCTATTGGTTCGTCTGTTTCAACGGTGCTTTCGATGGTTACGATTACGCTTTTATATGGGCTTTTAAAACTATTAGGATCGTAAAAATCCGCCTTCTGAATGGATGATCTGTCCTGTCACCCATTCTGCCTCTTCACTCGACAGGAATTGGATCAGTTTTGCGACGTCATCCGGTTTTCCAATTCTCCCCATCGGAAATCTTGGCAAGAGCGCTTCCTTCAGATCATCCGTCATCCACCCCGTATCGTTAGGTCCCGGATTCACGGCATTGATCGTAATCCCTTTTTTCGCAAGTGGGGGTGCTAACGTTTTCGTTAATGTCTCGACGGTTCCTTTCGTTACTGCATAGGAAATCTCATCACTCATCGGGTCTTGCGATTGTCCTGATGTAAGACTGACCACCCGTCCTCCAGACCCTTTCGAAAATCCCCTTGCAAACGCGACCGTTAAAAGTGTCGTTGCTCGAACATTGATTTGATAATGTGCATCGAGGCTTTCGGCAGTGATCGATTCGACATCATCATCGACCGAATAACAGGCATTGTTGATGAGCATATCCGGATAGCCAAGACTTTCGGTAACTCGTTCAATCAACGCCGGTAAGCGTAAAGCATCCGATAAATCCCATTGGGCATGTTCACAACGTACTCCCATTGACGTTATTTCATCGGCTAGACGCTCGGGTTCATCCTCTTGAACCCCCCATTCCATTAGCTGGTCATAATTCGTCCAGTAGATAAAAAAGACATCTACTCCTGATTGCGCAAGCCTTCTGCACACCCCCGCTCCGATTCCTTTCTCACGGCTCGCCCCTGTTACAAGTGCAACTTTACGATTCGCCATTACTATTTCACCTCATATGTTATAGAATGTTGAACGGCTTCTTTCCGCTTTTCCTGTACGATCATCACCGCGCTCAGTACGAGAATAATTCCTGTAAGCTGCCAACCGCTTAACGGTTCTCGAAACATGAAGACGCCGATCAGGGTGGCAACGACGGGTTCGATGGTAGCCGTGATCGATGCCCTGCTTGACTCGACATACTGCAATCCAATTGTATATAAAAGATAAGCGAGAACGGTAGAAAAGAAACCGATTCCGACTGTATTTAATATAACTTCTGTTTTAAGAAGCGTATCCAATTGGTTCCACAATCCACTGAACGGAGCAATGGCAACCGTTGCAAAAATGAACGTGTAAAGTGTCACTGTCATCGATGAGTATTTTTCGAGTGCATATTTTCCAAAAATGCTGTAGAGAGCATAGCCTAACCCGGAACAAAGTCCAACGATCACACCGTATGCTGAAACCGAACTCGTACCACCCGGGATGACTCCGATAACAAATACACATCCAACTAGTGTCAAAAAGAGAGCGCCCATTTTTCTCATGGTAAGCCACTCTTTAAAAAGCAAGCGGGAAAGCAATGTTACAATGGCCGGTGCCGTGTACAACAGGATCGCAGCAACGGCAATCGATGTTTCTTGAATCGCCGTAAATAGACACCAGTTAAAGAAAACAATACTGAAGATGCCCGTTCCGACAAAGTAAAAGCTATCTCGCCAATCGATCCGCATGAGAGCTGGATTTTTAACGAGAACAACGATTACAAGCAGAATTGCTGACGTCAGGACCCGGATCGAAACAACTTGTAACGGAGTAAACCCATATTCATATAATCCTTCAACAAAAATGGCAATAAGTCCCCATAAAGCTGCGCCTAATACAATGAATACATATGCCCACTTGTTCATAGCTGATACTCTCCTTAAATTCGATAGGCTTATAACTAAGTTCCATAAAGACAATTAATATACCTTTTCAGAAAATTCCCTTAACAAGATTGGTATTAATTAGTATGATGGATTTATCGTTTTTTGCAAGGGGGAAAGCAAACTTGGGACTGTCTTCAATCGTATTCTTACTTTTTTTCACTGTAATCGTACTTCCGACTTTCGCGGGAGTATTTTTTATAAAGCGAGCGACTACTCGTAAAAAAGGTTGGATCATCCTTTCGATACCTGCAATCTTTTTATGTGCTGGAGCAGTCGGTATCTTTCTCCTGTTCTACCAAACTACTCCAAATGCTTTGCAATTATCACTCGAGAAAGATGAGCGAGGATATGTATTGGAGGGGAATTAGAAGCGGCCATTAGAACGGAATCCACTTGGAGTTAATGTGATTGCGATTTCTTCACCTGAAAAAATTGATATCGTGACTGATGGTATGGGTCCTGCAGTACAATCACGAGTGAAAGTCGCATTTTTCAATAATGCAACCTTTTGGGACGGGGTTTCTGGAGGGGTCCGGTCTGTGCTTGCGAAAAACCCTAATTTTAAACATGACCAATTCCATTATTATTTCGCTTTTGATTTACAGGAGGAGTTTCAAGTTCGTTTTCAAACAGAACCCGAAGTTGCTGTTGAAGCGTTGACGATTCAGTATGTACATATTTTTCTACCTGGAATGGATCCGCCGCTCTATTGGGTGAAAACACTGAATGGAAAACACCCTGATCCGGATACCACATATCCATAGGAGGTTGTGAGTATGAAACGTTCACTTATCTTTCTCATTATTTTTCTTGCTGGAGTACTTATTGGTCCGTTAATCAACCCCTTTTCTCTTTTAAAGGAATATTTTGAAGAGGATGCCGTTTCTTTTGTAATTTAAAAAAACGATACGTATAACGGCGAAAAGGTTATAAGCGTTGATTACCTTGGGGAAGATGCGTATCTTGTAAAAACGTACTAGACATTAAATCTTTGAAAAATAGCACTTATCCTTTGGGTAAGTCAAGCGCTTGGTATGCTAACTGATACTTTCCTCCTGAAGTAACTTCCGAATGGTACAAAGCCTTAAGGGCATAGGTTTTCTCAAGGTCGTGTTCTTCCATTAACTCTTTTAAGCGCATTTGCAATTCTTTATTGTCTTTGACCAACTGTTTCATTTGCGATTTCCTGTACTTCATAAAATATTTAACTCCTTTTGAATACAATCTGTCCAGTGAGTATAGTATGTCATTTACGATAAATAAACATCCTTGCGGATAGTCGCATTTAGCAAATTGAATTTCTTAAACTTTTGGGGTGTAGCGGCATTACTCGCGAAATCTCTCGTATTTTTAATGGTAGGTTTAGAAATCAGAAGAATTGAACTAGCTGATAAGCGGGGTTTGATGTTACCCAAGCATACTTATTAGCAATAAAAAAAGGACTCTAAAATAGAGTCCTTTAATAATTATGCTTTGTTTACGTTAGTAGCCTGAGGTCCACGTTGACCTTGTTCAGTGTCAAAAGTAACTTTTTGACCTTCATCTAAAGATTTAAATCCTTCGCCTTGGATAGCTGAAAAATGTACGAATACATCTTCTCCACCTTCAATTTCGATAAAGCCGAAACCTTTTTCTGCGTTAAACCATTTTACTGTACCTTCTTGCATATTTGTTTCCTCCTGTGTGGGTATATCCACTTTTTAATACTATAGTTGCTCAATTAGATATCAAAGGCGAAAAGTTTAAACACTTATTCATTCAATACAGATCGAACAAAAATAATTCTAATTAAGAATAACAGATAAAATCCGGAAAAGCAAATTGTATTTATTTTTTAATTTTAAAGAAATAAAGTTTTGACCTGAATGATTACGGGATTTCCCTCTTTATATCAAGTGATAACGCAGCTGATCATTTGTGAAATCACCTGCGTTTTAGACTGTGTAAGATTTAGGGTGTACCCGCTATCATTACTCCCACTTTTTAATTCTTTGGACGATCTTTTTGTTGAATTTGGCTAGGAGGGTTTGTTTGCCGTCTGATGTCTTCTGTTTATGCCATTCGTTATAACTTGCGACAGCAATCAGGATCGAGCCTGCGATAAGGAGATATCCCCACCACGGTAAGTTGCCCCAATATGGTCTCGTTTGCAGGAACACATTCAACAGCAACACGCCTGAGCCGACAAAGAAAAAGGATTTGATTCGATAAGCCATTCCACCTAGCATCGAAGCGAGAGAAAGCGTACCGACAATGATCGCATCGTAAACGGTTGAACTCGCCATCCCATCCTGAACGAGCAATAATGAAACGATGACCAACACAGCCCACTGGACTCTATTGACGATAACCTTATATTGCTGATCGGACACTTTTTTAAGAAAGATGGCTAACACAACCCATGGCAGCACATACAGTTCCCGTTCGAATAACTGCGGAACCGAACTATTCATTAGAACCGCATAATACGGCTGAAGCAAATAACCACAGGCGATAAACGTCAGCCACTTTGAAGGTACCTTTAAGATACGATCCCGCTGTAAAAACAAGTTTACTGAAATCAATACTCCTGGAAGCAACTTCGTCCAGAGTTCTTCTCCTGCGTAAATATACATGCTTACAAGTGTAAGTAAACCAGAGATTGTATACCAGTCAACACGATCCCACTTATTTTTTTCCTCCGCTTTTTTATAAATCGTTCGATAAATCAACAGCCCGACAATCGTAAAGACCACTGCCAATCCAGCATAGGTGAGTAACATGAAATGCTCCCAGTCAGGATTCGCTTGGCCGTATATTCTTACTCCGAAATAGACGAATATGAGAGGAACGATTGAAAAGAGATCCCATTTTTCTTGATGCATGATAAACAATACACCTGCCGCGTAGGCAAGGGTTACAACAAAAGCGTCCAACTCATATGGATAAATTGTTGTAAATACGCTGATCCCGATTAAAGAAAATGGAACGAGGTAGTATGCAATTCTCCTTGGCCATTCAGCCTTACTGAAATACCATGCGACAGCCATAATTACACTCGTTATTAAAAAGGAATAGTGTTCATACTGATGCAAATCCGACCTGATCAAAATCAATTGAACAAACAGAGTGAAGGCCGTGAAACTAGCATACAGGAATGCTTTTAACATCCATTCCATCTTTGCCATATAAACGCTCACCCCGTAAATCACAACGGCTAATGCAAGTGGCCATACGGCATCCGTGTAATCAATCACGTAACTGGCGAGCATTGCTAAAGGCAAGAAGATGTGACCGATCCACCAAAAGCCTCTCATTAATTGCGTTTCTCTTTCACCAATGAATTGACCAATGACTAGCAGTAAAAATGCTCCCATTACAAATTGCAGCGAATTGAACAATTCAGATGTAATGTTCCATTCGGAATGGATCGCATACAACACCGTCAAATAACAAAGCAGTGAGAGACTACTGATAACGTAAGGTACTGCTCCCCATTTCGTTTTCCGATAAAGTAAAAGAGCCATTCCGACACCGCCCAACACAATTACCGAACGGACCAGATCATTGACTTCCAATGACAATGCACCTACAAGTCCCAAGGCATAAAATCCATGCGAAACGAAAAATGCACTTATAGAAAGGGCATCACGTTTGAGTGATTTCCAGACTATATTTGCAAGCAGGAGAACGATCCCGCCACCTATCAGATTTATCGCTTCAAGAGGCTCATTTATATTATAAAATTGTCCAGATTCTTCAATGATCATGACAACCGCTAACCCTAATGAGATAGCATGAACCCACGGTGCACTTTGTGTGAAAGTCGTTCTTTTATCAAATCCGATGGCGAACAAGGCAATAATACCGAACAACAAGAGCATTAATCCTGTCTGCCACCAGTTCATAAGCCCATAGCCGATGAGAACACAAAACGCCATCACAATGACACTGACATCCCTGGAGCTTTCCCTAATCGTTTTAAAAAAGGAAAGCTGAACGAAGCATCCGATTACACTATATAAAACGAATGCGACGATAAAAAGAGGCAATTCGATGGTGTCATATCCGAGCCACTTCTGACCTAGTAAAACCAGTTCGTACAGAGCACTTATTAGGAACACTGGGCTTAAATACATGAATAACCGTTGTGTTGCCACGTTTGAAAGGTACGTGAAATTGAGCGAAATGATGAGATAGGCAACCAGCAAAACGAATGAAGGTTCATTCATTCGAAGTAAAATACCTTCCCAGCTGATATATATGAACGCACACCCTGAAACAATGGCACTTGTATAGCGAAACACTTTTTGCAGTGGAATGTTTTCGGTCAAATAGTTCGGCAAGATCAAGAACACAATCCCAAGCAAGGCATAACCGATACTTCCGAACTCATCAAAAATGGAATGCTCAATCAATTGGTAAGCCCCGTAAACGAGCATTGCACTGAACACGAAATGGTACTCTTTACGATTCGTCACATAAATCATCGATAAATATAAAACTGCTGTAAGAATCAGATTAAGGCTGTAAAAGAGCTCATGATTGTAAAATACGAGCATAAGCAGTGTCGATAAAATCAAATTCGCCTGAATGTATGGAACAAATTCATTCGTGATCCAATTCAAACGGTCGTTGTTTTTCAAGAGGCGGTATCCGGCAATCAATATCGCGTTAAACAACATGATCCCAAGATAAAAGCCATCGATCGGTAAGTACAAAGCTGCAATGCCAAACCCGGCAAACACGCTGAATGTCACATACGAAAACCAGATGAACAACCGCGATGAGAGTCTGACAGAAAGGAACAGATATATCGGTAAAACTACCAAACTACCAGCTGCCCCGAACAGATAACGTCCTTCTCCTTCCACTGAAAAATAAGAGCCGAACAGTTCAAAATAACCCGCAGATAAAATCACTATCGGTAAAAACAAACCGCCGAGAACATGAAACGCAAAAGCGGTCTTCTCAATCTTCAGCACATTTCTTGTGAAATAAGCCAATCCGAAAAACAGGATCGATACGAGGGCAACTAACCCGGTTTTCATCCAGTTGTCCAGGGTTTCCCACGTGCTGGTGGCAAGCACGAGACCGCCAATCAACAGCAGGATGACCCCTAAATTCAACGACCACGTAATATTCCGTTCACGTACTTCTTGAGGTGACAACGTTTTTTTCACTTTTTTAGGTTTTGGTTCTGCGAGTTTAATAGCAGCTTTTTCGGATATCACTTCTTCAGCCGCTTCTTTTTTTGCCAACTCTGCTTTTTCCTTTTCTACTAGGTTCGTATAATACTCGTTCTGTGCATGAAGAACCTCGGAATAAATCTCCCACGTTATGTAATTTTGATCCTGTAGTTCTTTTAAACCCTGTTTCATGATCCTGTTTTTTGCTTCCGATGATAAGTAATCCATCGAATCCCCCCCTTTTCGGATCAGATCCTTATATCTTTTAATCTATAACTCGAGCAAAAAAATAATGATGTATTTTATGCACATCATTCTCAATCTATTTGTTCACATTGGTGAAAGGCATTAAATAAGTATGGTTAGAAATTTATACCAATCCAATTCAAAAGTCAACACATTCGTCAGACAAAAAAGAGCACTTATCTTGTTACAGAAAAGCACCTACAGTTTAGCATAAAAAATAACTAAAAATTACTATGACCCAGACTTCCTTGGAGGTTGGTGTATAGGGATATGTGTTTTACATGTTAAGATTAAGAACATAAATGAACCCTACATAATTGTGCACAAAATGTCGGATGGGTACAGTCAACTCCTGCTATTCTAATGGAAACGGAGGTCATATTAATGGATTTGCAAAAACAGATGAATGTAGCCTTAACGTATATTGAAGAAAATCTGACGTATGATATCGACATTAAAGAAGCAGCAAGGCTGGCTTTTTGCTCCGAATATCATTTCAAAAGGATGTTTTCCTTCCTTGCAGGTGTCACGCTTACGGAGTATATCCGTCGCAGACGTCTTACTCTTGCAGCTTTCGAGCTTAAAGATAGCAAGGTTAAGGTCATTGACATCGCGATAAAATACGGGTACAACTCACCTGATTCCTTTGCAAGAGCCTTTCAAAATTTGCACGGCATAAAACCGTCAGAAGCTAGAAATAATGGCCATTCACTTAAAGCCTATCCACAAATGACCTTCCAGTTATCTATTAAAGGAGGAAGTGAAATGAATTATCGGATTGAAAAAAAAGAAGCATTTCGTATTGTTGGAATCAAGAAAAGGGTTCCGATTATTTTCAAAGGGGTTAATCCGGAAATTGCTTCTATGTGGAAAAGATTAAACGACGAGACGATTGATCAACTTAAGAAGCTTTCGAATGTTGAGCCTTTAGGACTGCTTCAAGCATCCACGAACTTTTCGGAAGGCCGGATGGAGGAAAAAGGGGAGCTTGATCACTATATTGGCGTAGCAACAACTAAAGATTGTCCAAATAACATGACACAACATGAAGTTCCTGCCTCAACATGGACTGTATTTGAAGCAATCGGACCATTCCCTGATACATTGCAGGATGTATGGGGACGAATATATTCCGAATGGTTTCCATCCTCAACCTACGAACAAACAGAAGGACCAGAAATTTTGTGGAATGAGAATAAGGATGTATCCTCACCAATTTTCAAAAGTGAAATATGGATCCCGATTTTGAAAAGGTGAAGCTGTTTTTATCAAGCTGCTTTGATTTTCTGTTATAAAGCCCAATTTCTCATTGTTATAAAAGAGAAATTGGGCTTTTGTAAATGAATAGATCCTTTTTTAAGGTACTATAACGGTGTGATTTCTATACCTTCTTTTTGTAGACTATCTGTTATGAATCTCGCGAATTCAAGTGCGTGCGGGCCGTCTCCATGGATGCAGATCGTATCTGCCTTGATTTCAACATCTGTCCCCTGTAAACAACAAACCTTTTGTTCTTTCACCATCCGTACGACTTGCTTCAGGACGGCTTCCTGCTCAATCAATAGGGCTTCCGGTTGTGTACGAGGAGTTAGTGTACAATCTGATTGATAGGTTCGATCGGCAAACACCTCATTCGCAGTTGTTAGCCCGATCGACTCACCTGCCCGGATGAGTACACTATTCGAAAGTCCGTAAAGGATCAGCGCCGGGTCCACATGATAAATCGCCTCAGCAATCGCTCCTGCAAGCTGTTCGTTTTTCGCAGCCATATTGTATAGAGCACCGTGGGGCTTTACATGACGTAGTATTCCGCCCTCTGCTTTTACAAAGGCCGATAGTGCACCGATTTGATAAACGACGAATTCATATGCTTCATCTGGGGTGACTGCCATCTCTCGCCGGCCAAACCCTTGCAAATCCGGAAGCCCTGGATGTGCTCCAACCTTCACCCCTTTTTCGAGGGCTAACTTGACTGTCTTTCTCATTGTTGGAGGATCTCCAGCATGAAAACCGCAAGCAATGTTAACGGACGTTACGTAATCTAATATTTGTTCATCGGATCCGATTTTATAAGCACCAAAGCTTTCGCCGAGATCGCAATTCAAGTCGATTTTCATTTCTTCTTCAATCCTTTCAAGCGTAATTTAATACCCGCTTTCACCTGACGTATCGCCTCTTCTTTTAAGAAAAATTGTTCCTGAGCTTCTTCTACATCAATCGATTCGAAGTATAATTTGTCCCCGGGCTTCATTTGTGCAAGCTTATGGCGATCGATGCTTGCCGTGTATCCGATTATGGGATAACCTCCTGTCGTCTGCCGATCTGCAAGTAAAATGATTGGGTTACCGTCAGGGGGAACTTGAATCGTCCCAAATGGAACAGCAGAGGAAATCTCATTTTTACTGCTTTTCTTTGACAGTTCTGCACCTTCGAGGCGGTACCCCATACGGTCGGATTGTGATGTTACCGTAAATGGACGAGCTAAAAGAGCGTTTTGACTCTCTATAGTAAAGGTCTCGAGCTGTTCATTTTTGATTATTTGGATCGTGTTGTTCGGTACATCCGAGTCGAAAAACTGGGACGGAACGAACCAAGTAACTAGATGGTCCGTGCCTGTTTCTTTTATAAATTGTAGGATTTTCTCTTGTTCAGTTGTCAGTTTCCCGATCTCCAGCTGGTCCCCCTTGGCTAATCGGCGCCCTTCATGACCTCCAAATGATGCTCTTGTGTAGGTGGAGCGGCTGTCCATAATGATCGGTACATTGATTCCACCTGCCACCGCCATATAGCTTCTTGCTCCACTTCCGGTAAAGGCATGTTTGACAATTGATCCTTTTGACAGGAAGTGCGGTCTTCCATGCGGCAGTTCGCGACTATTTGTACGTAAAGTCGGTCCTCTTCCGAAAAAAGCGACGAGTGCATCCTGTTCGAGTTTCATCTCGGTGCCTTGAATCGTCATTTCTATGGTCGCTGAGTTTTCATCGTTCCCAACGAGCAGGTTTGCGATTCGATGCGCATCAATGTCCATAGCCCCACTCACCGGAACACCGAATTTTTGAAAGCCTACTCTACCTTTATCTTGAATCGTCGTAAAAAGCCCAGGCTGAACAATCGTAATCATCGCTCATCCTCCTTCAATGCTAGAAACTCCTGCTCAGTAATGGAACGGAATCGAACTCGGTCTCCTGCTTGTAAAAGAGTTGGCGGTTTGTGGACCGCTTTAAATAATTTCAGTGGAGTTCGGCCGATGATTTGCCAGCCTCCAGGCGATTCATTCGGGTAAATACCTGTCTGATGGCCAGCAATCCCTACTGACCCCTCCGGAATCCGGGAAGCTGGTGTTTGTTTACGTGGAGTTGCAAGTGCTTCATCCAGTCCTCCGATATAGGGGAACCCCGGTGTAAATCCAAGCATATACACGCGGTAGTTGCTGTTGCTATGAAGATCGATCACTTGCTCTTTTGACAGCTTGTTGGATGTTGCAACGTGCTCCAAATCGGGTCCATAATCTTCTCCATAACAGACAGGAATCTCGATGGTTCTTGCATTTGTATTGCTTTCGTCTTTAATTTTATCCGCAAGGTCCTGAAGTGTTTGTTTTATATAGGAAAAAGGTGACTTACCCTTTTCCATCAGATTTATAGGATCGTAGTAGATCGTCACCGTCGTATAAGCAGGAACAAATTCAATGAGCCAGGAGTAGGATTGTTGAATTAATAAGCTAGTAAACGACTGGATTCGGTTGCCTGTTTTCTCATTGATTTTCGATCCGAAATGAAGCGTAACTGCCGTATCTCCTATTGGAATCAGTTTTATATCCATATCCACTCACCCTTTCCAGCTGATGTTGAATTTTTCGAAAGTTGAAATAGTTGGTTGTAATAATACGATACCATAATTTAAAAGCGTATGATTCCCTCATCCTGTAATAAAGGATGTTCTGGAATAGCTGCATTTTCTGAATACCTCCAATATCATCATGAAACCTTTTCTATTTATTCGCGTAAACATAAAAAGTATTTGACTTAGTCTAGGAGGGTACGGAACATGAGTACAGTCATACAGGTTGACAATATAACAAAATCGTACGGTGATACGAAGGCGGTTCAAGGAATCTCCTTTACGGTTCAAAAAGGTGAGGTTTTCGGAATCATCGGTCCGAATGGAGCAGGGAAAACAACTACAATCGAAATGCTGGAAGGTATTCGTAAACCGGACAATGGAAAAATAGATGTTTTAGGTTTGGAGCCTAGTCGACAGCTCCGGGAGTTGAACAAACTGATCGGGGTTCAATTTCAAGCGACTTCAATCCCAAAAAAAATGAAGGTAAGCGAGGCACTCGACTTATTTGAATCCTTTTATCCGAACAACTCGCAAAAAGGGGGTTTAATCGAACAACTTGGTTTACAGGAAAAGCTGAATGACAGCTTTGAAAACTTGTCGGGTGGTTGGAAACAACGAGTGACACTTGCACTAGCCACTCTTCATCAGCCGGAAATCGTGTTTCTCGATGAACCGAGTATGGGGTTGGATCCACACGCGAGACGGGAGCTTTGGTCGATGATTCATCTGTTAAAGGAACAAGGCTGTACGATCGTCGTTACCACTCATTATATGGAAGAAGCTGAAAAGCTTTGCGACCGCGTAGCAATGATTTATGGCGGACAACTAAAAGCATTGGATACACCTCGTCAGCTTTTGGACGAAATGACCGTCAATTACCTGTCCTTCCAAAGCGATTTGTTCGACTACGATGGTTTGCTTTCACTTCCGAGCGTTATAAGGGTCGAGCATGATCATGATACGTACAAGGTTTACAGTGAAAAGCTTCAACAAACTGCCTACCATATTTTTAACTATTGTCATGAAAAAGAGATTGAGATTCGGAATTTCAAATTTGAAAAAGGCACGCTTGATGATTTGTTCGTCCATTATCTAAAAAAGGAGGAAACGGCATGACGGCACTTGTAAAGCTAGCACGACTTGAAACGAAGATGTTTTTCAGGGATCGATTGAGTGTGTTCTGGACGTTCCTTTTTCCAGTGTTGATGATCTGGCTGTTCGGATCGATGTTCACCGGGAGTCAAATGGGTGGCAGAACGTTTGCAGAGCTGTACGTACCGTCCTGGATCGGCGTTAATATTGTAACGACGTCGTTCTTTACGCTCGGAACGGTACTTACAAACTATCGGGAAACAGGTGTCTTACGCCGTTATCAATCCACGCCGCTTCAGCCATGGAAAATCCTGATGGCCCATACGGTTCAGGGAACAGTAATCTTTGCAATATCAGCCGTGCTTCTTATGGTTTTCGGAATGCTCATGTACGACCTTACATTGCCTGAATACATCGGTAGCACGTTAGTTGCACTTTTGATCAGTATTCTTTGTTTTTTCCCGTTTGCCTTGTTTTTGACTTCACTTGCAAAAAATACGCAGACGGCAGCGGCGATCAGCACATTGTTTTTAAATCTGATGCTGTTTCTGTCTGGCGCGACGTTCCCTCTCGAAATGATGCCTGAGGTGCTGCAGTATGTATCGAAAATCTTGCCGCTCTATTATACGATTGAATTGTTGCGTGGAACATGGACACAAGGGCCGATCTGGGATTATGGCCTTGAAGTAAGTGTCCTTCTTGGTATTGCCGTCGTCTCAACTATTCTCGCATCAAAATTCTTCCGTTGGAGCAGTGAATGATTCATTCCCGCATGTCAAAACAAATTGCAATCGGAAATGGACTTGGAAACAAACTATTATCAATCTGTTCAAAATACGCAAAAGGATTTGTCCGTACTGCAAGAAGAAACAATTCCTATCTGCAAAGTCGCGGAATAATCTTTCGCTTTTGGGGATCATTCCTCTTCCTTTAGGGACACCTCTGAGCTCATTCGGCGCTTCAACCGTACTTTTTATTGGAATCTATCGTAATCGCTTTTATCCCTTATAAGGTGGAACTGAGTAATGAAGAAGAGCCTATGTGGTAATAAAAAGGATGACTCCTAATAAAACTGCACCCTGCAGAGTAGACATTTTAAAAAAGTCTACCCTGCAGGTCTTTTCAAAGGTATAGCTGGGATAAAACCCTGTGAACATTAAAGGTGAATCACATTGTTGATGCAATTTTAAAGGGTGATCCAGGTAATTACGCAAATCGAACACCCAAGAGACCTGAAATTAAACCGATCAGTATACCGATCGTACAGAGGGTCAACCAGATTCGTCTGTTGCGTGGCTTATTAATGTAACACCAACCAAGGATTCCTAGCAGTATACCCTCGATCATAAACCATGGTTCGAATAATAAAAGATCCGACCACACAAAAGTATGTTCCTCAGCAATAAACGGACCCGATTCCACCGTTACAACACCTGTAATTTGAAAAATTCGGTAGAAGATCCCATAAATACCATGGGAGGTCGCTATCGAGCATCCAATCAAGGCTATCGCGAGCAGCAAGCACCTAATGACCATTTGATTCCTAAGATAAATAAATGCAATACCGAGGAGTCCCGCCGCTGTGAGGAATACAGATGCTACCCAATTGATCATTTCCCAATAAGATAACTCGGCAATAGATGGCTTTAGCAGCGACAAACCAACTGTGCCGCCTAAAGCCCAATAAAGATGTGGCAACATATAGGCTATTGACCAAATGAATACAGCATATCCTGCCAATACCAATTTACGTGAAAGCTGTAATTGGTGACTAAAATTGGGAATGTTTACTTTCTTTTCAAGCATAAAAACTCTCCTATCTTTTCTTCCTTGACTTAACCGGCCTCTTCTAACCATTGGGTGTGATTAGTTTGTGCTCCCCTACGATTGGTTATGGTTAAGCTAGGATTAAGTATTTTCAAATAAGTAACCTTATATTTCCATACTATATTAATAAGGTCCGTTTGAAACGGACCCACAGAAGTATTTAGAAATAGTCCTTTAGGTCCGCTGTCATTTGGGATATTCAAAAATCTTTATTAGTAGAATTTCTTTTTTAAAAAATAACAATCAATTATAGTAATCAATGGAATAAAAAGAAGATGACCCCTGTTCAATAAACTGTACCCTGTAGAGTAGACACATTAAAAAAAGGTCTACTCTGCAGGGTCTTTTTGTGTACAATTAGAGTGAAAAATGGGATGGGAGAACACACATGAGTAAAAAATGCTTCACAAAAAAAGAGATCGAACTATTATCAAAAAATCCTTATGTTAAGTCCGTTACTTCAAAAGCCATCACCTATACTGATGAATTCAAGCAGCTGTTTATTGTTCAAAAGGAACGTGGGAAATTCTCTAGAGAGATTTTTGAAGAGTACGGGTTTGATACAGAGATTATTGGAACTAGACGTATTAAATGTTCTGCTGAAAGGTGGGGGAAAGCCTATCGTAAAAATGGAGCACTGGGACTTCAGGATGCAAGAAGAGGACAATCAGGAAGACCAAGGAAAAGAGAACTTTCCAATGAAGAAAAATATGCAAGGTTAGAGGCGGAAAATAATTTATTGAAAGCAGAGAACGAATTGCTAAAAAAGATAAAGTTCGCCGAAAGGGGGCTAAAGAAAAAGAACTGATCTTATCAGCTGATCAGAAGTTCGTCCTCATTCGATACATCATTGAGAAATATAAGTTAAAAAACATGATCACTTACCTTTGTAAATCTGCAGGCGTATCTCGTCAAGGCTCTATAACTATTTTTCAGCGAAACAAGTAAAGCGA
The DNA here is from genome assembly GCF_030643805.1 of Alkalihalobacillus sp. AL-G. Taxonomy (GTDB): domain Bacteria; phylum Bacillota; class Bacilli; order Bacillales; family Fictibacillaceae; genus Pseudalkalibacillus. The sequence goes on along the minus strand of NZ_CP094656.1, from coordinate 931,986 downwards.
AGAAGGGAAAAAGAGAAAAAGGATGAAGTTGTCCGGGATGTTATTCTCAAAGCCTTTCACTTTAAGAACCGTAAAAAAGGAGCCCGCCAAATTAAAATGATACTGGCAGGTCAATTTAATATTGTCTATAACCTTAAAAGAATCGGGAGAGTCATGAACAAGTATGGCATTGTATGTCCTATCCGGAGAGCGAATCCTTACAAGCGTATTATGAAAGCCACCCAGGAGCACAAAGTCGTTTCGAACCAGCTTAACAGAGAGTTCAAACAGGAAGTACCTTATAAGGTGCTGCTTACAGACATCACATATCTCTACTTCGGGAAAGGGGAAAGGGCTTATTTATCAACCATTATAGATGCCTCTACCAATGAAGTATTGGCCCATAATGTTTCGGATCGAATTACGCTCGACATCGCTATGGACACGCTTAAGAAGTTAAAGAAGAATAGGAAGGTTAAACTGGCTAAAGGAGCCTACATCCATTCTGATCAAGGGAGTCATTATACCAGCCCTGTATATCAAAAGTTGGTGAAGAAACATCGACTGGGCCAGTCCATGTCCAGAAGGGGGAATTGTTGGGACAACGCCCCACAGGAATCCTTTTTTGGTCATTTCAAAGATTTAGCTGAAATAAAATCCTGTAAAACACTGAAAGATCTTAAACGGGAAGTAAAAACTGCCATTAAATACTACAACTCCTATAGATACCAATGGAATATGAAAAAGATGACCCCCGTTCAATACAGAGATCATCTTCTTAACGCAGCCTAGCCTTTTTTAAAATTGTCCTTTACAAGGGGTACAGATTACAATACAGGAATCATCTTCTGAGTGTCGCATAGCTCTTTTTTTAAAATGGCCGTTACAAAGGGTATTTTAAAAATTGAGACATCCTTTATTCTTGATCATTTACCCCTTTTCGTACAACGATTTCCTCATCAACTACATCAATTACGATTTTGGTGACGTCCTCTTCGTCCAGAAGAAGATCTGCGATTCCATCTTCCACTTTTTCCTGTAAAACGCGTCGGATCGGACGTGCTCCGAATCGCGGATCATATCCGAGTCGGGCAATTTGCTTTTTCGCTGCTTCCGTTACTTCGATTTCTCGTGCACTATCTGCTACCATTTCACGGATATCATCAAGCATCAAGTCAACGATTTCAACGAGATGACCCTCATTCAATTCGTTGAATGGAATGATTGCATCGAAACGGTTCAAAAATTCAGGCTTGAAGTATGCACTTAAGCTCTCTAAAATGGAAACCGCTTCGTTCGTATCATTTTCAAAACCGACCTTGATTCGTTTCTCACCTGTACCGGCATTACTTGTCATGATGATGACCGTATCTTTAAAGCTTACTGTGCGCCCTTGGCTGTCGGTCAGACGGCCGTCTTCCATGATTTGAAGGAACATATGCTGGACATCTGGGTGAGCTTTTTCAATTTCATCCAACAGAATGATGCTGTATGGGTTACGACGAACACGTTCTGTCAGCTGCCCGGCTTCCTCGTGCCCAACATAGCCTGGAGGGGAACCGATCAGCTTAGAAACAGAGTGCTTCTCCATGTACTCACTCATATCGAGACGAATCAATGATTCTTTTGATCCGAACAATTCTTTTGCGAGCGTTTTCGTCAGCTCCGTTTTACCAACACCAGTCGGTCCGACGAATAGGAATGCACCAATCGGACGCACTTTCGATTTCAACCCGGCACGACTACGGCGGATCGCTTTTGCCACTTTTTCGACCGCAGCATCTTGACCGATGACACTACCACCAAGACGTTCAGCGAAATGCTTCATCTTGTTCTGTTCGTCGCTTTGCAGCTTACGGACCGGGATACTCGTTTTCTCTTCAACGAGCAATTGGATGTCTTCAAGCTTGATTTCGGTATTTCCACTGCCTGAGTCTGCAGTCGCTGCCTGTTCGTGAATCTTCGTTTCTTCGTCTCGAAGTTTTGCTGCACGCTCATAATCCTCTGCTTTTGTCGCTTCTTCTTTTTCTTTGCCAATCTGTTCGAGTCGCTCTTGAATTTGACCCTCGCTTGTACCCGCATGCTCAAGATTCATTTTCGAACCTGCTTCATCCATCAAGTCGATTGCTTTGTCTGGTAAAAATCTATCTTGAATGTAGCGGTGAGACAATGAAACACAGGCTTTAAGAGCTTCATCCGAGAATTGGACTTCATGAAAGTCTTCATATTTTGGTTTTAGTCCTTTTAAAATTTCCATCGCTTCTTCCATTGTCGGTTCCTTCACCATGACAGGCTGGAAGCGTCGTTCAAGCGCAGCATCCTTTTCAATTTGTCGGTACTCTTTTAATGTTGTTGCACCAACGATTTGAAGCTCCCCACGTGCGAGTGCTGGTTTTAAAATGTTGCCTGCATCCATTGAACCTTCAGCAGATCCGGCTCCGACAAGCAGGTGAACCTCATCAACGAATAAAATGACGTTTTTACGTTGCTGAAGCTCAGCGATCAGCTGCTTCATCCGTTCCTCAAATTGGCCGCGAATACCTGTATTCGCAACAAGTGAAGAAACATCAAGTAAATACACTTCCTTGTTCAATAGTTTATTTGGAACATCTTTTTCTGAAATCTTAAGTGCCAAACCTTCTGCAATCGCGGTTTTACCGACACCAGGTTCACCGATTAATACCGGGTTGTTCTTATTACGTCGGTTGAGGATTTCCGTTACACGTTTGACTTCTTTGTCGCGTCCGATGACTGGATCGATAAGCCCTGCTTTCGCTGCATCTGTCAGGTTACGGCCAAGTTCATCGAGAAGCCCTCCACGTCCGCCACCTTTACCTGCTGCATTTTTTTCTTGCTTATGGTTTGAATCAGATGTGAACCCATTCATAAAGGAATCTATCTGATCAAACATTGGATTATCGAAAGAACCGAATCCGCTCGGTTGTTTCATTTCATTTTGAATTTCTTGATAACACTTCGAGCATAGATGTAGTTGTTGTGTATTCCCGTTTATATAAAGGGTCATTTTTACATTTACATCGTTTATTTGACATTTTTGACAACGCATAGTTATGACCTCCTAATGTTTTATATGATGGTATGGTTTGACTTTGACTATCTTTGATCTTTAATAGCATTATACTTTGACCTATTTTGACTTTCAAGGTTTTTGCCTATAAAATTTTTCCATATGTTCATTGTTTTAAAAGGGTAACAAATTCGTTTTGTGGACGCAAAGATCTTGCTTGATTTTAGGAAGCAACATATTCGCATATGGACGAAAGGTTAGGATATGATTAGATGGCTAACGTAAAAGGAGGAAGTGTCTTATGAAGATATTAGCGATAAATGGCAGTGCAAGGGATGATGGAAATACAGAACTTTTAACCAAGAAAGCATTAGATGGGCTGGATGTGACTCATATCCATTTGAGAGATTTCAATATACGCCCGATTGATGATTTGCGACATACAGAAGGTGGTTTTCAACCTGTTGAGGATGATAACGATCGGCTTGTTGAAATGATGCTTGATCATGATATTCTTGTTTTTGCCACGCCTGTCTACTGGTATGGAATGTCTGGGATTATGAAGAACCTCATCGATCGATGGTCTCAAAATTTACGTGATTCCCGTTTTGATTTCAAAGATAAATTGTCCAAGAAAACTGCATACGTCATTTGCTGCGGAGGCGATAATCCAAAACTTAAAGCCTTGCCACTCATCCAGCAATTCAGCTATATTTTTGATTTTGTATCCATGGAATTTGGCGGATATATAATTGGAAAAGGCAATCAACCAGGCGAAGTTCTTAACGATATTGAAGCACTTGCACAAGCGGAACAATTAAATAAGCATTTGAACTGATTTTAACTGACTATTTTTCCAATTTGCCGAACCGAATGACATTAATTATCGTCTAATAGAGCACACAGAAAAAAGTACTATTTTCCATGATTGAAAGGTAAAAACCGTTCCGATGAGGTTACCACATGGTCATCCTTACATGGATTGGGTGCAGAGGCTGTCAGGAGGATAAATGATGTTCTATTTTAATTTGGTCATAAAATTCATCAAGTACCCCTACTACTTATACAAGGCTATACATTTTCATAGCAAGATCATGAAGGATGACTATCGGGAACGTTGATTCATACATCAAATTTTCGTCGGAATAATTAAAAACTCGTCCAGCTGCTTGGACGAGTTTTTGTCTTATAGATTCTGTTTGTTCCGCTTTGGGATATCCTTATCATCAAACCTTACTGGTCCTTTTGCAATTTCATCGGCAATTTCATAATCAGGCAAACTTTCCGTCGGTGTCTGGTTATGGTGCTGCACCTTGTTTTGAACTTTCTTACGTTTGGTCATTCGAATCCCTCCGCTTTTTTGTACGTTAGGAATGTATAACTTTTCAGCTAGAAGGATAATCGACGTCGTGGAAAAGTTAACGTTCCAAGTATAAGTTCAACTAAGACTCAGCCTGCGCCAAGGATTGGCGAGAGGCCTTTAGGTCATCCCTTTAGGGACCAAGTTTCCTTTATTAGTTTTGGTCAACGAGCGAAGAGTTATTCGGTTAAATCAACCTATTTTAAAGGTAGTTTGATGCTTTTCAAAAAGTCTTTCATATACATCCGGACGGGCTTGGTCATTTTCCCAGTCACAATTTCCGTCCATGTATGGGATCGTTTTCCTTGAGTTCTTTTTAGATAATAATCGGAGATGTCCTCGTTATAGTTCGATAACTGTTGTTTGAATTGGCTTTCATCCTGGATATATTCATCAACATGGTAGACGTTGTCGATTGGTAAGCGTTGTTTTTGCCCCGGCTGTTGATCTGGTACACCTACACATAGTCCGAAGAGCGGCACGACTCGATCTGGTGTTTTTAAAACTTTAGCCACTTCCGGAAGATTATTCCGTAGTCCACCTATGAAGCAAATCCCCAGTCCCATTGATTCCGCCGCTATAACTGCATTTTGTGCAGCAAGTGCCGCATCAATCATACCAACCATGAATTTTTCAGTGGATTCCAACGTTTCAATTACATTTTCAATCGGAATCCCCTCTAATTCAGCAGCTAATTTATGGCGGTTCAAATCGGCACAAAACACGAAAAAGTGACCGTTGTCTTCGACATATTCTTGATTGCCAGCTAATTCAGCAAGTTTTTTCTTTTTCACAGGTTCCTTTACTCCAATGATCGAATACACCTGAAGATAACTTGATGTTGCTGCAGCTTGTGCACATTGTACAATCGTGGAAATTTGTTCTTCGGTTAATGGCTCATCTTTAAAGGAGCGTATCGATCGATGGTTGAGGATTGTGTCTATCGTCTGATTCATTGCAATCACCCTTCTATTGTTTACATTACTATCTTTTTATCGTATCCATTTGTTTCTCTTTGAACAACCATTTTGTCTTTTGACTACAGAGAAAAAGCCGATCACCCGTAGATGATCAGCCAGCTTTTACTTTTTCAATTGAAGGATCAGGAATATCGTTATGAAAATAAATGCGGTTAACGCTAGAAACGGGATCGTAATGAAGCCGATCCAGTTGATGTACTCTCCTGAACACGGAACTCCTTGAGTACATTGAACCGCAGTTGCGAACCACTCGGTCTTTTGGTGGAGATAATGAAAGCCCGATACGAAAACACCGAGAATACTTAATGGCAGGACATAGTAAGGAAGCTTAGCATCATCTACGTACAATCCGACCCCGATAATTACGACGAGCGGGTACATCAAAATCCGTTGGTACCAGCATAACTGACAGGGAATGAAGCCTGCTATTTCACTAAAATAAAGACTTCCAAGCACTGCAACGATTGATACGATCCAAGCTGTAGATAAAAGCTTATTCATTGTTATCTGCAATAGCGTCTTCGATAGCTGGTTTGATCGTACCCTCGTAATCAAATGGGTCTTGAATTTGCTTGCCGTTAATGACGATGGTTGGTGTACTTTGGACTTCATTACTCATTGTGATATCTTCCTTAATTTCATCTTCGAATTTACCAGCATCAATGTCGCTTTTCAATTGTTCAATATTAATACCTTCGATGTTTTCATCGATCAGGCCAATCAAAAACTCTTCGGTGGCCCACTGCTCTTGTTCTTTCCCCTGATTACTGAATACAAGCTCATAATATTCCCAATATGCCTGTTCATCTTGAGCCAAAACAGCTTCACCGACAATTGCAGCAGTTGTAGAATCAGGTCCTACAAATGGCTTGTTCACCATAAACATTTCTACTTTTCCGGTATCGATAAAATCTTTCTGGATCTGTGGGTAAATTTCTGCGGCAAAATGCGCACATCCCGGACACTTGAAATCGGCGAACTCTAATATTTTGACGGGGGCGTCCTCTTCACCGATCGAAGGCTGACCTTCATAGGAAACCTCAATGTCGGTGTTGCCAGTCGCATCTCCTTTTGGCTCTTGATTGCTCACAAAAAATAACAGGATCGCTGCTAATATGAAAATTCCGCTTATAATTAAGATAAAGCCTTTATTACTATTTTTTGGCGGCTTATATACCGTTTGATTTTTCTTTTTCTTTTTATTTGCCATTAAATATCCTCCTAGAGTATGTACTAATCTTATTTTTTATCAAATCCTAACCTTTTGTCAATTAATGTGTCTTCCAATAAAAAAGAGAGGGACTAACTCCTGAATTGAGTCTACCCTCTCAAAATTATGGTAATTATAAATTGTTTTTCAGGAGGTTGCGAATCTCGTATTAGTTTGTTTCTAAAGCATTTTGAAGTTGGATCGATTTATTGTTAATTTACGAATTCTACCCATAAAATCATATTTCGATTTACGAAGGGGAAGCATCCTTAACCAATTCAGAAGGTTGCTTAATCCATTTCTTGATGTGCTCTAAATGTTTGGCGGCATCTTCGTATCCTTGTTCGTATAGTTCGGTCAGTTTTACTGGATCTCGTTCTACGCGGCTAACTTTTAGTGGCTCAGTGGGGCGAATTACATAAACGTCACCAGATGCCTCTTTCTCAGAAATGTAGGAAATCGTATCGTTGTATTTTTGAAAACGATCGTCTAAACGTTGGATAAGTCCTTCATATTTTGGATAAAACCGCTTGGCTAGCCAATTCATTTTTGAGCGTCTTTTTAAATAGCCATCATTGCGGGTTAGAATAACGATGTTTTTCTGATTGCCGTCCTGTTCAGACCGTTTAAGCGGGATCGGATCTGAAATTCCACCATCCATTAATACCCGCCCCTCAAACTCAATCACAGGGGCCATAAATGGAAGTGAACTAGACGCACGTAGGATCGGTAGGATTTTATCGCGATAAGCGGATTTCTCATAGTAGACCGCCTCACCCGTAATACAATCGGTCGTTCCAATGAGAAACTTTTCTCCGGTTTGGTGGAAGGTTTCGTAATCAAATGGAACGAGTTGATTTGGGATCGCATCAAAGATAAGATCCATTCCGAATAACTGTTTCTTTCGGAATAAATTTTTAATTGAGATGTAATCAGGGTGCTGGACATAGCCGATACATACCTGTTTGTTTCGCCCTTTCTGCCTGGAAAGATAAGATGCGGCTTGGCAGGCTCCCGCAGATACACCGATCACATATGGGAGGTAGAAATCCTGCTCCATAAAGTATTCTAAAACGCCTGCTGTATACACACCCCTCATTCCTCCGCCTTCCAATACTAGTCCAGTTGAAGTCATGGTGAACCCCCGATCCTTTATCTTTTTATCATTATTTTACAAAAGTTGATCGAAGAAAGCCAATTTACTTTAGCGATGGAATGAATTCGATCTCTTTAAAATAAAAATTGCCTTCCTACTATTGTTGTTCCCCCAGAACATATACAGTCAGTTGAACCAACTTCGCGAAAAGCACCAACTCACGGAATATGCCGCTCATCAATGGATGCAAACCCATCCGACAACACTTTGGTCATCAAGTCAATACTGCGGTTTCACTTCCTATAGCTTGTCTATTTAATGAAAAAACCCCACAACTCTCAGTAATCGAGAGGCGGAGCTAACAATCTAATTTTTGAGTTTGCAAATGAATTTTTTCAAGTTGGAGGTGGTTGGTTTCCTTCGCCACCAATTCCATAGTGTTCATGGTACTTCTCTTTTGCTTGCTGACGATGTGGTCGTTTCTCATATTCCTTTGGGTTGTAATGAACATCTGCTTCGTGCTTTTTCCTTTTGTCATAATAAATGGCCGCAGCCAGCACAATCAACAGTGCACCCAACAATAATAGCCACATCATAGCTTTCCGCCTCCTTTTAATCGTTTATATACCCGAGTATTCAAAACGGTAACCATGATTGAACCATTCAATCTTAGAAAAGTACCTCTGCTTATACTTACGTTAAACCGTTTACAATCGTCACCCTTATCTGTAAAGTAGAATTAGAGAAAAACAAAGGTGGTCGAACGATGGTAACGAAACAGCTCGTAGTTTTTTCTGTTATTGGCGGTGCATTGATTTTACTTGGATTGAGTTTCATATGGAAAAAATCAATTATTATGATTCGGGATTATGATAAAAGCGAGATTAAGGATAAAGAAGGTTTAGCAAAACTGGCTGGACTATACATAGCGGGAATCGGGGTTCTTGTTTTTGTCGCTTCATTCTTAAGTGGTATGATTGGAGTGTCGGCATGGATCGGATTTGCTGTTCTTGTATCCGCTTCATCCTTCGTCATGTTAAAGAACTTAACAAACTACATGTAAAATCTAAAGAAAACTTGGCTAGCGCCAAGCCTTAGCGCAGGCGATCGCCTTAGTTGCGCTTATACTATAGAAAGTACTTTATACTTTCTTAACGTGCAAAAAGGACTGCCCGATTTTTCAAGGGCAGTCCTAATTTATTGATCTTTGTCTTTTTGTAGAATAAGCTGGCTTGCTTCGTATGCAGATGTGAATGAAAGCTCCGATAATTGACCTTTTCCTTCACACCAGTCCCCCGCAAAGAATGCATTTCGATAATCAGGGAAATATACCGGCATCGGTTCTTGGTTCATTTTCCACTTGATTTCTTGCGCAGACGCTCGTTTCGATTTTCGCGGAACGACAAGTTCGTCCCGCCATCCTTCAAAATGCTTATCGTACATTGCTTCAATTTTTCCCTCAATTTCCGCAATCCGTTCTTTGTCTTCCAGTTCTTCCTTTTTGATATACGCGATCGCCTGAAGCAGTTGTCCCCCGTCTGGTACGCAGCCTTCATCATAGAAGCTGATGTCGGTAATGAACATCTTGTTATGTTTATCGTAAACATACGAATATGGCACATCAATTCGATTTTTCAAACCGAGGTCATAGACGAAAACATAGCTTGGTTCATAGTGTGCATAATGTTTTACAGAGTGCTCCAGATTCGTGTCGACGAACATCTTCGACAATTCAGATGGCGGTGCACAAAAGACGAATTCCTTCGCACGGAGGTTCCCTTTTTTCGATTGTACTTCTACGATTCGATCTCCCTCTGTTGTAACAGATTCCACTCTCGCCTTTGTGAAAATCTCACCGCCGTTCCGTTCGATCACGGTAACGAATTTATTAATGAGCGACTGCCAGCCACCGCCAACATATGCAACTGGTTTGTTCGTCGTAAATAGGCGGCGGTAGTAATCGAAATAAACATCGGATGGGATTTTTTCCGGTTCGCTTGTAAAAAAGTTAGATGACGCAAGGGTTAGCATCATTTCCTTTACGTCTTCCGTCAGGTGATGCTGATCCATCCATTTTTTAATTGATAAGTGTGGATGACCTTTTTCCATATGTGTAAGGGTTTTAAAAATTTCAAAGGTGAATTTAAGCTTGTCGGCACCTTTCATCAGCTTTGTCCGGAATAGTCCTTTCACGTTTGCCGGAACCGAGGTTAATTCATTCCCGATATCGTATTTGGCTTTATCTGGTTTAAAGTCCCGCCAATCAACGTCAATTCTAAGCTCCTTTTCAAAGGTTCTAAGAATCGAAGTATCTCTTCCATAGATCGCATGAGCACCAAAGTTGAACGAAAATCCTTTTAGATTGATTGTCACGGCTCTTCCACCTAATAGACCTTTTTCCAATAGTGCTACTTTCTTTCCTTTTTCTGATAGGTAAGCTGCAGCAGAAAGACCTGCCAGCCCACCACCAACAATGACTACATCCACGTGTTGAACCTCTGTTGTATTCACAAAGTGTGCCTCCTTCTCCATGTTCAACAATCTATTTATTAACTCGATCTCATTTTTTCACAATCCTTATTATTACATACTTCAACTATAACTAGAACTAAGAAGCTTCAATTTTTCATTTTTGAAAATTGGTAATTTATTCAATGCAATAACATAAAGAAAGCTTGGCTGGCACCAAGCCAAAGCGCAGATGACTGCCCTAGTACACTTATACTGAGATAGGATCAGACTTTTCAACATTATGGACAAAACAATGGGTTTCGCAGTTAATTTCGAATTTTCGCAGTTAATCCTAAGGTTTCACAGTAATTTTCCATTTTCGCAGTAAATCCCGGGCCGGTGTAAATCGTAAAGCTCTGGTAGCAGCTTGACCATTGTTTCTTACCGATACTGTACTATAGAAAGAATTTTCAGGCTTTATAAACGTACGAAAAAACCTTCCCCGATTTCGGGAAAGGTTTTCTCTTAGGGTTTAGGGGTTAGGGGGATAAAAGGTTGTTACTTAAAGGATACCCCGTCCTACAATTTCTAAACCAAAATTCCTAAAATAATTTTAGATTTTTTTAAGCGCCTAGTTCTTTTGTAACATTTTCGTAATAATCGTAATGGCACTGAAACTTTAAGTCCGTTTTTTCGTCTTAATTAGTAATAAAACATTTTTTGGGGGATGAGTATAATGAACACATTTATGAACTTAGTTAGACCGTTACTTGCTGGCACGATTGCTATATTGGCATTTATTTTTGCAGCACTTTCTCTTTGGAACATGTTCGGTTAAGAAAACGGAAATAACAGAGACCTCATCTATGTGTATGGACGGCTGATGAGGTCTTTTGTTTTTAGGATCAGGTTACTTTTTTAACTGTTCGTAAACCGACCATATAGTAGACGGAACTGTATCTTTAGATTCCCATTCTGCGGCATAATCAAATAGCTCAAATCCGGAAGCCGCTTCCTCTGCTGGAACCCCTTCCTTAACCATTTTGTTACAGTAATTCAAAGTATCCGTTAAATACAATTGATTCAGCTCAAAATGATGTTCGTTTCCAATTGGGCCATGGCCAGGAACATGGGTTTCGATATCATATTTACTTAATTCGTTTAAGCTTCTAGACCATTCCACCGCATTTCCGTGAACCAATGCAAGATGGGTATCGAAGAACAATAGATTGCCGGCAAACGTTATTTTATCATCCGGTAAAAGAAGTACAGAATCTGATTTAGAATGACCGCCACCCCACGTTTTGATGAGTGCTTTTCGCTTTGAACAATGGATGACCAGGTCGTTTTCACAGCAAACAGTTGGTAAGGTCATTTTAAAATGAAGAAGTGACTCGTTTATTTCCGTTATCGTACCAATTAATAGTTCGAGTCGTTTCTTTTTTTGAGGGTCTGTTTCATTCGCTGATTTTTCTTTCATACTGGCTAAAAAGGTTTCGCCGTCTTGTTTTTGCTGTGCAATTTGACCAGACAATGACTCTTTGATAATTTTACGTGTTTTATCCGTAGAAATGATCGGAACATCCGAAAAAACTTGATTCCCTCTGACATGGTCACCGTGCTCGTGACTGTTCACAGCGTACAATATTTGTTTCCCTGTTATTGTTTCTGCAGCACTTCTTAAATCCTCTGCCGCCTGTGGTGTCAGGAACGTATCAAAAATAAGAAGCCCCTCGCCTAGATCGGCAAAGCCGCTGTTTCCCATTGAGCCAGTTCCGTCTTTGCTGATTGCCGCAAAAACACCATCGGTTACTTTTTTAAAGAAAACTTGGCTCAGCCAAGCCTTTGGCGTAGGCTGAGCCTTAGTTGCACTTATACTATAGAAAGTATTTATACTTTCTTAACGTGCGAGGTCAATATGTCGTGATGTTTGAATTGCCTCAGTTGATTTAGACATATCCATCACCCTTTCAAATTTGGATCTCTACTTTATACATACGGGAAAGGGTGCGTCGAATCCTATATGGAACTGTGTCGAAATAATGAAAAAAGGAGGTTGACTCGATTCTGAGCCCCCTCCTATACTTTACTTTTCGACGATAACTTCTCCAACCATTTCTCTTGGATGAAAACGGCAGTAAAGCTTAAATGTTCCGGTTTTGCTAGGGGTCACAACGACTTCTTTCGTTTCACCCGGCTTAAGTAAAATATCAATTTTTAAAGCTTCAACCGTGAATGTGTGCTGAGTGTTTCCTGTATTTTTCAGGATGAGTGTATTCGGTTGATTGGCCTTTAGCCGAATTTCATTTGGATTGAATGAGAAATCAGCAAGTTCAACGTTTATTTCCATTTGTCGATCGGCTAGCAATGTACGTGCCTCTGCCTTTGTTTCAGTTAGCTCTAAATCAGGCGCTTGAGCCACCATCTGGAATACGGTAATAACACCGACCGCCACTCCGAAAAATAATAATGTATTGAATAGATATCGTTTCATGAGCATCACCTTTTTTGTTATTTATATAAAGTGATGTCCCATAGAATCAGCTTTTATGCACCGTTTTACTCAGAAATTGCGAATCCGATTTTTCCAAATTGTTCGGCTGCTTCCAGTCGATTAAACGCATCCTCATATTCTTCAAGGCGATACGTTTTATCAAGAACGGGCTTAATGTTGTAGTTTTCAATGAATTGAAGCATTTCACGTAGTTCCTCGCGACTTCCCATCGTGGATCCTAACAAATTGTATTGACCATAAAAGAAATTTCGGATATCCAGTTTAATTTCATCCCCTGCGGAAGCACCGAACGTGACAACCGTGCCACCCTTTTTTACTTGATCCAAAGATTTTTCAAATGTAGCAGCACCAACACTTTCAATAACAAGATCAACCTTTTCCCCGTCCAATGCCTCATTCCAGTCTTTTTCACTACCGATCGCATGGTCTGCTCCTAGTTTGAGAGCTTGCTGTCGCTTCGCTTCACTTCTCGATGTAACAGTAACTTTCGCTCCGACCGCTTTTGCGAATTGTAAAATGAACGTGATGACACCGCTGCCGACACCAGGCAACAACACATGCTGTCCTTCCTGCACTTGTCCTCTTGTAAAAAGAGCTCTATAGGCCGTTAACGCTGCAAGAGACAAAACACCCGCTTCCGCCCAGTTCAAATGGGTTGGCTTCGGTTCAACGCTATTGGCTGTAATGACGATTTCCTCAGCAAACGTCCCATTTGACGGGTAGCCAAGGATATCGAATCCTTTTGGAGGTGCGGGCGATTTTGAATGCCAGCCCAGTCCAGGGTTGATGATGACCTCGTCCCCGACTTTGACATTGTTGACATCCGCTCCAACCCCGTTGATCACCCCTGCACCGTCCGAACCGATGACAAATGGAGGCTCACCATCACCATGACGAGTTAAAACAAAAAGATCTCTATGATTAAGCCCTGCTGATTTCAGTTGAACTTTAACCTCGCCAGCTTTTGGTTCAGCCGATTCAAATTCCTGAAAAGCCGTACCTTCCATTCCTTTTGGCGAAGTATGTACGATTGCTTTCATTGATATCCTCCTCCTTTTTTTCCATTATGACACAGACGATAGAGGACACTCACTCATAACGCTTCAGAATTTTCATACTTTTGTATAAGGAACTTGGTAATACATGAACCAAGGGGTGAGTTGAATGATTCAATTTCAAGAAATGATGCGCAGACGTTCTCCTGAAGAATACACAGACAACATCATTAAAAATTATGACATGACGTTTGTACAGGCATCAGACCTGGCTGTAAATGAGTTCAATGAATTATTGAGTGATGGCCTGAATACGGTGAACCATTATTTATATAATGTTGTGGATGAGCTGAAAAATAATGCTGGAGTCATTTGGTACTTTTATAACCAAGTTGAGAAAGAAGCTTACATTTATGAAATTTGGATCGATCCAGCTTATCGAGGGAAAGAGCATGCATCTAAAGCGATTGAACTTTATCATGATCACGTAAAAGAGCTTGGTGCACGGAAGGTCGGTCTTCATGTTTTCGGTAAGACGGGGCTATCAAGCTATATGAGAAGATGGGGTTTGAAAAAGCAAGCATAGTGATGGAGCGCCAATTATAAGAACATTGTGCAAGTAACTGGAAACGACTTCGTTCATGCTATAGTAAAGAGTGTTACTTGCTCCAACTTTACGGATTTGTACCGAGGAAGCATTAATCGGCAGCAACGAGCGATACTTGCATATAGGCTACGAGTTGTACCGAGAAAGCCCGCTTCATAGTTCGGTCTTGTAGACGCAGGTGCATGGGCAAGCAGACTATTTTGTTACATAAAAGGAGTTCTTTTTTAATGTTAAAAGAAGCTGGACGTTTACCTGAAATTACACCTGAAAATGATCCATGGGAAGCCTACCTTGAAGTGAAGGACCATGGACAAATGGTACTCAGTAATATCGAATTCACGACAACGACAATCTGTAACATGCGCTGTGAACACTGTGCCGTCGGTTATACATTACAACCGAAGGATCCGGATGCACTGCCAATCGATCTGATGCTCCGTCGACTGGATGAAGTCCCTTATTTACGTGCACTTAGTATCACAGGCGGAGAACCGATGCTTTCGATGAAATCAGTCAAGGAGTATGTCGTTCCTTTGCTTCGATATGCACACGAACGTGGCATCCGCACACAAATCAATTCGAACTTGACTCTCGATCTCAAGCGTTATGAGCTGATTACGCCTTATTTGGACGTTCTACATATTTCACATAATTACGGATCCGTTGAGGATTTTAATGAAATCGGGTTTGCGATGATGGAGAAGAAACCTTCAGTCGGGCAGCGTGAAAACTATTTTAAAAAGATGGTAGAAAACGCTCAGGCGCTTACTTCTGCTGGGGTAATCGTCTCTGCAGAAACGATGCTGAATAAACGGACGTTACCGCATCTTGAAGCGATCCATAAACAGATTGTTGAAATGGGTTGTCAAAGACACGAGGTGCACCCAATGTACCCGAGTGCATTTGCAAGTAACTTGGAGGTCGCGACACTTCCGGAAATCCGTAAAGGAATCCGTCGTCTTTTAGATGTACGCGATCGTGATACTTGGATGTTATTCGGAACCCTTCCATTTTACCCGTGCAGCAATGAGCCCGAGGATCTCGAATTGCTACACCGACTGTATGGAGAGAACAATGTGACCGTTCGAAATGACCCAGATGGCCGCTCTCGAATCAATGTCAATATTTTCGATGGTAGCGTGATCGTAACGGACTTTGGTGATGCTCCTATACTTGGTAATATCCAAACTGATTCATTACAGGATGTTTACGACCGTTGGATGAACAGTGATCTCGCTGCATCTGTAAATTGTCATTGTCCAGCTGTTGAGTGCCTCGGCCCAAACCTGCTCGTTAAAAATGCGTACTACCCAGACGAAGATTTTACCAGAAAACGTTCTAATATCGGGTAAAGTGCTGCAACCCCTGTAGGCTGACGCAGGTCTAGGGAAAAATTCTGCATATATGAGTGAAAATTAAAATATATCGGGAAATCCCCATTTTCATCCATAAACAAATAGAAATTGGGACGTTCCGTTACGGAAGGTCCCTTTATAATTTCTTTTCTAAGTTTTGTAAAGGTCAGGCACTATCCCGCTACTTTCTCGATTTAAACCTGTTCAAGTATGACCTCGCCGACACCGACGTTCAGATTTATGTCAATTTTCACATCAGCATCATCATACGCTTGGTTTTGATAGGCGTCACCGACCATCATGAAATAATCGGCGTTTATTTTGCCAACTCCTTTTGAAAGAGTTAGCCTTGCCCCTACTTTTTTAGGTAGTATGATCTTCGTTTTCCCTACACCCGTATTCATCTCAGCTTTAAAGCTCGTGCTCCACTCACCGGTTAGATCGATGACGGACTCTCCTACACCTGCATCAATCGATAGCTTTTGTAAATTTAAATCGGATAAGTCGAGTTCTGATTTCCCTGTCCCGATCTCAATGCATAATGAAAGAGGAAGTTGATTGTTCAGTGAAAAGTCCCAATCCTGTTTTGCTGAGAAAAACTGACCCCATTTACTCACTGATTTTTGTGAAATGACGAGTGTTCCTTTTTCGCCTTCCTTCGCGTAATCCATAGTAGGTTCTAGTTCATCTCCTCTATACTTGAATGTTCCCTCCATTATCTGCTCAGACCTACCCGACAGTTTCAGCTTACCGATCCCCATCTCTACCGTTACATCCAGTTCCTTTTCATCATTCTTTTCAATGACGTGTTTTTTCGATGTTTTCTCCTTAATCAACATTCAATTCCAGCTCCTTTTAGTTAATATAAAAACGTGCTTTTTAGGTCGATCATTATTTCAATTGCTTCGTTTCTTGGTGTACCTTTTATGTGAGTATCCTTTACCCGGTTTACTCGACTAGGAATGTAAAGCATTTTCATTCTCCTCGTGTAATTTGTCGTTATCCTAAGTTTAAGATGATTGAGGAGCTTCGATAACAGGCAATAGATTGGTTTTGATTCAGCCTGAAGTCTGATATGCATCTACGTTTGAAGAAGAATTTGGGATGATATACTAGATATGTAAACGTGGAAACTAGACGGTTTTTTAAACTAGTATTGCAGGAGAAAGGTTGAGCAAAAGTGGAGTTTCATTTTTTAGGTACCGGGGCGGGAATCCCGTCAAAAGAACGGAATGTGTCCGCGATCGCACTTCGTTTTCTAACCAATCGAAAAGGCGAAATATGGCTCTTTGACTGTGGGGAAGCGACTCAACATCAAGTACTACATACGAATATAAAATTAAGGCAGGTTTCGAGGATCTTTATCACGCATATGCATGGCGATCATATTTATGGTCTTCCAGGTGTGTTAGGTACTCGTTCTTTTCAAGGCGGGGAAGATCAATTAACGATTTATGGCCCAAAGGGGATACGCGAATTCGTTGAGGTCACGCTTCAAACAAGTGGAACCTACCTAAGGTATCCGCTCGACATTATTGAGGTCGAGGATGGATTTGCATATAAAATGAATGGTTACACGGTTCAAATCGCAGAGCTGGATCATGTCCTTCCTTCGTTCGGATATCGAATCACTGAACCGAATCAGCCTGGAAAATTGAATGTTGAGCGGCTAAAAGAAATCGGAGTTCTACCTGGACCGGTTTACCAAAGGCTCAAGGCAGGAGAAATCGTTGAGCTTGAAGACGGCAGGAGCTTGAATGGGAAGGACTTTACAGGTCCAGAGCAGCCAGGCAGGGTGATTACCATTTGTGGAGATACGCGACCAACCAGTTCCATCTATACTCTAGCGGCAAATGCAGATCTTCTGATCCATGAAGCTACATTTCAGGAAGGTTTAGAAGAAAAAGCGAAGGAGTTTTATCACTCGACGACGGTTCAAGCAGCAACCATCGCGAAAAGAGCCAACGTCAAAAGGTTGATCATTACCCATATCAGTGCACGGTATAAGGACAAAGAACACGAACTATTGGAAAGTGCGCAGCGAATTTTTCCTGATGCCGAGCTTGCTTCTGATTTCAGTATTCATCCCGTACCAAAACGAAAAGAAGCGAACCGTTAAGTAACGGTTTCTGTTTTGAGGTACAAAAACGAAATTCGCAGCCTAAGTGGCAAGGTGAATCACGCATTCGGTGGAATCGCATATAAAATCACAAGAAAAAGAGCTCGAATCCGAGCTCTTGACTTTTATAGACAGTAGGCTTATTCCATTAAAGCACCCGTTTAATTAATATGGCCTTCTTATTAAGTTAATACAATCATTCTGTATTTCTTAATTCTTCTTAAGAACATTCTTATTAACATAGAATTGTTCTGTAAAATCTCCTAATTTTTCTCCATCAATTTCATATTGATCACCATTCATTATTGCAATGTTTTCACCAACAAATATAACAGTCTCGATTAATTCGTTATCTTTATTATATAATTTATATGTTTCTTCAAAGACACTACTACTTCTATTCGTTTTTTCAAATGGCATTGAATCCATCATATCCAGAAAATCTCTTATAATCTCTTTGTTATTTGTTGAATAAGTAACCTCCTTACCAGGAACTGCTACCTCTGATTCAACAACGATTTTCTCCACATTACCTTCTATGACTTCAGTGAATTTTTCACTAGAATTGCAACCTGATAAAATTATTAAAATAGATATGACCGAAGTAATAATGGACTTTTTCATTATTTGTTATCCCTTCATTTGGTTATTTCAAAAATGCTAATATCCAAGTACCTATAAAGAAATGTCTTTTTATCCTGAAGTGGCTTCGTCATTTTTGTATTCTAAAATATCTCCAGGCTGACATTCTACAGCCTTACAAATCGCCTCTAAAGTTGATAATCGAATTGCTTTTGCCTTTCCATTTTTCAATATAGAAAGATTAGCCATCGTGATTCCAACTCTCTCCGAAAGTTCTGTGACACTCATTTTCCTTTTAGCAAGCATCACATCAATATTGATTATAATTGCCATATTATTCACCTCAGATCAGACTATTAAATCATTTTCCGCTTTTATATCTATGGCTTCTTGTAAAAGTCTTTGGAGAACAGCAGCAAAGACTGCAATCACCATTGAAGCAAAAATAACGATCATTCCGATTAATATGCCTGGTGTGTCGTCTACCGTTGTTAGAAGATATAAGAATGGCATCTCTAAAACATACAAAATACTGATTGTGATTGCGCAGTATTTTATATTCTTTAAAGCCTTTACAGATAATTCCGAGAAAGCTTCGTTCTTGTCAATATAGCTTAAAAGTTTTAAAGTCCGATACAAAGCAAAGAAAAACGGTATCATTGCTGCATACATGCCGATTAATAATGGATATTGCAAATTAGCCAGCTCAGGAAGCTGCCAATATGGGGAATTCGGGTCAAATCTAGACAACCCAAATATACACAAAGCAAGAACTGGGATTCCAAGAAGAATAACAGCTGTCCTTAAAAAGAGTGTTGATCCTCGTTTCATAAAAATAGCACCTCACTTATTATTGTTCATTTAAATTTTAACACGTTATTTATCGAATAACAATAAATAAATATTTACTTATATTATATTATTATTGTTATGTTTGTATCCCTTTAATTTAAACAAAATAAAAGGCATTCCTCATAACAAAGAAATGCCCTAAAACTTTAAACTATTCAATTTATACCTTGTTCAACTATCTCCCAATCAAAACCTTTATATAACAAGAAAAAATGCAAGTGATTCCTATGTGAACCACCTGCGTTTTTTATTAGTGAATTGTACTGTGTGTACGCCAAAATGGAACCCGTTAACCGTTTGTCACTACCTCTTTCTTGCTTATGCTCTTCTCCAACTTTCAACGTTCCAAATGTCCGTTACCCACTGTTCATAAAATTCAGGTTCATGGGATACCAGCAGGATAGTGCCCTTGTATACCTGTAATGCTTTCCTTAGTGCTTCCTTCGCTTTTATATCCAGATGGTTTGTCGGTTCATCAAGGATAAGCAAATTGCTTTCCTGAAGCATCAACACAGTAAGGCGGACCTTCGTTTGTTCCCCGCCACTTAAAGTCATCATCGGCTGATAAATGTGTTCACTTTTCAGCCCGGACCTTGCCAGACGTTTGCGCACTTCCTTTTCTTCGAGATTCGGAAACCTGGACCATACATGCTGCAAGGCAGATTCATCTCCAGTAATCTCAATTTCCTGTTCAAGATATGCTGGTCTGACGAAAGAACCGACGTTCACACTCCCGGAAATTGGTTTCAACTGACCGAGTAAAGTTCTAAGGGTGGTGGTTTTTCCGATCCCATTGTGCCCTGTAATTGCAACTTTCTCATTCTTTTTTAAAGTGAGATTCAGATTATTGATCAACGGTTCATCATATCCGATTGCAAGATCCGATGTCGTGATAACCTCCTGATTCGGCTGACGGCAGACCTCAAAACCGAACCATGACTTCGGCTGAACTACAGGCTTATCAATCCGGTCGATTTTTCCGAGCTGCTTTTCCCTGCTTTTCGCTTGTTTGGCCGTAGACGCTCGTGCTTTATTCCGCCGGATATAATCTTCAAGCTTATCGATTTCCTTTTGTTGCTTGGAAAAGGCTTGATGGATTTGCTGTTTCCGCAATTCGTACGCCTCGACAAACGCGTTATAGTTTCCGACGTAGCGGGTGATGTTTTTGTGCTCAAGATGATAAATCACATTCACGACTTCATTCATGAACCTCGTATCGTGAGAAATCAGCACAAATGCATTCGGATAGGTAGCTAGATAACTGCGGAGCCACTCAATGTGAAGATCATCAAGATAGTTTGTCGGTTCATCCAACAGCAATACGTCCGGTTTTTGCAGCAGTAACTTAGCAAGCATCAATTTCGTTCGTTGCCCCCCGGACAGTTCCGCGGTCGCTTTTTCCATACCAAGTTGTGCAATGCCAAGTCCAGCAGCGACCTCTTCTATATGGGCATCCAGTTCATAAAATCGATTGATTTCGAGCGTTTCCTGGATCTCTCCATATTTGATCAAATCGTCCTCTAACTGTTCATTCGATTGCATCGACAGCCTTTCCGTTAGTCGCACCATATCCTTTTCAAGGTCGAAAAGCCTTTGAAACGCACTTCTTAAATAGTCCTTGATTGATTGACCTCTCTCGAAATCCGGATGCTGCTCCAAATACCCGAGTTCAATTCCAGAATGGACCTCGATTTCACCTTCATCGGATATGATTTTATCTGTTAAAAGCTTTAGCAACGTGGACTTCCCTGTACCATTTGCTCCTACCAGTCCGACATGCTCTCCTTTTAAAAGCCGAAACTCAATATCGTTAAATAACATCCGGTCACCAAAACCGTGCGTTAGTCCTGTTACATGAATCATACTCATATCAATTTCCTCTTTTCTTTTCTAGGCTGGACCAAACGCAAGACGTATACAATACGCACAACCCCTATATAGCGTAAAAATGGACAAAAAAATAGAGATGCCGAAACATCCCTCTTGTCCCATCTAAATATAGACAATCAAATACCTTTTCAAATTAAAGGCCTAACCGAAAAGGGGCTTGAGGATGTTGATCTGTTGTCTTGCGTTGGCTTGTTTGATTACTTAAAAAAGGGCAGACTTTCCCCACGATCAAGCCACTACAATTAAAAGAACAACAGATCGAATCATCATCGCCTCTTAAACACCCCTCCAATGAATATTGGTTCAAGTTTAGCGGATTTTTCCTCTCCTGTAAAGGGTTGAATGTCTAAAGGTACCAAGTTTGGATTCTCCGAGGCAGCCGTACGTTCTGTTTTCGTGCACATCTTGCAGCTTACAGGGACGTAAGACATTTATAAACAATAAAAAGGAGCGACCCCAGTCACCCCTCTATCGATTAAATAAATCCAATGGTATCGGACATTGAAGGTTAAACACATGTAGCGGTAATGGATAGTAGAAAATTCCTACACTCTGAGAAATCAATCCTTGCTCCTGAGCCTCCAGCAAATACCAATACATTCGTTTCCCTGCACCGGAATTTGCCGAATGGACTGTAATTGTTTCAGCAAACAACTGACTCTTCACCATGTATTCAACTAGCATAAATCCATTTTTTACCTTGCTTTCTAAATCATGATCCAATGACAAATGTTGTACGTCAAATTTCCTTAACAAGTTAATACATTGATCAATATCTGTCGCAAGGACGTAATGTTCTGGACACGGGCGAACATCGTCTAAAAACACATTTATTTTTGACAATATTTGCTCCTTCCCGGTGAATTACGACAAGAGTAACATGGACTTACGCAAATTCCTATTTATGACGTTTTACAATATTATTACTTATTTATGACTAACGCTTCAATTGCAACCTGCCCCCAAGGAGCAACCCTCACAACAACATCTGTCAATTCTCGTTGTTTTTCAATGGATTTACCTGTCCCCTCTTCTACATAATAGCGCTCAATTCCATAATCAATGAAAACCGTTCCGGCATGTTCATATTGGGCTTTTCCTTTTAAAACGACTTTACCATCGTCCACGTCTGGTTTATCCGGATAAATTCCAATCGCATCATAATATTTATCTTTTTTCTGAAGGACGACATAAACTTTTTCCCTCGATTCAAATTTGTCCTCGCCTTCCCACAATGATAAAGATAGCGAGGAAATGTCATAGTTCAGAATGACATAATCCCCATGAAACAGGTCTCTTGGGTCGATCGGCTCTGTTTTTAAAAGTAAACGTTCTCCATATTGAAGCGTTGCATAATTAGAGCCTGCAATTGTCAGAAGGGCGACAATTTGGAATACGATTAATACAAAAAATAGAGAATTCCGTTTCATGATTTACCTCCCCGTGCATCATGAAGCCACTTTCTTCTCCGACGTTCAAGATACCAGCTTAAGATGAACAAAAGAATTCCACCTGCGAAAAAGAATATGGACTTCGGAAGGAAATCCCAAGCGAGCTGGATATATGCCACGAGTGTGCTAAGCAAAAATAACCCCGTTCCCCAGTTGATTTTGCCCGATTCTTCCGATTGATAGCCGCTGATCAATATGAAGAGAGAATAGGCAAATGCGATCACCAAGTAAAGGACATCTCCGATCATGCCGAACATAAACAAAGGTAAAAACAGTACGAGATCGGCAAGTTGGTTTCTCTCGGATTTTTTGATTTTCCAAACGAGTACAATAAGCAAAAGAACGATTAGTGAAACGAAATATGCAATGCTCGGTAAAGCCTCATCTTCGTACTTAATAAAATCATCCAGTATAAACACACTGATAAAGCTAATGATAATGGCTCCAACAATGCTCATATGTTCCCAGATTTGTTTAACCTTTCGATTGTTGATGAAATTACTAACAGCGTAAAGGACGAGAAAGATAACCGTCATCCACAAATAAGAAAGCTCGTAGCCTATTAATAAAGAGATTCCGCAAATCGAGTACGTAACTGCGAACAAATAATAATACAAGCTTCGGTTTTCACGGAAGGTCACATATCCTAGTCCACCTATAACGAGTATTGCAAGGATAGGATCAAAGGTTTGGAACGATATTGAAGTATAAATCATCCCTACTGTTCCAATGACGAGCGATAATAGATAAAAGTAACGATTCGGAAACATCAGGTAAAAACTCAAGGAAACCAACAGCCACAAAATAAAGGCTGTCGCACTGTACGAGACGATGTGGAAGATCTGTGACGTAAGAAAGATTCCCGCCCCAAAGGTTACAACTCCAATACCAATGAGCGCAATACCAGTGCTTTCGGCTCCCCTATTCAGCTGATGGTATCCTGCCACATAAAACCCAATCAAAGCAGCACAAATTACCACCATCCGAAAGACATCACTCATGTCACCCCAATTGGATGCGACAAAGGTCAAAACACCTAGACCAATTAGAATACTCGCAAAAATCGGCAGTATATTTCCACTTTTCTTTTTTTGATAAAGCGATAAAAGGCCATTCAGCTGTTCTGGCTGTATCAACCCCTTCTCAACCCACTTTGGAGCTTCCCGCTTCAACCATTTATATTCATTCATTTTCTGTGCTCCCCCTTTCACTATCTAGTTTATGATGGGTAGATCTCATGAAGCCGTTTCCAGATGAAATTTTATGTTTCTAATTCTTGATGGTTGTTTTTGATCCTTCTGCTAATCAACTTGACCCACCAGAAAAGTATAAATACATATCCCGATGTCACTAGGATTGTCGATAACTCCCCATGCAATAAAGATTTCTTTTATGTAATCATATTCTGTGCCTACCATTCTGCTGATACTGTTTATTAAACCGATGAATGGAACAATTATGGCAGTTAGTGAGGTAACCATCGAGAAAATAACCATCTCTTTTTTAATCAGGGAAAAGATAGTAGTTCCTAAAGTAACTGCTAAAAAGAGATAATGAATAATCCAAAATAACGCTGGTAAACTTTCTCCACTCATTATTTCCCTCCAGTAAATAAAGTTTATATGTGTAATTTTACACTAAAAGGATAAATTAATCTATATTGATTTTTGAAAAAAATTTAAAAAGCATGTGAAGTTTAGAAATCACATGCTTTTCTTTGTTCATTTTGGAATCAAATGAACAATGTTGAATTTAGGAATTGTCGTGAAACGGATTGGAAATAAGAGGTTTGTACAGATAAGGTTGAAATGACTAATGCATTCTGAATAATCGTTTTCTCTTTTTCATTTAAAAAATCCATTGCCTTTAGCTTTTCTTCTGCCTTTTGGAAAATCAGCATTTCCGCCCGATCACCATGATGAATTCGGAAGTCTACGTCCACTACATAATCCTTGTTCAAATCAAGTTCTTCAAAAATTAAGGAATATGTAGAGTAATAATAAAGCGGATCAATCAAGTCATCCTGCCGATCCTCAATATTATTGAAAATTAACGTCAGCAGGTTACGAATGGATACAAAATCAAGTGTACTTTTCAAATCTTCAACGATAAATAAAATCGCGGCTTGCTCAAGGGAGTATTTCTTGCCTTTTTGAGGGGATCCGATTAACCCGCGGACATCCCGTTTCACCCAATTTTGCACTGCACTTGTCGAGAAGCTGCTGTATTCGATTTGGTTTCCGAGAGATACAATTTCATTAATAGAAAGACCGACATCCCGTTTCGATATTTTCATCAATTTTTCAAAAATCCCTGGTAACGATGAATTCATCGCACTTTCCACCATTGAATTTTCCGAATCTGATTGATTCGAATCCACCAAAGCACTTTTAATGACATCAAAAGGAGACATACCTTCATTATTTTGTAGAGACAGTAATAATTCCGCCATTTCTTTTCGTGTTAATGTGAATGGATGCATTTTTTCACCTCAAAACGTACGTTCATTTGACCTTATCATACGAAATATTATTCCTACACGTCAATAACAAACAGGTAAATGGATTCTGAATTTATCTAAAATTGAAGGTTCTCGCTTGAAAATTTAAGGTTTGTATTTTATAATTAGGTCATACATTAAGTTCACATGAACCTGAAATGAGGTATGAATAATGGCAAAGCGTATATTTCTATTTATCCTTACAAACGTGTTAGTGCTTACGACGATCATGGTCGTGCTTTCATTATTAGGATTGAATTCTTATATTGATGCTGCTACTGGGAACATTCAATTCGGTGCATTGTTGGCATTCAGTGCAGTGATAGGTTTTACAGGCTCATTCATCTCACTTGCGATTTCTCGCTGGATGGCTAAAAAAATCATGCGTGTCAAAGTAATTGATCCGAATGGTTCGCTTAACGCATACGAACAAAGCCTTGTTGATCGTGTTCATCGCTTAGCGCGAACAGCCGGATTAGCACATATGCCTGAGGTGGGAATTTATAATTCTCCTGAGGTCAATGCGTTTGCTACGGGGCCTTCCAAGCGTCGTTCACTCGTTGCGGTTTCGACAGGTTTACTTGAGCAAATGGATGACGATGCAGTTGAAGGTGTTGTCGCTCACGAGATTGCCCATATTGCAAATGGTGACATGGTTACAATGACCCTATTGCAGGGTGTCGTGAATACATTCGTTGTTTTTCTATCAAGAATCGCAGCATGGGCTGTCGCACAGTTAGTTGACGAAGATAAAGCAGCAATCGTCCATATTCTCGCAATCATCGTATTCCAAATTGCCTTTTCGATTCTCGGAAGTATTGTGATCTTTGCCTACTCTCGTTACCGTGAGTACCATGCAGATCGTGGTGGAGCAGACCTTGCAGGTAAAGATAAGATGATCCATGCACTTGAGTCGTTAAAAGCTCATGTTAACCGAGTCGATACAAGACAAGAAACACTTGCATCCATGAAAATCAGCGGTGGTAAACGGAAAAAACTACTTTTTTCCACGCACCCTGATCTTGATGAGCGTATCCGACGCTTACATGCGAAATAATAATCATTACTTTTCAAAGGTTGACTGATCTTACGGGTCAGCCTTTTTTCATGCATTTGCAAGAATTGATTGGTTTGGATAAGATATGTAACATATAGGCCCCTTATCTCGTCTATACTACTGAGAGGAATCATTTCGATATCTTTTTCACATTAGATGTAAAGGGAGGATCAACAAAATGTTTCGCTACTTAATGATCAGCATGCTAGTTTTCTTAACCGCATGTGGCACAGCACAAGAACCCAATCCCCCTAAAGCAGAACCGTCAAATGGACAAGTTCAAGAAAAGCCGGATTCTGGAGGTAACGGTATTGTGGCAGGAAAAGTAGAGATAAATGCAGTGTCAATTAATACAAATAAAGCTGTCTTTGAAGTGAAAAATCAAACCGAGCAGATTGTCGAGCTTCAGCTTTCAAGTGGTCAGCAATTTGACCTTTGGATTACCGATGAAAGTGGAAACGAGGTGTTTCATTGGGCGGAAGGGAAAGTGTTCACCCAAGCCCTGATGACAAAAACACTTAAACAGGGTGAATCCTTAACATACGAGGTCGAATACCCTGAACTAAAACCAGGCACGAACAAATTCAAGTTCGTCTTCACCTCGAAACCACCTATTGAACAGATATTTGAACACACGATCCAGTAAACTGTAAAAGGAATGACAATCGGGAAACATCAAATCTCCCTTTCTGTCATTCCTTTTTTCAACCTAAGTGGCTTTTACTTCTTCAACAGGCTGCCATAGCTCTTTGAAACCGATTGCTCAATTTTAAATTCGTGGACCATTTTTTCTTCTCTTATGCGCTTCTTTTGTACGAATCAATTGATCTTCTAGCTTTTTCATTCGGCCGGGGGTTCTTTACCATGTCGATGGATTGGACTCGCTCGAACAATTCCTCATAAGGCTCTGGAATTTCAGGCTTTCGATCATCCGCACGTGTTAAAATTTTTTTCGGCTGCGATAAATATAATGCCCGAGATTCCATTTGATCGAATTGTTGAACCCCTCAGGAACTAACTCGAATTGCTGTTCTTGACAGCATGCGAAGCTGTAACGTCATCTGATGTGTATGCATCTGAAAAAACGTTTACAGGACTCGTTCTCCTAGTTTTTAGTAGAATGTGTCCCGGAAAAATGGTTTCCAGGACCCGTTCTCCTAGTTTTTAGTAGAATACGTCCTGGAAAAATGGTTTCCAGGACTCGTTCTCCTAGTTTTTAGTAGAATGTGTCCCGGAAAAATGGTTTCCAGGACTCGTTCTCCTAGTTTTTAGTAGAATGTGTCCCGGAAAAATGGTTTACAGGACCCGTTCTCCTAGTTTTTAGTAGAATACGTCCTGGAAAAATGGTTTCCAGGACTCGTTCTCCTGGTTTTTGGGTGAATTCGTCCCGGAAACAATGAATTTTCCATCATTTCATTCCCCATATCGTCAGAAGATTTTGCCGTCAATCTGTCTATGTTTCCTCGATTCCGAACTTTACTAGTACACTACCGATGATGAGAATCACTCCGGCAAATCCAAACACATATGCCGTTAAAAATGCACCTGATATCCATCCGCCAATAATAGGTCCAATCAGGTTTCCTAAAAACCGACAACTCGCTGTTACACCAAACGCTCTTCCCTGGATCGTTTCCGGAGTTTTTTTATAAATCAAGGTTTGAAGTGCAGGCCAGACTCCGCCTAAAATAAGTCCTTGGAGGAAGCGCCACGCATATAGCTCGTACACTGAATCCGTCCAAAGCTGAGGGAAAAACAGAATACCGCTAAACAGCATGATTGCTGGCAGCATTTTCACATGACCAAGTCGATCACCTAACCTACCGAGGTAGGGTGAGCCGATAATCGTTGCAATCCCGAGGATCGATGCGGCGAGGCCTGAGAGGAACGCCAAGTTTTCGGGATTCGATACGATTGTTTTGACAAAGATCGTCATCATTGAATTTGTACTTAACATCGCCGCCTGCAAAAGAAATGTTGCCATAAATAAGATAAGAAGCTCACGATGACGGAGGACATCCAGGAACGTACCATGCTTCCCTTTTGTCGTTTGCAATGGCTGATCTTTTGGGATGAGGAAAACGACAAGCAATACTGCCATCAGAATACTGACTCCTGTAACAGCAAAAACCGCTCGAAACCCAAAGATATCTGATAAGGCTCCACCAATCAGCGGTCCGATGATTCCGCCAGAAATACCGCCTGTTTGTAAAAAGCCTAGTGCAGCACCTGTATGCTCTTTTGGAGTGATTCTTGATAAATATGAAAAAGCGACCGTAATAAACCCCGAGAAGAATCCCATACAAAATCTTAAAATGAGGAGCATCCATGGCCCTGTAGCAAAGGCCATTAAGAAGGTCATGATCCCCATACCAATTCCTGCACGAACCAAATTCGCCTTTTGCCCGTATTTATCCGCAAAAACCCCCCAGATTGGAGCCATGATTGCACCTGACAAAAATGCGGCAGAAAAAATGGCACCTGTCCAAATACTAAGGTTCTTTTCGTTGGTTACACCGAGCTCTTCCAAAAATAACGGTAAGAATGGAAGGACCATCGTCATCGCTGCAACAATTATAAAATTACATAACCACAAAAATCTCGAACTTCGTCTCCAATTTTTCATTGCTGTCATTCCCTAATTTTACGCACAAACGATCATTGATAACTTTCATTGTATCATAGCTTCTTGTTTAACCTTTTGTAAAAACTCCTGAACAACTTTATAGTTGGTTTTCTCACTGCCGAGTTTCAGCATTGCTCTTCCAACAAAATTCACTCCTTTGTTTTGCCCCTCGTAAATGAATTTCGTGTGAGTATCATCGATTTTAAGTAACCTGAAAGTAAGATTGATTTCAAAAGCCTTGCCTAATACAAAGCTAATTTGTTTTAGCTTCTGATCTTCATCATTTTTAAACCCTAATGTTTCAACAATATAGGTTTCTACCCGTTTTCCTTCGCGATATTTCTGCTGATGCTTTGCTCCTACTTCCCCTTCCTTCTTTTCAATCAATACATGTTCCTCTACTTTCGGCATGATTTTCTTGATGTTTTTATCGAAGAACAATTCCCACACATTTTCAATATGAGTCTCAATAATAATTTCTTCTTTCCAATGGATCATTCATTATCCTCCTTACCAGATGCAATAAAAGCATCGATCTCTTCAATCCTTAGTAGTAAATTCTCTATTTGCACCTGTATGTTATTCCTTTTTTGATTCAACAGATCCTCTAAATGCTCAAATGACTCGTCCTCCATAACAGAAATCATTTCCTGAATCGTAAAGCCAAAACCTCTCAATTTAACCAGAAGGATGGCAAGAAAGTAGCTGCCATCATCGTAATAGCGATAGTTGTTACTCGGGTCGATATAAGCAGGTTCGAGTAATTTCACTTCAGCATAATAACGTAAAGTTTCCTTACTTAATCCCGTCATCTCAACAAACTCACTAATCTTGTACATCCTGACCCTCCCTACTTTATAATAAACCCTGGGGTGCACCACAGAGTCAATAACTATTTTAAGTAACTTCATATGTATAAATTAAGACCCTTCAATCATTCTTTTACAAAGCTCTCCATTTATTCTATCAGTAGTACCATTCATTTTTCTTTTTACAAAAAAATCACGCTGAGTATTCCCAGCGTGATTTTCTTTTGTGCATCCTATATTTGTTGTTTCGCTTTTTCGAGCCGGTCCAGATGTTCATTTACTTGGTTGATTTCAAAGTCGATCATTTTTTCATATAATGCGAGTATTTGTTGTCCGTAAGTGGTTCCAGGAACTGCCCATTTCCCATTTAATTGGGTCCAGCTTTTCGCTGAACCACGATTCACTAAAGAGAAGCGGGGGTCGACGATATCAAATTCATCCGGTGGTTGTTCTGTAGATGCATAGGCAAACAGATGCTGTAAATGGGCGAGAACACCTTCCTTAGGCGTTGCGAAGGATGCTCCATTTTCATTAGGACCTGTTGCACCGATTCCTGCATAGTTGTTTTGACCAGGTTCAACAACACCGGTGAAACGGAAATAATTCGTTTCATGAACCGCTTGGGCAAAAGCGACATCACCGCGAATTCCATAGACACGACTTAGTTCATCGTACAAAGCACCCAGATCTGGAGCATTTGGATTCACCTTTTTCACAAACAGGTTCAGGTTTTCAGGCTGTATAAGCGTTGGGCCAAGAATAGTATAGCCTTTTACTGGTTCAGGAGTCGGCGGTTCAGATGGTTCCGAAGTTCCTTCTGTTACGATGAACGCATCCTTAATCCCAAGCTGCTCCACTTTTCGCTCTTGATCCTCTGCATTTTCTTTATCCGCGTATGCCCCTGCCTGGACCCGATAAAAGAGGGATCCATCAATTGTTACCGAGTAAATGTAGGGTTCAATTCCTTTTTCTTTTAGGAAAGCAGCCCGTTCTTCCGCATTTTTCTTTTCCTTAAAGGAACCTGCAATCACCTTATATAACACCTTTCCGGCAGGAGGCTCCGGCGTTTTCTTTCGTGGTAAAGACAAAGCTTTTGCGATTCCTTGTGCCGTGGCATTGGCAACATCATCCACAAATTGGTCATTTAACATCAGTTTAAGATCCTGCTCATTATCGATAAATAAAATCTCTAGTAAAAGAGCATCCATTTCAGTGTTTCGCAACACATAGAAATTTGCTCTCTTTTGTCCACGGTTTACGACATTATATCGATTTACAGTATAGACAATTTCTTGGTGTACGATATCTTGAATCCTTTTCGTACTTTCCGGAACCGATCCGTTATAAATAAAGCTTTCGAAGCCTCTTCCACCAGCTGCGTTATGATGGATCGAGCAAAAGAAGTCTGCATTTTTTTCATTAGCAAATGTGGTCCGTTCACCGAGGGTTAGTGTTTTGTCTGTTGTTCGCGTCATTAGAACATTTGCAGAGTAGTCATTGAGTAGATATTTTCGTACCTGTAAAGAAACTTCCAGGTTAAAATCCTTTTCACGGTACTGGCGATACGTTGCTCCTGTATCCCGCCCCCCGTGACCAGGGTCCAACACGATCGTTTTCATACAGTCACCTCTTCATTCATTTATTCATCCCCCTATTGTTACTCTATTCTGTTTATCCATGGAATGTTTGTACAAAAAAATAGATTGACTGCATTATACAGCCAATCTACATCGGGTTAAAAATTTCTAAAATATCAATTTATCCGTTTGTTTTATCGTCATTTTCAGCATTTCCATCAAGGTTAGGGTTGTTATCGATCGGGTCAACCGTATGTTTATAGGAATAACCTTTAGAAATAGCGGCTACAAAGACCACAAGGGTGACAATGATGATGATGACGGAAATGATTAGAACTTTGGTCATAGAACCTCTTCCTCTCTACTATGAAAAAGTGCAAGAAGTAACGGGCTAATTGGCTGTAGCTAGTCAGCTTTTACCCGTACTCTTACAACATTAACACTATTAGTCGGAAAAGAAACAGTAAGAAATGACAATTTGTTAAACACTATGGACTAGTTGAACCATACGTTTCGGTAACACCCCAATAGTCCTCGACGACAATATCATTCATCACGACATCGAGGTCATGAAAAATCCGATGTGTAATAAGCATATCTTGAGTATCATTGGTTTCAATTGCCTTTCCAATCCCGTCTGCAGCACGTTCCAAATCATCTCTTAAAGTTCCTTTTGTTTCAGGAACCAGAATTTCTTCGATATACTCTTGTTTCGCAATCAATTCTCCCTTCATCTTTTCAGGGTTAACAGCTTGCCAGGCTCCCCAACCTAATAATTCATTAAGATAGCCATGGATATCTCCAATTTCTGCGTATATTTCTTCTTCATTACTTGAATTAGCAAAGATTGAATCGTTAGAGACACTCCTTACTTTCCCAAGTTCCTTTGCTTCAGAAAGAGTAGTTGTATCGTCAGCCTTTTTAAGTAGTGACATACCTGACCAGCCACCTATGCCAATAAACAAAATTGATAGAATACCTACGAGAACCCACTTGGATGGATGTTTCCAGCTTTTCAGAGCAATCCCCTCCAGTTAAATCCTTCATTTTAAAAACATAGTAAATTATAGGTATCTTAACTTATTTATGGGACTATGACAACGGTACAAGGGTCATGTCTTCAAAACGTAACCCGGCTGTAATCGTTTTATTATTGTCATGTCACATTCAACTAGTAGAATGTGCAATTGGGACGTAAGACAAGCGTTCCTACACCAAAGGAGGGAACATTCTATATGCTTAAGAGAATGATACTTACTGCAGCGATTGCAGGCACAGCTATCCTTGCACCAGCTGCAACTGAGGCGGCGGATCTTGAAACCCCGCTAAAAAAGAATATGTGGCATGACGATGTTCACACACTGCAACAGGACCTAAAAGAAATAGGATTTTTCGATTACCATAAATCCACTGGTTTCTTCGGAAAAATTACTCATAAAGGTGTCAAAGCATTCCAAAAGGATTATGAAATCAATCCTACTGGAATTGTAGATAAAGAGACAGCGGAGGTTTTAGAGGAAGCGACTTCTCTATTAGAAAAAGGAGATCGGGGTAAAGCCGTTTCTCACCTTCAAAAGCACTTAGCTGAATTGAAGCTATATAACTACAATATAGATGGAATTTTCGGATCGATTACAGAGCAAGCTGTCATTGATTTTCAGGAAGAAAATAATTTAATGGTAGACGGAATCGCAGGCCCAGCAACAAAAGCCGCATTATTCAACCTTAAGGTTGATGCGGTAGCAGCCAATGAAAAGCCAGATAAAGAAACAACTGAACCACAAGCAGAAGAAAAAGCTGAACCTGCCGATGAAGAAAAGAAAACAGTCACTGTGGAAGCTACGGCTTATACAGCAAACTGTGAAGGATGTTCAGGTGTTACAGCAACAGGAATCGATTTAAATGCAAATCCTGACCAGAAAGTCATCGCTGTTGACCCTGATGTCATTCCACTTGGCACTGAAGTGTACGTGGAAGGCTATGGTCGTGCGATTGCAGGGGATGTTGGCGGTGCGATTGACGGAAATGAAATCGACGTCTACTTCCAATCAAAGGACACTGCTATTGACTGGGGCCGTAAGACAGTTGAAGTAACAATCTTAGGATAATACTAGATTACAAGTTAATCAACATTGAAAACGCTTGGGATTTTTCCAAGCGTTTTTATCTATTATTCTTTTTGAAATTCTTCTTCAAAATAAAACGTACTTGGGTGTTCTTGAACTATATATGAATATTTTCTTAAATGTTTTATATATTGCCATTTCAATATCGTTACTAACTCACCAGTCTTTTGAATATTCACTACATCGCCATTGTTAAACAAGTTGTTTTGACCCTTCAAACGGCCACTCCCTTTCCCCACTATTATACCATATAAAACATATGATTGATTTTTACGTGCCCTTGTTACTTTTTCAAGTATTGCCACAGGTAATAAGTAATATAGCTTTCCCATGGATTCCAGCCTCCATCAAATGCAATCGTACGGACTTCGTCATCCGACGGCTGATGCTCCAGACTGTAGATTTTCCTTACCGCATTTCGTACTCCAATATCGGCTGCTGGAAGAACATCTTTCCTGTGTAAACCAAATAGCATCAAACATTCGATCGTCCACAATCCAATTCCCCGAATCGGTAGCAGCTGTTTGATGATTTCTTCATTCGACGCTTCCCACAGCCGATCAAGATCTAAGCTTTTAGAGGTGACGAGCCGGGAAAAATCAATGATGTATTCTGCCTTTCGTTGGCTGAATGAAAGTTCCCTTAACTGCTCATAGTCAAGTTGTGCAAGAAAATCGGCAGTCGGAAACAGATATAGGTCACACCCTTCAACCGGTCGTATTTCCCCAGCTAATCGAACAAGGCGTTCCTTTAAGGTTGCGGCAAACTTCAAATTCACCTGCTGACCGATGATCGTATCGATGACTGTTTCGAATAGGTCTGGATTCGTTACTACCCTCATTCCATAAAACTGA
Organism: Alkalihalobacillus sp. AL-G; assembly: GCF_030643805.1. Lineage (GTDB taxonomy): Bacteria > Bacillota > Bacilli > Bacillales > Fictibacillaceae > Pseudalkalibacillus. Next base: position 897,967 of record NZ_CP094656.1, on the reverse strand, counting down.
TCGATCAGTTGCTTAACGACGTCATTATTTCCGAAACTTTTATAAAAATCGGAAAGTGAATTGGATAAACCGAACATACGCGTAAAATACACTGAGACTAGCTTCTTGTCATCCACTGTTTCTAATCCAGAATCATTCACAAAAATTGTTACGCGTTCACCCTCAATTTGGACAACCGCATCCAGTAGGAATGGTTTTCCATCGATATGTATCCACTTCACAAACCGACGTTTATCGGGAATGACGACCATCGATTGTAGCGTTTCTGTCGTCCGATGATGTTGTTGAAACGTTAACTCGAATGAAAACGGTCCATCAAACATTATTTCAAGATAAGTTTTATTCATAAAAATTCTCCTTATTCCATTACATATATTACAAAAAATGAGTTCTCTATTAAGAGATTTTTACAACCACCATCAACTAGATGACAAGTTCGAATTAAATTAATGACAGACGATTGATTCATAATCTGATGGGGTATGTTATGGAACATGCCGCAACTACTATGTATTCTACAAAAACTTTTTTCATCTGGAGGAAGGATTATGAAAACCAAGGAATTAAATCGAGACTTTTATTTTGACAACGCAAAATTCATCCTGATTTTTCTTGTTGTGTTCGGTCATTTTATAAGTCCCCACAAATCAAACAGTGAATTTCTATATACATTATACAACTTTATTTACACGTTCCATATGCCTGCTTTTATTATGATTGCTGGATTTTTCTCGAAGGGGATTTTTAAGGATGGGTATTTGAAAAAGATATTCAAGAAGGTTCTTATCCCTTATTTCATTTTCCAATTAGTTTATTTTGTGTTTTACACCTTTAAAAACGGTGAAGAAACCTTCAGTTTATTTGATCCATATTGGACGCTTTGGTTCTTGCTTAGTATGGTCCTTTGGAACGTACTTCTCATCTTATTTGTCCGATTCAAATATCCTTCAGTGATGATGGGTATTGCCCTGGTGATTGGTGTCTTTGCTGGCTATATCCAGGACATCGGCACATACCTCAGTCTATCTAGGACCTTTGTATTTTTCCCTGTGTTCTTATTAGGATATTTGCTGAAAAAGGAACATTTTCATAAGTTGTTACAACCAAATAAACGGGTTGCTGCAGCTGTTATTCTCGTAAGCATGTTTGTCAGCTATTTCTTCTTCTTTCCTCAGGAAGCAAAGGATTGGTTGCTTGCGTCATCTTCCTATGAAGAGCTAGGTGTTGAATTAGGTCAGGCGGCACTAGTCAGAATCCTAATGTATGGTTTGATGTTTATTGCAACGTTCAGCTTTATGACCCTTGTTCCGAGGAGAAGGATGTTCTTTACACATCTCGGGGGCAGAACATTATATGTCTACCTGTTACACGGATTTATCATTAAACTGTTCTCGATTACACCGTTTTATGAGCTAGTTGATAAAACAGGAAATTATCTTGTTCTATTAGGACTGGCGATAATTGTTACGTTAGTACTGTCCTCGAAGCCTATCATTACTGTGGCGCAACCGGTCATTGAACTGAGAACAAGCTTGATCCAACGATTCGTCCATCGGGATCGAACAGTAAATGTTTCGTAATATGACAAATTTCCTTCATTTCCGGGGAAATATGGAACTATTCGACTAGTTCTCTCCATTTATTAAGAATTATTGAAAGGAGTCAGCTTGCGAGCCGACTCCTTTTTTATTATTACTATGAAAAACAATAAAAAAACAAAAACACCTTCAATCCCAATCCTAAGAGCATCGAAGGTGTTTTCTTGATCGGGGAACTCCTCCACTTTGCTCGGGAAATCCCTGAACTTATTTTTACTGATTTGAGGTCAAATTCAGACCACCTGCACCGGCACTTAAATCAAGATAGTAGTCGCCGCTGCCGCTATAGGAGGAAACTTGTATTGTATACGTTCCAGTGCTAGTCGGGTTGAACGTGACTGTTTCTTGTCGCTCCGTTCCTTCAGCTTGACCGACGAGCTGTCCAGATGGATCATACACATACACATCGAAGTCTGGATCGCCTCCCCAGAACCAGGATGCCTGCCAATCCGTGATGATCATTGTAAATGCTGCTGGATAGTTCGTATTTGTTACATCGAATGTATACGTGTCGACACTGCCAGTTCCGCTAAGTGAATTCTGCTCTGCAAAATGATTCGGTTTTGCAACGTCCGTTCCGCTTAGGTTGCCTGCATCTGCGATGGCATCGTAGCCTTGAAGGAATCCATGTCCATAATCAACATCTTTCCCTGCTGGTCCCCAATCTTCTGCAGTGTCGGCAAGGGTTATATCGACTTGCGATGGTGAAAGCGAAGGGTTGGCATCAAGCATCAGTGCAACCGTTCCAGCTGTGAAAGGCGTCGCCATACTTGTTCCGCTATGGGTTATATAGCCATTACCAGTGTTTGCTTCGGCTGCAGTGATGTTGTAGCCAGGTGCAACAATGTCCGGTTTAATTCGTCCGTCAGCTGTTTCTCCTCGACTCGAGAAGTAAGCAAGGAAAAATCCACCTTCACCTAGGTCTGCTCCAGCACCAACAGTGACCGCTTTTTCAGCAGCACCTGGAGATCCGATCGTTTGTTTGCTCGGGCCTGAGTTCCCTGCTGCCACTGTGACAACAAGTCCTGAATCTACCGCATTATTAACAGCTACAGATGTCGAATCCGTTCCATCCGAGCTTGCGGAAGTACCTAAGCTCAAACTTAAAACTTCGATACCATATACATCCTTGTTTTGCACAGCCCAATCGATACCAGCGGTTACATCACTCATGCTACCGCTTCCTTGACTATCGAGAACTTTTACACCGACAAGTCCTGCACCAGGAGCAACACCCTTATTAGTCGCATTTCCATCACCGTCACCTGCGACTATACTGGAACAATGTGTGCCATGTCCTTGATCGTCATATGGTGTCGACCGGTTATTAACAAAGTCCTTCCAACCAAGGACTTTCCCTTCATCAAGATCGACATGACTTGCATCAATCCCAGTATCAATGACTGCAACAACGATGTCGTCCTTTGAATAAGAGTCGACATTCCCATCGCCATCACCAGTAAAACCGAAATCACCTCTTGCTTTCTCTGTTCCGAACCAATGGTTTGCCGTTCCATTGAATGCTTGGACAGGTGCATCGAACTCAACTGATTTTACAAATGGGACCTTTTCCAATTGCTCGATTTGCTTTTTCGTCATTGTTGCAGACATACCGTTTAATGCACTCTTAAAAACGTGTGATGTCTTGAATTTCCCAAGACGCTTTTGAATGGCTTCATGTGCTTTTGGACTAGCCATTGATTCATCAAACTGAATGATAACCGGAAGTGATTCATTTTCATCCTTCTGTGCCAGCTTTTTTTCCAGGTTATCGAAAATTTTGTTGTTATCTAAGTTGACCATTGCCGGTGCCAGGTTTGGATTTTTTGGTGCCTTCTTTTCGTGATCAGCAGCACTAGCACCTCCTAATGAACCGAACAGCATACTCGTCGCCAAAACTGCAGAAGCGACAACATGTTTCTTTTTCATACCCTTTTCCTCCCTTAAAATTGTAATTTCATAGAGGTTTTTGAATAATTCTGTAAATTAATCGTAATACATTTGTCCTATGATGAAATGAGGAGAAAGAGGGAACTAACAAACTTTTTAAACTATGTATTTCGGTGCGTTTATTTTAAGTTGAAAATTTTTAAATTAGGAATAATAGACTACTTAATTAAGTGAAAAATCAAAAAAGCTTGCAGAGAATCAAACTCTACAAGCTCTACAAGTTATATTCGATTGAGGAAAAAGGTTAAGATCACATAGGCTGCTAGTTTGCTTGTCATGTTTCGAAAATCCACGGTCGGGTCAATTTCTACAATGTCCATACCTTTTACCATCGGTTCTTGCGCAATGACCGGAATGCATTCTAACAGTGCATCACTCGTCATTCCCCCAGGCCCAATTGCAGGACACCCTGGGGCAAAGGCTTGATCGAGGACATCCATATCTAATGAAATGTATATGATATCTACCTTCCCTTTCAATTGCTGAATCGCCTCTCGGACAATTCGAGCAGCCCCTTGATCCCTAACATCCTTCATCGTAAAAATCGTCACACCATGCTGTTCCCCGAACTCATGATACGGACGGCTGTTTGAAAAATTTCGGATTCCAATCTGTACTAGCTGGTCTCCTTCGATGACATTCTCTTCAATTAAGGCACGAAACGGCGTGCCATTGCCTGTCCCGCCATCCTCCCGATTTCGAAGGTCATGATGGGCATCGAATTGGATGATCCCCACTTTTCCTTTTTGTTCAGCAAAGGCTCGGATACTCGGAAAACTGATTGAATGGTCGCCTCCAAGCACGATTGGAAACATTTCAGGATGTGCATGAAGCAAGCTCGCCATTGTTTCGTAAATCCGCCTGTGAGAGCCAGGAATGTCGGTCAAATGCATTTCAATATCACCAAGATCTATCATCCTTTTACTTGCCAAGTCTTTCTCATCCTCAATTGCATAGGTCGATAGCGCTGAAAACATTTGACGGATCGCAGCGGGAGCTTGTGAAGCTCCGGAGAGGCTGATTGACGGCTTCGATAACGGAGCACCGATTATCCCTGCATCCGTAATCTTTCCGACCTTGTCCCAAGCTTCCACGATCTCAGCGGCTTTTGTTACATGCCGATCATGGAATCCCGCTGTTCCAGATGACTTAAGATACGGTAACTCTACCAAGCTGTTCACCCCTTTTATAGACAGTGGTTCCGCTTTTTAAAACTGTATTGACGTGGTTCACACCGTAGTGATAAGGAACATAGAGATAGTTCGGTGCATCCCATATGACGATGTCCGCATTTCTTCCTTCCCGGATCTTACCAGCATGCTCACCATAGCCGATTGAATAAGCTGAATTGACCGTCACAGCGTTCCAAATTTCTTCAGGCTTCATTCGTAGCTTTAACGCCGCAAGATTCATAATGAGCTGTATATTTTCTGTCGGAGAGCTGCCTGGGTTAAAATCGGTCGCCAAGGCAACAGCGGCATTATGTTCGATTATTTCACGAGCCTTTGCATATTCATTTTTGTTCAAATAAAAGGTTGTCCCTGGGAGAAGTACAGCAATCGTTCTGCTTTCTCCAAGCTTTTCAATTCCTTTTTCGGATGCTCCGACAAGGTGATCAGCGGAAATCGCATCAACCTCACACGCCATTTCGGTTCCGCCGAGCGGGTCGATTTCATCGGCATGAATCTTAACGTCAAATCCCATTTCCTTCGCTTTTCTTAAATATTCGCGTGATTGTTCAACGGTAAAGACGCCTGTCTCACAGAAGATATCTGCAAATTGGGCGAGACCCTCTTTTTTTACCATTTCCAACACACGTAGCATTTCGTTTAGAAATTCCTCAGGCCTTTCCTTAAATTCAGGTGGAATTGCGTGTGCACCTAAAAATGTGGATACGATATTGAGCGGATGGTTTTCGTTAAGTTTCTTCGTTACACGAAGCTGCTTCAACTCAGTCGATTCATCAAGCCCATACCCGCTTTTCGCCTCTACCGTGGTGACCCCGTAGCTCATAATCCGATCTAGATGAAAATGTGCTTTTTCGTAAAGTACCTCTTCGTCCGCTTCCCGTGTCGCGTTGACGGTCGATAAGATTCCGCCACCTTGTTTTAAAATGTCAAGGTACGGTACACCCTGCTGCTTGAGTGCCAGTTCATGCTCACGTGATCCACCAAAGACTAGGTGAGTATGTGGGTCGACTAGTCCTGGTGTTACTAACTGTCCTTTGCAATCGATCTTGTCGCCTGCTTCAAACTGTGGAGCACCATCGATGGGTCCTGCATAAATGACTTTTCCGCCTTTTATCGCCACTGCTGCCTTCTCGACGAGACCGACCTCCATCATATCGGTTCCTTTTCTTACACCTTCTTTTCCATCCATGGTTAACAATTGGCCAATATTATATAGTACGGTATCTACTTGAGTTGTCACGATTATTCCCAACCTTCCTTGATAGCCTTGTTCGTTTCAAGCATCGGAATTCGGACGCCTTTTTTGTTTGCCGTTTCTATCGCTAATTCGTACCCGGCATCTGCATGTCTTGCTACGCCCATACCTGGGTCAGAAGTGAGGACACGGTCTAATCTCTCTGCTGCTTCCTTCGTACCGTCTGCAACGATAACCATACCAGCATGCTGTGAATAGCCCATTCCAACACCACCACCGTGATGAACAGATACCCAGCTTGCCCCGTTCACCCCGTTGATCATCGCATTTAAAATCGGCCAGTCACTGATTGCGTCACTTCCATCGATCATCGATTCCGTTTCCCTGTTCGGTGATGCAACCGATCCACAGTCAAGATGATCACGACCGATGACAATCGGAGCTTTTACGTCGCCGTTCGCCACCATGTCATTGATGATCTTACCCAAACGATCACGCTCACCGTAACCGAGCCAACAAATTCGTGAAGGGAGCCCTTGAAAGGCCACTTTTTCTTGAGCCATTTTAATCCAGTTGCACAAATGTTCATCATGAGCAAATTCCTTTAAAATAATCTCATCAATTGCATGGATATCTCTCGGGTCACCTGACAATGCCACCCAACGGAATGGTCCTTTCCCTTCACAAAACATCGGTCGGATGAACGCAGGTACAAACCCTGGAAAAGCAAAAGCATCCTCATAGCCTTCATCTTTCGCAACCTGACGAATGTTGTTTCCGTAATCAAATACGATTGATCCCGCTTTCTGCAAGTCAACCATTGCTTCCACATGTTTTTTGATGCTTAGCTTTGATTTTTCAATATATGCATTAGGATCCCGTTGACGAAGTTCAGTCCCCTCATCTAATGAAAAGCCAATTGGTAAATAGCCATTCAGAACATCATGCGCAGATGTCTGATCGGTAACGAGGTCAGGAATTTCTCCACGTTCTACAAGCTCAGGTACTAATTCGGCAGCATTCCCTAGCAAGGCAATGGATAGTGGTTTTTTTTCCTTCATTGCTTCTTTCGCAAGCTGGAGTGCTTGATCTAAACTGTCGGCCTTCGTGTCACAATACCGCGTCTGGATCCTTCGATCGATTCGGACGGGATCACATTCGATTGCAATGACGACACCACCGTTCATCGTAACGGCAAGTGGCTGAGCTCCCCCCATTCCACCTAGGCCTGCCGTGACGGTTAGTGTTCCTTCGAGTGAACCATTGAAATGCTTTCGTGCTGCCTCAGCAAATGTTTCGTACGTGCCTTGGAGAATTCCTTGTGTACCTATATAAATCCAGCTGCCTGCCGTCATTTGTCCGTACATGATCAAGCCTTTCTTTTCTAACTCACGGAAGTGGTCCCAATTTGCCCATGCTGGTACGAGGTTGGAGTTTGCGATCAACACTCTTGGAGCATTTTCATGCGAGCGAAATACAGCAACAGGCTTACCGGATTGAACCATCAATGTTTCATCATTTTCAAGCCCCTTCAATGCTGAAACGATTGCATCAAAGCTTTCCCAATTTCGTGCGGCCTTTCCGATTCCACCGTAGACAACGAGTTCATCCGGGTTTTCAGCGACTTCCGGATCGAGGTTATTCATTAGCATACGAAGTGCCGCTTCTTGCACCCAGCCTTTCGTATTCAGTTCTGTTCCTCTAGGAGCTGTAATCGTTTTTTTCATCGTTATTCCTCCATTCGGTTCTTATATTCATGAAATACGTCCTTCATTTAATGTAATTCGGTTAAATAACGTCCTTTTATATAAAGTTTCAGCTTAGAAATACGAGTCTAATTCCCGAAATACATGTCTAACTCGGAAAATACATGTCTAATTCCAAAAATACATGTCTAACTAGGAAAATACACGTCTAACTCCCGAAATTTGTGTTTAGTTTCGGATCAAATATCGGCTCCAATCACCTGACTTTAGCTCATCTGCTAATCGCTCAACATCATAAGAGAAAACTCGGTCTGTCGTAATGCTTTCTGCAACTGTTCTGCCTTTCTCATATACCCGTTGCGTTTTTTGTCCCAACTTTTCAATTCCTCGGATCTCGACAGCCTGCATCGCACAAAGCCATTCGATTGCAAGAACCCTTCTCGTATTTTGAATGATCTGATAAGCATGACGTGAGCCGATGGTACCCATACTGACATGGTCCTCTTGGTTTGCAGATGATGGTATCGAATCCACACTCGCAGGATGTGCAAGGGTTTTATTTTCAGAGACGAGTGAAGCTGCCGAGTACTGAAGAATCATCGCACCAGATTCAACTCCAGGATTCGCTGATAAAAACGGCGGTAATTCACTTAACTGAGGGTTGACCATCCGTTCGATCCTCCGCTCAGAAATGTTCGCTAGCTCAGCTACAGCGATTTTCATAAAATCCATAGCAAATGCGATTGGCTGCCCGTGAAAGTTGCCACCGGAAATGACCCTCTCCCCTCTATCGAAAATTAGTGGATTATCAGTAGCTGCATTAATTTCAATTTCCAGCTTTTCTTTTACATAATTGAAGGTTTGCCAAGAGGCTCCATGAACCTGAGGAATACAGCGTAATGAATAGGCATCCTGTATACGGACCTCCCCTTGTTTTGTTATAAGCTCGCTTCCCTTCAAATACATCCGAAAACGTTTGGCTACATCCACCTGCTCAGGATAGCCTCTCGCAAGGTGTATCGATTCATCAAAAGCATCGATGATCCCTCTTAACCCTTCAAAGGTCATCGAGGCAATCGCTTCGGACTGGTATGCTAGCTTTTCAGCTTCCAAATAACCGACTACGCCCATTGCTGTCATCGCCTGTGTTCCATTAATCAATGCCAGCCCTTCTTTTGCACTGAGAACAATCGGCTTAAGGTCTTCGGCCATAAAAGCATCACTTGCTGGAATCCGTTTTTCCTTAAAATAGACATCGCCCTCTCCAATAAGCGTAAGAGCTAGGTGAGATAGGGGTGCAAGGTCCCCACTCGCTCCAAGTGATCCCTGCTCGGGTATAACAGGATGTATGCTCCGGTTAATGCAATCGATCAACAATTGAATCACTTCCACACGAACTCCAGAAAACCCTTTTAACAATGCATTGACCCGTAAAAGCAACATTGCACGGCTTACGGTCTCTGGGAACGGCTCTCCAACTCCACACGCATGACTCCGTATCAAATTAAGCTGCAATGCCTCTACCTGCGTGTTATCGATCAATACGTCACTCATTTTTCCAAACCCTGTCGTAATTCCATAAACCACCTTGTTGTTCGCGACAATCTCATCTACGGCTTTACGACTTGCCTCCACCTTGGCAAGGCTTTCATTGGATGCTTTAACATGCTCAAAATCAAAAAGAACATGACCGATTTCTTTTAGCGTTAATGTATTACCTGTCAGTGTAATCATCCACGCTCCCCCTCTCCTGTTGCACTACCAATTTAGCGAGATAAAATCCACATAAAAAAGACCGCTGCCCTATATTAATCAATCGGACATCGGCCTTTCGTTTATCGCAATATAATCGGGTCCATTTTTCAGGTCCCTAAAAAAATCTCGCATAATGGACAACTTCTTTCATAATTTTCTAATTTCTCTAATATTAATCATAGTGTAAACGCTTTTCTGTGGAATTGTCAAATGGACGTTAAGATCGGACAAGCTCTCTTTAAACCCATATGATTTCCTTTTAAAATGCCTTTTAACGTATAAAAACAGACAAATGTGGACATTCTGTTGGTACAAATTAGATTGATAGGAGGAGCGGAGAGATGATTGAATCTCAACGATTATTGGTTCAACTTACAATGCTTCGAGAAGCTACTCTTCATGAATCTGCAGTTGATTTTTTCGTAGGCTTTGATGATGATGAAAATCCGTATTTATTTTTACCGACTTCACCAGGTGTGCTTCCAGAAAACCAACTTTATGCAGTACCGGTTCTGATGAGGAGAAAGGAAGCGACACTGTTCCTGCTCGATGATACGATTCTTACGGTGAATATTGAAAATTTCCATGAATTCCATAGTGATTTGACGTATTATTTTGGTCCAGAACACAATATGTTAAAAAAATATATTCGTAGCACAGAATACCGCTCGTATGTACTATGGAGCAATGGAATGCTACGTGATCAAATTGATGAGCTCCTTGATTCTTATGCGAAGGCAGAATCTGAGGACAAAAAACGAACAATCCGAATGCAGCTTAGTAGGTTCCGTGCAATTAATAAATAAAAATAAAATAGGGACAGAATTGCTCGATGTTTTCGAGAAATTCTGTCCCCTTCTTTTTAATCTGTAAACGTAATCGCTTGTTTTCCAATTTGCTCCCAAGATTTGATGAATTGTTCTTTGGAAACTTTGTGATTTTTGATTCCTCGCATAGGATCATTAAAATACACATATTGATCATCATACCCCGTTACAAGAACAGAGTGCTCTTTATATGTGATTTTAATTTGACCAGTTGGAGTGTTCCATGTTTGCCAAAAACGTTCTGGCAACCATGCATAGGTTGTATTGGTAATTACCCAAACAGGCTTATCGTCTCGGACGTATTCAAGTACATCGTTGAAATCTGAACCCGTCAAATTAATGACCTTGCCTGGAATATATTGTTCAGCTAACTCCTTTATCGGTTTAGCATAAACCCCTAATCCAGGATTTTTTATGGAATACATATCCCCTACAAATCCTGTGTTCGGGTTACCAAAAAATACTTGTCCATTTCTTTTTTGGAAACGAGTTGGATCCTTCTTCACTTGTTTGGCTAGGGTCATTTTATCTACTTTTACCCCTGCATACTGCAATAGCATCGCCAAACTTGTGACCTCACATCCCCGTGGCAATTCAGGTAATTGCTTAATCATTGGTGCATCAATGACTTTTTTCTCAGGGATCGTGGTTACTGCTGAAGGTGCTGATTGAACGTTAGATGTCAGCGATTCTTCAGCAATTGTTAAACTGTTGGCACATCCCACTAATAAAAAAGAACTTAACAACATAGTCGATATTTTCTTCATTATCATACCCCATTTTTTCGGGATGTATGTTTAGCATGACCGTACACAGCTTTCCGACACGTCTGTTTTATTGGTAAGAATACCAGTCATACTAACGTATACCATTCATATCGACACAATTTTTACGGTTTGAAGTTCCTGTATAAAATCGTTGATGATGAACAAAATAAAAACAGCCTCAAAAAGACCGTTTTTGTACTTTAACCTTGCAAATATATTTTTTTAACCAAAATTCCATATTTGCCCTAATTCACTTGTCCATACATCTACCTTTTATAAGCATATTGTATAGTGTGAGGAGTACCTCACTGGATACAAGTTTTTGAAGGGGGTGTATGTTAATTGGGTTACTCTGGTGGTAGAGGCTTTGCGTTAATCGTAGTATTGTTTATCTTATTGATCATTGTAGGTACAGCGTTTGTATATTAATCACATATGTACTCCCCTATTCCTAAATAGTTGATTACAAACGCTTGCATCTGTAATTTACTATTTCCCTTCCAATCTTGTTCGGTATAAAAGCCACAACTCTCCCCCCAGGTTGTGGCTTTCTTTTTGTGGTCATCACTTTTGCATTTTTTCGGTGAACCATTCTGGCATTTCCCCTGTTCGAACAACCTCATCCAAATCTTGATGTAGTTCTTCAAGCATGTGTTTTGCTTCTTTTCTAATATGAATCGATTGTAGCTTTAATGTCTGTTTTTCTTGTGAGGTCATATGCTCTTCGCATGCTTCCGTATAGGAACGGTGAATATCATGTACATATTCCTCAATTTCAAAAAGCTGTTGTATTAGAAGGAATAATTCCATTCGGTAACGTTTGAATTCATCCTTTTTTATTTTGAGATGTTGTTTTGCTGCTATCACTTCACGGTCCAAGCCTTTCTGTAATGGATCAATCCATTCATTCAAGCGCTCTTTTTTTGCATTAGACAGATGGGAAATCTGTTCCATTACGTCACCAAGTTCATCTGTTAATGTTTGAACTTCAGATCTAAAATCAGAAGGATTATCGTGAATAGAAGTTTTTTGTCTTCCGATTTTGCTGAGAACCTTTTCATATTTTGTTAAAAGTTCTTCCTTTTCCTCTTCCAGGTCACCCTGTTCAAGTTTTAGGCGCTCTAATTGCTCTTCATATTGCTTCTTGATCTGCTTATATTTAACCAGTTCTGGATACACTGCATATTCCTCCCTATGTTCCCGTGTTATAAAGGCTATAGATTTTTGTATTGTAAACACACTTATCATCGAACAACTATTTATAACTTTCTATAATATTCGTAAACACATCCTATTTTTCGCTACGTTTAGACATAATCTAATTTCAATTCGTTTTCCATTTAATTCCTAACCCCCATGTTGATAGTTTCATAGGCGAAATTTGTCTATGTAACTATTTTACAAGGAGGTTGGAAGATTTGTTAAAGAAAATTCTTTTAACATCATTACTATCTGCATCAATCATAGGGGTTAATGCTGGGGTAAGTGAGGCATCTGCACCAGATCAGCAACAACCTCAAGTTTATGTATACGCACAGGCACAAGGTGGTCAAGGAGATGCTCAAGAGCTTCTCAACAACTGCTTCAACAAGCTAAACAGTCAACTCGATCCTGCTATTCAAAATAAAATCCAAGAACTTCTTAAGCAAGTAACTGGTCAGCTTCAACAACAAGAAGAAGCTCCAAATAAAGCTGAGGAACCTAAAAAAGAAGAATCAGAGAAAAAAGCTGATAAGCCTAAAAAAGAAAAACCAAACAAAAAAGCAGAGCAACCTGCTCCAGCTCCAGAAGAAAAGGCTGATCCTGCTCCAGCACCAGAAAAGCAACCTGAACCTGAGCAAAAGCCTGCTCCAACACCGGCATCCCAACAGCCGAAAGAGCAACAGCCAGCTGAGCAGCCTGCACCTGAAAACAATACAGAAGCTGGCTTCACGTTAACAGCTGATGAGCAACAAATGGTAGATCTCGTAAATAAAGCACGCCAACAAGCTGGACTAGCTCCATTGAAGGTAGATCCAGAACTGACAAAGGTTGCACGCCTAAAGGCAAAAGACATGATTCAAAACAATTACTTCAGCCACAACTCACCAACATACGGTTCACCGTTTGATATGATGAACCAATTCGGAATCGAGTATCGTACTGCTGGAGAAAACATTGCAGGAAACAGTTCAGTTCAAGGTGCACATACTTCACTTATGAACTCTGACGGACACCGCAAAAACATCTTAGGAAGCCAATATACAGAAGTTGGAATTGGCATTGTGGATGGCGGCCAGTACGGTAAAATGTTCGTACAAATGTTTAAAGGATAATTTTAAAAAAGAATAAAATCAGAGGGTGACTCGGTAATTTTAGAGTCATCCTCTTTCTTTTTGGGTATAAAAAGGATATACGAAATAAAGGATGAGGACTTTGAAAATAAACAAGCATTGGATCACATTCAAGCGAAGCTTTTGGTTTTTACCCACCTTTTATGGAATTGTTGCACTTTTATTATCGATCCTTACAATCATTACTGAAAAGTCCGTATCTACCGAGTTGATCAGCAAGTACATACCGAACGTTTTGTTAACCGATATTAAACTTGGTCAAACGATTCTCAGCTCGATCGCCATTTCGATTTTAACGATGACAACAATTACTTTTTCATCAATCATGGTCGTACTGACCACGTACTCATCACAATTCTCTCCACGAACGTTACAGGATTTTATCAGTGATGTCGTTACTCAACGGGTGCTTGGGATTTTTACAGGGGGCATTATCTATTCCCTATTACTTTTGCTGTTTTTAAAGGAAATCAGCAATAAGACCCTTTTTGTAGGACCTGGCGTTGCGGTTATTTGGGCTATTGTCTGTCTTGCCTTTTTTGTTTACTTTATCCATCATGTTGCAACCTGGACCCAAGTGAATAATTTAATCGATAAAATTACAAGTCGAACTCAACAGACGATAGATAAGAGCTTTCACTTTAACGATGATAAGTCGATGGAAAGCGACATTCCAAACGAAGATGTCCATAATTTGGATTGTTCGAATATGAAATCGGTCCTGGCAACCACGTCTGGTTATTTACAAATGATCGACCTGCCTACTCTGCTCAAAAAAGCGAGTGAAGAAGATTTCATTATAAAAATTGAACGCAGGATTGGAGATTATATTCTTCGAGGAACACCACTGTTTTCATTCGTTAATCGCGAAAAAATAACCGAGGATGAACAAAAAAGATACGAGGAATGCTTCTCGATTGGGACTGAACGTACAACTGTCCAAGATATTGAATTCGGCTTGCAAAAGCTTGTAGAAATTTCGTTACGTGCGATTTCACCTGCAATTAATGATCCACACACAGCAATCAATTGCATTAATCGGATCGGCACGTTGCTCGCCGAATTAGGAACGGTTTCTTTTCCAAAAAGTCACCAATTTGATAAGAACCAACAGCTGCGGATCATAATGGATATCCAGTCTTATCAGGAGCTTTTGTATAAATCCTTTTATCAAATACGCCATTATGGCAGACAGGACGTTTCCGTATGCGCTTCTACATTAGCCGTACTCCATGGGATTGTTGAGAAAAACAAGGATCCGTCCATTCAAAAAACGATTTGGAAATTTACAATCTATTTTGTTGAAGGCATTGATGAGAGCGTTCTGCTCGTATGGGATAAGAATTTTATAAACGAAAAAATCAAACGTCTTGCAAAGACACTAGAAAAAGAGCATGAATATGATCAGATCAAATTATAATTGAGCGCTGAAAGACAAACACTAACAGTCAGAAATGGTTTAGGGTGTATTTTATGCCCTGACCCTTCCGATAAGGTATATGACAGATTATTCGTTAGGTGGTTGTTTTTCGATGAGCCCGAAAAACTGGTTACATAAAATTTATCATAGCTTCTGGTATCAACCTGCAGCTTATAGCATTCTAGCTGTCCTTTCTGCTTTCTTGTCGGTAGAAGCTGACATGTGGATGGAACGTGTTCAACTTTATCAAATGATTCCTTCGTTTCTTATGACAGATCGCGATACGTCACGTCTGATTCTTAGTGCATTGGCGACTTCCATTCTGACGATGACAGCGATCACTTTTTCATCGATCATGGTTCTATTATCAACCTACCTTTCTCAATATTCACCACGAACACTTGATAATTTCTTGAGTGACCCTGTCACACGACGGGTTCTTGGTGTATTTATCGGTTCCTTCTTTTATTTTTTGCTTTTATTAGTTTGGATGAACATTTCAGATCAAGCGAGATTCTTTTTTGTACCTTCTCTTTCGATATTGATGGCTGCGTTATGTCTTGGATTCTTTGTCTATTTCATTCATCACGTTGGGACTTGGATTCAAGTCAATAATCTGATTCAAAATATTACAGATAATTGTTTAGGCATTCTTGAAAGAAATGAATTGCACCATTCCAATCTTACGTCGAGTGGTTCATCACCATGGTCGAATTGGGAAGAAGATGAGTTGAAGCTCAAGGAATCCAAGTCGGTTACGTCCGTTCAGTCCGGTTATATCCAGAATATTGACCTCGAAGCGCTTATCCAACTTGCTAAGAGGGATGATCTTTTGCTGAAAATGGATAGGAACATTGGTGATTATGTCGATAATGGCTCACCTCTTTTTTCTTACTGGTCGCTTGGAGACAGGTCGTTTACAATCGATACCTATATAGATACGATCCGAATCGGTGAAAGGCGGACGACTGAGCAGGACCTTGAATTCGGGATTCAAAAATTGACTGAAATAGCATTACGTGCAATTTCACCCGCGGTCAACGACCCCTATACGGCGATTATCAGTATCCATAAGCTTGGAAGAGTGCTTTCCCGCCTTGCACAAACATTTGCAGAGGAGCCTTATTTTTATGATGATGAAAAAAACCTCAGAGTCATTATTAAGCAAGACACCTTTTCTTATGTTCTCTATAAAAGCTTTTACCAGCTTCGGCATTATGGTAGACAGGATGTGTCTGTTCTTGCCGCTATGGTTGAAGCCCTTTCACTCATTGCAGAAAATAACGAAAGTATTCAGGTGAAAAATACGCTATGGCAATTTGTAAAGGCGGTTTGTGAAGGTACGGATCGTTCTATGTTGATAACGATGGATGTACACTATTTAAATGGAAAAATCGATGAGTTAGCAAGGCTGACTGGTCACTCTAAAGAAAAGCAACTGCTTTAGAAATAGGTTGTTGAAGATTGAGCTGTTGTACCTCAAAAAAGCAGTTTTTCAAGCTGTTCAAGGTTTGCGGGTCCAATTATTTTGTGCTGGATTGTTCCGTCTGAAGCGATAACATACGTGGTTGGGATCATATAAACCTTATAGGCTGTTGCAACCTTGCCCTCCTTGTCGAGAGGAACGGTAAATGGAATTTCGAGCTCGTCGGAAAACATTGCCACGGGTTCAAGGCTTTCTTCCTCTGAACTTAAGTTAACCGCAAGGATGACCACATCATCTTCTTTATGCAAGTGATGAAAATTGATCAACTCTGGAATCTCATCCTTACAATACGTACACCACGTTGTCCAAAAGTTTAATATCACTGTTTTGCCGCGGTATTGAGAAAGAGATACAGTCTTTCCGTCTAAAGTGCTCAATTTAAAGTTTGGTGCTTTATTGCCAATTTCGACTGCATTTGATACGACTGTTCCTGCTTCAGTTGCATTCACCTTTTCTGTTGATTGTGTGTAGCGATCGATTCCTTCCGGTGTTTGCCATGCTAAATATCCAAAAAGAACGGTTAGACTGAGAAGTAGGCCGTGTAAAAGTTTGTTCTTCATTTATTCACCTCAAAAATACTCGTTTGTATATTATAAGTTGTTACTGGCAAAAAAATGAACAAGCCCTTCATATTTATTCAAGATTTTTAAACAAAAAAAGCGCCGCTTATAGCAGCGCGATTTAAAGCATCGGGAAAATATAGTTCACGAGAAAATATAAAATTCCAAAGAAGATAATCAGATATGCTGCATATTTGATAAACGTGGAAGCTACTCGACCTGAATCCTCTCTTCGCTCAACCTTCTCCTCCCGAATATCCATTTCATCACGATGATCATGATTCATAAGATCACTCCTCTCTATGTCATTACAGGAGTAATTCCCTTACCATAAATTTTTAAAACATTAATTGATGAGCGGTGTGGGTTATCTCTTTAAACCTGAAAAAGGACCGACATTCATGCCAAATAGGCGTAAAGGTCAGTCCTTCCTCAAAATCTTATTCTTCGCTTCTTTCTTTATTATCAACGTCTTGATCTATTTTTTCTGCCTTTGTCCATGATTCAAGGAAATGAATCCGCTCTAGCATCGTTGGGTGTCCATACAAAAAGATTTTTACAAGCCATGGTGGATTTACTTCGCTTAGCCCTGACACGGCAAGCTGCTGGAACGCCCCGACGGCGGCTTCAGGATCTTTTGTCATCTCAATTGCATAGGCATCTGCCGAATGCTCCGCTTGACGTGAAACCGCATTTTCAATCGGGCTTGCCATGAACGATAGCACCGAAAATACGAGCAACAACGCTGGGAGTGAAGCAATATCCGAAGGCTTTTCAATTCCCCATTGACTCCCCCATTTTTTGATCAACCAGTAAAAGATTCTTGAGCCGAACCACAAACCAAAGAAGGTGAAAACGATCGATCCAATCAGATTCCATAATAAATGATGTTTGACGAAATGACCCATCTCATGTGCCATCACAAAAAGAACTTCCTCATCGTCAAGCTTCTCGAGTGTAGTATCCCATAATACGATCCGAAGATTTGACCCGATCCCGTTTACATATGCATTCAACGCATTTGTTTTCTCAGACATATTAACTTCATAAACCCTGTCAGCTGATATCTCTGCTTTATCAGCCAGTGCAAGGATCTTATCTTCCAGCACTTGGTCCTGAAGCCGATAAAAATCATTGTAAAGCGGATCGATCCAAATTGGCTGTATGAAATACATGAATAAGGTAAATGGAATCGAGAGCAGCCATCCGTAAAACCACCATCGTTTTTCAGACTTTTTCATCAACCAATACAGTGCTTGGACGATGACGAACAGAAATAACGTATTGACCCAGAACGAAATGATATTATCCTGCATCCAACTCGAAAATGTCTGTGTGGAAATTTGATAGTCTAATGAAACCGTGTAGCTATAATAATCAATCGGCAATGCAAGAATGAAAGCTGTTAACGAAAGAAATACGACATATAGCGCATTGTGAACAATCGGAAACCGCGATACTTCTGATGACCTGTTCCGAAACCATTTTGACAGACCAAAACCTAGTACGAGTAAATAAATCATCCATTCAAACGGTACTGAAAGAAAATACAACAGCTGTTTAATCCTTGAAAAATCATGGCTGAGATCAATTTCCCGTTCAGTCATAAATACAGATGGATCCGCAGAACTACCTTGATACTGAACTGGAACCGAAGTATCGGTACCAATGAACAGATACCATGATATTAGGACTGCATACAAAATAAATCCGCATACAATCCAAGTCGTCTTTTTCATCTAATCACCCCTTTAGCGTTTGTCCCATTACTTATTGTAGTGATTCCTGTCCATATTTAGAACATTTGGAGGTCCATTATGTATCCAGCATTCGTACTTTAATAATGAAGATTTGCCTCATGCAAATCAACTTTATCGAGGACTTTCTTCAAAGAATCACTATCTGTGACGCCTCAATCTGTAGCTTTGGCATGAAAAGGGAATCATTTGAGCTCTATTATGCCCACAAACCCCATGTTTCGCAAAAAAAAAAGAGAACAATTCTCCTGCTATTGCTCTCGAACACAGCCTATCTTTTAAAAAGGCTGTTTTCTAAAAGATTGTTGCTATCGACTATAAAATATTTGTGAAGCTTATTGCATGATACCAGCCCCTGATCGCTGAGTAAGGATTCACTCTATTTACCGGAACAAGGAGACCTTATTTTCACTAAAACCTCATGATTTTCAGATTTAACGGAACAAGAAGACCTTATTTGGTTAAACACTACTGAATATGGCTCACTTTTTGAGGAATAGGGGCTTTGAGTTCCACTAAGAATCGGAAAAAGCGATTTCTGTCACAGATAAGGGCTCTGGGTTCCGTAACCATTCATTTTGCCCCAAAATGTTCGCCTCATTTTTACACTGTTAAAGCAACAATCTATACGAAAATAGCCTTTAAAAAAGACACTTGCCGTTTGCGACAAATGTCTTTTAATCAATTTTCTTCGGTTGTGGTACATAGCCTGATAAACATCTTGGGCAGTTATTACAAAACGTACGATCCGGGCTTATTTCGTAGTAGAGACAACATGTTTTACGTATCCGAATTTCAGGATCACTTTTTAAAAGCTGCTGTTTCTCGAAGTAATACTTTTTAAACGGATTATGATTCAGCCCGAAGCATTCTCCCGGTGCTTCAAGAATATATTTAAAATCCTTTTTAATGCCTTCCTTTAAAGGATCATCTGCGTGCTGTAACAAGGCTGTCTCATACAGCCAGTAAATATATGTAGCGGTATTTTCCCATAGAACAGGTAACGGAGAATTACATACCTTCGCTAAATTATCCCAGACCAATGAAATGTGGTTGCGAAATAACTGTTCAAGCCCTGCTTCCATTTCTGTTCTTCGGTCAGTTTCAAAAGGTTTCGCCTCTAATGATTTTAAAGATAATTCCGGCAATAAATTCCCATCGCTTTTTTTCGGAACAATGATGCAATTATCCGACTGTACATTTAAATTAAGATTAAATAGGCTGAAGCTGGCAAAGAACGGTGTGACCATCAAAAATGCATATTTTTTCGAAATCTGTGAAGCGGTAACTAGTTTATTAGGAGATTGTATGAGTTGTGTCATCTCTGTAATGTACGATTCTACTGTATGTTCCTGAAGTAAGTCCACTGATGTAACGGAAAAATCACCCGAAGACTTTTCAAGAGATAAACGGCAATGTTCTGCTAGAAACGCCTCGTGCTTAGGCGTGAGCGGCACGTACTGCATTGTTTACTCTACGACCCTTTCCACAAGGAATACAGAGCGGCGTCCCAAACATCGGATCACAGGAAACTTGAGCTTCAAGTCCAAATACATCCTTTACCATGTTTGGAGTAATAATTTGTTCTGGTGCTCCCTGATCATAGATTCCTTTATTATGAACCGCCACAATATGATCTGCATAACGGCATGCGAGATTCAGATCATGAAGAACCATCACGATAGTCCGTTGTTCCGTTTGATTCAAATCATACAGTAAATCAAGTACTTCAATTTGATGAGCAAGATCAAGATAGGTCGTTGGTTCATCGAGTAAAATCGTATCTGTATTTTGTGCAAGAGCCATCGCAATCCACGCCCTCTGCCTTTGCCCCCCTGAAAGGGATTCGACTGGACGATCAACAAACTCCACAAGACGTGTTGCTTCCAATGCAGATTGAACGGCATCTTCATCCTGCTTCGACCACTGCTGAAGCCAATTTTGATAAGGGTACCTCCCCTGTTTTACAAGTTGAAGAACAGTTAATCCTTCTGGTGTAACAGGAGATTGAGGTAAAATGGCAAGCTGCCTTGCGACCTTTTTGGTAGAAGACGAATGAATGTCTTTCCCATTAATGATGACATGACCTTCCTTTGGCTTTAATAACCGGGCCATTGCTTTCAATAAGGTAGATTTACCTGATCCATTACTTCCAATCAATACAGTGATTTTGCCCTTAGGTATTTGAAAATTTAAATTCTCAATGATATTCGTTTCATTATAAGCAAGCGTTATATTTTTAGTTTCAAGAGAAAACATGTTTTTCCCCCTTTAACAGAGCATTTATTTACTATTCCATCTTAAGTTTATTTCAAGTGATAATCATTGTCAATGAATTTGAGAATCATTATCACTGTTTTTTTAAAAAGATTTTGAAATAAAAAAAGCCGGGAAGGCAAAACGTGCTTTATTTTGCACGAATACCTATCCAGCTTGAATTCTAATTATTCATTTCTCGAACACTTCCGAAAGGCTTGGGACAACCTTAAGGTTATTGTGTTCAAGCACAATTCCGGTTGGTTGAATGTAAATCGTCTTCATTCCTAGGAGCAACGCTGGCGCGATTTCATTAATGAGATTATCCCCAACTGAAACAGTTTCTTCGGGTTTCACCTTATACTTCTCAAAAAGCTCAAGGAAAATCTTTTTCGTTTGGACAGGCTTTTGGGCAAGTGGCACCACTTCCTGAAAAAGGCCATCCAGTTCGAGTTCGTTCAGTAATCGGGCTACATCGTCCGCCTCACTATTCGTCACCAAAACAATTTCAGCTTCCTTTTTTAACTTCTGCAGTCCCTCCTTCAATCCCGGCGTTTTGGTCAGCTGAAATTGGTCGGTAACCATGAAGTCTTTCGTTTTCGTATATGATGTATAAGTTTCTTCCCCAGTCAGTCCATAGTGCTTGGCTGCAGCAAAAGGCAACCACCATCCGTCACCGATCGCAATCATATGTTCAAAATCAAATGAAAGAAGCTCAGAATAGATGGTTTCAATTTCTTCCGTATCCCACTCTGTCCCGTCCCATTCCTGTACATGAGTAACCTGCAGCGTTAATGGATCGAGCGTAAGTACAACATCTCTGTCAACATCATATGCTTTTCCAATTCCAATTGGATGTTCACCACGCTTCATCGCCTCGTAATCCTTCATAAAGTTCCCTTGAAAAACCGGCTTTACTTTTCCCTTTAATAAGGAAGCGTAGTAATCGAAGTGATCAGTATCCTCATATAATGTTCCGTCTAGGTCAAAAATAAACAATTTACATTCCGGATAATAGTGTTTCATAATTTTGTTCATCCCTTATAAAAAATATTCAACCCCTTAACTCCTAGCTATTATAATGCTTCTACAACCCTATCGCAAAAAAATGTTGTTAAAATAGTGTAAATTATGTAAATTTGTATGGTAAAATTTGCAGAATTATAGCATAATCAAAGTGTTGTACTAAATTTTTTTCTAGGGGGAAAAGGGAATGAAAAAGGTTTTTGCTTTGTTGTTTGCAGCCCTGTTAACGATTGGATTGACAGCATGCGGCACAAGCGGTGGTTCTAACGGAGGCAATGGCGGAACTCCAGAAAAAATCATCATGGGATTCGTACCATCTCAAGATTCTGATAAAATCGCAGACACAGTCAAGCCTCTCGCCGACAAGCTCGGTGAAGAACTTGGTATTGAAGTAGAGGGTAAGGTAATGACAAGCTACTCTGCACTCGTGGAAGCAATGGGTAGTAACCAAGTGCAAGTCGGGTTCTTGCCAGCATTCGGTTACGTTCTTGCAAATGAGAAGCATAACGTAGAAGTAATTTTGAAGTCCGAACGTTATGGGAGCGGTACATACAAAGCACAATACGTTGTACGCGCTGATTCTGGAATCGATTCTATTGAAGATATGAAGGATAAAACGTGGGCAATACCTGATTTGACATCTACAAGTGGGTTTTTATTCCCTGCTGCTCAAATCATGGACAAGTTTGAAGTAAAAGATGTCCAATCTGGCTTCTTCAAGACAACTGTTGAAGCAGGCTCGCACGATAGCGCAATCATCGCGGTTTACGAAGGGGACGCTGACGTAGCAACTACATTTGACGATGCTCGTACAACAGTCGAAGAAGATTATCCTGACGTAATGGAAAAGCTGAAGGTTGTCGCATATACGGATGAAATTCCGAACGACACGATTTCTGTTACGGAAGAACTTGATGATGAATTCGTACAAAAAATCAAAGAAACCTTCCTTTCATTCAATGAAGATGAAGAAATGATCCAGATCATGAACGACGTATATAGCTGGGATGCAATCATTGAAGCTGAAGATAAAGAGTACGATGTAGTCCGCAGTACTTACGAAAAGTTCCAAGAATCAATTTCTGTTGATGATCTATAAACCGTAAAGATTGTTCGGGAGGAGCCACCCTTCTCCCTTTTTTCTACATATAAATGATAGAAAACTAGCAAGTAACCCTGTACTTAAGATAATACTTAAAGATCATAAGCTGTAGGCTGACTGATACCAGTAAATGCTGATATCCGTAATGTCAGCCAACAGCTTTGTTCATGATAAGGGGAGTTAAAATGATAGAATTCAAGGATTTATCACTAGTTTATCCGAATGGAACACAAGGATTGAAGGATATAAATGTAAAGATCAAAGAAGGCGAATTCGTAGTCATTGTCGGTTTGTCAGGAGCAGGGAAATCGACATTCATTCGAAGTATCAACCGCTTGGTCACACCTACTGAAGGTGAATTACTCGTAGATGATGAGAACATACTCGATTATAATGGGAAAAACCTTCGTAAACTACGTACAAAGGTCGGAATGATCTTTCAAAGTTACAATCTCGTAAAACGTTCTACCGTTATGAAAAATGTCATTTCAGGTCGTCTTGGTCATACTGGAACGTTGAAAAGTATTTTGAACCTCTACTCTAGAAAGGATATGGCACTTGCCTATGAAAGCTTGAAGCGGGTCAATATCGAGGAAAAGATCTATTCGCGGGCCGATCAGCTTAGTGGTGGACAACAGCAGCGCGTATCGATTGCACGTGTATTGACACAGCAGCCGAACGTAGTACTTGCTGATGAACCAGTAGCAAGTCTTGATCCACCGACTTCCCATCAAGTGATGCAGTATTTGAAGAAAATCAATCAAGAGGACAACATTACGACGATTGTCAACCTTCACTTTATCGATATGGCGATGGAATATGCTGATCGGATTATCGGAATGCGAGCAGGTGAAGTCGTTTTTGATGGACCTACAAGCGAAGTGAACGAACGAACGTTCGAAGAAATTTACGGTCGTCCGATAAAAGAGGATGATATGCGGGGGGGCAAGGAAGAGAATGTCGAAGCCCCTTAATCCAACTCATCGTGTTCCGGCAAGCCTCGTCTCTAGTAAAACAAAATTAAGGATGAACGTGATCATGGTCATTGTTCTTGTACTATACATCCTTAGTTCTTACATGACAAATGCTTCTGTTTTACGCTTTGACCAAGCTTTTTTTGCGAACGTATGGAACATGGTCGTTCAGCTTTTTCCTCCGAATTGGGCATATGCAGGTGTGGTATGGGAAAAGCTTCTTGAAACGCTTAAAATGGCATTTGTAGCTACAACGATCGCAGGTATTTTATGTATTCCCTTCAGCTTACTTGCTGCAAATAATATCGTTCAAAATAAGTTTCTTTACAACTTTATCAAAATGTTTCTGAATATAATGCGTACGATTCCAGAGCTGATTCTTGCCGTTGTGTTTGTCGGATTGTTTGGAATTGGCGTATTCCCTGGGATTGTTGCGTTGATTATCTTTTCACTTGGAATTCTCGCAAAGCTTATCAGTGAAACGGTCGAATCCATTGACATGAATCCACTTGAAGCGGTACGGGCTTCCGGAGGGAACACGCTACAAGTAATCTGGTATGCAGTCGTTCCACAGGTATTGCCGCAATTCGTATCGTTCACGTTATATGTTTTCGAAATCAACGTACGTGCTTCTGTTGTACTCGGATTTGTTGGCGCAGGTGGAATCGGACTGATTCTGCGTCAGCAGATGAATTTCTTGAGCTATCAGAACGTAAGTACGATTATCGTTATAACATTCGTCATCGTTGTCATTGTCGATTATATTAGTAACAAAGTAAGGAGGGGACTCGTATGATGAACACTGCGCTACCTCCTAAACCGCAAAAAAATCCCTTGAAGATCATAAGAAACTACGGATTCGGGCTTGGTTTCTTAGCTCTCTTTATTTGGTCGTTTGCAACGTTGCCAATACCGTGGGGGCGAATCTTCAGCCAACGGACAATCGATAACATCGATCGCGTGATCCCGAAGCTTCTCAACCCCGATTTCACCTTTGCGGAAAAAGTATTGAACTATATGATGGAAACACTGTTCATTGCGTTCGCTGGATCGTTCATGGCAGCGATACTTGCTGTACCTTTCGGGTTCCTGGCTGCAGCGAATATTAACCGAAACCCTTTTTTCAATACGTTAGGGAAATGGATCCTAAATGCAGACCGAACCTTCCCAGAAATCTTGCTTGCATTGATCTTCGTCGTTGCGATTGGTCCTGGTGCATTTGCCGGTGTCCTTGCGATTGCCATTCACTCGATCGGTATGCTTGGTAAACTTTATTCAGAGGTCATCGAATCAATTGATATGAACGTCGTGGAAGCGATGGAGGCGAACGGAGCCAATAAGATTCAGATCTTCTTTTACGGAATCATGCCACAGGTTATTCCTGAATTCATGTCCTATGCCATCTATCGGTTCGAAATTGATGTTCGTGCATCGACAATCCTCGGTATTATCGGTGCTGGCGGTATTGGTACATTGCTCGTCATCTCATCGAGAAACCGTAACTGGGATGAAGTCGGAATGATCTTACTTGTCATTATCATATTTGTAAGTGTGATTGATTACTTTAGTTCTGCTGTACGTAAGCGAATTGTATAAGAAATGTAAAAGGGGCGCCTTCAGACAGGCACCCCTTTTATTACTAATTGAATCAGAACGCCTTATCCTCTGTCAAAAAAGTTTGAATCGCATGGGCGACGCCGCTTTCATCATTCGTTTTCGTAGTGAATGAACAAAGCTTTTTAATATCTTCAACAGCATTCCCCATCGCTACACTGTGATGGACGAGTTCGAACATCGATACATCATTGTAATTGTCTCCGATTGCCATAGCCTCTTTCATATCGACTTTCAATTTCTCGGCATAGTTTTGAAGCGCAATTCCTTTTTGTGCATCCCGATGTGTAATCTCAATGTTGTCTTTTGCAGATGAGCTTATCGCCAACTCCTTAAAAGTTAGCAGCGAGTTGAATGCACTTTTTAGGTTTTCCTCATTTCTTGAAAAGCTTAGTAATTTATAAATCTCAAGCTCTGGGTCATCCAGAACCGAACTGTAGCTTTCCACAGTTTCCAACCGCCCGTTTCGAACACGGTATTCGGCGAGCTCACGAGCCTTTTGTTCCGGCAGCTCCGGGTTTGAACTGAGAATGATGTCTACAATAATATCAATTGCCATTTCTCCATCATTGCTATACGTCCCTTTATTCGTATATAGCTCATAATAGATTGAATGAGCTTCAAGTACTTTGGCCGTGTCCGCATATACTTTTGTTGAAATAGGGATGCTATCTAACACTTCACCCTCTGAAGAACGGAACTGAGCACCATTTATACAGATGATCGGAAGTGTCAATCCCGCTTCTTTTACAGGCGTTATCGCTTCATCATACGATCTACCTGTTGCAATCACCACTTCAATTCCAGATTGCTGTGCCTGTTTGATTGCGTCTACATTGTCTTTATTAATTGTCATCTCATTGTTAACGAGAGTCCCATCCATATCAATCGCTATCAGTTTCACGGTATCAGTTCCTTTTCTAAAATTCTATTATAGTTTCCCCAATGGCAATTAAAGAAAAACCGATTGCCACCAACTTTTTTGGAAAAGAAAAAAGAGCTGTCACTGAGCTCTTAGTGTGAAAACGCTTTATTTTTTTCTTATGTCATAAAAGAAGGTTTCCATGAATGCTTGAAATATTTCTACCGATTGGAAAGCAATTATGGACACAGCTGTAATTGAAAAAAGCCCTATCACGAGATAACGAACCAGTAATGTCATTGCTCACAGCTCCCTTTCAATTTCGTTTCAAACGTTCTGTGAATCCATTTAGCTGTATCTAAAATACCCTGTAATCAATGCCTTTCTTGAACGGCTGTTCAAGTAGTTTCACTATATCATCTTTGGAACAATTACAAAAGAGAAAAGTGTGTGAACACGAATCCTACCAAACCAAGAACAACAATTGAGCATAACACAATGATGACCAGGCTAGCCCCAAAATAGGCGGCGATAAATGCCGTCAGTGCTCCGATTATGCCCATCCAGATATTTTCATTGAACGTAATAATCCCAGGAAAAATCAATGCTCCTAATATCGCATAAGGGACATTTTTCAATACACCTCTGACAAACGGCGGTATCGCATCCATCTTAAACGCAACAAGCGGGAGCATCCGCGGAATGAAAGTCACTGCCGCCATTCCGATGATCACCCAAAAATATGACTCATGCACGATCAGTCTCCTCCTTCCAGATCATCTCAATCAAAATAGAGGAAACCAATGTTGAGATAATGATCGTCCAACCCGTTGACATTGCAGTTGCAAACGTTAAAATACAATTAACAACCGCTGCAATGGCAGCCAATAAAATTACCTTTTTTGAGGTTTTTGCACTTGGCACGAGTAATCCGATGAATAACGCATAAAGTGCAATCCCCATACTATCCTGCAGAATTTGCGGAAGTCCTGCACCGATCAAATAGCCAACACCTGAAAAAACGACCCAGCTACCATATGCGATTGATCCCAGGCCAAACATATAGGCAGCCTGAATCTTATCTTTTCCTGTCGCTGCTATCGAAAAGGTTTCGTCTGTTATAAAGAAACTGTACAAAGCCTTCAACCATTTTGGGTCGTCCGCTGATTTTTCACTGATAGAGGCGCTCATCAACAAGTGGCGAATGTTTACGATAAAGGTTGTTGTAATCAGCTCAAGTGCGCCAACTCCTGCAGCAATCAGAGTAAGTGCGATATATTGGGATGCACCTGCGAACACTAAAATACTCATGCTTAATGTTTCATATAATGAAAGTCCAGAGCTTTTCGCTAAAAGTCCAAAAGTAAATGCAACCGGCATAAATCCGATTGCGATGCTTAATCCAGTTTTAAACCCCTGGCGAAAAAGGGGTAGCGGAAATCTTTCTGCTACGGCTAAATTCATTGATTTGCCCCTCCCTATCTAACTTTCCATCCTGTTATATGTTATATTATATGTATTGTATGTTATCACATCCAAACGAGTCAAGGAGAAAAAACGATGTCCCAAGAAGTTAATCAAATGATCGGTGATAAAATAAGAACCATACGTAGGCAACGGAATTTAAGTCTTGAAGAGATGTCACGATTAACCGACGTGAGCAAGGCGATGCTCGGACAAATTGAACGAGGTGTTTCCAGTCCGACCGTAAGCACCTTATGGAAAGTCGCATCTGGCCTTGGGGTTTCTTTTTCTTCATTTGTCGAGGAAGAAAAACCAAAATTTTCGAAGGTTGAGATTGATAATGTGGAACCATTATTAGAGGATGAGGGTCGATACCAAGTCCGTACCTTATTTCCGACAGAGGCGAAAAGACGATTTGAAGCATATTCAGTTACGCTGGAACCTGACTGCATCTATACTAGTTCTGCACACGGAGACGGGGTTGAAGAGTATTTATTCGTGCATGAAGGCGAGATGACACTGACTGTTGCTGGAGAAACACACAGACTACGGGAAAATGAAGCTTTTCACTTTTCTGCCAACTATGAGCACATTTATGAAAATACTACCGATGAACGTTGCACCCTCTTGATGGTCATTTATTACCCATAATGTAGAAACGAGCCCGGCTCGTTTCATCAGCATGGGAACGTACAAATTGAGTTCGCATAAGACTACGTATCGTTCTTTTTTCATTTTACAAGCAGATCAAGGGAACGAATAGACGCTATTCGTTCCCTTTACGTCCACTTTTTCCAATTTGATAGTACGAATAGACGCTATTCGTTCCCTCTACGTCCACTTTTTCCAATTTGATGGTACGAATAGACGCTATTCGTTCCCTTTACGTCCACTTTTTCCAATTTGATGGTACGAATAGACGCTATTCGTACCCTTTTTCTGCTCTTCATACACTTTCATTACACGAATAAATAAAATGCATCATTTTACGTTTTTTCCAACCATAAAACTACCACAGCATCCAACATGCTGTGGTAGTTTTTAATCTCGGCTCCCGACTGGTTCTGCGGCGCTTTTTTTCTGTTGTTTACCTGGAGTTACGTGAATGGCTTCTCCTGTCAGACTTTCCAAGGCTTCAAGCCAGCCTTCGTTAAAGCTGGGGTGTGGGAAGAATCCATACATGAGATCCTCGTCACGAGCAGCCATCTCAAGAGCGGTGACTCCGGATGTAATCATTTCTACCGCACCGTGGCCGATCATATGGACACCCAGTAGCAGGTTGGTTTCAGAATCCTTGATGACTTTTACGACACCTTCCTTTTTCCCAGTGATCCCAGCATACCCATTACCAGACATGGAAAACTGTCCAGTTGTCACAGAAAAGCCTTCCCCAACAGCTACTGCCTCTGTTAATCCAACCGTTGCAATTGGCGGCGCGGTATGCACGATCGTCGGAATATAACGTAGATTCAGCTCGCTTTTACGGCCAGCACAATGTTCTGCCGCAACTTTCCCCTGTTTGATTGCTTTTACAGCAAGGGATGGACCGAACGTAACATCACCGACAGCATAAACCCCTTTTACCGACGTTTCACTATGTTCATTGATCACGATAAAGCCACTTTCATCGATTTCGATGGAAAGTGCATCGATGCCGATCTCCTTCGTGTTCGGGGTAAAGCCTGCTGAAACGAGTAGATGAGTGCCTTCAACAGAGAGTTTTTCATCTTCTCCCTTTGTGAGGTGAATGAAGACTTGCTCATCATTCGCTTCTACAGAATCTACAACACTATTTTTCATTACTTTAATCTTGGATTTCTTGAGCACTCTACTAAGCTCTTTCTCAATGTCAGCGTCAAAACCGTATCCATCTGTTTCATCCATAATGATCGTTACGCTGGACCCAAGAGCACGGAAGCTTGTTGCCGCTTCAAGTGCGATGTAGTCCGTTCCATATATGAGAAGGTGTTCAGGTACCTCTTCAATTTCGTAAATCGTTTGAGCGGTGAAAATCCGATCGGATTCCGAGTCCATTTTAAACACATCGGGAACTGAGGAACTCACTCCAGACGCAATGATGACCTTTTCATATTTGTACATCTCAAATGTGTCGCCAATTTCGACTCCGATTCGACTGCCCGTCATAAAGGAAGCGGTACCGTTGATCACTTCAACCTTGTTTGCCTTGCAGAGGCTTTCAACCCCTTTTTGTAGGGCTGAAACGGTTTGCTCCATATATTTACGATGCTGATCTAGGTTAAAAGATGGCTCACCCGTATCAATACCAATCTGCTGCAGATGTTTATAGTCTGATAGTTTGCTGGCAGTATGTGCAGATAGTTTAGACGGTATGCAGCCTTTACTTAAACAGATTCCGCCAAGTTCACCTTTTTCGATCAGGGTAACCTCGACCCCGAGCTGTGCTGCGCGAATCGCAGCATTGTAGCCACCTGGCCCGCCACCGACAATGATGAGTTCTCGTTCTTGAATCACTTCACCGACTACCATGTTATATCAGCTCCAATGTCATCGCTGCTGGATTTTCGATATAGTGAATAAAACCGTTCGTAAAAGCGACTGCCGTTGCACCGTCTGCAACTCGATGGTCGAACGTCATTGATACATTCATCATCGATCGGATGACGATCTCATCATGGATGACAACAGGCATTTTCTTTGTTTTATGAAACGCCATCAACCCAACTTCTGGATGGTTGATGATCGGTGTTGCACCTGTACTGCCTAGAGGGCCAACATTGCTGATCGTAAATGTACCATCCTTCATTTCTGATGGCTTCAATTTCTTCGATTTCGCCTTTCCGATCATTTCTTTCATTTCACGGTTAATTGTAGAGATCGACTTTTGCTCGATATTTTTTACAACTGGTACGATTAATCCGTCATCTGCATCCGTTGCCAGACCCATATTGACTTCACCTTCAAGGCGAATCACTTCATTTTTCTCATCAAGCTTGGCATTGAAAATCGGGTAGTCTCTTAATGAGAGCTGTATCGCTTTTACGAAGAATGCAGCAAGAGATACGTTCATCCCTTTAGTTCCATCTGGATCCGCTTGTTTTAATGACTTTTTCAATTCTAGGAGGTTGGTTAGGTCAACCTCATCGAAGTGTGTAACGTGCGGGATTGTGTAAAGTGACTGCGTCATCTTTTGGGCAATTTGTTTTCTTCTGCCCTTAAATGGAATTTCCTTCGCTTCGATTGTCGGCTTAACCGTGTGCACTGGGGAAGCCGAAGTTTCAATCGGATCCGTACTTTGTTGTTGCTGCCCGCTATTTACGAAACGGAAAACATCTTCTTCCGTTACTCTTCCAGACGGCCCACTTCCGTTAACCAGTTCGATATCAACATTTTTCTCCCGAGCAATTTTTCGAGTATAAGGTGCAGCCAGCACTCTTTTCGTTAACCGGGTCATCGGGTCAGACGAGCTTACTGCCGCTGATGAAATAGATGAAGAGGTTTCCGCAACTACCTTTTCTTTCGCCGGCTCTTCTTTCGGTGGTGCGTTAGAAGGCTCGCTTCCTTCTTTTTCGATTAAAACAAGCGTAGTGCCGACCGTTACAACGTCCCCTTCTGATGCTTTGATTTCTTTTACTTTACCTGCTACTGGAGATGGGAGCTCTGCAGTAACTTTATCTGTTTGAACCTCAACGAGTGGCTGGTCAATCTTAACAGTGTCTCCAGGAGAAACGTGAAAATGGATGATCTCCCCCTCTGTAATTCCTTCGCCAATATCATGAAGCTTAACCTCGATCATCATACTCCTCCTATCTTAAAACCGTACTGTATCGATTATTGCTTGTTTTACACGGTCTGAATTTGGCAGGTAATCATCCTCAATCGCAAACATTGGAACTGGCGTATCATGTCCTGTTACGCGCTTAATCGGTGAGCGCAAATAAAGGAAGGACGTATCATTTATCAGTGATACGACATCGTTTCCAACTCCACCTGTTCCTGGCGCTTCGTGTACGATGACAGCACGTCCTGTCTTCTTAACCGATTCTGTTATTAATTCGCGGTCAAATGGGTACAAGGTTCTCAAGTCAAGGACATCACATGTAATACCTTCACTCTCTTCAACTTCTTTAGCTGCTTTTTTAACCACATCGACCATTGCGCCCCAAGCGATCAACGTTATGTCTTCCCCTTCTTGAAGGCGCGCTCCTTTTCCAATTTCAACCGTATATTTCTCTTCAGGAATTTCGAGTTTATGCGAACGATAACAGCGCATCGGCTCAAGAAAAATAACCGGATCAGGGTCTTCTATACTCGCAATCAACAGTCCTTTTGCGTCATAGGCATTGGACGGAACGACTACCTTGATGCCAGGCATATGGGTAAAAAGAGCCTCTACACTATCTGAGTGAATTTCAGGTGCACGAACTCCTGCTCCGTATGGTGCCCGAATCACTAAAGGCACTGTGAAATGGCCGAGTGTACGTGACCGAATTCGAGAGGCATGCGTCATGATTTGATTGTAGGCAGGATAAATGAATCCAAGGAACTGCATTTCTGCGATCGGACGAAAACCGTTCATTGCAAGACCGATCGATGTTCCGATGATTCCTGATTCAGCAAGAGGTGTATCAATGATCCGTTTGTCGCTGAACTCCTCGATCAGCCCGTCCGTTGCCCGGAATACTCCGCCGTTTCGACCGACATCTTCTCCAAGCACAATGACATCATCATGTTCTCGCATCATTGTTCTCATGCCATCGGTGATTGCTTGAACCATCGTAAGTTTTTGCGTTTTAACTGCTGTACTCATCTACACTTCCTCCTTTGCCCGGCCATTGAACTCATCCAACTGCTCCTGGATTGTCCACGTCGGCTTCGCAAAAACGTGAGTGAACATATCTTTAGAATCAGCTGCACCGAATGCTTCCATCTCTTCAACTGCTTTTTCGATTTCAGCAGTGATTTCTTCTTCTACTTTTGTTTTCCAGGAGTCTTCCCAAATGCCTTTGTGCTGCATATAACGCTCAAGTCTCACGATCGGGTCGGTTTGCTCGCGGCGACGCTTCGCTTCCGATTGATCACGATATTTGCTCGGATCATCTGCAGTTGTATGTGCACCATAACGATAGGTAACCGCCTCAATCAACGTCGGACCGTTCCCCTTACGTGCATTATCCATCGCTAGTCTTGTTTCAAAATAAACCGCAAACACGTCATTCCCATCAAGTCGTATTCCAGGAATGTCATAACCAACCGCTTTTTGAGCGATTGTTTTCGATTTCATTTGCTTTTCGATCGGAACAGAAATGGCAAATCCGTTGTTCTGGTTAAAGAAAACAACTGGTACATCAAAAACACTTGCAAAGTTCAGACCCTCATGGAAGTCTCCCTCTGAGGTTGCGCCATCTCCGAAGTATACGATTGAACCGCGGTCTGTCCCCTTCATTTTCTCTGCCCAAGCGGCACCGGTCGCATGTAATAGCTGTGAGGCTATCGGCACTGCTGGTGGAAAGATGTTTTTCCCTTCAGGTGGCACACAACCCATCGGATATCCCTTCCAATATAAAAAGAGATTGCGAAGAGAGTGTCCGTACGTCAATGTTGCAGCATGGTCACGGTATGTCGGAAACATCCAATCGCCTTCTTCTAAAACGAGAGCGCTTCCAATTTGCGCCGCTTCTTGACCCTCAAAAGGTACATAGGTCCCGATTCTTCCTTGGCGTTGCAAGTTAACCCCTTTTCGGTCGAACATACGAGCTCGCAGCATTTTCGTATAGAGTTCTTTCGTTAACGATTCCGTCATCTCATTTTCAAATTCTGAATTAACGACGATTCCATCTTCATTTAAAATTTGTTTTGTTGGGAATTGCGTTTCCATAAGATTCCTCCTTAATTACGTACAGCCCATTTCTGACGCTTTTTGTGACTAAAGAAGCTGTTTCTCTTCTTACGGCTTTCGATTCGAGAATCGCAGAACAGATTGGCTGCCTCCGCTGTAGAAATCGACTGTGCCTTTGAATTCTGGTAAATTTCCATCAGTGTATCGTAAATGGCTCTCGTTTTCGCAAGCACACGGGCTTTGTTCGGGTTATAAAGCTCATCTGACACTTGAATAAGTCCACCAGCATTGACAATATAATCTGGTGCGTACAGGATACCTTTTTGCTGTAAATAGGTGCCGTGCTCATCCTTTAAAAGCTGATTGTTCGCAGAACCGACGACAGCCTTCACCTTTAGCTGTTCAATAGTTTCATCGTTAATGATTCCACCGAGTGCACAAGGAACAAATACATCTGCAGGAACACTATAGATTTCGTTTCCTTCTACGAATTTTACGTTCCCTTTTAATCCTTCAGCGACTTGAACAAGGTTTTTAATCGCTTTTTCATTGATATCCGTTACGTAAATATCCGCTCCTACTTCAAGAAGCTTTTCGGCTACCTTAAAACCAACTTTACCGAGGCCTTGTATGGAGTAAACTTTTCCGCTGAGTTCATCCGAACCATACATAACATTGTTAGATGCCTTTAATCCGTATAAAACGCCTTGTGCAGTCGGAACCGAAGAATCACCACTACCGCCGTACTCTTCTGGAACTCCGACGATACAATTCGTCTCTTTTAACGCATGGACAAAATCTCCTGGGGTAGTCCCCATATCAGTCCCTGTATAAAAACGACCATTCAACGATTCTACAAATTGACCGAAAGCACGGAATAATTCTGGGGTACGATCCTTGAGCGGATCACCTATGATGACAGACTTCCCTCCGCCAAAATCCACATCTGCAGCGGCACATTTATACGTCATGCCTTTCGACAGGCGGAGTACGTCTTCAATTGCCTCATCTGTTGAAGCATATGGTCTCATACGACAACCACCCAGCGCTGGGCCCAAAGTCGTATTATGTATGGCGATAATCGCCTTCAACCCTGTATCCGGATCGTTACAAAATAAAACTTGTTCGTGTCCATTTATACGTTCAAACATGATGTAAGTCCCCCAATTCTAATAATCTTCTAAACTTTAAGACTCGTAACCGCTTACATTTTCATTTAAAAAAATCAAACCTTCATCGATTTTATTTTCTGTTCAATCATTTCTTTAGGAAGAATGTATTGTGTCACTTCTCCTTCACCGATCATTTCCTTCTCATTATGGACTTCCAAGTCGCAAATAACCGCTTTTCCTTTTACTTCACGAAGGGTTGCAGTAATCGTTACGGTGCTACCTGCTGGAGTAGGATTCAAGTGCTTGGCTGTAACTCCTCCGCCGATTCCTTCTTCATGGTCTTCTAGATACGGAAGAATAATCTGGCGTGCAGCCCACTCCATATGATAAACCATCGATACGGTGGAATAAGCTGGATGAACAAGGTTTCCTTCGAATTGTGCATACATATCTGGTGTAACTTGGGCTGTAATGGCAGCCTTTTGTCCAACTTCCATGCCTGGCTTCAAAAATAGCGCCTCCTTTGCATCCACTGATTGACGTATATCTATAATATTATCGATAATACATATGACGTTTATTTAACGATATAATAACATTTTGTTAAATGAAAATCAATGAACCGAACAAAAGCACTACAGTGATGAAGTCGCTAACATTAAAGGTTATAGTAAAGCTTGCATATTAAATGTATGTATAAAAAAACAAGCCTGCTTTGTCAAAGATTATTTTTTTTATAAAATTACAATATGTGAATTTTCTGATAAAATTAAGCTAAAGGAGGGATTGTATAATATGAGTGTTAATTTCGCCATTCCGGTTGGAATAGTTATTATTACTTTTATATCGGTTTTGCTTTATAGATTTAGCAAAAATACATCAAATAAACTTATGAAATATATTCCTTCTATTGTATCTGCATTAAGCATTGCTTTGGTTTATTTAAAAATGTCATTTATTTCACAAGGATATGAAGCAATTACGGATATAGTTGTTATCATTTTTCTGTCATTTGCATTGGGGGTTTCCTTGTTGGTAGCAGTTGTAATAGATATTATGAATAGAAGAAAAAGAATTTCATTAAAATAAAATGCTGAAAGTCAACCTCTTTTATTACGTTTTTTCTATGCACTTCCCAACATTTCAACTGTTGTATAATTATACTTTTGAAACGATAAAGTAAGCATTCGTTTTACACATTTATCACATGCTGAATCTTCTATCCTGAACGCAGTCTATATGAAAATAGCCAAAAAGAAAAACAACACTCGGCTGTTTTTCTTTTTGAAAAGTACTTATTAAATTCTCGGGTATTCCTGAGAGAGCGGGTGGAGCATGATTTCATCCACAACCATATGTTTTGGTGCAGATGCCATATAACAAACCGCTTCAGCGATATCATTGACCTTCAGCCAGTCTTCTTTATGTGTTTCGCCTTGCTTGCTATCAGCAAAATAGGTGTCAATCGCTCCTGGATTGATCGTTCCGATGCGAATGCCATATTCTTGAACCTCCTGTGCGACCGAACCGATGAATCCTTGTACCGCATATTTTGTAGCAGTATATGCTGCACCATTCGCAATCGTACGTCGGCCGACATCGGAAGAAATCGTAATGATTGTCCCCGACTTTTTCTCCTTCATAAATGGTAGGATTTCCTTTGTGCATAAGAAAACACCTTGGACATTAACGGCGAAAACCTTCTGCCACTCTTCAAGCGTTGTCTCTTCTGTCGGCTTGAAAAATCCGAGCCCAGCATTATTGACTAAAAGGTCGATTTGACCGTAATGATCGATTGCTTGTTTAAATGCATTTTTCACTTGTTGTTCATTAGAGACATCTGCTTGAATGCTTAGTACCTCCGCACCGTTTTCAGTCAGCTCTTTTGCTGATTCATGAATTTGTTCAGATGATCCTATGATAGCTAATTTTGTACCTTCAGCAGCAAGTCTGCCTGCGATCGCTTTGCCTGCTCCTCTTGAGCCACCCGTTACAATCGCCACTTTTTGGTTTAACATAGTACTTCCCCTTTCGTTGTTTCACTCATGTTGACGTGTCCCATTGTACTATATAATCCACCAAGGAATCGAATCCTAAACATGGGGTGATAGCGTCTAGCTTAAGCCATACTTTCGATTGGCACACTCATGATGCCTGCCAGCTGGATTTTATGCATGAGAAGGGAATGCAAACCCGTCTTCGTCTTCCGTGCCCGTCAGCTGCATTTGTGCACGGAACGCGAACCATACACTCCCCATGAAGCCACCTAGAGGAATTTATAATGAAGATCTGCGGAAGCAAATCGACTTTATGTAAAGCAAACAGAAAGAGCAGCCACCAGAGTAGCTGCTCATTTTTCCTATCCTTATTAGCCAAACAACATGTCGAGTACACCTAATGCATCGAGGAACACAATGATGATGACAATAGGTACCACAAATTTTAAAATCAACACCCACAAGGCTAGTAATTTTTTACCGAAGCTGCTACCATCCGTAAGCTCTTCCACCAATGTTTTACGAGGCATCCTCCAGGAAACAAAGATTGAAATCAACAATGCTCCGACTGGAAGCATAATATTACTGACAAGGTAATCCATCAAATCGAAGATCGTCTTGTCCATCCACTTGTAATCGCCTAAAATTCCAAACGATAAGGCAGCTGGAATACCTACTACGAAAATCGCGAGTCCAATCCACCATGAAGCTTTCGAACGTGCTTCTTTTCCAGAGTCCTTCGCAACTGAAGCGACAATGATTTCTAGCATCGAGAACGCAGATGTCAATGTTGCGAACAAGAAAAGGGCCAGGAAGATTGCGAAAAAGATAACGCCGCCAGGCATTTGGGCAAACACAGAAGGGAGCACCACAAAAAGCAGTCCAGGCCCTTGTTCGGGTTCAAATCCAAATGAAAATACCGCTGGGAATATTGCAAGACCTGCTAGGATCGTAATAAATATGTTCATCATGACGATAGAGGTTGCAGACTTAACAAGGCTTTCCTTTTTCGATAAATAGGAGCTGTATGTTACCATGACGGATACCCCAAGGCTTAACGAGAAGAAGGATTGTCCAAGTGCGAAAAGGACACCTTCAGAAGTCAACCTGCTGAAGTCTGGTTGCAGGAAGTATTTAACCCCTTCCATCGCCCCATCGAGTGTCAGTGAACGTGCAATCAATACGATAAAAAGAATGAATAAAGCAGGCATCATCCACTTCGATGCTTTTTCAATACCATCCTTGACGCCTTTCGCAACTACGATGATCGTCAGGAACATGAAAGCGAGCTGAGCGCCGACCGCTGTCCATGGATTGGAAATGATCGTTCCAAACAATTGCTCATAATTTTCCACGCCCATCGTGTAACCGGTAAGCGTTGCCCCAAAATAAAGTAGAATCCAACCACCGATGACACTATAGAATGATAGTAGTATGAAAGCAGTAAACACACCCATTCGACCGATAAATGTCCAACGGGGTGCAATTGAACGATAAGCCGATATAGCTTCCTTCTGTGAACTTCGCCCGATAACAAATTCTGCTAACAATAACGGAAAACCTACTAGAAATGTAAAAAGTAAGAATACGAGGAAAAAGGCTCCTCCTCCGCTTGATCCCGCTACATATGGGAACTTCCAAATAGCCCCTAGACCGATTGCAGAACCTGCTGCTGCTAAAATGAATGATAATTTTGAACCCCATTGCTCATGCTGTGCCATAAGTACCTCCAGTTTCTCTTCTCCTGATTGTATATCTATTTTAATTCAATTAAAAAACTATACTGAGCCCTGTCCCTATACTAAAGCATTTCAATCGTTTCTAAAAGGTAAATTAAAAAGGATAGGTAACTGTTAGTATTCGCAGCTGCACCTATCCTTCTTACACCTAACTTAACAATGCGCGGTCACTCGTCATTTTCGAGCCGCGTATACGCTGAAATTCTTGGAGTAATTGCTCGATTGTCAGTTCTTGTTTCTCAGTTCCACTGACTTCCAGGATAATTTGTCCTTTATCCATCATGATCAATCGATTGCCCAAATCTAATGCCTGTTGCATGTTGTGGGTTACCATCAGCGTTGTCAATTGATGCTGCTGCACGATTTGTTTTGTCAAAGTTGTAATAAGTTCTGCTCTAGATGGGTCAAGGGCAGCCGTATGTTCATCTAACAGTAAAATTTTCGGTTCGGTAAACGTAGCCATCAGAAGTGAAAGTGCTTGACGTTCACCACCTGAAAGCATCCCTACCTTAGCATTCAAGCGATCCTCGAGCCCAAGATGCAACGTTTCTAAGGACTCCTTGAAAAACATCCTAAGCTTTTTCGTCACTCCTGCTCGCAGGCCCCTGTTTTTATTTCGTGCATATGCCATCGCCATATTTTCTTCAATCGTCATCGATGGTGCTGTACCTGCCAAAGGATTTTGAAACACCCGGCCGATATAGGCAGCACGCTTATGTTCAGGGAGATTGGTAACCGTTCTTCCTTCAATGACCACATCTCCAACATCCGGACTCAGAACACCGGCGACCACGTTCATTAACGTTGATTTACCTGCACCATTACTTCCGATTACCGTAACGAAATCACCCGGTTCGAGCGAATAGTTGATATGAGAAAGGGCAATTTTCTCATCCAACGTTCCTTCGTTAAACACTTTGTGAATCTGATTTAGTTGAAGCAACGTCTTCACCCTCCTTTTCAGGGCCGACTGCGTACATCTTTTCTAATTCTGCCCGCTTTCGCTTTTTACGTGTCCGTTCCTTTTGGTTTTCAAGTATCTTCGGAAGGACAAGAGCAATGACCACAAGAATCGCTGTAATGAGCTTCAAATCTCCTGCCTTAAAACCAACCTCAAGCGCCAAACCGATGACGAGTCGGTAAATGATTGCTCCTCCTATGACTGCAAGGGTCGTCCGCATGATCGTTTTGATTCCGAATAAAGCTTCACCTATAATGACAGAGGCAAGACCGATAATTATCATCCCGATTCCCATTCCGATATCTGCAAATGAATTGTATTGCGCAATCAGCGCCCCTGATAAAGCTACAAATGCATTGGAAACACCCAGGCCGAGAACCGTCAGCTTATTCGTATCTGCAGAAAAACTACGGATCATCTGTTTGTTATCACCTGTCGCCCGCAATGCCAATCCAATTTCCGTTCGCAAAAACCAATCGGTGAAAAATTTAATCGCAAATGTAACGAGAATCATTAAGAATAAGATGGACCAAGTAGATGGATCGAGCCCAATACCTGTAAACACTGAATTTAGTGTCTTATCAATCCCGAAGCCTTCCCAGAAAGAACGAAACATTGAGAAAAGAGTATCTTGCCCAAGTAATGGGATGTTTGGCCGATCATCCATAATTCGAAGATTAATGGAATAAAGTGCAATCATCATGAGAATCCCGGCAAGTAATGGATTAACTTTTCCTTTCGTATGCAAAATCCCTGTGATGCAGCCTGCAATAAACCCTGCACCCATTCCAGCTAACGTCGCCAACACAGGTGATTGTCCGTTTACAAGCATAATGGCAGCAACACCAGCACCGGTGACAAAGCTACCATCAACGGTTAAGTCGGGGAAATCAAGAATACGAAAGGAGAGGTAAACACCGAGCGCCATGATCGCGTAGATGATACCCGATTCAACAGCCGGGAACAAAATTGAGAACATGTTACCTGCTCCTTCCTAATATTTGATTGAATCAGAGCATACCTTTCTCCTCTAGCGGTTTGCTATTCGATGTATTCTGCCATGTCATCCCATTCTGATTTGATTTCGACTCCCATTTCCTCTGCTGCTGTCTTATTGATCACAAGCTTCAGGTTTTGAGGGTATTGCGCTTCAAAATCAGATGGTTTCTTTTCCCCTTTTAAAATTGCAGCTGCCATTAGACCAGTTTCGTAGCCTAGGTCAGCGTAATCGAAGCCGTATGCTGCCATCGCACCACGATTAACTGAATCAAGCTCTCCAGCAAACATCGGAATATCTTCATCTTGGGCTACTTTAATGACTGATTCTAATGCAGACACGACGGTGTTGTCCGTGATGATGTATAATACGTCCGCTTCATCGACTAATGATTCTGCCGCTTGTTTAACGTCAGCAGTTGTCGCAACACTTGCTTCCGCAGCTTTCAAACCTGTTCCTTCCATTGCTTTTTTAACGATTTCAACCTGTGCAACGGAATTTTGTTCGCCAGGATTATAAATAAGTCCTACTGTTTTCGCATCGGTTTGTTCTGCGATAAATTTGATCGTATTTGGTATTGCTTCCGGGTGGGTATCACTCGTACCAGTAACCCATTCGCCTGGTTGATCCATCGCTTCAATCAATTCGGCTCCAACCGGATCTGTTACTGATGTGAAAAGAACTGGAATTTCTGCATTAGCTTTCTTTACAGCCTGGACACTCGCCTGTGCACTTGGTGTTGCATTGGCAAATATCAAATCGACTTCATCCGATACATGTTTGTTGGCGATCGTATGAATGTTGTTCATATCAGCCTGAGCGTTATCGATAACGTATTCAAGGTTTTCACCTTCTGTAAAGCCATTCTCTGCTAGTGCCTTCTTAAATCCTTCCGTTGCTGCATCTAGTGATGGATGTTCTACAAATTGGTTGATCGCAACCGTTACTGTTTTTTCAGTATCATCGCCACCTTCTCCACCACCTTGAGTATCCTCTGTAGATCCACAGCCTCCGAGAACTAATACGCTTGCCAACGAAACTCCAACTAGTGATTTCCAAAGCCTTTTCACATTGTTTCCCCCTTAAATATGAATTGCAATTAACAAAATATTCTTTATCTTTCAAGGATATTTTAGTGAAGTTACAATTCGCGAATTTATCGTAATAGTATCAAAGGGTAAAACATTATGTCAATAAATCGTCAAACAATTTAAAAAATTAGCTGATTTAAGAAATTATTACAAAACAACGTTTTACAATAATCGTTCGATTACTTTCAATTGTTGTTCAGCTTCTTTCACCATTCGTTGGATTAACCCATCGACAGTAGGAACATCACCAACCAGCCCTGCAATTTGACCTGAATTGATGAATCCTTCAGCAAAATTCCCTTGCACCGCTCCTCTTAAGTGAAATTCTTCTGTTGTTTTATCGATAAAGGTTTGTTGGTCAACTCCAGCTGCTTCATCTTTTTGTAACTGTTCAGCATAGGCTGTTTTCAGCAACCGACGAATCTTCCCGTACTTTCTACCAACGATGGTTGTATCTGTATCATTTGCCTCAACTAGCTTCTGTT
This sequence comes from Alkalihalobacillus sp. AL-G, assembly GCF_030643805.1. Taxonomy (GTDB): domain Bacteria; phylum Bacillota; class Bacilli; order Bacillales; family Fictibacillaceae; genus Pseudalkalibacillus. Next base: position 855,925 of record NZ_CP094656.1, on the reverse strand, counting down.
TATAGCTTTCATGGAATACACCTTCTTGGGTTGCAATAAAGCGTGTACCCATTTGTACTCCTGTCGCACCAAGCGATAGTGCTGCTGCCAGTCCACGACCATCTCCTATCCCACCGGCAGCGACTACAGGGATTTTCACCGCATCGGTAACCTGTGGAATCAACGTCATCGTTGTCGACTCTTCAGTCGCATTGATTCCCGCTGCTTCATAACCTTCTGCCACAATGATATCCGCACCAGCTTTCTCTGCTTTTTGAGCATGCTTTACAGAAGCGACAACACAGATTACAGTAAGTCCATTTTCCTTAAACTTAGGAATATATGGAGCGGGGTTTCCAGCAGATAAAACGACAACCGGGACTTCATATTGGAACATCGATTGAACTGCTTCCTTAACGAATGGTGTCACACTTAATGGGATATTGACTGCAAATGGATTGCCCGTTCGTTTTTTCGTATCGATTATCAGTTGTTCAATTTCCACTGGGGAAAGAGTGCCAATCCCAATCGTACCCAATCCGCCTGCCTCTGAAATCGCTGCTGATAAAGGAGCATTTGAGACGTTTCCCATCCCACCTTGAAGTATCGGATATCGGATGTTCAATAACTGACAAACTGGGTTCATAACGACTGATCCTTTCTGTTCGTATGATATACTTACAATACGTTCTTTTTAAACATCTAACGTTTTCAAGGAGGTATTGTACATGTTATATCCTTATAACGACCACTACCCGAAAGTAGATGATACTGTCTTTATTGCTCCGGGTGTACATATAATCGGTGATGTTTCGATCGGCAAAAATTCAAGCATTTGGTTTAACACTGTTATTCGCGGTGACGAAGCTCCGATTATTATCGGTAAGCGTTGTAACATCCAAGACAATTGTACATGTCATCTATACGAGGAATACCCTCTTATACTTGAAGATGAAGTGTCTGTTGGGCATAATGTCATTCTACATGGCTGCACAATCCGTAAAGGTGCCTTAATCGGAATGGGTGCGACCATTCTGGACGGGGCAGAGATTGGCGAATCAGCCTTTATTGGTGCCAACACGCTCATTCCACCAGGGAAAAAGATTCCTCCTCGTACGATGGTCATGGGATCACCTGGGAAGGTCATTCGGGAACTTACCGACAAGGACCTTCAACTCATCCAACTCACAATCGACACGTATGAGAAAAAAGGACAAGAATTTCGCGAACAGATTAATAAAGGAAAATAACAATCGTGGAGCCAGGTCGATCAATGATCAGGCTCCATTTGCATGTAACTGTTCGATAAAAGGTTCTTTATTGGTTGATTATTGTCTCAGCCATCGGTATATGTCTTTGTAGAAACGACCTCGAGCACCTTGGCGAACCAGACAGATATTCATCATTGGTTCGGATCGATCATCAACGGGTGATTCAACACATCATACTTCTTATCTTTATTTTTGACTTCATTTCCTTCACTGAATACATCCTCAAAAAATCGGCTTGCAGGCTGAGCAAGTGCTTTATAATATTCACTAAACAAGCTTGCAGCATGGTCACCGAGCCATTTTGCAGGCAACAGCTCTTGTGGAAGACCAGGGTCGACGAACAGAAACTTCCGGTATTCATGGACAAGCTTCGTTCGCTCAACAAAGCATTCCCCATCAGTCATTTCACTTTTTTCGATTTTATGTTTGTCAATTACATACTTTTGGCTATACGTTTTAATAAAATCATCATATCGATCGTTGATATCGTTAAGGTCCCAACACTCATCTACAAGTTTCCTGCTCGAATGTGGCCCTTTATACTCGGATGCAAAAAAGTGTACAAACTCCCGAATATCGTACTTTTCAATCATTTGCTCAATCTGTACTTCCTGATTGTTTGGGGATATCCAAAAGCTATTCGAAAGAAGTCCAAATCCACTCCAAACAAGCTCTTTCCTCAGTTCATCCCGGATATTTCGTTGTTCTTCAGGAATGGTGTACGTAAACATCCGCCACTTTCCATCCCATGAGACAGGTTGAAATTTAAAAATCCGGTCTGCGGCTTCTTCCATCCGCTTGACACCTTGTTTCGTCAATTGATAGTAGCTTTTGTTCCCTTTTCGCTCAGCGGTTACCCAGCCCTGTTTGTTCATTCTTGAAATTGCCGCTCGAACAGATTGTTCATTATGCCCGAATTCCTTCAGCAGCCGAATTAAGCTGCCAATCCATATATCGTTTCCGTAATGACGGATATAATCGCCGTATAATGTAAAAATCATTGACCGTGTGTTCAAACTATTTTCCATGTTGCTCATCCTTTTCCGATTCAATCTCAAAATGCAAATGTATGTTCAAAAGGAGGAGGAAAAGAGCCGAAGTAATCTTGTATCAACGTTGAACTGACTAGCATCCTGTAAGCCTCCGGGCCTTTTAAACCTCCAATTAAAATTATTACATCATCATACTATAATCGTGCCCAAGGTTAAAGCCGTTGAACCGCAAAAAGGATGTCGATCTCGTCTCAAGCGATTTCGAAGTGTTTATTCTCCTTTAAATTGCGGTGGACGTTTTTCACCGAAAGCGACAAGTGCTTCTACGCGATCCTTTGTCGGAATCGTTACCTCATAGGCTTTTGCTTCAAGGTTAAGACCTGTCTCAAGGTCAACATTCATTCCTTGTTTGATTGCATATTTCGCTTGCTTAAGTGCAATCGGTCCATTTTGAAGCATTCTTTCCGCCCATTGTTCAGCCGTTTGAATCAAACTGTCACCAGAAACGACTTCGTTTACAATTCCATAACCTAATGCTTCCTCTGAGCTTAGTTTTTTAGCGGTAAGAATGAGTTCCATCGCTTTAGCTTGTCCAATCAATCTCGGAAGGCGTTGTGTGCCACCTGCCCCAGGGATGATTGCCCAGCCTAGCTCCGTCAGTCCCATTTTCGCACCCTCTACAGCAATTCGGAAATCACATGAAAGTGCAAGCTCGAAGCCTCCGCCAAACGCATAACCGTTCACCGCTGCGATCGTTGGCTGCGGAAGCTTATCAACAGCAGTGAACACCTCGCGTATCTTTGTCACGTTTCTTCGTACCTCATGCTCGGTCAACGATTTTCGTTCTTTCAAATCTGCTCCAGCACTGAATGATTTATCTCCAGCCCCTGTGAAAATGGCTACACGAACCTCAGGGTTATGATGAATTTGTTCAACGACGTCACCAAGCTGCTTTAACGTATCTAAATTAAAGCAGTTAAGAACCTCAGGTCGATTAATGGTGACGTAAGCAATATGATTTTTCACTTCATATAAAATAGATGACATGTCAATCATTCTCCTCCTTAAGGTCAGTTGTTGTAACCTTCAACAATCGCGGCAATTCCCTGTCCGACACCAATACACATCGTGGCTAGACCATAGCGAGTATTTTGTTTTTTCATTTCGTGCAAAAGAGTGGTTAAAATACGAGCGCCACTAGCCCCAAGCGGATGTCCATACGCAATCGCACCACCGTTGACATTTACCTTTTCAGCGTTCAACTCAAGCTGTCGGATACACTCTAGAGACTGTGAAGCGAACGCCTCATTTAGTTCGATAAGACCGAGATCATCTATACTCAATCCTGCTCGCTTCAGCACTTTACGGGATGCGTATATTGGTCCAAGTCCCATCACACGCGGCTCAAGGCCAGCCGTCGCTGATGTAATGTATTTCGCCATCGGTTTCAAACCTACTGCTTCAGCCTTCTCTTTACTCATCAGTAATAATGCCGAGGCACCGTCGTTAATACCGGATGCATTCCCTGCTGTTATCGTTCCGTTCGGAAAAATGGAACGTAAAGAGGACAGTTTTTCGAGTGAAGTTGTCGGCCTCGGATGTTCATCTGTATCAACAACGATTTCATTCCCTTTCCGATCCGTATATGAGACAGGGACGATTTCATCCTTTAATCGGCCGGAATCCATCGCCTTTTTAGCCTTCTGCTGACTATCATACGCGAATTGATCCTGTTGATCACGTGATACTTGGAAGTCCCTTGCGACATTTTCTGCCGTCTCTGGCATACTGTCAGTTCCGTACTTTTCATCTAAAAGTGGATTCACAAAGCGCCAACCAATAGTCGTATCAAACATTTCCTGGTTCCCACGGGCGAATTCCTGCTCGGGCTTGCCCATCACATATGGCGCCCTTGTCATGCTTTCTGTTCCACCTGCGATGAAGACGTCCCCTTCGCCTGCCATGATTGCGCGTGCAGCGTAACTCACTGCATCAAGGCCAGACCCGCAGAGACGGTTGATTGTCGTACCACCGACCTCAACTGGGAGATCAGCAAGAAGTGCGGACATACGAGCAACGTTTCGGTTTTCTTCACCCGCTCCATTAGCATTTCCAAACACGACTTCCTCGATTTCATTAGCAGATAGGTTTGGGTTTCGTTCCATTAACGATTTGATGACGACACTTCCAAGGTCATCAGGACGAATGCTTTTTAATGTACCTTTATAGCGTCCAATCGGTGTCCGGACCGCATCAACTATAACGACTTCACGCATGATTTTTCCCTCCTTTTTCTCCATCTGTATAATCGTAAACGCCCATTCCGGATTTCCGTCCGAAACGTCCTGCCTTTACATATTTTACGAGCAGCGGGCATGGACGGTATTTTTCACCAAGCGTTTCGTGTAAATACTTCAGATTGTTCAATCTTGTATCCAAGCCGACAAGGTCACCAAGTTCAAACGGGCCCATCGGATAATTCAACCCAAGCTTGATTGCTTTATCTATCTCCTCAGGTGAACCGACACCTTCCTGAAGCATATAAAACGCCTCATTCCCAACAAGTGCACTGATTCTACTTGTGACAAAACCAGGAAACTCATTGACGGTTACGGTTTCCTTTCCCATTTTCGCTGCGACTTCATTCGCTAGCTTGACCGTTTCTTCCGCTGTATCAAGCCCTTTGATGATTTCAACGAGCGGCATCTTATGGACAGGATTAAAAAAGTGCATGGCAATGACCTTACCTGGACGATCGGTGAACGATGCAATTTCAGTTGGACTCATTGTAGACGTATTCGTAGCAAAATAGCAGTGCTCTGGAGCATGTTGATCGATCGTCTCAAAGATATTTTTCTTTATCTCTAGGTTCTCAGGGACCGCTTCAATGACCATATCGGTATTTGAAACAATAGCTTGTAGATTCGAAGAGTATGACATTCGTTCCATGCCAGCACTCGCTTCCTCTTCTGTCAGCTTATTACGTTGAACCCCTTTTGCGAAAATGGCATTGATCTCTGTTTGAGCATTTTCCAATGCTTTTTCAGAAATATCAACAAGCGACGTTTTGTATCCACCAACCGCAGCAACGTATGCAATCCCGCGCCCCATTACTCCTGATCCGATGACTGTAATATGTTTAATCACTTTTCCACTCCCTCTCAATTAGAAGGGGACTGCTCCAAAAAGGAAGTCAGGCAGCCTCCATATGAGTGGTCTAAAAGTAAGGAGTCAGTTCCATAGATGGGCTGATCCGTACAAATTAGCACTCGTTTTAATTACGGAGGAGTCTGACGCCCAATTGGGTCAGCCCCGATATTGTTCTTAATGTGCGTTAAAATTTAGATTCCGAACGGATTTAAAGGCTTCCCGCCAACATATGAAATGACACTCTTCGTTTCTGTATAGAGGTCAAGTGTCTCGATACATAGCTCTCTACCAAATCCAGATTGCTTATATCCGCCGAATGGTGTACCTGGGAATGCAGAGAATGGCGAATTGATCATGATCGTTCCAGCTCTCAGCTTGGCCGCTACACGATTTGCACGAGCGTGATCCGTCGTCCAGATCGCAGCTGCAAGACCGAATTCTGTATCGTTTGCAAGCTTGATCACTTCTCGCTCATCGCTGAACTTCATGACAACCACTACAGGTCCGAAGATTTCCTCTTGGGCGACCTTCATGTCGTTCGTTACATCTGTAATGACAGTCGGCAAGTACCAGTGCCCATTTTCAAAACCTTCTACCTTCGCACGGCCACCGCCGACGACTACTTTAGCGCCTTCTTTTTCAGCTTCCTTTACATAGCCATCGATTACATTAACCTGGCTTTCACTAATGATCGAACCAATGTGAGTTCCTTGGTCAAGCGGGTTGCCAAGCGTAAGCTTCTTCGTCTTTTCCACAAACTTTTCCATGAATGCATCGTAAATGTCTTCATGAACAAATAGACGAGAGCGTGCTTCACAAGACTGTCCTGTGTTGTAGAAAATACCGAACAATGAACCATCTACCGCTGCATCAAGGTTTGTGTCTTCGAATACGAGGTTAGGAGATTTTCCGCCAAGCTCGAGTGTAACTCGCTTCAATGTTTCAGAAGCTTTTGCCATGATGTCTTTACCTGTGTTCGTTTCACCAGTAAAGGCAACTTTATCGACACCAGAATGTTCAACAAGATGAGCTCCAACTGTTGAACCAGGTCCTGTTACGATGTTTACAACACCTTCAGGAACCCCTGCTTCATGACAGATTTCCGTTAAAATAATTGCAGTCAGCGGTGTTAGGCTTGCTGGCTTCAACACGATCGAGTTACCTGCAGCAATCGCTGGTGCCACTTTCCAAGAAGCCATCATCATCGGATAGTTCCATGGAATGATCTGTGCACATACTCCTACTGGCTCATTCATCGTATGGTTCGTGAATGGACCTGGCATGTTGTTCACATGACCACGGTGACCTACAATTGCACCCGCGTAAAATTCGAAGTTTTCAACTGCCTGCATCACTTGACCTTGTGCTGCAGAAAGGGATTTCCCGCTGTTCAACACTTCTAATTCTACAAGTTCGTTGAATCGGCTACGCATGATTGAAGCAATTTTGTTCAATACGCGTGCACGCTTTCCAACCGGATATTTCGGCCATTTCCCTTTTTCAAAAGCATTACGAGCTGCTTCTACCGCTTGATCGACATCCGCTGTTCCAGCCTTAGCTACTTGTGCTAAAGCTTCCCCTGTTGACGGATTGTAAGTCGTAAACGTTTCACCTGAAACACTGTCTACTTGTTGTCCGTTGATCATCATCTTATAAGCGTCACGTTTCATTTCTGTCGCCACCTGCTGTTGTTCTTTAGTTGTACTCATATATCTGACACTCCTTTTTTTTTAGTAAAATTTGCTCCATAAATAAATGTTTAACTCCTGAGCCCTTGTGCTCGAGGCTGCTTCCGCTTTTCCTCTAGTTTAAAAGCCTTTGAATTCGGGCTTTCGTTTTTCCATGAAGGCCTGTACACCTTCCGCATGGTCTTGTGTTTGCCCTGCTGTACGCTGGGCATATGCTTCGTTCTCTAGCATTTCATTCAAGTCACTGTCCCAGCTTTTTTGTAAGTATCGCTTGATCAAGCCGATCGCTTTGGTCGGCTTTTGAGCCAGATGTTCTGCAAATGCTGCGACGTCTTCCTCCCACTGATCGAGCGGGATCACCTTTGTCGCTAGTCCAAGGTCCTTCGCCTCTTCCGCTGTAATCTTTTCACCCATGACTGCGAGTTCAAGTGCTTTCGCATGCCCTACTAATCTAGGCAGGTAGTACAAATTCCCTGAATCAGGCACGAGCCCTACGTTGATGAACGCTTCTATAAAACTCGCTTTCTCTGATAATACACGGAAATCGCAGGCAAGCGCTATGCTCATTCCGGCTCCTGCTGCTACGCCATTAACAGCAGCAATAACCGGTTTCTCGACACTTGCGAGTTTTTTTACCATCGGGTTGTATCGTTTACGTAAAATCTCGGCATGATCCGTATCCTGTTTGACCCCCGCCAAATCTTCCCCTGAGGAAAATGCTCGTCCGTTCCCTGTAATGACGAGACACCGAACCTCTTTATCTCGGTCTGCCTCTTTCAACGCTTTTGTGATTTCTGAATTCATCTGTTCTGTGAAGGCATTAAACTTTTCAGGGCGGTTCAGTTTAATCCAGGCAACGTTGTTCTTCATTTCGTATTGAATCGTTTCATACATGGCAAAACCGCTCCTTATTTCCCTTTAAACCGGGGTTTTCGCTTTTTCACGAATGCGTTCATACCTTCCTTCTGATCCTCTGAAGAAAATAGCATGTAAAAGTTCTTCCGTTCAAACTGCATCGCTTCATAAACGGAGTGATCAACTGACTTGTTGACGGTTTCTTTGATCATTCTGACAGATAGCGGTGCTTGTCTTGCAATTTTACGAGCAAGCTTCATCGTTTCCTCAAATACAAGTTCAGGCGCAACTGTACGGTTGACCACACCATTCTCACACGCCGTTTTCGCTGTCATATATTCTCCTAGCCAGAGCCACTCAAGTGCTTTTGTCCGCCCCATCAATTTCGTTAATCGAACTGTTCCCCCAGCCCCAGGCATCACGCCGAGGTTGATTTCAGGAAAACCGAACTGGGCATCCTCTGCTGCAACGATCAGGTCACAGCTGAGAGCAAGCTCGAACGCTCCGCCAAGGCAATAGCCATTGACAGCAGCGATGATGGGCTTCTTCACCCATGCAATCCGATCCCACTCGGCGAACTGGTTGAGGAGTTCAAGTGAAATGGAATCGTCTTCTGCCATCTCATCAATGTCAGCGCCGGCTGCAAACAGCTTATCATTCCCTGTAACGACCATGACAGAAATCTTATCGTCACGATCCCACTCTTCAAGCGTCTGAAGAATTTCTGTGACCATCCTGCGGTTCAGTGCGTTGAGCACTTTAGACCGGTCAAGTTGAATGACACCAACGCGATCCTCTGTCCAGGTTTTGATTGTTTCCTTATTCACCATCGACTTCCTCACCGATCATCAGTGTTACCAAGTCACCAGCAAATCCCATAAGGTCCTTCCCGGAAGCTTTTGCTTCATCTGTTTTCATTGCTTCTTTCATTGCATCATGGCTATCGTAGTACATCTCACAAAGGATGTGGTAATCACTTTTTCCCATTGGTGAACCGACAATCTTTGTTACTTCCATCTTTCGTAGTCCAGGTATCTTTGCAGTAATTGGTCCGTGTGTGTTGAAATAATGCTCATCGAATTGTTCTTTGTTTTCCGGATTTTTGTACAATGCAATTAGTTTTACCATAATATAAAAACACCCTTCCTTATTCGTCCCCTATGTTGGCGACGGGTTTCATTGCCTCAAATGGATTTTTGCAGCTTTTACAATAAAGAATACAACGACACGCGGTTGGCCCAAACAGGTTTTCCATGGTCGTAAAGACCGAGCCGCAATATGGACAAGGAATCTCCCACGGTTCTCCTGGTTCATGGTCAGCCGGAGGAGGTGCGATCCCAAATTCCTTTAACCTTGATTTGCCGAGGTCCGTTATTCGGTCTGTCGTCCAGATCGGATTCGTCAAGAAATCGACAGCAACCTCTTCAACTCCCTCGACCTCGATGACAGCATTGACGATATCACGCTGAATGATATCAAGTGCAGGACAGCCCGTAAACGTTGGTAATACGGATACCGTAACTGAGTTGCCTTTTGCCTCTACCTTCTCCACCATGCCAAGGTCAAGGATACTGACCGAATCAATCTCCGGGTCGGTGACATTTTTCAGTACGTCATAAGTACTATCTATCAAACTCTTATGTTCTATTCCGGTCATGGTAACCCTCCTCTCGCTTTTAGAAGATGCTCAAATGTGTACGGCATAACCATAATTCTTGACCCAGGTTGCTAAAAGCTCTCTTTAGTCACCGACCGCTATATCTATATTTTTCCTCATGCGGTCACTATATGCTTTTTTTATACCAGATTGCTAGATTTCCTTCTATTTACGCTTGCGGCTATTGGATACATCAGCCGATTACCATCCCGTAGTCGGATTCGTTTCGTAAACCTCAGAAAGCGTTTGAAGTGCAATCTTAAGATCTTCCGTATGTTCGCCTTGACGTCCGTTTCCTCTCGACATTGCCATATCTCCTGGAATTGGAGCATTGATTTCCTCGAACGTCTTCTTCATATAAGAGGACCATTTGTTCCGCATCTCTTCCTCACTCGTTACATACCCCTTGCTTGCCATTTCATCTCCATGTGGTCCGAGGGAAAGCACTCCGTTCATTTCCTTCCAGCAACGTTCAACGGCTGCGGTCATTCTTTGGTTCGCTTCGTCTGTGCTCGTCATTAATTGCTTGAACCATGTTTCCCAATGCATCAGGTGATATTGAAGCTCGATTCTTACCTTAGATGCGGTGTCTTTAAGAGGTTCATAGCTTGATTTTCTAAGAGATTCCATACGAATTTTTTTATGGACAGTGTAGAAATAGTTTCGAACGACTGCAAATGCCCAATCGAATTGCGGCTGTTCCAAATACGTTCCCTCTCCGTTTTTCTCTTCTAAAAGAATCGCATTACGGAATTGCTCCGGCTTTCTTAGATGGGAGAGTTCGTCAGCTTTCCCTTCCCCTAACTCCTCTAAGATGCTATAAAACCTTGCTGCGTGCCCCATCATGTCCTGATTGATTGAGGAGTAGGCAACGTCCTCCTCAATATGCGGAGCCAGCCCTAGCCATTCGGAGCCTCGGTATGCAAGGATAAAATCATCATCTGCAAGTGAATAGAGTAGTTCAACGAGTGCCTTATCCTGTGTCATTTCGCCTTCCCTCCCTTGCTGTCGCTGAGTAAATTCTCCTCAGTGAATTGCTCCTGTTGATAGTTGCGCCATTTCTTCTTCAAATATCCATAGCCTTTTGTTTCCCTATAGTCTTTATCATTCAAGCGCTTTAACATCTCTCGCTCTTCTTGGGTCATTGTACGGATATCCTCTCTTTTAACAACCCAAATGTCAGCAACAGGCTCGCGGCGGAAGAAGTTTTCTCTTGCCATGATCAGCGCCATTTCTTTATTTGGTGCTAAAAGACTGAATTGATGCTGCAACGGAGCTTTATCTGTTTTCTTGCTGAATACTTCATATACGCTGTAAAATCCATTATCGCTCATCGTTTCCCCTCCTGCCCACACGGCTTATACCACTTTTGCTGTCGGATTCAATGCTTCACGTACCCAGCGATTATTTTCATAGGATACTTGTCGAAGCTCTAAACGTTCTTTCGATTGTGGTCCATTTCCGGTTACGATTTGTTTAAATTCGCTCCAATCCGGATCCTGGTAAACCCATTCCTCTTTTTCCTCATCAAAATGAATCGTTTCATCTGGAATTGTTAATCCAAGTGACCAAATTCTTGGTACATATTTTGTAAAGAATTCCTGTCGAAGCTCTTCATTTGTCTTTTCTCGAATCTTATACCTCATATTTTTATCGACATGAGAGGTAGATGCATTTTCTTTACTTTTCGGTCCGAAGAACATCAATAGAGCGGTCCACCAACGATTCAATGCATCCTGTAGTAATTCGCGTTGTTCAGGTGTTCCTTCTGCCAATGCCATAATGATACTTTCCCCATGCTGAGCGTGAAAAACCTCCTCGGCACAAATACGCTTCAATGCTCTCGCATATGGGCCGTATGAAGAATTCAGCATCATACTTTGTGAAATGATCGCTGCCCCGTCTACAAGCCAAGCGATGATTCCAGCATCTCCCCATGTAGGCGCTTTCATATGAAACACATTATGGAACTTCAATCTACCAGAGAACAGATCCTGCATTATGTCTTCTCTATTTCTCCCAAGCGGTTCCATGAGATCCTCAGCAACACGCAACAAGAGCTGACCGTGTCCCATTTCATCCTGGACCTTTGCCATTATCGCCAATTTTCTGTGTAATGACGGCGCTTTTGGGACCCATTCCTTTTCTGGAAGCGCTCCCATGATTTCGCTGATTCCATGCATAGAAATCAAACGAATCAGGGATTGACGGTAATCATCAGGCATCCAGTCATTCGGCTCGATTTTTTCACCGGCATCTATTCGGTTCAAGAAGTGTTCGTACTTCTCTTCCTCTGTTAACCGATCAAACGAAGTATCGATAGTCATTAAGTATCACCTTCCGGATATTACGTTTATTTAACGTCATTATAAATTATCGTTATAATATTTTCAATGGTTTTGCTTAATTTTAAAATATGTGTAATGAAGTTCAACTAATTGTGTTACGTCCTATAACAACGTTGAACTGACTCACATCCTGTCAGCCCTACTGCATGACGGTCTCTTTCCGAAGATCAACAACTCGAATTGCCTTACCCTCTGAGCGCGGGATCGAATCCGGAGCAAAAATCCGAACGTTTATGGTGACTAAGCAATTCGATTTGATAATGTGCTTGATTTTTTCCGTCAATACCATTATATTAGCGTGTTCTAAGTTATCCTCACATTGCTTAAAATATTCTTCGTTCACTTCTACATGCAGCTCAACATGATCCAATGTCCCTTTTTTCTGTAACTGTATTTGGTAGTGCGGCATAATCTCGGAAACTTGCAGTAAATAATTTTCGATCTCAGAAGGAAATACATTAACTCCCCGAATAATCATCATATCGTCTATTCGGCCTTTTACTCTGCACATTCTGACTGAAGTTCTTCCACACTGACATTTCGACCGGTTGATTGCTGCTATATCCCCTGTACGGTATCGGATAATCGGAAACGCTTCCTTAGTCAGACTCGTAAAAACAAGCTCCCCATACTCCCCATCTGGAACATGCTCATTTGTTTTTGGATTGATGACCTCAACAATGAAATGATCATCCGCTATATGAAGTCCATCTTGTGCCTCATGACATTCAATCGAAACTCCTGGCCCCATTACTTCACTCAGCCCATAAATATCAACCGCTTTAATACCTAGCTTAGTTTCAAGTGTTTGTCTCATTTCCTCTGACCATGGTTCAGCCCCGAATATTCCATATTGAAGACTTGTAGCGGCAGGGTCCTTACCCATCTTTTCCATCGTCTCAGCGATGTTTAGAACGTACGAAGGAGTTCCACAAATCACTTGCGGTTTAAAATCATCAATAAGTAGTATTTGCCGTGTCGTGTTCCCGCCTGAAATCGGGACCGTTGTCATTCCGAGCTTTTCAGAACCATAGTGGAGTCCTAATCCGCCTGTGAACAGACCATAACCGTAAGCATTGTGAAGTACTTTTCCAGGTTCTCCACCAGCAGCTGCAATCGAACGAGAAATGATTTCACTCCATACGTCGATGTCGTTCCGTGAATAGCCGACTACCGTTGGTTTTCCGCTCGTCCCAGATGATGCGTGCAACCGGATAACCTCATTCTGCGGAACAGCAAATAGCCCGAATGGATAATGATCGCGCAAGTCCTGTTTCACGGTGAATGGTAATTTCCTTAAATCATCAAGACTCTGGATATCCTCGGGTTTTACACTATGCGAGTCAAACTTATTCTTGTAGAAAGGTACGTTTTCATAGGTGGATTTTGTGGTTTTTTGAAGTCGTGCTAGCTGGAGATGTTCTTTCTGTCTGGTATTCATCGTTTCCATTTCGACATTGAAAATCATTGTGTCCCCTCCCAATTTAAGTACGCTTTTAACATCGTTGAATGTGAAATACATTCACAATTCCTTTTTTAATATCCTATATAACGTAAAAAATTCGAACTATCATTATATCGGTATATAAAAATAGTAACGAGAAAGCGCTTTCTTGTCAATTATTCGTCAGAATATTCCCGTAATTAAGGCGATATTACCACAATGGAAACTTGTCTTGCTGACTAGAAAATTTCAGGCTGAATTGAAAAAGCAGGCTGAACCAACATGTGTTTTGCCGTGTAATTCACAAACCAATATTATTTGGGTCAGCCCCTTGTTGTAGTCGGTTACTTGTTACACCTATACGCAAAAAAACTCCCTTAGTAAGGGAGTTTAGTAGTATGGGTAGTAAGGGTACGGCGGGTAATATGGATAATAAGGATACGGTCGGTAAGGAATTAACGAAAGTGCTGTCAGTGCTGCTAGTGGCAACAAGAATCTGCCGAACCTCCTGAACCGTGGCCCATATTGTCTTGAATCGCTGCGTTCATAGGACTCTGGCTCCATCATTTCAGGAACGAGCATTTCAACCTGATCACCCTTATGCCCCGTTAAGATCGCATCAAACTTTTTCCCGTCGTTCGTTTCAACTAAAACATGATAGTTCATATATTGCTTACATTTGTCTTTCATGTAGTGTGCACGTTCATCGTCCTTGACCTCTTCTCGATTACGTTCATCAGTCAATATCTATCAGCTCCTTTCTCACAATTACATGATATTCACCCACCCATTTGATGTGCCTATTTTTTTCGTTAAACATTTCATATTTGAGATTAAAAAAAGAAACGAGTAAACCCGTTTCTTTTCAGACATTCCATTTATATACTTTTTAATGAATCAACTCTAAGAACTGATCCTTTGTAATTTTTCCGAGATAATGGTGGATATCCATTCCTTCTATGGCTTGTTCAATTTCTTCCCGGTCAAAGCGGACTCCGATCAAGCGGTTTTCAATGTCCTCAACATCCCCGACACCGAAAAAGTCTCCATAAATTTTACAATGCTGGATTGTATTTTGGACAACATCAAGACGTACATCCAGTTGCCCAGCACCTTCAAACCGATGGGAATGATGAACATTGAACTTCGGTGATTTCCCATAGTTCCAAACCCAGTTTTGGTAGCGTTCTTCCGATATGTTTCGAATGTTCTTCCAATCTTCCTCAGTTAACCGGTATTGCGGAATATCTTCATTTTCCTCGAAAAGATAGTGAAGCAACGTTCTCTTGAATTCCTTGATCGTCATATCAGAGTGAAGATGCTCGCGAATGTTGGTAACACGGCTCCGAATTGATTTGATTCCTTTCGACTTGATCTTGTCCATACTCACGTTTAGGGCTGATACGACATTTTCAATCTGGGAATCGAACATTAACGTCCCGTGGCTGAACATTCTCCCCTTCGTCGAAAATTGAGCATTTCCAGATATCTTTTTCCCTTCAACGAGAATGTCATTTCGTCCACTCAACTCCGCAGGGACACCAAGCTTGTTCAACGCCTTAATAACAGGCTCAGTAAACTTTTTAAAGTCATGAAAGCTGTTCCCATCATCACGAGTAATGAAGCTGAAGTTCAAGTTCCCAAGATCATGATAAACGGCACCGCCTCCAGACAGACGACGTACTACATGGATATCATTTTCCTTCACATATGGGGAATTGATCTCTTCTACTGTATTCTGGTTCTTTCCAATAATGATCGACGGCTCATTAATATAAAACAAAAGATACGTTTCGTTGATGTCCAAATGCTTCAACGCGTATTCCTCGATGGCTAGGTTGATCCTTGGGTCGGTTATATTCACATTATCGATAAATAGCAACACGTACTTTTTCCTCCCATTTAAAAAATATCAATTGCATCATTCTTTTTCCCAGACGAGACCAGATGATGCTAGTTCGACATCCCCATTATAGTGTTCTTTGGCTTGGACTACCAATTGTTCGACTTCACCAAAGTGTGGGAGGTGCGTTAGAATGAGTTTCCCAACGTTGGCTTCACTAGCTAGCCGGCCAGCATCTTCACTCGTCATGTGGCCGATGCTTGTTCCGTCCATTCCCTTGTACAAATTACACTCACATAAGAGAAGATCTGACCCATGGCAAAATGAGACGAACGAATCTTGATAGGCAGAATCCGCTGTATAAACTACTTTACTTTCCTTTCCTTCTATTAACATTGCATAGCAAGGAACCGGGTGCTTCGTTTGTAAAAAGGAGACCTTAAATGGACCGACCATGATCGATAAGGCCGGATTGTACTCCTCACCTTTCGTGTAGGTTTTATAGGTAAGACGTTGAAATTCTGTTTCATTAAAGCGATGTCCATAAACCGGTAGCTCAGGAAGCTGCTCTTCACCCGTCTGCGATTTCACGAGTCTTGCAAATTGAAGTGGACCGATATCGGCAATGTGGTCATGATGATAATGAGAGAGTAGTACCGCATCGATGCTATCTATCCCTATGTAAGATTGAAGCTGTGAAAGCACACCACTTCCACAGTCCACAAGTAAATTAAAGCCTTCTTCTTGGATGAGGTATCCAGATGTCGCTTCTTTTACCTTTGGGAAACCACCCCAGCATCCGACAACCGTTACTTTCATTGGTTTCACCCTTTCCATTTACGCTTTCCTCCATTGTATAGAATTCCCACATCAAGTTCTACTAACACAGCATCGGTTTACTTTAGTGTGCCGAAGTTTACCTTTGAGTGCTGAAGTATTACCTTTATAAAGCCCAACTTGTGGATTTTAGCTCATTTCATAAATAAAAACGGTTTTAAAGGCGCCGAATCTCCTTTTTGTTGGTATGGCGCTTTTAGATTACTGCGAAATTTGAGATTTAACTGCTAAAATCTGAAAATAACTGCGAAATGAGGAAATCATCTGCGAAACAGCAAAATAATCTGCGAAATGAATATATGTGGATCTGAAGTGGCCTGAGTGGCTGGGTGCTGGAAGTCACATTTTTGTGGCACACTCCATTCCTTTCTGCTAAAAAAAGGGGCTGACTCAAAAGAGAAATCTCTTCAAATTATTTCAGTCTTCTTGAAGTTTTATATAATTGATGAAAAATTCAAGTTGTAAGTGCAAATTCTTATTTATTGTGGAAGTGTTTACGGCCTTTAATTTAGAGGGAAAATGGAGGTTTCTCGCGTAACTCGGATTTTTCTCGTGTAACTCAGATTTTTCTCGCGTAACTCGGATTTTTCTCGTGTAATCCGTTTTTTTCTCGTGTAACACATATTTTTGACGTGTAACTTGAACGATTAAAGAGGAACTGACGAGTTTCAGCCCCTTTTACTTTTTTATTGAACGTGTTTCCTTTGAAAGTCTGCAATTGCTGTATATTCTTCTTCCAATTTCCTTGAAATCCGGATAAAAATCGACATTAGTTCCTTATAAAGCTTTACATTTTCCGGGTTCGGAGTATGATGATGTACGGAGCCAACCATCGAGGAAGCGTGCTGCAACGAATCAATCTTCCCTTGTGCATACAACCCTAATATCACAGCCCCTAAGCACGAGCTTTCATGACTTTCCGGTACGTACACCTCCTGGTTGAAAATGTCCGTTAACATTTGCCTCCACAAACCAGATTGTGCGAATCCGCCAGTCGCTTGAATCCGACTCGGCTTTCCGATCAATTCCTCCAGGGTCAGCATGACCGAATGCAGGTTGAAAATAACCCCTTCAAGAACCGCACGGATCAAATGCTCCTTCTGATGGTGCAACGCAAGTCCGAAAAAAGAACCCCTCGCCTTCGCATTCCATAACGGGGCACGCTCCCCACTCAGATACGGATGGAACAACAATCCATCAGAACCAGGCCGGACACGTGAAGCAATGTCGGTCAGCATTTTATAAGGGTCGACACCGATCCTTATTGCAGATTCAGCCTCGGACGAGCACAATTGATCCCGCAGCCATTTGAATGTCATGCCGCCATTGTTGACAGGCCCGCCGATGATCCAGAGGTCTTCCGTCAATACATAGCAGAATGTACGGCCCTTAGGATCTGTTATTGGGCGATCCGCTGCTGTCCGGATTGCACCGCTTGTACCGATCGTTACTGCGACAGTACCAGGTTCGATTGCATTGACGCCCAGATTGGACAGCACCCCATCACTCGCCCCGATGATAAACGGTGTATCAGGTGCCAACCCCATTGCATCGGCATACATTTCAGAAAGCCCAGTTAATATCGCTGTAGTCGGTACAGGTTTTGACAATTGATCCGCAGTAATTCCAGCTGTTACAAGTGCCTCCATATCCCACGCCAATTTTTCCAGCTCAAATAATCCTGTCGCTGATGCAATGGAGTAGTCTATGACGTATTCTTCAAATAATCGATAAAAGACGTACTCTTTTATGGAAACGAATTTGACAGCTTTTTGAAACGTTTCCGGATATTCTTCCTGTAGCCACATCAACTTTGTCAGCGGCAACATCGGATGGGTAGGCGTCCCTGTTCTACGGTAAATTTCGTGTCCTTCAGGTGAAGCCCTTAATCGGTCTGCCCATTTCGCACTTCGTGAATCTGCCCACGTTATGCATTTCGTGAGCGGATATCCTTCTTCGTCGAGGGCGATTAACGTATGCATCGCTGAACTGAAAGAAACAAATCCAACCTGACGATTTGATACTCCGCTTTTTTCAATCGTTGCACGTACCGAGGTGACGACCGACTGGAAGATTTCCTCTGGATCTTGTTCTGCTGCTGATACTTCCGGCCTGTACAATGGGTACTCTACATGATGCTGGGCAAGAAGTGCGCCACTTCCATCGTACATAGCAGCTTTCGTACTGGTCGTTCCGATATCCACACCAATATATCGTTCTCGTTGCATGAAAAACGTCCTTTCAGCTCGAATACTTCATTATCATCTATGAGTGTGAACCTCATATTTACTATATATGTCTCTCGCGTGCCGTTTTCACTGCTTCAACATATAAAGAAGCGTTGGTTCTAATCTTGTTAAAGTTACCTGATTCGATATCCTTTGTATCAACCAAGCTGACGCCAATTCCTACAGCAACAGCGCCAGCCTCAATAAAGGAATCGATGTTATCCAGGTTCACCCCTCCTGTCGGTATAACAGGAATGTGAGGAAACGGTCCCTTGACATCCTTCAAATACTTCGGCCCAAGAGTACCGGCAGGGAACAGCTTGACCATGTCTGCTCCCCATTCCATTGCTCTAATCATTTCGGTTGGCGTCATGACGCCCGGAATGGCGATTTTACCATACCGGAGAGCCGTTCGAATGATATCCTCTGAAAGGCTTGGGCTAAAGACAAATTCGGCTCCTGCACTAATGGCTTGCCAGGCGGACTCACTATCCAAAACAGTCCCTGCTCCGACGAGCGCTCGGTCTCCCAATCGGTTTGCGAGCTTTTCGATGGAACGGTATACATTCGGTGAATCGACAGTCACTTCAAGTGCTGTGACCCCACCTTCAATGAGACTCTCTGCAACTTGTTGGACGACATTTTCCGGCACCCGGCGAACAACCGCAATGATGCCTCCGTCTTCTATTTTTTGCAGTAATTCTACTTTGGGCAGCATTTCTTACATTTCCCCCATCTCTGTGCTTCTTATCTTAAAATGTCCTTCGAACGATCAGGAACAATTTCTGACCAATATGGATAGCCTTCTACGTCTCCGGTCACCGTGACAGCAGAAGCACCCACCCGGTTACCAAGTTTCACAGCCTCCCGATAGGTCCAGTTCCGAATAACCCCAGATATGAAACCAGCGGCAAAACCATCCCCCGCCCCAATGGTATCTACCACATGACCGACCTTACATCCTTCAATGAATTCGCAGCTATCCGATGTATGGTAATAGGCTCCCTTTGCCCCTAGCTTCACAACAACAGCCTTTGCTCCAATAGATATAAGGCTTTCAGATATGTCCTCAGGTTCCGTTTTCGCTGTAAGTAAGCGCCCTTCCTCCAGACCTGGTAATACGATATCACACTTACCTGCGATGGACATCAGTTCAGAACGAGCCTCATTTTCGGACCATAGCTTAAGCCGGATGTTCGGGTCAAAAACAACGGTTACATCATTCTCTTTCGCAATATCTATCGCATAATGAATCAACTCTCGACAGGAATGACTGAGCGCAGCTGTAATACCTGTGATGTGCAGAATCTTAGCGCCCGCAATGTCACTTTCACTTAAATGACTACGATTCATATAACTGGCGGCCGATCCTGTACGATAATAATAAACCTTTGGATCGCCTTCTTCATGCCGCTCTTTGAAAAAAACACCCGTGGGGTGATCAGGATCAAAGGTGACTAAGCTTGTGTCCACTCCTTCGCCCCGGATGAAATTACGAACGAAAAGACCGAACTCATCATCACCCAATCGACTGACCCAACTGACCTGATACCCAAGCCTTGCAAGAGCGATGGCCACGTTGGATTCTGCTCCTCCTATCGTTTTTTCAAACTGACTAATGTATCTTAGTCGGCCTGTCTTCATCGGACTGAACAGTACCATTGATTCTCCAAAAGTGATGACATCCATCATTCATTCCACCTTTATCTTATTACCATTCTGCAATGCTTCCATCTTTATTGCGCCATATCGGGTTTTTCCAATCATGCCCGATCTTCGCCATTTCTTTGACGCGTTCTTCATCAACCTCTATACCGAGCCCCGGTCCTTCTGGTATGTTGACATAACCATCCTTATATTTGAACACCCCTGGATTCTTGAGGTAATCAAGCAAGTCTTTTCCCTTATTATAATGTATGCCGAGGCTTTGTTCCTGAATGATCGAATTCGGGGTACATGCATCAAGCTGAAGACATGAAGCTAAAGCAATGGGTCCAAGCGGACAATGAGGTGCAACCGACACATCAAAGGCTTCTGCCATCGCAGCGATTTTTTTCAGCTCCAAGATGCCACCAGCATGGGAGACATCAGGCTGAATGATATCAACATAACCGTCCATCAAGATCTGCTTGAACCCCCATCTCGTGTACTGTCTTTCACCAGTTGCGATTGGAGTTGTCGTATAGCGGGCAATTTCGCGCAAAGCTTCATTATTTTCCGGCAGAACTGGTTCCTCGATAAACATTGGTCGGTATGGCTCTAACTCTCTCACAAGAATTTTTGCCATTGTTTTATGTACACGGCCGTGAAAATCAATGCCAATCCCAAAGTCCTTTCCAACAACTTCCCGAACTGAAGCGACGCTGTTAATCACTGCTTCAACTTTTGAACCCGTATCAATATAATCCAATTCTTCAGTAGCATTCATTTTAACCGCAGTAAAACCAGCGTCTAGCTTTTCTTTTGCAGCCTGTGCCACATCGCTCGGACGATCACCGCCGATCCAGGAGTATACACGAATTTTATCTCGAGCTGCACCTCCAAGCATCTCGTAAACTGGCATATTATAGTATTTCCCTTTAATATCCCATAATGCTTGCTCTATGCCAGAAATCGCACTTGTTAGAATCGGGCCCCCTCGGTAGAAACCTCCACGGTAAAGGACCTGAAAGTGATCCTCGATACGTAACGGATCTTTCCCAATCAAATAATCGCTCAATTCTTGAACACATGCCTCTACCGTGCTTGCACGTCCTTCAACAATGGGTTCACCCCATCCTGTTATACCGCTATCCGTATCGATTTTAAGAAACAACCAGCGAGGAGGAACTTTATATAATGTCAGCTTGGTGATTTTCATCGTATCTCTCCTATCGCATGAATCTCCGTTATTTTTTTACTATTCAATTGTACATAGATTTGTAGACTACAGTCTATTTTAAGTACGAAAACGACTAACCTTTAACACTACCACCCGTCAAGCCAGCAATGATATACCGCTGGGCAAAGAGTGCCAAAATAAGAACCGGCGCAGTAATGATCACGGAAGCTGCCATCAAACCTCCCCAGTTGATTTCCGAATAAGATAGGAAATTAAAGACAGCAATTGGTAAAGTCTTTGTCTTCTCACCAGCCAAAATGATGGAGAACATAAAGTTATTCCATGAGAAAATGAAAGCCAAAATGGTGGATGTAATGATGCCAGGTCCGGAGATCGGTAAAATGATTCGAATAAAGGCTGATGGAATCGTACATCCGTCAATACGGGCAGATTCCTCAAGTGCAGACGGCAGTCCTTCAAAAAATGGAATCATGACCCATACGATGAACGGCATGGTCACAAGCATATGACTTAAAATCAGTGCTGTATACGTGTCGATCAACTGCATTCTTGAAAAGATGATAAACCATGGGATCAGAAACGAGATCCCTGGTACAATTCTTGCGACAAGGATTAAGAGTCCAAGTCCTTCCTGCTTGTATTTTGCAATCGCATAAGCGGCAGGCAAGCCTAGCACGAGACCGAAAAAAGTTGATAATATGCCGACGATAAAACTGTTGATAATAAATTTGAGGAAGGCGTATTCTTCAAATACACTAATATAGTTATCTAAATTTGCAGTGATAGAAAAAATGTTTTCTGTATTAAGGATTTGCACTTGTGTTTTAAAGGAGGCTAAGATCATCCATAGAAACGGCAGCAAGAATAGTATTAAAGATAAATAGACACCAATATGAGTGACTGTGATTTTAAATGGTTTTTGTTTTCTTCCACTCATAAACTGACCCCCGCTCTCTTTCTTAAGAGAATAGTAAAGATACTAATCGATAGGACTATGAGGAAAAACACCATAAGTAAAGCTGAAGCCTGACCAATTTTGAAATATTGGAAGCCTAAGACATAACCATAGATGTTGATCGTCTGTGATGCAGTACCCGGACCACCCTGCGTGGTGGCATAGATGATATCGAAGGTTTTCAATGCATCGATCATCCTCAACAAGACGGCGGAATAAATCGTCGGCTTCAATAAAGGAAGCGTAATTTTCCAGAAAGTTTGCCAGGAATTCGCCCCATCAATCATCGCTGCTTCAAAGGGATCCCTTGGAAGAGAAACAAGCCCCGCCAGAACAATCAAAGCAATCATCGGTGTCCATTCCCATACATCGATCAAAATCAATGAAGGCATGACAAGATCAGGTGAGGTCAACCACTCAAGACCAGGCAATCCAAGCTTATTTAAAAACACGTTTGCAATACCGATATTCGGTTCATAAATAAGGACCCAAACCAAACCTACCGCTACGGGTGTCGCCACCATCGGCAACAAGAATAATGTCTTGACCAGGCCCTTTCCAATAAAATGCTGATTCATCATGATTGCCAGGCCGATACCTAAAATCGTTTCAATAAGTACCGATGCAACCGTAAAATAAAGCATAAGCCACAGTGATTTTATAAATAGAGGATCATTGAATAAAACCTGATAGTTTTTAAATGCTACCCATAATGGCGGGTCTATATTTGACATATTCCAGTTGTGGAAGCTTAGCCAAAATGTATAACCGACAGGCAAGACCATCATT
Source organism: Alkalihalobacillus sp. AL-G (assembly GCF_030643805.1). GTDB lineage: Bacteria > Bacillota > Bacilli > Bacillales > Fictibacillaceae > Pseudalkalibacillus. Next base: position 833,047 of record NZ_CP094656.1, on the reverse strand, counting down.
AACGCAACAAAAATGACAGCAGGCATCGTAAAAACCCACTTGATGTTCCGATCAATCCAGTTTATCATGCTTATTTTTCCTCCTAACCCGGTGATATTCCTTTAAGCATGTGTTCCAGGTGAAATTCAGGCTGTCAGGCATTAAATTCATAGCAACATTCAAGAAATGATCAATACTTACACCTATGTAAAGGCAACCGGCTTTCGGCATCTAAAAAAGGACTTAGCTGGTACACCGAAAGCCGATTTCATCAAAACTATTGATGACTACCTATTACTTATTCTCTTTATCTAGTAGTTCCTGGAACGCTTTGTCCGCTTTTTCTGCAGCTGCTTTCACGTCTTTTCCTTGTTGCGCAGCAATGATTACATCACCAATGGTGTCACGAGCTTTACCAACGTTAATGACAAGTGGACGGTCATAAGGCTTTCCATCTGCTTTACCATTAGCCGCAATCGCAGCCGCTAGATCTTCAGGGAACATTGCCGTACCTTCCGGTGAATTCCAAACAGAAATACGTGCGCCCGGATTCCCTTCAGCTTGAAGCTTTTCAACCATTTCTTTACTTAATGCCCAATGAATGAATTCCCAAGCAGCGTCTTTCTTATTGGAGTTAGCACCGATACCAAGCGCCCAAGATGTGACGTTATATGGATGTGCTCCATCTGGCCCAGCCGGGAATGGAGCGAAACCGACTTTATCCGCTACCTGCGATTTTGATGGGTCAGTAGCGTTTGAAAAGAGGGAAGAAGCGTCAGTGTAGAAGGCCGCTTTACCTTGGGTGAATACAGCCATTGCTTCTGGCCAGCTCATATTGAGTGTTCCTTTGGGTCCATAATTCTTGAGCAGGTTACCATAGTATTCAAACGCTTCAATGGCTTCAGGAGTAGCAATGACAGATTTATCGTTTTCGATGAAATCTCCGCCAAAGCCGTATAGGAAGCTGGAGAACTGAGTAACTGCAGCAGCACGCTTACCGCGAGCAACAAATCCAGCAATTCCATTTTCAGGATCATGGAGTATTTTTGCAGCATCTTCAAGCTCTTCCAATGTTTTCGGAACATCTAAACCGGCTTTTTCTAACAGGTCTTTCCGATAATATAAAACTTCCGTTTCAGTAACGAGCGGCAATCCGAATAATTCGTCTCCAGCTTTCACGCTTCCGAGAGCCGCTGGAATAAAGTCTTCTGTGAAATTGTCTTTCTTAGCGTAATCATTCAAACTAGCAAAATAGCCATTTTTGTGAAACATTTTTCCATCCTGGAGGGGGCGGAACATTACAACATCAATGTCATCTGAATGTGATGCGAATTCTACAGAGGTTTTTTGTGTAAGCTGATCCTCAAAATAGCTGTCGATCTTGACCTTGATGCCGGTTTCCTTTTCGAATGCTGACAGTTCCTTTTCAATGGCTTCTGTCCATGGATGATTCGCAGTCACTACCCGAATTTCAGTTACCTTGTCATCTCCTTCACCTGAAGAACCTGAGTCCGAGCAGCCGACCAGCAAAGAACTCATAATTGTAACTAACGCAAGGGGGCCAACCATTTTGATTAAACCCTTAATACCCTTTTTCACAGCAACTTCCTCCTTTTTTGAAAAATTAAAATTATCTGATAACGCCTTCATTTTATGCTATTTTCATCAAAATAACAATAAATATTTTTTCTTAAATGCCAACTAAGGAAAAATTATTTTTTCATACCTGGTAATCAAGTAACCTAGTCTTCCCTCTTCAATTCTTTTGTCAAAGCCTCCCACATGCCATTTAGGTAAGTGGCTCCGAGGGCTCGGTCATATAAGCCATACCCTGGTTTTCCTTCTTCTCCCCATATCATACGTCCGTGGTCTGGACGAATTGGCCCGTCATAATTGATATCACGCAACGCTCGAATAATTTCATACATATCCAAGGAGCCGTCCTCACTGCAATGTGAGGATTCCTGAAAAGATTTTTCACCGATTATTTTTACATTACGGGCATGTATGAAGTTTACTCGTCCCACTTTCCCGAACGAGCGAACCATTTCCGAAAAATTGTTTTTCAGATTTGCACCGAGGGAACCACTACATAAACACAATCCGTTATACGGGCTATCATAGATCTTTAAAAATCGTTCTAGATTTTGCTTATTCGTAATAATGCGAGGCAGCCTGAAAAATGACCACGGTGGGTCATCCGGATGTATGGCCATTTTGACATTGGACTTCTCAGCGACGGGTAGGACTTCTCGGATAAAATACTCCAAATTACCCCATAGATCCTCTTCAGATACCAATTCATACTGTCCAAAAAGCCTTATAAGATCCTCTTTTTTATAGCTCGTATCCCAACCAGGAAGTGGTAGTTCCCCGGATTGAGGGTCCATTCTTTCTACTATTTTCTCATCAAAGGTTAAACAGGTCGATCCATCGGGAAGCTCATGATCCAGAGACGAACGGGTCCAGTCAAACACCGGCATAAAGTTATAACAAACGACCGGAATACTTGCTCTGCCTAAGTTTTTAATTGTCGTTTTGTAATTTTGTATGTAATGATCCCGAGTTTCTAGACCTAATTTAATATCTTCATGGACAGGTACGCTTTCAATAACATCAAGGGTTAAACCGTGTTCTTCAATTTGTTCTTTGAGGACAAGGATTTTCTCATATGGCCATGCTTCGCCTACTGGGATATCGTAAATAGCAGAGACGATTCCTTTCACTCCCGGGATCTGACGAATATTGGAAAGTGTTACGGAATCCTTCTGTCCATACCAGCGAAAAGTCATTTTCAAGGTTTTCCAACTCCTGCTTGAGATTAGTCATTCATCATGATGGTCCCTAATTAGGTAACTAGAATTCAACATCCACCTGACATATCCATTTCTTCCTAAACCATTACTTTTTTACGACATCATGTCCGCCGAACTCATTCCGCAGTGCAGCGACCACTTTCCCAGCAAACGTATCTTCCTCCAGCGAGCGGTACCTCATCATCAGGGATAAAGCTATGACTGGCGCGGCAGCTTGTAATTCAAGAGCCGTCTCCACCGTCCATTTCCCCTCTCCTGATGAGTGCATGATCCCTTTGATTTCATCCAGGTGTTGATCCTTCGCAAATGCGTTCTCTGTAAGCTCCATCAGCCAAGAGCGGATGACAGAACCGTTGTTGAAAACTTTGGATACTGCTTGATAGTCATAATCGAATGGACTTTTTTCAAGAATATCGAACCCTTCTGCAATGGCTTGCATCATCCCATATTCGATTCCGTTATGGATCATTTTTAAAAAGTGACCACTTCCGGATGAACCTGTGTAAAGGTAACCATTCTCAACGTTGACATCTTGGAAAACCATCTCAAGTCTTTCAAACGCTTCCTTCTTACCACCGATCATCATACAGGCACCGTTTCGAGCACCATTCATGCCGCCGCTTGTACCGACATCCAAGAAATGAATGTTATTTTCTTCAAAATTGGCTGATCGCTTCATTGACTCTTTGTAATTGGTATTGCCCCCATCGATGACGATGTCTTCAGGGTCCAGTAATACCTTTAATTCCGAAATAACGGTCTCAGTAACCTCTCCAGCAGGAACCATGACCCATACAGTCCGCGGTTTCTCAAGACTATTTACAAGATCTTTCAGTGAGTGAAATCCTTCTCCTCCTTTCTTTCCAAGTTTTTCTAAGGTCGATTGGTTTACATCGAATGCGTGCACGTGGTGTCCATGATCTAGTAAATTCAAGGCAAGGTTGTACCCCATTTTACCGAGACCAACTAAACCAATTTGCATGAAATAACCTCCACTTATGAAATTTTATTTCCTTTTCATTAATTATATAAAAATATTTTTTCTTTTCAAGTGCCTTTATGAAACTTTTTTTCGTAACTAGAATGGTATATACTGTTTATAGGAGATTTGTTGAGAGGAGCACCAACATTGAAATCAACGAAACCAATGCACTGTATATCAAGAATCCGTTCTTCCTATGGAATATTCAGTGAAAAAGAAAAGAAGATTGCAGACTATATTTTGAATCAACCGGACCATATCATACATTCAACAATCAACCAAATTGCTGATGACTTGAATATTGCTGAGGCGACAGTTTTTCGCTTTTGTAAACGCCTCGGTTTCAAAGGATATCAGGCGATGAAAATCGCTCTGGCATCTGAAATCGTAAATCCTGTGAAAGACATTCATGAAACGATCAGTGAGATGGATAATGAAAAGGAAGTAGCTCATAAAGTGTTCCAATCCAATATCCGGACGTTGGAGGAAACGATTCACCTATTAGATAAAGAGCCTTATCGTCGTGCAGTCAACATGCTGATGAATGCTGGAAAAGTGGAGTTTTATGGTAACGGTGGTTCTGGAGTCATTGCGATGGATGCACACCATAAGTTTTTACGGAGTGGGATTCAGACAGCTGCCTATTCAGATTCTCACCTGCAGCTAATGGCAGCATCACAGCTGACCGAGCATGATACTGCTGTTTTTATCTCCCATTCTGGGACGAACAAGGATATTTTACAAGTACTCGACGTTGCAAAAGAAAACAACGTGAACACGATCGGAATTACGACGCTGGCGAAATCACCGTTAAGTCAACAGGTTGATGTTCCACTATATACGACCTCAGAGGAAACCGACTACCGGTCAGAGGCACTCGCATCACGTATTGCTCAATTATGTATCATTGATGCACTCTATGTTAATGTGATGATGCAAAATAAACAGACTTCACAGGAATCGATCAAGAAAATGAGAAAAGCCATCTCGATCAAGCGGATTTAAGAAGATGGTGAAAAATAACATTACAATTGTAAGTATTGTTTACATGACAATCCGGCTTCTTCCGTCAGATCCACCTGTAAATCGTAGTTTCTCACTCTAAAAACCAATAGAACTATGCGATTGATAGTGACCCTTCTGTCTTAAAATAAAAAGATGGTAACCAAAAATGGTTACCATCCATATCCATACCCGTATCCGTAAGGATAATATGGATATGGACGAAAGAGCGTTACACCAGCTAGCGTTCCAAGACCTAAACCTAAGAGTCCAGCACCCAAAACCGGAAAGAAACGTCCTTCTCGTTCCTGGAAAGGTTGTAAATAAACATTCTCAGAATCTACATTTTTAATCACACCTACATAGACTTTATAATCGTGAGTTTTTACTACAACCGGTTTTTCCATGTGTTGGACACACAAGTTATAAAAATACTCCTTCAAAAGGTGACCTCCCTAAGATCCGTTTGATACTTCCTTTCTATAATATGAACGTCATTCGTAATTGACAAAACTAATTATTGTCAACATCATTTTCAGAAAATCGTTTTGTTTTCACGAATGCCTTATATTTATCTAGTTGCTTCACCTTAAGAAAAGTTTAATTACAAAGAGTATATCTGAGTAAATCGGAACAAATATTAGTACTGTAGAAATTCAAAGGAGGTGGCTTCAATGGATGCACAACGAGCACAAGAAATTTCTTCTTCGTCAACGACGGCCAACGTAACCTATAATGGGGAAGGTGTTTATATCGAGCACGTGGATCAACAAAATGGAATAGCTACAATTCATCCCCTTAATGCACCAAATAATAAACAAAGTGTTTCTGTAACCAGTTTAATGGAACAGTAATTTTTCAAATGTTCATTAAACGTATAGAAGATAAACTTAGTTCCTCCAACGGAAGTGAAACACAATGACGATAATTGGTAACCAATTACCAAAATGAGACCTCATTTGCATCTAAGGGATTTAAACACTCTAAAACATAAAGGCTGACCCCATCTGTACTACATGATGGGGTCAGCCTAATCCTTTATAAACATATCTACTTTTCGACTTCTACACCGATTTCTCAAATGGAGTCTGTTTCTATTCCTTAACTGCTCCCGAAGTCAAACCTGAAACAATTCGTTTCTGGAAGAACAAGACCATTATAACTAGCGGAACGGTGACAACTACAGTCGCAGCTGAAATTTCCCCCCAAGGAATTGTAAATTGTCCCTGGAACATCGCAATACCTACTGGCACTGTTTTATACGCCTCCTCTGTATTCAGAACGAGAGCGAACAGAAATTCATTCCAAGCCGCAATGAATACGAGAATGGCTGTCGTAAAAATTCCAGGTATCGCTAATGGAAAAATGACACGCCAATACGTTTGCATCAGAGATGCGCCGTCAATTTTAGCAGCCTCTTCAAGATCGTGTGGAATTTTACGGAAAAAGGTCACTAAGATCCAAATCGACAAAGGCAATGTTATTGTCGTATATGGAATGATCAGACCAATATAGCTGTTTGTCAGCCCCAAGTTTTTCAGAATAATGTAGATTGGTGAAATCGTCGCAACCTGCGGGAACATCGAAACGGACAGTACCAGTCCGAGAATCACTGTTTTCCCTCTGAAATGCAATCGGGCAATCGCATAAGCGGCAAACGCTGCGATAAACACCGTGTAGATCGTCGTCGCACCAGACACGATGAAACTATTTTTCAAATACGTCATAAATGGATGGTTTACAAAGACCGACATGTAATTATCGAAGGTGGGGTCGGACGTATATGGTATAAATGCTTTGTCTCCAAACAATTCTGAAACAGGCTTGAATGAGCTGATTAGAACCCATAGAAATGGAAACATGACAACAAAAACAAAGACGAACAAGCCAACATAAAACCATGGTCCAGCTTTCTTCTGCATCTCAACTCACATCCTTTCTCACGCTATTTCTTGTCCTCTAAAAGGTCTCTGCCCAATAATGAAATGTAAAGCATCGAAATGATCGCTACACAGATGAACACAACAACTGATAATGCAGAGCCTTCACCAAAATTCGTTTGTGCGAACAAGACTTTATACGCAAGTAAGGAAATCGTTTCGGTTGAGTTTGCTGGTCCTCCGCCTGTCAATACAAAAATCAAATCAAATACCCTGAATGCGTCGAGCGTCCGGAACAATAATGCGACTAAAATGCTTAACTTCAACAATGGAAGCGTAATCGTAAAAAATTGTTTCCATTTGTTTGCTCCGTCGATCGCCGCTGCTTCATAAAGGCTTTTCGGAATCGTCTGCAGTCCTGCAAGCAGAAGCAATGCCATATAAGGCGTTGTTTTCCAGACGTCTGCAAAAATGACAGAAAACATCGCTCCTATATCCGTCGTCAATAAGCTTGCCATACTATCCACTAGCCCGATTTCTTCAAATAATTTAGCAACAATCCCATTTTGGCCATCATAAAGGAATTTCCACATCATTGCGGCAACAACGGTAGGAATCGCCCATGGGATCAGGATTGAGGCACGGACTAAACCTCTTCCAAAGAATGCTTTATTGATCAGCAGTGCGATAAGTAAACCTAATACCAGTTCGATCGCAACCGACACGACTGTAAAGACGACTGTGTTCCAAATCGCCATCCACATTCGTTTATCCATGAAATTCTTCACATAATGATCTAAACCGATGAAGTTCGGTTTGATGACTACATCTGTGAGTGCAGAGGTTAAACCCTTTACAGCATCAGGATCCTCAAGACCTTCTAACTGCTTCACATTTTGATAGATTGATTGGATTGTTTCCTGAATCTCTTTCGCACGATCCCGTTCTATTTCGATCAGTGATTCTTTATCTAAAACCGGTTCAATATTTATCAATTTTTCATTGATTGATTCGTATCGCTCCTGAATCTCTTCGTCTTCTCTTAATGACGAATCCAATTGATTGAGCTGTTCCTTAATCGAATTCAATTGTTGAGCTGTTTCCCCTTGTGTATTCCGTAGCTCCTTATCGATCGAGCCTTGCAGAAACGGATAATTATCCAAGTAACGTTTTAAATCTATCTGATAAGATGTATGAACTTCCGATTTTGTCGGATCGCTCAGTCGTAAATCAAACAAAGAAAAGTAAAACGATTGAAGGACAGGCCAAATCGCAATAACGAGTATCAAGAGGAGCGATGGAGCAATAAGCAAATACGCAGCTGACCGTTCGGAAAGCTTCTTTTTTTTCTTTTTTGCTGTGTTCTCTTCCATCAATCGACACACCTTTCTAAAGAGAACTTACTTTCCTATATCATAATTGAAGCTGACTCTTCACAATGCCCGACGTCCTCCAAAGTGAAAGAGAGGTCTTGAACGACTTGTCCGAGTCAGCTTCTATGATTATTGTTCGTTTAGTTTATTAGTTTTTCAATTTCCGTTTGCATATTCTTCGCAGCCTGTTCAGGTGTTACTTCTCCAGCAATCGCTTTTGAAATTTGGATCTGAATCACTTCAGAAACTACTGGATAGTTCGGAACTACTGGACGAGAAACTGCGCTGTTCAGTGCATTTACGAACCCTTCTTCTTTAAAGAACGGGTTTGCTTCAAGGACTTCCGCGTCTTCAAATAGTGATGGGATCGTTGGAGCCTTACTACCGTGGATTGCATTGATCTTTTGCCCTTCGGGACCTGCCATGAACTTCAAGAATTTCCAAGCTGCTTCTGGCTGATCGGTATTTGCATTGATCGCGGTCATCCATCCACCAAGAGTTGCAGCAGATCCAGCATCTCCTGCTGGAAGCGGAGCAACTCCGACTTTACCTACAATCTCAGATTGCTCTTCATCATTCGCCAGGGAATACTGATATGGCCAGTTACGGATAAACGGTGAATTGCCTTCAAGGAATGCTGTGTGTGATTCTGGTTCTGTGAACGTCGTAATGTTTTCCGGTACAAAATCAGCGTTCGCGATTTCGACAAGCTTCGTGATCCCTTGAATCGTATCCTCACTATCGACGACCACTTTCCCGTTTTCATCGACGATTGCACCACCGTATGAAGCGATAAATTCAACAGCGTTACAAACAAGGCCTTCATATTGCTTCGCTTGCATCAAATATCCAAACTCAGTTCCTGCTTCCGCTTTAAGTGCTTTAGCTTTCGTGACCAACTCGTCCCACGTCTTCGGAACCTCGCCTTCCTTCACTAGATCTGTTCGGTAAAACAGCATTCCTGCATCGATGAATTTAGGCAGCGCCCACTGTTTTCCATTAAAGTTAGCAGCACTCAATGCCCCTTCGTTATACATGCTCATGTCGAGCCCATCCTTTTGGATGAATCGGTCAAGCGCCATAACATATCCAGCCTGTGCAAATTCTGCCGGCCACACGACATCAAGGTCCACAACGTCAATTTCATCGGATTCTCCATTAAAAGCCGTTACATATGCATTATGCTGTGCTCCGGAATCGGACGGCATTTCCTTGAATTCCACATTGATATTCGGATGTTCTTTTTCAAACGCTTCAATGATCTTCAGTGTTGCCCCTGTCGCGTCTTGACCTTTCGCGTAGGTGATCGTTACAACTTCTTCTGTATCTTCTTTATTCGTATCTGTATCTTCTTTCTCCTTTTCAGTTCCTTCTTCTCCACCAGAATTACAAGCTGATAGAATCAGTGTAAAAGCGAGCAATAATGACAAAATACTCATCCATTTTGCTTTTTTCATTATAAATATCCTCCTTTAGGATTATGATATCGATTTCACAACCTATAAAAATAAAAGAATTTGACTTAAGCTTTTTAAATTTTAGGTAGATCGACGTATAATCAACTCAAACTCTAATTCAATCCGTTTTGCTGATTTCCTGTTCTTTTGACGGATCATATCGAACATGAGATGCATTGCTGTTTCTCCAAGCTGCTGGCTCGGTTGTTTGACGGTTGTGAGCCCGATCAACTCAGCGAGAGGCTGGTCGTCGAAACCGATTACCGCCAAATCTTCCGGTACTCGTAATCCATTCTTTCTTGCCTCATGGATCAGCCCTGCTGCTACCTCATCACTACCCGTAAATACGGCAGTCGGTCGATCTGTTTGTTGATTAATCTGGTAAAACAAACGCTTCCCGCCCTCAATCGTAAATTGATCTGTACAAATCCATTCCGGTCTTATTGCTATTCCTGCTTCATTCATTGCTTGTATGTATCCTCGCTGCCTGTCTGTTGAAACACGGCTTTTACCAGGTTCGGAGCTACAGTAAACGATAGAACGGTGGCCCTTCTCAATCAGGTGCTTCGTTCCGATATATCCACCTTTAATTTGATCAAGATGCACCATCGGAACCGTTGCATCATAGTCATATTCATTACAGAGAACAATAGGACCTTGAGCAAGATAAGGCTCAACTTCTGACCAAGGATTTTCCATTGATGTGAGGATGAGTCCGTCTATCTGTTTTCCTCGCAATATCCGCAAATAGTTCAGTTCTTGTTGCTTGTTATATCTTGTTTGACATAACAAAAGCTGAAAGCCTTGTTTTGCAGCAACCTCTTCCATCTTCTCGACGACATGACTGAAGAACGGATTCGTCAACCTCGGAACGTAGACGGCTATCGTCTCTGTTCGTTGTGTTCGAAGTTTCTGAGCAGATGAATTCGGAACATATTGCAGCTCACGCATCGCTTGCTTAACTAGCTGCTTCTTCTTTTCAGTTACATATGGATGCTCGTTAATTACTCTTGATACTGTTGCACGAGATAAGCCTGCTTTTTTTGCTACATCTGATATCGTCGCCATTATTGTTCCCTACTTATAGGACTCCTCCCTTCAATGAAACTATGAAATCGTTTTCATAGTTTGATTATAGGAAATTATTTGAAAAAACACAACGGTTACAATAAAATATTTTTAGAATTTTCAGTATTGAAGCCGTTTTCATTTTCGGTTATGGGTATTTTTACAAAGGAGAGTTAAGACAATGTACACTCTTAAAATTCTTCATCAAACGTTTATCATTTTCTAGTGGAAAGTAAAATCATCCTTGGACAAAAACCGTACTCTAGTGCAATTAAGCTCGGAAGTACGGTTTTTTATTAAATGCTATTTTGTTTTCAGTAAGGGTGTTGGATCCCCAGCATACAAAATCCAAAGTTGATGCAGAGCACGTGTACAGCCTACATAAAGAAGCTTAGCGTCTTGTTCATTGAAGCGATAATTGGTCGAATCAACATCACTCATGATGACCGCATCAAATTCCAACCCTTTTGTTAAATAGACGGGGATGATCGAAATTCCACCACGATAATCATTTTGTTCGGCCGTTATTAATGTAGCTTCAACTCCAAGATCCTTTAATTCCTGGTAGAGTCCCTCGCATCCTTGTGATGTTCTCCCGACAATTGCAACGCTGTTCACGTCAGACCGTTCAATTTCTTTTAAAATGGAGACAATCGTTGCAGCTCGATTCTTCTTGTCGAGATTCATTTCCTTCACAGGCTTACCACTACGAAAGACTGGTTTGGCAAGTCCACCTGTATGCTTCATATTGAGTAAAATACAGTTTGCGTACTCGATGATTTCCAATGTAGAACGATAGCTTTGTTTCAGCTGGACATAGGCTGGCGGTTTATCGTCAAACACGTCCATCATTTCCTGCCACTGTTCAATTCCTTTATACGAATGGATCCCTTGAGAAATATCCCCTAAAATCGTGAACGAATTTTCTTTAGCATAGGACTTCAATACTTCAATTTGAAAAGGAGAAAAATCCTGCGCTTCGTCAATGACAATATGCTGATACGTAAACGATTTATCAATCCCAAATAGCTTTGCATGGATCGATAAGATCGCTGGCAAATCCTCCGCCGAAACGATTTTCTTTGATAGGTTACGGCGAGTATGATCGATCATTTTCTCAGGAAGGTAATCGTTCAGCAATTCGGCAAACTTATCACGGTTACTTTTTTTAAATAGATCTTGATAAAATGAAAAAGCGGTGTAATCTGGCCAGGACTTTAAATAGGACCGCAGTTGATTATTCGCCTGTTTCTTACGCTCTTTTCGTTCATGAGGCATTATAGCTTCAACCTGCTGCTCAATCCAAGACTTTAATCGTTTCACAACACGATTCCGGCGTGATGAAATTGGGAAGCTGCGATTTTCGTTGGCCCAGTTGAGGATCGCCGAAGCTCGTATCGAACATCCGTCCCAGATTTCAAAATCATCAATGGGAACCATCGTATTTTCAAAGTCCACGAGGGTTGCTTCAATGATTTCTTTATATTTAAGTGATCCCTTTAGTCGACCTGATTGAAGCTCATCCTTTTCCAGTTCGTCACTTGTCGGTGCAAATCGTACTTCAAGATCGGTTGCGTCTGTCAGTACCTTGATTGATTCATCCAGGACTTCAATCGCCCAATCATTGAATGTCGTTTGTTGGATGCCCCCTACTCCAAGTTCAGGCAATACATTTGATATATAATCTAAAAACATTTTGTTCGGAGCAAAAATGATCATCTGATTTGCAGTCAGGTAATCCCGATAATGATAGAGGAGGTAAGCTAGGCGATGAAGTGCAACCGTCGTTTTTCCAGATCCGGCTACTCCTTGAATGATCAATGGCTTATTTTTCTCAGCCCGTATGATATGGTTTTGCTCTGCTTGAATGGTGGAGACAATATCCCTGAGCCGGTTGTCTTTCTTATCACCGAGCCGGTAAAGCAAAAACTCATCTGTTCCTCCCGCTTCATCACTACCTTTAACGTATGTATCGACTACACGTTGAAGTTCACGATTACGTATGACAACATTTCGTTTCAAATAGATATCGCCTTCCACTTTTCCTTCTGGTGAATTATAAAAGGCTTCATCCTCTCCACCGGTGAACGTATAAAACATACTTGCAACAGGTGCACGCCAATCGACTACAAGAATTTCGGTAGTTGATTCCTTTGAAACCCCAACCTTCCCTATGTAAATCTCTTCAGGCTTATCTTTCTCATCTGCTTTAAAATCAAGACGGCCGAAAAACGCTTCTTGGCTTGCGATTATGAGATTTTTCCGGTGTTGTTCTCGCCGGTCATCAAGAACCTGCTCAGTAATATCATCCCCGAAATACCTCGGGATTTTTTCTAATCGTTCCATTTGGTGGTCGATCTCAGCAGCGATTTTTTCCAGTTGCTGCTTCTCCGTGGCAAAGGCACTTTGAATCTTATTTTCACTCAAGTTCAGTTACCTCCTTTGTATTATTAGACTGAAAAATCAGACAGAAATTCATCTTACTAAAAATTGGTTTGAAATGCAATGGTTTTTCCAAACCACCCGCTCCCCGTGTTACAAAAATGTAGATTTCCACCAAAATGAAGATTTGTTATCCGAAGTCTTTTATCCGTTAACATAAATAGTTCCAATAGAAAACCTGAGCGGGATAACAGTTTATCCGCTCAGGTTAATTATTCCGTTCCATCTTATAATTTATATTATTTCTTTTTCCATCGTTTCACTGATCCGAACAAGAGCATCCAATGTTGAAATATCACCATCCAAAAGAGGTAAATGAATCTTTTCCTGCTGATCGAATGTTTCATTGATCCAGCTTAAGTACTCCTTTTCCTGCGCCTTCCGTCTTTGGAAAAACGAACTCGTTTCTTCGCTCGGCAACAGTTTATTGACGACAATCGTCCGTACGTTAAGATCATGCTTCGCCAGCGTTCCTATTGCTTTTTCCGTTTCCAAGATTGGAAGACGTTCAGCGTTTAACACGAAGACGTATTCTGTTTGAGTAGAATCCAGTAACAATTTACGGACTTCTGCAAAACGTTCCTTTCGTTTTTGGAGTATATCATAGATTGGATCCTCAACAGGTTCGCCGTCCCCCATCCAGGCTGAATAATTTTCGTTCATACTTTCTCGTCTTTTAAGCATTCCATCAATCCAGGCGCCCATTAGTTCTGGCAATGTTAAAAGTCGAATCGTATGCCCGGTCGGAGCTGTGTCGAACACGATCATATCGAAGGAATCCTTCTCATTTAAAATAATTGAAACAATTCGTTCAAACATTGCGGCTTCATCAGCACCTGGCGAACTTCCGGCCAGGTCGATCTGCCGGTGGACCTCTTCAATCATTTTCGGCTTAACAAGTCCTTTTAAATTTTGTTTCACCCCTTTAAGGTAACGTTTCGTTTCTTCATCAGGATCAATTTCAATTCCCCATAGATTTTCGGTCAACTTTGTAGGTTTTCCAGAAAGCTTTGCATGGAATAGATCGCCTAGATTATGAGCTGGGTCTGTGGAAACGAGAAGGATTCGCTTTCCCTGCCTTGCAGTCGCAAGTGCATAAGCAGAAGAAGAGGTTGATTTCCCAACTCCGCCCTTACCACCGAAAAATATGATTTGTTTGTTGACGATTTTTTTCATCTATAGTCACGTCCTTTTCTGCATTAACAACATCTGATGCCTTCTAACGGTGATTTTTCCATGCCCATTCTTAAGTGCCAATCATGAAAGCGTTCAAGTATGGTTGGATAAAGTTCTAACGTATAATAGGAAACCGGATTTGGAATACCAAGTAATTCTGAAAAGCAAAGCAACAAGAAAAGATCGTCCTCATCACGTAGCTCCCGCTTGATTTCTGTTTTGTGTGGATGACTGATTATTTCATCATAAAATTCCATCAATTTTTTTAGTGACCAATTCTTTTTATCCAATGGGATCAACACCTTGTATTGTCAATTGTTGTTGTAAGGTTAACTTTTTCGCCAAAACGCTCAGTGATTTGCAGATAAATTGCACCTATCTGTTCATCTTCTGTCAATCATCTGCAAATTCATCGCTCAAGCTGATGAACCCGTCATCAGAAACGCCTCCGCCAACTACAGGCCAAACACGTACAATTAATAGTTCGGCTTTCATTGTCAAAACATCCGCCCCAACGTGCCTCTTGCTCACATACAGTCTCCAACATGCAAAAAAGGGGAGCAGTTTATCCCGCCCCCCTCGCTAGATACGACTAAGCTGATTTATCGATATCTGCTGGACCTTGATTGTTCTTAAGGACAGAAGCTGCTTCTATAATGATCCAGATCGCAAATCCGAGAATCAAGGATCCGAACACGAACAACAAGATATTGAGATCTGATGCACCGGCTCCAGACCAATCTAATATGACCTGTTTTCCCATAGCCCAGATGGTCATGAACAATATGAATACCATCGGAATGAATGTCGGCATAAAGTTCCGACCCTGATTTTTAAGCCAAATGGAGATTAATAATAAACTGATTCCAGCTAAAAGCTGGTTGGCAGTTCCAAATAACGGCCATAGTAAGAATCCGCCAGACCCAAAACCATTTGGACCTTTTGGAAGCAATACAAGTGCTGCGCTTGACACAACTGCGATTGTTGTTGCAACATGAGCCTTTGTCAGTGATGGAAGATTATACTCACTTCCAAGTTCTGAGATTATATAACGCATTAATCGGACCGCGGTATCCAAAGATGTAGCGGCAAAGCTGATCACAATGACTGAAACGATCGTTGCTGCAATATCTGCAGGGATCCCAACGCCCGTAGCAAGCTGTGCTGCTCCACCGATAAAGTTACCGAGTCCCCCGCTGCTTGCTGCCGCAAAGCTACTATACGCAGCTTTAAAATCTGCTCCGGTTGTAAAGAAGGTGGCTACCGCAATAATCGCTAAGAGGGCAAGCATTCCTTCACCCACTGCGCCGAGATAACCTACAAAGCGTGCATCGGTTTCTTTATCAATTTGTTTTGAAGATGTACCAGAAGAAACAAGTCCGTGAAAACCGGAAATGGCTCCACAAGCAATTGTTATGAAGAGTAACGGCCACATGGACGTAGACACTCCTGAATTGACTGCAGGCGCGGTAATTTCAGGATTCATGAATAAGACGCCTAAATAAAGAATGACTAGTCCTAGTACAAGCTGATGTGAATTAATATAGTCTCTTGGCTGTAATAGCTTCCATACCGGTAAAGTTGATGAAAAATATACATAGACCATTAATACGATGATCCAAACGAAGAATGCCATTGCTACTCCGTTCAATCCAAACATTACGGTATTGGCCTCGCCGCCAAACCAATTTACCAAGTCGATTTGGAGGAATTCTACTCTCGAGGCAATTACTGCCGTACCATACATGACTGCTAAAGCGACGATAGACGGTAGAAGCATGCTGCCACTCTTTTTGTAGACAGTATAGCCCATCCAAACCGCTAATGGAATCTGAATGAAAATGGAAAGCACCGATGCTGGAAATGAAACAAATAGATTTGCAATTACCCAGGCGAATACTGCATTAACCATTAACATAAGGATTAATATGATGAATAGAAACAAGATTTTAGCACGTTTACCAATTAACTTATCAGTAAGTGTCCCAACAGATTGTCCTTTATTTCGTACTGATAGGACAAGTGTTCCGAAATCATGGACACCTGCCGCAAATACAGTTCCTAACACTACCCATAATACTGCAGGCAACCATCCCCAATAAACTGCAATAGCTGGACCAAGAATCGGTGCAGCTCCTGCTACTGAGCTGAAATGGTGTCCCCATAGAACAAACTTATTAGTCGGTACGAAATCGACACCATCCTTGTATTTATGTGCTGGTGTTACATAATTGGGGTCAAGCTGATAAATCTTTTCGGATATGAATTTAGAATAATACCTATACCCTAACAAAAAGACTACAATTCCTATTGCTGCTAAAAGTAAACTACTCAATATCTATCCCTCCCTTGTCTCATTACTATTCATACTAATAGAATTGCGAAAGCGCTGTCAAGGCAATTTAAGAACATTCAGAAATTTCTAATTACAATATTTTGCAAAAATAAAGGATTGACCCATATTTGAGTCAATCCTTTGTTTAAAACGGAAATTATTGTTGTTCTGGAAGTTCTACTGTATTTGTTTCATCTGCTTCAACTTCAGTGTTTGTTTCTGCATCAGTATCTGCTTCTACATCTGTTTCTACGTTCTCTTCCACAGTAGTGTCTTCTTCAGTAGTACCAGCCATTACAGCAGAGTTTGCTGCTGCATGTGCCTTCGCTGTTTCACTTGCTTTTACATGAGCCATTGCATTTGCTTTGTTTTCAACAGAAGGACTTACTTTTTCTTCAGTTTCTACGTCCGTAGCAGTATCTTCTTCAACATTAGTTTCTACATTAGTTTCTACATCTGTTTCTACGTTCTCTTCAACATCTGTGTCAACATCAGTTGTTACATCAGTTTCAGCATCTGTATCTACATCTGAATCAGTGTCTTCTTCTGTTTCTTCGCCATCGTTTTCTAGATCGTCATCTTCAGTTTTTACATCTACGTCTGCTTCTACATCAGTTTCTGTTTCTGTGTCTGTATCAGCTTCTACATCTACATCAACTTCTGGAGTAGCGTGAACAGCTGAGTTTGCTGCAGCATGTGCTTTTGCTGTTTCGCTTGCTCTTAGATGAGCCATGGCGTTAGCTTTATTTTCTGTAGATGGGTTTACCTTAACTTCAGCTTCTGTTTCTTCTTCGACGTCCGTATCAGCTTCTACATCTCCATCTACAGCAACATCAGTGTCTGCTTCTACATCAGTGTCTGTAGTAGTTTCTTCAGTTTCAACTTCGGTATCAACTTCAACAGTTGTATCTTCTTCCTCTACTGATACTTCTGTATCTTCCTTAGCACCAGCATGTACAGCGGAATTCGCAGATGCATGAGCCTTTGCGGTTTCACTTGCATGTACGTGTCCTTGAGATTTTGTATTTACCTCAACTTTTATGTCTGTATGCAATGCTTGTACCTTTGCTTTTGTTTCTGCTTTTCCGTGACCTGCTGCATCTGCAGAATCAACACCTACAAGTGCTCCTAAAGAAAGTGCTCCAGCGAATACTAATGATTTTACCACCATTTTTCCGTTTACTCGTACCATTAAAAATCTCTCCTTCTTCAACAATTAGTTTTTTTAAAAGCTTATTTCACAACATGTATTGTTTAAAGAAGGTTTGATTTCGGTGGTGGTGAAGGCGGCGCATTGATCCACTGATTGTGCTTTCTTTTAATTTCATTAGAATAGTCACTTACCAGTGTAATCAATAGACCGTCCCCAAGCGAAGCGATCCCATAATATGTGAAGCCATTACCCGAAGTAGAGGATTGCCCATCTCCATTAGGTCCACCAGCCTTCGATATTTGCAGCACCTGTTGTACCGGAATAGCGACCGGAGTTTGCACAGGTGTATTATCGGAATTTGCTGGTAACGGTTTTGGTTCCTTTTCATTACCGTCGGTAGTAAATGACTTCTGATCGTTTGAGTCTTTCTGTTCAGGATTTAAGGTTCGATTAGAATCTTCTTGTAAGTATTGCCCGTCATTCTTCACTTCAGAGTGTAACGATTCCTTACCATTCGTTCTAACCTTATTGCGATCGCTATGTACTGTTGCCTCATTTTTACGAGAGCCACTAGCTGACTGAGACTGATCCTTACCATGCTGCTTTTCAAACTGAGCATTTGCATGAACTGCCCCTTTTCCATTACCTGCATCGACATGGAGTGAACGTTTCTCTTCACCATTCGATTGCTGG
Organism: Alkalihalobacillus sp. AL-G; assembly: GCF_030643805.1. GTDB lineage: Bacteria > Bacillota > Bacilli > Bacillales > Fictibacillaceae > Pseudalkalibacillus. Next base: position 814,691 of record NZ_CP094656.1, on the reverse strand, counting down.
AGATGAGCTTCTACATTTGCATTAACAGGAAGCTCGCGTTTGGCATTTTCAGCTTTTTGCTCTTGCCCATGATTGTCAGGTGGATTCCCTTGATTGGAATTCCCATTCTCCTTATCATTCTGAGAATCTGACAAGTCGAGCTTTTCAACAGGAGGTGCCAGATGATCATCCGAGTTCCCATCCCCATCAGCTAGCACTTCGGTTGGAACAAGCAGACATACACTCGCAATTATCCCTTTTACGATCAGATTTTGAATTCGCACACACTTCACCCCCTTTCTTATGCTTCTATTATACTTTTCTATCCGTTATAACAATTTATGTCCGTTACTAGGGTTACAAATTATGCGACAGATATCAGTAATTGTCAGCATAGAAAAAAATGGGGCTGATTATCTCAGCCCCATAGTCTTTTACTTTAAGATTTTTTCAACTATATAAGTTCCTGTATATTGTTCAACCGTATTTAACCAGCCCACAACATCAACTGCATACGTACCTTCAGTAACAGTAGAAATTGTTGTTTGCTCTGTCGTTGAAACAGCACTCCCAGATGAACCTGCTAGATCACCAGATGGATCACGAACTTCTAAGTCGAGATCGTTCGTAGGAGAGGTCCAATCAATTCGAACCGTTAAGCTAACTGCATCACGGCCAAGTTCGATATTGTAATAGTCATGTGAAGCAGCGCCTGCCTCCGAAGCACCTACCCCTATGCTACCATCCCATGTCTGTTCTACAAAAAAAGTTTCATAGGTTTTTCCTGTTTCCTTGTCTTTATATTTTCCAAGATTCGGTTTTGTACGTTCGGCAAGCTGAACAGCCTCGTACGCATTTACATAACCTGATCCAACCTCATGAACTTCATACCCTTCCATCGGATCTGCTGTTTTTTGTAAAATATCTAGAACGATATCAGGGTGCAAACCAGGTTGAGATTCCCTCATTAATGCTACGATTCCCGAAATATGAGGGGTGGCCATACTTGTACCGCTCGCTGTTGTATAATATGGAAGATGTTCAGGAGCAATATATATTGCGTCAGTAGTGGATCCAAGTGAATTCATTACTACTCCAGTAGATGACTTTGTTGCAACAATATCTACCCCTGGGGCTGTAATATCCGGATGAACAAGTTCATCTCCCGGAATCCCTCTTGAAGAAAAGTCAGCTAACTGTTTATCTTTCGTTCCTGCTGCAACCGAAATGACCCAAGGGGCTGCAGAGTAAGGATTTAAGGTGTTATCATCTGGACCCGCGTTGCCCGCTGCAAACGTAACAACCATTCCTGCATCATGTGCTTTTTTACTTGCTACATTAATAGGGTTGTTTGGAGAATATTCACCTGTTGTACCCCAGCTATTGCTGATTACATCAATACCATATTTCTCTTGGTTTTCCAAAACGTAATCGAAGGCTTCTAGCGACCAAAGGATATTGATCCCTTCCCCTGTACCAAGACCCACTAATTTTGCATCAGGAGCAATTCCCTTGTATAATCCGTCACTTGCCGTTCCTTGACCTGCAATTGTTCCAGCAACATGGGTACCATGACCTGAAGATGTATCTGTGTTTACAACATTCTCCATATATAGTGGTTCATCCGTAAACAAATTTCCTAGCAGGAATTTAACGTTCTGCACTACTTTTTCACCCATTGGAAGATCTGGATGTGTGGCATCAATACCACTATCAATGACCGCGACAGTAGTCCCTTTTCCTGTGTAACCAAGATCATTCCAAACTTTTTCAGCACCAACTAATTTTCGACTGTCACGAAGAAAATATTCAAGGTCTTTATTGTAATAAATAGATAAAGCTTCCAAACCTGATTGAAGCAGGGCGTCAATTTCCAGCTTCGTTCCTTTAACCGCAATCATCGGTAAATGCTTATACGTTTTTGTTCGTATCCCAAACTCATTCAATTCCTGCACCTGTTGATCCGTTGGCATTTGTGAGTAAGTGACCACAGCTTCGATGATTGAATCCTTATCAGAAATACTAAGTATATCCGTTAAAGTTTCATCGACCTCAAGTGCAGATGCTTGTACACGATTCGGTGTTTGTGAGGCGAAAAAAAGACCCACGAGTAAGGATAAACTGAGTAATGTTGCAAATATACGTTTCATATGTTCCCTCCTGTTAGAATTGTTTTATTTTTCATACAATTCTATTTTCGGACAGAAAGCCACCGAACACAATAATGCAAAGGGTGTAAGCATATACTAGGTTAATACTAGAATAGGTACAACTAATGGATTAAGAGATTGATAAAAGACTGACTGGAACACGGTACATTCCAATCAGTCTCGTATTTTGGTGATAACGTTTATTTTACAGAATTCACTGCTTCATACGCATTGACATATCCGGCTCCAACTTCATGCAAGTCAAATCCAGACATTGGATCGGCTGTTGATTGTAGTGCGTTCAACACTTGGTCCGGTGTCAAATCCGGGTTGGCTTCAAGCATTAATGCTACAACTCCAGAAATATGAGGGGTTGCCATACTGGTTCCGCTTGCTGTTGTATAATAAGGTAAGTATTCTGGAGAAATATATGTTATATCTGTTGTTGTTCCAAGTGTGTTCATCACAAGCCCGGTTGAGGATTTGGTGGCAACGATATCGACGCCCGGTGCAGTTATATCTGGGTGGACAAGTTCATCTCCTGGAATTCCTCGTGATGAGAAATCCGCCAACTGCTTATCCTTTGTACCTGCTGCAACAGAAATGACCCATGGTGCAGCCGAATACGGATTCAACGTGTCATTATCGGGACCTTCATTTCCTGCTGCAAACGTGACGATCATTCCAGCATCGTGCGCTTTTTTGCTCGCCACATTGATCGGGTCATTCGGAGAGTATTCGCCTGTTGTTCCCCAGCTGTTACTGATTACATCGATACCATAGGTATCTTGATTTCCAAGTACATAATCGAATGCTTCAAGTGCCCAGAAAATATTGATTCCTTCACCAGTACTGAGTCCGACTAACTTTGCACCCGGTGCAATACCAGTGTATAATCCATCACTTGCCGTACCAAGCCCTGCAATTGTACCCGCCACATGTGTTCCGTGTCCTGAGCTAGTATCTGTGTTTTGGACGTTTTCTAAATAGAGTGAATCCGAGCTATCTGAGAATAAGCTTTGTCCGACAAGGAACTTCACATTTTGGATGACCTTATCACCGTACGGCAGGTCCGTATGTGTGGCATCAATACCACTGTCAATTACGGCTACAGTCGTTCCTTCTCCAGTATAACCAAGGTCATTCCATACGTTCTCTGCACCAATCAATCTCCGGCTATCACGCAATTTATATTCAAGGTCTTTGTTATAAAAAATAGATAGAGCGTCTATACCTGACTTCAGTAAAGAGTCGATTTCCAGTTTCGTACCTTGAACGGCAACCATCGGTAAGTTCTTATACGTTTTCGTCAACAATCCAAAATCCTTTAATTCCTGAATCTGTTGATCTGTCGGCATTTGCGAGTAGGTTATCACTGCTTCCACCAAGAATGCATTTCCTGCGGTGTTGAGTACATTCGTCAAGGCTTCATCGACTTCCAGGGTAGTTGATGCTTGTACATTATTTGAGGTTTGTGATGCAAGTAACAGTCCTGTAAGTAATGTTAAACTGAGCAATAGAGCAACTATTTTTTTCATAGGTCCCCTCCGAATTATTTGGATTTTTCATACAATTCTATTTTCAGACAGAAACCCGTTGGTGACAATCGAGCATTGGACATAAACGTTAAATAGGTCCAATCGTGATTTTTCTACTACTAATGGTATACCTATACATATTTAGTATTATTGTTGACTCACTTTTTCATAGTCCTTAAACACTCCCCAATGAAATAAAAAGAGACCAACGTAACGTCAGCCCCTTTCTTCTTCTAATCGATCAATCCTTCCTTTTTCAAAAATTCGATCGCAACCTCCTTAGGATCCATGTCATCTATATCTACCTTCGCATTCATTTCAAACATTTCTTCCGAAGCTCGACAGGATTTTGTTGTTTAATATTTTTCCCATTGACAAAAATATCTCCACCTGTCGGCTCTAGTAGTCGATTGATCATTTTCATTGTTGTCGTTTTCCCGCAGCCACTTGGTCCGATCAGGGTCAATAGCTCGCCTTTATGTACGTGGAGATTAATTTCTTTCAAGGCTTCAAAACCATCCTGATACGTTTTTTTCACCTGATTGAATTCAATCATTCTTTCCCCCCCTGTTCTATTCGTTGTACTCCATTTTTTCTTTACCCTCAAATAGTCCAACTAAACAATTTTTATGATTGTTGGCTATAGTTTATGTTCATGATTCATGAATATCGCTTAAATGAATGTTTAAAAATGAAGAACCGTGGGTATTCCAACCAAAGAATAAATACTATTTTTTGAAAGGTTGGATGGTTATGCCTTCACGTTTTGCAATACGTAAAGCTTCTAAACAACAAAACAACCGAGGATACATCAAGATTTTTCTAGCAACCTTTCTCGTCTTCTTGCTATTTCTTATCGCAGGCGGTGTGACAGGTTTTGCATTTATTCAGGATGCTCCTCCACTTGATCCAGATGAGCTGAAGTATGCTCAATCCTCAGCCATTTATGATATGAACGGAAATAAGATTGTCGACATTGCGGGGAAAAAGCATAGAATCAAAGTTGAAATTGAAGATGTACCAAAACATGTCCAAGCAGCATTTATCGCAACTGAAGATGCACGGTTTCGTGAGCATTTTGGTATCGATCTGAAACGTATTGCCGGTGCTGCACTCGCGAATTTAAAGGAAGGCTGGGGTGCAGAAGGTGGCAGTACAATCACACAGCAGATCATTAAAAATACCTACCTTTCCCCCGAAAAAACGATTGAACGGAAAGTGAAGGAAGCCTACCTTGCTATCAAACTAGAACAAAAATATACAAAGGATCAGATTCTCGAAATGTATTTGAATAAAGTGTACTTCGGTCACGGTGCTTATGGGATTGGGGCCGCAGCAGATGTCTATTTCGGTAAAAAAGTAGAGGACTTGACACTAGCAGAGGCATCCCTACTAGCAGGTCTCCCCCAACGGCCAAGCGGCTATGATCCGACCAAACATCCCGAACGTGCGCTCGAGCGAAGAAATATCGTTCTTTCACTCATGGAACAGCATCGGTATATTACGAGTGCAGAAGCTGGAAAAGCGAAATCTACTAAATTAGAAAATCTATTACGTAAACAGCCAGAGGGTCCTCAGTTCGAATCCTTTATAGACCAGGTAATCAATGAATTAACCGCAAAGGGTATACCTGAACATGTCCTGTATACTAATGGGTTGAAAATTTACACCACGCTCGATCCGAATGCACAGAAGCACACAGAAAAAATTCTGACAGGTGACGGGCATATTCCTTTCCCTAACGAAAAATTCAAGGCTGGAATCGTCCTTTTAGATACGAATTCAGGAGCTATCCGTGCAATCGGCGGAAATCGGAATCCGAATGAAGCCGATGTAAAAAGAGGCTTCAATTATGCGACCGATACTCGCAGACAGCCTGGATCCACCATTAAACCGATTCTTGCTTATGGTCCTGCTATCGAGTTTGAAAAATGGTCGACATACCACCAGATTTTAGATGATGAACTTGAAATTGATGGCAAAACATTTCAAAACTGGGATGAAGAATACCATGGAATGCTCTCGATGCGGGAGGCGTTGGTCAAATCCTACAACATCCCTGCCATCAAGACATTTTCGGAAGTCGGTAGTGACCGGGCACGAGAGTTTGCCAGTAAGCTAGGAATTTCTTTAGATGTTACCTATCCGTCGTATGCGATTGGCGGCTTCGAGCATGGTGTTTCTCCAATGCAAATGGCAGGTGCCTATGCAACGTTCGGGAACGAAGGCAAGTACAATCAGCCTTACACCGTACGAAAAGTTGTTTACTCTACCGGTGAAACGATATTCTTTGAATCGAAAAGCCAAAAAGCGATGAATCAATATACTGCCTATATGATTACCGACATGCTGAAGGATGTTGTTCGTAATGGTACAGGGACTTTAGCCAATATTGACGGCCTTCCTCTTGCAGGAAAAACAGGAACCACCAATCCGCCTAAAGGCGTTGAAGATGGTTCGACTGATTCATGGTTTGTCGGTTACACGACTCAATATACTGCTGCAGTTTGGACAGGGTACGACAAAACGACACAAGACCAATATGTGACCGATAAGGATTCAGACATCTCACAGCTTATTTTTAAAAATGTAATGGAACATGTCTCTGCTGGTAAAGAAGTAAAAGATTTTGAAAAGCCTTCTACTGTAGTTGAGGTAGAGATCGATGAGCGAAACGGTAAAAAGGCGTCTGCCTACACTCCTGAGCCAGCCGTTACGACAGAATTGTTTGTAAAAGGTACTGACTTTCCGAGTGAATATAAACCAGCACCTCAAAAACCGGATAAAGTTAAGAAAAAAGAGAAGGATGACAAAAAGAAGAAAAAAGATGAAGGTGACTCAGAATCGGATGATGAAGGTAATTCCGATGGTAACAATGAGGATGATGGTGACAACGGCGGTTCTGATGACGGTACTGGAGATGGTGGAACTGACGGTGGTACGGATGACGGGACAGGTGGCGGCGGTGCTGGAGGCGATGGCTCTGACGGTGGTACCGGTACGGGCGATGGCGATGATGGTTCTGACACGGGTACTGATGATGGTACCGGGGACAACACGGGTACGACAAGCACAAATTCTAATGGTACAGGCACGTAACCACCAAATACTACCGAACTGGGATGACCTTCATGGCGATAACCTATTACTTAACGTGGTTAATTTTCATGCACAGGGTCATCCCTTTTAAATCAATCGATAATAGGCAGGCTAATGATTACCACTGTCCCCTTATCTAAAATACTCTTGTACTGGACTGATCCACCCATATTCTGGATTAGACGGAAAGTGATCATCGTACCTAGTCCAGTTCCTTTCGTTTTAGTTGTATAATAAGGTAAACCTATTTTTTCAAGCTCATTTTTCGTCATGCCACTCCCGTTATCCTCAATCAATAATAATACCTGATCAGGATGCTTATAGTTTGCTTTAATACGAATAACACCATTTCCGTCAATAGCTTCGATTCCATTTTTAATAATATTGATCAGGCATTGCTTGAATTGCTGCTCATCTGCCTTGACCTTATAGGAACCTGTTATTTTACTTTTTATTTCAACATTATGAAAAGCCCCGAGAGGCATCAGCAAATTTATTGTATCCTGGACTACCTTCTGTAAATCGAACTTTTCGAGCTTTAATTCACCTGGTTTTACAAGTGTTAAATAATCTGTGATGATTTTGTTGCTCCTATCAAGTTCATCGATTAAGAGGGGGCTATATTGCTTTAATTGTTCATCCTTCGTATCAATAGCAAGGAATTGGATCATACCACGTATCGTAGTGAGTGGGTTCCGAATTTCATGCGCGATTGAAGCAGCCATTTGTCCAAGGACAGATAACTTCCCAAGATAAATCGTTTCGTCAAGCTGCATATTAATTTTCAAAAGACGATCAATCAAAACGACCATCAGAAAATAGGTTAGAAAAAATGGGATAAAATAGACCAAATAAAAATAATTCGGAACAAAGTCCAAGTAAATATTTATAATCAAGATATAAAACAGAAAATAGAGGAAACCGGCAACAAGGCTTGGCTTCCATCGTTTATTTGATTCAGCAAATGTCTTGGAAAACCCGAAAGCAGTCAATAATGCAATAACTGTAATCATTACACCGATCCAAGCATAGTCACCACCGATCCCAAGGCGGGCAATACAGATAATGAGAGCACAAATAGCCCCTGGAGCAAACCCAGCATATAGGGTTACGACCATAAGGGGGACCGTACGCAGATCGAAAACTGTTGACCGAAATGTATCAACAGGATAAAGCATACATAATAATGCCGCAATCGAACTGATCAGTCCAAAGAAAACTTGCTTCTTAAAGGTTAAGTAATCGTTAGATCGAAATGGAAAAACCATATTCGCTAAAAAAGCCAATGAAACGATTAATGATATATTTACGACAATCGGTTTGATCAACTCAGCCATACAAATCCCTCAACAATCCCAGACATAGTAACCAATAAACGGGTAGTAACCTGCACACCCGTTCATTATAGCAGAAATGAACCTGCGTTTTCACCATCGTTCGACATATTTCGTCATTCTGAAAACAGTGTGCCGTTTCAAAAATGCGAATCTGATTAACCTTCAAGATGTTTTTGGGTTAGACGAGAAGAATCTCTATTGCACGCGTGCTTACTTCAAATTTGCTCGGTGGATGATAACTTGTGGAGCACATTATCTATCGAGTGACGCGGAAATGCTGTGTTTCACGCGAATATCCTATTGTTTGACGCGGAGGTCCTGGATTCCAGCGAAATCACCAAAATGCCTCTCATGTTTCCACAACAAAAGGACTGGTCGAAGGAAGGTGTAAATCCCCCTTATGAGCAGTCCCTTTTGTATCCACCTACATTGCTTTAATTTTTTCAATCACTTTATTCGCCGCTTTTTCTCCTGATTGTACGCAATCGGGTAATCCGATACCATCAAAGGAAGCACCTACTAAGTGAATACCTGGAAACTTTTCACCTAACTTCTTCTCTAGGAGATCTCTCTTACTTTTATGTCCGACTAGATACTGAGGCATCGCCTGCTTCCATCTTGATACATAGTAAAACTCCGGTCGTACCTGGATATTCATGGTTTCCTTCAAATCATCGAGGACTGCCTTAAGGATTGTCTCATCACTTTCATCCACAATCGACTGGTCCTCAGCTTTTCCAACATAGCATCGTAATAGTACATACCCTTCAGGTGTTGTATGTGGCCATTTTTTATTCGTCCAAGTGCATGCTGTAATCGTATAGGGAGATTTTCTAGATACGACAAAACCGGTTCCGTTCAGGTCATTGGGTACTGCAGATTCAGGGAATGCCATCGCAATCGTTGCCACAGAAGTCGCCGGTGCTTCTTCGAGGTGTTTCTGAATATCCGCAACAAACAATGGAGCAGCTTTCAAGGCTGGAATTGTAAAGATCACTTGATCGGCATCAAGCACGTCCCCATTGTCTAATCGAACTTTATAAGTCTCATTACTTTTCTCAAATGAGGTTACTTTTTGGTTCTTACGTATTTCCACGTCAACAGTTAATTTCTTTTCCAATGCTTCGACCAGTGACGTCAACCCACTTTTCAATGTAAGAAACACACCTTTCGACGACTTCGGCTGTTTCTTTGGACGGTTGGACTTCATACCGAGAATTAGACTACGATGCTGTTCTTCTACTTGTTGAAACTGTGGAAACGTAGATTGTAAGCTGAGCTGATCAATGTTCCCTGCATAAATGCCGGATAAAAGAGGTTCAATGAGATGGTCGACGACCTCATCGCCTAATCTTCTGCGGAAAAAGGTACCGACCGCTTGATCACCAACAACTTTTTTTGAAGGTAAAAAAAGATCGAATCCAGCCCGAGCCTTTCCTTTTAACGAAAACAAGCCACTTTTCACAAATGGGCTCACTTCAGTCGGAATCCCCATTACAGCGCCTTCAGGAATAGGATGAAGCTTCGTATCATGAAGAATATAGGCTTGTCCCGTTTGATTATGAACAAGTTCATCCGCAAGCCCAGCTTCTTCAATCAGATTGCTCATACTTTTTTTCCTTGCCAAAAAAGAATCGGGTCCGCGTTCAATTACAAATCCATCCTGTTTGATCGTCTGGATTTTACCACCAAGACGATTTCCTGACTCTACTAATGTGACACTCGCTTCCATCTTCTTTTCGTTGATTTCTTTTTGCAAATAAAAAGCGGCGGAAAGACCTGTGATCCCTCCACCCACAATGACGATCCTTTTCATGATTGGTCACGGCCTTCAAACTTTTTCGAAACCACTCGAGCGAGGCAGTCGATGAATTCCGGTTTAGCATTCGGCATTTCGGGACGATAATAGTGTGCACCTAAACGATCGGTAACGACTTTACATTCATAATCGTTGTCATATAAAACCTCAAGGTGCTCAGCCACGAAACCGACTGGGCAATATATGAAATGCTGATATCCGTCCTGTTCAAATAAATCCTGTGTCAAATCCTGAACATCCGGTCCAATCCATGGATCCGGTGTATTTCCGGCGCTCTGCCAACCAATCGTATAATGGTTGATACCTGCTTCCTCCGCAATCAAATCTGCTGTTTCTTGTAATTGATCCGGGTAAGGGTCTCCCATTTGAATGATCTTTTGAGGTAAGCTATGCGCTGAAAAGATGACCACCGTTTTATCATGCTCTGATTCAGGAATTCTGCCAAACGTTTCTTTAATCCGTTTTGCCCAATAGGAAATGTATCCTGGTTCACTATACCAGCTGTCAACCGGTGTGATTTCTGGTCCCCCCAGCTTCTCCGCCTCTTCGATCGCACGTCCATTGTAAGATTTTACTGAGAATGTTGAATAATGAGGGGCAAGAACGATGCTGATTGCTTCCTTTATACCATCCTTATTCATTTGACGGACAGCATCCTCGACATATGGATCAATATGCTTTAGTCCGAGGTACGCTTTGAATTCGATGTCATCATAAAGCTCATTCATCGCCTCTTCAAGCTTTTGTGTCTGATCAGCGGTGATTTTAGCAAGTGGTGAAACGCCGCCAATAGCTTCATATCGATCCGTTAAATCCTGCAAATCCTCTGGTGCCGGCTTTCTTCCCCGACGTATATGTGTATAATATGGTTGAATTTCTTCAGGACTTCTCGGTGTCCCGTAAGCCATCACCAAAATCCCAACTTTTCGTTTTGCCAATTTCATCACCCCTTATTTCGACGAATATTCGTGGACAAACGCAGTTAAACGCTTTAATGTATCTGGGTTTACATCAGGAAAAACACCATGTCCAAGGTTGAAAATGAATTTTGATGATTCCATTCCTCGGTCAAGGATTTCCTTTGTCCGTTCTTCGATTACGTTCCATGGTGCTAGGAGAAGTGCCGGCTCAAGGTTCCCTTGAACTGTTTTATTGATTCCTAATGATCTTGCTTCTCTTATCGGCAATCTCCAGTCGAGACCGACGACATCAACCGGTAGTTCATTCCATTCATTAGCAAGATGGCTTGCTCCAACACCGAATGTAATGAGCGGAACGTTTTCTTCCTTCAACTCTGTAAAAATCCGTTCCATAACCGGCTTAATGAATGTCCGGTAATCCGCAACGTTTAAAGTACCGACCCACGAATCGAAAATTTGGATCGCCTGAGCACCGGCTTTTATTTGTGATTTAACATAGCGAATCGTAGTATCACCTAGCTTGTCCATGAGTAAGAACCAGGATTCAGGCTCAGAATACATGAACGCCTTCGTTTTATAATAATTCTTTGATGGACCGCCCTCTATCATATAGCTTGCTAGTGTAAAAGGAGCCCCTGCGAAACTGATGAGCGGTACGGAAAGCTGCTCCCGCAACAGTTTAATCGTATCCAATACATATGGAACATCTTGTTCGGGGTCAATTTCGCCTAAACGTTCTACATCTGCTTTAGAACGGATTGGATTATCGATGACCGGACCAATCCCTGATTTGATTTCGACATCCACGCCGATCGCTGGAAGTGGAGTCATAATATCTTTATATAGGATCGCTGCATCAACATCATATTGTTCAACTGGCAACCTTGTTACATCTGCGCAAATCTCCGGACGATGTGTAATGTCGAACAAGGAATATTTTTCTTTTAATTTTCGGTACTCAGGCTGTGATCGTCCCGCCTGTCTCATATACCAAACTGGAACGTGAGTAACCTCTTCACCACGGCAAGCACGTAGGAATTGGTCGTTAAATGGTTTTGTCATTCGTAATCACCTTTCATCTGAACGTTCAATAAATATATAGCCTCACATCATTGTAAAAGAAAAAATCAGTGTTGTCATATGTTGAGAAGATACTTCACCGATCCTTCATAGTAGATGCGGCTCATAGTCCAAGTATAATATCCATATTCACTATACTAGTCACGCAAAAAAATGTATACGATAGCCTATCAACTGTCATAAATTAGTCGTAATTCTAAAGGCCCCGAGAGTGTGTTTGAATGTATTTACGGTAGGGTATACTTTGAACGCCACAAAGTTTATGCCCATATTTTACTAAGTGGGCTCGAAGGATTGAGGGCGGAGTTTACTTTTAAAGTGTGTGTTCAAAATGGGAGTTCGACTAAATTGGGAACGTCCTCTGATAATGTCGACCCGGCTAACATCCTGCGCCCTTAGTTACTTGGGGCAAAACCGCATAAAAGGTACTGCAGCTTTGTTAGCCCCCGGACTTTATGAACAACCACTTGAACTCCAGTATGTAGGGAGAGAGATGTATGCAAAAACAAGAAACACGCGAAACACTATGGTACAAGACTGGTGCAATCTTTTTTATCGGCTATGGTCTTGTTTATTTACTCGTCTTTATCAAGCGATTATTCTTTTCGTCTATAACAATCGATAACATTGCAAGTCTTTATATGCATGACCTTGAATCGTCCTTTATTTTTAGCATTATCGGCGGAACGATCGTCTTTATGTTCGTTTATAATAAGCTTCAATTACGGCAAAAGGATCGAAACCTATTTGAGCAGCTCCCGAATTTGTTTATGCTGCGGATGATTTTGTATACGTGCATTTACTTCATGATCATTTTAACGTTACTAGGAGTCCACCTTATTTTCACAACAATCGTCATTCATCAAACGGGAGGTTCTATTAACTTATCTTACTCCCTGTTTTACTGGGCAGTTGTCATTCTTTCAATCGATCGAGTTTGCCATTTTATCAACATGGATTCAAAGAGATTGAGAATGTTATTGATACTACCGTTCCTATTGTTCTATTTGACCGTATTAATTATGTATCAGTTTGATCCCGCGTATCAGCTCGTTTTTCAATTTATCGGTAATGGCCTTATTATTCTGATGCTCGGCTTGTATTTAGTTGAAAAGTATTTGATCACGCGAAATGAGGAACGACGCTAAGGACTATCAGTAATTAGTGGGACCGTATCCGAAATGTGATAATTCCTCATTATTTAATAAGTAGAGTATTCATGATGGAATTTCATTGATTTTACAGAAATTCCGATGATTTCATTATTTTTTGCACATAAAATGGCCTGAAACCATCCGATAGCACTCCATCGAACGAATCAGGCCACTTTTTCAATCATATTGTTACTCTTTTTCTACCACTGTAAACTGCTTGATCAATTCGATCAGCTGTTCGCTTGCATCACTTAGTGCTTCGGCTGTTTCACCGACTGTTTCCAGTGCGTTTTGCTGCTCATCAGTTGATGCGCTCACTTCTTCCGAAGATGCTGCCGCTTGCTGTGCTACTGCAGAAATGTTTTGAATGGACTCCATTACTGCCTCTTTATGGTCATTCATTTTTTCAACATCAGAACCGATTGAATCGATAAAGGTGACAATTTCTTTCATAGACTCACCTAACATGATGAACGCTTTCTCTGTATCTTCCACTGCTTCATTCTGTTCACCCGAGATCACTTTCGTGTGATCCATTTCAATGCCGACCCGCTTGGATTCATTTTCAATTCCTTTAAGAATCCCTTTTACGCGTTCTGTTGCAACGGATGATTGCTCGGCAAGCTTACGAACTTCATTCGCAACGACAGCGAATCCTTTGCCGCTTTCACCTGCTCGTGCAGCCTCAATTCCAGCATTCAACGCGAGTAAATTCGTTTTTTCAGATATTTCATTAATGGTTAAAATGACTTCCTCAACTTCCTTGATCTTTTCATTGAGGTCGGATATCACATTCTCAACCGAAGATAATACCTTATTGGATTCATTATTTTTAGAACGTAATGTGGTAACCTGTTCCATCCCTTTTTGGTTGGTGGTCTCTGCTTCCTTCGACCGTTCTTTCATGGCAAGGGTTTGCTGATTAACCTTTTCAATTTCTTCTGATAGATTGACAGCACGTAGATGTGTCGTTTCAGCATCCGATGCCTGCTGTGTGGAGCCGCGCGCAATATCGGATACAGCCCGAGCGACTTCCTCACTTGAAGCGATCGTTTCTTCAGCAACCGCACTCATGTTCTCTGCGGATTCAGTTACACGGTATGAGGACGATTGAACCGACTCAATCAAGTTCCGCATTTTATTGACCATTACATTAAAATGATTGGTCAACTCACCGATTTCATCGTTACTCTTGCTTTGAACGGTGACAGTCAAATCACCGGAAGCAACCTTATTGACCTGATCTCTCAGCTCCTGAACTGGCCTTGTAATCCCTCTTGCAATAAAATAACTGACTGCGATCGCAATAATGATGATGATGAAGGCTATGAGCAAGATGCTATTCCGAATGTCTCCAGCTTCTTTCGATAATGCTTGTTTTGGGAAAGAAGTACCGATTTTCCATCCAGTCTTCTCAATCGTATTGTAATAGATTAGGCGGTCCTCATCCTTTTCTGAGTAATCGACTTTTCCATCTGTAGATCCGGATTCATACATCTTTTTAGCATATTCGTGCTTTTCAACAAGCTGTTCACCCTTAAGTGTTGGATGAACTAACGCCATTCCCGACTGATCTAATAAGAATGCGTACCCGCCAAATTGTACAGGTGTACTGGATACAACAGTTGCAAGATTATTTAAGCTGATATCCATAGCCACAACCCCAAGTACCTCATCCGTGTTAGGATCTAGTACTGTTTTCGCTGCAGTCAAAACGTATTCACCCGAAGCCGCATCTTCATATGGCTTTGTCCAAATTACTTCTGCCTTATTTTCAATTGCACTTTTATACCATGGACGTGTTGTTGGATCATAGTCTTCTGGTAGCTCGATCACCGGTGATGTATCCATTTGTTTTGAAACACTAGCGGTATATAAAAGAGCAACATTTTGATTCAGTTCCAAATAATGAGAAAAGTCCCGATCAACGATAGCCCAGGTTGTCTTAATTGAATCACCTGCATTGGCTGTTTTCATATGTGTAATGACCCGTTCATCACGACTGTACCTCTTCATCGTTTGTTCTATGTTTTCCAGATAAAGAGAAATATGGTTGGACATTTGATCCACCATCGATTGTGTTTGTACTTCGACATTCCCCTCAATCGTATCGTTTACCTGTTGATAGGTAAGCAATGCGACAAGAAATAGTGATACTGATAAAATAAGTGCCATCACGAGCATAAGTTTACTTTGAAGCTTTTTGAACATTTTCCTCCCCCTCATTCATGCAAAAACAAGTTGTCCCTCTATTTATCGTCATAGTTTGACATATGTTAATACGACTTTTTTCATCTAATTGTAAAAAGATATTCAAATCATGAATAAAGCTGACTTTACCCGAAAGCCAGCTTTGGTTTCATTCAAATAACGAACTTGAAACACGATTTGATGGTTCTCCGTTCTTTTTTATAAGTGGATTGAATGGAACAACGTAAAATTCAGGAAAGGTAAACAGTTTTGGAGTTACGACCATATACCGACCTTTCCCGATAACTGTATCGATCTTTACGCTTCCGTTTTCTGTTTGCATATAGATCTTGTACATCAGCCGTTCGTCCTCAGATGGGGTCCAAGCCAACTCCACACCAGGTACTCCGAAACGCCCAAATGTGAACCGAGCATACAAGTCGTTTATCTCGACCAATTTAATCGGTGGTTCGAGCTCCTTAACCCCTTTTGGCTTTTGAAAGGCTAGATTATGCTGTTCGGGAATGGCATTCAGGATCTCCTTAAACATCACGGTGGGATCTGAGCTTGTCCCCCTCATATACCTCTGTTTCGTCGTACGATCGTACCCGATCCAAACCGCCCCTACTGCGTCAGAAGTATACCCCGCAAACCAGAGGTCTTTGTTCGCACCCTCCACCTGTTCAAATGTGGTCGTTCCTGTCTTCCCTGCCAGTTCAGTTTGGACGCTGCCTTTCCTTCCCGTACCTTCTGTAATGACAGATCGTAGCATTTTTGTCATATACCAAGCCGTTTGCCTTGAAAAGACCTTCTCCTTTTTCGGGTCCGTCTCCCCAATCATCTTTCCATCCCGGTCATAAATCGCTTCAATAAAATAAGGTTCGACACGGTATCCATTGTTTGCAAATGTAGAAAACGCACTCGTAATCTGCAATGGGGATACACCCTCATCCAAGCCTCCTAATGCAACCCCCAACTGCCTCTCCTCAATGTTCATCCCTAGTTTTTTCAAATAGTCCAGTGATCGTGTCATACCAATCTCATTTAAAAGCCATACAGCAGGAGCATTTATCGAATCTACAATGGCATTATACATAGATACAGTACCTTGATAGTTCCCATCATAGTTTTCAGGATTGTAGCCATTATAGTCAAGATGCTCATCCTTCAATAATGAGTATGGATCCCATTTCTTCATTTCTAATGCAGGGCCATAGACAGCTAGGGGCTTGAACGTGGAACCAGGCTGCCGTTTCGCATTTACCCGATTAAACCCACGTCGAACGTAGTCTCTTCCACCCTGGACAGCAAGTACACCACCGTTATTAGGATCCATCAAGACGAAAGCCCCTTGAGGAGAAACCGTTTTATCACTACCTTTAAAATACGTATCGTTCTGAAAAGCTTTGTAGGAAGCCTCTTGTGCAGTTGGGTTCATCGGGACGACAATTTTATAACCGCCCTTCAACACTTCCATAGTCGAAAGGGAGAATCGTTCCTTCGCCTCGTCAAGAACCATATCGATATATGTTAAATAAGCTGGATTCTTCTCTAACCTGTGTACATCAAGAGAAATGGTTTTCCCTTGTGCCCTCACCGCTTGTTCTGCCGTAATAAAATCGAGCTCCCCCATTAATGAAAGGACTAAGTCTCTTCGCTTTTTGCTTTTTTCAGGATGGTCTATCGGAGAGTACCCGTTCGGGGCTTTCGGCAGACCCGCGATCAGTGCCCCTTCTTCTAGTGTCAGTTCGCTTACTTCTTTTCCAAAAAGTAATTTTGAGGCAGACTGAATTCCGTATGCACCATGTCCGAAATAAATTTGATTCAAATACATCTCCAGGATTTCTTTTTTTGTATATTTCCGCTCTAGATTTATTGCGATGATTACTTCCTTCGTCTTCCTTAACCACGTTTTATCATTCGATAGGAAAATATTCTTGGCAAGTTGTTGGGTGATCGTGCTCCCCCCTTCAACCTTGCTTCCCGCTAAAATATCCTTATAAAGCGCACGTAAGATGGCTTGAAAATCAATACCGGAATGGTCATAGAACCGTCTATCTTCTATTGCAATAAATGCCTGTTGCACATGTTCTGGAATATCTTCAATTTCCACAAGTTCACGGTTTTGCGCATACAACTTCGTAATGACATCCCCGTTTTCATTTACAAGTTTCGATGCAGAGCTCATCACGAGGTCTTTTTCATCAATAACATAGTTTCCTGCAAAAACAATTCCTAAATAACCAAGTAATGAAAAAGCAATTAGGACTAAAACCCAAATTGCCAAACGCGTTGTTCGCTTCACCACAACGCAACCACTCCTTACCATGATGAAATCCTATCCTACGATAACCAATCTTTACGTCTTTTTCCACTTATTTATTTCGTTTAGTATGACTCGAATTTGGGTAAATCATGAATAATTCCCATTTAGCTAATAATAGGCGTAGTTACCCTCAAAACGGAAGGCGACGATAAGCTTCCTATGAAAAAGTACATGAAAATCGAAATATAATTGAAGGTCTAGCAGGGTCTGTTTTCACCAGCAAGCCCTATGTTTTGATTGTACAATATAATTGCTTCGAATTGATTTTCAAATCATCAGGGATGTCTTATACGAAATGGGGATGAATATGAGCATTGAACGCGTCGAAATCATAGTAAATCCGCAAGCTGGAAAAAATAAACTCCACAAACAAATGGAACAGATTCTTTTAACATTGGAGCACCATTTCCTTCAGGTCAATGTTTATGAATCCCGTGAACAAGGGGATGTAGCGCGCAGACTTGAAAATGTAGCTAATGATGTCGACCTTATCATAGGTGCCGGTGGTGACGGTACGATTTATGAATTGATCAATGCACTGGCTCCTATGGAAAAAAGGCCTGCTCTTGGGATCATCCCTGGGGGAACATGTAACGACTTTTCAAGAGCTCTCGGTATTTCTCAGAGCCCATTAATTGCTGTCGAGCAAATTTGCAAACAGCAGTTCCGTAAGATTGATGTAGGGAAATGTGTATACCAGTACTTCTTGAATTTCTGGGGGATTGGTCTGATTACAGAAGTATCAACGAATATCGATCCTAAAATAAAAGAAAGCTTTGGACGACTCTCATATTATTTAAGTGCTTTTCAAACTGTGAATGAAGAAGAGTCATTTCGTCTTCAGCTTGAGTCGAAGGAATGCGCTTATGAAGGGGAAGCGGCTATGGTACTTATCGGAAATGGTCCCTTCACAGGGGGAATCCGCGCCTTTTTCCCTGGATCTGATATTGAGGACGGTAAGTTGGAGGTTCTCGTCGTTGAGTCCAAACAGCTGCATTCATTCTGGGATATACTTCGGGCTAAGGTAATGAACGATGTACCGAACAAAGAGGGTATCCTCTACTTTCAAACGGAAGAGGTTTCAATAAAAGCATTTCCTCAACGGACGATTGATTGTGACGGCGAGCGTGTTTTCCGAACACCTTCAACAATTTCTGTACTGCCAGGACACATTCACGTCGCTGTCGGCGATTATCCGATTAACTAATCCAATTTGTCCGTAAACCTTTTGCGTGTGCTGTTGCTCTTTGTTGCTTGTATGCCAAGCTCAATAGGGGTATCTGTTTGTCATTAACCCGATAATCGATCAGTTAAACTTCAGATTGACATGCCGGCTAACGATTCGTTTATGTTTATTATTAAAATTGAACGGGTACATTAATTATGGGTCATCAGAACACTATTTATCAGAAAGGATGATGGAACAATGGATCAAGAACGACAAGAACTTATTGACGGATTAAACGAAGACCTTGCCAATGAGTATTCCGCAGTGATCATGTATACGTACAATGCTGCAGTCGTATCAGGGCTGTATCGGCAGGTCTTAAAGCCTTTCTTCCAGGATGAGATTGCTGATGAACAAGGTCACGCATTATATTTATCTGAAAAAATCAGTACGCTTGGCGGTATTCCTACAACGACACCAGCTGAAGTGAAACAAATTACAGACGTGCGGGAAATGCTTGAGGAGGCACGTAAATCTGAAAAAGCTACAATTGATCGTTATGAACAAAGAAAAGAACAAGCTTCTAATCTGAAAATGACTGAGCTTGTTGTAAAATTAGAAGATTTAATTGCAGATGAAACACATCATATGGAAGAAATGGATCGCTTGCTAAGCGACCCACGCTTATCATAGTGAAAAAACATGAAACCCCCTTTTAATATAAATAGAGGGTGGCTCAATACGAGTCACCCTCTTCTCATGTAAAGAAACCCCTTGTTTTCATATTCGGCGCGCATTCTCCTAATTATTGTTAATCCTATATCCGATTACGGCCTATTCAGTGCGCATCCTCCTAATTATTGTTAATCCTATATCGGATTACGTCCTATTCAGAGCACATCCTCCTAATTATTGTAAATGCCATATCCGATTACGTCGTATTCGGCGCGCATTCTCCTAATTACTGTTAATCCTATATCCGATTACGGCCTATTCAGCGCGTATTCTCCTAATTAATGTAAATACCATATCCGATTACGTCGTATTCGGCGCGCATTCTCCTAATTACTGTTAATCCTATATCCGATTACGGCCTATTAAGCGCGCATCCTCCTAATTAATGTAAATACCATATCCGATTACGTCCTATTCAGCGCACATCCTCCTAATCACTGTAAAAAACGCAACCGATCATGCCCATTTTTCTTATACTAATTGAAAAAGCGCACAGTTTCTCGACAGCCTAGAGGGTGGCTCAATACGAGTCACCCTCTTCCTAAATCATCTTATTCTCTTCCTGTAAATGCCGAAGTCGGAAGCAGTTTTTTGCTGTATCACCGAGATCGTCTAGGAAGTGATAGTTGGCATAAGCTCCGACAATTGCACCGAGACCTGGTACCATTTGCATCATTTTAATCAGATCTATGTGGTCTCTGTACGTCATTTGGAACCTCTCCCAGTCCCACTCCTCATTGATTGATTCTCCAAAACGAGCAGCATAAGTATCCCATTCTTTTAGTGTCAAAAAGGTTTCCTTCCTTACCTCATCATCAGAAAAGGCTAATAGAAACACATGTAACAGATAAATCCGCTCCGCATAATTTTTCGTATCGTATCCATAAATTCTTGCTGCTTCAAAAAGGAACCTCATCTTTATGGCAAGCAGTAACGGAAAATCAGCTAAACCAAGTAAAATGCCCCCAGCACCCGTGCCAGCACCTTCTGCCATCGCTGTTTTTCTGAACGTTTTTTGCTTTTCTGCCAATAGCTGATCTCTATCCTCTAAAGACATTCCATAGACCGGCAATCTTCTGGTCGTAAATTCTGACCCTGCAAGCGTGGCTTGAATCATTTGACGAATGCTTTTCGTAATCATCTCCTGGATACGATCCGGTATCACCTTATTAATTCGCTCCTGAACTCGTTTTGCGGTTCGCTTATATAAGTTCGAGCGTTTTAACATCTCCTTCTCCCACTCGGTTAATTCTTGAATAACCTTCGTCTCATAAGAACTCATTGCCTTCCCCCGTCTCTTCGCATTTACTCATTAAAAAATGAATCGCTTGCTTAACTGCTTTGGGAGCCTAGCTTTCACAAAGATAAATACGACTAGTAATCCTAAAATCAAAACGATGAGTGATTGTATGAAGGATTCGTGATTGAGATAACTTGCAACCATATAGATCAAAGTCTGTACAACTAGAACTCGAGTAAGAAGTTTTTGAAATGCTTGAAAGCGAGCACTTTTCGACAGTGGATAAAGATCCGTCCATACTTTTGCATCAAAATGCGGCCAAAGTGTCGTCAGTTGGAGTGCCGTCATGTAAATGAATAATATCCCAAATGCCCACATCAGAATTCCTTCAGGTAAAAAGTAAACAAGCAATGCGCCAATCAATGTAAGGCGGACATAAATTCCAAAATAGTCATTGGATCGAACAAACGCCCTCGTGTACATATATGCATGAACATCTTTTCGTTTCCCTGTTAAAAAATGAATTGCACCATACGCCCATCTTCTCTCTTTAACCTTTCTGCTGACACTCGGTACCTCAATGAACATATTTGCGATACGGTAAAAAAACATCAGGGAGTCTGATTCTTGATCGATCAATTTCATCCATTTAAGCGGATGTTCGTTGGCAAATTTGCGATACACGAGAAGATAAAGCATACAAATAATAACAATCAAACCTGACGTCAACAGCCAGCGTTGATCCAATATCGTGTATAAAATGAACAGACTGATCGTACTGCGAACAAACGGTGAAAGCTGTTTGAACCGGCTATTCGGTAGTCGAAGTTCTTCCCATTTTGAAAGCAAGTTCCATCCTTTAACCAAAATTACGAGGGTAAGACTGGCAAGATATACCGACAGCTTATCTGAAATCTGGGCAAAATAAAGCGGGCCTAAAGCGGAAAATATCAGGACGATCACAAAGGATTGCATAATGAACGAGTACAAAATCGAGCGTTGAAAATACGTATTCAACCTTTGTTCTGTCGGTAACAAAAAGATTGAATCAGGCGCTTTGATGAACGTCCGGATGCTTCCCCTTATCACAAAAATCCATATGATCACTGTGATCAGTTCTACTGCAGGGAAGTGTTCAGGAAGAGCTCGAATCAATACACTATAATAATAGGTACCGAGAATAAACAACGCATAAACCGAAAACAAAAAACCGCTGTTTCCTATGTATCGTAAATATCGAGTTGCCATCTTCCAATAGTCATTTGCACGTTCTTTCCATAGTGAAGTAAGGTCCATTCTCTATACTCCCCTTGTGATTTTCACATAAATTTCGTCGAGAGCAGCATTCGGCATATTCATTTTACTTTGAATTTCCTGGAGGGTACCTACCTCAAGAATTCGACCTTCATGTAAAATGACAAACCGATCACAATACCGTTCTGCAGTCGATAAAATATGGGTTGAAAGCAAGATGCCTGTCCCCTGTTCCTTCACCTGTACAAAAAGATCGAGCAGTGATTGGATAGCAAGCGGGTCGAGGCCTACGAATGGTTCATCGACAACGAACAGGGAAGGCTGGATCAGGAAGGCGCACATGATCATCACCTTTTGACGCATCCCTTTTGAAAATTGATTCGGAAACCACTTCGTTTTGTTTTCCATATGGAATTCTTTTAACAGCGGATTGACTCGTTTATGAAAATCGTCATCACTTATTTGATACGCCATTGCTGTCAGTTCAAGGTGCTCCCAGAGTGTAAGCTCCTCATATAATACGGGTGTTTCAGGTATGTATGCGATTTGAGACCGGTATGCATCTGGGGCTTCCATCAGCGTTTTCCCGTTGACATGGATCGATCCCGATATCGGTTCCATGAGTCCAAGTACATGTTTTATCGTCGTACTTTTACCAGCACCATTTAAACCGATCAGGCCTACAATTTCACTTTCATTCACTTGGAAATTTATTCCGTGCAATACAGGCTGTTGCAGACTGTAGCCACCTGAAAGGCCATTGACCTCAAGTACATTCTTCATTTTAGACCTCTTTTCTTTCGTTTGTTCTCTATTTTAACAAAATCTTTGGAGTTTACACGTTTTGTCGTTTATTGTTCGTATGGATTTGGTCAATAATGGAAATGATAAAAGTGAAGAAGGTATCCCCCCTTCTTCAAAAAAGAAAAGAGAAAGAGATGCTGTTGTGTATTCCAACTTCCATGGAGATTTACATACGGCGTGATGCTGTACTGTAAGCTGCGTCAATCGACGTCTCCATCAAACAATGACCACTTTCCCAAGCCATTGTTCATTATCTCATATTTCTCTTTTCTTCTCTGACCTCTCCGGGGCTGGCATAACCGTCAGCCCCATTTTCATTTTTCAACTTATTTATACCCTATGCTACAATGATGATAATAAAGATTAGCCTCAAAGTATCACTTCATTTGAAAATAAGTGAAAGGTGTGTGAAAGAATGGAAGATTGTATTTTTTGTAAAATCATAAACGGTGACCTACCTGCTGCAAAGGTATATGAAGATGAGCATGTATTAGCATTTCTCGATTTAAGTCAAGTTACGAAAGGTCATACACTCGTAATCCCAAAGGAACATCATAAAAATATTTATGACTTACCTTCACAGGTTGCAGGGCACGTTTATTCCGTTGTTCCTATGCTGGCAAATTCCATTAAGGATGCATTTCAACCGATCGGATTGAATCTGTTAAACAACAACGAAGAACCAGCCGGCCAGGCCGTTTTCCATTACCACGTACATATTCTACCTCGCTACGGCAAAGGTGACGGATTCGGAGCAATCTGGGAATCTCACCATGAAGACTATTCCTCTGACGATTTGCAAAAAATCGCAGACGAAATTTCAAAACAGCTTTCATAACAAAGTAGAAAGCGTACGCGCCCTCGGTGGCATAATAGACACTTTAAGCTCACCGAGGAGGCTGCCGCCGCCGAACTAGTTTACTATGGTTAAATTCCCTTCACTTCACTCATACATTCGAGTAAATTGATAAGTACTCTTTTACTGGCACGGATTTATTCGTTAGAAGTGACCGTTTAATCTCACCGCACGTTTTCACAAATTCAGGCTCCACCCAATCTGGATGTTCGAATTTACAATCAAACTGCTTCAGCCACTGCTGCATCTCTCTATAAAACGATGTATTCCAACGCAACTGATGGATAAACTCTTCCCGTGTTCCAGAAAATCTAAATTTCTGTTTCATCTTATCTAGCATATCCGCCTGCCAGCTCGCTGTTAATCTGGATTTCCCTTTTATATCACGAAAACGAAACCATTGATCATCCAGCTCAAGGGCATGGGGATAATAGTAGGCATAGACACGGCTAAACCATTCGCTATTCGCTGTGATGATTTTTTCATCCTTGTGTTCTCTTAGCACGTAGCCCCCTTCGGTCCGGTTCATATGCTCGAGCTGCTCAGGATCGACAAACGTTACCCAAATTTCGGTAACGGCTTCTTTTACAGGGGCAATAATCGCAGGTAATGATCCATATGGTGCTAAAAAAGATCCATATACGATATCCGAATCCAGCATTGCTCCACGCAGGCAAAGAACAAAATCATTCAACCCTTTATTCAAATTAAATTTATAACGCAGCTGAGCTAGACACACATTCGATCCGTATGCGACGAGCGGAACCCTTTCTTCTATCGGAAGGAGCTCCTCATCGTGCAAAAACTCACCAATCGATCGTCTATGGTTGGAATGTTCTGCAAACGATCCGAGTAACGATGAAGAATCTGAGTATTCAACGATCAGTTCTTCAGTTGCAACCCCCTTTTGCTCGATAATCCGATGGGCCTTTCCTTCGTAATAGATAAAAGATGAACTGGGCCTCGGTCCAGGATAAATATCAGGGTGGTCATAAGGACTTACATCAATCGGCTTATTTTCTCTATACATGTTTTGATTTCCCCCTTCATGATGTAAGCTTTATTATAATGAATTTTCAGACGTCTTTCTAGAGTGCATGTATGAAAATCTAATTTAAAGTAAAAGGAGGTGATCACAAATGGAACTGTTCAATTTCAACCCTGGACCATCTGCACTTCCAAAGAAGGTCCTCCTGCGCGCTCAAGAGGAACTCGTAAACTATCAAAATAGCGGGTTGTCTGTTTTGGAAATGAGCCATCGAAGCAGTCACTATGAGGAGATTCATCATAAGGCCATTGATTCACTACGCCGATTGCTTGATATTCCTGAAAGCCACGAGATTCTTTTGCTTCAGGGCGGAGCAAGTTTACAGTTCTCGATGGTTCCGCTCAACTTTTTATATGGGAACCGAACTGGCTATTACGTTACGACAGGCTCATGGGCTAAAAAGGCTTTTAACGAAGCGAAAAAAATCGGTCATGCCGTCGAGCTTGCGAGCAGCGAATCAGAACATTTTTCCTCGATTCCAGCGATGCTCGAAGACTCTTTTCCAGAATTGAAGAATGGAGAAGGTTACGTACACATCACTTCGAACAACACGATTTACGGTACTCAGTGGCAAGCATTTGAGCAGCTCCCATCAAAAGTAGTCATAGCTGATATGTCGAGTGAGATCGGAACGCGTAAAATTCCTTGGGATAAATTTGCACTTGTGTATGCTGGTGCGCAGAAAAATCTTGGACCAGCAGGGGTCACAGTCGTCATCATTGATAAAGAATGGCTACATGATCAAAAGGTTGACATTCCTTCAATGATGGATTACAACGTTCATGCTGAAAAAAACTCGCTGCATAACACACCGCCAACCTTTAATATCTACCTCCTTTCTTTAATGCTTGAGTGGATCGAGACTCAGGGTGGAATGCCTGAAATGGTGAAAAGAGCAAAGCATAAGTCCTCCACCCTTTATCGGACGATTGATGGAAGTGACGGGTTTTATATTGGACACTCTGCGCTAAATAGTCGATCAAAAATGAATGTCACATTTCGCCTTCCTACATCTGCACTTTCTGAGCAATTTCTGAAAAAAGCCACCGATTGTGGATTTGTTGGTTTGCCAGGGCACCGTTCAATCGGTGGATGCCGCGTATCTTTATACAATGGGGTCACCGTGGAGTCATGCGAGAAGTTGTCCACCTTCATGAAAAATTTTAAAAGGGCTCAAAAAGGGTCCTAGTGCCCATGCTAAAGGGTAATTTAGGCAAATATATGTTGTGAAACTACTCTATTCCTGTTAAAATGTTCTCATCCGTTATTCTTGCAATGGGCGATAGCGCACCATTGGAGTCGACGAGATGAGACGAGAAGAGGAGAGGATTAGTATGAAGGCATTTCAATTAGCATTGATTGGGGTTTTGTTAGCAGTTGGTTTCGTATTACACGCTGTCATCCCGGGAATCCTGGGAGGTATGAAGCCTGACATGCTACTGTCGATGATGTTTCTGGCGATTTTTCTTTTCCCTGAGAAGAAGACCGTTGCAGTTACAGCTCTTGCGACAGGTGTCATATCAGCATTGACAACGAATTTTCCTGGAGGACAAATTGCTAACTTGATTGATAAGCCGATTACAGCATTTATCGTATTGGGACTTTTTCTTGCTTTGAGAAGGTTTCAGGGCAATGTCGTATACGCGGCTATCTTGGCTGCAGTCGGAACGATACTGAGCGGAACGTTATTTCTATTGTCAGCAGCAATTATTGTAGGTTTACCATTAACATTTACTGCATTGTTCCTCACTGTCGTATTACCAACCGCTGCGTTGAACACAATTGTTATGGCGATCTTGTACCCAATTGCTCAATCTATTTTAAAACGTTCAAACGTTGCCGAAAAGCAAAAAGTGCAACTCTAAACTAACATACAAAAGGTTGATTCAGTGTAAAAGCTGAATCAACCTTTTTTAAGGTTCTTATAGTACGTACTTTAAACAGTCCCACACGTGTAATCAGTTGTTTGACCTGCTTTAGTCACCTGCATTTTCGTTAGGTTCTATTTGGTAAACCTATTTTTACATCCTTTTGATCATGCCTGTGAGCCTTCGCCTTCCTTCTGCTTGGTCTCCTTTTCCCATTCAAGAAAGTGTTTAACTTCCTTATCTAGTGTTTTCCAGATATACGTGATTATAGCTAAATCGTCTATTAACCCGATTCCAACTAAAATATCCGGGATAGCATCGATTGGACTGAGGAAATATAACAAACCCGCCACAACGAGGACAGCCGACTTTTTAGAAATGTCGCGATAATTCCCTAGACGGTATTGATCAACCAAACGTATAAGAGCTTGAATCCTGTCCAAAAATCCACTCATGGAATCGCGAATATCTTTTTTATTGAGCTTTGCACGTACGTTACGGACCATTTCACCGGTTTCTTCCCGATTTCGAATTAACGTACGTGCGCGTTGGACCATTTTTTTAAAATAAAAAAAGAGCTTTATTTTCCTCCACATAGACGCCGCCTCCTTATAATCAATTGCTTATATACCTTATTTTCCACATTTTACTCTATCTTAATCCAATAAGGTGGACAAGCCAAGAAATTCAATACAGGAGGCCATTACATGACTAGCAAATTTTTAGGATATACTACTTTTTAGTAATTGATTACGAATAGTAAAATCCCAATTAATAAGCAAAGACTGCCAAGTACACCAAGAACGCGACCGGCACTTTGTTTTTTATGAACTTCAACATTACGAAATGAGTATCGTTTTGTAGCTAAATACATCCGAAGCATGAAATAAACAAGTAATAGTCCAACTATAGCAAGTACAATAATCCCATAGATCATACGCATCCCTCCCTACCTCATACTATGAGCGATGAGAATTAAATATTCCCCGAGCGGTGTTTAACTTTGTCGAATTAGTGGGAAAGATTTGTACAAATGGTCGAACGATTTCTAAAGGTTTTAAGCAAGGATTCACGAATTGATTAACTACATACTTATCTTATTTGGACGGAGCCCCCTCAAGGGCAGTCTGTCAGGTAAGATAGAGGAAGAAGGGAGAAATTTACATGAAAAAAGAACAAAAATCTGTACTGATCGGTTTTGCGGTCGGAAGTGTGATTACTGCAGCTGTAACACTATTGTCAACACCGAAATCAGGCAAAGAGCTCCGCGTTGATTTAAAGGATTCAACGAATAAGCTGAGACAATCATTGCTTGATGTAAGGCAAGAAGGAATCAGCTTAAAGGAACAAATTGTCCAGGTTTCTAAAGAAGGTGTTGAAGCCTTTAAGGAAGTGGCAACAGACTTGAAGGAGGATATTCAAACCTGGAGAAAGGATATTGAACCAAACATCGAAAACATCAAAACAGATGTTGAGACGATCAATGGTACAGTAACTGAACTCCAGGAAGAAGTAAAAACACCTGAAAAAAAATAATGCATTGAAAACGGATTTAGGGTCGGCCTCGTTGGTCGACCCTTTTAAATTTCTTATTTTGCAGGATTTGTCGTAAAACAATAGAACCCTTTTCTATAATAGGAATTTACTTTGAAGGGATTTTTTGTGTGTTAAACATTGAATTATTACTCGCTTGGATTGGACTACTTCTTTACTTAGCTTTGTTTTTCAGCTTTAGATTTTTGGTACAGCGGAATGAGAATGCTCTTTTACATTTATGGCTTGCCTTTATTTTTACATTGTTTTTACCGGTCCATCTCCTTTTAGTAAGGAATGTTCAAAGCGAAATCACATTAGTTGCAACTTTATTTGGTGTTCTTTATATTCTAGTGCTGATCGTAACGATGGCGTTGCAAACTGGCCATTTAAGTTATTCCTTGAAACAGACCGAACGGAAGGAACTATGGGATGAACGTGATCGGTGGATCATGCACGGAATGTTGGGAGATGGATTCGAGCCATTTGCAGGGGTGATCATGAATGTTTGGTTGTTGCTACTATCGCTTGCGTTTTTTGAAAGCGGAGAAACAATTATGGGGTTATTAACAGCATTATTGGGACTGTTCATTATACGTAATTTTGTCATTCTTCTAAATAATACACGTGCAAAAACGAGGAAGCTGAAATGGTTTCAAATGAACCCAATCATAACTAATTTACACACCCTCATTTCCTTCACGATACTTATTGTCTGGTTGACGATAAGCTAATGAAAATTTAAGAAACACATTCAAACCTTGTCCTTTTTTGTCGATAAAACAATTGGTTAGAACTTTAATCAAAGTTTATTCAACGAAACACGCAACGGTAAAAAGTTGTGAATTCTTGGATATATATCTTTATAATCCCATCATTTACTGTCATAATTAGAAGGAGAATGGAGGTTCATTATGGAAAATGAGAGAGATTTTTCAATGAAAGAAGCAATGATGTTCAGCCATAAGGTCGCCCAGATTAGCAAAGCCATGTGGAAATGCGTCGAAAAGGACTGGCAGGGCTGGATCAAGCCATTTGGTCTAAACATCAATGAACACCATATCCTCTGGATTGCTTTCCATTTGGAAGGAGCTTCAATTTCCGATATCTCCAAGTTCGGTGTGATGCACGTATCTACCGCTTTTAACTTCTCTAAAAAGCTTGAAGAACAGGGATACCTGACTTTTTCAAAAAAAGAGAACGACAAGCGAAACACATATGTAAAGCTAACCGAAGAAGGTCGAGATCTGCTTTTAAAAACAATCGAAGAGTACAATCCTGAGGGCTATGGAATCTTTGGGGCATCACTAAAAATCCGTGATCTATATGGGAAGTTTCCTGAATTTGATGAAATTATGGCTGTTATTAGAAGTGTTTACGGTAATGATTTCATGTCAATCCTCGATACGACTGTAGAGAAAATCGACAATGAGTTTACTGAAATCGACGGACAGCTTTTACCGGCGGTGAAAAATACGGAGCCTGAAAAAATACCTACTCCATAGGATTTGAAGGATATTTTTTCAGTAATCGGATCAAATCATTGTTTAACTCTTGAAAATGCCCCTGATGGTGTAGTGATTTTGCTGTTATTAGAGGATCGAGCTTAGCATTTAACATCCCCACGAAATGAAGCAATAGAGGAGTCAGGTCCAACAATCCGGCTTCTCTCAGTTCCTCTTTTTGCTTTCCTAGTATATTGAAAAGATTGAAAACCTCTGTTACTTCATCTTCACTTAAGTTAATTTCCATTACTAACCGAAACCAAGGATAACGCTCCGCATCTACTGTTTCACCTAGCATTCGCTGGTAAAATTCAAGACGTTTCACATTTTCCTTCTCACTTTCTTCCACATAAACCACTTCCTGTTCGGCACCTAAAATAATTGCATGAAACACGGGATCCTACTTTATTATTTTACCTGTTTGTATATCATCTGAAAACATTCATAAAAAAAATAAAAAAACTATTGATTTTTTGAAAAAATCATCGTAATGTATTTACGTGGTTTTGATTTCGTTAGGTGCTTCACCTTTTCCATACACGATTAACTCATTATTCACGCATTAAGAAAGTAAACAAATACTTTCTCAAGTGTAAGGTCAACTGAGCACCGCCAGCGCAATGCTGTACGTTAGCCAAGTTTTCTCAAAGAAGGTGATCACATCATGAATTGCTTTAAATCAATAAATTTAATTAGAGATTACGGTAAGTTACGTTTATGGTTCATATCATCGCTTTTTAGCCTCACGTACTTTATCGTTTATTTTATGTCGTTTAGCATGTATCAACCAGAAACACACTATATACAAACAGGAATGATACCGGTATTGTTGGCTGCACTGATTGTATTACCTATGCATGTGATTTTGCATTGTGTACCGATTTGGGTAAGTGGTAAAAGAGCAAGTGTTTCTTTCGGGGATAACCGCTTGACTTTCTATTGTCGGATACCTGGCGTAATTTCAAGAAGAGTGGCCTTAACTTCTATATCCATGCCATTATTCCTTATTACAGCAGCCGCTTTAATCGGTCCGTTATTCCTTCCACAATTTTTGCATTTATTCGCGATCGTATCGACATTGAATATTTTCCTTAGTTTGAAAGATATGATATACATCCAGCACTTATGGAACTCTCCAAAAGATTCTTACCTTGAGGATGGCGACAGCGGCTTTCAAATCATCGTAAGAAGAACAGTTTAATGTGTAGTAAATGGGGATGCCCCACTTCGAAGGTAATACCTTTGAAGTGGGGCATAAACTCTTTTATCGGGAATTTTAAGGATATATCGTGGATTTTCCAAAATATAGGATATAAAAACTCTGGAAGGAACATCTTCCTCTCATGACGTCCTATCCAGCCCCTTCGCAACGCACCCTTGTTATTGTGGGGTTTTATAATACATCTTAAACCGAATTTCATCATTCTCCAGATCAAAGGACTCTGCTTTTAGGAA
This sequence comes from Alkalihalobacillus sp. AL-G, assembly GCF_030643805.1. Taxonomy (GTDB): domain Bacteria; phylum Bacillota; class Bacilli; order Bacillales; family Fictibacillaceae; genus Pseudalkalibacillus. The sequence continues at coordinate 783,633 of NZ_CP094656.1, read as the reverse complement.
GAGATGATCCCGAAGCTCAATTTCCGTCAGCTTTACAAGAATGGTTTCTTTATTATCATCAATCTCGACCCATTCCGGTAAATCTGTGCTCCCTTTTATGAATTCCAGTATTTTATCACCAGGTAAACTCAGGGCACCCAATCGAATCGATTCTTCTTTTAATAACAGATTTCCATTTTCAAGGACTTCAGGTTCAAAGTCCATAGAGAACTCGATCTGGTCTGAAAAAAACGTAAAATATCCATTAACCGTTACTTTATCACGTAATCGGACATCATAATTAAACTTTGTAGACCCGGATTTCAGTTTCACTAATTGTTCTTTTATTAAATAATTCAATTGTTCCTTTGATGACTCGATCGTAAAAATCGGTTCTCCTTCAATTGGTCCAAAATTAGTTGAACCGTTATTGTAGCCGTCATCAAAAAAGATAAGAGACACAACGATGATAGGTACAATTACCATGATAACAAGCAATATGAAAAAGGCTGATTTCCATTTGTTTTTCAAGTGTATCCCCTCCTGTCCCAAACCTACAATGGTTGTTACTGTTCATTTATCTAAAATTCTGGTATGTTAAATATACAATCTCTTATTTCGGAGGTTCCAGACATGACAACAATTGCTATCTATTATATTTTATTCGCATGCCTAATCCTTTTCGTGTTCAATTCACTGACAAATCGTCTATGTATTGAAAAAAACATTCCTGTTGAACGGCAAGTTAATGTTTTCAGGTGGATTAATATCATGATTACTATTTTGCTAGTTAGTTCGTATGTTGAAGTTCTATACGCATTATAAATGATGTTCAAAAAGTCCGGTAAAAATAGCTGTCGAATTTCTTCGTTACTCGGTCTCTCCGGTTCCAAAGTAAGAGCATATGTACCTGCGTCTACAAGTGTAACCTTGGATGTAAGATTCCTCGGTACAACTCGTAGCTCATATCTAACTAACGCTCGTCGCTTCGGTCCTCGAGACTTTCGTGCCTCGGGCTCACAGGATGTGAGTCAGTTCAACGTTGTTACAGGACGTAACGTACTTAGTTGAACTTCAGAAATCTCGGCTCTCTTTTTGAACCCGCATTATAATTATCATTATTACCCACAGAGTAGCGTCTGCAAACGTAAAACAGGACTAAGGTCTATGTTCAAAGACAATCTTTGTTCTATCTTATTCTAAAATTTAATAAAGAAAACTCTCGATTATCGGAAAATTACTTATATGTAAACTTAAAAGAGGCTGAGCTTAGCAGAGATCAAACTCTCCGCATAAGCTAGCCTCTTCTTATCATACCGAGATTATTGTACTAGCACACCCAAGCTGCGCCTACGATAATCAAAAGGATGAACAAAACAACAATTAACGCGAATCCTCTTCCATATCCGTATCCACCCATAATGCCACCCCCTATCCCGGTGTTACGTTATCCTATGCACTATATTTGTACGGGGCATAGGCGGCTATCCTCAATCCTAAAAAAATTCATGAATTTAAGAAACGTAGCTTGCTCCAACGATGATTAACAAAAGGAACAGTACCACGATTAACGCGAAACCGGCGCCATATCCGTAACCCATTGCAATCCCTCCTTTAGTGATACACTATAGTGTATAAGTCTAATGACTATCTTGACTAGACAAATGCCCTACTTTTGAAAAAACGGGCGTATGCACAGGTGAATTCCATTAAATGTGTATTTTTTCTCATATTTGGACCCACGGTGTATTTTTCATATAGGGATATGCTATAGTAGAACAGTGAAAAAATTTATACTTCATAGGAGTGTTTGTCGATGAAAAAGTGGATTCTTTCCCTTGTTGCAGCAACAACGATCTTTGGACTAACAGCATGCAACGATAACGGTGATGCTGCAGCTGATAGCAAAGTACTTGTCGAAACAAGTGCTGGTGACGTTACAAAAGAGGATTTTTATAATGAACTAACAAAACAACCGCAATCAGAACAAATTTTAAAAGACCTCGTTCAATACAAGGTTCTTTCTGAAAAATATGAAGTAAGTAAGAAGGAGCTTGATAAAGAAATTGATTACCTTAAGCAGCAGTTCGGAGGCGAAGACGAGTTTAAGAAAGCCTTAGAGCAAAGCGGTATTAAAGGCGAAAAAGAGCTAAAGGAAGTTGTAAAGCGTAACCTTGTTTTCTTTAAAGCTCAAACGGATGGTATTGAAGTAACGGAAGAAGAAATGAAAAAGCTTTACGAAGAAGAATACAAGGTAAAGGAAGTTAAAGCACGTCACATCCTTGTAGATGATGAAAAGACAGCGAAAGAGGTAGTTGAAAAGCTCGAGAATGGTGGCGATTTCGCTGAGCTTGCAAAGGAATATTCAAAAGATCCTGGCTCAAAGGATAAAGGCGGAGACCTAGGCTTTTTCCCAAGAGGAAAGATGGTTCCAGAATTTGATAAGGTTGCGTTCTCACTTGAACCTAATAAGATTTCCAAGCCTGTCAAGTCTCAATTCGGTTATCATATCATTGAAGTGCTAGAACAAAAGACACAAAAGTACGAAGAAGCAGAATATCAAATCAAGAAGGCACTTCTCCAGAAAAAGGCACAGGAAAAGGCACAAAAGAATCCTGAAAACCCAATTCAAAAAATCATGGATGAGGCAGATATTGACGTTAAAGCAGAACAATATAAGGATCTATTTAAAACAAAGGAAACACAACCAAAGAATAAATAAGAGTTTCAGCGCCCTCGAGCACCTTGGCGCTCCCTTATATAACAACAAAAACCTGAGTGAGGCTGCGGTCTCCACTCAGGTTTTCTTGTTCAAACTTATTCGCCAGATGCTTGTTTTCGACGTTTCTTCTCTTCCTCTAAGCGGTTCATATACACTTTCCCTTCCTCTTCAATGTGTACATGGTCCAGCTTCCGGTCCTCCATCGAATGATACCAGACTCTATATGCGCAATAGCCAATAGCTGCAATTACGAAAAACACCCACCAAGGGACTGCTGTTAAAATTGGTGCTACTTCTCCATATACCCCTGTCCATTGAAGCAGAACAAAAAACAACACGACCGTGGCAACGACATATAATCGACGCATCGAAACATCCTCCTTTGTAGACAAGCTTCATTACTACAAAGATATGAAGGATTACAATCGATTATGACTACTACCTGATCGTGTCAAAAATAGAGTTCAATTGCTGAACGTTTTTACGATTTACTTGCAGCTGGTTCCTTTTGTTCAAAAGCTGGCTTATAAAAACTGCGATTTTCAAGTGGGAAAATTCGATCAGTAAACTCTCCTGGTTGCACTTTACTTAAGGCACGATCCATCATATTCATTTTCGCATCAATATTATCGATGTAATGTAAAATTTCTGCTTCACATACCAAAGGTGGTTTTGGACTCCCCCATTCCGCCTTTGAGTGATGGCTCAAGACCATGTGTTGTAAAATGATGACTTCTTCGCTATCGATACCAAGCTCACGGGCCGCATCTCCTATCTCACCAAACATGATCGAGATATGTCCAAGCAAATTCCCTTCCATCGTATAATTCGGAGCAACAGGACCGGAAAGTTCACTCGTCTTCCCAAGGTCATGTAAAATGACCCCTGCATAGAGTAAATCGGTATCCAGTGAAGGATAAAGCTCCGCAATCGACTTTGCCAGTCGAAGCATCGATACAACATGGAACGCTAATCCTGAAACAAACTCATGATGGTTTTTCGTTGCTGCTGGAAATTCCAAAAACGCCTTTTGGTGTTTCTTAACAAGGTGCCTCGTAATCCGTTGTATGTTCGGATTTTCCATCTCAAAAATCGCCTGTGTGATCACATCGATCATTTCATCCTGAGGAATTGGTGCTGTCTCTACAAACTCATCGACACTTACGCCATCTTGCTCGGTAACCGGGCGAATTTGTTTTATTTTCAGTTGTGCCTTTCCACGATAACTCGTAATATCCCCTATTACCTTTACGATCTGCTCTGGTACGTATGCCTTTTCATCCTCAGCCGATGAATCCCATAGCTTTGATTCAATATCACCAGTATGGTCCTGAAGCATGATGGTCAAAAATGGTTTCCCTGTACTGGTAACCCCTTTCGACACCGACTTTATGAGTAAAAATTGATCAAAAAGATCACCAACCTGGTAGTTCTCGATTCCTTTTTTCAAACCTGTCCCCTCCTTTTTACACGTTAAGAAATTATTATTGGTTTTTTATGAATGGCTGTCTACAGCTCTAGGATGTCGCTTCGTTTCCCAAATTTTCACCGCTACAAGAGCGGCTAATAACAAAGCAGCTCCAAGTAAATACGGAATATGAATATTAACCTCGAATAGTAAACCTGCAAGTACAGGCCCTGCTGCATTTCCAAGACTCAAAAATGAATTGTTCAATCCCATGATGGCTCCCTGCTCATTCCCGGCCATTTTTGATATAAAGGAATTGAGCGCAGGCCTCAAGATCGAATTCCCAAGAAAGAAAATTGATACTGTAAGCATTACAGTCGCAAAATTAAACGCAAACACCATAAGGACAAAGCCAATTGCACTTAACAGTAATGACCCTGTCACAACTCGCTCATCGCCGAATCGCTTCGTTAGTTTGCCAACCAACGTTCCCTGCGCAACAGCACCAATCACTCCCGTTACTGCAACAATAATTCCGACTTCACTCGGATCATAGTCATAACGCTTCAACGCATAAAACCCGAAAATCGAGGTGAAGTTTGCGAGCGCAAAGCTCATTACAAAAACAAGTACTAATAAAAATCCTACAGGTCCGGTCAGTGCTCTCCACATTCGTGTCAGGTGGTTAAGCTTTTCCGCATTTTTCGCCGCTTCCTTCGCTTCTTGAGAGACAGTTTCTTTCAGCATGAATATCGAAACGATAGCGGCTACCGTTCCCGCAATTCCGGCAACTAAAAACGGTAAAGATAAATCTTGTTCCGCCAGCCACCCCCCGACACCTGGTCCAATCACAATGCCAAGTGCCATTGATGCTCCTAGCAGTCCCATTCCTTGGCTCCGGCCTTTCTCATCGGTAACATCTGCAACGTAAGCCATGGCTGTCGGCATAATTGCAGACCCGAACGTTCCTGCCAAAATTCTGGAAGCATAAAGCATCCACAACTCTGTTGAGAAAGCAAATATGAATTCGGCTGCTGCAAATCCAAACATCCCTAGTGTAATCAACGGCTTTCTACCGATTCGATCCGATAATCTCCCCCACACGGGTGCAAGCAAAAATTGCATGAACGCAAACACTCCTACGAGAAAACCGAGATCTCTTCCTGTTGCATTAAACGCTTCTACATAATAAGGTAAAATCGGTATGACAAGGCCGATTCCTAACATGATGATAAAAAGATTGATCATTAGCAGAAGTAATGGTCCGATCTTTCTTTTTTCTCTATGTTTCATCCAATCATCCTTCTAATCCAATTCCGCACAAGTTCTATACGATAATTTTTATTGTTACACCGTCCGTATGGTTCAAAAGCTCTACAGTACCATTATGAAGTTCAACGACCCGTTTTACAATAGCTAGTCCTAAACCAAATTGACCTCTCTGGCTTTTTTGAAACGGCTTGAAAATTCGCTCAAGGTCCTGCTCTGGAATCGTCTCTCCATCGTTTTTAACTATGATAAACGTTTTATCATCGATCTTTTCAGCAGAAATTGTAATGTAGGATTCAGCATACCGGTTTGCATTTTGTATTAGATTTTCGAGAACGACCTCCCATTGGTCACGATCACCTTGGAACGTTACCTCTTTTCCTGAAATCCGAATATTCAAGTCATCACGTTGATACCAAAAACGCTCCACAACCTCTTCTGCAAGCTGTCCAAAATGTATGATTGTTTTTTGGGGTTCATAATCGATTAACGTATCAAGCTTTGAAAAGTAAAGCATATCCTTTACACGCTCTTCCATCCGGTCTGATTGATTGATGATAATATCCATCATTCCATCAAGGTCCTTTTCAGGCATAACACCGTCTTTTACAGACTGGGCGTAGCTTTTAATCGTCATGATCGGTGTTTTCAGCTCATGTGAAGCATGCTGAATGAACCGTTTCTGAGATTCATCATTCCGAATTAAATTTTGACGCATACGCTCAAACTGTACAGAAAGCTTCTGAAAGTCTTGATCCTCTGTCCAACGGAAGGATTCCTGCCAGTTCCGGCTTCCAATCTGTTCGAATCTTTCACCGAGTGCTTTTAACGGTTTTCGTAGATATCCTGACAACCACATTGCAGGAATGATACTGATTAAAATACCAAATGCGAATATCCAGATTAACCGCTGCCATAGCTGTTGAACGAGCTGATTGCGATACGTATCCCACATATAGGAAACGACAAAAGCCGCATTTCCATCCAATTCAATCTTCTGAATCACATAAAAGAGTGAGGCACCTCGATAATCGAGTTGGTATCGGTCCTTATTTTCATGCTGTGAAATCGCTTTTCTCCAAATCGTATTTGCAACTTTTTCAGGAACAAAGTCACCTTCGAGAACATACGATTGATTGCCTAACAGCAAATGCCCGACCGAACGGACTGCTTCACGACGTTCGATAAAGTTCAGGTCAGATTGCGGCAGCTCCTCTTCTGGACTGGTCGGACCTTTTATAATCCGTTCCTGTTGCTCTTCAATCATCCTGTAAGACTCATCTGTCAATGTTTCCCTGATTGATAACGGGTAAATGATGACGACGAACAAACCGACGACGAATACGAGTAAAAAGAAGGAAAGCCAAATACGCTGAGCCAAGTCTAGACGTCTCATGACGACACAATCCTATACCCGCCGCCGTATAAAGTTTCAAGGTTCAACCGCGGCATCTTCTTGCGAATTCGACGAATTACATCATCGACCGCTCGTTCGGAGCCGAAATAATCCGACCCCCACACACCTTCAAGAATATCTCTCCTCGATTTGATTTCATCCACATGCTCGGTTAAAAACAAGACTACATCCAATTCCTTTGCCGTCAACTCAATTAATTCATCGCCCAGAGAAATTTTACGAGTAATGGGGTGGATTTGATATCCGTTAACTGAACGCACCTGGAGCTTAGTTTTCGGTCCTTCATAAACCCGTTCAAGTAGCTTACGAACCCGTATGACCAGCTCTTTCGGTAAAAATGGCTTGGAAAGATAGTCGTCACTACCGAGCTCTAAACCGATAATACGGTCGAGGTCCTGGTCTCTTGCTGACGTGAAGATGACAGGTGTATCCGTTTTACTTCGAATCGTTTTTAATATTTCATACCCATCAACGCCCGGAAGCATGATATCAAGCACCCAAAGATGGGGCCGGTCGTCCACATGCCTCAACGCAGTTTCTCCATCATGGAATACCTTGACTAGCCAGCCTTCTTTTTCAAGGTATGCTTTTAAAACGGATACAAGATGCTCCTCATCCTCTACGATATAAATTGTGTACTCTGACATGTCTTCTCGCCTCCTTACTTACCTCTGTTTATCGGAGAATAGGTAGTGGGTTAGACGACACCGACTCTAATAGGATCGGTTCGTCTGCCATTGCACGTGCTGTCAATCGATCGCACGTAAAATAAATAACCTGTCGATCTTCTGCGATTGACTTGATCAACTCAACCGCTCTTTTCCGTCTCAACTCATCAAAATTGACTAAAATATCATCCATAATGAATGGAAACGATTTGTTACTGTCATACTCCTTTGCAAGGGCAAACCGAAGTGCTAAATACAATTGTTCAGCAGTAGCACGACTTAATTCATCAGGTCGAAATAGAATGGTGTCGTTCCGTTCAATCCAAAAGCTTTCTTCACTTTTTGGAGCAATCAGCTTTATATATTCCCCATCTGTCAGCCTTCGAAAATATTCCTCTGCGCTCTTAAGGACTCCTGGCTGTCTCTTGGATTGATAGTTTTGTTTAGCTTGATTTAATAGATAGTCGGCAGTACGATAAACCGCCCACTTTTTCGCCTGATCATGAAACTCACTCTTTGCCACTTGGATCTTGTGCATTAAATCGGAATAAGAGCCATCTTCCTCTAAATGGGTCAGATGTGCCCGCAGTCGGGCACATGAAGTACGCCCTGACTCGATTGCTTCGTCTAACTCGTTCATCTTTGTACCTGTTTCCTCGATTTTTTGCTCTAGTTCTGAAAGTTCATTGACTCGTTCCATGTAAAAAGGAATTTTATGCTGTAATCCGGTAATATAAAGCTGTGATTCTGTCAACCGCAGTTGCTCCTTAAGGGACTGATAGCTATCAAATACTTTTCCTTTTGCCCAAAACGACTCTTCGCTAGATACTTCTGCCTTTTCAAAAAGCGCGTTACATTCTTGTTCATAGTGCTGAACCTTTTTTTGAATTCCTGCTTGCTGTTCCGATAATGCATGAATATCAGTTTGAATCCGCTGTTTTTGTTCGCTTTTTATCTTTTCCGCTTTTAAAAGTAAGACTAAACGTGTGACAACCGACTCGATGCCTTCCTCTTGAATGCCAGCAAGTTGTGCCAATCTATTAGCATCCTTTTCAAAACGTTCAAGTCCGGTACGTATCCCTTGAGCTTCTTGAATAAGTTTTTCGAGATCATTTATGCGTTTTTTCAATTGTTCAACCCGTTCAAGCACCTCAAGTACCATTTCATTCGAAACAGAAGCAGGAATAAAGAATCGCTCTCTCCAGTTATTCAATATTTCGCTTTTTTTGTGAAATTGAACCTCCCAGGCATCATATTTGGCAGCAATGTCCTGATACCGTCTTTCTAGTTGAGTAGATTCCTCGATCAGCTGTTGCTTACGAAAGCTAAGGTGTTGCTGCTTTTCTAACAATTTTTGAATCACATCTATCTCTTCCCCCTGATATTTAACGTTCTCACTTTCAAAATTAGAGAGCTTCGCTTCAAGGTCACGAATTTGTTCATCCAGCTCATTGGTTTCATCGCTGCTGTTTTTACGATACAAAGCAATACCTGAACCGACGAGTGTGACACCGAGAATGATTCCTTCGATCACATCGCCGCGGTAAAGCCATATGCTCACAAGGATTAAACCAATTACAACCATCGCAACGGTGAGGATTGGGTTGATAAAGCTCTTTTTAGAGGAAGCTCTTACTTGTTTTAATGTATCTAAGTGCTGTTTTAATTGACTTGGAGACTGGACAGTTATCTGATTTAGCTTTTCCTCATAAGAACGCTTTTTCTCATCGGATACCAGTTGACCATCGACCATTTCCAGCTGCCTTTCCCTTTCTTCAATGGAATCCTTTGCACGCTGTAAATCGGCATCAATCGTTTTTTGTTCATATTGAAGATCGTCAAATTCTTTGATCTGTTGTTTGATCTGCTGCTTGGCAACAATGTCAGTCTGTGCTGCTGAGATTCGATCGTTGGTCCAGTTTTCACCCAGTTCGTTTTTCTCTGTCTCAACTTCCTCCTCGATGTGTGCAATTCGCTGTTTTAATCTTTGGTAATCGGATTTTCTTACTTTATATTGCTGATACGACTTTTCGAAGTGTTCAATTTCATCAGCTTGTACTAAAAGCGCTTCATCGATAACGAGCTCCTTTAAGGAATTCAATTTCCGGTCCTTCAATTCTTGAAGATGATTCCATTCGCCCTCTGCTTCAACTTTTCGTTCCTGCCAGTTTCGAAATCGATCGAGGCCGTTCTCAGGAAACGGTATTGCATTCGGGTGGTTGTCCAGCTGATTCTGAAGTGTAACCTTTTGCACGATAAGGGGAGCCACCGACTGAATCTCGACAAGCTCCTTTCGTTTGCATTCGAGTTCACGGTGACTTTGTTCCTGCTCTTTTAGATTGCTTTGTTCAAGACCAAGCTCTGTCTTAATTCGATTATATTCATCAAGTTTTTTTACCCAGCCTTGAAGATTGCGGTCCTGCTCGATCAATTGAGCCAATTTTTGATTTAAAACCGGGTTCTTTCCGTTCGGTTTAAACAATTGACTTTGCTGTTCTTCCAAATAAGTTGATATTCGATTCAACTCTTGTGCACCGGTCATTGCAGCATTGAACAAATAATTGCCAAGCTCCTCCGATTTAATCTGATCGATTCGTTGTAAACCATCCAGGTTAAACGAAAAAATATCCAGGTATGTAAGCTGGTTCACTTCTGGAAGGATTTGTTTCAAAAGCGACTCATCTTCATGAGTTCCATCCTCTAGTACGATATGAACGGTACGGTCCCCTTTTCGCTCAATCGTAATTAATCCGTACTTTTCCGTTTCGAGCATCATTTTTCCACCGTAAGCCTGTGTCGTCTTCGGTTCATAACGAAGACGTTTCTCACTACGTTTTGGAAAACCGAATAGCATGTATTCAATGTATGCGAGTATTGTAGACTTTCCGGATTCATTCTTACCGTATATCACTTGTATTTGTGGCTTATCGAATGAGAACCGTTCATTTTCAAATCGGCCGAACCCGTAAATATACAACTCTTTTATTTTCATATCATCGCCCCTCCTTTCTTACGTGTGGATCATCGAATCGAGTAACAATTGTCTTGCCTCTTCTAAAATCTCCTGTTCATCAAGCTCTTCCTCGGTTAAAAATTTCTTCGCTTTACGGTGTTTCCATAATGGCTCAAGTATTTCATCCAAATTGTCCGTGGTCTCAAGAACTGAAACGATTTCATTGATAAAATGCGATTCAGATACGTGAGCAAGCTGCAAGCCTTCCTTTGGCAGTTTAATCCGATGTATCCAAACAAAGACGTTTTCTTCATCTTCTCCATCCTGAAGGAGTTGGATAAGTTCCTCGATGGTTTTTCCTTTGATTAATAAGTCTATGATCTCGCTGGACCCTAAAAGCTTTACGGTAACTATCGTATTCTTGCCAGTAGCCCGCAGAATCTCCTTTCCCTGTTGGATGCGTTGGATGAGTTGATCGATTTCGGTAATGTCGTCAATTTGCAGTTCAAGTTCCTCCCACAATGATGGAGCAGATTCAACGAAATCAACTGTCGTATTATGGTCTGACAATTCGACAAGGTAACAGCCCTTTACTCCGGTTTCCTTCGGGTTCAACCCTTGGATGTTTCCAGGATAAGCGATATATGGGTCTTGATTCAGGACAGTTCTTTTGTGGATGTGACCCAGCGCCCAATAATCAAATGGCTTTCGATTCAGCTCATTTACGATAAATGGTGCATAATTTGCATGCTCAGTCGATCCACCTGCTGTTCCGTGCAAAAGTGCAATATGATATGGAGCGCCTTCCACCTTTGCGTATTGAGTAGAAATATTTTCAGTCACAGCGCGCTTTGGATAGCTGTACCCATATATGTGAGCAAGGACCTTACCCTCTTTTTTATAGGGAAGCATTTCTGGCACTTCCCCACTAAAATAATGAACGTTTCCTGGCCACGTTATCTGAGCCCATTCGCCTGAGAGGTGATCATGGTTTCCGTGGATGGCATACACTTGAATGGCGTAATCTGCCAGCCTTTGAAATTCTTTTTTTAAAAACATTTGCGCTGTTAGACTACGGTTTGCCCCATCGTATAAATCTCCTGCAATGACGACAAAATCTACGTTCTCTGAAATCGCTTTGCTGACAATATGTTGAAACGATACAAACGTGCTCTTTTTCACTTTTTCTAAAACCGTTTCTGGAAGATAGCCGAGGCCTTTAAATGGGGTATCGATATGTAAATCTGCTGTATGTAAAAATCGAATCGAGGTCATTGTTCTGCACTCACCCTTTCGATAAATGGTTACTTCCATTTTATCATATTGATACGAGCGTTTGTTCGTTGTTTTTTACAGAGCATTTTAGAGTGAATCATTATTGGACGATTTCAAGAAAAATGGAGTGATCCCTGAATGTTTCCGCTAAAATTCATCTTTTCTGGACGTATTTTTAGTGGAAAATCAAATTTCGTGTGAGTTTTGATGCATTTCTGGGGAATTTATTAGCTTTCACCTTTTCCACAGAAACTAAATCGACTACGAATTCTGATATATCAACCACGAATTGAATTTTTTCAACCACGGAGCACGATATTTCGACCACGAATGCAATTAATTCAACCACGAATAGTAAAAAAGACCTGAAAACGTTGTAATTTCTAAGTGTAAAAAAACTGACCCGGTAGAAAATCCGAGTCAGTTGATGTTCCGTTACTTTTTCGATAAGGCTAATGCTTTTTTCAAATTCTTAAGCGAGGTTGCACTGCCGTACATCAGTACCCCGCCACGATAAACCTTTGCCGCAATGACTGCAAACAGTCCGATGCTCGCAATCAGGATGGTAATGCCGAGCAACACTTCCCATAACGGAATATTCAACATCCCTGCTCGTAAAAACATGATCATCGGAGTAAAAAATGGAATGTAGGATGTAACTGTTACAAAGGTTGCATCTGGTGTGCCAAGTCCAGACATCGCAATCATGAACGCAATAACGATAATCAACATGACTGGCGTGATCACCTGGTTCGCTTCCTCAACCTTGTTTACAAGTGAGCCGAGCATTGCAAGCAGTGTCGCATAAAGCATGAACCCTAAAAAGAAAAATACGAGAGCATAAATGATAATTGAAAACGGAAGTTGATCAAGCTGAATGAAGTCTGAAAAATTGTTCATGGACCCGCCAGATTCACTTTCAGGAGCACTTTTAACAGAAATAAATGCAACAAGGAAAATCAGTATGAACTGTGTCAGACCCAAGAAGGCAATCCCGAAGATTTTCCCGAACATCTGCTTGACAGGTGAGACACTCGAAATTAAGATTTCCATCACCCTGGACGACTTTTCTGTCGCAACCTCTGTGGCAATCATACTTCCATAAAATATAACGGAAAAATAGATTAAAAAGAGCAGCACATAAACGACTGAACGAGCCTGATTGAGCTCTTCCTCCGTTTTTGCACTTTCCTTCAAGGCAACCTTTTCAAATTGAACAGGTTCATAAATTTTTACTACTTCCGCAGGATCGACACCTAATTTTTTTGTAGCAATGACCACTTTGGTTTGCTGGAGGGAACGCTCGAGTGCACCAATCCAGTCCGAGCTCGATACTGTTTCCGCCTTGAAGGTAGCATTAGGCACGTTTTGTTCATTCATTTGCAGAACAAGCATACCGTCATACTCTCCATCTTGAACACTCGCAGCCAGCTCCTGTTCACTTTGATCTGTCTGAACAATCTTCGTATCCTCTGATTTTGTAACCGCAAACTGCTGAGCAAATGGTTCATAAAGCTCCCCGCTTTTATCGAGCACAGCTACAGTACGTTGCTCATCACCTTCAAAGTATCCCATGATCGTCTGCATGTTCGTCAATCCAACTACTAATAGTAATGAAATCGCCGTTGTTATGATGAACGCCTTGGTTTTTAAGCGGCTTTTGTACGTATGCACTAAGACGGTAAGTAATTTACTCATATGAAGCACCTACTTTTTCAATGAAAATATCGTTTAACGATGGTTCTTCAAGCTCAAACTTACGCACGAATCCTTTTCCGCTGATCATGTCGAATATTTTTTGTGACACACCCTCATCTTCAACTTGAAGATGAACGCCTTCGGTAACTTCTTTAAATCGTATAACCCCTGATGTGTCCCTCAAGTGGTCGAGGTCAAAATCCGCATAAACGGTCACATTCTTTTTCCCGAATGAACGCTTGACATCCTTTAACGAGCCATGTACGACCGGCTTTCCTTTATGAAGGATACAGAGATGCTCACAAAGCTCTTCAACATGCTCCATCCGATGACTGGAAAATACAATCGTTGTCCCTTCCTGCTTTAATTCCACAACCGCATCCTTCAATAATTCAACATTAACTGGGTCCAGCCCGCTAAACGGTTCATCGAGAATCAGCAGCTTGGGCTTATGTAGTACTGCTGCAATGAACTGGATTTTCTGCTGATTTCCTTTTGACAGCTCTTCTACCTTTTTATTTTCGTATTCCGGTACCTTGAATCGATCTAACCATCTTCTCATTTGGACCCGAATGTCTTGTTTAGTCATTCCTTTTAAACGCCCTAAATAGATGAGCTGATCGGAAACTTTCAGGCTTGGATAAAGCCCTCTCTCTTCTGGCAAATAACCGATCACTTGAGACGTTTTTTCCGTTAATGAATGTCCGTTCCAGGTTATCGCACCTTCTGTTGGGTACAATAGACCGATCATCATCCGGAATGTCGTCGTCTTTCCAGCACCGTTTGCTCCTAAAAGGCCAAAAATCTGTTCCTCCGGGATATTAAATGAAACGTCATCAACTGCCGTAAAACTACCGAATTTTTTTGTTACTGAATCAATATGTAAACTCATGATTTTCTCACCTCTCAATGTATATAACGATAGTCCCTTAAAAAGGTTTCACCTAATTTAGTCCGATTTCAAAAAGTATATGAAGGATAATTTCATGCTAAAATAGAATAGTAAGGCAGGAAAGGGTGATCTCATGAAGATGTACATTGTCACTGTATTTGATAAAAGCGGTGAAAAGATTTATGAAGAATCATTTGAAGCGACTGACAATGCCGAAGCGAAAAAAGCCGGCCAGAAAATTTTAGAGGAAAACAACTATGAGGATTACACGAGCAGAGTAACCTCGCCTGCAGGAGAACTTGTGTTATTCCATCGGTAATACCTTATAAACAAACAAAATCAGACCGAGTCCATCATTGTTAGCGTTGGACGGTCTGATTTTTTAACGGGGTCTTTATTAAGTTGATTTCATTCATCCTTCACTTAGCCTCTTCTAAGAAACCATAAATGCCACCTTAAAAAGTAGCATGTTGCAAAATAAAAAGGAATTGAATACCACAATGACCAACCTTTATAGTCTAAATATCCAACCATTACATTCAACCATTCAATCGATATCCCAATTACCGTCCACAACAAAGAAGTGATCAAAAACCGGACTTTGGATTCTGGCATTAAGCATAATAAAATAATTCCATAAACCGGTGTTATCGTTATTTCGAAGAATAGGTCTGAAAGCTGTATTTTTTTACTGCCAGCAAAGTCAAACTTATCAAAAACAGCCCCTACTATAAGGTCAGTCAACACAGTTAACAAAGCAATAGCAGTCCAAGTATTATATACCTCTTTAATTGAAAGCCTTTTAGGTATAAAAAACAATAATATCAGACCTAATGTCAAGATTATTATAGGAACACTATACATCATTACTTTACCTCTATTTCCAATTATAAAAACCTTTAATGTTTATTCTTAACAAGTTTTAACATAAAGATAAGCATTTGATTCACTTTTAATCACATGCTTATTTTGCAAGTGCTCGAATATTGTTGTTTCATATTTTCATTTCATAGTAGCTAGCCATGCAGCTACGTTTTCGGCTTCCTCTCCTTCAATCAATCCTGCTGGCATTTGGCCGCCGCCGTTTTTAATTTGAGCTAGAATCTCTTCTTTCGAATGATCTTTACCAATGTTATTCAAGGCTGGTGCATTCCCATTTCCTCTAAGATTTTTTCCGTGACAGGTTGCACAGCTTTGCTGGAAGCTCGCCTTCGCTGCATCAACATCAACTTCTGTAGTACTGCCGTTCCCTGTTGAATCTGAACCCCCTTCATTACCGCCGCCACAAGCTGCTAAACCAACAGATAACCCAAGTAATACTAATAATGTAAAAATCCGTTTCACGATTTGTAGCCTCCTTTTCCTTTTTGTATTCGTTTCCCGAAAACTGGTTCGCAAAAACTATTATGCGGTTAAGTGAGGCGAAGCGACTATTTGGCGTTGGACACACTTAAAGAAAACTTGGCGACCGCCAAGCCTTTTCCTAAAGGTATCGCATGCGGTTGCCTTAGTTGCCCCTCATACTATAGAAAGTAGTTCTATACTTTCTAAACGAAAAAAAACGAGCTAGCCATTATAGCTAGCCCGTTTTCGTCGAAACGATTTAATCCATGCCTATCCAAACACTCTTCACCTCTGTATAGTTATCGAGTGCATAAGATCCCATTTCCCGACCGATACCCGACTGTTTGTATCCTCCAAACGGTGATGCCGCATCGAATGCATTATAGCAGTTCACCCACACAGTACCAGCCTTTAAGCGGTTCGCTACATAATGTGCATTGCGTACATTTTCCGTCCAGACACCTGCTGCGAGTCCGTAATTGGAAAGGTTTGCACGATCAATGACATCATCAAGATCCTCAAACGGCATTGCCGCTACAACAGGTCCGAAGATTTCTTCTTTAGCGATTGACATCGAATCATTTACATCTGCAAAGACGGTCGGTGATACGAAGTACCCCTGTTCATATGGCTTCGTTCCACCTGTTAAGACCTCTGCACCTTCACTCTTTCCTTTTTCAATATAGCCCATTACCCTGTTGTGTTGCTCTTCAGAAACGAGCGGCCCCATTTCGGTAGTAGGATCGAGTCCTGCCCCTTGCTTGATTTTTTCAGAGTGGGTAACAAGATCTGCGACTACATTATCAAACGATTTTTTCTGGATATAAAGACGTGAACCTGCACAGCATACTTGGCCTTGGTTGAACATGATTCCCATCATTGCCCCAGGGATCGCCTTGGACATATCCGCGTCAGGCAGGATAATGTTCGGCGACTTTCCACCAAGCTCAAGTGTTACGCGCTTGAGGTCTTCGGAAGCGGTTCGCATGATCAACTTTCCTACTTCAGTTGACCCTGTAAATGCGATTTTATCAACCTGCTCATGTTCAACAAGTGGACCGCCTGCTGTTTCACCATAACCTGTAATAACGTTGACGACACCTTCCGGGAACCCTGCTTCTTGCATCAATTCCGCTAGATATAGGGCTGATAAAGGTGTTTGTTCGGCTGGCTTCAATACGACTGTACATCCGCTTGCAAGTGCAGCACCGAGCTTCCATGCTGCCATAAGGAGTGGGAAGTTCCATGGAATAATCTGCCCGACTACACCCAACGCTTCATGTCGAGTATAGTTGAAAAACTTTCCTGCTACAGGGATCGTTTGACCGACGATTTTTGTCGACCAGCCTGCATAATATCTGAAATGTTCGATTGCTAAAGGAACGTCCGCATTGGTTGTTTCGCGGATTGGTTTCCCGTTATCGAGCGTGTCTAACTGTGCCAATTCCTCTTTATTTTCTTCCATTAGATCAGCGAGCTTATAAATCAGACGACTTCTGGATGCCGCACTCATCTTCGACCATGGACCTTCGTCGAATGCTTTACGTGCAGCCTTCACCGCGCGATCTACATCTTCTTTATCTGCCTCACTTACGACTGCAAGGACTTCACCTGTGGAGGGATTCAAGGTCTTAAACGTCTTACCTGATGCAGAGGGTACCCATTCCCCGTTGATAAACAACTTTTTCGTACCATTCAAAAATTCCGCGACTTTCGGCTTCAATTGTGCGTCTAATACTTTTTCCATTTTCATCCTCCTTAAAAAATAAGATGCACGTCACTTATTCTCGAAAAAAGAATGAAAACCCTTTCATTTTAATAGGATTGTAATAAAGTTTCCATCGCTAAAAATCTACAATTTCTGCCATCAGGCTATGATTTAACCAAATTAAGGCTGATTAAGGGCTAATGAACTTCCATATGTTCATACAAAATAAAGTTGTTGAATTTTGGCGACTTAAAGCCGCATTCTTCCGTTCAGAGATGCGGCTGTTTCAAAAAAAAGTTGTTGAATTTTCATAAACGACTCACATTAACAGGTAAAATTCGTAATAAAAAAGTTGTAAAAAAACAATCTTCAACAAAAGCGCCCGATTGCGGAATATCAACAATTGTTTTTTTCGCTAACTTGTACCAAACCTTTTAGCTGCTCTGACACGAGCACGCTCAGCTTCGACCTCACGATTGCGAGGTTCTGCACCGGTTTCCAGAGTGTCCAATAGATTCCTAGTAATCATTGCTACTTCATTGACTGCACGATTAAACGCCTCCTCGTTCGCCTTTGAGGGCTTGTTATAGCCCGTTATCTTTCTAACGTACTGAATAGCTGCTGCATGAATCTCTTCATCGGAAGCTGGCGGGTCGAAATTAAATAATGTTCTAATGTTTCGGCACATAAATTTCTCCTCGTTTTGTTTTCATTTAAATACTAAAAAGATCCAAAATAGAAATGCTTAAAAATCAATCACTAATAAAAAAGAAAAGTATTTCCTCTTGCAGAAATACGCTCTTTAGCTGAAGACTAAACACATAAAAGGAGGCATCTATAGAGAGGTTTAGTTTTCTATAGATGCCTGTGAATATACATCTGGTTGTATAATTGCTCTTCGAGGTTAAAACATTTTTGTCCATCAACTATCTCCGGCCCGTTGTCGTGATAGGTTCAAGGTACATTGTTAGAAAAAGACTTATAAGTACTTATCGCTAATCACTTTCAAATGGTGTAACTCGTGCCCGACAATGCCATATGCAATGGTACCTATCGAAACCGGGCTGTTCATTACAGTTCCACTACGACCCCATGCTGCATCATCAATGGTTGAAATAAGACTTAACGTGTTGGAGCGTACCGTGTCTAAACCTACTAGTAACTGCTCCCAGGATAATTTGTTGAAGTTTGCCGCAGAAACGTATTGATCCTGATCCATTGCTGGGAGTGGCGCACTTTCATTTCGCGCAATGGCAAGCATTCGATACGACATTACACGTTCCGCGTCGGCCATATGCCCAATCACTTCTTTTAAAGTCCATTTCCCTGGTGCGTACGCCTTCCTTGCTGACTCCTCTGATATGCTGCTCAAGAAGGTAATGGTCTTAGTTCGTTGCTTACTAAGTATTTCTTCAATATCCCCATCTGGCACAAGACTAACATACCTATCATTCTCTGGATTTTCAATAGATAATGGTCGTGGACGCACAAGAATCCTCCTCATCGGAATAGTTATTTATGCTTTGGCAGGTGTGGGACTGTCGCCATGCATTTTTAGCTCAATAACAATTATTTCAAATTTCCAAAAACTTCGCAAGGCGTTACTCCATTAAATGGCCCGATTGTTGAAGATCGTTTTTAGATTGTCTACAATAGCTTTATTGCAGAAAAGCCTCCTTCTGTTGAAGAACAATCATGTCGGACGGGGGACGGTTGGCAGGTTCCGTCCAAGAGTTATTGTTTAATGGCGATTCACAACGCAATAATTAGTATTTAATAGATTTAGAGAGGGCTAAATCAAGAAATGACCCCAGATAGATTCCAGGGTCATCAATACTATTGTTAAATTATATTTCTATCCATATTGTAACTTCTAAAATTTATTTTGATTTATCCAATTCATTATTTGCTTGGCGTCTTTCCTTCCACTTGTAATACTTTTTATCAATCCAAGAGTTAGGTATTAAAAATCCTTGAAGTACCCAGATCGCAAAGATAATTAAAGACAATTTACCGAAAAACTTCTCGTTTATATATACCATACCGAATATCAAAAAAGCCATCAAATACAGAACAACTACTGATGCGTATAATTTTACTCTTGAATGCGGTTTTAACTCTGCCTTCCGTGTGTATATTAATCCAAATGTAGCGATAACTAGGAATGGTATTATATAAAACTGGGCATCTAATGATTGTGGCATATTTCATCCCTCCTTCAAATTCAATATCAATCGAAAGTAAACACACTAACCAAGGTTTATTTCGGATTTTTAATAGAGCCAATGAAAGAAAGTCTCCCGTTTAGAAAAATCAAAGTAATTATTATAAATATCCTTAGCCTCACGTCCAACATCCTTGATTTCACGTTTTAAAGGTTTGACAACAGAATCCTCAAGATGTTGACCTGTGGTTTTATCTGTAATTCCTTCAACAACTACATTCCCACTAGTATAAATAGCTGCTAATGCAAATCCAGCTCCGCCAGTAGAAACCCCAAATGCAGCCATAGTAGCTCCAGTTGCTCCTGAAACAGCCACTGCATCTAATGAAGCTGATGTCCAACTTTGTCCTCCTATAAAATGGTCTGTGACTATTCCAATACCATTCCCAGCAATGGGAACAGCCCAAGAATATTTAGCTAATTTTGGTATTCCTTCTAAGATACCATTCCCAACTGTTTCTACATGGTTTGAGCTAACTAATCCAACAACTGGGGTAAGGAGATCAGACCATAATGAAGAGGAACCTTCTTTTGGACTATGTCCACTTGGATCTATAAGTGTAACCGGATTGTTATAGGCATAGATGTAATTGTTTTGTGATATAGGGTCATCTTTAAAGCCTTTGAAAGTATCTTTGGTTATGAATCTTCCGGTATTTGGATCATAATATCGGGCACGTAGATAAATCAAATCAGCTTCAGCTTCTCGTTGTTCACCTGTAAACTGCATATTTGTATCTTCGGTACCGCTTTTGCTACGGATTTTTCCGAATGCATCGTATTGGAGCCTAGCAACCACATCACCTAAACGATCCGTTAAGGCGATTGTACTGCCAAGAGCATCGTTAAGATAGTAGAAAATACTGCCGTCCGCATTCTCTTTGGCGATCAGCTCTTTGCCATAGATGTATTTCGTTGAAATAGAACCGGTTCCGTCATATTCAACTAACAACCTGGATAGTGATAACCCTTGATCATAAACGTATTCAATTATTTCACCATTGACTGTTTTCGCAACCTTTTCACCATCGCCGTTATACGTATAGTCGATCGTTTGACCGTTCTCTTTGATGGTGACCTGGGTTAACCGGTTTTCACTATCGTAGCTGTAGGTATTTGTCCCTTTCCCCGTCTGATTTCCATTGGCATCATAACTATAGGCTGTAGACCCTTCCGTGGTTAATTGATCGGCATCATTATACGTATAGGAGGTTGTACCATTACGATTCGTCAGACTTTTTCGGTTCCCGTTTGCATCATAGGAATAGGAGATCGTCTCCAAGTCAGGGTACGTAACATCTGTTAGCTGGTTGAGAGCATCATACGTATAACTCGTCTCACCTAATATTCCATCCGTCATGCTTTTTCGATTTCCGTTGGCATCATACGTATAAGAGCGTTCACTAAGGACCGTTTGGTCAAGCGCACTTTTAATCGTTTTCACTTCTCCAAGGCTGTTATACGTATAATTCGTTGTTACCCCGTTCGGAAGAGTTTTTTGGTCAGTTAGCCCGCGTGGGTCCGGATCAATTTGAGTAACCTTACCGTTCCAATCGGTTACACTCACCATTTGATCGGCTTTGTTATAGGCGTAGGTAACAGTTGTCGCATCTGGATACGTAAGCGTTTTGAGATTACCGTTATCGTCATACGTATAGCTGACCTCGCGCCCGTTAGGGTCTGTCACACTCTCCAATTGACCCCGGTGCGTATACGTATAAACCGTTTCACCAGTTCCGTCCAACATGGATAACCGATTTCCAGCTGCATCATAGGTGTAAGTAACCGATGTACCGTCTGAGTACACTTTTTTCGTTAATTGGTCAAGGCGGTCATACTGATAATCTATTATTTGGCCTTTAGAATCTATTTTTATATCAAGATTCCCATTCCCATCATACTCGTATTCAGTTGTATTTTGTAGAGGATCTGTTTCCGTTACTTGCTGGTTAACGGCGTCATATGTATAGGTTGTGATGTTACCTTTGGCATTGATCACTTTGGTCCGGTTTCCAACATTATCATATTGATATTCAGTGACGTTCCCTTTCGGATTGGTTACTTTCGTTAACCGTGAAAACTGATCATACTGATAAGATGTGGTTTGACCTATTCCATCCGTAGCTGTTAAGACATTACCCAGCGTATCATAGACAAAACTTTTCGAACGTTCTCCGCCGTCAATGTACTCAATGGTCTTTGACTTTTGATTCCGTTCATCATATAAGAACTCTTTGACAACTGGACCTTCTGTAATGGTAACAACCTCATCAGGCTTCCAAGGGGCGCTGTACGTATCCTGGTTTACTCCTTGGTATTCCAACCTAAGATCACCGGTCGTTGCTTGTTCATATATTTGGTCTTTAGTTTTAACTCTGGTTACCTCTCCATAGGCACTAGTTTCAGCATACGTCGTAGTCGTGTACCTGGTACGTAGTTTCGTAGCCGGTTGTTCAGCTGTAAGATCGACCCATTTTGTATCTTGGTCCATTGAAGCTTGAAAAACGATATTCCATTGATCATTATACCAAGCTTCCACATAAAAGGAATGCTTGTAATACACATCATAATCAACATAAAAACTAGTGATCACGTCGTCAGAAATGGTGGCGGTGGATTGATCACTGATCGTTTTTTGATTACCGTTTGGATCATATGTATATGATGTTGCATTCAACAATGGATTAACAACTGCGGTTAACTGATCTAGTCCATCATATACTTTCCGGGTTATGTTTCCTTTAGGGTCGGTTATACGAATGACGTTTCCATTCGGATCCCTTTCATATGTTGTCGTCAGCGTCTCTGTTGCACTCTTTTCGATTGTTTTTTCAATCACGCGACCGTTCCCGTCATATTTATAGGTCGTAGTACGTCCGAGAGGGTCGGTTTCACTGAGTTTTTTATTGTTTTTATCATACGTATAGGTGGTTACCTGATCGTTAGGGTCGATCACCTTTATTAAATTATCTTCGTCATCGTAGACGAAATGCGTGGTCCAGTTTTCCTTAACTGCTCCGGAAAGACTACCTTTCGGACTAACTTTCTCGGTCATGCGACCGGCGTTATCAAAGGTATAGTCAGTGACAAACCCTAACGCATCTGTTTCTGTATCGAGATCTCCATGTGAATCATAGGTGAATGTTGATGTATTTCCTTCCGTATCCGTAACCGTCAACCATTGGCCGTAACTGTTGTTAGTATAGGAAGTTTTAACAATGCTCCCATCCGCTTTGGTTCGTTTTTGTTCAATTAAATTTCCATTTGTATCATAGGTGTAATCCGTTTTATATCCTTTGGCATCGATTTTATAATCAATGGTGTTATCGGTGTTGTAAACCATTTCCGTCGTATCATTTGTCGTATCACCATCTGTGTCCGGCATAGTGGTGGTTAAAACGTTACTGCGGTCGTCAAACGTGTACTGGGTAGTGTTGCCATTCTTATCCGTTACGCTCGTTTGGTTCATGTCATTATCAAAGGTAAAGGTTACTTTGTTTCCTTTGGCATCGGTTTTACTTGTGACACGGTAGTGGTCGTTAAATGTATAGATGGTCGTATTTCCATTGTAATCGGTAAACGTCGTTTTTTGATTAGCATCATCGTACCTGAAGGTCGCGACACTTCCGTTAGCATCATATTGTTTGATGACACGTGAGCGCTGATCAAAGACATTTTCGATAAACGTATGCCCCTCTGGATCGGTAATGGACGTTATTCCATTGATGTCGTATGTATAGGTTGTCGAATGACCCCTCTTATTTGTAGCCGTCGTTAACTGCTCATCTCCGTCATAGCCGAATTGTACTGTTCGAGATAATGGGTCTGTAATCGAGTCGATTTTTCCGTTGGTGGTATACGTAAAACTTAATGTTCTGCCTGCCGGGCCCGTTACCGTTTGTACTTGATTTTCCGTGTTATAGGTTAATGTCAGTGAATTCCCGTTTTTATCTGTCATCGAAGCCAAGCGGCCTTGACTATCATAGTGATAAACCTTTTGGTCCTTAAAGTTAAGATCAAACGTGCCGTCACTATTCTGAGTCAGTGTTTCAAAAACCCCTGCTACTGGTTTGAAACCCGTTTCTGTCTTCTCAAAATATACAGTTTTGCCGTCAGGATAATGGACATCAACCGACCCATCCGTCCTGGTCGTGATATTGCTATCATACGTATGACCCCAACCGATGCCTAGCGGTCCATCCGTCCTGTTTGTTGAATTGTAATAACGTTCAAAACTAAGCGGGATACCACCTCGTGTTGGGATATTAATGTCTTTGTGACTATATGTATACGCACCAGTTGCAATATCAACGGGATCGGCTACTTTGGTTTGATTATAATACGAACCAGTCGTTGCATTCTTGGTCTCACTCCCAGTTAAAGCGTAATTAAACTGGTCTGCGGGACCGATCCAAAAGTTATCAATCCATCCTTCCCATGTTTTATCAGGTGATAAAAATCTTTCAAACTGAACTTCTCCTATATAATAAATCGGATGAGCCGGGTCTGGATAGATGGTAATATAATTTGTAATCCACTGATTATAACCACCAGAAACATTGGGGCTGGTAGATCCATCAAGTGCATGAAACCCATGTTTATATCCATAAGTTGTTTTTCTATCAGAAGTTGCATAGTAAGACTCATAGTTCTTTTCAAATGTTCCATCTGCTTTTAACTCAAAATCCTGAACCCTGACACGCCATATATTATCAAGTCCTGCACTTGTATCACTTCTTTTTCCCTAAAAGCAATTATGAATGGTTGATTACCTACGTAGTAAACTTTCTCAGAGCCTCCATACAATACCTGTCCATAATCACTTTTATACGTATTACTAACTGATTCCATATAACCAGACCAGTAATTAGAACCACTTGGACTTGTCACTGGGAGGTAATGTAAACTCCGATTCCCTTCGAGGTCTGGATATCCATTCGAATGATCCAACCAAACCTCCATACTGGAAGATAGAACTTTCCAATCAACTGGTTCGTAGCGATTGTAGACTTCGTCATAAATTACATCTTGAAAATTAGGATTCGTAAAATTTCCTGAACTCCCCACTCCATAAGCATCTGCATGCTTCGGAAAGGTCAGTCCAATTATTACGAAAGTGAAAATAAAAATTAAACAAGATAATCTCTTTTTCGACATATATGTACCCCCATAAAAGTTTATAATACAAATTCTATCTATAATTGATAAAATTTTACATAAGACAATAGTAATGACTCTTATCGGGGTACCAAGTCTTGTTTATTCCATTTGATTAGTAGCTAAATAGATCTTTTGTTTCAATTGCCATCTTTCCTTATTCAATTAATTTGCCCTTTAACGGTATAATTTACAATTTGAAGATGAACCAATTAATTACCTTCCTTATTCCAGAATATGGCCCTTTAACGGAATAACGTGACTGGCGTTTTAAACAACTTTTTTATTTTTAAACGACATTATTATGTTTTAAACTACTTTTTTATTCGCACACACCATACTGTGCATTGAAGATAAAGTTTGCGAGTTTTCGCGTTTAACTCCGAGATTTGCCGTGAAGCTAAGCCGGGGGAAAACAGAAAAAAGCCTGACAACGTAGATTTCCTCTACAGTCAGGCTCATTGATCTAATACTCCAGCGGTTCCTCAATTTGCAGCTTCATTTGTTTACGAAACACTTCACGCACCATGTAGCTGACCCCATTTTGATTGTTTGAACGTGTAACCCAGTCAGCGGCATGCTTTAATTCATTAGGAGAATTCCCCATAGCTACACCAAGTCCTGCATGGTGAATCATCTCAAGGTCATTCGTATAATCCCCGACCGCTACGATTTCCTTACGGGATACTCCTAAATGCCTTGCGAGAATATTAAGCGCTTTTGCTTTACTAACGGATTTGTCGATAATTTCAAATGCACAACGAGTTGAAGAGGTGATTCGAATCTCTTCTATCCGTTCAGTCAATTCTTTGAATGCATTCGCACGCTCTTCATTGTCAAAAAACTGAACATCAATCTTCGGCACAGTCATCGGTTTCTCTTTTAAATGATCACTTAATTGCTCAGTAAAGGTTACTGGATAAAAAAGCGGATCTCCGATTCCCATCGTCATTTTGGCAACGAGCTGTGATTTTTGCTGCACCTGATTTCCTATTGAATACCGTTCATGCAAGAGGCGGATGTGAGCATCGTATTTCTCTAGTATTTGGACCACCTTCAGAACATTTTCCGCAGACATACGTTGTTCATAAAACGGTTCATCAACCGATGAAGCGACGAACGCCCCATTATGTGTAATCAGTATACTATCCAGCTTTAATGCTTTTGCTATTTTTTGTGCAGAAGGAAAATTACGTCCCGTTGCAAGTGTGACATACACCCCTTTTTCCTTTACATATTCGATAGCCTCTTTCGTCGTCCGATCAATCTTGAAGTTGCTTTTCAACAGGGTTCCGTCGATGTCTAATACAAGCATGCGATAAACCAGGATAATCCCTCCAATCTTCCTCAGATTCTAATTGGACTCCTCCTTTTTAATCTCTATGTTCGTAAAAAGGGCTTTAGAACATTTACCGACCCTAAGGTGACATGATACAAGCTTTTTCAGTATTAATAGACTCGTTTTTTCACAAATCAAGACAAGTTCTGCCGATGTGTTATACAATTAATTTAATTCTAGTAGAAAAAAGGATGGGAATTATAACACCCTTGGAGGAATTAAATAATGTACACAAAACAACTTATTCAAGATACGGATTATCCTAGAACAAGAGAAACATTGAAAGAAGACTTGTATTCTCTCGGTATAAAAGAAGGGATGACCGTTATAGTCCATGCCTCCCTTAAGTCGATAGGTTGGGTGAACGGCGGAGCTCAGACGGTCATTCATGCTCTGATGGATGCTGTCACTGAAGAAGGAACGTTGATTCTTCAAGCACACTCTGCACACCTTACCGACCCGGAAGAATGGGAAAATCCACCGATTCCGGATTCCTGGTGGGAAACCGTCCGCAAAACGATGCCTCCATTTGACCCGAAAACGACACCGACTTATAAAATTGGACAAATACCAGAGCTGTTCCGGACGTTTCCTGATGTATTTCGGAGTAACCACCCTGTTATGTCTGTTGCTTCCTGGGGGAAAAATGCAAAAGCGATAACTCAGGACCATCTTTTAGATTACGGCTTCGGTGATGGCTCTCCACTAGCGAAAGCCTATGATCTTGACGCTTCAGTCTTGTTCATCGGAACAGGATTCGATACGCACACATCGCTCCATTTGGCTGAAACGCAATCGGGTGTCAGAAAGCAAGTGAAAAAAGGTGCTCCAATCCTTATCAAGGGACAACATGTTTGGAAGACCTATGATGAAATCGAGTACGATGATGAGGATTTTGAGGCGATCGGTACTGCTTATAAAAAGGTTGCAGAAATTAAAAAAGGAAAAATCGGATCTGCACACAGTATGTTGTTCAACCAAAAGGATTCGGTCGATTTTGCTTCAGATTGGTTGAAGGAGAATAGGAATAAGGACTAAGAATACTGATTTTATGGATTTATCGCCAACGGTTCCTTTGGTCTGGTCGCTTTGAACCATTGAAAACAAAGTATGGATATGACCACAACCTCAATGGCATCCCCACCATAGTACATAAGCATTCCACCTTCTTCTGCCTGGCTGATTGGTACGCCAGCAGGGGGATGGGCGTAGATATATTTTGATAGTATACTGTGAGCTGCTAGACTGATCAGAAGTACGATTGCACGATAAACGAAGCTTAATCGATGAGGGGTAGGATCAATATAAATCAAGGATATTGTAAAAAGGTAACCCGCAACAAAAACGTGTATATGTACGATTAAATGGAGAAGAATGTTATGCGTCATCGCCATGTACAAGTCAGTCGAATAAAGCACCCAAAGTCCTCCGATATTGACGAAAGATGTAATAATCGGGTTACTAAGTATACTCACTGGCCGGCTTCTTAGCACGCGTGATAGACATCGTGCACTTCCAACGTCAAGTGTTCGCATGATAAGAGTCATGGGTGCAGCCAATGCCATCAGGAGTGGAGCAAGCATTCCAAGGAGTAAATGACCGAGCATGTGCACCCCGAAATCCATAAGAGCATGGTTTGCTATAGGTCCGACAATTGTAGAAGCTGCGCATAGAACCCCGAGAGCCCAAAAGACAGTGCGGTATAATGGCCATCGTGTGTGACAATGACTTGATAAAACCGCAGCAACGATATAACTTAACAATATAACAATGAATGGTAACAGTAGAATAAGTTCGAACAGAATACTTCTGCTAGGGTGCATTTGATTATAGATCATTCGCGGTTTCCCCCCTTAAATGTCATGATTTTTTTCGTGTCCGAAAAACTAGTATCAGGCCATTCAAGACCATGACAAGGGAAATCATGACCCAAATCAAGTCATAAATAATCACATTGTCTACATAGCGGATTTGATGTATTCTCATCAGTTTGTGTTGAATGGTACCATCGTATAATTGGAACCCCCCTGCCCCAAGCATCATACCGCCCCACCACCTTTTCAACCAAAATGCATTTCTACGGCGAAGGTCAGCAATAATGAACATCCCCCCAATAGACGCAAACCAACTAAAGGCGTGGAACAGACCATCTGAGATCAGACCAATATTTGTTGTGGATTTGTCATAAAAATGATGCCAATGCAGAAGCTGGTGAAAAACAGTTTCATCAATAAAGGCGGCAAGACCAAGGCCGAATAGCGCGCCAGACCATAAATTACGATTTAAGTAGGCGGAGCGAGAATTTGAGTGATCGGTTTGAGTATCCATGAAATTCTCCTTTTTACTTGTCACACTTGTACTTTTTGAATAACATCTACCAGTTTACCCAGACCATTAAGTTGTAAACAAGCCGCCCCTCTAGTTATCCACCCATTTTCTATCTTAGGTCCGACTACGAAATGAGAAGAGTTAATTTTACAAAGAAAAGAGGACGACCGTTTTAAAAGTCATCCTCTCACCTTTTACTATTCAGGTTGTAGCTTTACTGTTCAGGCTGTTCTTGTTCTGGAGTTCCGTACAATTCTTCCAGTGGCTTTGTAACGATTTTGTTGATGTCTTGAACGAGCATACTTACACGCTGTTCTGCACCCATCAACTTGGAGATCACTTCGTTTTGCTGAACGAGTTCGAAAAGCTGCTGTGCTTTTTGCGCCTCTTCTTCAGAAATCTGTTCACCTTGCATTTGTTTTTGCTGAAGCTCAACCTGCACGTTGCGGAAGTTATCAAACATATTCTTGACACTTTCGTCTGCATTCACTTGAGCGTATAGGTTTTTCAGCTCTTGGAAATCCTCGCTATTACGTAATGCATTTTCTAAATCATATGCCGCATCATGGACATTTTTACTCATAATTAGCCTCCTAATAGGTACTTTTTACGCCGTAACAAACGCATTCCTAATCACTATAACAATCTTTATATAGTGAAGTAAACCAACAGCCCTTGAAAAAGGCCAATGATACCACCAAGTAAGGCCCCAAGGTATGTAATCATTTTCAGTTCCCTGCTCGTTATCGAGAGTACCATTTCTTCAACTCGTTGGAGTGAGAATGATTGGACCTGCTGACGGACCAGCTCTGACAATTTGAGCTTCTCCATAATTCCTTCAATCTGCCCCGCTCCCCATATTAGAGAGCGATCAACAAGTGTTGGTACAAGTCTTTTAACAATTGGGTCCCGGTAGGATTCCGTTAGTTCATGCAACGGTTTGTTCATCAGATCTTTCACATTAACCTGTTTAACGACCCAATCAATCGCTTCTTGCTTACTGTCTTCAAGCTTTAATTGTCGAACGAGATCCTTAACCGGCATACTTTTTATATTCTCCCATTCCTTCTTTAAAATCCGTTCGAGCATGCTCGCTACCGTATCCTTTTTAAGTACTTTCACCAGTTCACTTTGCACTTTATCAATCAAGCTCTCATTTCCTAAAAACATGTTGATCATATTTCCAAGCATTCCACGACCAGCAAGAAATTCATCAATCAGCTGCTTAAATTGTTGCTTTCCCTCACTGCTTTCAACAAACGCGATTAACTTATTTTGAATAAATCGAGTTGATTTCGGAATCAATGCATCTACACGTTCGTGCAATGAATTTGGAAGGGCCGATCCTAGCGGCTGTTCCTCATAGGATTGGATTAAATAGGGAAAACGCTCACCTAGAAGCTCCCTTAGCTTTTGTTCGGCCTGAGCGTCAAGATTGTCTAGTGTTAACCAATCTGCACCGAACTCATTAATCGTTTTGTCTGTTTTTAAAAAAAGA
The DNA here is from genome assembly GCF_030643805.1 of Alkalihalobacillus sp. AL-G. GTDB lineage: Bacteria > Bacillota > Bacilli > Bacillales > Fictibacillaceae > Pseudalkalibacillus. The sequence goes on along the minus strand of NZ_CP094656.1, from coordinate 753,754 downwards.
TCTATTTCTGTCTGGGTCCACTTAATCAATTCATTACGGAACTCGGATTCAGTCAGCTTTTGCTGTAAGCCTTCCTTCGTAATTAAATGCTTCACAACCAGATCCCCAAGCTGTATTGACAGTTCCTCTCTTCTTTTAGGAATCAAACCTGGTGTAAATGGTAGTTGGTATCTACCGATTTTGATCGGATTGTATGGTCGAAAGAGCATTTTGATAGCAAGGTAGTTCGTAAACCCTCCTATTGCAGCTCCAATGACAATCATGCTTATAATGATCCATAGTACTTCCATCTAACTCAACCTTCCGTTTTATAAAAAAATGTTCAAAAAAGCAACCTTAGGAATTCCCAATTAAAGTCACCGTTATACGATTCTTAACATAGTATACGATATCCGCAGTTGCCTATAAATGCAAGCCTATATCGACCGAGCAAGAAAAGGGAGTCAACCGATGAAACGGACCTCTGCACAATTATCATCTGTTCAAACAACATCCTCTAATCCATATTTTGTTTCAATGAGCAAAATTCTGCTTGATCAATTTAAAATAACAGAAGGGCAAAAGATATGGCTTCGATTTGGGAGTGAGCGGGTACAAGTAACTTGCAAAAAAAGTCCCCACGAGGAAGCAATGATTCAAATCCCGACGAAACTCGGAATTGCCCATTGTTTTCCGATCAAGACTGCCACTTATCCGTTATCCTACAATATTGATCTGCAGGAATTGCGACTTGGACCGATCATCGCTTTGCTTACTGAGAAAACTCCAAATGATACTAGGCTTTTTGGGAATGTCACCGATTTTTCAAGGGAACTTTATACTCTTTGTGCCGAACAGCAGCTGCCCTTTTATTTATTTTCACTTGATGATATTGATAACCACCGAATACATGGGTACGTACTTAACCTTAATGGGATCCAAAAAGTCACATTTCCCCTGCCAGACGTCATTTACAACCGAATTTCAAGCAGAAATATTGAACGTTCCGATGTGTGCAGAAGCTTTTTTGAACAGTGTCAAGATCTCGGAATTGCTTACTTTAATGATCACTTCCTCTCTAAATGGGAAACTCATTGCATATTAGTAGAACTAGATACTGTTGCTGCATATCTGCCAGAGACACTTTTATATGATGGATCCGATTCTGTAGGCAAACTTATCGATAAACATTCGATGGTATTCTTAAAGCCTATCCATGGACGCGAAGGCAAAGGTATCGTCCGAATCCAAACGCATGAAGCAGACCGTGTACAACTCGATCTTTCAAGTGAAACCACTCCATTGAAGTCGTCCCTGTCAAAAAGTACTGCAATTAAATTGTTCGAGGATCTCCTGCCAAAAAACGAATATATTGTACAGCAAGGAATTCCTCTTCTTGATTTTGAAGGTGGAAAAGTCGATTTCCGGATTCTTTGCAACCGGAATGAACATGGGAATTGGCGAATATCATCAACCGTTGCTCGAGTCTCATCCCAGGAACGCTTTGTCTCCAATCTTTCACAAGGTGCCAAAACGTATACAAGCATGGAGATGTTAGAACATTTTTTTGATAAAAAAACCTCGCAGCAATTATTACGGACACTATATGAGGTTGCTATCAACGTTTCCGATTGTATCAGTCATCATGCTGGGGGCATATTCGGGGAGCTGGGTATTGACGTTGGAATCGATACGAATGGACACCCGTGGATCATTGAAATCAACACGAAGCCCTCCAAGCAATACTTAACAGGGAATCGAACATCCGAGATCCGCCCTTCTGCAAGAGGGGTGTTTCAATTTGCCCGATTTCTCTCAGAATCAACTTTCAGTTCCGTTTAATCGACTGATAAGATTGTTCTACCTGCTCCATTTTGTGATGAATTTCTAATCTATTTTAAAACGTTCGCCCTTTAGATTTCAATGAAAGGAGAAATAGGAATGAACCTTCCGATGCATTTGAGCTTAATTGATGAAAAGGATGATGTTCTGTATGTCCCAGCCGTTCATTTTCGCCGCTGGGTTGAACAACGCTCGTTTCCGAAGCTTGTCATGTTTGGCACTCACGAACAACAATGTCGGGTTCACCCCCACCCTGATCAAAAAAACGAGTATATGATCTCAACACAGCTTGCCAAAAAGCTGCTCCTCCCCGATGATCGAGCTTACTATGTGATTGAGCGTGATCATACATTAAGAATCGGTCCAGTCGTCGGGATTTTGACTGCTGGATTTACTCCGGCGAGTGCACGTCCAATCGGAGAACGGTCGCTAATGTTTGCAAAAATGCTAGCTACATCAGCAAAAATGGGGATTGCAGCCTTTGTATTTGGACCTCACCACATTGACTGGAATAACCGAACGATTAAGGGATACATTTATATGAAAAACCGATGGCAACAAATCACATTCCCTTTTCCGGATGTTATTTATGATCGTCTTCCAAATCGAAAGTCTGAGACGATGGATGTGTCGTCCAAAACAAAAGATCGTTTCATGACGGAGCATTCAATCACCTGGTTCAATCCTGGTTTTTTTGACAAATGGAGCATTCATCAATTGCTGTTAAATTCGGATTCGGCTAAAACATATTTACCGGATACAATCACTTCTCCTGATGAACAATCGATTGAGGATTTTCTCGATAAATATGGAAGTGTTTATGTAAAGCCATCGAATGGAAGCCTCGGAATCGGCATCCAGCAATTGATCAAGAAAAAAGGGGATCCTCACTATTACTGTAGGTTTCGCACCGGTACACGAAATCGATTGAGAAGATATACAAGCCTACGACGTCTGCTAAAACGGCAATTCTCAAAAGGCATGGATTCCTATATGGCCCAGCGTGGGATTCATTTGCTTAGCTGGAATGGGAACCCGATAGATTTTCGTGTTCATACGAACAAAGACCGAAGTGGCAGATGGCAGGTAAGTGCAATTGCAGCTAAACAGGCAGGAGAAGGAAGTGTGACCACACATGTTACGAGTGGAGGCCGTGTACTAAGTATTCAGGAGCTGTTCCACGAAATTGGCAAACCGAAAGCAATCGTAAATGCAATCCAGAAAGCCGCTCTCGATTTGAGTGAATCCCTAAGTGAGAACATTAAAGGGCTGATTGGTGAAATTGGATTTGACCTTGGAGTTGATGAGGACGATAAGGTTTGGATGTTCGAAGCAAACTCGAAGCCAGGCAGAAGCATCTTCATACACCCCGATATGAAGGGATATGAACATAAAACGAGGAGTCTACCATTTGAATATTGCATCTACTTATTCGAACAAAGCAGAAAACAGACGGAATCGGTGATCAAATGATTTCGGTTAGCTGGGATTCCACCTTAAATCATTGGGTACATCATGAAAAAGATATCAACGTGGTTTGGGGTGTAAACAATGAGAAAGTTATCTATCAGCAAGAGCCCCTCTACCCTGCTTTTTCATGTAAAAAAATTAATTCAATTCCAGCTAAAGCAGGTCCTGTAATCGGTATCCTCTCATCTAAAAAAACGAACTTGCCTTTTGTCGGTAATTTGGATACTTTCCGAAGGCTCTCCTCATACGTTCATTCTCAGGGCGGGATTGTTTTTATCTTCACACTTGAGGATTACCTAAGCGATTCGATTAGAGGTTATATTCATGATTCATCAAGACAGCAATGGATGAGAGCCTCTTTTCCTTTGCCTGACTTTGTTTACAATCGGATCGCATACAGGTCTGACGAAGAAAACCCTAACTTCCACTCATTTATACAAGTGTTGACCGAGCGCGGGATACCATTTTTTAACCGAGGATTTTTTTCAAAGTGGCAAACGTACCTTTCCTTTAAAAATCATCAATTACTGGCTCCCCACCTACCTGAAACGAAGCTATTAACTTCTATCAATGATTTGGAGCACTTTCTCAAATGTCACCGAACCATCATCGTCAAACCGATTTCCTCCTCACAAGGAAAAGGGATCTTCAGTCTTACAAAACAGGAGAATGATCAAGTTCACTATTTTTCGAACAAAGGGCACCAAACGTTTGAAAACCTGGAGGAAATGCAAGAAATCCATCCGTTATCCACCAACCTTTATCTGATGCAGCCACTGGTTAATCGAACCGAATACAAGGGTCGTCCGTATGACTTTCGGATCCTCGTCCAGAAGATATCAGATAAATGGAAGGCCACAGGGGTCGGTGTTCGATTGGCGGGAAAAGGAAAGCTTACGACCCACGTTCCAGCTGGGGGTGAAATTTTATCCATTGATGATGTTCCCATCCAATTCGATCTTATTGAACAAATCTGTGAAGTAGCTGGATCGGCTCTTGAGCAAGTCTATAGACCTGTAGGAGAATTCTCAATGGACCTCGGCATCGATCAATCCGACCACTATTGGGTCTTTGAAGTGAATTCCAAGCCAATGGTATTCGATGAATCAATGATCCAAATGAAAGCAACCGAGCAGTTTTACTGTTACGCCTTAGATGTAACGGGCTTTTCTGCATTCAAACATATTCACTCCACCTATCACTCATACTAAGGGTAAAAAAGGAGTGTGGACTATGCCGGATAAAGGGCCTCAATATGAAGGAAGAGCCGAAGCATATATGGATATTGATCGGATGGTCAATGAAGGAATGGCAGGTGGAACCGTTTCAGGTCGATATGATCAAAGACAAATCGAACAGAGCTTAGAACTATTTGAAGAAGCCCCACCCGTTGAATTGAATGAGGATGGTTCGCCAAAAAAAAGCGGAAAGCAAAAGCAGGGTTAACTTTTATAGGCCCTGCTTTTTCCTATCATTTTTCATACGTCAGGCAGGGTAATCTCATACCCTTTTTGTATAATATGTTCGATCAAAGAACCTAAAACAGCTACAGTTTGCGGTAACTCATGCAGCAATATAACCGCACCGTCACGGATATTATCGATTACATTCTTGACGATTTGCTCAGGATGCTGTTCACATTCCCAATCAAGACTCGCAACTTCCCATAACAGAGGCCGAAGATCATTGTCCTTCAATACGTTCAACAGGTTCGAATCGTATTGCCCATAAGGTGGACGGAACCAATCGACAGGTTCGCATGCAAACTTCTGCAGCTTACAAACCCCCTCTTGTATTTCAGTTTGCTGTTCAAGTTTTGTCAGTTTCCTGAAATCAACATGATCATTACCATGCAAACCGATTACATGGCCATCCTCCTCTACCTTTTTGATTAGTTCTGTGTCGGTTAGATTAGAGGTTAACCAGAAAAAAACAGCTCTGACACCGTGTGCACTTAAAGTGTTAAGAATCGCCTCAAGGTATTCGGTTGGCCCATCATCGAAAGTAAGCACAACTTTCTTGTTATCATTTGAATCATCCTTTTGAATGTTCGTGACAATCCGTGAATCGTTCCAGCCGTACACGACTGTATTTGTAGTGATTCAAGGCGAGCACCCCATCGGTCTGCCTCCTTCTTATTTAGTTTTCCAACAACCTACCTTAATTGTTATAATATAAGCAACCGTTTTGAAAAGAAAGGGATTAACCCATGATCGATAAAATAAAAGAATTGTTTGGGGATCGAGTCATAATGAATGCTACCGACGTCGAACATGCCAATGCTTATAATTGGTATCAAACTCCCGATGGCGTGGCGTTCGGAATTCTTGTCAGCTCTTTAACTGAAAAAGAAACCAATCTGCTTGACGTTTTCCTTAGACCGCTCCCTGCCCATCACGTTCATTTCACGAAAGAACAAACCATTTGGAAGCAGCTGCTTTTCAATGGGATACACCCTGATCAAACTCACTCCATCGAAACGAGTCGAATATTACAAATCCAAATTCAAAGCCATGAATCTGAGCAAGAGCTTTTTGAGGAAGCCATTCAAAATATGCTTTCGAAAAAGTTGATTTTTTTATGGCAAAATCCATTCAACCTGTTAGTTATCGAACCTTATACAGACGAGGTCATGACTCCTAAACAATTTAAAGGCTTAATGCAAACGATTGAAAGTGACCTTTATATGAAAGCGATTGTTTTTATCGGTTCCTCATTCGAATCGTTTCAGGATGCCTTATATTGCTTTGAAAAAGAATCTCGGATTTTCGAGGCGATTCTTTCAATAGGATTGAAGGATCGGGTATTCACACTTCCTTCCTCACTCCCATTTTATTTGCTGACTCAAGCCAACGCTGATGACCTTACGTTTATCCGCAATCAGCTTATTCATGAGGTCGAGCCTGAATTGATTGATACTGTAACCATGCTATTAAAATGCAATCTGAATTATTCCCTTGCCGCAAAAAACCTGTTCATTCATCGGAATAGCTTGCAATATCGGATGGACAAGTTTAGTGAAAAGACTGGTTTAGATTTAAAAGAAACTCCTGACGCTGTTACAGCTTATTTGCTGCTCCAAATTAAGTGAAGTTGTACAAAGTGCCCAATCTAGTTTCAAAAATTTTGTGCAATTCTCCAATTTACGTCCACCCATAAATTCTCTACACTTAAATCAGAAGGATAAAACGCTTACATTTTGGGAGGTCTTATCAATGGCAGATATTCGTATGAACAGTATCGTAAAGCGCTACGATAAAGATGTAACAGCCGTACAGGACTTTAACTTGGACATTCAAGACAAGGAATTTATTGTTTTCGTAGGACCATCAGGGTGTGGGAAATCCACTACACTTCGAATGATCGCTGGCCTTGAGGATATTTCAGAAGGAGATCTCTTTATTGGTGATAACCGTGTAAATGACGTTGCACCAAAGGATCGGGATATTGCTATGGTGTTCCAGAACTATGCGCTTTATCCTCATATGAATGTATATGACAATATGGCGTTCGGTTTGAAGCTTCGTAAATTCAGTAAGAGTGAAATTGAAACCCGTGTCAAAAATGCAGCTAAAATCCTTGGACTTGAAGATTATCTAAACCGTAAACCAAAAGCATTGTCTGGCGGTCAGCGTCAACGTGTCGCTCTAGGAAGAGCTATCGTACGTGACCCGCAAGTATTCTTGATGGACGAGCCTCTTTCAAACCTTGATGCAAAATTAAGAGTTCAAATGCGTTCAGAAATCACAAAGCTTCATCAACGTCTGCAAACAACTACGATTTATGTAACGCACGATCAGACGGAAGCAATGACAATGGCATCCCGAATCGTCGTTATGAAAGATGGAGTCATTCAACAGGTTGGGTCACCTAAGGAAGTATATGATACTCCTGAAAATATTTTCGTTGGTGGTTTCATCGGGTCCCCAGCAATGAACTTCTTAAATGGTAAACTTGAGGAAAACCATTTTGCTATGGAAAACGTCAAGGTTACGGTTCCTGAAGGTAAACTGAAGGTTTTACGTGAACAAGGTTATGTTGGAAAAGATATCGTTCTTGGAATTCGTCCAGAGGATATTCATGACGAGCCTTTATTCACCGAATCGTCTGAAGGGACGAAAATCACCGCAACTATTGATGTAGCTGAATTGATGGGTGCTGAAACATACCTTTATTCAAAAGTTTCAGGCCAGGACTTCATTGCTCGAGTCGATTCACGCTCAGACATCCAAAACGGACAAAAGCTTGAGCTTGCGTTCGATATGAACAAATGCCATTTCTTTGATGCAACGACAGAAAAACGAATCGAATTATAATTTGATTTTCCAAAGGTTGACTCATTAACTTGAGTCAACCTTTTTTTAATTGTACATAATACTTAATGATTGACTTTATGTAGCTTCCTCACTACAATAGTAAAGCGGAAATAGTTTTCCTATCGTTTTAATCGGAATTAACAACAATTAGGAGGAATAGCATATGAAACGACAATGGCTCTTAGCCCTTTCGTTCACTCTAATACTTAGTTTATTAGCAGCTTGTGGGACTGGGACAGATGATGAACAGGATCAAGCTGCAGGAGAGAAACGTGAGACACTTACTATCGGAACAGAGGCAACGTACCCACCTTTCAGTTTCCGTGATCCAAAAACCAATGATATTACAGGGTACGATGTCGATATAGCACGCGAAGTGGCAAAACGAATCGGTATGAAAACCGAATTTGTTCCGACAGAATGGAAAGGGATGTTTTCTTCCCTTGATACTAAACGGTTTGATATGATTGCGAACCAGGTTACTATTACAGATGAACGGAAAGAAAAATATGACTTTTCAATCCCTTACACCGTATCAGGCGGGCAGGTTCTCGTGCACAAAGAAAATACTGAGATTAAAGGAATCGAAGATCTCAAGGGAAAAGTCGTCGGAACGACACAAGGAAGCAACTATGCAAAGGCTGCCAAGGAAGCAGGAGCTGAAGTCAAATATTATAAAGGGATTGCTAAGGTCCTTGCTGAATTGAATGTTAAGCGAATCGAAGCTGCATTGAATGACCGGCTCTTTATCCAGCAGGAGGTAAAGGGTAGTAATTACGAAGTAAAAGCTGTCGGTGACACATTTAATAAAAATGAAATGGCATTTGCTTTCCGTAAAAATGAAGATGAGCTTATCGAAAAGGTGAACAACGCATTAAAGGAAATGAAGGAAGACGGAACTCTCGCAAAAATCTCGAAGAAATATTTTGGGGAAGATGTAAGTGAATAACGAAACGATACAATTGATGGTCAACTCCCTCCCGTTTTTACTGGAGGGAGTTAAAATTACTGTTTTCTTAAGCATAATTGCGATTTTCACCTCGCTGAGCCTTGGACTAGTCATCGTATTGATGCGGATATCAAATTCAAAAATCTTATCTGGCTTCGCACGGTTATATGTATCCTTTTTCAGGGGGACTCCTTTATTGACACAGCTGCTGATCATCTATTTCGGCCTGACTTGGCTTTATACGTTTACTGGAATCCAAGCAGCGATTATTGGACTAACTCTACACTTCAGTGCTTATATATCTGAATCGTACAGAGCAGCAATACTTTCTATCTCAAAAGGACAATGGGAAGCATCCTATTCTCTTGGAATGAGCACTGCTCAAACATTAAAAGAAATCATTCTCCCACAAGCATGGAGGCGTTCAATTCCACCTGTCTGGAACTCATTGATCGATATTGTTAAGGGCTCTTCCCTTGCTTCCGTCCTTGCTGTACCGGAATTAACCGCAAGGGCTGAACAAATCGCAGCATCTAACCTAGTTGTATTTTGGATTTTCCTTGAGATCTTGTTTATGTATTGGGCATTAACTACATTATTAGGTTTTGTTCAAACGTATTTAGAACGAAAACTTCATGTTTCAGCTTAATTATGAGCAATGGCTCCCTGCTGTTGCTTTTTTTGATTTCGAGGCTTTTACTGTTTTAATGATTCGAGCAGAGCTTATTATTAATTTGATTCATTCCGCCATTCGTGGATTAATAATACATTTTCAGACGAGCATTGTACACAATAGAATACATGAGGACATAGCTTCTCCTTTTCGTCCTCAGGATATCCATCCTCCATTTTCATACCATCAATTTCAAGGTACGGACTATAGTCATCGTAATAGTCCATAACTCTCCCGCTATCCTCCATTCTCCCAAGGCAGGTCGGACATCGATATTGGGTTACGCTTAACTGGTTGCAGACCGGACACATTGACATCTTTTTAGCCCCTTCTTCCTGAACGATAGGATTGTTGATAAATTGCAAATTACATAGCTCTTTTACATATGGAAAAGAAGGGATGGACTTAACCACCCCTTCAGAGCCAAGTTATAATTGTTATCTACTTCCACCCATCTGTGCTTGAGCTTGTTGAACTAGACGCTTAGTAATTTCTCCTCCAACAGAACCGTTAGCACGAGAAGTTGTGTCAGGCCCAAGTTGCACACCAAATTCAGAAGCGATTTCAGTTTTCATTTGATTAAGAGCTTGTTCTACACCTGGTACTAGTAATTGATTGTTGTTAGGCATTAATCTCACCTCCTCCTTGGTACACATAGTTTGTGTCATTCAAATCACCTTATACATTAAAACATTGGAAATTAATAGCACAGAAAGGCCGTAAATTAGGAGTTGAAAAAAGATCATTCAATTAGAAAAAACATATAAAGAAAAATCGGCGATTGCCGAGCCTTCAAGCGAGAGCAGGGTGTAGTTGCGCTTATAATTATAGAAAGTATTTTTAACTAGCAAAAAAAGCATTGGAGATTCGTTTCTCCAATGCTTTTTGCTTTACTTATCCGATTATGATTTGTTCTTTTGGATAATGATACTTTTCCTTGACGATATTTCCTCGAATCAAGAACAGGAAGGATAGGATTCCAACACGTCCGATGAACATCAATAAAATGATGATGATCTTTCCGGGTGTACTTAATTGTGCAGTGATCCCCATTGATAAACCAGTTGTTCCAAATGCTGAACAGACCTCAAACAAGACAGGCATTAATGGGAAGTTTTCAATAACCATTAATGCAACAACAGCAGTACCACAAACAATAATGGCCATGCTAAACACGACAAATGCTTTGATGATATCTTCAGCAAGCAATTCACGACGAAACACTTTTATGGATTGATTACCCTTCGCAAATGTATATATGGATAAAATGATAATGGCGAAGGTCGTCGTTCTAATTCCTCCACCTACTGAGCTAGGTGAGGCTCCAATGAACATTAAAACGGACAAAACGAGCTGAGTTGGTTCTGTATAAAGACTGACATCCAATGTTGCGAGCCCACCATTTCGCGATGTGACGGATTGGAATAAAGAGTAAAATAATGCCTCATGCCAGGTTTTATCCTTATAAAAATGGTTCCATTCCAAAAGCAAGATCAAAACAGTTCCCACTACAATCAAAATAAAAAACGTAGCAGTTGTTAATCGTGTAAATAATGAAAACTGATACTTTCTTTCTTTTGATGTTAAATATTCTTTAATTTCTAATAATACTGGAAAACCTATAGCACCAAGGATTAAGAGTATCATATTAATAAATTGCACAAAATAATCATGGGCAAATGGAATCAACGACTTACCTGTAATATCAAATCCTGCATTAGTTGTTGCACTGACTGATGCAAAGAAACCTTGCATAAATGCCTCTTGCCAGGTTGAAAAATAATTGAGAAAATAGAGCCCTAAAATCAAGGTACCTATTGCTTCGATAATCAGAATCAAAACAAGAATTTCCCGCATTATTTTTACTAAGCCCTGTAATGTTGTACGATTTTGGTCAGTCATGATCAATTGACGTTCTCGTAAGCCTATTTTTTTACCGACAAGTAACCAAATAAACGTTCCAAGAGTCATGATACCGATACCGCCGAACTGTAAAACGAAGGCAAGGATGAAATAGCCCGCTGTATTAAACGTTTCAGCAGTCGAAACGACTGTCAAACCAGTTACACTAATTGCACTGACTGCTGTGAACAATGCATCTATGAAAGACCAATCAACTCCTTGGCGATGAGCAAACGGCAAGCTTAATAACGTCGTTGCCATTACGACAGCACCAAGGTAAAATAAAACGATCATTTGTACAGAAGTAAGTCTGATTTTTCGTATACGCCGAGTTCTCTTCATCGCTAAACACCTTTAAAGTTATTTATTCAAGTATATTTTCAAAAAGGAGGATAAAAAGAGCCGAGTAGTTCAAGGCACGAAAGACTCGAGGACCGGAACGTATGGTATTAATACGTGAGGACCAGAGAGACCGAGAAACGAAGAAATTCGACAGCCATTTTTACCGGACTTTTTGAAAAACCTTTCATAATGAATCTATAGTACCGAATATAACGGGCAATGAAAACCCTATTGTTAAAAATTAGTCTCCCCACCAAAAGTTTTTCTCATTTCATTTTAAATTCCATATTAACATCACCCGAATAAAACAGTATAATATTGGTATTCGCAAGAAATGTACAAGCTGAAGAAAAAGGTAAAGTATGCATGCTTTCTTATTGCATAAACTAACAATGAAATGGACTTTTAAGGAGTAATTAATGAAATATATAACTGGTCGTTTCCTACGTTGTCTACCACAGCATCAGGTTTCCTCTCTTTCAGGAAAAATAACGAAAGCCAAGCTGAGTAAGCTTGCGATTAAGCCGTATGCTAAATATTATAAGATCGATCTCTCCTCCATCGAAAAACCGATGAGGGATTACAAAAACTTGAATCAATTTTTCACACGTAAATTAAAACCGGAATCGCGGCCTATAGATTTAAACCAAGATACAATCATAAGTCCATCAGATGGATTGATTACACAAATCGGATCCATAGAAGACGGCTCGTTAATCCAGGCTAAAGGAGTTTGTTACTCTTTGAAAGGATTACTTGCAGGCCATGAACAAGCTAATCTCTTCCAAAACGGTTCTTATATGACGATCTATTTAAGCCCCAGGGATTATCATCGCGTTCATGCCCCTATAAATGGGAATGTTACTGAGTTTTCGTATATACCTGGGAGGCTATTTCCCGTCAACCGATTGGGCGTACACTCAATCAACGGACTTTATGCCAAAAACGAACGACTTATAACCTACATGAATACCGCTGCAGGGAAGCTTGCGATTGTGAAGGTAGGAGCTTTCATTGTAGGAAGTGTACAGGTTGCTTACAAAGAACAAGTACAACGATTCCATAAAGGTCGACAAATCAGTCAAAAGCTAAGGAGTTTTCCCTACTTTAAGAAAGGCGATGAAATTGGGCATTTCGAGTTCGGTTCAACCGTAATTGTGTTATTTGAAAACGATTTGCTTGAACTCGATCCATCCATTAATCCAGGACAATTCATTAAAATGGGAGAACGAATCGGAAGCTGTTCAGAAGCCACAAAGGAACAATCAATAAAAGTAGCCGTGCCTACTATGTAAGAACGATTGACCGCTATGGTCAGTCGTTTTTCACGTTAAGAAAGTATAAGCGCAACTAGGACGATCGCTAGCCAAGTTTTCTTTATGACCCCCTTTTCAAAATTATGGATACCAGTATATAATTTGGTATGGATATTCATTTTGAGAGGGCTGAGGTCAATATGCCAAACGTTTGGACACATATACACTTTGGAGAAACCGTTATTGAAAAAACAGGCTTACTCAGATTGGATCATGAAACGGGACCCTATTTCCGATTTGGAACACAAGGACCAGATCCATTCTTTTATCATAACTTCTGGCCATGGAAGTCAACACCAGTAGCTGAAGTGGGTGACCGAATCCACCATGAACATTGCGGCCAATTTTTGATGAAGCTCGTTCAGTTTACAAAAATGCGTCTGGATGACCGTAAGTTGATTGCTTTTACCACCGGGTTCATTACCCATCACATTCTCGATCGCAACGCCCATCCGTATATCATCTATCGATCCGGAAACGAAAATAATCGGCATCAAAAGCTAGAGATTTTGATCGATACTTTATTAATGAAAGAATTGCGTGGAATCGAAACCTGGAATACACCTGTATATAAACAGCTTTATATCGGTGGCAGCTTACAAACCTCAGTGAAGGAAATGCTTTCAGAAGCCATCGATGCTTATTTCCATGATCTTCACAAGCAGCTTCCAAGCAATTATATCGAACGCTCCTATGAACAAATGCAACAAGCACTAAAGGTTCTGTACGATCCGCTCGGATGGAAATATAAACTGTTAAAAGACAGGATCGAACCTTTTTCCTATCAAAAAGATATTGAATCAGGGGATTTCTTGAACGAAACGAAAACACGCTGGATCCATCCGGCACAACCGGATGAACATTCAGAACAGACCTTTTATGATTTACTCGATCAAGCTGAACGCGAATGTGCAGACATTTTACAGGAGCTTGGTGCTTATTGGTTTGAGAATTCGGAGGATGCCTTTGATCGTCTTGAGCAGAAAATCGGCAATATCTCCTATGACTCAGGCAAAGATTGTACACTGCCTCTTGAAAACAGACATTTCGAACCGATGTTATGAACCAAAAAAATCAGGTGTCTTAGCCTTTACAATCGAGGCAATTGACCCTGATTTTTTTATATTGAATTACATTGGTATTTCTCCGTTTGCAGGTGTATGTCCTGCTTCGATTTTTCCTTGCTCAATATCCACCTTGCTCAAAATGAAAATACCGACGAGGAAGAAGATGACAAGTGAGAAGATTCCTAATCTGCTTGAGCCTGTTAATTGGCCGACAAGTCCAAATACAAAGGGTCCGAAGATGGCAGAAAACTTTGCCGAGATTCCATAAAACCCATAGAATTCCCCATGCTTATTGTCTGGCACCATGCTTCCGAAGATCGAGCGACTCAGTGCTTGAGCCCCACCTTGAACAAAGCCGACAAGTATTGCTAATGCAAAGAAATGTACAGCCGTTTCCATAAAGTAACCGAGAAAAACGATAAGTACGTAAGTCCAGAGAGCTATGTAGAGTGCCCGTTTTGCATTGATCCTTTTAGCAAGGTAGCCGAATAGGAAAGCAAACGGAATCCCTACGAACTGGGTTATGAGTAGTGCACCAATAAGGTGTGTCGTGCCGATTCCTATGTCCCTTCCATAAATGGTTGCCATTTTGATAATCGTTGAAATACCATCGTTAAATAACCAGAACGCTATCAAGAATAATAGCAGCTGCTTATATTGTTTGATTCCTTTGAATGTCGTTTTTAGACGTTTGAAACCAATTCCGATATATGAGCCTTCCATTTTTTGCTGTTCATGCTTCTTTTCTTTTATGTTTTTAAACATTGGAATCGAAAACACAAACCACCAGATTGCAACGGTCGCAAACGATATTTGAGACGCAACGGTTTTATTAGGTAGAAAAAAGAGGTGCGGATACATGATCATTGCCAGATTGACGAGTAAGAGCACACCGCCACCAAGATAACCAAAAGCGTACCCTCTTGCCGAGATTCTATCTATTTCATCACGGGAGGCAATCTCAGGTAAAAACGCATCGTAGAATGCATTACCACCTGAAAACCCAATTGTTCCGAGGATCAATAGAAAAGACGCCAATAAATAATCGCCTTCCCCAACGAATGCAAGCAAGATGCTTGCAAGCATACCCATATAAGCAAAAAAGCGTAAAAACTTCATCTTTGAATTAGAATAGTCAGCAATCGCTCCAAGAACTGGCGCTAACAATGCTACGATAAGCACTGCAATGGATTGTGAATATCCCCAGAAAGCCGTCGCTGTCGTATCATCAAGACCTTTTGCCGCGACGTCAAAATAGTAAATCGGTAGTACAGCTGCCATAATTGTAGTTGCGAACGCAGAATTTGCCCAATCATACATCGCCCATGAGTGAATATCTTTCCGTTTCATCCTCTATAATGCCCCCTTAATTCTTCTTGCACCTACACCTTCCCCTTAAAATCATTGTATGTCCTTTACAAAGTTTTCAGGTTATCTAAATTAAAGATTCTCTTATTCGATGCGGTTAACCTTTTTTATGGTGAGAATTTCTATAGCAGTCTGAATCCCATTATACAAAAGAGGTTGTTTGAAGGCACCATAGAGCCCATTCGTTCCCTTTTTTTTGCAAAACCTGCAGTTCGATAACACGCATTGATTTCCCGGATTGTTCCTTTGGGAGACTTTTCATGCAATCTTAATAAAGTTGATTTGTATAGTTCATTATAAAAGTACTATGATGCCGTATGACTACGAAAATCCCTCCTCAAAATAGGAAAGCAGAGAAGACCGAAGTCCTCCCTGCTCCACTATTTCCTATTTCTTTCAAACCGCCGTCCGGGATTGCTTCATCCCTTGCTGCAGCTGATACATTTGATAGTACTTTCCTTTCTTCTCCATCAGCTCGTCATGGTTTCCGCGTTCAACGATACGTCCGTGGTCCAAAACAAGAATTTGATCAGCACTTTTAATTGTAGATAATCGGTGGGCGATAATGAATGTCGTCCGTCCCTTTTTCAGTACATCAAGTGCGTCCTGAATAATGGCTTCAGTTTCTGTATCGATGTTCGCCGTCGCCTCATCCAAAATCAAGATCGCAGGATTGTACGCTAAAGCGCGTGCAAATGAAATGAGCTGCCGCTGTCCTGCCGATAACGTACTTCCTTTTTCCACGACCGGCTCATCAAACCCTTTCGGAAGCTGATTAATAAACGGTTCCGCTCCCACATCCTTCAACGCTTTCTCAACTTGTTCTCGCGTGATCGAAGGATCATCAAGGCTGACATTCGATTCAATCGTTCCCGTAAATAGGAAAGGATCCTGCAGGACGATACCCATGTGCTTTCTCAAATCCTGTCTCGACATGTGCTGAATATCCTGACCATCAATCATAATTTTCCCATGCTCAATGTCATAAAAGCGGAACAACAAATTCATGATTGAGCTTTTACCAGAACCCGTATGACCAACGAGTGCAACTGTTTCACCCTGCTTCGCCTCAAACGAAATGTTTTTCAAGACGTAATCTTCCTCTTTATAAGCAAACGTTACATCATCAAACATTACGTTCCCTTGATAACGCGGCAAGGTGGTGTTCGATACGTCTTCCCCTTCTCGATCTAACAAGCGGAATACCCGTTCTCCAGATACACGTGCCTGCTCCAAATTCGCGAGCTGTGTCACAATACCGGTTACAGGCTGGAACATCCGGTTCAAGTAATCGACGAATGCGTACAGCACTCCGACGGAAACGGCCGCTCCTACTGTTAACGATGCACCGCCAAAGTACCAGATCAATGTGACGAACGCTACATTACGAAGCAGATTCACGAGG
This sequence comes from Alkalihalobacillus sp. AL-G, assembly GCF_030643805.1. Classification (GTDB taxonomy): domain Bacteria; phylum Bacillota; class Bacilli; order Bacillales; family Fictibacillaceae; genus Pseudalkalibacillus. The sequence goes on along the minus strand of NZ_CP094656.1, from coordinate 737,125 downwards.
TTATGTGTCATGATTGCTTCAAGGTTCAACAGCTTATTGCGATAACGGAAATATTCCTCATTAATCTTCTCAAACTCGTTCGTGGTCTGCTTCTGTCTGCGAAATGCCTGAATGATCGTCATCCCTTGGATCGATTCATTGATCATTGCATTCAAATCACTTAAGCGTGAACGAATGAGGTGGTTATATTTAGACGCAAACTTCCGATACATGAAAACCCAAACAATCAGGATCGGAATAATAAGTGAACAAATCGCTGCGAGTCGAACATCCAAGAAGAACAACGCAGTAAGGATCCCAACAATATAGATGATCCCTGTAAAAAATTGTGCCAATACCGTTACGTAAAGCTCACGAATCGCCTCGGTATCGTTCGTGATCCTTGAGACAACCTTACCAGCAGGAAGGTTATCAAAGTAATTGACTGGGAGACGTTGAATTTGACCAAAGACGTCTGTCCGCATTCTCTGAATGATCCGATTCGCTGACTGTTGCAGCAAATAACTCTGACCATACGTGAAAAAGGATGCGATTACCATTAGCCCTAGATAAAGGGCACTCAAATATATGAGTCTCTTCACTTCTGGCTGGTAAAAGGCAAGGAGCTGTTGGTTCGTCAGTTCATCGACCTCATACGTCGCCCGCTGCTCCCCTTTTTCAATGATCATCTTCCCGTTCTCAATGGTACGTTCTCCATCAAAGGCAACCGGTTCATCAATAAAGTAATAATCAAGCTTTACCTGAAGGATTCTCACCGTTGGCTGCTCAGAAGCATCTCCTTCATGGTACTCAGCTCGTACGTAATTTTTTCCTTTGTATTTGACCGTATCGTCACCGGCATTTTCAACCATTACCCACGGTTCTTCAATCCCGAGAATATGGTTGTCGATCATTTTTTTTGCGATGAATGGCCCAGTAAGCTCGGTTCCCACCGCAAGTGCGAGCATGATCAATGCCAAAATGATCGTCTTTTTATAAAGTAATGCGTACTGATATAATCGTTTTCCTACGTTCATGTTACACCACATCCTCTGAAAGGCCGGCTTCTAACTGTTGTCGTTCATATTGCTCTAAGTACCAGCCTCCATTTTCCAATAACTGTTCATGTGTTCCTTCTTCTACAATTCGGCCTTCATCCATTACGAGAATCCAGTCAGCATGCTGAACGGCTGATAATCGGTGGGTCGTGATCAAGGTTGTTTTACCGGCACGTTCATTTCGAATGCTGCTGATGATTTTCGCTTCGGTTTTCCCGTCAACGGCAGACATTGCATCATCCAATAGTAAAATTTCCGGGTTGACGAGCAGCGCCCGAGCAATCGAAATCCGTTGCTTCTGACCACCGGATAAAGCAACCCCTTTTTCTCCAACTAACGTTTGCATCCCTTTTGGAAGGTTTTCGATATCGCCTGTCAATGATGATAGCTCAACGACATCGCCCAAACGCTCTGCTGATGCATCAGAAACTCCGAATAATATATTTTCCTTCACAGAGCGTGAAAACAAGATCTGCTGCTGTGGTACATATCCAATCCAGCTGTGAAGCTGCGACAGAGCAATTTTCTCAATTGGAACACCAGAAACAGCAATTGTCCCCTTACCTGATGGATATTCACGTAAAAGCTGTTTGACAAGCGTTGTCTTTCCGCTTCCTGTTTTTCCGACGATTCCAAGCGTTTGACCACGTTTTAACGAAAATGAAACATCCTTCAGGTTATCCACTTGAGAGCTCGGATAACGGAAGGTTACGCGGTTAAACGAAATTTCATCGGGCTTATCAAAAGATACAACCTGCTCGTTATCCTTCACATCAGGCTCATAATCCAACGTGTTATTTACCCGGTCAAGTGACGCATTTCCCCGCTGCATGACGTTGATCAATTCTCCGACCGCAAACATCGGCCAGATCAACATTCCGAGATAGACGTTAAAGGCAACGAGTTCCCCAAGCGTTAATGTCTTATGGAAAACTAGAAATGCCCCGTAGCCTAATCCGATTAAGTAACTGATTCCTACAAGTACTTTTATAGTCGGTTCAAACAATGCATCGATTTTTGCAACTGAGATATTTTTCTTATAAACATCATCAGTCATGTTCGAAAACCGCTGATTATCTGCTTTTTCTTGAACATAAGCCCGAATGACCCTTACACCGGAAACTGACTCAAGCACCTGGTCATTCAGATCTCCAAATGCATCCTGTGCGGTTGTATAACGTTTATGAATCAGCTTTCCATACCGATTCATCAAGAGTGCCATGATCGGCAGCGGTAATAATGCCGCTAGAGTCAATGGCCAACTGATCGTAAAGCCCATCACCAAAAGGATCGTCACCAAAAATAAGCTTGAGTCGATCAGTGTTAAGATTCCGAATCCTGCTGTAATGGAGATCGCTTTTAGGTCGTTTGTAGCACGAGCCATCAAATCCCCAGTTCGGTACTTTTCATAAAACGTCGGTGTCATTTTCAAAAGATGGCGCATAAAACTTGAACGCATCGTCCTTTCTACGAGAAAGGATCCACCGAACAACTGGTACATCCATATATAGCACAGTGAATAATTGACAATCATTAATATGATATAAAATCCAACAAACTGAAATAATCGCTCTGACGTCAGTGAGCCGATCGTCATTTCATCGATCGCCATCCCAATTAATTTCGGTGGAACAACCTCAATGAAGTTTACAATTTGAAGCAATACGATCGCTACTGTATAACGCTTCCAATGTCTTTTAAAAAACCATCCTAGTTTGACTAATACTGAAAACATGCTGTCTCTCCCCTCTTATCTCCAACACAGTTCGTTCGTCAACCGCCTTCAATCCGATCCAGCAGCCTTTCCTTCCTTACATTCCTCTTCATTACATTCATCAAAATTCTCCTTTCAAATTTTAAATTAAATCGAAGTTCAAAAAGTGACGAATTAGAAACAAGAAGTTCAAGGCGCGACAGTTTTGAGGACCGGAGCGTATGTAATAATACGTGAGGACCGGAAAAACCGAGCAACGCCGAAATTCGCCGTTTATCATTTGGTGCTTTTTGAACCTCTATATAGAATAAAAAAGGTATGTCACCACGAAGGCAACATACCTCTTCTAAACCCAAAAGGTTAAAAGAAAATATAAAAAGCCCATGCCGATATAGGTGGCATGAGCTGAAAGACACGTATCCTTTACATTAAGAAAGGTTCTTCAACGTTTCACGCCATGCCTTGTTAAGTTGTATTCCCGAGAATCCAAACCGACCAGTTGTACCAAAATATCTACATACTTACGCATGACGCCACGCTCCTTTCTAATTAATGTTATTTATTAGTTCCATAGAAATTTTATACCAATCCTATCCATTTGTCAAAAGACTTTTGCCTATTTTTTAAATTATTTTACAATTCCGAGTATAGTGGTATAAATACTCACTATATGTTTCTGCGACTAATTTTAACCCTGTATTCACAGTGCGAACCAATAAATGGATAACTGACACTTTTCAAGAGGGTATCATATAGTGATTAAAGATTGCTGGGTTAGAAATTGTATGAAGGCAGGGGGGAAAGAGATGGGATTCTACATCACGGTTGAGCCAAGTGTGAAAATTTTTGTCGAAGAACTAGGACCTAAGAATGGAAAACCTATTCTGTTCGTTCATGGTTGGCCGCTTAACCGGAAAATGTTTGAATACCAATTCGACCAGATTCCAAACGCTGGTTACCGATGTATCCGGATGGACTTGCGTGGGTTTGGTAGTTCCGATAAACCATGGACCGGATATTCATACGACCGTATGGCGGATGACATCAGGATCGTCATTGATACGTTAAAGCTGAAGAATCTCATACTTGTCGGGTACTCTATGGGTGGTGCGATTGTCATCCGACATATGGTTCGACATGCGGGGCAAAATATTTCTAAACTCGTATTGATGGGAGCTGCAGCACCGGTTTTCACAAAGCGGCCAGGTTATCCGTATGGAATGACGAAGGAACAGGTCAATAAGTTGATACAAGCAACGTACACGGATCGACCAAAAATGCTTGAAGAGTTCGGTGACTTGGTTTTTGAACAACCGATATCGGACAGTTTCAAAAGCTGGTTCCACGGATTGGGGTTAGAAGCCTCAGGTCATGCCACCGCTATGACTGCCATGTCTCTTAGAGATGAAGAATTATGGAATGATATGCACAAAATCCATGTCCCAACTGGAATATTCCACGGTGTAAAAGATAAAATCTGTCCGTTCGAGTTTGCACAGGTCCAGCATGCACAAATCAATGGATCAAAGCTTTTCTCTTTTAATAAAAGCGGCCACGGAATTTTTTACTGCGAACTGGAAAAATTCAATAGAGAGTTTTTACGGTTCGTCAGTGGATAGAAGTTTAATATAAAAGCAACAGATCAGTCATTGCAAGCTTGATTTTGAGGAAGACAAAACAAAAAGAGCGCCGGTGCATTATGATGGAAGAACTTTAATCTACAAAACAAATCTAAAATCCCCCGCCGCTCATAGGCGGACCACCTCTCCGGACTTTTCTTTTTCAATAGCAATTTCTACTTCTTTTTCTCGTTCTGTGTTTTTCTATTTTGATTATTAAATCGTCTTTTCGCTTAGATTTTTATAAAAGAAAAACGCAAGTGATTTCGTTATGAAATCTCCTGCGTATACAGTGTGTAAACCATACTATGCTTTTTAACAAATCAACCTGTTGGTTTGGTCAATGATTTTTTCAAATATTCCTACCTTTTTCACTATAGATTCCGTTTATGCACGCTTTTCCCGTCGTAGGTAAAGGCGACGGATTTGTTTTCGACCTTTGTTTCTAGGTGCACGGATCGTCCCCAGAGCTGATACACATACGGAAGAACCTTTTCAAGGTAACGGACATCCAATTCGATGTCTTCATAATGGTGTACCAAATAAAGCTCGCCGTTCCTTAAATAATCACTATCGTTTACAGTAATGTACGGAAAACCGCCGTTCACCCGGCTGTTGACGAGTTGATCGCGGACATCCTCCCACATTTTCGTCGTAATTCGATAGTCCTTACCCTGTTTTTGGAACAAATACATATCCTCGCGATCACAGAGTTCCTTCGTCAGGTAGTTACGCATGAATGAAATGTCCGATTCGATCTCTCTTACTTCAAACATCTTCTCACGCCCATCCCCTGGTTCAACCCCTTGCTTTATCAATTCTTCTGAAGGATTGTCATATCGTTCCTCGATATCCTCAAAAATTTTAAGGCCAAGATAATACGGATTGATTGAAGTACGGGATGGCTGAACAACTCCAGCATTCAGCTTTGCGAATTCGATCACTTCATCACTCGTAAGATCCATTTCTCTTAAAATTCTCGAATGCCAGTAAGATGCCCAGCCTTCGTTCATGATTTTCGTTTCAAGCTGCGGCCAGAAATAAAGCATTTCTTCGCGCATCATCGAAAGAATATCTCGCTGCCAATCCTCCAACTCCCGGCTGAATTCCTGAATAAATAGGAGTAAATCCTTCTCTGGGCGCGGAGGAATTTTTTTCCTTGCATTCTTTTTCGTTACTTCTTTTTTTGATTGAGATTGATCGATATTCCATAAATCATCGTATGGAGTTGCCTTCTTTTTAAGGACTTCCTCTGCTTCCTCAAAGGCGTAATTGAGTCTTGGACGCATAATTGATGGATCAATGTGCTCCTGGATTGATAAAATCGCATCCAGAAAACTTTCCACTTCTTTTTTACCATGTTCATGCTCGTATGCTGCAATCCGTTCCGCAGTAGACGTCATGCTCTCGACCATATCTCTTCTCGTATTTGAAAACCGAACATTATTTTTAAAGAAATCACAGTGAGCGAGTACGTGTGCAATAATCAGCTTGTTCTGAATCAACGTGTTACTGTCGAGCAAAAAAGCATAACACGGATCGGAATTAATGACGAGCTCATAGATTTTACTTAACCCGAGATCGTATTGTAGCTTCATCTTATTGAATTGTTTGCCGAAGCTCCAGTGGGAGAAGCGTGTCGGCATCCCGTAGGCACCGAATGTATAAATGATATCTGAAGGACAAATTTCATACCGCATCGGATAAAAATCCAGTCCGAAACCTTCTGCAATCTCCGTAATCTCGTCAATTGCTCTTACCAGTTCTTTATGTTCATCGAGGCTCATTCCTGCTCCCCCTTTAAAGATTCTATAGGAGCGTATGTGTTCAAAATAGGCGTGAATTTGTGAACACCCGCTTTAAGACAATGTATGTCGAAGGAGACGAAACATGAACTTAAACAGGGGAACAGTTATACAATTATTTTTATGATATAGAACGTGAAAATAGTTGCTCCGTTGTTACGATCTCAGCAAATTCCTCGTTTAAATTAACCAAAGTCATTTCGTGAATTTGTTCAGCAGTAAAGTTTGTTCCATCTGGACCCTGCCGATCGAACGTTGCACATGCATCCTCTACTAAAATAGGATTGAGTCCATAGTTTCCAGCCATTCGGGTTGTGGTTTCTACACAGTGATTCGTTGTCAGTCCTGCAATCACGACACGCTTACACTTCATTTCTTTTAACCTTTGTAACAGATCAGTTCCGATGAAGGCACTGTTGACATGCTTTCGTATAATAGCTTCACTCTCTTTTGGCTTTGCCTGGATTTTAAACTGGACAGTATCACCATTTATATAAAACAAGGAGTCGGCTTTTTCTGAAATGTGTTGTACAAAAATAATCGGTCGCCCAGTTTCTCTCCAATACTGAATGAGCTTTGCAATTTTATCCTCTGCATCGGGATTATTTCTCCTTCCCCAGCTCGGATTATCAAACGTTTTTTGAACATCAATTACGATAAATGGTGTATTTCGCGATAAATTCATTAAAGCACCTCCTCTTTTTTAAAATTTCCCAAGATTAATTGGTAAAAATGAATATCATGCCATTCATTGAATTTAAAGCCGACTTCTTTAACGCTGCCGGTTTTCTGAAATCCGAATTTCCTATGTAAACTTCTGCTAGCCGGATCATCATCTGCAAGGACGGCAATGACAGTATGATAATCTAGCACTTTTGCCCTTTTAATCAAATCCGCTAAAAGAACCGAACCTACCCCTTTTCCACGTGCACTTTTAGATAAGTAGATTGAGTTCTCAACCGTCCTGCTATAGGCTGGTTTATCCCGAAATGGAGTTAGACAAGCATAACCAATCACTTCTGCTTCCTCTACCGCAACGAGTAATGGAAAGCTCTCGTTAAACTGGTGGAACCAGATTATGCGTTCCTCTAAGGTCTGTTCTATCAAATCAAACGTAACTGAAGACGTCCGTACAACGTTATTGTATATATGTAACATTGCAGGTACATCATTAATGGTAGCCTCTCGAATGTTCATTTCCACTTTCCTTTCTCATATCTCGATGAACTTGTACATATTTATTTTATAAGGGACAAACGGTGGGGGGATGAGCTTGAAAAAACTATTCGCAATCATTATCGGCAGTATTTTCGTAGGTGCAGGGATTAATGGATTGCTCGCTCCGCATCACCTCCTCGATGGCGGGATCATCGGAATCAGTCTGATCGCAAATTATACGTGGGGGTTTCAGCCTGGTCTAGTGATCATTCTGCTAAGCTTACCGTTATATGGACTGGCTTGGTTTTATCATCGTTCCTATTTTTATAATAGCTTACATGGTCTGTTAATCTCATCCTTTTTTATCGATGTTCTTGCTCCGATTCGGCATTGGTCTCATCCCCCGCTACTTCTTTGTGCATTGATTGGGGGGTTTCTCGTCGGAACAGGGATTGGAATCATGCTTCAGCAAGAGACAAGCACGGGTGGAACCGATTTGCTTGCGCAGATGATTTCAAAAGTGACTCATATTAACGTCGGGATTATCATTTTTCTGATCGATGCGGTTGTCATTGTTTGCGGTGGTATTTTTCTTGGCAGTCAATCCTTTTTGTATTCGGTGGTGACCATCATCGTAGTCGGTATGACCACTACCTTTATCACGATGACAAAGACTTCATCTCCTACCCATTAATTAAGTCCTCGGTGCCCATAAAATAATCGCAACACCTAGTAAGCAAACAAGTCCGCCAAGCCAATCGAATCGGTCAGGTGTGTGCCCGTCAACTAGCCATCCCCAAAGTAAGGCTAGTACCGATAAAAACACCACCGTATGCTGCATAAATCCTCCCGAACGTCGGAAACAATTGCAGTGTTGGAATGACACCGTATAGGATTAAAATACTACCACCGATTAATCCGTACCAGTTTGGACCTCCTTCTCTTAACCAGAGCCAGATTAAGTAACCGCCTCCGATTTCAGCGAGCCCAGCAACGATAAATAGAATGATCGATTGTAGCATAATTACACCTCCAGTCAGTGAGACAATGTTTATATTTCAAGCTAAGTTCATAGAATGGTAGAAGAATAGCGATGACTCTGTTCGTGAATTATTTTTTAATAAAGGAAGGTTTACGATTGAAAACTATTCGGGAGGTGACGGCGATTGATGGCGATCATGATCGTATGCCCGAAATGCAGAGGGTCTGGTCAAATTTCATCCTTCCTTTCTAAAAAGAAAACGTGTGCCGCTTGCAGTGGAACAGGGAAAATTAAGAGCATGAGCCCGAAAAATAAGGTTTAATAGTATGTTTAGATTAAAAAGTAGAGGATTTTGATGGAAGTTAACTGCTTTGTCCCCTCTGAGTACGAAAAATCAGGTGAACTCTACCCTGGATCAAATTAATTCGGTCACGGATTGTATTAATTCGGCCACGAACAGTAATATAGTCCTGATTTTTAGGACAGGAAAAATCTGAATTTGAAAAAAGGGTGACAATTAAGTCAGCCCTTTTCTTTAATCTATTTAGCAACGATTGTGTCGACCTTTTTCATCACATCTTCCTTCAAGTTTGCAAGATTGACCTGGCTACCCTCTAAGGACGATGATTGGACTCCGAAATAAAACTTGATCTTCGGCTCTGTTCCGGATGGTCTCAGGCATACCCATGACCCATCCTCAAGTAAATATTTAATCACATTTGAAGGTGGGAGTCCGATCGGTTCTGTTTCTGTTTTTTCGACGATAAGACGTTCTCTGTCTTGGTAATCTTCGATGACTGTGATTGGGATGCCTGCAAATTCAGATGGCGGCTGGTTACGGAATGTCGCAAGAATCCCCTGAATTTGTTCAGCACCTTGCTTTCCTTTTAACGTTAACGATTCAAGACCTTCCTGATAAAAACCATACTTTTCAAACACCTCGAGTAGTCCTTCATAAAGAGTCATTCCCTTTGACTTGTAATAAGCCGCGACCTCTGCTGCCATTAAGCACGCCTGCACCGCATCCTTATCCCTGACAAAATCGCCGATCAAGTACCCATAGCTCTCTTCGTAACCGAACAAGAACGAATGCTCACCTGACTTTTCATACTCTTTGATTTTTTCACCGATAAATTTGAATCCGGTTAACGTATCGACCGTTTTCAAGCCATACTCAGATGCAATTGCTCGCCCGATTTCAGATGTGACGATCGTTTTCAGAACGACTCCATTTTCAGGCAGGACACCTTGTTTTTTCTTTTGGCTGAGCAAATAGTTCAATAGTAAAGCCCCTGTTTGATTCCCGGTTAAAACAACATATTCATCCTGCTTATTTTTAACTGCAACCCCGACACGGTCAGCATCAGGATCAGTCGCAAGTAAAAGATCAGCGTTTTCTCGTTCACCATATTGAATCGCATGTGCAAATGCCGCATGCTCCTCGGGATTCGGTGATTTTACTGTAGAGAACTCTGGGTCTGGAAGCTCTTGCTCGTGAACAACCGTTACATTTTTGAAACCTAACGCATCAAGACCTTCCCGAACAGGCTTATTCGCCGTTCCGTGTAACGGTGTGAAAACAATCTTCAAATCATTTTCCTTTTGAATCAAATCCGGATTCACTGAAACTCCAACGAGCTTTTCTACATAAGTACGATCGATTTCAGCTCCGAGCATCGTTAACAGTCCAGTAGTTTTCAGCTCTTCCTCACTCGCTGTTTGAACTTCGAGTTCGTTTTCAACCTCATTCACGTAATGGATTACTTCACTTGCCGTATCTGGTGGCAGCTGCCCACCATCTTCACCATACACTTTATATCCGTTATATTCAGGCGGGTTGTGACTAGCTGTAATCACAATCCCTGAAAAGGCATTTAAATATCTGACTGCAAAGGATAGTTCAGGCGTTGGACGAAGTTCGTCGAATACGTATGTTTGAATTCCGTGATAGGCTAACGTCTTAGCTGCCTCCATCGCGAATTCAGGGGATTTATGACGAGAATCGTACGCAATGACGACTCCTTGGGCTTTTGCGACATCTCCGTGTTTTTCTATGTATCTTGCAAGACCTTCAGACGCTTTCCTGATGGTATATTTATTCATCCGATTTGTACCTGGTCCAATTTCGCCTCTCATACCACCGGTGCCGAATTCGAGATTTTTATAAAAGCATTCTTCGAGTTGGTCTTCTTGATCTTGAATTGCTGTAAGCTGCTGCTGCAATTCTGTATCTAATTGTGTAAATTGATTCCATCGCTCATAGTTTCGTTTCCAGCTCATTTCTTCCTCCTCAGTATTCCATTACATTTCTTTTCTATTGTATCGAAAAATCAGGTTCACAACCACTATCAGTACGCATCACCTTCCAGTCGCTCGGATTATCTCATTCTCAAGCTTAAGCCGATTCTTTTCAGCCTCTTCAACCGTCCAATTAAGATAATCCCCAATAAAGGATCGAACCGGTTCCTTCCATTTTTCTACCTCATCAATATGAAAATAAAGCTGTGAGGTTCTGCGGATAAAAAAGTCTGTGAGCGTTGCCGTCATTTCCTCTTCAATGCTGTAGATAAGCGTTGCTTGCAGCCAAATCGGGAGTTTGTCTTCACCTTGGATACCTAGGTGCCACCGCGCAATTTCATAAAGCTTTTCAACATTAGAGCCATAGCGTTTACTAAGTGTTTCAGCTATATCATGCTCGAAACCAGCTTGAACCCCCTGTTCTGTTGCCCTTTTTACAAAAGCTGAAAATTGCTCTGGTCCGCCAACTTCTCCACCTGAAAGAATCGTCGTTCCCGTTTTTGCAGATCTCTCAATGTCATTTCGATTCATACGCTTTACAATCGAATCAACCGTTCGCTTTGCCATCATCCGGTATCCGGTAAGCTTCCCACCTGCAATAGTCACAAGTCCACTCTTTGATAAAAAGATTTCGTCTTTCCTTGAAATTTCCGAGGGGTCCTTTCCTTCTTCATGAATTAAAGGTCGTAACCCAGACCAAGAGGATTCGATGTCCTTTTCAGAAAGGTCAGCCTCAGGGAACATCGCATTAACCGCTTCAAGTAAATAGTGACGGTCTTTGGGGGTTATCGTCGGATGGACTCGATCATCCTCGTAAAACGTATCGGTTGTTCCGATATAAACCTTCCCGTCCCTGGGAATCGCAAAAATCATTCTTCCATCCGGCGCGTCAAAATAAACTGCGGTATGTAGCGAAAGTTTTTCATTTGAAACGATAAGGTGAACGCCTTTCGTTATATGCAAATGTTTATCATTTTTGGATCGGTCAAGCGCGCGAATATCATCCACCCAAGGGCCAGTTGCATTGACGACAACATCCGCCTTTATCGTGTAGGAAGCCCCACTAAGTGAATCAACAACCTGAACCCCGGTCACTTTACCTTTATCATAAAGAAGGTTTTCGGCACGGCAATAATTCACTGCATAAGCACCTGTTCGAATGGCTGTTTTTAATACTTCCATCGTTAAGCGAGCATCATCTGTCCGGTACTCAATATAGCGCCCTGAGCCCTTAAGCCCATCAGCTTTTAACATGGGGACCCTTTTCAACGTCTCTTCTTTATTAAGCATTGTCCGCCGTTCATGTTTCTCTACTTTTGCTAAAAAATCATAGAGCATCAAACCGACGTTCGTCATCAGTATTCCATAAGTTCCACCCTTAATGATCGGGAGGAGCATTTCAATCGGTTGTGTAACATGAGGAGCATTTCTGTAAACTATCTTCCGCTCTCTTCCAACTTCAGCAACGAGCTTCCATTCGAACTGCTTTAAATAGCGAAGACCGCCATGGATCAGTTTCGTTGATCTACTCGAAGTTCCTGCTGCAAAGTCCTGCATTTCTACAAGACCGCATGATAATCCTCTCTTTTGTGCATCAAGCAAAACCCCTGCACCGGTAATTCCACCACCAATGACAAGGACATCGAGTTTCGAATCCTGCATTTCCTCTAACCATCTAGTTCGATTTTGTACAGAAAACACACCCCTCATTCAAACCGCTCCCCTCTGTACACTCTCTTGCTGATGAGTCGCCATTATTTAAATGCCATTGCCGCCTTCACAGCCTTTTTCCAGCCTACATAAAGAGCTTGTTGTTCATCCTTGGCCATGTTCGCCTCGAATTGCCGATCGACCTTCCACTTTTCACTAATTTGATTTTGATCGTCCCAAAACCCGACTGCAAGACCAGCAAGATAGGCAGCCCCTAGCGCCGTCGTCTCATTAATGACAGGGCGTTCTACGGGAACACCTAAAAGATCACTCTGAAACTGCATCAAGAAATTATTTTTAACCGCCCCACCATCGACACGAAGCTTTTTCAAAGGCAGTGATGCATCCTTTTCCATCGCGTTCAAAACATCCTTAGTTTGATAGGCAAGAGATTCTAGGGTTGCCCGAATGAAATGCTCCTTTTCCGTTCCTCTCGTAAGACCAAACACCGCTCCACGAACATCACTGTCCCAGTATGGTGTGCCGAGTCCGACAAACGCTGGAACAACGTAAACACCGTCCGTAGAAGTAACACGTTCTGCATAAGCTTCACTAGCTGCAGCATTCTTCAGCATACGTAAACCATCCCGAAGCCACTGAATCGCAGAACCTGCTACAAAAATGCTTCCTTCTAATGCGTATTCAACCTTGCCATTGAGTCCCCATGCAATCGTTGTCAATAACCCATGCTCCGATTTCACTGCTTTTTCACCGGTATTCATCAGCATGAAGCAGCCTGTTCCATACGTGTTTTTTGCCATTCCTTTTTCAAAGCATGCCTGACCGAACAAGGCGGCCTGTTGATCCCCTGCTACTCCAGCAATCGGAATCGACTCTCCAAAGAAATGCTCTTTAATCGTTTCACCGTAAACTTCTGAAGATGACTTAACCTCTGGCAGCATCTCTTCTGGAATCTCCAGCATACTCAACAGCGCTTCATCCCACTTCAATTCATGAATATTAAAAAGAAGCGTTCTCGATGCATTCGTATAGTCGGTTACATGAACATTACCGCCACTTAGTTTCCAAATTAACCATGAATCAATCGTTCCGAACAACAAATCGCCATTTTCAGCCTTCACTCTTGCACCTTCCACATTGTCAAGAATCCATTTTACCTTCGTCCCTGAAAAATACGGATCAATTAACAGCCCTGTCTTTTCCTTCACCATATCTTCATAACCGTCTTCTTTCAGTTCATCGCAAATCGATGCGGTTTGTCTCGATTGCCAGACGATTGCGTTGTAGACAGGCTTTCCTGTTTGTTTATCCCAAACAACGGTTGTTTCACGCTGATTAGTTATCCCGATTGCCTGCACCTCTTTCGGCTCAACCGCTGCATTCGAAAGCACTTGTGAAATCACAGCTAGAATCGTGCTCCAAATTTCCTGAGCATTGTGCTCGACCCAACCGGACTTCGGAAAATATTGCTTGAATTCTAATTGTGAGAGTTCCACAATTTCACCATGATGATTGAATAATATCGCTCTTGAACTCGTTGTCCCTTGATCCAAAGCAAGTATGTAACCTTGTTTCATTCTTTCGCCTCCATCCAGGGTTTTTCTATTTACTTTATGATTTCTGCAGGTTTTTTCTGTCTCCTTCTTTTAGAAAAAACGCCGAATTCCTTTTTGAAGGTAGACTGCTGATTGCCGAGGATAGAATTAACTGCGAAAAATGAATATTAACTGCGAAATCACGAAATTTAACTGCGAAAAATGAAATTCGTGTTTAAACCGGCTTTCGGCAGCAGTTGCAGACACCATTTGTCAGCATTTCCCGGAAAATATCCTCGAAAAATAGGAATGCGACAGAGTTTATTATAAAAACGGAAAAGATGACCCGATTATCCGAGTCATCCCACCATTAATCATCCTGCTTTTTCATGATTACTTCATAAAGGTCTTTCCTGCGATCCCTCAATTGCATCACACTTCCAGAACGGCGATGTCGTCTTAGGATCTCAAGGTCAACATCTCCAACCACAACTGTTTCGATGTTCGGATTACATTCTCCAACAATACCATCCCGCGGGAATGTGAAATCAGAAGGTGTAAAAATCCCTGATTGTGCATATTGAACATCCATGTTTTCAGTTTGAGTTAAGTTCCCAACAGTTCCAGCAAGCACTGTATAGACTTGGTTTTCGATGGCTCGAGCTTGTGAACAATATCGCACTCGCAAGTATCCTTGACGATCATCGGTACAAAACGGCGTGAAAATGATTCGAGCCCCTTGGTCAGTTACGTATCTTGCAAGCTCAGGGAATTCAATATCATAGCAAATCAAGATTGCAATTTTTCCACAATCCGTGTCAAAAACATTCACCTTATCTCCATGGCTGATCCCCCACCACTTACGTTCATTCGGTGTGATGTGCAATTTATATTGTTTTTCAATCGTTCCATCACGTCGGAATAAGAAGGCGATGTTGTAAATCTCATCACCTTCTGCCACAAAGTGTGATCCACCGATAATGTTGACATTATAGCGAACAGAAAGATCACTGAACAATCCGATGTAGTCTTCGGTGTACTCGGTTAGCCTCCGTACAGCTTGACTTGGGCTTTTTTCATCGAGAAACGACATCAATTGTGTCGTGAAAATCTCCGGGAACACAGCAAAATCCGAGCCGTAATCTGAAGCAACATCCACATAGTATTCAACCTGATTCGCCAATTCATCAAAAGAATCGATTTGCTTCATCATATATTGAATGGTCGTAATCCGGACTGGAAATGACGTCTTAAAATGTCGTTTCGAAGTCGGGCGGTAATCGATGTTGTTCCATTCCATTAATGTAGCGTACGAATTGGATGCTTTATCATCTGGAAGGTACGATGGATTGATCCTCATCACAGTGAACTCATTCATTAATTGGAACGTAAGAACAGGATCATAAATATTGTGGAGTGCAACCTGTTTCACATATTCTCTCGGTGACATTTTGTCTGAATATTTATGATAGTTTGGAATCCGCCCACCGATAATAACACTCTTTAAATTCATTTTTTCAGCAAGTTCTTTTCTAGCCTCGTAAAGCCGTCTTCCGATTTTCATCCTCCGAAAATCAGGGTGAACCATCACCTCAATTCCATAAAGATTATAGCCTTCAGGATCGTGATTCGTAATGTAACCGTTATCGGTAATTTCGTCCCACGTATGCTTTTCATCGTACTCGTCAAAGTTGACCACTAAACTCGAACACGTTCCTATAATCTGCCCATCGTATTCGACACAAAACTGACCTTCAGGAAAGATTTCAAGATGGCTTTTTAAATGCTCCTGTTTCCAAGGAACCATGTTTGGAAAACAAAGCTTTTGCAGCTTCAGAATATCAGGAATATCGGATTCAAGGATCGTACGTAACAATATTTTCTTTTCAAACCTAGATTCATCAATTGAAGTCACCGTTATCTTCCTTCCCAAAATGGTGTGTTTTCAACAACGTTCCAATTCGCTATTTCCAATCCTTCATCCTTGTTTCTAAATCGGATGTATTCAATTCAAGCTGGATTTCATCGGGATCGAGAAAGTTAATCACTTTCCCTCCGCCTCTTTGGATTGGGCCACGTACTATCGAGACATTCGCTTGTTTCAGCTTTTCAACCGCTTCATCAAAATCATCTTCAGCGATAGAAAATGCGATATGGTCAACCCCTCGCACATGTTCTCCTTTTGCTAAAGTGTCTTTTCGTTCCATTAAGCAGATCCAAGCACTACCCCACAACAGGTAAGCATCGGTATTCCCAAGGTGGATCCTTTTTAATCCGAGCACCTTTTCATAAAATTGGAGTGAGGCAGAAAGGTTACCAACGATCAATGTGACGTGGTTAAACCCGTTTATTTTCATTTTCCCTCTTTGTGCTCGTTTGTAAACCGACTGATCATATCCTCTAATTTCAATTCAGCAAGGGATTCCAATTTTAAGTCCAAGTCATCGAAGGTTAAATGGCTTGTTACCAAATTCGGTATGACGACACAATATAAACCCGCTTGTTTCGCAGCCTTTGCACCATTTGAAGAGTCTTCAAATGCGATTGCCTCTTCTGGTTTGATATCTAGGCATTTTACCGTTTCCATATAAAGTGTTGGATCAGGTTTGACGTTCTCGACATCATTGGACGTTCTTATACATTCGAAATACTCACTGATCCCGAGATTATCGAGGTGAGAACTGACCCATTCATATGTAGAACTCGAAGCAAGCCCGATCTTTAAGCCGAGCCTTTTTGCTGCTTCAAGGTATTCAATGACACCTGGTAACGTAGACTTCGTTTTGATCTGTTCTGTAAAAAGGTCTTTACGCTTTTGCTTGATCATGTCCCGGTCAAGCGATTTTCCAATTTGTTTCTCCAGATATTCATGAGCATCAAAAAAATTGGCGTGTGTTCCGATACACTCTCCCCAAACTTCAATCGGCAATTCCGCGCCATATTCTTTATAAATCGTTTGCAATCCCTCGAATTCACACGATTCTGTATCTAAAATCGTCCCATCAAAATCAAACACAACTGCCTTGATCATGTAATCTCACTCCCCATTTAGTTTCCTTTCCATTAGTTTATCAAATAATCACAAATGGTAATAATCGTTGCGCTTTAAAAAAAGCTGATGTGATTGAAGTTTTTATGTAAAGCTAACTCATATTAAATGTTTATAACACTCAATTAGCTATCAAAAAAGGAAGCAAGACCATGAAAGTCTGCTCCCTTTAATGTGTACCGTTATTGTTGTTGCGGTTGGGAAGGAGTTGAAATGCTTGAAAGTGCTTGTCCTGCCTCGTTTTGATAAACATTTTTCGTTGCAAGGTCGCCAAGGGAAACCATACCGACGATTTGATTGTTCTCCACTACCGGCAAACGACGGATTTGATTCTGGGACATAAGCTGTGCAGCCTCGTGGGCGTCCATATTCGGATTACCTGAAACGAGGTTTGAGGACATACACTGCGATACAGGTGTATTACCATCAAGTCCCTGTGCTGTTGACCGGAGTGTTATATCACGGTCTGTAATAATACCACGCACCTGTCCGTTGTCTACAACCGGTAATGAACCTACATTGAATTGGCTCATTAACGCCGCTGCTTCACGTAAAGATTGTTGAGATGATACAGAGGCAATATTATTGGACATTATGTTTCGAAGTTGTTCTGACATAAATGCATTCCTCCTTTCCCTTATATTGTAGCCGGCACTGATTCAGATTATTTTTCCTCTTTTTTCTGCTTTTTCACCTTTAAGAAATGGTTTGATTTAACTCACAAAAAGTACTTTGAAATATATGTTTCAATTCCAAACAATTTCCTCTACACTGTAAATGTATCAATTTAAAATTGACATCATGAAGGTGGCACTATGAACAATAAGCAGTTTTACAATGTAATGGAAGAGATTGTACCTACGATCGTAAAGGTGTTGTTAAACAGCCCTGATTACCAAACCGTCTGTCGCTGTGAAAAATGTACTGTCGATATCATTGCTTTAAGCTTAAACAGCATTCCCGCCCGTTATGTCACTTCAGATGATAAGCGTAACCTGGTGTACGAATTATTCGGAAAACCGTTTATGAGAGAAATGCTTAACAAACATATAATCGGTGCCATTCATGTCGTTCGGAAAAACCCTAATCATGACTGAGGTAGTTCGGTTAAAACTTTCAACGTCTTCCCGTCACTCTTTATAATGATCGTTCCGAGTTTATCTGTTCGAAACACCTGAACATCATTCTTTTTTAAACGGTTGAGAACTTCTTTGCTTGGGTATCCGTATTTATTTTTACGACCTACTGAAATGACCGCATGTTTCGGTTTTGTACGTCTAAGAAGTTCTTTTGTTGTTCCGGTATTGGCACCGTGATGGGCAACTTTTATAAGATCGACAGGGTCATCACCCAACCTTTTTAACAGCTGGCGTTCTGAAACAACACCAGCATCGGCCATCAGCAAAAATGAATTCTTATTATGTTGGATCCGTATCACAGCTGAGTAATCGTTTAAGCTTTTATATCTTTTTTTCGATGGTGCTAAGAACTCAATCTTAATATTTCTCGCCAGCTTCACCTTAACCCCCGCCTTCGCCTCATGGATGACAATGCCGTTTCGATCAATTGAGTTGATCAACCTTTTATAATATGAGGTGTGATACGTGACGGTAGGCATATAAAATGAATCTACATCAAATGACTCAAGAATACGATCCATGCTTCCGATATGATCATGGTGCGGGTGTGTTGCTATGACTAAATCGAGATGTTCGACACCCCTATTTTGAAGGTAGGATACCACCTTTTCCCCATCATGCTCGTCTCCAGAATCGATCAATACATTTTTCCCATTCGATGTTTCCAAATAGATTGCATCCGCTTGTCCAACATCTAGAAAGTGCAGCTCCATATTGGTTTTCCATAACGCTTCAGCAGGTTGCGGAGAAAAGAGGAATAGCATAACTATTGTCAAAAGAGATAGCCTTCGGAATGTAACCGCCCCCGTTCTATTTGTTGTCCAATAAAAAATTCGGCTTGTCCCAATCGATGAACCTTTTTAGAACTGTTTTTTAATTAGTGTATGTAGGATAAGTGAGATTATTTTTCCATAAAAACCCCTTTTTTAAAACATGAAAAAAGCCATCATATTGGATGGCTTTCAAAGGTTTTCCTTAACTTTAAAATGTCAGTCTGCGCGATCGTTTCTTCGTCTAAGTCCTAACAAGCCTAAAAGCCCTGCAAGTCCAATCCAACCCCAATCATTACCCTCATCACCATTTGCGGCGGTATCGTTAACATCCATAATGTTGGCTCCGTTATCATCATTAATTCCATTGCCGTTATTTCCGAGACCATTGTCATTATTTTCAATGCGGTTATCGTTGTTATTATCCATATTTGCAAAAGCCGTACTTCCTAGAGCCGTTAACGATAAACCAAGAGCGAGTACCATTATCATTAGTTTGTTTTTCATGAATATCCCTCCAGTATGTAATTAGTATCGCAGTTTTAGGATATCCACCTTTTTATTCTTCATACATTAATACGTTCAAAATCCAGGAAATATTTTTCCATAAAAATCCCTCCATCCATTGATGAAGGGTTAACTGCTTCAAGCTGGATTTCGTTCTTCTTTACTGAAAAAGCTCCGCATCGAATGATAGACGTCTCGTTTTTCTTTTAAGATATAGTAATTAAATTTTGGATTGTTGATGTTTTTGTACACGCTCATTAAGGTGCTGTGGCGGTTATAAGGATTCACTTCCCCATAGCCGAACATGTTCGAAACCTCCATAAGCTGCTGAACGAGCTTTATACACCTGGCATTGTCACTTGTAAGATTATCCCCATCAGAAAAATGGAATGGATAAATGTTGTAGCGGCTCGGTGCATAACGAGCATCAATGAGCTCTAATGCTTTTCGATAGACGGAAGAGCAAATTGTACCTCCACTTTCACCTTTTGAAAAAAAATCTTCTTCTGTAACAACCTTAGCTTCAGTATGATGTGCAATAAATTCAATTTCTACGGTTTCATATTTAGAACGTAGGAATCGGGTCATCCAGAAGAAAAAGCTTCTCGCCATATACTTTTCCCAAATTCCCATTGATCCTGATGTGTCCATCATCGCTAATACGACGGCTTTGGATTCAGGCTTTTCGATTTCATTCCATGTCTTAAAACGTAAATCTTCCGGAATAATCGGCATGATTTGTGCTTCACCTTTTAACGCATTCCGTTTGTACGCGGTCAGGATCGTTTTTTTCTTATCGATGTTGCCCATCAAGCCGGTTTTTCGAATGTCATTGAATTCAACTTTTTCTCTAATGATGTTATCCTGCTCTTTTTGTTGTAAATTCGGAAGCTCTAGCTCCTTGAACAGAAGTTCTTCAATTTCGAGTAAGGATACTTCTGCCTCGTAATAATCCTTACCAGCCTGGTCTCCTGCACCTTTACCTTTTCCTGCTCCATTATTGCCGCTCGGTTTACCTTCGCGTGCTATAACATCACCAACCTGGCTGTCACCGTCTCCCTGTCCGGCATGCTTTGCTTTATCGTAATTGTAACGAATTTTATATTCATCGAGGGAACGAATCGGAATTTTGATGACATCATGGCCGTTCGATAATATGATGCTTTCTTCGCTAATTAAATCCGGTAGGTTGTTCTTTAAGGCATCCTGTACTTTCTCCATGTGGCGTTGCTGATCTTGATAGCCTTTTCGATGGAGGGACCAATTCTCCTGTGACACGACGAAGTTACCTTTTTTGTTGACGGTCATATGATTCCCCTCCTTTTTTTACTTATTACATGCCATCCCTGTAAAGCACGTATACTATACGGGGATTACTCTATCCTATGCAGTAAAAGTTCAGAATTGCTAATAAGTTCAAACAAAAAGGACGCTTGTCTAAGTATATTTTCAACGTATTAAAGAGATGAAGGTATTGCTGTTCGATTCTTCTGAAATATAGGATCGTGTCCCACTATCACTTTTTTAGGACTCATCCTCCTAATATATAGGTGATTGTATCCCGCAAATCGTTTTTTCAGGACTCAACCTCCTAATATATGGGTGATTGTATCCCGCAAATCACTTTTTCAGGACTCATCCTCCTAATATATGGGTGATTGTGTCCCGCAAATCGTTTTTTCAGGACTCATCCTCCTAATATATAGGTGATTGTGTCCCGCAAATCGTTTTTTCAGGACTCATCCTCCTAATATATAGGTGATTGTGTCCCGCAAATCGTTTTTTCAGGACTCATCCTCCTAATATATAGGTGATTGTGTCCCGCAAATCGTTTTTTCAGGACTCATCCTCCTAATATATGGGTGATTGTATCCCGCAGTCGTATGTATACTGTTTAAAAAAATTCGATACAATTAAATTGAACGAAGCTTTTTCATGAAATCGATAATTGGGTTTATTGTAATGGTGGTTTCACTTTGTGGAATATATTATTGGTATCGTATCCTTGTTGCTAGCGGTGGTCCTGTTTTTACTCTTTTGGAACTCCTTTAAGAAAATAATTAGGAGGTAGCTTTTAAAAGCAATAAGGAAAACTTGGCAAGAGCAAAGCCTTGGTGTGGCGATCGCCCTAGCTGCACTTATACTTGGGACGTAAACTTTTCTCCAACGACGGTCAATTCTTCTTGCTGAAAAGTTATACTTTCCCAACGTGCAAAAAAAAAGCCCGCCTGCTGGCGAGCCCTCTTCAACTTATTTATCTTCGTCCTTATCATCATGCTGCTCCGGATCTGGAGTTTTTCCACTTTTCTTCACTTCTACATTCGAAGAGACATGCTCCATAATTTTACTGTGGTCTTGTAATTCTTCTTCATTCCGTACCATTGAGCTGTTTTTTGGTTTCGTATCTTTATCGTAGCCCATCTTTACCACCTCTTGCTATACACTACCCGAGGCATTTGCCATCTAAACCTTATTCGATGACTTTAAAATCTGAAACCGGCCAATAACGGAGGTTAACCTCACCGACGACTTTTTCGATTGGTACAAAACCGATATGACGACTGTCAATACTGTGAAGACGATTATCGCCGAGCACGAAAATCATACCCTCAGGAACACGTTCAACGTCTGTTATGTCCTTTAATGTAAAATCTCCTGTCAATTGGCTTCCTTGTTCAAGTCCTTCTTTAAACGGCTTAAGGTAAGGCTCTTCTACTGGTTCACCATTAATGAATAGTTTATCATTGCGATACTCAACCTTATCTCCAGGCAGGCCGATGATCCGTTTAATGTAATCCTCTTTTTCATTCGCGTGGAAGACAATTAAGTCAAACCGATCGGGATTTGTTATATTATAGTTTATTTTGCTTACAATTAAACGATTGCCTTCCTGTATGGTCGGCATCATTGATTCTCCATAAACCACGTAGTTCGTGAACAAAAACTGACGAACGATGAAAGCGATTAAGAGGGCAATACCGATTGCTTTGACCCATTCCCAAAACCCATCTCTGTTTCTGGCCATCAAGCTTACACACCCTTTTTATTTGTTATGTTTAATCTACCATTTTATACAATTTAACTGCAAGTATACGCCTTGTTAAATTATTGTGAAGATTGAGGAAAGGGAAACCGGAATACGTTTGTAAATCAATATGTACAGGTTATAAAAAGGGCCAGACACCATAATGTAAGCCATATTCAACAAGGCTTAATCAAGGTGTCTGACCCATACACATTATCGGTTCAGTAAGCTTCCGACATAGCGGAGCAATTCGTTTGCAGATATGGAGTTATACCCGTGTTCATCAATCAAACGGGCGATGACTTCATTCACTTTCTTCAGCTGGGACTCATCAGGGGTTTTCGTTGACGTTGTAATCTTGACGACATCCTTCAGGTCTGCGAACAATTTCTTCTGAATTGCTTCACGTAACCGCTCGTGCGAATTGTAATCGAATTTCTTCCCTTTGCGGGCATAGGCGGAAATACGAATTAAAATCTCTTCACGGAACGCTTTTTTCGCATTCTCGGAGATCCCGATCTGCTCCTCGATTGAACGCATTAATTTTTCATCTGGATTCATTTCATCACCGGTTAATGGATCACGCAACTTATTTTTATTACAGTACGCTTCGACATTATCTAAATAATTATCCATTAATGTTTTCGCAGATTCTTCATACGAATATACGAATGCTTTTTGAACTTCTTTTTTCGCAATATCATCATATTCTTTTCGCGCTACCGAGATAAAGTTGATATACTTTTCACGGTCTTCCTTCGATATTGATGCATGCTGATCCAATCCATCCTTTAATGATCGCAGTACATCAAGTGGGTTGATTGCTGATACATCCTTACGAATTATTGCCGATGAGATACGGTTGATGACATACCGCGGATCAATTCCACCCATACCTTCATCATTAAATTCCTTTTTCAGTTCTTCCACATCGGCAGTGTTAAACCCTTCAACATTCTCCCCATCGTACAGTCGCATCTTTTTAACAAAATCAACACCCTGTTTACTAGACTCCTTCATTCTTGTAAGCACTGAGAAAATTGCGGCGACACGAAGTGCGTGCGGTGCAATGTGAATGTCAGCAATATCACTCTCATTAATCATCTTCTCATATATTTTCTCTTCCTCAGTAACCTTCAAGTTATAAGGAATCGGCATTACGATGATCCTTGAATGTAAAGCCTCGTTCTTTTTATTTGATATAAATGATTTGTACTCCGCTTCATTCGTATGGGCTACAATCAGTTCATCCGCAGAAATCAATGCAAACCGACCTGCTTTAAAATTTCCTTCCTGGGTAAGGGACAGCAAATGCCAGAGGAACTTTTCATCACACTTCAGCATTTCCTGAAATTCCATCATCCCTCTGTTAGCTTTGTTTAATTCACCATCAAACCGATAGGCACGCGGGTCTGACTCAGATCCAAATTCAGCAATAGTTGAAAAATCAATACTTCCTGTCAAATCAGCGATATCCTGGGACTTTGGATCGGACGGGCTAAACGTCCCGATACCTACTCGCTTGTCTTCATTAAGGAATATCCGCTCTACCATCATGTCTTCAATCCGTCCGTCGTACTCCTTCTCCAACCGCATTACATTAAGAGGTGACAAGGAACCTTCAATCCGAATCCCATAATTCTTGTAAAATTCCTCCCGTAAGTTGTGAGGGATTAAGTGGAGTGGATCTTCATGCATCGGACAGCCTTTAATTGCATAAACTGCCCCTTCATCCGTTCTTGAATATGCTTCAAGACCTCTTTTCAGCATTGTTACTATCGTTGATTTCCCTCCACTTACCGGACCCATCAATAATAAAATCCTTTTCCGAACATCCAAGCGCTTTGCTGAAGGATGAAAATATTCCTCGACAAGTCGCTCAATAGCCTCTTCTAGCCCGAAAATCTGATTGGAAAAGAATTTGAAGCGTTTTTTAGAGTCGCTTCCTTGTTCAATTCCATGACTTTTAATCATATTATATACACGAGAATGGGCAGATTGAGCAACTTCCGGACGCTCTCGTAGAATCTCCAAATATTCAGCGAAGGTACCTTCCCAAACCAATCGTTTTACTTCTTCACGGTGCCGTTGCAGTTTACCTAATATATCCATGAGTACCCCCTCCAAGGAATAATGGTGCATGTAATACATCGTATGCCTTGTTTAACGGTATCATTCAAGCTTATTTTCCAACCAAATGCTTCTCAATAAATGGTAAAATGAAGAAACAATACAAACATAAGGACAAGGTGAACTCTTGAAACAATTTACAGGTTATCTAGTGATTATTGGAATGTTACTTAGTTCTTATTGGTTTTCGACCTCAATAGCAGCGGATGAAAACCAGGTTCAATCCCCCTCTCAGTACATAAAAGAAAACGTAAAGATCGGATCGATCAACGTAATCGAAAGCACGAAAATCACGGGCTTAAATGATATGGTCATTGACACCTTGTACGGTACAGCTCACCGGGTATACATACCTTATGAGCAGTTGCCTAGAAATGTGATTAACGCCTTTATTGCAGCGGAAGACCAGCATTTTTTTGATCATCCAGGAATTGATGGTGCCGCAATCATCCGTGCCTTTGTCGTTAATGCGAAATCCGGCTCACTTGAACAAGGCGGTAGTACAATTACCCAACAGCTTGCGAAAAACCTTTACTTATCTAATACAAAAACATATGAACGGAAAATAAATGAAGCGTTTCTGTCTTATCAGCTCGAACAACAGCTTTCTAAAGAGAAAATACTTGAGCTGTACAGTAACGTCATTTATTTTGGAAATGGCGTTTACGGGATCGAAACCGCAAGCCGATTTTATTTCGGAAAATCTGTAGAACAGTTGACGATCGCCGAAACGGCATTATTATGTGGGATTCCGAACCGTCCAGCCTACTATGATCCAATTGAACATCTCGATCAAACACTTGAAAGGCAGCATCATGTTTTAAGTAAAATGCATGAACAAGGTTTCATTTCTCAAAAGCAATATGAACAAGCCCTTCGAGAACAAATCCAGCTGAATGTGACACGACCGCACCATTTTTTTCCAGACTACGTCTCTTATGTACTCGATGAATTTGAACAATTGGTTAGTAAAAAGGAAGGCTTTGCAGAAAGAATCAACAAGGCAAAATCGTCTGGGGAAAAGCAGAAGGTAAGAAACGAACTAAAAGGTCGAGTTTATGAGTTAATCTATGAACAAGGCATTCGCATACATACAAGCCTTAATGCTGAACTCCAAACGATCGCGGAAGAGACGATACGTACCAGCCTGCCAAATGGCGTGGAAGGTGCCTTTGTCATCATCGATCATATGTCACAGCAAATCGTTGCCTTGATTGGCGGGAAAGAAGTCGGTCGTGCGGATTTCAACCGTGCCTATCAAGCCTATCGCCAGCCTGGTTCTGCGATCAAGCCACTGCTCGCTTTTGCTCCGTATATCGAAGTGAGATCAACGCCATTAAACGTCCCGGTAGATGCCAGCCCTTTTTGTAAAAAGGATTACTGCCCTTCCAATTATGGGCAAGCTGTTTATGGGATGGTTTCAATGCGTGAGGCAATTGGCAGTTCGATCAATACTGCAGCTGTTAGAATGGTCGAGGCGATTGGAATTGAGAAAGCTTTTTCATTTTTAGCACCGTTTACATTCGAAAAGGTATTAGAGCAAGACCAACATATTTCTTCAGTCCTTGGCGGATTTACATACGGTGTAAGTCCGCTGGAATTGACGGACGCCTATACTACATTCAGTCATAATGGAACCTATCAACCCGCAAGAGCGATACAATCTGTAACAACTCCGAATGGAAAGGTATTATACAAATGGGAGGATCGTCGGAAGCAAGTGTGGTCTGATGCGACGAACCGAAAGATGCGTATCCTTTTTAACTATGTGGTTACAGGCGGAACAGCTAGGAGTGCATATGTAAACACAAGCTATATCGGTGGAAAAACTGGAACGACGAATGATACGAAGGACGTGTGGTTTGTCGGAATGACGGATAAGTATACAGCTGGAATTTGGGTCGGAAAGGATAAGCCCGCCCCGATTCCCGATGTTGCTGGAAAGGCCGTCCATCTTAAAATGTGGCAGGACATTATGAGTGAGGCTGTCGAATAAAAAAGGAGAGGCTACTTTTAGCCTTTCCTTTTATGTTCCGGACAAAATTCCAGACATGAGTGCGCCGTATACTTTTAAAAAGGCATAGACGACTCCTGATGTGAAAAACACCCAAAAGAGCAGATTCATGAATACGACTCCAAACATACCTGCAATCGATAATTTCTCACTTGCCTTATAAATAAAAAAGCAAAAATAAATAAAGCAAGCTAACGTGAAGGACACGAGTAGCAGAATACCCGACTTGATGAATAAAATTGAGCACAAGCCACCGACCAGAAATATGGAACTCCCTGAGCGAACTTGATTTAACGTATGCCCTTCACTCTCTTTTGAAAAGAAAAATAGTGACAATTCAATTAAGGTGTCCGAAATGAGTTTAAGGGCGGCAAACAGCATGAAAAAGAATAGGCACATAATGAACCATAAGGAAACCTGTACCGTACTGATCGAAAACAGCTCGGTCATCCCCTGATATATTCCAAGTCGTTGTAATTGTGAGACTAAGTATTCCTCGGTAAGGAATCCGAATGAAGCACTGTATAATATAATTGCGAACAACGGAAAGTAACCCGTCAGATATGTATTTTTCCCAAGCATAGCATTTCCCCTGTTATAGGATGTTAAACTCTTATAATGTAAAGTGCCCTTGTCCATTATTGCATTATTGTCACAGTTTTTCATACACATTTGATAATTTTTTGCTATAATGGGAGTTAAGAATGGATAAACTAGGCTTTAAAGGAGGATGTCATATGAGCTTGATCCTCATTTTAGCTGTAACCTTAGCATTTTTGGTGGCTATTTTTACAGCAGGATACAATGATCGTCCTGGAACGAAATAAGCGTAGGATACATATCCTGCATAATAATGAAGGGTGGACCCCAAGGAGTGATTCCTTATCGGGTCCCCCTTTATTTCACGTTAGGAGTATAACTTTTCAGCAAGGAAGAATGACCGACGTTGGAGAAAAAGTTTACGTCCTAAGTATAAGTACAACTAGGGCGATTGCCTACACTAAGGCTTGGCGCTAGCCAAGTTTTCTTTATTTTAATAAAGATCTAGATAACTTTGTTGACGTAGTGCTTCATAGATAAGAATTGCTGCTGTATTCGAAAGGTTAAGCGACCGTACGTTATCATTCATCGGAATTCGTAAGCATCTCTCCATATTTTCCTCTAAAAGCTGATCGGGAAGACCCGTTGTTTCGCGGCCGAAAATGAAATAATAATCCTCGTTCTGATCACTGTAATCGAAATCACTGTGCGGCTTCTTTCCGTGCTTTGTCAAATAAAAGTACTGTCCTATGTTATGCTCGAAAAACTCCTCTAGAGAGTCGTAATAGACAATGTTCACAAACTTCCAATAATCAAGTCCCGCACGTTTTAACATTTTATCCTCAGTCGAAAATCCGAGCGGACGGATCAAGTGTAGTGTCGTATCTGTTGCTGCACAGGTTCTGGCAATGTTTCCTGTGTTTGCGGGGATTTCCGGTTGGTATAAAACTACATGTATTGACAACAACATTCACCTCGAGATTGATTTTAATAACTTGTATGGTTCATTCAAATCCGTATTAATTATAGCATGTTCACAGGTGATCCGAAATTGTAGCCGAGTTAGGCGGGTATTTTTTCAAATTCGACGTCTCTTCTCAAAATACTGAAGATAGATGAAAAGTGGAGCAACTCCACTTTTGGCCGATCATTTATTAAAGATTTTACTACATTAGGTGCTCAAAAATGTTCCATTGGATAGATTTAAGTCCGAAAGCCTCCAACTCAGAATGTCTTTTGGTCCCAATCCGGTAAAAACGTTCCGCGAAAATTGTAAGCGGACTATAGTCTGAATGCACCCGATGAATGTCGGAATTTCACTGTGGAATCGCATTAAAAAAGACGGCTGAAAATTCAACCGTCTACAATACGAAAGAATTTATATTTGATTTTAGGCGTATACGCAGTGGAATCGGTATACTCCCAGTACCTCATCCGGCTATTATAAGTGTGCGCATTAACAAGAGGCATTCCGTAATCATCCTTGGCCACGACCATCGTATTGTGCTGCCACCTACCGTCCCCATCAAAATCATAACAAATGACATCACCGAGCATTAATTGTTCAGGCGACCCGACCTCCTCGCCCCGTAAGCCTTGCTTTGAACCGCTTAAGTACCACCTTAATGCATTAGCGACAGCCCAGCTGTAACTCCAGGTACTCCCGCTGTACCACCAGCCTTTGGAGCGGTTCGGATGCCCCCGCATCGGAGCACCTCCTGCATGCAAGCATTGGGAAATGAAGTTCGTACAATCATTATCAAACAAACGGTAAGCAGTGTTATGTGAGTTCCACCATCTTTCAGCGTACTTTACTGCCTCCAGACGATTATATCGATAGCGTGGCATCGGAGCTATATCCGGATCTCGGTCAAGATTTACGATATCGGCTTTCATATCCCCCTCGCGATTTAAGCCTTCATCTTGACGGATTACATTGTCATGGAGAATCGCTTTTCGCCTTTCCATACTTTCTTCTACATAAAATTTATTATTTTGTTTGATTAAATACGAGCGAAGAATTAAGTAGGTTACATCCCGTTCTACATCATCAGAACGACTTTCTAGGATTTTCACTTTCACCTTCGCATTCACGATTACCGCACCACGATCATCCATACTTTTCAACTTCCGATCAAGGGCTTCTCTTTCCAATTGACTCAGACGCTGGTCATAAATCTGTTCCCGTGTGAAGGATGCGTTGTACTCTTCAATAAACAGTCTAAGTGACGTAAGCCATTCCATACGCAACCCCCCTTTGATTTCATTCCTTTATATGTATGGTCCAATCCACAAAAAAAGAACCCGGAATATGGGTCCTATCCTTACAGGCTATAACCTGCGTTAATTATATTTGATTGAACATCCTATTCATGAACAAATTTGTGAAGGTTGTTGCTCGAGATTTAATAATACTTCCTTTTTATCAAGACCGCCGCCGTACCCTACTAAGCAACCGTTACTTCCAATCACACGATGACAAGGAATAATGATTGGCATTGGATTTTTATTATTGGCGCTACCTATTGCACGAACAGCCTTAGGCGATCCAATCAAGGTAGCGATGTCTTTGTATGAATATGTCTCGCCATATGGTATATGCATCAGTCCATCCCACACTTGCTTTTGAAATCGCGTCCCAAAAAGATCGAGCGGAATATCAAACACCGTACGCTGACGTGCAAAATACTCTTCCAGTTGAACAATATAGGGTTCCATTGATTCTTGCTGCAGCTCCAGTTCAGCTGTGATCAGCTGTTTTTTGAGCCATGCTTTAATAAGAGGTAAATTGTCTTCGGCCGTCCCAAAATCGATCCGGCACAATCCCTTATCTGTTTTCAAAAGTGTCAGGGGACCAAGAATACATTCCATTTCCCCATATTGCACGCTCTGTCTAGTAAACATCTTATCCCTTCTTTTACCCTTTTGACTAATCATACTGAACGAAATTATATTAAACCATTACGAAATAACTTGTTTATCCATCAAATTTAGGCTTTTATCAATTTCTGCTACTACTATCGTCTCGTTTTCTTTCTCTTTTGCTTGTTTAAGCGCATTTTCAACTTCTGAGCCACCTATTTTACCTAGAGACCATGCAGCTGTCCCGCGAATGACTGGTCTTGGATCCTTCATCATCACATCAATTAGATCTGGAACCGCCGTTACATCTTTAAAATTCCCAAGGGCGATAATTGCATTGCGCTGGATGGGTTTCTTCCCTCTCCATGATCCAGAAACAGGTCCGAACTTCTCCTTGAACTCACGATTGCTTATCGAAAGCAATGATTTCAGCTTCGGCTTTGCGACTTCAGGATCCGGCTCCATTTCAGGATGATGATGAATGTCGATTCCTTTATTCTCAGGACAAACCTGCTGACACGTATCGCAGCCATACAGTCGATTGCCGATTTTTTCGCGATACTGCTCAGGTAGAAACCCTTTTGTTTGGGTTAAAAAAGCAATACATTTGTTGGCATCCAACTGGCCGCCAGTAACGAGTGCACCGGTCGGACATGCCTCCACGCATTTATTACACGTACCACATTGATCCGTCATCGGTTGGTCAGGTGGAAATGGTATCGTAGTGATCAATTCACCCAAATAGACGTAGGAGCCAAACTCAGGTGTAATGGTTGCGCAGTTTTTACCGCTCCAGCCAATCCCAGCCCTCTCAGCGACTGCTCGATCTGAGAGCTCTCCTGTATCGACCATCGAAATAACCTTGGCTTCTGGTGAGACTTCACTTATAAATTGCTCAAGCTTTTGCATCCGGTCACGAAGGATGTGGTGATAATCCTTACCCCATGATGCTCTGCAAAAAATACCTCGACGCTCTTCCTTCGTGCTTTTCGGTGCATCTTTCAATTTAGAAGGATACGCTAGTGCAATCGAAATAATCGAGCGCGCTTTCGGAAGCAGCAGCCCAGGATTGGTTCGCTTTTCAATATCCGACTCTTCAAAACCTGATTGATATCCGAATTCCTGTTGAGTTCGTAGCCGTTCCTTCAGCTCTAAAAATGGGTCCGTTGTCGTGAATCCAATTTTATCGATTCCGATTGTTTTACTATATGCAATGACTTCCTCTTTCAACTGGGCACCTGTCATCGTTTGACCCCCCTTTCTCTTAAAATCACTTAATACGCCTTGTCCAATTATCTATCATTTATTTTTAACGTACGTAATCGATTGATTGCTGAAGCTAATTCTAACATACGCGGCCGCGCCAAGTCACCAGGATGCGCATTAGGAAAATCTGTAAATGAAGCCAATCCCTGTTCGTGGATTTGCTTCTCAACTTTTTCAAGCAGTTCGGAGAATGTCATCGTTCCTAACCAATTCTTTTTCTCGATAAAATGGAGGATTTCCGCAATGCCTCTCGTTTGGCTTGGATCGGTCAGTTGCTCTACATAATCGAGTTTAATATCTGTCATTCCGTATTGGATCGTCTTCAGCCCTCTAGCAGCTACTTTCGATCTTTTGCCTTTCCGACTGTTAAGACTTGCTGGAGAAGGCATCCGACATTCATGATCCCCAAATCGTTCCCCACCTTCCTCACGACGTCCTGTAGCTGTGCTTTGAGCGATCTCCTTTGCCTTAGAGGTGACATCATATGGTCGATACTGATCCATCAAGACTACCGTATCAGCAACATCAAAATAATCGCCGGAGCCTCCCATAACTAGAAGCGTCGAAACAGCATGCTCACTATAAAGTTGTTTCACCTTATCTATGAACGGTGTGATTGGTTCCCTATCCTTTGATACAAGCTGCTGCATACGCTGATCACGGATCATGAAATTCGTCGCACTTGTGTCCTCATCAATTAGTAAAACTTCAGTACCCGCCTCAAGTGATTCAATGATTGTTGCCGCCTGTGAAGTACTGCCGCTTGCATCCTCAGATGTAAAACGGTCCGTTGTTTTTCCGAAAGGCAGGTTTTTGATAAACGGAGAAATATTCACACTCGTAATTTTCCGGCCATCCTCCGCTCTAACCTTCATTGCCGTTTCATTCGTGAGGACAAACTCTCGGCCATCCCCTTCAATATGATCATAAACACCCCGCTCAATCGATTCAAGGACTGTACTCTTTCCATGATAACCTCCACCAACGATTAGCGTGATGCCTTCAGTGATCGCCATCCCCGTAATCGAATCCTGTCGATGAGGTATTTTGATTGAAACTTCAAGCGAATGTGGCGATTGAAATGGAACAACATCGCCTGATTTAAGTGGATGATCGCTGACTCCACTCTCCCTTGGCAAAACTGACCCATTCGCAATGAACGCCACAAGACCCTCTTTTTCCAAAAACGCACGAATGGCATCCTGTTGATCACAAAGTTGAATGGCCTTCAAAAGTGCTGCTTCCTTTAATGAAAAAATCGAATCCCGAACAATCTCAGGAAGGATTGCATTAAAAATTTTCTCAGCTTGGCGACCTAACACAGTACGACCTTTAGCAGGCAACCCGATCGTGAGGCAAATGAAAATGGAGGTTGCAGATAATTGCACGGATGTCCGCTCGAGCACCTCTTGGCTCGGTTCGTCAATCGCAATCAATCCGCTTTTTCCCGACCCACTTGCACGTTTATCTTGCTCGTGAATCGAAATGGCAACACTTCGGGTGATTGTATCTTCTAAACGGACTTTCCGCTGCGAAGTCGTCTCCCATTCCCCTTTTAAAACCGTTCTTGATTTGGGTACTTCTAGCCGAATTTTAGATGGACTCGCAAACGGATCCCCCTGTACATGATCAATATGTAGACGATATCCATCAAATTCGTAGGATCCGCGAATCTCCTTATACGCTTTATATCCTCTGCCATCAATCTTTTGCAGCAAACTCCTTAGTCTATGCAACGTTCAAACACTCCTTCATCCATTATGTTAAACTGAACTAAAACTTGTATGTTGAGGTGACAAAATGACCATCACCATTTCTAATCAAATGCAAAACCTATCCCCTGATTTTAAAATCGGGGTCATTCAGTATCATAATATCACGGTTGAAGACTCTCCTAAAATGTTAGCTGGACGCCTCCAATTGTATCAAGAATCACTTATGTTAGAGGCTGATGAGAAGCCGATTTCTTCAATCGAACCGATTCAGGAGTGGCGGCAGCTTTTTAAAAAAGCAGGAACAGACCCTTCGAGGTATCGACCCTCCTCAGAAGCATTATTAAGACGTGTTTACAAGGGTCAGCAGCTTGGACCAATCCACTCTGCAGCAGATACGAATAACTTCTTTTCGTTACAATACAAGTTACCATTAGGCATTTATGATTTGGCCCACCTTAAAGGGGATGTTGCTATCGATATTGGTTCAGAAGAGGATCACTACGAAGCAATCAATGGTCGTAACACAGATATGAAAGGTAAAGTCCTCTCCCGCGATGCCACCGGGGCATTCGGAAGCCCTATCATTGATTCAAAGCGGACAATGGTTACAGAAGATACGAAGGACGCACTACACCTCGTTTATTTCCAACCATCACTAACTGAAGAAAATGCCGCTGAAATGCTCGATGCGATCCAAAAAATGTTCATCCAAATTCACGGAGGCTCTGCAACAACTGAAGTCGTTGTCGCAAATTAAAACGCAACACCTCGTTTTACGAAACAAGACGTTGCGTTAATCTAGTTTTAATCATTATAAGCCGTTAATTGTGAGAATATGTACAAAACCTCCATTTCGGAGGTTTTTAGTTTTTCTACACCACACTGCTTCTTCGCTCATTATGTTTGTGTACAATAAAGAATGCGTGTATCACACCTGGCAACCATCCAATTATCGTTAAAATGATATTTAATAAAGTTTGTGTCTTCCTTCCAGTTAAGAATACTGCTAGCGGTGGAAGTATTAAAGCAAGTAAGTAAAGCATCATTGTCTTCCTCCTTTTTAAACGTACTATGAGAATACCCCATTTAGGAGAAAGGTAAACACATTCATGGACTTTGTAGATAATACGTTTCATGAATCGGATTATTCATATAAGAAAAAAAGGAAAGTTCGCTCAGTAACTTGAATTGACACCCCATTTGACAAGGCTTTTTATACTTCGTTAAGCATGAACTCAGGTATTTTGGCTTCGCTCATCATCGCAATAAACATATTTACTAAATTTCCATCAAACTGTGTCCAAGAACAGCGACGCAATTCACTAAACGCCTCATCATAGGTCAACGTTGTCTTTTTATAGTTACGACGGTCAATCGTCATTGTGTCAAAGGCATCACAAATTGAGATTATTCGACCTTGTACCGAAATCTCATCTCCAACCAACCGACGCGGATAACCGCCACCATCCCACCACTCATGATGATCCCGTATGTATCTTGCTGCTTGAGTCAGTCCAAGTCTTTTTCGAACGATGACATTTCCAATATGAGAATGGCTTTGGATGATTATGTATTCTAAATCACTTAATTTTTCTGGCTTTAACAATATGTTTTTCGAAACACCCATTTTGCCTATATCATGAAGTAATGCAGCTACACGTAAATCTTCGTCATAGCATTCAGCTCTCTTAGCTAACATACTTGCAATGTACATTACTCTTAACGAATGATACTTGAACATTTGAATTACTTCATTATCCTGGGCAATCTCGAAAAAAAGCGATTCAGGGTCACGTTCGAATCTTGAATTAAAGTTAATATCGATTGTGGTAGATTCTTTAGATGCCTCTTCACTAGGGAAGGGACGGAGATCATTAATTTTGACCAGTTTCTTAAAAATTTCATCAAACGACCACTTTTCTTCGCGTTTGTCATTTATAAATAAAGCTAGTTTCAGATCGTTTTGGTCATACACCTTTTCATTATTAATTCGTTGAACGTAATGAATTAATTTTTCTTCCATTTTGCTAAACCATTCTTCTACGGTATTTGGATGTTTACCGACCAAAGAAGCAAACTCATTGACATCAAATTGTTCGATTATCTTCAACCCCCCACATAGTTACTTATTGGCTAGGTAATGTATTTGTAAATCATAAAATGGCATGTTTATATGTTTTTCTTCAAAAAATGATATTTTCCTTCTATTTTTTGATGCTAACCGACATACCACTGCATAAGAACCAGTTACAGTTCAATCCAAATTCCCCTGAACAATAGGAAAGAGTAAGTTCCATTATTGCCCTGTATGCTTGTCCATTTCGAAAATTGAGGAAAGAACATAATATAAAAGAAAGGGGAATATGAAGTACCTCCTTTTCAGGTAGTTACCACAACGTTGTGAAGGAGGTGGATTAAATGAATTGGGAAAAGAAAAAAGGTTTGTGCCAGGAATTTGCTAGGATTCTTGATGGAATGGGAAGTTTAGATGAAAATGACGTTTGTCTTGTACAAAGATTCCGTAGACTTCGATTTGAAATTCTTGGACGCAGAACACAATCCCCGCTAGTACTTCCTCAATTTTTCACTTTTGAAAACCTTGATAGCAAAGGTAGAGCTTTAAATTTAGGGGAGACAGTTCTTTTACAGGAAGAAGTTAACCCATTATTAACAGAACTAAGAAAGCGGGATCTACTCGTTACGGCAGTCCATAACCACTGGTTATTCGAAGAACCAAGGGCTATGTATATGCACTTCGAATCGATTGAGCCACCACTACAATTCGCAAAAAAAGTCAGAGAAGCTTTTAGAGTATTAGACGACCGCCATAGACGAAATAAACATTAGCTTGATGGTGATTTTTGAAAGTAATACGACGTCCGCCACTGTGTTTTTAAAATGCAATCATTATCAATCTTTTTAAGTTTTCCATAATTGATGTTGAGGTGCGTAATAATCGTTACGCACCATTTTATTTGATATATATATATTAAATCTGGACGGAATCAACACGATAGAGTAATGCAAACTAAACTTAATAACTAATTATTTTTCTTAGCTAATTCATTTCTATCCAATGCCCGTGGTGGTTCCTCTAACCATCCATTTTTAATCATGATATTGGCACCATCTTCAGCAAAAAGTAATATTTCTTGATTCATCCTAGTGTACTGGGTACCAATATCTCTTCTAGGGCTCATTGACATACTTGCGCCATAATAAGCAACACTTAACGATATTAATGATGTCGTATAAAACATCATGATCTTGTCAGAAAAAGTGTATGTAGTAGAATCCGTCACTTCTGTATCCCATGACATCGGAACAGTTATGTCATCTTCTCTAAGGATAGAACTAAATACCTCACAATGCTTGGATGCAATCTCTTTCCCTCTTACCAGGAACTTCCGCACATCTTTACCCTTAGCAACCTGAGTAAATCCTATCAGAGTCGCTGCCCCTAAAGCATTTCTTTGAAAATTGGCATAAAGGTTTGTTATTTCAGGTCCTGCTAATGGCCTTCTTTCTCCTAAATAGCCATTCATAAATTTTTGCTTCTTGACAAAATCAATATGAGAAGGAATTGGAAGATAAGGAGACCTGATATAAAGCCCTTTGGATAATAAAACATCATTTGCTTTCTTTAGAAGTTTATCTGATTCTGCAAGGCACTCACTAAAGTAATCGTATATATCTTCCCTTACCGAAAAAGATAGACACATGCTATATGAATTCAAACCGACTTTTCCCATTTGATCCAGATAATTTAATACAAACGAATCTGAATACAACCTTGGTGCAGTAGTATCCACATCTTCTTCTAATTTGAACCCATATGGAACAGGGTAATCCTCGTTATTAAAGATTTTATGTAGCTTTTTTATATGTGTTTCAGATAATTCTATAGCATATTGAATAACAGGTTTTATTTCTTGATCCTCAACTTTTTCTATAAAATATTGTAACTGACAAAGAGCTGCAGTATCATTCATGTAGGCAGTCCATATGTTTGTAATTTCTGCAGAAGTTAACTTTAACTTTTTTCCTTCCGTTGCCATTATAATATTTTCCCTCCATATATTCGGGCGAAATTATGTAGTTTTTCACTTACTTTGTTCACCTGTTTGTTTTTACACTCATTTTTGTTTTATTCTTCTGATATTGACATAGAGCTCCAATAAGCCCCAGGATTACAGTTTGCCTTCGTTGTTTTCTACCTTTACCTAGCATCACTATTCCATCTATCCTTTTTAACCCTATTGTGTGTTTTTCCTTTGCCATTTATCCGTTTTTCCAATATACATAAGCATTTTTCCTTTAATTAAAAAAAAGATTGTGAGCCCAATTGTACTGAGCTCACAATCTATTTGTCCTGGAATGATGGATACAGCCTCATTCTAGATACGTTTCCAAAAATCCCTTCAATTTTGCAACATACTTTTGCTTGTGGATCACAAACGCTTCACCGTGATTGGCTTCATCAAACGTGATCATTTCCGCTTTACTTTTCGTATTTTCATATAATTGTTTGGACATTGCAGTTGGCACAAATGTATCATCATTTCCGTGAATATATAAAATTGGTACGTCTGCTTTTTTCACTTGATCCAATGCGGATGCTTCTGTTAGCGAATAACCCGCTTGTATTTCGGTGATTAGACTTGTACTTGGCAATACCGGAAAAGCAGGTAACTGATACATACGGTCCAATTGATATTCAAATAAATCATAAACATTCGTATAAGGGCTGTCTGCAACGATGGCTTTGACATTGTCAGGAAGATCTTCTCCGCTCGCCATTAAAACTGAAGCAGCACCCATCGAGACCCCATGTAATACAATTTCTGACGCAGGACCCTGCTTTTCAATCACCTTATCCACCCAATCGGCAATGTCCAATCGATCATGCCAACCAAAACCGATATAGTCCCCTTCACTCGTGCCATGACCACGAAGATCAACTGTGAATATATTGTATCCCAGCTGTTCATAATAATACTGACCATACAGACCCATATCTTGTGCATCTCCAAGATAGCCATGTGCAAACACAACGGTCTTATTTGTCGGTTCTTTTGCTTCTAAAAAATATCCTTGAAGAGTCAAACCGTCAAACGATTCCATCTCCCAGTTTTTAAAGTCTTGGTTGCTGTACCATGATCGCCAGTCACCATCCAAGAAAACATCGATCGCCTTTGCAGATACTTCTAAATCTTCATTACCTGTTAAAAAGTCCTTTACGTTACGTTTAATTGCCAGATCATAAAAATAAAAACTAGCAAGGATATCAATTATTAAAAAAACACTAAGAAGCCCTAAAGAAATTGTCCCCCATTTTTTCTTTAACACACTTTGTCTCCTTCCCCTTTTAAATCTCTAGTTCCATTATACTAGAAAAGAGCACAGAATAAGTCTTAAATAGCATGGTATTTGTTTACAATTAAAGTAGTTAAGAAAAAGAAAAAACGCTCCTTACAATGTGTAAGAAACGTGTTCTGGAACCGGTAATCGGTTTAATAAACTTCCTTTTTAAATGTTTCCCCATTGGTATAGACGACTTTTATAACTAGACGCATATCCTCATATCTATCTACTTGATTCAAATTGAATAATCGTACGCTCTGATCAGGTGGATTGTTTTCGTCATCTGACTCTATCTCTTTTTCCCCTATTAATGTTTCACCCTTATACATCATAAGATAAGCCTCTTCAACAACGATAGAGTCATTTACATTATGACTAATCAATGCAATGCTAACGTTTTCTTTATGCATATAGATATCTGTTTGCACGATGCCATAATCCTTTGTTCCCAAATGTCCTAAAGGTTCGGTGTGGATCTCCCCACTCTTGACCATGTCATCATATGATACAGATACGTAGTACTTTAGTATATTTTGATGATGTTCTTCCATCTCTTTTTTGGTCATCTCTTGTTTTGTGTTGGAGTCAGGAGTTTCTAAACTGACCTCCCAAAGTGGCTCTACATCAACCTCAAACGGTACTTTCACTTGGAACAGCCCTTGCTGCAACTCCTTTGCTGGTAAAGTTGTGTATTCCTCACTATCATCACCATAGGCATAATTGAAGACAACTTCAGAATCGTTTTGAAGCTCCTTCACTTGCCATTCAAAGGTTGCTTCCGCTTGACCATCTTCAAAATCATTTGTATTTACGTCCAAATCTATTCCACTTATCCAGCTTTGTTCTTCTTTTATGTCATTCAAAACATTTTGAATATGGCTTGTTTGACCGTTCACGTCACTAATGATGTTATGTTGATTGTTAAAAACAGTATTCACTTGATGCTCTAGCTGATTTAATCTAGATAAAAATGTGAAATTCAGAACTAGACTAATAACTAGAGCCAGAGCTACAAAAATCCTAAATATTTTTAAGTATTTATCACTATGCAACTTTCTCCCCCCATTTACGAAGAACCTTTCCCCTCTCAAACATCTATTGTATCACAGTTCAATATGTCAAAATTTTAGTTAAAAAATGCCCTCATGTTTTTCCATCGGGAATTCATGGTTAATTTTGCACCATCTCGTGGTGCAAAGTCGATTCAATCCGCTCTGTTCAAATATTTTTCTTTTCCAATGAAAAAACGTTTCTTACAATTGTAAGAAACGTGGTTCTGATATGTATGGTACCGGTGGTCGGGATCGAACCGACACTCCGTGAGGAACACGATTTTGAGTCGTGCGCGTCTGCCAATTCCGCCACACCGGCACAAATAATATTATAAATTTTAGTCTAAATGGTGCCGAGGGCCGGACTTGAACCGGCACGGTAGTCACCTACCGCAGGATTTTAAGTCCTGTGTGTCTGCCAATTCCACCACCCCGGCAGAGGATGCCTAAAATTTATATTATGGAGGCGGCACCCGGATTCGAACCGGGGGATAAGGGTTTTGCAGACCCGTG
Organism: Alkalihalobacillus sp. AL-G; assembly: GCF_030643805.1. Classification (GTDB taxonomy): domain Bacteria; phylum Bacillota; class Bacilli; order Bacillales; family Fictibacillaceae; genus Pseudalkalibacillus. The sequence goes on along the minus strand of NZ_CP094656.1, from coordinate 697,360 downwards.
CCTTACCACTTGGCTATGCCGCCATCTTTAAAACATTCTATTCCCGATACAAAAATGGAGTACCACTTTCAGGCACTACCTTAAAATTTTTATGGAGCGGAAGACGGGATTCGAACCCGCGACCCCCACCTTGGCAAGGTGGTGTTCTACCACTGAACTACTTCCGCGAAATGGCTGGGCTAGCTGGATTCGAACCAACGCATGACGGAGTCAAAGTCCGTTGCCTTACCGCTTGGCTATAGCCCAATATATGGGGCGACTGATGGGAATCGAACCCACGAATGCCGGAACCACAATCCGGTGCGTTAACCACTTCGCCACAATCGCCATAAACGTTATTTATTTGGCAGGGGCAGTAGGAATCGAACCCACACTGGAGGTTTTGGAGACCTCTGTTCTACCGTTAAACTATGCCCCTAAATGGTGGAGGGGGACGGATTTGAACCGCCGAACCCTGAGGGAGCGGATTTACAGTCCGCCGCGTTTAGCCACTTCGCTACCCCTCCAAATAGACAATTAATATTTTAGTACAGAATCATTAGAGTTTCAAGGCCTGATTTTTAGCAAAAATACCAATGTTTTCTAAAAAAAGCTGGTGCCGGCCAGAGGACTTGAACCCCCAACCTACTGATTACAAGTCAGTTGCTCTACCAATTGAGCTAGGCCGGCGAAGTAATAAGAAGTCTATTCAAGATCGTTGTCTCTTCCTCTGCTAGGTATTCCTTGCTGCCTGATGCGTCGAGACAAGTCGTAGCTTTTTCATGGATGTAACCGCTTCTTGCTCTACCAATTGAGCTAGGCCGGCACAAAAAATGGTGGCTCGAGACGGAATCGAACCGCCGACACGAGGATTTTCAGTCCTCTGCTCTACCGACTGAGCTATCGAGCCATACTAGTATTAAATTAATGGCGGACCCGACCGGATTTGAACCGGCGATCTCCTGCGTGACAGGCAGGCATGTTAACCCCTACACCACGGGTCCTTACTATAAATTACAACCTTCGGTTGAATTAGTTTTAATTGGCTGCACCCTATCGGGTACTTCTGATGTTCATTGAGCTTTGACAACTATTCATAGTGGCACAATGAACTTAAATTGGTTGCACCCTATCAGGTACTCCTGATATTCATTGAGCATCGATGTTAATCGACGTAGTTCAATGAATTTTTAATTGGTTGCGGGGATAGGATTTGAACCTATGACCTTCGGGTTATGAGCCCGACGAGCTACCAGACTGCTCCACCCCGCGACGGTATTAATTAATAAATGGTGGAGGATGACGGGATCGAACCGCCGACCCCCTGCTTGTAAGGCAGGTGCTCTCCCAGCTGAGCTAATCCTCCGTTATAAAATGGTGACCCCTACGGGATTCGAACCCGTGTTACCGCCGTGAAAGGGCGGTGTCTTAACCACTTGACCAAGGGGCCATTATAAAGTTATGTAGTAGAACTATTGAAACTGTTATGGCGGAGAGCGAGGGATTCGAACCCTCGGTACAGCGTTGACCGCACACACGATTTCCAATCGTGCTCCTTCGACCTCTCGGACAGCTCTCCATGGCTCCGCAGGCAGGACTCGAACCTGCGACCGATCGGTTAACAGCCGATAGCTCTACCACTGAGCTACTGCGGATCGAAATGTGCCCGGCGACGTCCTACTCTCACAGGGGGAAGCCCCCAATTACCATTGGCGCTGAAGAGCTTAACTTCCGTGTTCGGCATGGGAACGGGTGTGACCTCTTCGCCGTCGTCACCAGACTACTTATACAGGATGTGTTGACTTCGATGTTCACCACAGGACGTGGTGGTCTTTAGTCGAAGTTCCTTTGTTTAGGAAACCACATTCCTTCAAAACTAGATAACGTCCATTCTTGACTCAAACATCGATTTTTTGAGGTTAAGTCCTCGATCAATTAGTATCTGTCAGCTCCACGTGTCACCACGCTTCCACACCAGACCTATCAACCTCATCTTCTCTGAGGGATCTTACTCGCTTGACGCGATGGGAAATCTCATCTTGAGGGGGCTTCATGCTTAGATGCTTTCAGCACTTATCCCGTCCACACGTAGCTACCCAGCTATGCTCCTGGTGGAACAACTGGTACACCAGCGGTGTGTCCATCCCGGTCCTCTCGTACTAAGGACAGCTCCTCTCAAATTTCCTGCGCCCGCGACGGATAGGGACCGAACTGTCTCACGACGTTCTGAACCCAGCTCGCGTACCGCTTTAATGGGCGAACAGCCCAACCCTTGGGACCTACTTCAGCCCCAGGATGCGATGAGCCGACATCGAGGTGCCAAACCTCCCCGTCGATGTGGACTCTTGGGGGAGATAAGCCTGTTATCCCCAGGGTAGCTTTTATCCGTTGAGCGATGGCCCTTCCATGCGGAACCACCGGATCACTAAGCCCGACTTTCGTCCCTGCTCGACTTGTAGGTCTCGCAGTCAAGCTCCCTTGTGCCTTTACACTCTGCGAATGATTTCCAACCATTCTGAGGGAACCTTTGGGCGCCTCCGTTACACTTTAGGAGGCGACCGCCCCAGTCAAACTGCCCACCTGACACTGTCTCCGAACCGGATCACGGTCCTGGGTTAGAATTTCAATACCGTCAGGGTAGTATCCCACCGACGCCTCCACCGAACCTGGCGGTCCGGCTTCTTAGGCTCCTACCTATCCTGTACAAACGATACCAAAATCCAATATCAGGCTACAGTAAAGCTCCATGGGGTCTTTCCGTCCTGTCGCGGGTAACCTGCATCTTCACAGGTACTATAATTTCACCGGGTCTCTCGTTGAGACAGTATCCAAGTCGTTGCACCTTTCGTGCGGGTCGGAACTTACCCGACAAGGAATTTCGCTACCTTAGGACCGTTATAGTTACGGCCGCCGTTTACTGGGGCTTCGATTCAGAGCTTCTCCCGTAAGGGATAACCCCTCCTCTTAACCTTCCAGCACCGGGCAGGTGTCAGCCCCTATACTTCGCCTTACGGCTTCGCAGAGACCTGTGTTTTTGCTAAACAGTCGCTTGGATCTTTTCACTGCGGCTCTCTCGGGCTTGCACCCTATCAGAGCACCCCTTCTCCCGAAGTTACGGGGTCATTTTGCCGAGTTCCTTAACGAGAGTTCTCCCGAGCATCTTAGGATTCTCTCCTCGCCTACCTGTGTCGGTTTGCGGTACGGGCACCTCTTTCCTCGCTAGAGGCTTTTCTTGGCAGTGTAGGATCAGGGACTTCGGTACTTTAGTTCCCTCGCCATCACAGCTCCGCCGTTATGGTGGACGGATTTGCCTATCCACCGGCCTAACTGCTTGGACGCGCATATCCAAAAGCGCGCTCTCCCTACCTTCCTGCGTCCCCCCGTTGCTCAAACGGAAAGGAGGTGGTACAGGAATTTCAACCTGTTGGCCATCGCCTACGCCTTTCGGCCTCGGCTTAGGTCCCGACTAACCCTGAGCGGACGAGCCTTCCTCAGGAAACCTTGGGCTTTCGATGGAGAAGATTCTCACTTCTCTTTTCGCTACTCATACCGGCATTCTCACTTCAAAGCGCTCCACGAGTCCTTCCGGTCTCGCTTCTCTGCCCTTTGAACGCTCCCCTACCACTGTACCATCGGTACAATCCATAGCTTCGGTGATACGTTTAGCCCCGGTACATTTTCGGCGCAGAGTCACTCGACCAGTGAGCTATTACGCACTCTTTAAATGGTGGCTGCTTCTAAGCCAACATCCTGGTTGTCTGGGCAACTCCACATCCTTTTCCACTTAACGTATACTTGGGGACCTTAGCTGATGGTCTGGGCTGTTTCCCTTTCGACTACGGATCTTATCACTCGCAGTCTGACTCCCGTGGATAAGTTGCTGGCATTCGGAGTTTGACTGAATTCGGTAATCCTGTGGGGACCCCTAGTCCAATCAGTGCTCTACCTCCAGAACTCTAGCCACGAGGCTAGCCCTAAAGCTATTTCGGGGAGAACCAGCTATCTCCGAGTTCGATTGGCATTTCACCCCTACCCACACCTCATCCCCGCACTTTTCAACGTGCGTGGGTTCGGGCCTCCATTCAGTGTTACCTGAACTTCACCCTGGACATGGGTAGATCACTCGGTTTCGGGTCTACGACCACGTACTCGATTCGCCCTGTTCAGACTCGCTTTCGCTGCGGCTCCGTCTTTTCAACTTAACCTTGCACGTGATCGTAACTCGCCGGTTCATTCTACAAAAGGCACGCCGTCACCCGTTAACGGGCTCCGACTACTTGTAGGCACACGGTTTCAGGATCTCTTTCACTCCCCTTCCGGGGTGCTTTTCACCTTTCCCTCACGGTACTGGTTCACTATCGGTCACTAGGGAGTATTTAGCCTTGGGAGATGGTCCTCCCAGCTTCCGACGGGGTTTCACGTGTCCCGCCGTACTCAGGATCCACTCTGGAGGGAGCGACGTTTTGGCTACAGGGCTGTTACCTCCTCTGGCGGGTCTTTCCAGACCACTTCACCTACGCCGTTCCTTTCTGACTCCGTATAGAGTGTCCTACAACCCCAAGAGGCAAGCCTCTTGGTTTGGGCTGATTCCGTTTCGCTCGCCGCTACTCAGGAAATCGCAATTGCTTTCTCTTCCTCTGGGTACTAAGATGTTTCAGTTCCCCAGGTCTGCCTTCTCATACCCTATGTATTCAGGTATGGATACTGTCCCATTACGGACAGTGGGTTCCCCCATTCGGAAATCCCCGGATCAAAGCCTACTTACAGCTCCCCGAGGCATATCGGTGTTCGTCCCGTCCTTCTTCGGCTCCTAGTGCCAAGGCATTCACCGTGCGCCCTTCATAACTTAACCAATGATGCTCACGATCGCTCGTGAGTATCGGTTTTCATGATGCCGAAGCATCACATTAACGCATAGTTTCGATGTCTTGTTATCAAGAATTTTCGTTATCTAGTTTTCAAGGAACAAAGTTCTCCATTTACATGAAGAATGTTCTGAAAGAACAAATAGCTCTTTCAAAACTAAACAAAAGCCAAAGCGTGACTTGCCCATGGATGGGCTGACGTCGATGTTGTCACAGGACGTGACGAACTTAATCGACGTTCTTAATGTCCTAAAAGGACTCCTTAGAAAGGAGGTGATCCAGCCGCACCTTCCGATACGGCTACCTTGTTACGACTTCACCCCAATCATCTGTCCCACCTTCGGCGGCTGGTTCCAAAAGGTTACCCCACCGACTTCGGGTGTTACAAACTCTCGTGGTGTGACGGGCGGTGTGTACAAGGCCCGGGAACGTATTCACCGCGGCATGCTGATCCGCGATTACTAGCAATTCCGGCTTCATGCAGGCGAGTTGCAGCCTGCAATCCGAACTGAGAATGGCTTTATGGGATTCGCTCAACCTCGCGGTTTTGCTGCCCTTTGTACCATCCATTGTAGCACGTGTGTAGCCCAGGTCATAAGGGGCATGATGATTTGACGTCGTCCCCACCTTCCTCCGGTTTGTCACCGGCAGTCACCTTAGAGTGCCCAACTGAATGCTGGCAACTAAGATTAAGGGTTGCGCTCGTTGCGGGACTTAACCCAACATCTCACGACACGAGCTGACGACAACCATGCACCACCTGTCACTTCGTCCCCCGAAGGGGAACCTTCTATCTCTAGAAGTAGCGAAGGATGTCAAGACCTGGTAAGGTTCTTCGCGTTGCTTCGAATTAAACCACATGCTCCACTGCTTGTGCGGGCCCCCGTCAATTCCTTTGAGTTTCAACCTTGCGGTCGTACTCCCCAGGCGGAGTGCTTAATGTGTTAACGTCAGCACTGAGGGTGGAACCCCCCAACACCTAGCACTCATCGTTTACGGCGTGGACTACCAGGGTATCTAATCCTGTTTGCTCCCCACGCTTTCGCGCCTCAGCGTCAGTTACTGGCCAGAGAGCCGCCTTCGCCACTGGTGTTCCTCCACATATCTACGCATTTCACCGCTACACGTGGAATTCCACTCTCCTCTCCAGTACTCAAGTCCCCCAGTTTCCAATGACCCTCCACGGTTGAGCCGTGGGCTTTCACATCAGACTTAAGAGACCGCCTGCGCGCGCTTTACGCCCAATAATTCCGGACAACGCTTGCCACCTACGTATTACCGCGGCTGCTGGCACGTAGTTAGCCGTGGCTTTCTGGTCAGGTACCGTCAAGGTACCGCCCTGTTCGAACGGTACTTGTTCTTCCCTGACAACAGAGTTTTACGACCCGAAGGCCTTCCTCACTCACGCGGCGTTGCTCGGTCAGACTTTCGTCCATTGCCGAAGATTCCCTACTGCTGCCTCCCGTAGGAGTCTGGGCCGTGTCTCAGTCCCAGTGTGGCCGATCACCCTCTCAGGTCGGCTACGCATCGTCGCCTTGGTGAGCCCTTACCTCACCAACTAGCTAATGCGCCGCGGGCCCATCTGTAAGTGATAGCCGAAGCCATCTTTTATCTTCTCCCTATGCAGAGAGAAAAGTTATCCGGTATTAGCCCCGGTTTCCCGGAGTTATCCCAGTCTTACAGGCAGGTTGCCCACGTGTTACTCACCCGTCCGCCGCTAACCTCAAAGGAGCAAGCTCCTCGTTGGTTCGCTCGACTTGCATGTATTAGGCACGCCGCCAGCGTTCGTCCTGAGCCAGGATCAAACTCTCCAATAAAGTTGAAGTTTGATTTGCTCATTAAATGTAAATCGAAATTGATTAGGGTTCTTAATAAAAAGACCCATTTTCACGCTTGGCTTTTGTTCAGTTTTCAAAGAGCTGATTGTCGATTATGAAATCACAAAATGTGTGGTTTCGAATCGAAGTTTGTTGCTTGCTGTCTCGTTAACAGCGACTTTTATAGAATAACATTTGAAGCAATCACTGTCAACAACTTTTTTTGTTTTATAACCGCCGCCTTTCGCAGCGACGAGATATAATATACCACGCCTAAAAAAAGGTGTCAACACGTTTTCTGCAATTTGAGAAGAAATTAAAGCAAGCTTCTCTCATTAAATAAGGACATCCCTTATCGGAATGTCCTTCACCTAAGAAGTATCTTACCGAACACATTTGTAGGTTCGATGATAAATTCCTTTTCCTTTCGTTTCATGTCGAACGACTTGGATGTATTCTTTTTCTATTAGATGTTCAATTAATGAACTAAGATCAATTTTGTAATCGGATAGTTCGTCGTGATCCATTAACTCTGAGAAAGACCATGCATCATCCTTCTCCGACATGATCTCTTTCAGATGACGAGAGCCAAGATCGGTTTTTGAAGACATCGAAAACTCATTGGCGATGATCAACAGTTCGATTCGTTTATTAATGGGTTCTTCACTGGAGGAAAGCTCTTCATACAACTTATAAATTTCAGGTTCGATTTGTCTAACTTGATTCCAGACAGTTACTTCAGGATAGAACCCGTGCTCAATAACTGATAAACGAGCAAGATGGTGCAGTGCATGCATAATGTTGTTATAGGCATCGAGATAGTGTCCGGCATAATAAAGTTCTTTTCCATCCGAAAACCTGCGAACAAGCTTTGCAAACTCGATTCCGATTTTCTTTTGTCGTTCTGCAATCGGAAAGTCATTGATTCGTGTTTTTAAAGCATCAACAAATTCGTTTCGGTCAAACAGGACTCGTCCGTTTACGACCCAGTCAACTACGCGTCGGTGTGAACCTAGCATAAGCCATTCGTTTAATTGCTGAAGATCGACAACATGTAACGCTGCTTTTTTATCTTCAAACTCATAATGTTTGACCTGCCAGGATGATTCCGCATGTTCAACGATGATAAACAAAATAACATCAAAGTGATCGGTAGATGGACTGTACTTTTTATTTTTTTCAACTAACAATACCCCAAGTGTTTCATTATGACTTGCCCGTTCTTGGTACAACGGCCGTAATATATCTTCCATTGTCATCATCTCCTGTAATAATATCCGTTGCTTCCTAACCATAATTATTCCATATCTCTTCGGCTTTTCCTTTTCAAATCTAAAATCTTAATCAATTGTTCATGAATTCGTTCTACTTATTTGCTATACTGTGTGCAGGAGGAATGCATATTATGGACATCAAATATACAAGTAAAATAAATAAAATTAGAACCTTTGCCCTAAGCTTGGTTTTCATCGGAATTATCATTATGTATCTGGGGCTTTATTTTAAAGCAAGCTACCTAGTGATGACAATACTTATGTTGATTGGGTTTCTCGCAACCCTTTCCAGTGCGGGTGTATACATATGGATTGGAATGCTATCAACGAAGGCGGTTCAGGTGGAATGCCCAAACTGTCATAAAATTACGAAGGTGCTCGGACGTGTTGACTCTTGCATGTTTTGCAAGCAACCCTTAACAATGGACCCTTCCCTTGAAGGTGTTGAGTTCGATGAAAAGTATAACCAAAAAAAGAGCATGAAAAAAGACTGACGGGTTGTCAGTCTTTTTAATGTGCCTTCGCTTTTTGACAATCAGGACAAGATCCGTACACTTCCATCCGGTGATGGCCGACTCTGAAGCCTGTTACATGTTTTGCAACATCCTCGACTTCATTTAGGCCCGGATAGGAAAAGTCCACTATTTTTCCGCAATCCTCACAAATGATGTGATAATGATCTGTAGTGACACAATCGAAGCGACTGGAGGAATCTCCATAAGTCAATTCTTTTACCAGCCCTACCTCACGAAAGACACGAAGATTATTATAAACTGTGGCAACACTCATGTTCGGAAACTTTCCCTCTAATGCTTTATAAATCTCATCAGCAGTCGGATGAGACAGCGTTTGAATTAAATATTCCAGAATCGCATGACGTTGTGGGGTTATGCGAACTCCCGCACCCTTCAACGTATCAACCGCCGTCTGCAAGCGATTTTCTTCTTGTGGCATCGTCATGCACCTCTCTTCCAAAAAACATTCTTACTTTATAATATTTATAATTAGTGTACACGGATTATGCGTTTGTTGTCAATCTACACCCATTTTCCTCGACATACACCACCAATCACAGGCTATTGCTCGTGAAGAACAGGCTCAATCACATCCATCTGCTTATTCACGTATCGTGCTGCGACAAACAGAAAATCGGACAAACGGTTTAAATAGGATAGAACCAGTGGATTGACGTCCTCAATACTTACTGCTAGCCGTTCGGCTCGCCGGGCGACAGTTCGCGAAACATGAAAAGCAGATGCAGCCTTAGATCCACCTGGCAATACAAATTGTTTCAGAGGGGTCAGTTCGTCATCCCAACGATCGATTGCCTCTTCTAAAAATGTGAGGTCCTTTTCTTCTAGTGTCCAGCCAACCTTTTTACCTGCTGGTGTTGCAAGTTCAGCCCCTACATGAAAAAGAACAGTCTGAACACGGTGCATCGTTTTTTCGAATTCAACCTTCCATTCGCGATCCTGCTCATGTAAATAGCTTAACCCTAATCCAATCATTGAATTCGCTTCATCACAGGTTCCGTATGCATCCACTCTTGAATCATTTTTGGGTACACGGTTGCCATAAACGAGTGAGGTCGTTCCTTTATCTCCAGATTTCGTATAAATTTTCATCGCTTAATACCCCCTGTCAAGATCAATTACATTTATATACTTCCCTTTGCCTGTTCGGTAAACGTGTAAATTGTTTTCAAATTGTTCAAAAGCGCGTTGCTGGTATTGCGGCGTTATTCCGGAAATGTGAGGCGTCACGGTGACATTTTCCATCTCCCAGAGTGGGTTCTCTTCAGGCAGTGGTTCTTCTGCCATTACATCAAGCACTGCGTGGGCAATCTGATTTTGTTTTAAGGCTTCAATCAATCCGTATTGATCTACCGTTGTCCCACGTCCGATATTAATAAAAACGGCGTGGTCTTGCATCATTTCAAAATGTCGTTTCATTAAAAAAGCTCCTGTTGATTCTGTTTTCGGTAGAACAGATACGAGAAAATCTGCCTTGACAAGTAGGTTATCGAGATGTTCTTCCGTAATAATTTCATCAAAATGATCGACAGGCTTCCCGCTTCGATTCATTCCAATGGTTGTCATCTGGAACGCTTTCGCTAATCGGGCAATTTCTGAGCCGATTGCCCCTGCACCAAGTACACCGAGTGTTTTTCCGTGAAGTTCATCCATTTTCAATTTACGATCCCATACTTTATTCGTTTGATTTTGATGAATCAAAGGAAGTTTTCGGACAACTTGCAACATCATCGCAATTGTATACTCCGCCATCGGTGTTTGATGGATTCCCCGCGCATTGGTTACGAGAATCTCACGTTGTTCAATCGCTTGAAAAGGCATTTTATCGAGACCTGCCGAGATGACATGAATCCATTGTAATTTGTTCGCCTGTTCCATAAGTTCAGGAGTCAGATCTTCGCCATATGTAATCAGTATGTCTGCTTTATCTAAATAAACCTTAGCCTCTTCCATTCCCTGACAAAATTGAAACGTAAACTCTGGGTATTTTTCTTGTAGCCGATCCTGAATCGAATAACGGATTTTTGCCGAAGAAAGAATGTACATTTGACAGCCTCCTTAGTTGAAAAGTTATCGTTAACTACGTGTAAAAAAGGAGACTCGCTTGCCTTTGAGTCCCCTGAATGATTAGAAGAGATTTAGTTACTTCTGTTATATGCTGAAAAGTCCTGCTTCGTATAGACGAACGACCCTGTAATGAGGGTTTTAATATGAAGCGGCACTATTTCGGCTGTTCAGGGTTTAGATTTTTGACTTAATTTTATCACACTATTTGTTAAAAGAACTGATCTAATGATTGGATGACGATGTCCGGTCTATCTATGTGGACTTCATGATCACTGTTTTCTGCGATGATGAGTTCACCTTTCGTTGATAGCTCAGATAACTCTACTTGTAGATCACGCCATACATCTTCATATAAAGCAGCTTCTTCTTTCGGAATGCTATGATCAAGCCAAGGCTTTGCAGCGAATTCCTTATCTCTTGCAATTACGATTAGTGGAACGTTAGGAAAAACCCCGCTATTCTTAATGTCCGCACTACTTGTACCCCAATTTTCAAATTCGGCAGCTGTCGTTTTATAAAGACGGGGATTTGTGACGAACTCTTCCATTCCTTTTGCATCACGATCAGAAGCCTTCTTACTATACTCAGTTAACATATCTGTGTATTTCACTTGTAGTTCCTGTTGTGATAGTTCGGAATTCGTTAGACAGCTTTCGACCATTTTTTCGATACTGATCATCGAATTCATAACTGGTACGTCCAAATCGTACAACTGTTGAAAATTATGCGAGGTAGAATCAACAAGAACGACACCCTTTAATTGGTTAGGATACATTTTAGCAAAGTGCTGTGCACATAACCCTCCAAACGAATGCCCCAATAATACGAATTTCTCTTTTACCCCTATTTTTTCAGTGAGACTATGTAATTCACTAGCAATATTCCGGGTCGTTCTAGGTTCATTTGAAGATTGGCTTTTCCCATACCCAGAGCGATGATATAAAACGATCGTAAAAGATTCCTTTATCTTGTTAACTAACGGCTTCCAATTGTAAAACGATCCCCCAATGCCGGATTCGATGATAAGCGTTGTCGTTCCATCCCCAACTATTTCATATTCTAAATTCAATTTTTTCAAAATCATTCCTCCTTGTGACCCAACAAAAAAGAGAGAGGCTGTCCGATTTACATATGGCAACCCCCCCTGAATCTTCATTTTAGTTTAAAGATTTACCTTGATGTACTCCAGTGCCTCAGTAACATGATCCTTCACACGAACTTTACGCCATTCCTTTACGAGCTCACCATTTTTGTCAATGATGAAGGTCGAGCGAACGATCCCCATGTATTCTTTTCCGAAGTTTTTCTTTAATTGCCATACATCGTATAGGTCCGCAACCTTATGCTCCTCGTCTGCCAACAACAAGAATGGAAGATCATGTTTTTCAATGAATTTGTTATGGCGATCAACCGGATCCGGACTCACCCCGAGAATCACCGTATCTAAGTCACCGAACTTTTTGTAGTTGTCTCTGAAATCACATGCCTCTGTTGTACAGCCTGGTGTCATGTCTTTCGGATAAAAATAGAGAACAACATTTTTTCCTTTAAAATCCGATAACCTTACATTTTCACCATTGTTTGCGGCCACGGTAAAATCCGGAGCCTTTTGACCTGTTTTTACAGCCATTTTGATACCCTCCAATACAAGACTTGAATAAAGGTTCAAAAAGTGACGAATCAGAAACAACACTGGCTAAATACGTCACGCCCTGTGCGTTCGAAAAATTCGTAGTTTATCATTTGGTTCTTTTTGAACATCCTCATATATTCAGGGTACCTAAAGAGCATAAAGGTTACAACTATTCTGACTTTTTTCCATTCCCGGTAAAAGTGGATAAAACAAATGCTGCTGGTAACAGATATCCGACAAGTGCCTCGAAAATCGAAATCCATCGTCCAATCCCGACTGGTGTAATGTCCCCGTATCCAACCGAAAGCAATGTAACAGCACTAAAATAGGAAACCGATTCGGCAAGTTCTATATAATCCCCTCTAAGAGGAAAGCCACCCTCCATCAGTACAGGGATATCATTTAACAACATGCTTAGATATATGGTCCCGAAGCCTAAAATTATTATTGAATAAACGATAAATAAGGAAGCCAAATCCTCCAGTGAGATAAATCCCCTCGGAGGTTTCCGGCGCACAGGCGTATGTACAAAAAAGGAACGGAGACTTCTAAATACGATGAGAGCCACTGCACACATAATTAGTAACAAAAAAAGAAGGTCCATCTTTTCCACCTCATCTAAGCCTATGCAAAAAGGGACAAAGATAGGACAAGTCGGACCAACTAAATAACGCTATACGAATTTTTGAAGTTTAGTGCACGGAATCCTAAAGAAGTCGGGCGATGTCCAATTCAAATCAGTTCCCAGCTCCTCGATACTTTGTGACGCCGATGTTCCAGAGGATGATCGATAAGATAAAGAAGACGATCCCCATGACCGGCGTCAGGAAAGCATACAAGTACCAATCTGTTTTACCAAGGAAAAAGGCGGCCGGATACACACCGACAAATGCAAATGGCAAAACCCACGTCAGAACGAACCGGATGATTTGATTATAAATATCAACTGGATAACGCCCGAAATTTCCGATATTGTACATCATCGGCATAATCGCCGTCCTGCTGTCCGACCAAAAGCTGATCGTCGCGATACTGATGAAGATCCCCGCATAGACTAGCGACCCGCCGACTACGAACAACAGGAATAGAATCGGATCGTACCACTCGATTGATAGTCCGAGATTTTGCCCAGCATAAATCATCACAGCTAACCCTGTGATGACGCCAAACATCGATTCAAGCTCCAGCCGTTCGAGAATGACTTGAAACAAGCTATGAATCGGACGTGTCAGAATCCGATCCAACTCCCCTTTTACGATATACCGTTCATTAAAGTCCCAAATGTTGAAAAAGGTTGAGAATACCGCAAACGGGATTAGGAAAAATCCATATATAAAGATGATTTCATCCTTCGTCCACCCGCTTAATAGCTGTGTATGCCCGAAAACAACAAGGATAAAGATGAGATTGACCGCTTGAAAAAGCAGGTCCGATATAATTTCAACGATCATATCCGTACGGTAGGTTAATCGTGTTTTCATGTACTGACCGACATATTGCATAAATATTGAAACATAAGACATGCTCGATTACCCTCCCTGAATGACCATTTGTTTTTTCGCAAGCATCCATAGCAGTTGAATCGGTATGAAAAGAATTGCAACCCAGAGAAACTGCATCATCATAGCATGCCAAACCTCAGAACCGACAAAGCCTCCCGTAAAAATCATACTCGGCACGTATGAGATGTATTGAAAAGGAAACATCCCCATGATCGATTGCGCCCAAACTGGATAAAAGCTGATCGGCAAAATCAACCCAGAAAAAAGATCGATGACGACTCGTTTCGCCCGAATCAAGCCATCATTATTGAATAAGAAAAATGTGAGGATGCCTGTCATCAAATTGATCTGTGTATTAATGATAAAACTGAATACAATTGAAAAGGCAAAGAATCCCCATGTAGATGGCTCTGCGGATATTTGTAAAGGGAAAATGAGACTGACGATCACCATTCCTGGAACCGAGAAAAAGAGTAACCGGAAGATCCCTTCCCCTAACGCTTGCATCGTTTTCATACTTAAATAATGGTATGGACGGATGAGTTCAACCGCTACCTTCCCCTCTTTAATTTCCATCGCAATTTCTCGATCGATGTTGTTGAAGTAAAAAGCACGCGCCATCCAGGCAACCGCTATGTACGTCGTCATCTGAATGACAGACAGTCCTTCAATATCCTCTTTTCCTCCATAGATCGCACTCCATAAAAAATAATAGGCAGCGATATTAATGCTGTAAATAATGATACCGCTGTAGTAATTGGTACGGTAGGCGAGCATCATCAGAAAGCGAATCCGGATCATTTCAATGTACTTACCCACGGATAACGCCTTCCTCGTAAATGTTACGGATGATTTCTTCCGTTGACGTTTCCAATAGTCTCAGATCAAGAATCCGATGATCGGCCACAACGTTTTTAATTAAAATCGATATGACTTCTTCATCATTTGAGACGTTTGCCGTCCAGCTATTCGGGTTTTCACCTGGCTCCCAAACAACAAGCTCACTGCCGGTTGTTTGTAAAAGTTCCTCCTTCGTTTTCGGAGATGTGAAGTGGAACTGGATTTGCTTCCCTTCGCCCCAGCTTGTTTTCAACTGATTTAATGCTCCATCATAGATGATTTTCCCTTCATCGAGCATGACGACCCGCTCACAAAGGGCTTCGATGTCAGTAAGGTCATGAGTAGTCAACATGACTGTTGTGTTGTAACGCTCGTTCAATTCCTTAAGGAACTCACGGATTTTCAGCTTTACGAGTACATCAAGCCCGATTGTCGGTTCATCAAGAAAAAGTAACGGCGGGTTGTGGATGAGTGCTGCTGCTAATTCACAACGCATTCGTTGACCGAGCGACAGCTTTCTCACAGGTTTATCGAGCAATGGAGCTATATCCAACGCCTCGATCACCATTCCCATATGATGTTTATAATCTTCATCAGATACGTTGTACACTTTTTTCAGCAGACGGAACGATTCCTGTACGGCGATATCCCACCATAATTGGGATCGTTGACCAAAAACGACACCGATAGTTTTCACAAACCGTTCCCGCTCCTTATGCGGATTCATTCCATTGATCGTGACACTCCCCGCTGTCGGAGTAAGAATACCGGTCAGCATCTTGATGGTCGTTGATTTACCAGCACCATTCTCACCGATATAGCCGACCATTTCGCCAGGTTTCACCTTCAACGAGATCGAATCGACCGCTTTATGGATTTTATAATTCCTTGTAAGGAGATCCCTGAAAGCCCCTTTAAGTCCTGAACGACTTGAATAAGACTTGAACTCCTTCGCCAAATCATCAACATCTATCATTAAGTTACTCATTATTTTCCCTCCAATTACACCATTAATAGTGTAAAGACCAACCTGCGAAAATACAACTTTATTGATTTGAAATACACCCTTTAGTCTGCGTAATTGATGAGAATTTGCTACAATAGGTAGGCAATTAAGCGAAAGTAATATACATCCATTAAAGGTATTTCAAAAAGTATCCAAGGGCTCATGTACCTGCGTCTACAAGTACATGCTCCGAGGTAAGCTTCCTCGGTACAACTCGTAGACTTCGTGCAAGTACCGCTCGTTGATAAACTGCGAATTTCTTCGTTCCTTGAAAAAGAAGTACACTTTTCCTGCGTGCGAAGAATTTCAAAAGAAGTAAAATCTGGTGCTCGGTTTCTCTGGTCCACACGTATTGACACCATACGTTCCGGTCCTCGAAACTGTTGCGCCTCGGGCTCACACGATGTGAGTCAGTTCGACGTTGTTACAAGACATCTAAAAGCCTAACAACAATGCAGTTTTGCGCCGAGTAACCGCAGGCGCAGGACGTAACGTATTTAGTCGAACTTCCTACACGTCTGATTCGTCTACTTTTTGAACACGCACTTTATAAATAGGAGGCATTAATAATGGAACGGAATCAGTCAAAAAAGTTATACGGGGAAGCACTTGAACATATTGTAGGTGGGGTGAATAGTCCATCTCGGTCTTATAAAGCTGTAAACGGAGGCGCCCCGACATTTATGGATCGTGCTCAGGGAGCGTACTTTTGGGATGCTGATGGTAACCAGTACATAGACTATTTAGCAGCATATGGTCCGATCATCACAGGTCACGCCCATCCGCATATTACAAAGGCTATTACCAATGCGGCCGAAAACGGAGTGTTATACGGTACACCTACCCGATTAGAAAACAAGTTCGCTAAAATGCTCAAGGATGCCATTCCTTCTATGGAAAAGGTCCGATTTGTCAATTCAGGGACAGAAGCGGTCATGACAACGATCCGGGTCGCACGTGCCTACACAGGCCGAGATAAAATAGTAAAATTCGCTGGATGCTATCACGGACACTCCGACCTTGTTTTAGTAGCGGCAGGATCAGGTCCATCAACGCTTGGCACACCAGACTCTGCAGGCGTTCCGAAAAGCATTGCAAAGGAAGTGATTACAGTACCTTTCAACGACATTGACTCTTTTAAGGAAGCTATGGATCGTTGGGGGGATGAAATTGCTGGTGTTTTAGTAGAACCGATCGTCGGGAACTTTGGAATCGTTGAACCTGAGCCTGGATTCCTAGAAGCTGTCAACGCAATCGCGCATGATGCCGGTTCTCTCGTCATCTACGACGAAGTTATCACTGCATTCCGATTCAAGTATGGAGGCGCACAGAACCTTTTAAATATCGAACCGGATATGACTGCACTAGGAAAAATCATCGGTGGCGGCTTACCAATCGGGGCTTACGGGGGTAAAAAGGAAATCATGGAGAAGGTCGCACCGCTAGGACCTGCCTACCAAGCTGGAACGATGGCCGGAAATCCCGCCTCAATATCTGCTGGAATCGCTTGTCTTGAAATACTACAGCAGGATGGGGTTTACGAACAGATGGATGCACTTGGTGAGGCGCTAGAGGCTGGTATTTTAAGATTAGCTGAACTATATGATGTGCCCCTGTCTATCAACCGGTTAAAAGGAGCATTGACGATTTACTTCGGTACAAACGAGAGAGTCGTAAACTATGAACAGGCGGAGGAAAGTGATGGCGAAATGTTCGCTCGGTTCTTCAACCTCATGCTGCAGCAAGGAGTAAACCTCGCACCCTCTAAATATGAAGCGTGGTTTGTGACAACAGCACATACGGAATCCGATGTAAAAGAAACCTTGAATGCTGTCGAATATGCATTTAAGAATCTATAAAAAAGGTAAACAATCGATGGGGCTGACCTAAAGAATGTTAATAAAGTGCATGCTTTACCAGCCCCATTATTTATATTAAGAATATGTAAAGCATCTTGCTTTAATTGACAATTCGGTGTATAGTACCTTTCATCATAATTCTTGTTTGAAAGGATTTTATCATTTTATGAAACTAGGTGCACGAATCTTTAAAACAGGTGTCGCGATTGCGTTGTCACTGTATATCAGCATGTGGCTGAATTTAGAATCGATCTCGTTCGCTGCGATTGCTGCAATGTTTGCCATTCAACCTACGATTTACCGTTCCTATCAAACGATTATCGATCAGGTCCAGGCTAACGTAATCGGAGCTGTATTTGCGATAATTGCGGTGATGACACTTGGAAACCAACCGATCGTCATCGGTCTTGTAGCTGTCCTCGTCATCGCTATCAACATCAAGCTGAAGATCGATAAAACAATACCGTTAGCGATTGTGACTGTTATCGTGCTAATGGTCAACCCCGGCGATCATTACGTCACGTTTGCGATCGAACGTTTTTCTGTCATTATGATCGGAGTAGTTTGTTCATTCCTTGTGAACCTTGCCTTTTTACCACCTAAATATGAGACCCGACTCTATCATAAAAATGTAAAAAATACGGAACACATCGCACAATGGATCCGACTTGCAACCCGGAACGATGCTGAACGAAAAATCCTTAAAGAGGATCTCGCTAAAATCAATGAAAACATGATCAAGGCCGACAATTACTATCTTATGTATAAAGAAGAACGGTATTATATGAAACGATCCGAATACACGAAAAGTAGAAAGCTCGTCCTATTCAGGCAAATGATATCGACCACGAATAAGGCTGCTGCGATTTTAAAAAGCCTTGACCAACATGATCATAAAATCTATCAAATGCCTGAAACGATACAGAAGCGGATTCAAGATCAATTGGATCATCTAACTAATTACCATCAACGCATCTTATTGAAGTATATCGGTAAGGTTCGTTACCAATCTCCTGAGGAAATCATGAATCAATTGGATGAGGATGAACAGGAACTGACGGAATATTTCATGGAGCTATATGATAGCCAGCAAGTGGATCGCGAGCAGTGGATGAGTGTTTTCCCGCTTATCGGACTTATAATTGATTATAATAATCTTCTCATTCACCTTGATAAACTTATTGAAAGCTTTCACACGTACCATACAACTGATAATGAAGTTAAAATTACGGATACCTATTCTAAGGATGATTAAATAGAACCTGAGTGGAGCATTACTTCGCTCAGGTTCTCATATTGAAGGGCTTTGATGAACCATATTTGACTAGTTCAACAAATAAATCGAGGGCCGTATTCGTTTTTGCTTAATTCATCCATGAAATTCAATATATGGATCACGCAGAGTAAAAAAGGCCTGAATAAACCCCGTTTGATCGCTTTACAATCTAATTGAATAAAACAAAAGGGATGTCCCGCAGCCAGCAAAGGCTTAAGGACACCCCTTTTTTAAATGAATTTAATTTTTCATTTTCGGATCCAATGCGTCACGTAGTCCGTCACCCATCAGGTTAAACCCAAGCACAGTCAGCATGATCGCAAGACCCGGAAAAATCATCGTCCATGGTGCATCTGTAATAAATGACTTTGAATCCGCAAGCATTGTGCCCCACTCTGGAGATGGAGCTTTTGCACCGAGCCCAAGAAATCCTAGTGCAGCGGTTTCAATGATCGCCGTTGCAATCGCGAGTGTCCCTTGAACGATAATCGGTGCAAAGCTATTCGGAAGGATGTGCTGGAACAGAATTCTTTTATCCTTCATTCCAACGGCCTTCGCAGCCATAATATATTCCTCTTCCTTAATGCTTAACACCCTCGAACGGACGAGTCGTCCAAAGTTCGGAACATTAATGATCGCTATTGCAATCAGGGCATTTTTAAGAGAAGGCCCTAGTACCGCAACAATCGCAATCGCAAGCAAAATACTCGGGAATGCGAGCATGATATCAAAGATTCTTGAGATGATCGTATCCACCCACCGACCATAATAGCCAGCGACAATTCCAAGAATCGACCCGACAATCACGGATCCCATTACGGCAAAGAATCCAACTGTCAATGAAATACGGGCACCATAAATGACTCGACTTAAAATGTCTCTACCAAAGTCGTCTGTCCCAAACCAATATTCCCCAGAAGGTGCTTCGAGTTTCGCATAATTATCCGATGAAATCTTTTGATCATCGATTCCCTCAGGTGCGATAAGTGGTGCAAAGACTGCCAGAATGATGAAAAAAACGACAATACCCAATCCGATCAACGCAAGCTTGTTTTTACGGAAGCTCCTCCAAGCATCTCTCCACGGAGAAGCTGGTTTTTCATCTTGTTGTGTTGGCTGTAATGGGTTTTCATTTCGTGCTAGTTCCGCCATAATCTTTTTCTCCTCCTATTGATATTTAATTCTTGGATCGATAGCTGCATATAAGAGGTCGACCAACAAGTTAATCATTACAAAAACAAATGCGACAACGAGGATTCCAGATTGGATGACTGGATAGTCACGGAAACCAATTGCATCGTAGATATATCGACCTATTCCTGGCCAACTGAAAATTGTTTCAGTAAGGATTGCTCCACCTAATAAAAGGCCCATCTGTAGACCGATTACTGTGAGTACAGGAACAAATGCATTTTTCAATGAGTGTTTATAAACAACCCAAAACATTCTTAAGCCCTTCGCTCTTGCCGTTCGGATATAGTCTGAACGCATAACCTCAAGCATGCTCGAACGGGTCATGCGTGCAATGATCGCCATCGGAATCGTTGCTAAAGCAACACCAGGCAAGACTAAATGTTTCAAAACAATTGCAAGTTGATCAAAGCGCCCTTGCATGATCGTATCAATAACAAATAGATGAGTAATCGGTTCGACTGGATTCAAAATGCTTTCACGGCCTGATGTTGGGAAAATATTAAATTCTACTGCTAGGGCCCATTGCTCCATCAAACCTAACCAGAAAATTGGCATTGAAATACCGATCAAGGCCATAAGCATTGCAGCATAGTCAAACCACGAGTTTTGGAACCATGCACTGATAATCCCCGCGTTTACACCAACAAATATGGCAATGATCATCGCAAATAGAGATAATTCTAATGTTGCTGCAAAATAAGGCCAAATTTCTTCATTGATCGGAGCATCTGTTCGAATCGATTCACCTAAGTTACCTGTGAATAGGTCACCTAAGTATAAGAAATATTGAATATACCACGGTTCATCCAGCCCAAGGCTATCTCGCAATGCAGCAACAGCCTTTTCAGTAGCCTGTTGGCCCAAAATCACCTGAGCAGGATCCCCAGGAATAGCACGGATAAGTAAAAAAACAATAAGCGTCATTCCAAATAATACTGGAATTAACATAAGCAATCTTCGAATCGTATATGAAAACATTCTTTTATCACCTCTTGAGGAACTGGCTTATATATCAGGACATATCTAGCTGCTTATTGAAATAAGCCAAGCTGTACAACCTGATTAGAAATCGCTGTCTATCCATACTTGATAAACTGATGTTTTATGGTTGTACACTTTTACTGTAAGGAAAACTTGGCTAGCCGCCAAGCCTTGCGTAGGCGATCGCCCTAGTTGCGCTTATACTATAGAAAGTATTTTTTCACTTTCTTAATGTGAAAAAAAGAATGGGGGAGGGCTTCACCCTCCCCCATTACCTTTACTCGAAATAAACGTTTGTTAATTTATCAGATCCTGTTGGGTGCGGTTTGAATCCTTTAACATTAGCGAGACCTGCAAGTGCTGGTTCTGAGTGAACAAGTGGAACCCAAGGTGCTTCTTCATGGATGATTACTTGTGCTTCCTTATAAAGTTCAGCTCGTTTTGCTTCATCTGGAGTAGATTGTGCTTCAATTAAAATATCGTGCAACTCGTCATTTGCGAAACGAGCGTAGTTATTTGAATCGATTGTATCTTTATCTAGCAACGTGTATAGGAAGTTATCTGCGTCACCATTGTCCCCAGTCCAACCTAATAGGAACATCGGCGCTTCACCTGCTTGTGCTTTTTCAAGATACGTTGCCCATTCATACGTTACAATTTCTGCTTCCACACCAATTTTTGCAAAGTTTGAGGCGATTGCTTCAGCGATTTTCTTTCCGTTAGGCATGTATGGACGTGGTACAGGCATTGCCCAAAGCTGTGTCTTGAATCCATCAGGATATCCTGCTTCAGCAAGAAGTGCTTTAGCTTTTTCAAGATCGAACTCATATGCTTCAACTTCATCATTGTATCCAGCAATTACTGGAGGCATTGCATTCTTCGCAGGTACTGCCTGTCCAGCGTAGAACGCCTTGATAAGTGCTTCCTTATCAACAGCATGGTTCAATGCTTGGCGAACCTTCTTATTCGTAAACGGTTCTTTTTCAGTGTTGAATCCAAGGTAACCAACGTTCATCGAAGGACGGAAGAATGTTTGCAGCTCATCAACCTTTTCGATCTCAGCTACATCATTCGGTTCAACTCCATCCATAAGGTGAATTTCACCCGCTTTAAGTGCGTTCAAACGGTTCGAGTTATCAGGAATTGCACGGAAAATAACTTTATCAAGCTTTGGAAGTCCTTCTTTCCAGTAATCTTCATTCTTAACGATCGTAATTCGGTCCTTACGCTTCCAATCTTCGAAAACGAATGGTCCAGTACCAACTGGCTCTGTTGCGAGATTTTCAAACTCACTAGGAGCACCAATTGAGAAAGGTGTCATTGCTAGGTTCTTTAGGAATGGTGCTTGAGGACGGTTCAGTGTGAATACAACTGTGTGTTCGTCCTTCGCTTCAACACTCTTGATTACGTGACCTTCATCGCCTTTAAATCCACCAAACATTGATGCATAGTAAGCGAATTTACCAGCGTCGCCGCTTGTCATCCAGCGTTCGAAGTTTTTCACAACTGCATCCGCATTAAATGGATCACCGTTATGGAACTTGACGCCTTCACGTAATGTGAATGTATACGTCAACCCATCGTCGGATACCTTCCATTCAGTTGCTAGACTCGGATTGATGCTTGTATCCTGTTCACCGTATTCGACTAACGTGTCGTAAATATTTTTGATGACTTTAAAAGATTCACCATCGGTTACGATAGCAGGGTCAAGAGCTACAGAGTCGCCACCTCGACCAAAAATCAATACTTGCTCTTCATTTCCATCTTCTTCTCCGTCTCCGCCACCATCGCCGGATTCGGAGTTACAGCCAGCAAGTGCTACTGACAACATCATAATTAAGGCTAATGCCCAAAGAAATCCTTTTTTCATTTTTACTCCCCCTATTGATTGTTTTATTCTTGTTCAATACTTTTTTACAGAAGTTCAAAAAACTTTTTGAACTTCCTTTATATAGACTTGTTATCCTCGAAAAGATGACAAGCTACATAGTGATCTTGTTCTACCTCTTGAAACTTAGGTACTACTTGTCTACAAACATCCATTGCTTCTGGACACCGGGTGTGGAATGGGCATCCTTTTGGCGGGTTGGACGGGCTTGGCACATCCCCCTCCAGCACGGTACGGTCCTTCTTATGCTCCACATCTGGAATTGGAACCGCTGATAACAGTGCCTTTGTGTAAGGATGCAACGGTTTTTCATACAGCTTTTCACTGTTTGCGAGCTCGACCATTTTACCTAAGTACATGACTCCAACACGATCACTGATGTGACGGACTACACCAAGGTCGTGGGCAATAAAGAGAAAGGTCAAATCGAACTCTTTCTGTAAATCCTGTAACAGGTTCAGTACTTGTGCCTGGACTGATACATCAAGTGCGGATACAGGCTCATCAGCAACAATCAGCTTCGGTTTTACAGCTAGTGCTCGTGCAATACCGATCCTCTGACGCTGGCCTCCGCTAAACTGATGTGGGTAGCGCTTTGCATGGTAGCTGCTTAATCCGACGGTTTCAAGAAGCTCTCGTACCTTTTGCTTTCGCTTTTTGGCATCCTTCTCAATTCCGTGTACAATCATCGGTTCCTCAAGAATTTTTTCAACGGTGTGCCTCGGATTTAGTGAAGCGTAAGGGTCCTGAAACACCATTTGAATATCTCGACGCATCTTTCTCATTTCAGATCCAGATAAACCCGTGATCGTTTTGCCGTTAAAGACCACCTCGCCTTCGGTTGGTTCAATTAACCTAAGTAGCATTCGGCCTGTAGTCGATTTACCACAACCACTCTCGCCGACTAACCCAAGAGTTTCCCCTTCTCGGATAAAGAAGGAAACGCCATCAACCGCTTTGACTTGTCCAATTTGTTTACCGAGCACCCCGCCAGTGATCGGGAAGTGCTTTTTAAGATCTTTTACTGTTAATAATGGCTGTGACATCCTTGGACCCCCTTCCTAGCTGTGATGGAGCCAGCAGCGAACCCGGCTTCCATTTTCTGTTTCCTGCAATGTTGGTGTCTCAGTAAAACAACGGTCAAAAGCATGTTCACAGCGTGGTGCGAATTGACAGCCTTGCTTGATCGATCCAGGCTTTGGAACTGTCCCGGGTATCGAGTACAATCGATCCTTTTTCTGTCTCATATCAGGTACGGATTGAATGAGGCCAACCGTGTATGGATGTTTCGGGTTCTTGAAAATCGTTTCAACAGTCGCCTCTTCGACGACCTTACCGGCGTACATGACAATGATTCGCTCACACATTTCTGAGACGACACCAAGGTCATGGGTGATCATGATGATCGATGTTTGTGTTTCTTCGTTCAAACGTTTCATCAAGTCTAAAATTTGTGCTTGTATCGTAACGTCAAGAGCCGTTGTAGGCTCGTCTGCAATCAATACTTCTGGGTTACAGACCATCGCCATTGCGATCATAACCCGCTGTCGCATCCCGCCTGATAACTGATGAGGATAGTTGTCCATCAACTCTTCAGCACGCGGCAATCCGACCAGCTTCATGATTTCAACTGCACGGTCCCAAGCTTTTTTCTTATTCCATTGATTATGTAATCGAATTGCTTCGATTAGCTGATTGCCGATTTTATAAACTGGATTTAACGATGTCATCGGCTCTTGAAATATCATTGCGATATCGTTCCCACGAATTTCTCGCATTCTTTTGTCATGAGCTTTCGTTAAATCTTCTCCTTTGTAAAGGATTTGTCCACCTACAATTTTTCCTGGAGGAGAAGGAACGAGTCCCATTACGGAAAGTGACGTTACACTCTTCCCACACCCCGATTCCCCGACGATTCCAAGAACCTCACCGCGATTAACATGAAAATCCACATCATCAACAGCAGGAACTTCGCCATCATCGGTTAAGAAATAGGTCTTTAATCCCTTAACGTCCAAAACTGGAGCATCCATTAGCCCCCACCTCTCTTTCTGCCTCTTAAGTCTAGATGTTAAAATTTTTACAAAAATGTTACGGTTCTGAACGTTTGTTCATATTATGCCATCGTTACACTTGTTTGACAACACGAAAAATTTAGAAAGTTTCAAATATACTACTTAGTAACTATTCTGCATTTCTTGACTTAAATCCTTCTTTATCCTCATTTTTCTCTTTGGGATATTATAGAAGTGTTAGATCAGAAGTGATAACCGCCCCTTTAAGATCAGTAAATTGGATACAGAAAACTGGGCTAGCGCTAAGCCTTAGCCCTAAAGGATGACCTAGGCCTCCTATACGATCACCCAATTTTAAACATGCAAAAAAAAGACTGGTCCTTGAAGTGATGTTCACTTCATGCCAGCCCTCATTAATGAATTATATATATTACCCATCTAGTTTTTGGACAGTGAATAAATCGTAGTAGCTTCCTTGTTGCTTCATCAACTGCTCATGAGACCCGGCTTCTATGATTCTTCCGTTTTCAATGACGACAATCCGATCGGCATGCGTTATCGTTGCAAGCCGATGAGCCACGATAAAAGTCGTTCGGTCCCTAGCTAATTTTTCAAGTGATTCCTGAATAAGATGTTCACTTTCTAAATCCAACGCGGAAGTAGCCTCGTCTAGTATGAGTAACGGCGGATTTTTCAGAAATACTCTTGCGATGGCAAGCCGTTGTTTTTGCCCTCCAGAAAGCTTCACTCCACGTTCTCCAATTTTCGTGTCATAGCCTTGGGATAAATCGATTATGAATTCATGTGCATTGGCTGCTTTTGCGGCCTCCATCACTTCTGCATCGGATGCATAAGGATTTCCCATTTTGATATTCATTTTAACGGATTCACTAAAAAGAATGTTGTCCTGTAACACCATTCCGATTTGATCTCGAAGTGTACGTACCTGGAACTTTCGAATGTCCTCTCCATCAAGCAATATCCTACCTTCTGTCACATCATAAAACCGCGAAATAAGGCTGACGAGTGAAGATTTTCCTCCTCCGCTCATCCCAACCAGTGCAATCGTTTCCCCTTCATTGACATCTAAGTTGATTCCGTCTAAAATATCCCGTTCATTATCGTTGTAGCGAAACGAGACATTGTCAAACGTGATATGCCCTTTGACAAATTTAAGTTCCGTAGCATCTTTCCGATCCTCAATATCATATTTTTCATCCATAAAATCAAAGACGCGATCCATTGACGCAATCGCCTGGGTCAATGTCGTTGATGAATTGACAAGCCGCCTTAGTGGATTATAGAGGCGATCCATATAAGCAACGAATGCAGCCATTGCACCGATCGTTATCCTTCCTGTTATCGCAAAATATCCTGCGACTGTAATGACGAGAAGAGGTGCAATATCAGTGATTGTATTTACAACTGCAAAGGTTCGGGCATTCCATGATGTATGGTTCAATGCTTTATCCAAAAAGTTCGTGTTCCGTACATCAAACTGCTCCTGTTCATAATCCTCGAGAGCAAAGCTTCGAATGACGGAAACACCCTGTACCCTCTCATAAAGGTGGCCCTGCACCTCAGCTAGAGCCTGCGAACGGTCTTTCGTCAGATCCCGTAAGCGACTGTAGAAGTATTTGATTGATAGACCATAGAACGGAAGTAAGGAAATCGCAACTAGCGTCAACCAGACATCCATTGTCATCATGATGGCAATCGCAATCACGATCGTAAACATGTCAAGCCAAATATTCATAAGTCCTGTAATGACGAAAGCTTTCGTTAGTTCAACATCATGAATGACTCGAGAAATGATTTCCCCAGCTTTCGTATTGGAGTAATACTTTAAACTTAATCGCTGTATATGACTGAACAAGCGATCGCGGATGTCGTACAAGATTTTACTTCCTGTCCACTGGGCATAGTATTGCCGATAATATTCGATGGGTGGTCTGAGGACGACAAACACAAAAAAAGCGCCTGCCAATACCCAGGACAAGCGGGTAATCTTTTCATCCATACCGATATCAGCGTTCACGACGTCATCTATGACATATTTTAAAATTAATGGAATTAATAAAGGAATCCCAAACTTGAAAATCCCGATAAAGATCGTGATGATGATCTGTTTTCGGTACGGGGTAACAAATTGTAAATATCTCTTAATGCTATCCGTGGTCCTCACCTCCTGATGTCACAGTCTTTATAGCTTTAAGATAACCTACTGGCTGACTTTAGTTTCAGAAAAAGAAGTAAAAGCTCGACATTGTCGAACTTTCATTTTTACCGATATTCTAAAAACCGCTCATACCAATTCTCCACAAAAAAAGGTTCAAAAGGGCCTTTGCGTTGATTAATCAATGAATACAATTGCTCTAAATTCCGTCGCATAATATCGTTGATTTCAGTCGGGTAATCCATTTCCTTACGATGGAGCACAAACTCATCCTCATCAAGCAAGGTATAAGTCATATCCGGAAAAACTTTGACATCTAAATCATAATCGATATACTTCAATGCTTCTTCATCATAGGTAAAAGGAGTTCCTAGATTACAGTAGTAATGGATGCCATTTTCACGTAACATTGCAATGACATTGAACCATTGTTCTGAGTTGAAATAACAAATGGCTGGTTCCCTTGTACGCCACTGTCTTCCATCTGATTCTGTAACCAAAATGCGGTCATTTCCGCCAATTACAACAGAAGAAGTTCCTTTTAAGATGATTGTTTCTTCCCATACCCGGTGCAATTGTCCGTTATGTTTATAGCTTTGAATTTGTATTGAACTTCCAGTGGTCGGAAAAGACATAGCAAACTCCTTTCAACTTTTTGTCCGATTCAAAATTTGAACATCCTCTATTATATCCTTTCTTCGTATAAATGAAAATGAAAGTGCAACGAGCGATACTTGCACATAAGCTACGAGTTGTACGGAGGAAACCCGCCTCGTAGGATAAACTTGTAGACACAGGTACAGATAAGCTACTTAGCTACGAGTGCCGAGGAAGCTATACCCGTAGCATTTACTTGCGGACGCAGGTACATAATGCTCTTTAAATAATTACATTTCTTCAATACATTCAGGCAATTCGTTTCTTGGCGAGTTGACTAGCGTTGAAACATTATGTGCGGCCATTTTCTCAGCATCGTATGGTTGCAGCAAATCCTCGATTGCTTCTGGTTCTTCATCGGATTTCAGCCAACGTGAATATTCATCTTTAGGTAAAATAACTGGCATCCGGTTATGTATGTCCTCCATCAGTTCATTCGGTTTTGTCGTTAAAATTGTGCACGTATGTAATGGGTTACCGCTATCATCGGACCACCTCTCCCAGAGACCTGCAAAAGCAAAAAGATTGTCTTCCTTCATTTGAATGTATTTGGGCTGTTTTTGTTTGCCTTCCTTTTTCCATTCATAAAATCCGCTTGCCGGAATAAGACACCTGCGCCTCTTAATTGCATTGCGGAAGCTCGGTTTTTCCATAGCGGTTTCGGCACGGGCATTGATCAGCTTGTTTCCGATTGATGGGTCTTTCGCCCATGGTGGAATAAGCCCCCATTTTAAAAGCCCAGCACGTCGATTTCTTTGGTTTGATACTATGGCTAAGATGTTTTGAGAAGGCGCGATATTGAACCTTGGTTTTAGATCGATATCTGTCCATTCATCAATTTCAAACCAATCCATCAGGAGGTCGATTTCTGCTGTAAGCGTAAATCTTCCACACATTTTTTGACCACATCCTTTCTATGTACTTTGTTCGTCACCAAGTAAATTGTTTCCTTCACATTTATAGTTGAAACATTTAAACCTTGATATTTTCAGGGTTTTATGTGAAGCAGGGCCAATGACCTATGATTGAATTATTTTGTCTGACGTTCGAATTGACCATGACCCTCAAAAATCTAAGAATGTAAAAAACACCCTCGGCAGTGGATACCGAGAGTGTCTTTCGGAAGTGTGGTTACTTTTTACGCTGTTGAGATTGCTGGTTTTGCTGACGTACTTGCTGAGCATTTGTTTGTTCGCCCGCAAATTCAGCAGAAAATTGACCAGCCTTTTGTTGAGCAGCTTGTTGAGCAGCTTGTTGACCAGGTTGTTGACCTTGAGCCGCTTGAGCGTTTTGCTGCTTAACTTGTTGTACGTTTGTACCAGCTTGTGTTTGTTGGCCTTGTTGTTGTTTTGCCATGTGTCTCACCTCCACATCTGTAATTTAACCAACCCGGCAAAGTACTATGCTTATTTTTTAATGTACCATTTTCCATACATAATCCAATTTGAAAACGGAAAGATTAAAATCAGTATGTGCGGGGTAAATAGGATGTAAAGCCGTCTGTTTTTAGTTTGGGCTTGAAAAGGAGTTACAATCAGGAGGTAATAATTATGTATGTAGGGAGAGATATGACGGAACTTTCGATGATATCTAAAACTGAATGGACTGATAAAGAGTTAGCCTTCTACCATCACTCTCTTCAACAAATTACACCTTATTTGAACAGTGAAGGAGTAACAATCCATCGTGAAATCATTGAGCAAATTGAGGAACGTGGCGGATTGCATCGTGATGAAGCCGACGGGAACCATGGTACAAGACCTAATTACGAATAATACCAAAAATCAAGGGCTGACCTAAAGGCAACTTACTTTATCCTAGGTCAGCCCTTGATTTATTTTTCTTTCCAAATCGCGGCAATTTTTTGATGTGAAACCGGTAATGGATATTGTTCCAGCTCAAGCTTATTAACAATTTTAGCATCGGTATTCATCAGTTCATTCATTTTAAATGTTCCCGAATAAACAGTAAGCTTCCACGTCAAGTGTGAAAACACATGCTGAAAATCGATCAAATGCTCATTTAGATCGACAGTTATCGGATAACGACCCTCTAAATAGTTTTTCAATTGTTCAGTAAGATCAACTTTACTACCTTCTGTTTCGTAGTTCGGAAATTGCCAAAGGTTTGCAAGCAGCCCGTTTTCTGGTCGTTTTTCAATAAGCGTATTGCCGCTCTCATCAGTCAATAGCGCAACAGCAACCGGAACCGTTCTTTTCTTGATTTTTTTCTTTTTAACTGGAAGCGTGTCTTGTATCCCTTTTTCAAAAGCTTGACAGTATTGTTGAACTGGACAAAATAAACAAGTAGGTGATTTCGGTGTACAGACTGTTGCTCCAAGCTCCATTAGTCCTTGATTAAAGTGAGAAGGGTTTTCCTTTGAAATGAGCTGTCTAACTGCCCCCTCAAATAATTTACGGGTTTGAGGTTTTGCGATATCGTCTTCAATATGTAAAACTCGGGATAAAACACGCATCACATTTCCATCCACTGCTGGCTCCGGCAACCCGAAGGCTATGCTTGATATTGCACCGGCAGTATATGGACCAACACCCTTTAGTGATTGAATCGCATCGGGATCGGCAGGAATTTCACCATTATAGGTTTCCTTTACTTCACGAACAGCGGACTGCAGATTGCGCGCTCTTGAATAATAGCCGAGGCCTTCCCAAGCTTTTAAAACCTTTTCTTCATCAGCATCCGCAAGAGCTGTTGCAGTTGGAAAAAGCTCCATGAAGCGTTCGAAATAAGGAATGACCGTATCGACTCTTGTTTGCTGAAGCATAATTTCAGAAACCCAGATTTTATAAGGGTCGCGTACCTTTCTCCATGGGAGATCCCGGTGATCCGTATTATACCAATTAAGTAAATCAGATTGAAATGCTTCTTTATTTATCGAAAGTTTTAGATTGTGACAACCCATTTTAATCAACTTTAATCCCCCGTCATGATAAAATGATATGTAATGTTGAAAATAGCGACCAAATTTGTTTGATTTAGTGAATATGTCTAAACCATATAATGTAACCACTATACTATAAACTAAATGCACTATAAAATCATCTATCACCGTTTGTTCAAAATGTCGGCGTATCACTTTTGGACATCCGCTAAAATGTTATCCCATACCCATCGAACTACACATTTTTGGACACAATAAGTTAAAGAACCGAATCCGAATTTGAACCGCTTATTGAGGAGGCTTTGCAATTAATGGATACGGGTACACATATTGTTATGGGTATCGCTCTTGGTGGACTCGCCACTATCGACCCTGTACTTACACAGGATCCGGTAACTACACAAGCTGTATTAGTCGGGACGATAGTAGGCTCGAACGCCCCTGATTTTGATACGATATTAAAATTAAGGAGTAATGCCGTCTATATTCGGAACCATCGTGGAATAACCCACTCGATTCCGGCTGTTATTTTATGGCCGATTTTGATTGCTGGGGTTCTTAGTCTGTTCTTTCCAGGAGCGAATTTACTTCACGTATGGTTATGGACATTTTTAGCTGTCTTTTTACATGTGTTTGTTGATATTTTTAATGCATATGGGACTCAAGCCTTATATCCATTTACAAAAAGATGGATTGCACTCGGTATGATTAATATTTTCGATCCGTTTATATTTACTACCCATATCTTTGGGTTTGTTCTTTGGTATTTGGGCTTTGACCCTGGCTATACGTTTTTAACGATATACACCATTTTGATTGGATACTATATTTGGCGATACCTTTCAAGACGACACACAATTCAAGTTGTTAAAAAGGAAATCCTTGATGCCGAAAATGTGATCGTTTGTCCGACAATACGTTGGAGTCAAAAACACGTTGCAGTTATGACCGATGATCAGTTCCATGTCGTTGAAGTGAAGGGCGACGATTTAACCGTTCATGATATCTATGATCGAAAACCAATACCGGATAATCCAATGATCAACGCTGCCGTAAAGAATTCAAACCTTGCTGCATTTTTATCGTTTTCACCAGTCTATCGTTGGGAAGTCGAGAACCTCGAGGACGGTTACGAAGTACGATTCATCGACTTACGATACCGTTCTAAGGGGCACTACCCTTTTGTAGCAGTTGTTCGAATGGATGAGAACTTAACGATTACAACCTCCTTTACAGGCTGGGTCTACAGTGAAAAGACGTTAAAACGGAAGCTCGAGTTAGCAACGAATTAAGAAAAAGAGGGATGGCTCGCAGCGAGTCATTCCTCTCTTTGCACATTAGGAAAGCATAACTTTTCAACAAGAAGGATAATCATCGTTAAAGAAAAGTTTACGTCCCAAGTATAAGCGCAGCTAAGGCTCAGTCTGCGCCAAGGCTTGACTTTGCCTAGTTTTCTTTATTAAGCAGATGTGAAAATTTCGGATTGTTGCTGAAATAATCATGAAGCTTTGCACCGTAACGAATAATCGACTCCTGTACGATTCGCTCTGTCATTTCGTGGCCTTTGTACGTTCTGCCTGCACGCGCTCGTGTAGTCTCGAAATCTTCCCAAAGTGCCTCCACCCAATTCCTCGCTTCATCATAAGTTAGGTTGCTGTTCTGTTACTGAAGCTGTTCTGCTAAGCGATGAAAGGTTTCATTCATCATTAATCCCTCAATCCATGTCAATTTTTTCACAACATATTAGACGTGTTTTCTTGTCATACTAAGGTTACCGATTACAAAGGAGCTGTTACCAATGCGTAATAAAGCTAAAGACTTTCCTAATCGGATTTCTCCCTCGGGTGAACCCCGGGCAAAAGAAGAATATGCATCAAAACGAGCCAATGGGACGACCCAAACACATCCATTCGAGCGAATGAGGCGTTCCAATCAATCCTGATGACACTTTATTAGGAGTTGTCAACTCATGGGAAAAGATACTCAAAACCGGCTATATGCGATGTATGAAGATCCATTCCAATCACCGCGCGCGAACCCGAAACATTCCTACCAACAGGTGAATGGAGAAACGCAGCGGAGTTTGCACAACCACGTATTAAAAGTTGAAACACGAAAACGCTCTTAGATTGCATTAAACTGGACTAACCCTTATAATGAGGCATTTGCTCCCATTATAACAACGGGTTAGTCCTTTTTATTTTTCGAACGCAGCATCGATATCGGAAATGCCTCAAGTTCGTTTTGTCCGCTTCGATATCCCCATGCGAAAATTCCATTCATATAATCAATTTTAAAATCACGTTGTGGATCAATTTCCAACTCATATACTTCACCTGGCTTATAATGTGATGGGTCAAGCAAATAACATCGAGCCATCGCAATTTTCCTTTCAAGCACTGCTAGTTCATTGACGACCCCAAGTTGTTCCGCTTTTCTTGCATTTTCCGTTAATGTACGAATTTCTTCATGCAATTCATATTTACTCATATCACTATAGCGCTTTTCCATTCATTTAACCTCCAAATCCCCTTTTAGTATAGTAGAAATCGTATTTATTTGCCAAATTAAAGAGGTATGCTAGCATAATGATGGTGCTTGATACAACCTTACCGCTTTGAAAAATCAATCTAAAATTCGTAATTAAAGAAGGTCATTTTTTTACTTAAATATACAAGGAGTGATTACATTGAAAAATATCATCATTACCGGTGCTGGAACTGGATTAGGCAGGAGCCTTGCAATTCAATACGGAAAAAAAGGCGACCATGTTTTCCTTGTCGGACGCCGAATCGAACCGTTAGAAACGGTAAAAGAAGAAATAGCAATCTGTGGCGGGTCTGCAACTGCAATTGCTTGTGATATAACAAATACAAAGGACATTCAAAATTCGCTCCATTCATTTTTAGAAACCGACCGGATCGACCTTCTGATAAACAATGCCGGAACCGGTTGTTTTGGTCCGCTCGATACATATTCTGATGATGAAATCGAACAAGTATTAGCGACGAACATAAAAGGAACGATCAATATGACGAGGGCGATCCTACCTTTACTTGTTGAACAAGGTGAAGGTCAACTTATGAATGTCATTTCAACCGCCGGACTACGCGGAAAGAAAAATGAATCCGTCTATGTAGCAAGCAAATTCGCGGTACGTGGTTTTACAGAAAGTCTTATTAAGGAACTTGAAGGAACGGCCATCCAAGTGACAGCCGTTTATATGGGCGGAATGGACACCCCGTTTTGGGATGAAACGGACCACATCAAAGACCGCTCCCGCTTAAAGAGTCCTGATACCGTAGCCGAGCTGATTGTTGACCAAAATGCCGGTCAAGCAGAGATTTTTATTGATCGCTAATCTCAGTTTCATTTAGCCATTCATCAATCAGCTCGATAGAAAATCCTTTTCTATACAATTGCTGCTTCATCTTCTGTTTATATTCCCAGCCTGAAAATTTCCGATACTTACGATGGGCCTTTTGAGCTTGTATATCCAATGCCTCCCGCTCTTCTTGTTCATCTTTTTGAAGGGAGGCTTTTTCAATTGCTTGTTCAATAATAGTCCATGAAAAACCTTTTTGCTTCAAAAGCTGACCGATCTTTTGCTTTGCCGCTATCTCACTTAGTTTTTGGTTCTGTTTCGCCTTTTTCTTTGCAAGCTTTGTCGCGGATTCAATTTGCTGATCTTGTGGATATACAAGGATCGCCTTTTCTATGATCGCTTCCGAAACACCCTTCAGCTTCAACTCTTGTTCCAGCGCTTTCGGTCCTTTTTGAGAAGTTGTCACTTTACTACGTATGAACATTTTTGCGAACTCAAGGTCATCTATATACTTTAATTCTTGAAGGCGTTTCATAATCGCCTCAATTGCTGAAGTGGGAACTTCCTTCTTCTTTAAATATTCGACGATTTCTTGACACGACCTCATTCTGTACGATAAATAGTTCACAGCCTGATTAAAGCCTTTTCGCACTTCGTCCTCTGACTGTAATTCGGATATTTCCTTCGCACTGAGTTCCATGCCCTTTTCAATTCCAAACTTAATATAGACATCCTCATCAATTGCAAATCCGAATTCTTCCCCATGCCCACAATCAACATAAACATTGTATCGGCTTTTATTTTTCTTTTGAACTGTGATCTTTGTTATTTTCATTCGGACCACCTCTTCCATCAGTTTAGCACATGCCCCCTTTTAAAGGATAATACTGGGTCCTTTGCACTAAACTCTTAATTCATATTAAACACATGGCTTTTAGAACCTCTTAAAGGAAAAATCAAATGTAAAGGCGAATACAAACATAAGCAAGTATTAGGAGGAGTTCGCAATGAATATCGCCATAACAGGTGGGACTGGTTTTGTTGGACAAGCACTGACCGATCACCTAACTCGCCAGGGATACTCTGTGTATGTACTAACCCGAAACCCAGAAGACAAACCCGATAAAAACAACGTAACCTACATAAAATGGCTCACGGACGACAGTGATCCTAGTACTGAATTACCGGATCTGTCAGCTATCGTCAATTTGGCAGGAGAAACGATTAACGGTCGATGGACGGAAGAAAAAAAGGAAAAAATCATATCGAGCCGGATCACCGCAACTCAAGAAATCGTCAATATAATTGCAGCTCAACCAAATAAGCCCTCTGTTTTAATAAACGCATCAGCAATCGGTTTTTACGGTACGTCCATGACGAGAACATTTGATGAAACTGTACAGGAACCAGGCAATGATTTTCTTTCCCACGTTACAGAAAACTGGGAACGGGAAGCTGCAAAAGCAAAAGCTTTCGGGGTGCGTGTTGTTTATACCCGCTTCGGTTTGATCCTGGATGGCGATGAAGGTGCACTGCCCCGGATTGCAATTCCCTATAAAATATTTGCCGGAGGACCTATTGGTTCTGGTGAGCAATGGTACTCCTGGATTCATATAAATGATATTGTCGGTCTGATTGATTTTGCGATTAACAATGAAACCGTTGATGGACCCTTGAATGCCACCTCTCCTCATCCAGTGCAGATGCATGTTTTCGGAAAAGTACTTGGAAAAACACTAAACCGGCCGCATTGGTTTCCTACCCCAGGATTTTTATTACGCGGTGCACTTGGTGAGATGAGTACATTGATTTTGGACGGTCAAAAGGTTTATCCACAGAAGGCATTAAACGATGGCTATAAATTTCAATTTCCTACACTTACATCTGCTTTAAATGCAATCTATAATAAATAACTTCTCAGCATGAACAGATACGCTATATAACATTAAATCCAAATGAGGTACACCAATGAAAACATTGATAAAAAATGCAACCCTATACCCGGTTACTTCGTCTGTAAAATCCGGCGATCTGTTAATTGAAAACGGGAAAATTACACAAATCGCTGAAAGTATATCAGTTCAAAATAACATGAATGTCTTTGAAGCAACCGGAATGCATTTGCTGCCTGGTTTTATCGATGTCCATACCCATCTCGGATTATATGATGAAGGCACCGGCTGGGCTGGAAACGACGCAAATGAAACCCATGAACCTTTAACACCCCATATCCGAGCCATCGATAGCATACATCCACTCGATATTGCCTTCAATGATGCCATTAAGTTTGGAATTACGACCGTTCATGTTATGCCTGGCAGCGCAAATGTGATTGGCGGCCAAACCGCTGTCATCAAGACTCATGGAAAGAACGTCAAGAACATGCTCGTAAAGGAAAAAGCCGGCCTGAAAATTGCACTTGGAGAAAACCCGAAACGGATTCATAGCGGCAGACACAATGATTCGATTACGAGGATGGGCATCATGGGAATGTTACGAGAAGAATTTTATAAAGCAAAACACACAGATAACCCAAATTGCTTACGAATAGCGCCGATCATTTCCGTGTTGAAGCGGGAAATGCCTGTTCGAATCCACGCCCATCGTGCCGATGATATTCTTTCTGCAGTTCGATTCGCAGATGAGTTTGATCTCGACCTACGCATTGAACACTGTACAGAGGGTCACTTAGTCGTTTCAGAGCTAGCGGACCGGAACCTTCAAGTCTCAGTCGGACCTACACTTACCCGTAAATCGAAAATTGAACTCAAAAATAAAACGTGGCAAACCTATAGGATTTTAAGTGAGCACGATGTAGCGGTTTCCATAACAACCGACCATCCATACGTACCTATACAGTACTTGAATGTGTGTGCTGCCCTTGCTGTACGAGAAGGTCTGCCCATCGAAAAAGCGATTGCGGGAATTACAATTAATCCTGCCAAAAACCTCGGTATTGATGAACGGGTCGGAAGTCTTGAAGTTGGAAAAGACGCCGATATTACTTTGTGGAATAACCATCCTTTCCACTTTTCGGCACTTCCCATTTTGACGATGATCAATGGTGAAATTGTGTATCAGAAATCGGACTAATATTCATGAACTCATTCGTTAAAAAAAGCTAAAAAATGACAAAAAAAGTTTATTTTCTTTTTTGTAAAAATCTATTATGATTATCTTATAAATTTGGTTTACTTAAATAAAAAATTTAATTGAATACAGGCAAGGGAAGGCAATTGGTGCGCCACCAGAAACATCTGGTCTTAGTGGGTTCGATTCCCACCCCGAATTAGAACGTTTAATTCGAGGGTGGAATCAGTCTGCCCTCTGGGAGAGGATGTAGAACATGTTAAAGAAACGTGATCTTTCAGAGTGTCATGTTTTGTACGATTTGATGGTGGACCCAGCGGTCTTCCCTTTTGTGCGTCAAAAGGCAGGCTCATTCGAGGAATTCATGTTTTTGACGAAACAAACAATTGAGGCCGAAGATCGTGGTGAGTTGATCTCGAGAACCATTTTGGATGAATGGCATAACCCGATTGGAACGATCAACCTTTTTGATATCCAAAATCAATGTGGTTTTTTAGGAACATGGCTCGGAAAGCCATATCACGGAAAAGGGTATAACCAGCCAGCAAAAGAGGAATTTTTCAATGAACTCTTTTTTGAGAAGGAAATCCAAACGATTTTGATGCGAATCCGAAAAACGAATCTTCGTTCAAAGTATGCTGCGCAAAAATTTCCATACATTACGCTTGCTAACGATGTCCGAACAGAAATATATCAACAATTAAACACGTTTGAAGACGTTTATGATTTATACCAAATTGAGCGTGACACCTATTATTTATACACATTACGCGAAGCGGTAAACGAAGAAGTTATTCGTGAAGCTTGAGTCTTCGAGTGTTGGCAGGGAAACTTCAGCGTAAGGTGTTTCGAGCTCAGTACTTGATATCCTTTATAATGCAGCCGTTTCACCAACCACATATTCACACGATTTCCCTTTCTTTCCTCTTATAGATTGCTTTATTGTGTACATCATAATAGCGAGAGGTCATCCTCTCACCAAGCGTCTAAGGAGGGTTTACTCATGGGAAAAGACAAACGTGCTCGCAGACAAGCACAAAACAAGCAGAACATGGCTCCAGATGGCCGTGATGTGGAGTTTTCCCAAGAACTTGCCGACTCAAACGATCTGCAAGCTCAAGAACGAGCCGCTGCGGCTAGTAAGAGAGCAAGACAAAAATAACCTCTGTAAGACTGAACGAAGAGACTTGTCCCTTCCCCGGCAAGTCTCTTTTAATTGTGGATAAACACAAGGATTGTGGGTAACCTTATCCACAGCACTGTGAAAAATGTTAATAACTTTATGAATCCTTATTTTGCTGTTGTGTATAACCTTACCCGTATGTGGATTTATTAACAAAAACTGTGCATAAGTTGTGGATATATCTAAAGAAAACTTGGCTAGCGCCAAGCCTTAGTGAAGGCGATCGCCCCTAGTTGCACTTATACTTAGGACGTAAACTTTTCTCCAACGTCGGTAATTCTTCTTGCTAAAAAGTTATACTCCTGCGTGTAAAAAACACGTCTGATGTGTAAGTCAGGCGTGTTTTTAGCTATTTTTTGTTTAAAGTTAAGGCTGCAACTACTTCAACATGTGACGTATGCGGGAACATATCCACAGGCTGTAAACTTTGTATTTTGAATCCTGATTCAGATAAGAAATTGACGTCTTTTGCTAGGGTTGATGGGTTACATGATACATAAACCAATTTTTTCGGTTTGATTTTCGCAACTGTTTGTAAAAACGTTTGGTCACAGCCTGTCCGAGGAGGATCGACCACGATGACGTCAGGTTTCCAGCCTTCCTTCAGCCATTTAGGAAGCCAATATTCTGCTTTACCCGTTACATAGTCAGCATTCGAATAGCCATGTTTGATGGCATTTTCGGAGGCATCCCGAATTGAATCCTGAATGACATCCATTCCGCGTATTTCTTTTGCATCCTTTGCTAGCCACAACCCGATCGTTCCAACTCCACAATATGCATCAACTACTTTTTCTACACCAGTCAGTTTCGCCGCTCTCCGAACTTGGTTATATAATTTTACCGTTTGAATTGGATTCAATTGAAAAAAGGCTCTTGCGGATAACTCAAATGAAAGATCACCAAGTGTCTCTTGGATTGTTTCTCCGCCTTCCAAATGGATCGTTTTATCTCCGAAAATGACCGATGTTTTTTGTCCGTTAATGTTTTGTAAAAGAGAAACGACTTGTGGCAAGCGACTTTTAATCTCCTGAATAAGCAAGTCTTTTTTAGGAAGATTACGTTCGGCCGTTACTAGGACAACCTGTACCTGTTTGGTTTGAAAACTCACTCGCGTTACAATCGTCCTGACCATCCCTGTACGTTTTCTTTCGTTATAAATCGAAATGTTCAGATCCCCCAGAATCGATTTGATCACATTCGTGACATTCGATGTTTCGGGATGCTGGACCATACAATTCGTCAAATCAATCAGCTTGTGAGATCCGATACCATAAAGTCCCGCAATAACTCCCGCCTCTTTTTTAGCCACCTGAAGCTGACTTTTATTTCGGTAGTTCCAAGGGTCTTCCATTCCAATCGTATCTTTTAACGGTATATGATGGGCATTGTAACTCGTATACCGCTGAAATGCTTGACGAACAATATCCTTCTTTTCGCGAAGCTGAGCTTCATACTTAAGATGCTGCAACTGACAGCCTCCACATTCCTCATAAATCGGACATGGGGGTTTTACCCGGTCATCTGATCGTTTCTTTATAGTGGCTAAATTCGCTTCGATCCGATTTGGAAAGGATTTGTCAACTTTCGCTATAACCTCTTCCCCTGGAAGGGCTCCAGGAATGAATGTAACTTTCTTTTTATAAAATCCGACACCTTCTCCATTGATGCCTAGCCTTTTTATCGTAACGGGGATCTTATCTCCTGTTTTTACATGTACATCCTTCGTTTTCATGCTTACACTCCGGTCTTCTGTAGAATCGGATTCATTATATCACATGACTGGATTGATTCCTCTCATGGAAGAGGGTCAGGTACCAGTTAAGTACCTGACCCTTTAGAGTTATTGATGATTGTGTCCTATTAAATGCTCATTTGCAACGAGAGAATTCAAGCTTTTGAAGGTATAGCCTTGTTTACGAAGATCATCAATGACGCGACCTAATGCTTCTGCATTATCCTTGGAAACGGTGTGCAAAAGGAGGATTGCCCCGGGATGAATTTGCTTCATGATGTTGCGATAGGCATAGTCCTCGCCTTTTTGTTCGTTCGTTACCCAATCCTTATAAGCAAGGGACCAGAATACATTGATGTAGCCTTCTTTTTCAGATAATGCCAGGGTCCGTTCACTGAAAACTCCCCTTGGCGGGCGTAGAAATACCATGTCATTGTGCCCGGTTAACTTTTGATATTCTTCCTCAACCTTTGTAAGTTCTTCTTTTAACCGAGAATTACTTACTGACGTCAAATCAGGGTGTTTCCACGAATGATTTCCGACAATATGTCCTTCTTTCACCATCCGTTTCACGAGTTCTGCTTGATCATTCAGATAATGTCCAGTTACAAAAAAGGTTGCTGGAACATTTTTTTCATTTAACACATCAAGGATTTGTTTCGTATAGCCATTTTCATAGCCGTTATCAAAGGTTAAGTACAAATTTTTCCCACTCGTATCACCAATGTAAAAGCCATTATATTTTTTCAGAAGCTCCATAAATTCTGGTTCGGTCGTTGCAGGTTGATGATCCTTGCTCCGTTTAAAAAACCAATCATGTTTTTCATTTGAATAGGCATGTCCGTTCAATGGAGTCAATAATACCAAGACGGCAGCTAGAATTACGATGCAAAATTGTTTAACCACAGAAATCTTCTCCCTTATATGTCTTTATATTTAGTTTGAATATAGTTTTACTATCCATACAAGGAATCGATTTCCATATGATCAGTCAATTTAAAACCAAAATACACAAATGAACAATTTTCATGTAAAAAACTAGTCATAACGTTATGATTTAAGAACGGGGAAGTTTTAAAAGGGCGTTGTATGAATTGATTCGACCATGTTGATAAAGTGTCCCTAAACCAGAGATCGGTACCGTTGTCGACTCAATCGTATTCCTTACTGTATTGGCGTTGGAGTTGAGGGAAAGGAGCAATGCAGCTAATCCGCTCACCAATGGAGTTGCTTGTGATGTACCTGATAGATATCCATAATTTCTAAAACCGATTACATTCGGTTCAATCGGAGCAGTTGATAACATTTCGACACCAGGTGCAGCTAAATCAACCCAAGTTGCACCGAAGTTAGAAAACTGAGCTTTTGTATCATCACGTTCAAGGGCGGCTACACTGATACATTGTGCAAATGCTGCTGGATAAGAATGATCACTGGATCCATCGTTCCCTGCTGCTGCTACAAGGATTACTCCTTTGCCTGCTGCGTATTTGGCAGCATCATGAAGCGTGGAACTGAATGAAGGTCCGCCTAAACTCATGTTGATGACCCGTGCTCCATTATTAGCAGCAAAAACAATTCCTCGTGCTACATCACTGTCAAAGCCTGTCCCACTATCGTCCAGCACTTTGACATTCATCAGTGTCGGATTGATTGCTAAACCGGCAACTCCGACTCCATTTTTCGTCACTGCAGCTGCAATACCAGCTACATGAGTTCCATGGCCATAAAAGTCTTCTGCAGTTGGAGCAGCTGAAAAATTTGCGTTCAAAATAAGTTTATCCTGTAAATCCGGATGATCCATGCAGATGCCTGTATCCAAAATTGCAATAGGAACTTTGGTAGAACCTCTAGTTATATTCCATGCTCTTGTAGCATTGACTTTCAATAGACCCCATTGGCGAGAAAGAAGAGGATCATTTGGGACTAGTTGGGTTTTAACCTTTCCATCACGTTCCGCAAATTCAACCTCATTACATGTAGAATAATGATGAAGACAAGAATTTATTGACATCCGATCAACAGAAACGATATGGATATTAAGTTCCTTAATCTCGTCAATTAGTGTGGCTTTTATTTGTTGATGAATTTTGAGGCATTGGTGGCGAGGGGTATTTGAACGAAAGCGGATAAGGATTCGATCGCAAGAAAATTCCATCTTGTAATATCACCTCCTATCATCGAGTTATTCTCTATTAATTTACTCAATGTAGAAGATAGAGGACACGGCGCATTGTAAACAAAACAACTTAATTATACGAAAGCTTAAATATATCCCACTTCACAAGAAATTTTATACGGCCACGGGTATTATGGGTTCCATTAAAACCTGTGATCGCCCTTTTTCGTCGTTCGTGGACATCATGCGTCTCTTATGATTCCCTTGGACTACACATTTTGGCCATTCAAGGTACCATGGTTCCTATGATGATCATTTTTTCGAAAAAAAATCGGATGGCGCTAATCAAGCACCATCCGATTCCCATTTTACTTAAAAACTGGGTCCTTAAATTGTGTGAGTTTTTCAAGAGATGATTTTTCAACATCCCGATGAAGGCTGTTACCGTGAGAATCCATCGTTACCACAGCCGTGAACCCTTCTACCTGAAGGTGCCACATCGCTTCTGGAATTCCGAAGTCTAACAGATCGACGCCATTAACTTTTTTAATACACTCGGCATAATACTGAGCGGCACCGCCAATCGCATTCAAATAAACTCCGCCGTGTTCCTCAAGTGCTTTTAACGTTTTCGGCCCCATACCACCTTTACCAATAACAGCGCGGATTCCGAATTTCTTCATGATGTCTCCTTGATAGGGCTCTTCACGAATACTTGTCGTAGGACCTGCAGCCATGACATGGTACTCACCAGATTCATCCTTTCTCATAACAGGACCACAGTGATATATGATCTGGCCATTCAAATCAACTGGCGCATCGTTCGACATCAAATGCTTATGAATCGCGTCACGTCCGGTATGCATTACACCATTGATCTGCACAACATCACCTACGTGAAGTTCACGGATTTTCTCCTCAGTAATCGGCGCTTCAAGAACGACATCACGTACTTTATCCTGACCTTCAAGGGCTGCCGCCGCTTTTTCCATTTCCTTTTTAAAATCAACCTTTTCGCCGTCCTGGTAGAGCCACTCTTGGACTTCACCCGTTTCAGCGTCGAGCTTAAAGCCTAAACGACGATATGCCCAGCAATTGTATGCGACAGAAACGAAAAAGCTAGCAGGAATCCGGTTCATGACACCGACTTTACAGCCAAGTAACGTCGTTTCACCGCCAAAGCCCATGGTACCAATGCCAAGCTCATTGGCATTATCCATCACATATTCCTCAAGCTTACGAAGGCCCTCATTTGGGTTTGTATCCTCTACAGAGCGGAACAGCTGCTCTTTAGCGAGTTCGTAACCCGATGTACGGTCTCCACCTATGCCGACTCCGATGAACCCTGCACTACATCCCTGACCTTGTGCTTGATAGACCGAATGCATGATGCACTTACGGATTCCGTCAAGATCACGACCTGCGCGACCAAGCCCTTCAAGCTCAGTCGGGAGGCTATATTGAATATTTTTATTTTCACAACCGCCGCCTTTTAAAATGAGACGAGCGTCGATATAATCCTTTTCCCATTGCTCAAATTTTATGATAGGAGTGCCGGTACCGAGGTTGTCTCCGCTGTTAGCCCCTGTCAATGAATCAACCGAATTCGGACGTAATTTACTATTTGCCGTTGCATCCGTAATAGCTTCCTTGATCGCCTTTTTGATCTTAAGTTGGTTAACACCGACAGGCACCTTGATTTTGAATGTCGGTAATCCTGTATCCTGACAAATCGGTGATACATTTTCATCAGCTTTTAAAATGTTATCGCTGATTGTATCTAAAGACATTGCCGCACGTGTCCCAGCATTCTCTTGAGCTTTTGCTTTTGCGATCGCTCGGCGGACATCCTTTGGAAGGTTTGTCGATGTTTCAACAATCAACTGATACATACTATCCTTTAGCTTCTCCATTCCCCAATGACCCCTTTTCATGATTGTTAAAAATAACTTCAAACGAATCTATACTAATTATAACAAATTACTCTTCCCAATCGTGACGGAACTGCTTACACTTCTCCTCCAACTCATCCAGCATCGCGATAATGCGATCGATTTCCTCTATTCCCGCTGTTTCAGGATCCATCGTATCAAAAACCTTTAACAGCATATCCATCCGGTTGTGTATATAGTGCATTTGTGTTGATTTATCATTGATTGCATTTCCCATTTGTAAATCTCCCTTCTTTCCGTTACCATCATAACAAATTTTTTCCGATTGGTGGCATTCGCACGAATAAATGGAATTGCTTTACAAAAGTAAGTTAAAACCTTACACTAAAGGAAAACGGAAGCGATCTTGAGCACTTGTGTGCTTTAGTTACACCTATCTATGCAACGATTATATCTCA
Organism: Alkalihalobacillus sp. AL-G; assembly: GCF_030643805.1. GTDB lineage: Bacteria > Bacillota > Bacilli > Bacillales > Fictibacillaceae > Pseudalkalibacillus. Next base: position 653,091 of record NZ_CP094656.1, on the reverse strand, counting down.
GGTATCAAATTTGAGGTGATGACAATGAATTACGAAAACATGTGCCCTAAATACGAAGCAGCGATCGAAATTATCGGTAAAAAGTGGACAGGGCTCATCATTCGGGTTTTACTCTCTGGACCTAAACGGTTTAAAGATATTAAAAAGCAGATCCCTGACATGAGCGATCGAATGCTGACGGAACGAATGAAGGAGTTAGAATCTGTCGGCATCGTCAAACGTGAAGTATACCCCGAAACTCCTGTACGGATTGAGTATCAACTTACAGATAAAGGGATCTCGTTAAAAGATGTGATTGGAGAAATCCAACGTTGGAGTGACCATTGGATTAACGCGGAGAATAAACGAAAATAATGAAAAACAAGGGCGGACTCATAAAATAATCTGTACCCCTTGTAAAGGACAATTTTAAAAAAGGCTAGGCTGCGTTAAGAAGATGATCTCTGTATTGAACGGGGGTCATCTTTTTCATATTCCATTGGTATCTATAGGAGTTGTAGTATTTAATGGCAGTTTTTACTTCCCGTTTAAGATCTTTCAGTGTTTTACAGGATTTTATTTCAGCTAAATCTTTGAAATGACCAAAAAAGGATTCCTGTGGGGCGTTGTCCCAACAATTCCCCCTTCTGGACATGGACTGGCCCAGTCGATGTTTCTTCACCAACTTTTGATATACAGGGCTGGTATAATGACTCCCTTGATCAGAATGGATGTAGGCTCCTTTAGCCAGTTTAACCTTCCTATTCTTCTTTAACTTCTTAAGCGTGTCCATAGCGATGTCGAGCGTAATTCGATCCGAAACATTATGGGCCAATACTTCATTGGTAGAGGCATCTATAATGGTTGATAAATAAGCCCTTTCCCCTTTCCCGAAGTAGAGATATGTGATGTCTGTAAGCAGCACCTTATAAGGTACTTCCTGTTTGAACTCTCTGTTAAGCTGGTTCGAAACGACTTTGTGCTCCTGGGTGGCTTTCATAATACGCTTGTAAGGATTCGCTCTCCGGATAGGACATACAATGCCATACTTGTTCATGACTCTCCCGATTCTTTTAAGGTTATAGACAATATTAAATTGACCTGCCAGTATCATTTTAATTTGGCGGGCTCCTTTTTTACGGTTCTTAAAGTGAAAGGCTTTGAGAATAACATCCCGGACAACTTCATCCTTTTTCTCTTTTTCCCTTCTTCGCTTTACTTGTTTCGCTGAAAAATAGTTATAGTAGCCTTGACGAGATACGCCTGCAGATTTACAAAGGTAAGTGATCATGTTTTTTAACTTATATTTCTCAATGACGTATCGAATGAGGACGAACTTCTGATCAGCTGATAAGATCAGTTCTTTTTCTTTAGCCCCCTTTCGGCGAACTTTATCTTTTTTAGCAATTCGTTCTCTGCTTTCAATAAATTATTTTCCGCCTCTAACCTTGCATATTTTTCTTCATTGGAAAGTTCTCTTTTCCTTGGTCTTCCTGATTGTCCTCTTCTTGCATCCTGAAGTCCCAGTGCTCCATTTTTACGATAGGCTTTCCCCCACCTTTCAGCAGAACATTTAATACGTCTAGTTCCAATAATCTCTGTATCAAACCCGTACTCTTCAAAAATCTCTCTAGAGAATTTCCCACGTTCCTTTTGAACAATAAACAGCTGCTTGAATTCATCAGTATAGATGATGGCCTTTGAAGTAACGGACTTAACATAAGGATTTTTTGATAATAGTTCGATCTCTTTTTTTGTGAAGCATTTTTTACTCATGTGTGTTCTCCCATCCCATTTTTCACTCTAATTGTACACAAAAAGACCCTGCAGAGTAGACCTTTTTTAATGTGTCTACTCTACAGGGTACAGATTAAAAAGGTCAGGCTCTGTTTTTTGCGAAAGATTCCCTGACCTATGGAGTCGCCCCGTAATTTTACTAATTGGTCATGTTAAAACGTAGAGTCAGATAATCCTGAACTGGTATCCAAGCTCCAATACCTTGATGTGTTACGTTTTTCACTTCAATCTTCTTTTTACTACCTTTTAAAACAATGTACACCTCACCATATGTGACACGTCCCTTTTCATTGACGGCAGGGACGTAGCCATATAAATATCCAACTTTCTTCGGCTGAATATTATAAACGTTATCCTTTTTGGTTCCTCTACCAATTACGGTCTCAAAAGAAAGCGGTAGGTGTGTTTTCTTAGATGCAGTGATCATCATCATCTTTTTTACATCTTCACTGTTCGGAATTTCGGCAGTAAGTCCACCACTAACCTTCTTCTCATTTTCTTGAACAAACTTCAACTGTTGGATTGTCTTTCCACCACGGTTATTCAACTGATTGACATTCACTTGCTGATATTCCCAGTTCACATTCGTTTCCGATGATTCATAATTCAAAGGCCATTCACCAAGATAAATTTTGGCTCGATATCCGACTGCTGTTTTTGTTGGAGAAATCGTCGATTCATTAAAGAGTCGGATCAGTTCCGGATTCTCAATCTTAATCTTTGTTGTTGAAAACATATCTCTCGTCAGTTTACTTGGTTGAAGATCAGGTAAATCCTGTGTCGCATTTGGATATGTGTTTTCCTTTGAAATTGAAACGGTTGAATTCGGAATTGTAATACGGTCATCGCTTTGTTTGTCTTTTGCTGAAAAGACCTGATCAGGCCACAATAATAAACCTAAACAGGTAATCAAAATACCTACCTTCCTCATATCGCACATACTCCTTTCATACCCTTATTTTTTTCCGCTATTGCTAAAATGTGCATGCCAATTTTTTCAAGTAGGAATGTTTTATCAGGCTTCCTCAATTAAACGCCACGACAATACAGAGATATCTTCAGGGTAATGATGATAGTCAAGTACACCGCGGATGCTTTTTAGAAAATGATCTGGCACGACAATCGCCGCAATATCCTCTTTTTTAAAACGGAAATCACCTATATGACGCCATTCCCGCTCCCGATAAAAGGTATGGCCCTTTTTAGGCTGGAAATCGGTCAATTTTATAAAATCATTGATTGGATGGTCGCCATTTAAATATTGATCACGTTCAGAGTGCTCAGCAGACAAATAAAGGACAGGAATAAACAAATCATGGATGACGTTTGCTTTAAATCCGATCGCCGCCCGTCCATAATAAACGGAATGGTTGAGGAGGTCCTTGAACGGGATATCCGTTGTACAACAAAAAGCGTTCGTCTTATATGATCCGACCTGGTCTTCACCAGTTGCTTTTAAGATTTGCGATTCAATGATTGACTCGACCAATGCAACCGACTCGTCATCCGACTTCGGTTGGCTCTTTTGCAAAAGCTCGTCTGGAGTAAGGAGACCCGTGAAACTTCCTGTCGGGGATCCGGTAAAATGCCAATAAATTCTCGAATAGTATCGCTGCATAAGAAAAAACACCCTTCCGTCGGAGCTTACTAACAGAAAGGGTGCTCATTTCAACGTGATTTATGTGTGATTAGGTGATAGTCCTCAGCATTAGTTTATATAGAAAGTATTCTGAGATAAGCTTTCCAAGGTCCGACGTCTTCTTTATATCGATGTGCCATCACACGAGAAATTTGTGCAATATGAGTGAGGTCATGGACAACCCATGTTGAAAGTAATTGATGTAATGTAACTTCTCCAAACTCAGGGTGTATACCTTTTAATGTATAATCTGATTCGTTAACTATCAGAGTCCTAAGACGTTTTAGGTTTTCTTCGCGCAAACTGTTAAACTCTTCTAAAAGTTGATCAAGAGACTTCTTTTTATTCCGTTCAACGTGTTCAAACCGATCGAATGGAGGAAAGTCCTTTTCTGTCCCTTCTTTTAAAATGATTTCAATACGAACGATCCAATTATTGATTTCACCATCGATCAAGTGCCCGACTACATCAAATGCACTCCACGTCCCTTCAGCTTCATTACTGCTGATCCATTGTTCTGATAATCCTCCAACCATTGAGTTCAACGTAAATGGTGTCCTGCTCAAAATTTCTATCGCTTCATCCAATTTAAATTGCATTCGATCGCCTCCTAACAGATTAAATTCTGTAAAAATAAAAAAGACTCCTGCTGAAGGAGCCTAAAACTTTGTCTATGCATACAACATTCCTCACATATGAAATGCCTTGCGTAATTTTACAATGTTCAAATTTCCATTGTACACGAGGTCTAACATCTTTGTGCCAATCCATTGGGTACAAAACGCAAACAAAAAAATCCACCATCCAACGAAAAATGCGGTAATAAAAAAGAGGATTCCATTTATCCAGAACATGACCTTTCCAGGTGGCTGATCGAGTGCCTTTGAGAGGATATGGGCAAGTATCGCCATTCCGCCTGAGGATGCACCGTTCCGAAAAAGAATCCCTACCCCAATTCCAAACAGGCAGGCTCCAAAAAGTAAATCGACCCATGGTACCGAGATCGGTTGTTTCATCCATAATCCGATCATATCGACAGTAAGGGATGTAATGGTAACTGCAAAAATCGTCTTACCAGCAGATGCAGCACCAAGAAATCGAACAGCTGCAAACAATAATGGGACATTCACGAGCCAGAGTGACCAACCGAGCGGAATGCTCCAAAAATACTCGTTAATGACGGCAATCCCAGCCGCTCCTCCAGATGGAATATGGTGCGGAAACAAAAAGATCCCCATTCCGAGTCCTTGAATGATGGCCCCAAGTGCAAGTTGACCGAACTGTTTTACGCTCTGACCCATTCGGCTACCTCCACACCTTTAATTTTGCCTTGCAACAAACCGTTTTTTTGATCAATCTCTATATTATTTTCCCATGCATCTGTTTTTATATAAATAACGAAATGTGTAGTAAATCCCCTGTTCATCAACCTGAATTCCACTCTGCCCATCACCTTTTTGTAATTTGAAGTCACGCTACAAATCATGTAAATCTCTGGTATAATACGGTAGAAGTTCGTGTGCAAAAAAAGTTCAGTCTGTCATAACTATCAAAAATGTATCAGCTTACGGGGGGAAGTACAAGTTATGCGTACTGGTCGTTATCGATTCAATGTGTTGATTCTCGTTGTATTCGTATCTGGATTTGCACAGGGAATGCTGTTGCCTTTGCTTGCGATTTTATTAGAACAAGCTGGGGTATCATCGACCTTAAACGGATTCAGTGCATCAGCTTTTTACATTGGAATCATGTTGGTTTCACCATTTTTGGAGAAACCGTTACATAAATTTGGATATAAAAAATTAATTATTGCCGGAATCGCTTTAACATGCATATCAATTCTTATCATTCCTGTTTGGCAGGCAATCTGGTTTTGGTTTATCCTCCGGTTGATCATCGGGATCGGAGATAACATCTTTCACTTTGCAACCCAGGTTTGGCTCACAACAATGAGCAATGAAGGGAATCGCGGCAAGAATATTTCCATTTATGGGCTTTCATTTGGACTAGGATTTGGTGTTGGTCCAACAATGACAGGCTTGATTGAGATCCATCCCGCTTTGCCGTTTGCGATTGCTGCTTTATTTTGTATGATTTCTCTTGTCCTTTTACTGCGTATTGAAAATGAATACCCTGAGAACATCCAGACGACGGCTGTTCAAAGTACGTGGAAGCGTTACGGGGCTGTTATTCGCTTATCTTGGGTCGGTTTGATGGCGACATTCGGCTATGGTTTTTTAGAAACGGCCGTTCACGGTATCTTTCCCGTTTATGCTTTAAGAGAAGGGTTGGGACTAAATGCTATCACACTTCTCCTACCCGCATTTGTCGTCGGCGGGTTGATTTTTCAAGTACCACTTGGGTTAATGAGTGATCGAGTTGGCCGAAAACCGGTACTCATCGTCTCATTATTTATTGGTGGGTTTAGCTTCATCATGATGAGCTTTTTCGACTCACTTTTTGTATTAACCGGTTTATTTGTCATCGCAGGATTGTTTTTGGGATCGTTGTTTTCAATGGGGATTACATACATGGCCGACTTACTTCCAAAAGAGCTTTTACCCGCAGGGAATATCCTCGCAGGAATTTGTTTCAGCCTGGGAAGTATTTTCGGCCCATTAGTCGGAGGAATCTCAATTGAACTATTTGATGAAGGAAGCCTTTATTACACTATTGGAGGCGTAATGCTCCTCTTATTTGTGATCGTATCTTTTTACCAGAACAAGCCGTCTTCCATCCATGCAATAAACCATTCGAGAGGTTAGGTGATAATGAAATGCACCCAATAATCGGAAAAATTCCATATAATTATTACGAGCCTGAAAAAGCTGCAGCAAATAAACGTGTCACTTTGATCCTTTATCATGGATGGGGTTCAAGTATACGCAATTTGGATTCCCTAGCTCAGATTCTTGCAAAATGGGGCTATCACGTGTTTGCACCTGAAATCAGATACCATGATACACGAGACGGTTTAGCCGATCCGTTTAATAGGGAAATTCAGGAGAACTATTTTTGGAAAACGATTTTAGAAAGTGTGCCAGAGGTTGCTTAGTTTTTCAATGAGATTTATAGCCTCGAACCATTTTCAAATCATAAAACGGTTTTACTCGGTAGTTCGATGGGCGGATTCATAACTTCTCGAGCTTTTCTTATGGATGATCGTTTCGACGGTTTAATCAATTTAAATAGTTCAAGCTCCTGGGTCCAGTGTGAACGAAGCTTTCAAAATGCAGGATTTAAGCCGTCTGCATTGTTTCAAGAAATCGAAAGACACGATCCAGTCGCTTACCTGGACATGCTTGAAGAACGACCTGTTTTACTTTTACACGGCGAAAACGATCAAGCTATTCCCACTAGAACACAACTCGATTTTTATGAAAAAGCCCGGACATTTTATGCCGATACGAATAGAATTACATTAGAGCTTTTTCCGAACATCAACCATACGACAAGCTTATCAATGGTTGAGCGAATTGTGGACTGGCTAGAATCAACGTTTATTCCTCAATCTCAATAGAAATACTAAATACGAGACAGAAAAATTGACGGGGTCCACCTTATCGTTTTAAAATTGTAATCAGCTGATAATTATTATAAATAACAGTTTGCGTTCAATAGGGACTAACCTTCCATTGAACAACCTTTAACTATGAAAAAGGAGTCGATCTAACAATGAGACTACGTACAGAAATGCCTGAATTCGCAGGCGCTACGGAATGGCTGAATGGTGAAGTATCGAAGGAAGAACTAATCGGAGATAAACCGACTCTTGTTCACTTCTGGTCTGTCAGCTGCCAACTATGTAAAGATGCAATGCCCAACATTAATGAATTCCGTGATGACTATAAGGATGAGTTGAACGTAATTGCGGTTCACATGCCTCGTTCTGAAAAAGACCTGGATATTGATCAGGTTAAGGAAGTTGCTGCAGAGCATGGTATTACGCAACCGATTTTCGTAGACAACAAGCACAAGTTAACCGATGCTTACGAAAATCAATACGTTCCGGCTTATTATGTTTTTGATAACGAAGGCAAGCTGCGCCACTTCCAAGCAGGCGGAGATGGCATGAAGATGCTCACGAAACGTGTAAATCGCGTACTCGGGAAATAAATAGAATAAAAGGCTGACTACAGATTACAGTAGTCAGCCTTTTGTTTTAAACAAATTGGAAAACACCTGATAAAAATAAGATTTCTCTACAACAAAGGACCCCAGCCATCATATCGCCAGGATCCTCTCTTCAAATCTATCTCTTTTTCACATTCCGCTCATAAATCCGATACATAAATGCACAAATTTTAAAGAAAAGAACGCCGATCAGACCACCAACCCCGTTCAACAAAATATCATCAATGTCAAAGATTCGATTGGCGTACATGAACTGTGAATATTCAATGGCAGTACTTGTTCCAAACGAGATCCAAAACATGAACTTCAAGCGAGATAATGGTCGCCAAATCAACGGAAGCAGGAACCCGAGCGGCATAAACAAGAGGATGTTCCCTATGATGTTTTTAAACATCAGCCATGGGTTTCCGCTCTCCCACATTAATTCAATGCTATCAAAAAGTACAAGATTAAAGGACTTCCCGTACACATAATAATTAAACGTTAGCAAGGTTGAATAGATGAGCACAGCAAAATAGCTTACAAAGAGTACGATCCCAATCCATTTCCACTTTCTTCGAACTTGATGATGTTGAGTAGGAGAATTCTGAATTTGCATCTGGCTGTGCTTCCTTTCTTGATCGACTTCAAAACTACAAATAGTGTAACATACTGAGAGGACTAGCTGTAACCAGTTTATGACTGCCTTTATCTGGTTATCCCAATCGAAAAAGATTGCCCCTAAAAAAGTATAAGGCCAGACAACCCATTTACAGCATGTGTTTAAAATTGCTGTAAATACGAAGAAGTCTGACCTAATCACCATATTATTCAATTCTGATCACGTTTGTGTTAATTGTTACAAATGATCTTGCCTAAACGTTCGGTTAATCGAATGTTTTCTTTGTAGTCAACTGGACAATCAATCAGTACTGGCTTATTCATCTTAATCGCTTTTTCTAACAACTCTTTAAATTCTTCAGCTTTTGATACCTTTAATCCTTCCATACCAAAAGATTTCGCAAGCTGTACAAAGTCAGGATTTCCGAATTTGATACTCGAACTTCGTTTAAACTCGTTCATTTGCTTCCACTCAATGAGTCCATAACGATTATCCGTCCAGATGATCACAACGATTGGTAAGTTTAAACGGACCATTGTTTCAAGATCTGGAACGGTCATAAGAAAACCACCATCACCCGCTACAGCAACAACATTTTTATTGGGAGAAGCAAGTTTAGCACCGATTGCACCAGGCATCGCAATCCCCATCGAGGCAAATCCGTTTGAAATCAAGCACGTATTGGGTTCGATACAGTGGAAATAACGTGCAATCCACATTTTATGTGCACCGACGTCCGAAATCAAAATGTCCTCATCGTTAAGTACATCACGAATGTCTGCAACAATCTTTTGTGGTTTCATCGGAAAGGAAGTATCTTCGTTATGCTCGTGAAGGTCCTCAAGAATTTGTTCCCTAAGCTTTTGCAGGAATTGATTGGTTTCTTTTCGTTTATTTATTTTTTCAGTAAGCGCATTTAAGTTTTCTTCGATATCACCGACGAGACCTACCTTGATCGGATAATACGCATCCACTTCTGTCATTTGTGTATCAATATGGACAATCGGCTTTTCCCCCGTTGGATTCCAGGCTGAAGGTGAATATTCAACCATATCGTAGCCAACTGTAATAATCAGGTCCGAGTCATCAATCCCACATGTAATATGGTCTTTGTCCTGCAGTCCCGTCGTCTGCAGATTCAATGGATGCTCCCATGTAATCGAGCCTTTTCCCATGAAAGTACTTGTAAAAGGTGCATTGAGCTTTTCAACAAACTGACGAAGTGCTTCAGATGCCTTCATTCGGGTGACCCCATTGCCCACAAGTACAATTGGGCTTTTTGCCTTATTAATAATCGAAGCAGCCTTATCAACTGCCTCATCAACAGCTCTCGTCAATAATTCATTCGGCAACGCTTCCAACGGTGTCCCTTCCACCTCCAGCGCTGCAATATCCTCAGGCAATTCAACATGAACTGCACCAGGCTTTTCGCTTGTCGCCTGCTGGAAAGCTTTTCGAATAACTTCAGGAACGATGTCTTTGTCCCGAATCGATGTATTCCATTTCGTTACAGGCTTGAACATCGAAACAATGTCATAATACTGATGAGATTGTTTGTGCTGACGCTCTAATCCAGCTTGTCCAGTTATTGCGACAACCGGGGCCATATCCATGTTCGCATCAGCGACACCTGTTACAAGGTTGGTAGCGCCTGGACCGAGAGTTGCAAGGCATACCCCTGGTTTACCTGTTAATTTTCCATATAAACCAGCCATAAAAGCAGCCCCTGTTTCGTGCCGTGCTGTAATAAAGTTTATTTTTGATTCCTTGACCGCATCGAGAAAATCAATATTTTCCTCTCCAGGAACACCAAAGATGTATTCTACACCTTCATTTTCTAAGCACTTAAGAAATAATTCAGATACACGCATTATCTAATCCCTCCATTTTTTATTCTTCAGGTGTTTGAATGTACTATGTAAGATAAAGGACTGACCCAATAAGTGAGTAAAAGCAGGATCAGTCCTTCCTTATGTTAACGACTTAGTGGTATCCGTTTTTCTTGTTAGCAGAACTACTCGTCTTATGCTTGCTATCAGTTTTATGCTTTTTGTTATTTTTCACATTGTGGTTTTGTTTGTTATTGCTCATTATCATTCTCCTCATATTCAAGAGTACAGTTAGTTTTTCCTTGAAAAGCTTATATATTCTTAAATAAAACGTAACTGGAAAAAGCCTTAACGTTTTAAAACGTGCCAGGTTATTTTCGGATTTTGTTCAATGTCGCATTGAGTTCACCACCAATAAGCAGCATCATCCCTGATAAATAAAACCAAAGCATCAATACGATAATTCCACCGAGACTCCCATATGTAGCGCTGTAATTACTAAAACTGTTTACATAAAAAGCAAAGCCCCATGAAACCAGCTGCCATCCGATTGTTGCGACGACTGCTCCAATCCAAACATCCTTGACGATGAGCTTTTTGTTCGGTGCAAACACATAAATCATTGTAATAACCCCTACAATGAGAACCGAACTGATCACCCATCTAATTGCATTCCATATCGATTCAAAGTGAGAAAGACCTATGTAAGTAAAAAGCTTCCCGATCATTTCACCGAAAACAGGGAGTAACATCGCTACGACAATAATAAACAGCATCCCGAAGGTTAATAAGATCGCCACCCCACGGGCCAGGATAAAGTGTCGATTTTCCGGTACATCGTACGCTTTGTTTAATGCCCTTATAATTGCATTCATTCCATTTGATGCCGTCCAAATCGTGATAATGATCCCGACAGAGAGAATTGTACCCCCCTGTTGATTGATCACACTCATATTTTCCAAAATAATATCCATTAGTTCTGGCGGTCCATAAACATCAATTAACCGAAGTAATTGGTTTGGGTCAACAATAGACGTAATAAATGTGATCGAGACAATAAGGAAGGGGAAAAGTGACAAAAGGAAGTAATACGCCAGCTGCGCTGACAAGTCCAATACACCGTCATTCCGGAAACGTTTGAAAAATTCCCGCCAAATATACGTTGTATCGGACACCATTCTTTTTCCCATAATTGCCACTCCCCCAAGTTTCAATTTGTACTATCTATTAGATTTTTGGTGGTGTATTTAAATTAGTCGTCGGTGTATATAGGTTTTCGCTAGTTGTATTTAGTGTATTTGTCGGTTTTTGATTAATGTCTGTGAGTTCCTTACCTGCTTCTACAGCAGTTAATGAAACATCCTTTAACTCATTCCCGACTTCTTTAAAACTTGAATACGTTTCTTTCGAGTGTTGATTGACATCATCAACTTTTCTTATAACGTCCCTTACCTCATTGGCAAGTTCATTTAAAGCTTTTGATGTCGTATCCATTGTATGTCTGATTGTGTTCATTATTATGGTGGGATCATCCTTTACGGTTCTAAATGCATTGGTTGTCTGATCCTTAATTTGAACGGATCTATTCTGAACATTTTGTCTGGTGCTTTTATCAATTAGGGCGGTAAGGCCACCAATGGCTGCACCAATTAGAATTCCCCTCCACAAAAGGTTATTGTTATTTTTACTTTGAACTTGTGGTGTCGTTTGAACATTTGATGCATATGGTTTATAACCTGGTTGAGTCATACCTATCTCTCCTTTTTAAAATTCGTACATACTATGTAATTTCCCCAGTAATGTAAAAAGCCAAACATGACTGCAAAGGTTTGTCGTTGGTTATTAGTGGATAATGTACCGATACATTCTAAATTAAAAAGTTGTTCTTTTAGAAACATCTTAGACAAGGCATAATGCATTTCGGCTTTAATTATTAGTGAAAACGGAGAAATATGACGAAAGTAAAGTAAGAACTTTTGTAATAAATTGTTTTTTAAAAAAAGATAACAAAGAAAAAGAATTTTTGAGATTATTCAGAATAATAAATAAGGACAACACTTAGATTGGGGGAAACATGATGGTTAAAAACATAATTGAGTACTTTCAAGAAATCACTTTTGAGGAATTCCTTGGTGATGTGAGTGGTCTTGTATGGGGACCGTGGCTGCTCATTCTACTAGTCGGTACTGGTGTTTACTTGACGTTCCGACTCGGTTTTTTACAGTTCTCATTACTTCCCTACTCATTGAAATTAGCCTTTAGCAAACGGCAGGACAAAAAGTCGGAAGGAGACATTTCCCACTTCCAGGCTTTGATGACAGCACTTGCTGCAACAATTGGAACTGGTAATATTGCAGGTGTCGCGACAGCTGTTTTCGTCGGGGGTCCTGGTGCCGTCCTTTGGATGTGGATTAGTGCACTATTCGGAATGGCGACAAAATACGCTGAGGCAATTCTTGCTGTTAAATATCGTGTTAAAAACAAAAACGGTGAAATGTCTGGCGGTCCGATGTACTATCTTGATAAAGGTTTGAAAGCAAAATGGCTCGGTGTACTGTTTGCATTCTTCGGTGCCTTCGCGGCATTCGGGATCGGAAATATGGTCCAATCGAACTCAGTTGCACTAGCCGTTGAAACATTTGGTGTTCCAACATGGATTACAGGACTTATCCTAATGGTATTGACGGGTCTTGTCATTCTTGGAGGAATTAAAAGCATCGGACGTGTTGCATCCTACCTTGTCCCTTTCATGGCTGCTTTCTATGTAATTGGAGGTCTTGTCATTCTAGTGATGAACATCGACTTGGTTCCTAACGCGGTCGGTCTGATTTTCTCTGATGCATTTACAGGTCAAGCAGTTGCCGGTGGTGCTCTTGGTACGGTTATTCGTTATGGGGTTGCACGAGGTGTATTCTCAAACGAAGCAGGCCTTGGTTCTGCGCCAATCGCCGCTGCTGCAGCAAAAACGGATTTCCCTGCTCGTCAGGCGTTAGTGTCAATGACCCAGGTTTTTATTGATACGATTGTGGTTTGTTCAATCACTGGAATCACTCTTGTCATGGGCGGCATGTACGATGGGGATTTGAACGGTGCTGCATTGACTACTGAAACGTTTAAAAGCTTTTTAGGTACTCCAGGAGCATTGATCGTTACGATCGGTTTAATCCTGTTTGCCTATTCAACTGTTCTCGGCTGGTCCTATTATGGAGAAAAATGCTTTTCATACCTCTTCGGAGATGGTTCAGTTAAGTTTTATCGATTACTTTTCGTTGTCGCAGTATTCCTCGGTACAACCGTATCGCTCGGAACTGTTTGGAAACTCGCTGATATCTTCAACGGATTAATGGCCGTGCCGAACTTGATTGGACTTCTTGGACTTTCTGGAGTTGTCGTGGCGGAAACGAAGAGATTCCTTGCCGCAAAACGAGAAGAAGAACGAAAAGAAAATACAGTTTCGATGTAAAGAAAACTTAGCCATAGGCGAAAGCAGAGTTGTCCTTATACTATAAGAAAGTATCTATACTTTCTTAACATGTAAGAAGAAAAAGGGTTGGCACATGTCCAACCCTTTTTTTTAACCATTTACAACTTTTAAATAATACGTTCGTATCCGTGGTCCATCGAATTCACAAAAATAAATGCCTTGCCACGTTCCAAGCACAAGTTCACCATTGTCGATCATGATCACCTGTGAATTCCCTACCGTACTGGTTTTTAAGTGGGATGCTGAATTTCCCTCGGCATGGCGATACTTCGGATGCTCCCACGGATATACTTCATCCAATCGCATCAACATATCGTGCTTTACATCCGGGTCTGCATTTTCATTAATCGTAATTCCCGCAGTAGTGTGGGGACAATACACATAAACGATCCCGTTTTTAATCCCGCTCTTTTTTACCATGGATTTCACATTCGTTGTTATATCAATCATCTCGTCCCGCTTATTCGTTCTCAGCGTTTCTTTGTAAAGCATTCGTTACCTCCTCATGCTTTTCGTTATCTTCTTCCACTTTGCTTTTTCCTGCTGCTGTGCACGTTGATTATTTTTCCGCTCCAAATACGCGAGTTCCCGCTGCAATTTTTTATACGCACTATATCGTTCATCGGTAAGTTCACCTAGCTCGATTGCTGCGTTAACAGCACAACCCGGCTCACCCTCATGTTGACAGTCGCGGAATTTGCACAATTCAGCCAACCCTTCAACATCGCGAAAGCTTTCCGACAAGCCTTCACTTGAATTCCATAATTGCAGTTCGCGCATTCCCGGTGTATCGATCATCAGCCCACCTTGTGGCATGAGAAACAGCTCGCGGTGAGTCGTTGTATGCTTTCCTTTATCATCACCCTCACGAATTTCCTTTACTTTTTGAATATCACTGCCGAAAAGCGAGTTGACGAGGGTTGACTTACCTGCACCTGATGAGCCAAGTAGTGCCACGGTTTTACCATCCTGCACATATTGGGTTAGTTCATCTAATCCTTCCCTATTCTGAGCACTAATTATATGATAAGGAACACCAAAAGCGACTGTTTCTAATTCATTTACCCGCTCTTGTACCTCCTCACACAAGTCCGCTTTACTTAAAACAATCACCGGATTTGCACCGCTTTCCCATGCCATGATCAAATATCGTTCAATCCTGCGAACATTGAAGTCATTGTTCAAGGCGTTCACGAGAAAAACGGTATCGATGTTCGTTGCGATGATCTGTTCCTCTGTCGTTACACCCGCCATTTTCCGAGAAAACTTACTAGACCTCGGTAAAATCGAGTGAATTGTGGCCGCTTGATCGCTTTCCCGAACATCGCACATGACCCAATCCCCTACCGCAGGATAATCCTCACGACTCGATGATTCAAACCGCATCTTCCCAGAAATTTCGCCTTTTACTTCACCAAATCCCGTTAATAATGTGTACATTCCTTTATGTTCTAATGTAACTCGACCTGGAACGTATCCTTTTTCCAACCATTCACTTGCTTGTTCATTTCGTTCATTTGTGTAACCTAGTTCAGTTAAATTCAATGTAGTATTCCTCCTGTTTTTTGAACAAAAAACCACCGGTACTTTTTCCGATGGTTTTTCAATAAATTTTTTCCTCAAATAGTGGTCAAAAGGAGGATAAAAAGAGCCGCAATTTCTGAAATTCAACTAAGTACGTTACGTCCTGTAACAACGTTGAACTGACTCACATCCTGTGAGCCCGAGGCATGACAGTCTCGAGGACCGGAACGTATACATTAATACGTGAGGACCGAAGAGACCGAATAACGAAGAAATACGACAGCCATATTTACCGGACTTTTTGACCAACAACTAAAAAACCATAGGCTAACGCACAGCCCATGGTTCAACGCTCAAAAAACAGAGAATTCAACTAATTTTAAAAGCCGATCACCTTAAGGGGCTGTGCAGAATATACAATTAATTCGCAGTTCATTCCATTGATTGCATCCATAACACATACCTCCTTAAAAGACTAAGATTTGTTTATATTATATGCTGTCCAAATGTAAATGTAAACAGAAGAGTTAAAATCTAGAAAAAATTTTGCGCAAAATTGGTCTCTTATTTATTAAATGTTTCGATAAATTGGAGAACTGCAGGTCCTAACAAGACGATGAATAAACTAGGGAAAATGAACAAGACTAGTGGAAAAAGCATTTTGATCGGTGCTTTCATCGCTTCCTGTTCGGCCCTTTGTTTACGCTGGTCTCGAACCTCTTCTGACTGAATGCGAAGTACGTTCACCATTCCGATGCCAAGCTTTTCTGCTTGAAGAATACTACTTATCAGGCCACTGATTTCATCGACAACCAATCGATTACGAACTCCACGCAATGATTCTCTTCTCGTTCGTCCAAGCCGGATTTCCTCAAGACAACGGTGAAACTCCATTGAAAGGACACCTTCTTTTTTTGAAACCACTTTACTAAGTGCTCCGTCGAAACCAAGACCTGCTTCAAGGCTGACTGTTAAAAGGTCAAGAATATCAGGGAGCTCTAATAATGCTGTTTTGGAACGTGCCTTTATTTTACTCTTTATATAAAATGGTGGCATGATGAATGCTACAACTCCCCCTACAAGTCCCATTAATAAAACACCCGCAGGATTAAAATCCATCAATGTCCCCCAACCACCAGCCATTACTGGGAATAAAACGATGATCCCAAGCTGAATCAACCGGTATTCGAACGGTGTCATCCCCATTGGATTGCCGGCTTGAAGAAGCAGTACCTCCAGCTTAGCCTGTTTCTCACCTGGAATCTTTCGTTTAAATCCTCTACGAAATTCCCTCCACATCGGTTTGAATACCCTTTTGTGAAGAGGGAGTTTCGACTGGTCATCCTGAGACCAATCTTTCTGTTCGTTATTGTTTACAAATGAGGATAGTCTCCGTTTTAATACGTTTTTTCGTTCACTCCGAAACACGTAGAATGAATAAAGAAACAACGTGACCGTCGCAAAAAAGCTGATGTACATCATTTCTTTACACCTCGATCGTTGTCATTTTACGAATTAATATAAGTCCGATAATACCTGATACCAAACTGGCTCCAAGCAGCGCCATGCCAATTGGATTTGTGAATAATGATCCGATATATTCTGGTTCGATTAAATACAAAATGATTCCTAAAATGATTGGCAAAAGCCCTATTACAATACCAGAGAGCTTGCCTTGTGCGGTCAATGTCTTGATTTGACGCTGTATCTTCGTCCTATCGCGGATTGTTTGTACAATTTTGTCGAGGACCGATGCTAAATTCCCCCCGACCTGACGTTGAATAAGAATCGCCTGGATCATCAATTCCAAGTCTTCACTTGGCATTCGTTCATGCAATTCATTTAGTGAGTCCTCCAGAGTACTTCCATATTGCATATCTTTTAGCAAATGTCCAATTTCATCCTTAATCGGTCCATCTGCTTCTTCAACCACGGTTTTCAATGCCTGTGGAAAACTGAAACCTGCACGAAGAGAACCGACGATTGTTGTGATCATATCTGCGAGTCCATCGTTGAACTTTTGAATCCGTTGCTTCTCTTTTCTTTTCATCCACATCATCGGAAACGTATAACCGATCACCAGCCCCAAAACAAGAAAGAAAATTTTTCCTGATATCAAATAGAATAACGCAGCCCCTAAGGCTGTTGATATCCAACGGAATAAAATGAATTCTTCAGGCTTCAGAGGGATGCCTGCCCGTCTCAGAATGTTTTCTAGTTTTTTGCTCTTGCCTTTTGAAACCTTTGAGCCAAGCCTTTGTTTATAAAGCTGTATTTGTAAAATAAGGTTGAATTTTCTTTTATCTAGCTTCGGTTTATCACTCATCGAAAGGTAATATTTCATCCTTTTGTTCAAACGTTTGTTTGAGAAAAAAACAAGCTGCAGAATTGCATAAAAAAATAGGAATGATGTGAATGACGCAAGAACAATCAAATAGTAATGCATTATGACCACTCCTCTTGCGATAAAAAGACACTCGGTGGAATTGTAATCCCAGATTGCTCGAGCAGTTCATAAAATTTCGGACGAACTCCTGTCGGAGCAAGATGCCCTATGATTTTCCCTTTTTCATCTACACCTTGCTGACGGTATTCGAAAATATCCTGAAGAACAACTATATCTCCTTCTAACCCCTGAACCTCAGTGATTTTCGTAATTCTACGAGAACCATCCTTAAGGCGGGATTGTTGGATAATCAGGTCGACTGCCCCGGCAATTTGTTCGCGGATTGCTTTTATAGGCAAATCAATACCTGCAAGGAGTACCATCGTTTCCAAACGAGAAATCATATCACGTGGACTATTGGAGTGACCTGTTGCTAGAGATCCATCATGTCCCGTATTCATCGCCTGGAGCATATCAAGAGCCTCACCTCCACGCACCTCACCGATTACAATTCGATCGGGCCGCATACGTAGCGAGTTCCGGACAAGATCCCGAATCGCGATGGCACCTTTCCCCTCGATATTCGGCGGTCTGGACTCAAGCGAAATGACATGTGGTTGACTTAATTGAAGCTCAGCTGCATCCTCAATGGTAACAATTCGTTCATCTTCAAAAATGAACGAAGACAGAACATTCAGAGTTGTCGTTTTACCAGATCCTGTTCCTCCAGAAACAAATATATTCAGCCGGGCTTTAACGCATGCCTCAATGAAGGTTGCCATTTCCTGAGTTAACGTTCCAAAATTGATAAGGTCATCGATTTTGAACGGATCTTTTGAAAACTTACGAATTGTAATCGTCGGACCATTCAATGCTAGTGGCGGAATGATCGCATTCACACGAGAGCCATCCGGAAGACGTGCATCAACCATTGGTGAGCTCTCATCAATACGACGTCCGAGCGGTGAAACAATTTTATCAATTACATTCATCACATGGTCATCATCACGAAAATGAGTATCTGTCAGCACGAGCTTTCCTTTTCGTTCAACATAAACCATCTGTGGACCGTTGACCATTACCTCGGTTACGTCAGGATCCATTAAAAGTGGGTTAATTGGACCGAACCCGGTTAAGTCATGGATTAGTTCTTCAACCACTCGCTTACGGTCAATTGCACCACGTAACGAATCATCCTCTTTAATGATTTCGATTGCCATTGCATCGAGCTTCGGAATGATTTCTTCGACGTTTGTATCATTTAAATCATCCAGAATACGCTTATGTAGCTTGCTTTTCAGCTCCTGATGCTTGTTATTCGGTTTTGGTTTAGGTTTAACCTGTTTCTTTTCTGTTCCAGTATTCTTTTGTTGATTCCGGAAGGCCGACACTAAATCTTTTTTCGGTGCTGAGCTTTTTTCCTCTAGTTCGACTACATCAAAATCCTCCGTATCCCTTTGCTTATTTTTTTCCTGGCTTTTCGCCTGAACCTTATTCAATAAGCTCATTCTGTTCCCTCCTTAACACGCTTTGACTTTTGAAAAAACTTAGACATAAAGGAAGGTGAGGAAGGTTCATATACTTTGATCTCCCGCCGTGACGTCAACTGTTCTGCCATTTTGAATACCGACTTAGCGAGCTCTGTCTTCCCTTGATTTACGACAAAGGGAATTCCGATATTTAACGACTGTATCGACGTTTGAAAATCGTTTGGAATATAAAGAGGCTGATCTACTTCTAATATATCTGGAACATCACCAGCATTAATGACACTTTCCATTGTTGAACGATTGACGACCGTTTGAACCTTATCCCGTAAATCAAGCGTATCCAATGTCTCAAGCATAAGCTTTGTATTTTTTAGCGTGGACATTTCAAGGTTCGACAGCATAAGTATTTGATCTGCCCTTTCAATTAATGGTAGTGTCTGATCATTCAGACCGACTCCGGTATCTACAATTACATAATCGAGTTGAGAAAGCATCAAATCTAAAATCCGGTTAATATTTTCAGATGTTACGAGCTCTGAATACTCTGGTCGATCAGGCGCTGATAACACTCGGACGCCGCTTTCATGTCGGCTGAAATAGCTCGCAAGCCCAACCTCATCCAGTTCATCTATATCTTCAATCGCATCTTTTATCGTAAAAGTGGATTGTAAATCCATCGCAAGACTTACATCACCAAACATAAAATCGCCATCAAGAATTCCGACCCGGATGTTTTTTTTACACAAAGCAACGGCCAAGTTGACCGTCATAATTGTACGGCCAACTCCACCTTTTGCACTGCAGACTGCAATCATTTCACCGCGCTTTTTTCTCTGCTGTTCCGATTTATTAGTTGTCATCTTCCGCAGCCCCCTTAGGTTCGACCCGACTACGCAACGCGATATGAATGTTTCCTTTCTCATTTGAATTCACGACTTTTACTGCTTCTTCTGGACGTAGTTCTAACGTTGCGGAGGTGTATTCCACATAAGGTTCTCCCTCTGTTGATTCCAGCATACGACGACCGACAGCGAGGACCCTCGTGTTTTCAACGATGATCTCACTAATGAACTTGTCCCCTTCTTTAAAGGTTGCAATGACATCAACGTTGTCTTCTGGTTCGATCAAATTGGAAACCGATTGTGGAAAGTTTAATCCGACTGACACTGCACGAAATCCATCGCGGACTTTTCTAGAAACAAATAACGATTCTTCCTTCGTATTTTGAAGGTGATTTGAGAGCAGTGTTTCTCCTTTTACTATGTTTGCTGTTGAAACCAATCCTATTGCGTCCTCAATCTCGGTGACCGTGTTCTCATGGACACTTTGTTCTGGGACAGGTTTAAGTTCAAGCATGTTCTTTGAAATCAGATGATTCCGTTTGATCTCTCCTGTTGCGACAACCACTTCTACCTTCGTTTGGCTTGATACCGTTTCCGAATCATATTGCTTCATATAATTGAAAAATAAAACGGTAGTGATGATCCCCATTATGATTGCAAGCATTAATACAAGTTTTGACCTCAATACCTTCACCTACTCTGTTAGTCTTATTCCATATGCTCCGAAGTTTTCAACCGTTGGATCTATGTATCCTGTATCTGGCCGGTTGATAAACATCCCCGTAATTTCTGTGCTATTTCCATGAATCGGTTCAGTTATATAAAAATAGGCAAAGCCTACGACTTCAATCTTTTTCATTTGGTTTTCATAATATTCATATGGTTCATAAATAGGAATTAACAAAATCCTTGCGCAGTCCCTCGGATTTGCACCGGCCCTCATTTCTTCTTCAGTTACAGTACACTCATTGACCAGTTCATTGATAACTCTTCTTGTTTTTCCAGCGACGTTACCTGTCTGTGTCTCTAAAATATCTCCTACGCCTATTCCCTCTTGGTATCCGTGTCGTAAGTTCTCTTCATAGGTTTGGGACCCACCACCACCGAGGGCAAGAATCCCGAATACCCCAGTATCATTATCGTGAGGGCCTACCTTCAGTGTATATTCTTGGTATAATTGAGGGTTAACAGACCTATCAATCCCGAGCGGAGCAACACCGGTGGCACTTGACATCGTACCGATTTCAGCTGCCGCATGAACTTGAACTGGTGCTGATTCCTTTCCGAAAAGCGAAGAAAAATAAAGTGGAACCTGTTTTTCTAAATCAACAGCGACCTTATCCTTCATGTTTATTTGCATGTTCTCCAAACTATCAAGCTCTGTATGCTCAATAAGAACTTTTTCAGCTACCTTGCGAACCTCATCTTCATTAGTGGTCAATTCTTGAGCACCCGATAATACCGCAGCATTTGCAACCTTTTGCAAATGGCTTTTCGTCATATAAAGTGAACCACCATCAATAACGAGACCAAGGATTGCGAGGATTGCAAGCATCGCCAACCCAATCAGTACGATTGAACTTCCAGATTCTTCTCTAATCATTGTTAACCGTTTTATCATTAGAACGAAACGCCTCCTTCATCTTACTCCACCCGAATCGTAGAATCTGTTGTGAGTACAATTGGTGACGGAAGAACATCGGAAATAAAAGGAGTAATATACTCTACTGGATATTCTAAAGTAACCGTTACGTAATCACCGGATTCTCTTGTCGAATCATCAGGACTGATGGATACTTGTAAATGAGATGGGTCGCCAACATGAATGTAATCATGGGCAAATTCGGTTATCGTTGCGTCATCTTCACCAAGTCCTCCAAGTCGTACCGTTTCCTGGGTAGCGAGTTGAAGGTGCATATATGTATACATAATCCTTCCCATGTCAAAAATCCCCATTAGGATAAGTAAAAGCACAGGCAATACAAGGGCTATTTCAACAAGGGATTGTCCTTTTTCACCTTTGATCATGAAATCCACGCCTTCCCAACAAAACTAAGAATAGCTCCACCAGCAATCGCTACACCATACGGGTACTTCACTTTCATCGATTCCTTTGTTAGAGCCAGCGGAGCGTTAACACCCTTTGTTCTAGCATATAGCCATTTGATGTAGTAGCTGAAGCGCTTCAACGATCCACCACGGAACAATAAAATACCCAATGCCAACAGCCCACCTATAATTGCCATATAAATTGAGGTGTTGATTACAAATGCTGGACCTTTCAGAGCTCCAATTAATGCAAGCAATTTAACGTCCCCTGCTCCCATACCACCTAAAAAGTACGGAATCAAGAGAATGCTGAATCCCATACTAAATCCGAGAAGTGAGGTACCAAACCCTGTTAAACCATTAATCAACAAATGTGAAAATAGCGCCACGATGAGTGCAGGAAAAATGACTTTATTATAAATAAGACGCTTTCTCACATCCGTGATTACACAAATGGTTAGGACAATTAGTAATAAAGTGTCAAACCACAAATGAATCCCTCATTTCATCTAGAAAAAGGGGATGGCTCCTCATTACGAGCCAACCCCATTTGAAAAAATCAAGTAGTTGAAGATCCGCGGCCTTCAATTGCTGCTAAAGCAGCATCGAACATTTCTACGATTTCACCTTTAAGTAATACTAGAGTTCCTACAACTGCTACAGCAATAACACCTAAAACTAGTCCATATTCAGTCATACCTTGTCCTTGCTCTTCTACTACTAACCCTTTTAATTTGTTCATCATGATACTCGCTCCTTTAGATTTTGGATTTGGACGCTATGTCCGATTTTAATTTTCTTCTTGTTGATTGTTCCTGCTGGTAATTCGATTACAGATTCCGTCCCCTTATGATGCTTTCCTATTGTTCCAGGACGGAAATAACATTCTGCTGCAATGATCTGATTCGATTCATTTAAATACAGAACGTCAATTTCGTATTTCATAAAATACGAATGGATTGATCGGCAGGGTTGAATGTGGATCGCGTCACCTTCTGGAAATGATGATGTAGATGTAAACATAAGTCCTTTTAATCTTTTTATAAAAGTGTACGCCGGAATCACATTCTCTGCGATGATCGTTCCGGTTGAAAGGTTAACGAGCTCCATTATTCCACCTCCTTCTTCAACATAAAATAACCCTGCCTTTACCGAAAGCAGGGTCAAACATTTAAACGTAAAAACTCCCCTGGATCTTTCGGTAGCTGGCTGGCATAGTGCAGATACACTTTAGCCCCTGTAGCTTTGCGCCACTGGCTTTCACCAGTTTAGCCTTTATCGAGATTCAGCGATGTTTGTCGTTGAATCTGATAATTTGTAATTTCATCATAAGGGAAGTCGAATGGGTAAAACATCGGTCTAAGTCATTATATTTTTCTGAAAATTTAGTGGACACTCCTTACTACATTTCAATTTTTTGTAAGACGAAAGAATGCCCTTATATGTAAATAAATGGATTTTATATATTCTTATTCGGGATTTTAGACCTAATTTAGACCTATTTATTAGTTTTTACTTCAAACTTTTAATCAAGTAGCCGATATTTGTCTTAATATCGTTATTTTTAGAACCCCCAGAAACTTTAGTCTCATGCTCATGACTTTTTTCTTTGATTTATTTGACTTAATAATCCGAAATCGTGGTCCACCTATCGACATATACTTCTCTTAATCTGTAACTCTTGGCTTGGTCGGATCACAGTCCGGTAGTTCTATACCGCTTGCTTCCGCTAATTTCAGCAAATAATAACATTCTTCTCTTGCCATGTGGTCTGCCATCAAAGGGGTAAAGCTGCTGAGGACTTCAACTGACAGCTCAAGTTCCTCTAATTCTCGTAAAAAAGATTTAAAGAGAGCTAATTCGACATCGACTTGCCTGTTAAATCGTTTTAAAGCTGGAAATTCTTTTAATCCTGTTCTTAAATACCCCGCCATTTCAACTGCTTTTACCCAAAAGTTTTCAAAAAGGATACGGTATTCATTACTTTTATCTTTAATCCCCCGCTCCACTGCATCCATCGTATCGTTAATCGCACCAGCATGCCCTGCAGCATCGGCCAGCCATAATTGATGATGATGAAGCTCATGGTAAACAGGCGGAACTTTTCCAGCTGTTAGATCGTTTAGAACTCGAATGTATTCCTCGACCTCGTTCACCATGTGATTCATAAATGTTGGCGTGAAATGAATATCGATAGTTCCTTTCAGCTGCCGTTCAATAATGTTCAATTTAAAATTCCGGATATTGTTCGCCTGCTTCTCTGCTTCTCTACTTAATTGCAGCCACTGATCATTAGAAAGCTGTTTTCGAGCCCGATTAAGCAGTTCATCAAATGTCTTTTTAAAATCATTGGCTTTTCTTATTGAAGCAGTTTCTTTTGGTGTCAGTGCATTAAGGATAAAGCGGGCATGATCCCCAAGGATTTGAAGCCAGAACCGATTTTCGAAGGCTGCCGCCGTTTCATAACTTTTCCGTTCCATAATTAAAACCTCCTTTTCCACCACTAAAATATGTTCAAAAATACTGAATCATGCTAAGAACTGTGTTGGAAAGGAGGTATAGATTTTAAAAATCTCAATAACAAACTAGTTATCTCTCGTTTAAGTATAGAGCCATTAATGCTTCGTCATGGTAGTTGTCACCGATTCGCAAAGACCTCTTTTCTACGCCATACGTTTCTCAAACCCTAATTTTTCATAGGAGCGAATTGCTGCAGCGTTTTCCGTTTCAACCGTCAGTAAAATCTGTTCAAGGCTCTCAATTTTCCGGGCTTCCTCAATAACAAATTGCAACAGTTTAAATCCGACTCCTTTACGTTGCACATGTGGAGAGACATAAACAGAAACAATCTCACCTTTATGTATCAACTTTTGGCGTAAAGTCAGAAAGAAACCTGCGATTCCGACCAATTCCCGGCCATAAAAGGCTCCTGCAATGAACTGGTTATCAGGGTTTTGATCACGAAAGCGCTTCTCTATAAATGCAGTGTCCCTATCAACCTCTTCTTCATAGGACGAAGCAAAGGCTTCTGGGTAGTTTTTCAATGCTTCTAATCTTAGTGTTTGGTAAATAGCTGCGTCTTCTGGTCTAAGCTTTCGAATTTCAATCATTGCTCCACCTCTTGTTAGAAATTTAACTTTTGTTAAGTGTATATAGATAAAAGACATAATCGGTCGGTATTCCGCGGTGTCCCAATTGATGAAGCATTGCACTAATATTACCTCGATGATACGTGCCGTGGTTAACGACATGCTGTACAAGCTGAGCAAGAGACGCATCTAAACGACCGTAACTTGGATGTTCAATGGTCAACGGGCGATCTAGATCTTCCTGTCGCGATAAGAAATTCTCGTATTCTTCAGATAGCTGATGAAATCTCACTTCCATTGCTTCAAAGGCCATCTCTTTTGTTTCCTCTGTCAGACGGTTGACCGAACTCATAATTTGATCAAAAGGATCCCCTAACAGTACTCCAAGCCAAATATGATCAACAATTAGAATATGATACATCACTTCTGAAACTGAAGAAAAGACACTTTGAATCTCCTTTTCATAGAAATCTTCTGGTAATTCCTTTAAATGATCGATTACTTTTCGGTTTGCCCAAACGTGATATTTGTAAAGTTTGTGTGCTTGATGCTCCATTCCATTCCCTCCTCAGCCTTGTTTTTTATTCCTTCACAACGACTGCGGTTCCATAAGCGACGATTTCTGAAGCGTTGGTCATGACCGACGATGTCTGTAAACGGAAGGCAACAACCGCATTCGCACCTTTATTTTGCGCATCCTCTACCATTCTGTGGATAGCGATTTTCCTCGCCTCTTCCATCATTTCAGTATATTCCTTGATCTCGCCGCCAATGATTGTCTTCAACCCTGCTAAAATATCCTTACCAACGTGCTTCGCCTGGATCGTACTTCCCTTTACAAGCCCCTTTACTTCACCAATTTCCTTACCCGGCACCTCATTAGTAGTCAGTATAATCATTTTCATCATCATCCTCCTTTTCCTTGATTCGTTCCATGATCAATGCCCCGAACAACAGAAGCATCGCAATGCCATACGTAATGAACAACAAAACCGAAACCCAGATGTTAATGAATAAAAACACGACCGCGGTAATTTGAAAAACACCCGTTAACAGCAATGCAATCGATTTCAACCTAGACATTGTTCACCTCGTTTGCAAAAGGATGTGGATGCACCGCTTTTGAATACTGTCTGGCAATGGATGTTTTAAGGCTCTTTCCAAAATCATCGGAAATCCGAGCCCATGTTCCTTCCAATAAAGTTCGATGAGGTTTGTCTTATCCCCTTTATTAGGAATCAATTGATATAAAATATACCAGTCTTCTAATGAGGTAAATGGAACCGGAACCTCGCCGATTCGTATAGTTTTTGTTATCGACCTTGAATCAAACGGCATTTTATATATCCCTTTTTCATGTCCGATTGCAAAATCCGCCATTACATCAATGAACGTTTCACCAAGGCGATATTTTTCAAAACAAGCTGTTTTAAAAGGGCGCTTAGATTTTGTGTCCACCCTTACTGCAAACCTATCCAAAATCATTAACGCCTTATCTTTATTTTGATAATCAATAATGAGATCAAGGTCTGCAGGATTGCCTACCAATCCATATTCCGATAATAATGTAGAGCCCCCTACTCCCCAAAGCACTTCACTTCTGTTAAGTTCAACAGCAATTTGCATCAAGGCTTCTGTATGCATACGTCAACTCCGTCTTTTAAAAATAAAATTATATTTGGTATACGAATTAGGCATCAGAAGGTTTCAGATAGTTTTTTAGTCCGAAATTAACCTCGTCCAGTAAAGTTTTTCATTGACAAAAATTCGTTTCTGATTTAATTTTTGTATAGAGGAAACTTTTTTACAGAGAGGCATATATTATGACTAACATAAAGAAAACTCGGTGATTGCCGAGCCCTTAAGGCGAAAGCAGAGTCGTAGTTGCCCTTATACTATAGAAAGGATTTATACTTTCTTTACGTACAAAAAAGCCATTGTATTTTTTTACCGTAAAAGTTTACCTAATGCAAATTTTATAAATGAGGTTAATGTTGTTTAATTAATACACAAGAAAGGAGTGAACGATGTATGAAAGCTGTTGTATCAGTGAATGATTTGCACGTTTCGTATCTTGGAAATCAAGCTTTGACAGAGGTTTCATTCCAGCTGGAAAAAGGAAGTCTCGCTGGAATCATCGGCCCAAACGGTGCAGGTAAATCCACGTTAATAAAGGCCATGATGGGACTCATTCCTTCTGAAAGAGGGAACGTCAAGATTTTTGGTGAGCCGGTAAAGAAGGTTCGTAAACGAATTGCGTATGTGCCACAGCGAAATGACATCGATTGGGACTTCCCGATTCACGTCATTGATGCTGTACTGATCGGAACCTACCCTCACCTTGGTTTGTTCAAAAGGCCGAAGAAAGAAGAACGGGATTGGGCTTATGAATGCCTAAAACGTGTCGGTATGGAAGACTTCAGTAAGCGTCAGATCGGCGAGCTATCCGGAGGCCAGCAGCAGCGGGTATTTCTTGCCCGTGCTCTTGCACAAAAAGCAGATCTGTTCTGTTTAGATGAACCGTTTGTCGGTGTTGATCTTCGAAGTGAAGAAACAATCATCCAAATTTTAAAAGAACTACAAACAGAAGGAAAAACAACGCTTGTCGTCCACCATGATTTAAGTAAGTCAAACGCTTATTTCAATGAATTGGTTTTACTGAATAAGGAGCTCGTTGCTAAAGGGAAAGTTTCTGATGTATTAAGCTCCAAGTTAATTGAAAAAGCATACGGTAATCCACTTGCGTTCATGAATGAATTAGAGGTGAATCAACTATGAGCTTCATCGATGCAATCATTCAATATGAGTTTCTGCAAAAAGCCTTGATCACGTCGGTTATGGTGGGAATCATCTGTGGTGTCATCGGCTGCTTCATCATTTTAAGAGGAATGGCATTAATGGGCGACGCGATTTCACACGCTGTTTTACCTGGGGTTGCCATCTCCTACATGCTGGGGATCAACTTCTTTTTCGGTGCTGTCGCAACGGGTGTTCTTACGGCGATCGGCATCGGGTTCGTCAGCCAAAACAGCCGCTTGAAAAATGATACGGCAATCGGGATCATGTTCACCGCCGCATTCGCCGCTGGAATTATTTTAATCACGTTTATGAAAAGCAGTACGGACCTTTACCATATCTTGTTCGGTAATGTGCTCGCCGTTCGTCCATCAGATATGTGGGTGACGCTCGCCATCGGACTACTTGTAATAGCTGCTGTTTACTTATTTTACAAAGAGTTATTGGTGACATCATTCGATCCGACGATGGCATCAGCCTACGGTTTATCAACGAAAATCATTCATTACTTACTAATGACGATGTTAACGATGGTTACGGTTGCATCACTCCAAACAGTCGGGATTGTGCTTGTTGTGGCAATGCTGATCACCCCTGCTGCTACCGCATATTTGTTGACCGATCGGCTGTGGGTCATGATCTACTTAGCTGCGGTCCTTGGAGCCGTAGCTGCAGTAATCGGACTATATTTCAGCTTCACGTACAATTTATCTTCGGGTGCTGCGATCGTACTCGTTTCAACATTATTGTTTATAGCCGTGTTCTTTTTTTCACCGAAACACGGATTTATACGGAGATTTTTAAAATCCCGAAAAAATACAGCTGTTACAGGCTAAGGAAAGGAGTTTCGACATATGATTAAAATGCTTTATACAGTATTTATTGGTGTGTTATTTGGGTTCATGCTCGTTGGCTGCAGCGGGAAGGACGTAACAGGTAACAATACAGGTAAAGTTGAAGTCGTCACGACCTACTCGATACTTTATGACATTGTAAAAAATGTCGGCGGAGACCTGGTCGAAGTACACAGTATGGTACCGATTGGCGCAAACCCGCACGAATTCGACCCATTACCTGAAGATGTAAAGAAAACAGCTGACGCTGATGTTGTTTTTTACAACGGCCTCAATTTGGAGGCTGGTAACTCCTGGTTTGAAAAGCTACTCGGAACGACTGGTAAAACTGGTGAAGATGCACCTGTTTTCCGATTAAGTGAAGGGGTTGAGCCCAAGTACTTAACGACGGAAGGCAACGAAGGTCAGGAGGACCCGCACGCCTGGTTGAACATCGCAAACGGCATCAAATATACAAAAAATGCCCGGGATGCCTTGATTCAAGTCGACCCAGACAACAAAGCGGTTTATGAGGAAAATGCAGAGAAATATATTATCGAGTTGGAAAGTTTGCACGAAAAGGCTAAGCAGGCATTTAATGATATACCTGAAGAGGAACGTTATTTAGTGACAAGTGAAGGAGCCTTCAAATATTTTAGCGATGCCTATCATATAAAAGCGGGATACATTTGGGAGATCAATGCTGAGAACCAAGGAGCTCCAGATCAAATAAGACAGGTCATTGATTTAATCAATGAAAAGAATATCGATGTCCTCTTCGTAGAAACGAGTATCGATCCGCGTAGTATGGAAACCGTTTCTCGTGAAACCGGTGTACCGATCGGCGGAGAACTCTATACAGACTCGCTCGGCAAACCTGGTCAAGAAGGCGAAACATATATCGATATGATGAAATGGAACATTAAAACGATTGCCGAACAATTAAAAAAGTATAGTAATTGATGAAAAGCACCTCTGGACGGACTAAGTTCCGTTCAAGAGGTGCTTTCTTACAAACAGAATCTATTGTTGTTGAAAAGTCCAATAATTGTTTAGGAGGAAATTCGTAATCGGGATACAGATTACTACCATCGCTTGACCAATAGCATAGTGTAGTGAATAAATGTCCACTGTCAAATACATAATCAAATAATTCATGACAAAACCAACTACGGATACAACCCCGTATTTGATAAATAAAATCATATTGTTCCTGTTTCGAACTTTAAAGGTGTATGTTTTATTTAATAGAAAGGATAAAATTACGGTTAATATAAAACCTGCCAGTGAACCGATTACGGGATCTACTCCGAATAGTTCTACCAATAAAATCAAGGTAGAGAAATGCACAATCGTCCCGATTACACCAATTACTCCATACGAGATTATCTTTTGGTAATCAAGCTTTTTATACTTTAACAAATTCTGCATTCAGATCTTCTGCCTCTTTCTCATAAGTAACGACTTCAGATACCACCGTATTTTCAATCAAGTATCTTGGTCTGCCTTTTACCTCTTTATAAATCGCTGATATGTACTCCCCTATGACCCCTAAGCTGATCATGAAGACACTGCCGATAATAAGCTGTAAAAGGATGACGGTAGTAAAACCCGTCAGAGCATTCCCATTGAACTTTTGGTAAAGTGTGTGAATTCCTAAAAAGATTGCAGCAATAAAGAATAGAAAGCCTAAGATACTGACAAACCTTAAAGGTAAGGAAGTAAAGGATACAACAGCATTCAAGGCTAACTTGATCAATTTCGGGGTGCTCCATTTCGGCTCCCCATTCACACGTGGTGATACATTAAACTCGTACTGCACCTTTTTAAAGCCTAACCAAGCGGTCATTCCACGGAAAAACGTGTCACGTTCAGGCATCTGCTTCCAAGCATGTACAACCTTTTGGTCAAGCAACTTATAGTCCGAAGCACCCTTAAGATCGTACCCCGTCATTCTCCTTACTATCCAATAAAATAGTTTCGTTCCAAGTCGATACCGGAGATTTTCCTTCCCTCTTTCTCTTTTTACACACTCGACAATACCTATGTCCTCATCTTTCCATCTATTCACCATTTCGGAAATCAGTGAGGGTGGGTGCTGTAGATCTGCATCCATAATAATGACCGCCTGACCATTTGCATGCTCCAATCCAGCCACAAGCGCCGCTTCCTTGCCAAAATTCCTGCTGAATTTGATTACAAACAGGTTATTTGGTAGAACACCCTTATCTTCTGATAGTTTCATCCAAGTATCATCGGTAGAACCATCATCGACAACGATAATCTCATAATTTAACGTTACCTTTATCACTTCCTCCTCTATTCTTTTCAAAGAATGCAGAATATGACTACCTTCGTTGAATACAGGAATGACAAGACATATTTTAGGATGCGACTTCTTCATCATGGTCAATTACCTTCACCTCTCTTCGTTTCTTTCGTTCTCTTAATATAATTACAGAAAATATCAAAAGACTTATACATGTAATGAAACTACCTGCCAGAAACCCTTTCGGTATAAACGTCATTTGTAATTCATACTTGCCTTTTTCCAACGGAATTCCCATAAAAGCCCCCAACACCTTTATGGGTTTCACCTTTTCTCCATCGATCGAAATTCTCCAGCCCTCGTCCCATGGAATGGATAGAAATAATAATTGATCTTCCTCATTGATAGTGATATGAGCCTTCATCTTATTTCCTTTTAATTCTGTGATCGTAAATGCATCTCGATCAATCTGATTTACATACTTAGAAAAGTTCTTTGTGTTGATCCGATAAAATAATTCATCACTTGCAAATTCAACTACTTCTTCATCAAAATGAAGTTCTATAACTACTTGTTCATTGTTGAACTTCCCGAGCTCTAAAATTCCTATAAAATGGCTAGTAATATATTCATCTGCTTCCTTACCATTAATAAAAACGTTAAGGCCTTCCATGTCTTTCGCATTTGCGATGTCAAACAAAGCATATAAGCGGGACTGGGAATTAACATTTAAAAAATACTTAATTGTTATATCTCCATCTTTTCCGTGTCCAATCAGTTTTTTACTATTATCCAAGCCTTCGAGTTTTGCATGTTGATACTGAATTTTTTCTGGATTAATTAGCTCAAACAAAGTATCTTTGGTTTCAAATAGGGTTTGGTAAATCTTACTTTGAAATTCAAAAGGATTTTGGATGTCCTCTATTTTTAAGTTCTTAATGTTCTCTACGACTGGATATCCAATTGGCAAATAATTATTATTTCTATAAATGTACAATTTGTTCGCTCTTGATACGAGTTCATATCCGTCATCCTCCAGTTCACTGGAACTTACAAAATACTTTAAACCAAAAAGAGAATCAGTAAGTATGGTACTGCCCTTTCTGCTATAATTTGCTTTTCTTGAATAGATTCCAAGTGAATCCATCGTTTTAATCAGATCATTATCTAACATTGAACTTGAGTGACCAACACTACTATGATCGAGTGTTAATGAGTCATTATTCGTCTTATTTGCATCTGTTTCAATACGAAAATAAGGCATCGGATCCAATGTTTTTATTTGATCTATCGCGCTTTTATACTCATCAAATATTGTGTATTGATCACGATTTGGACGAAGCAGTTCTCCATTTACTTTAAGATAAACGACAGCACTATTAAAAAATAACTCTATTAATGTATAAAGGACTAGTGTAATAATAGCTGCCTTTTTAATATTTAATTTTTTCATTAAAATAACTACGCATAACAAGAAAATAGTAGTGTTGTTTGCAACAATGTTAAGTTCTCCCTCATTAGTAAAGGACATCACTGTTACCATAATTGCAGAGAATAAAATAGGTAGAATCAATATCTTAAATCTAATCGTATGAACTTTTTCGAAAGCTGCCAGACTCATATAAAAAAGAATAAAAGAGAAAATGAAAGAGTATCGATACGGGAACCAATTCGGAATATCCCCCGCATGCCAGAATAGATTTAATGGTGGTACGACAAAGCTAATCGCGAGAATAGAGAACAAAATGCTCCATTTCACTTTTTCATACCAATTGATTTTACAAATATAAAAGATTGGTACGAGCAAAAGAACGAAGGTACCAATATAGATATTCGGCGATCCATTCTCTACGGAATCAAATACACCACTGAACAGTTTTAATATAAAATTCATACTGAAATCATTATGTGAATCTTGTTGATCATAACCCAATGAATTCATAAGCTGAAAAAAGGTCGGGATTGTTAAAAAGGCGGTGAGTCCTATAGATATTGAGGTCCCTTTAACAAACTTAAGAAATACAGCTTTTGCCTCATAGTCAGGTTTGACCTTTTTAAGCAAAAGAAGGTCAATAATAAAATACAGAAAAACAAACAGACCGATCATATAAGATATATAAAAATTAGAAATAAACAAAAGTGATAATATGATCACATATGGCGTTATTCCTTTATTATGTAAAATTGCATCAACTGAAAGTATGATTAATGGAAGTAAAATTACACCATCTAACCACATGACGTTGTAATAGTATGTAATGTTATACGACATTAGAGCATAGAAACAGGAAAACAAAACGACCTCATATAATTTGATTGTCGTAAACTTCTTCCTTATGAAGTAACTTATTGATAATCCACATAAACCAAACTTAACTAAAATCAAAACTAATACAGCTTCTGGTAAAAGTCGTTCTGGAAAGAAAAAAAGGATGATCAATAATGGGCTTGCGGTATAATAGGCAATATTTCCAATAAAATTGGAACCTAACCCTGCAGTCCAACTGTATAGTAAGCTTTCATCCCCTTTTACCGCTTCTAGAATGTAACTATAATGATGGACATATTGGTGGTATAGATCTGTAATCAAGACCATACCCTCACCAAAGGGATAAACTTCACTCAGAACGAATATCGAGCATAAAATTATAATCGGTAAACAAAAAGAACATGTATAAGCTAAAAAGCTGGAACTAATTCGGAAATTCAAATATGACACCCCTATTACAGAAATGGAACGTTATAAAGACTGCTCCTTCTGATATCGGGTCGAGGAACGTTATTATTAATAATTCTGATATAAAATAGGACTTCAGAGTTAGTCTAGTAGATCCTAAATAAATTATAAACAGTTCAAAATACCCGTGAAAAATGTAAGCGGACTATAGTCTGTATGCACCCGAAAAGTGTCATAAATTCGTTGGGAATACTGCTGATCAGAAGGGGAATTTGCTGATTTTCGGATTACGATGGAACATATAACAAAGTATTTCGAGCATTTATTCAATTAAATTCGTGTGAAATCGAACAGATATGTCTCACCTTAAACATGACTCCATGATAAAGACCTGTAAAAAAACAAAGCGAACAGTAGTCCGCTTTGCCAACAAGTTTATTCAATTCTCCAATCATGAAATCAAACCTTCAAATATCCTTTTTCCACTGAATCCTCAATGACAGCTTGCGCGTATTCCCAAAGATCCTTTGAACCCTCTGCAATTTGAGCATTCCGCTTCAGGACTTGTTCCTTACGAATATCGTGTTTTTGCCAGGATGCACCTTTTGTAATCGAATTCAATAGCATTGGCTGTAACCGATCCAGAGCTGCCGCAAACCTTGCCTCTGGCGTTTCGCGAGCTTCGAACTCCTCCCACAAATCAAAAATGTGCGCAGCCTGATTCTCCGGCAGCAGATTAAATATGCGATCCGCCGCTTCCCGCTCACGTTCATCCTTGTCTTCATAACCTTTATTGTCATAAGCAAACGTGTCTCCTGCATCAATTTCAACAAGATCATGAATGAGCAGCATTTTAATGACGTGAAGGAGGTTGATGTTTTTTTCATTCGCATATTCCTCAAGCGTTAAGGCCATCATCGCTAAATGCCACGAATGCTCAGCATCATTTTCCCGACGAGATCGGTCGGAGACATACGTCTGACGCAACACGTTTTTCAACTGATCAATTTCCAATAAAAACGACATTTGCTGCTGTAACCGGGTTAAGTCCATTTCTACCACTCCTGCTTCATGTTTAGTTCATCTATTTCCGACGATTACGTGCTAAATTCATAACCTTTCGCAATTCGAGAACACCTCTAAGTATTGATCACGATCATTGGCATCAAAGGTAGTGTTTTTAAAACGGACAACCCCATCTTTATCCACTAAAAAGACCGACCGTTTCGCTGTTTCGTACTCTTCGTTAAACACCCCGTACTCCTTGGCCGTTTTTTTATGCCAATCAGATAATAACGGGTATGGAAGGGTACCTAGGCTTGCCGCAAATACATTGTGTGCGTAAATGTGATCGACGCTGATCGCAAGAAGCTCTGTTTCACTGTTTTCAAATTGCTTGAAGTCCTCTTTCCAAGAGGTGATTTCCTTAATTCATCCAGGGGTGAAGTCTAATGGGTAAAAGGCGACTAATACGTGCTTCTTGCCCTTAAAGTCGGACAATGAAATCTTTTCGCCTCTTGTTGAAGAAAGTGAAAAGTCCGGTGCAGGCTGTCCAATTTCTAATTGAGTACTCATAGCTAACGCCTCCTCTCATTAAAGTCTTTTAAAAGTATTCCTATAATAAGCCTGAATAAACATCATTATTGATGAGCCAGTTTCTTTTGGGATCTTCGGTAGACACCTGTTCGAAGTTCCACAAGATAATACTCCAGTTCAGGCACCTTTCTTTCGATTGCCTGAGCTACCGCAAGCTCTATATCATAAGGTACCCGCACAAGCTGTACATTGAACATGCCAGGACGATCGTCACCGTAATCCCCTTCCAATATTGCGTATGATGCGTCCGTTCGTTCAAGTGGATTACCGACACTCCCGATTCTTAGATGCTGAATATAGGCATTATGTATGTCCCCATAACCGACTACGTCTGGTTCGATCCCATTTGGCCCCTCCCCAGTTGCATCTGTATTTTCAAACATGGCATGACGTGTTTCATGTGGATGACTAGGGTGAATTCTCGTATACACACTTTCCTGGGATGCGTGATAAAGCCGGACAAAACGGACACTCATCCAAAACTGAACGGAATAAGGAAGTGTTTTCAAATAGTCGAGTCGATCTTGACCAAGCTGGTTTTGGTAGTACGTTCCCACCTCCGTTTCAGCAGGTTTCGTAATCGAATCGTCCCAATTTCCTCTAACTACAACCTCACAACCTTCACGTACGATATCGACTGCCAGTTCTGAGCAAGGTCCTTTTCCGACCATGTCACCAAGACAGATGATTCTCTCGATACCTCTGCGTTCAATGTCATTAAGAACTGCTTCTAAGGCTGGTATGTTGCCATGAACATCAGAAATGACTGCAATCTGTTCCATATTTCCCCCTCCTTCTTCCCTATATTCTGTGCTAAATGTTTCCAAGATTACGTATTTATAAGTATAAAATTTTTTGTTTCAAAACGAAAGGAGGATTTTAATGAGTGTAAAATTGATCAAAATTTCAGCGGTGTATTTTGCAATTGGCGTTCTGTTAGGGATGTACATGTCGATGTCTCATTCTTATAACCTTGTCCCTGTCCACGTTCACATCAATTTGTTGGGATGGACTGCATTGACGCTTGCAGGTATTATTTATCACTTATTTCCTGCTGCTTCAGAAACGAAACTAGCGAAGATCCATTTTTGGGGACACAATATCGGGCTCCCGATTATGATGATCGGGCTGGCATTCATCGTTCACGGCCATACGCAAGTTGAACCCGTGATTGCAGTAGGTGCTACAATTACAGTGGTCAGTGTATTGCTATTCGTTTACAACATTTTAAAAAATATAAAAAGCATAACGTAATTCTTTGCAAAAGGAGTCGAATTCTTCAGACAATGGAAACTTGGAGAATTGGGCTCTTTAATTTTTCCAGATTCAATATTATCGAAAAAGAGCGACCCGATTAAGAGTCACTCTGAGCATCTTCATTTTCTTTATCAGTTGAAGTTTCAGGCTGAGGAGATTTGCTTTCTTGATAAGCTTTGACGATTTCTTTTGCAATTTCGACATTCACATGCCCACTGTTCAAATTCGGAACGATGACCGAAAAGGCAACTTCAGGATCATCATAAGGTGCGTAGCCGACAAATGTTAAATTGTACCTGCCAGGTCCGTCAATTTGTGCAGTTCCTGTTTTTCCTGCAATCTTAGTATCACTTAACCCTCCTGGCCCATTTCCACGTGCAGTTCCTCGATTTCCATGCGTCACTTGATAAAATCCCTGCTGTACACGTTTTAATGACTCTGTTGTATTATCAATCCGGTTAATGACCTGTGTCTCATATTCAGAAATTAAAGGTCCTAACTCTTCGTTTGTTCCAGTTGACTTCCGCACTTCTTTCAATAAATGCGGTTGAACACGATAGCCACCATTTGCGATCGTTGATACATATTGCGCCATTTGAATCGGCGTATACGTATCATACTGACCAATCGTATAATACAGCAAAACCCCAGGATTTTGGGAAATCGGACCTTCATATCCAAGACCCTCTTCGGGAAGGTCAATACCTGTCTTTACGCCGAGACCTACCTGTGCATAAACATCTCTTAAGTTTTGAAAAGTTGTACGGTATCGATCATTGTTAAAGACCCTTGCCTGATATGCCCCGCCAGTATTTGCAAATTGGAAACCAGCAATTCGTCCGATTGACATCCCCATGTAAACGTTCGAAGACTGTTCTAGTGCTTCAATATCATCTACCCAACCAATTCCAGGTGTATATGAACTAAAGTCATCTGCTTGGCCAAGTCTGATCGTTTTGTCATTTATAGATGGAATACGATCTCCAAGCTGATGGACAGCCAGAATCGTCGCACCTTTGACCGTTGATCCGACTTCAAATGATTTTTGCAAGGTGGCATAGGAGTCATCGGTAAATTTCCCGTCTTCTAATTCTCTTCCAACCATTGCAAGAACTTCACCTGTATTCGGATTCATCATTACAGCATATGCACTTGTAACCGGTCCTTCCCCAACATTTCTCGTTTCAATGATCTTTCGTTCGAGTATCTCACCGATCTTTTTTTGCAGAGCTATGTCGATCGATAACACTAAATCATAACCACGGCTTCCCATTGAAACCTTCGGATTGCCGATCGGCTGTAAACTTTTTGTCGTCGTAAAAGTGAACGTCTTTTCCCGGCCGCTTAATAGCCCCTCGTATTTTTTCTCAAGGTAACTCGTTCCTACCTCGTTGTTCTGTGCATAACCTCGAAGTAAATATTGATCTAGAAGCTCGGCCGGAATCGCCCCCATATGTCCGTAATAGAATGTATATCCATTCGGGTAGACACGATCGGATGCAGAGGCAATGCTGAAGCGTCCTTCTAGTTCTCCAAGGTGCTCACCAATTCGTGCAACCTCTTTTGTCTTCAACCCTTTTTTCACATACGTAATATTCAGGTTCGACGCTTTATCCAATTCACGCTTAATTGCGACGACTTCCATCAAATGGTCGTCGGATGTGATCGGTTTAAGATCTTCCGCAGTAATCCGTTCTCTTAATAATTCATATTGTTCTTCGTTCGAAAGATTATCGGGATCAAGCTCTTCCTCTGTCAATTTCAACGTGAAGGCATTTTCCAGTCCCTTTTCAGCAATCCAATAATCTTTTAGATCAGATTCTGTAACATCTTCAATCGGCATGTCGATGAACTCCGAGAGTTTATCCGCATACCGAATATGATCCTCCTGTGTTACTCCTTGGACCCTTATGTACGTAAGTGCAAATGAAGGCTCGTTTCCAACAAGAAGCCGTCCATGACGGTCGAACATTTTTCCTCGTTCCGTTTGGACAGATGCTTGTATCGTTTTTGTAAGCTCCGACTGTGTACGAAAGTAATCACCGTTAACGATTTGTACGAATCCAAGCCTAATGATCAGTAGTCCGAACAACAAAAAAACAAACAAGAACAGTAGATTTAATCTTAGAGGGAGAAAATTTTTCTTCTTTTTCTTTGTCTCTAACTGTTCCATGACCCGTAACCTCTCCTTTATATCTCTAGTTGATACTAGTATAAACGTTTTAAAGACAGAAATGTTCCATTATTTACATTCTTTTTCTAAAAAAGCCTGAATTTTCTTCGCTATCCAGATGATCATATCGGAGGATTTATATTTGATTTAAAAAACTGACCCAAAAGCGGTAACGGATCCTTTCGTATTGCCGATTAGACAAGTACAAATGAGCGAGTTTCATAATCACTCTACTTTACACGTGGACTGATTTTTCGAGGTTGTAGTTTGATTTTATCGTCGGAGTCTCATTCTTTTCATCCCAAACGATGACTACACCGGCTCAAGGGAGAACCCATTTATCGAGTTCAACCTTCACAAATGTAAATCTTCCTTTTTTATAACGAAATTCAGGTTAGACATGTATTTTTGAAGTTAGACATGTATTTTCCGAGTTAGACATGTATTTTTGAAGTTAGACACGTATTTTCCGAGTTAGACATGTATTTTTATAATTTCTTTACGACCCTCCAAACTCTTTAATAAAAATTGAAGGAAATCCTCAATTTTTAAAGAATTATTCTATTACTTTAAATTAAAGGAGTGGTTATTTGAAGATAAAACGTAAAGTACCTTTAATTATTCAAAAGTTGGTTGCATTACTCCGCCGGATATCCCCAACACATCCGAAACGACCAAAAATTGAAAAAGAATTGAGAAATAGGTCCTCAGGCCATAGAGGCGAGGAATCCTCCGATTACTATCTTTCATATCTGCCTGAAAACAAATACCTAATTCTTAAAGGTTTAAGGCTACCAGATGGGAAAGGTCACTACTTTCAAATGGATACCCTTCTTTTATCTACAAATGTATCCTTACTTTTAGAAGTGAAAAATCATTCTGGTATGTTGACGTTCGACCAAAAGGCTAAGCAGCTCATACGAGAATACGATGATCGTGTAGAGGTTTACCCTGACCCCATTACCCAAGTCAATCGGCAGCAAAACCAGCTCTCCACTTTGATTCAAAAAGCTAAATTCCCTCAAATACCGATAATTCCTCTTGTAGTTATCAGTAATCCACGAACAGGCTTCCGAACAATGAGTAATCAACCCGATATCACTAAAAAAGTCCTTCATGCAGCCACCATACCCGATAGAATTGAAGAGATAGATCTACGTTTCAAAGGTGATATCTTCACTCAAAAGGACATAAAAAAATTGGCACGTCTCCTAAACAAAAAACATACGCCATTAGATACAAACATTCTCGATTATTTTGGGTTAGACCAGTCAGAAATTATTAGCGGGGTTCATTGTCCATCTTGTTATAAAATACCTATGATACGGTTACGTGGAAAGTGGAGTTGTCTTTTTTGTAAAACGGTATCTAAGGAAGCCCATATCGATACCTTAAATGATTACGCCCTCTTATTAAACACAACCATTACGAATAA
Organism: Alkalihalobacillus sp. AL-G; assembly: GCF_030643805.1. Taxonomy (GTDB): domain Bacteria; phylum Bacillota; class Bacilli; order Bacillales; family Fictibacillaceae; genus Pseudalkalibacillus. Next base: position 613,212 of record NZ_CP094656.1, on the reverse strand, counting down.
ACAGTGCAGAGAGTTTTTGAACATCTCCTCTCCCACAATTGCAAACAAATTATTATTTTCTCAAAACCTCCCATTTACAGGTACTTTTAAAGATCGCAAATACCAATTATCTTCCCCTGAATAAATATTCCTTTATGTAATTTATTCATCACAATAGAAAAAGCAGGGAAACCCCTGCTTAATCTGTACCCCTTGTAAAGGACAATTTTAAAAAAGGCTAGGCTGCGTTAAGAAGATGATCTCTGTATTGAACGGGGGTCATCTTTTTCATATTCCATTGGTATCTATAGGAGTTGTAGTATTTAATGGCAGTTTTTACTTCCCGTTTAAGATCTTTCAGTGTTTTACAGGATTTTATTTCAGCTAAATCTTTGAAATGACCAAAAAAGGATTCCTGTGGGGCGTTGTCCCAACAATTCCCCCTTCTGGACATGGACTGGCCCAGTCGATGTTTCTTCACCAACTTTTGATATACAGGGCTGGTATAATGACTCCCTTGATCAGAATGGATGTAGGCTCCTTTAGCCAGTTTAACCTTCCTATTCTTCTTTAACTTCTTAAGCGTGTCCATAGCGATGTCGAGCGTAATTCGATCCGAAACATTATGGGCCAATACTTCATTGGTAGAGGCATCTATAATGGTTGATAAATAAGCCCTTTCCCCTTTCCCGAAGTAGAGATATGTGATGTCTGTAAGCAGCACCTTATAAGGTACTTCCTGTTTGAACTCTCTGTTAAGCTGGTTCGAAACGACTTTGTGCTCCTGGGTGGCTTTCATAATACGCTTGTAAGGATTCGCTCTCCGGATAGGACATACAATGCCATACTTGTTCATGACTCTCCCGATTCTTTTAAGGTTATAGACAATATTAAATTGACCTGCCAGTATCATTTTAATTTGGCGGGCTCCTTTTTACGGTTCTTAAAGTGAAAGGCTTTGAGAATAACATCCCGGACAACTTCATCCTTTTTCTCTTTTTCCCTTCTTCGCTTTACTTGTTTCGCTGAAAAATAGTTATAGTAGCCTTGACGAGATACGCCTGCAGATTTACAAAGGTAAGTGATCATGTTTTTTAACTTATATTTCTCAATGATGTATCGAATGAGGACGAACTTCTGATCAGCTGATAAGATCAGTTCTTTTTCTTTAGCCCCCTTTCGGCGAACTTTATCTTTTTTAGCAATTCGTTCTCTGCTTTCAATAAATTATTTTCCGCCTCTAACCTTGCATATTTTTCTTCATTGGAAAGTTCTCTTTTCCTTGGTCTTCCTGATTGTCCTCTTCTTGCATCCTGAAGTCCCAGTGCTCCATTTTTACGATAGGCTTTCCCCCACCTTTCAGCAGAACATTTAATACGTCTAGTTCCAATAATCTCTGTATCAAACCCGTACTCTTCAAAAATCTCTCTAGAGAATTTCCCACGTTCCTTTTGAACAATAAACAGCTGCTTGAATTCATCAGTATAGGTGATGGCTTTTGAAGTAACGGACTTAACATAAGGATTTTTTGATAATAGTTCGATCTCTTTTTTTGTGAAGCATTTTTTACTCATGTGTGTTCTCCCATCCCATTTTTCACTCTAATTGTACACAAAAAGACCCTGCAGAGTAGACCTTTTTTTAATGTGTCTACTCTACAGGGTACAGTTTATCTTATCCTTATATTCTTTTGACATCTTTCTCTTAGACTGCTCTCTGTCCGAAATCTTCGCTTACTTCTTTACTTTTATCTAGTAAGCTTACAACGATAAACACAATTGTTGAAAGCGGAAGTGCGTAAAATAACGGATCAATATGTGTCCATGGGAATGCTAAGAGTGCATCTTTACCAAACATGGCGTTTGATAACCCGATGGCCCCGGACTCTGCAGCATGAAGGAACAAAAATCCGATAATACTTACCGCAAAGCCAGTAATGATGCTGTAGATAGCCCCAGCTCTAGTTGCACCTTTCCAATAGAGCGCGCCGATCAGTGCTGGCAAAAATCCTGCAGCACAAATTCCGAACCAGAATGCTGTTGCACGTGCGATGATTCCTCCAGGAAGAAGATAAGCAAGGATAATTGCAGCAATCACACCAACAATAACGCCAAGACGTGAAAGGCTTTTTTTACTCTTGAATCCTGCTTTGATTCCAAGCGTATTCATAATATCTTCACCGAAAGCGGTTGCCTGTACATGAATTAAGGAACTTACCGTTGAGATTGTAGCAGATAGCAATGTTAACGTAAACAGATAAACAAACCAATTTGGCATAATATCATTAATGAATATCGGGATAACTAAATCGGAATTCCCTCCTGCTGCACTTATCGCAAGTTGACCTGTTGTTTCCATGTAATATACGTTACTTAGAGGTCCAATCATGAAAGCAGCACCTGTCATGAAGAAGATGAAAATTCCACCGACTAGGACGGAACGATATAATGCACGGTCATCCTTTACCGTCATACAACGCATCGCAAGCTGTGGCTGTGCTAAAACTCCGATTCCAACACCCATAATGATCGTACTTACAAGTGTCCACCACAACGGAGAACCTAATGCCGGCATGCTCGTCCAACCTTGATGTCCACCTGCAGCAAGAGATTCAGGTACCATATCCTTGATTGCTGTTAAAGCAGCATGACCATCAATAACGCCTCCGACAGCTATGTATGTTACTACAAGGAACACAACCATTCCGATTAACATAATCACTGCACCGAATGCATCGGTATACATGACGGCTTTAATACCGCCGCTAATAACATACAATGCTACGATTGCTGCAAGAACGAATAAAGCAATATTAAAATTAATGGAAAGGGATTCTTGAAGGAAACGTCCACCCCCGATAAGCACGATACTCGTATATGCAGGCATGAAAATAAAGATCATTGCTCCCGCAAACACAGTAATAAACTTTGAATCATACCTTTTCCCTAACAATGAAGGAAAAGTCGTTGCATCAAGCTTTAAGGAGAGCCTTCGGATTTTGGTTCCGAATATGGCAAAGGCCACAAAAATGCCGAGGACGATATTCAGGAACGCCAACCATAAAAGACCCATTCCAAAAATAGATCCAACTCCGCCAAATCCAACAAGTGCTGAAGTACTGATGAAAGTGGCTCCATATGAAAGCGCCATAACAGCAGGATGGATATTGCGTCCCCCTACAAGGTAATCCGATTCAGTCGTCGTCTTTTTGTATCCATAATAAGCAAGACCCGTCATAATAGCCATGTAAACAAGAACCAACGGAATCAATACTGCCATATTCATTCAGCGTCACCCCCCCGATTCCACATTACTGCTCCAAAGATTGTACAACCGATAGCTGACAAAACAGTAAGGATCCATACTAATGCAATCGAAACACTTTCCATTCCCAACATCATGATCTCCTCCTAACGATTTTCCTTATCTTAAACCCTCTTTTCTATTGCAACGCCCTTCTTCTGGAACAGCGTGTACAAACACCTATGTAAGCGCATACAAAAAAACATTCGTAATATTCAATTAATTTTGGACGGATTAAGCTTGTCTCTCATTTTCAAGTACATATGAACAATCCCATATCGTGTTCTTTTGTCGGCTATAAATAGGACTAACTTCATAATCGCCAGAATTTGTAAGCAAATAGTTGTAGTTAATAAAATATTCGACGACTTCTCGTATTTCCCTTTAATATAAATGTTTTTGCTCTGATAAATGGATAAAATCAATGATTACTGATTGTTTCAACTTACTGAGCAACCAACTTTACTAATGACTATCCAACCTCGCTAATCCATAAAGTGCTGCTGGTTGATTGCTACTTTTTGCCCACCACTGATTTCCGTAATCGAAGTGCCACCACTCTTCTGGATAATTAGTAAATCCAACTGAAGTCATCGCCTGATATAGCATTCTTCGATTGGCCAAATACTCATTTTCCACGTCTAGTAATTTGCCATGTTCACTTTTTTCCTCATAAAACCGAGTCCGCGCCTGCTCCGAAAAATCATCAAAATCGGTTCCCATCGGTAAAGGTACACCTATCCCATCAACAATTGTAAGATCGACTGCACCTCCAGTTATGTGTGGGGCTGGGGTGTCATGATCATCAGATGGAAATGAGACAAATTGACGTGTGCCTTCGTGCAAACGCTCCTCGGACCAGTCCGGATGCTCAACTACAAGCTGGTTCAAATACGATTCATAAATATGCTGCTGAACTTTAAATGGACGCCAACCATCCCAAACAAGCAATCTATATCCATTAGGCAATTGCCCCGCAGCTTCTTCCAGCCTTTCTACGACACCTGACCGAACATAGATCTCATCAAGTGCACCTGGAATACCCATCTTTTTATACTGCGGTTTAGAAATGACTCGATTTAAACCTCTACTCTGAGTCGATACGAGCTTTTCTCCATTATCATGTATCTCAGTTTTTTTCCATTCCTTTACCGGGTGAAGTAATGGTATTGAATGCATATGGAGCCTCCATTCCGTCAGTTAACTTCGGTATTTTCCATGTATAAAATCAAGTCCGAAGCTTCCCTATGTGGTTTTTTATCAAAAAATTGAAACTTGAAAGACAAGCCTGGCCATAAAGGATGCAAAGGTACTTTCTACTTAAAAGGAAGACTTAGACCATTCCCAAAACGTCGATGTACTTCTTCCTGAAAAATCATACCTTCCAAACGTATAAGAAAAAGCAGGGAGGTCCCTGCTTATCCTAGTTTTCCTTTACTTCCGCCTTTTGCTCCGCCGCTGTGCATGGCGAACAGGTTCGTATCGACAGAGAAGTTCAATGACTCACGCTCACGATGGCGTTTCAATGCGATTTGTATCAAGTCTGTCGTAAGCTGCTTGAACGGTTTTCCTGTTGGCTCCCATAAATAGAACGACAGTGAGCCAGGAATCGTATTGATTTCATTCACATAAACCGATTCAGACGCTTTATCGATCAAAAAGTCGACCCGCGAAACTCCAGCACATCCAAGGATTTGGAACGTATCCTTTGCAAGACCTTGCACCTGGGCCGTAATTTCATCAGACAGTTCCGCAGGGATTTTACGATTCGTGCTTTCCATTCCTTTCGAGGAACCGCCGTCTTTGGAGCCTCCACCGCTCTGATATTTATCCTGATACGTTAAAATATCCGTGCTGCTCAATACTTCCTCGCACACTGAACTTTCCGCATCTTCATAATCACCGACGACCGAACAGTTGACTTCCTGCAAGTCTGTAACCATTTTTTCTACGACAAGCTTGGTTGCAAATCCCATTGCAAGTTCAACTGCTTCCTCAAGCTCTTCGCGGTCGGCAGCTTTACTGATTCCAACACTTGAGCCTAGGTTTGCTGGTTTTACAATGACCGGATAACCAAGCTCCTGCTCAACCTTACCGATCAATTCGTCTTGACGATTCAACCATTGAGAGGAGTAGAACCAAACGTAATCCAAAATCGGAACCCCTGAGTCTCGAAGGATCTGCTTCATCATCACTTTATCCATTCCGACTGCAGACGAGAACACATCACAGCCGACATACGGGAGGCCGTGCAGCTCAAGAAATCCTTGGAGCACACCGTCTTCACCATACGTACCATGGATGACAGGAAATGCAACATCGATTTCTGAAACGAACCGCTTACCGAACATACCTGTCGAATGCTTCTCAATGACCGGTCGCCCGCTATCATCGGTTGTAATGATGACTCGCTGACACTGCTTCAGCAAATCGCTCATATTTTTATAGTTATCAATTTCAAAAAGGGCTTCGCCAGTATACCAGTTTTTATTTTTACTAATGTAGATCGGAATCGGTTCGTATTGATCGTGGTCCATCGCATTAATCGCTTGTAGTGCTGAAATCACGGAGACTTCGTGTTCGACCGATACCCCACCAAAAAAGACACCAACTTTAATTTTCATTCACGCCAACCCCTATTCATTAAATGTATCTGGCAGGTCATTTTCAATCAGAACGACCGTCTTCTCTTTAGCTATTTCATTCATTTTTGCAATTGCGTCATCTAAATTTTGCGCCACGTAATATCGGGTTTCAGGGTACTGCTCTTCCTTTAACCCATCTTGAAGTGGTTTCGTTTGTTTTTTACCGACTAAAATCACATAATCGCAAGCCTTGGCAGCATGCTGTCCAAGCTTTTTGTTAAGCGCATACTCCTCATCGCCAAGCTCAATCATACCAGGCGTAATCAACACTTTGAATCCATCCATTTGCCCTAACACATCGAGTGCCATTTTCGAGCCGACTGGATTCGAATTGAACGCATCGTCGATGATCGTTATGTTCGATGCATGCTTCCGTATCTCCATACGGTGTGGTACAGGTGCGATCTTTTTGGCTGCGACCGCCATTTTTTCCTTCGGGACACCGAGTTCAGAAGCGACTGCAATAGCGGATAAAATGTTGTAAATGTTATGTTCACCAAGAAGTTTCGTTTGAATCGCAATCGTTGTTCCGTCTGTTCTTACAACGTTAAAAGAAGTCCCTTTTGCCGAGAACGAGATGTTCTCTGCCCGGTAATCAAGACCCTCAGAATGAATCCCGTAATAAACGACGCGGCAATTGCTTTTCGGCGTCATCGACATGATGTTTTTGTCGTCTTTATTTAAAAAGGCAACCCCGTCATCCGGCAATGTATCCACGATTTCGAATTTCGTTTTTTTAATAGTATCAAGTGTTTTGAACGTTTCAAGATGCTGTTCACCGATTGCAGTCACAATCGCATATTTATGATGAACAAGGTCACAAATTTCCTTAATATCGTATTCTTGCTTTGCACCCATTTCAGCAATGAAATAATTGTGGAACGGACGCAGCATGTTCCGAATTGTGATCGTAACGCCAAGCTTTGTGTTATAGCTCTCAGGCGTCATCAGAACATTATGATGAGACGAAACAATCGTATTCAGCACATGCTTCGTACTCGTTTTCCCGTAGCTGCCGGTTATTCCGATCACTTCAAGGTTTTTGGACTCTTTTATAATCCGTTCTGCATCGTTAAAATAATGCTGGTTGATCTGCTTTTCGATTGGAAGGTTGATCGAGTTTACAACGAGCACAACGTAAAAGCTTACTATATTAAGTGCAACAAACGTTAGTAATAAAGGAATCAGCACTAGGTTTTGAAGCATTTCAAAATAGAAGCTTAAACCGCCGATAAGCACGACAACAATCGCTGTAGTCGTCATCAAGCGCTTCACCCGAGCTGTTACCGCAAGCTTCTTCTTTTCTTTTCCCGTTTCTCGAACTAAGTATAAAATCAAATAAAGTGCAATAAACAAAAGAATCGCGACATTATCCAGGATATCGACAAATGCGACAATTACAGTTAATAGCGGAATAAAATCACGAATTTGAAACACCTTTCCGCGATTTTCCTTCATCCAACGTAAAAAGCGCTCGTTCCGATACGAGTTCTGCTGAAGCATATGGATGGCTCTTCGTAATCGTGATGCGGTATAAAGTCCCCAGAATACAACACCGACTAAAAACAATAGACTAAGCATCGTTCCACTCCTTATCTTTTTCAAGGAAGTTATCGATAATGACTAGAAATTCATTGAGCTTTTCAAGATATGAGTAATGCCCGACGTTTTTCAAAACAACAAGCCCTGCATTCGGGATCGCCCGTTCCATGATCTTCGCGTCTTCTACAGGAGTTGCGGTATCGTTTTCACCCCAAATAAGCAAGGTCGGAGCTTTAATTTCAGGCATGAACTTCTGGAGATCTTCGTTGACGACCTTCACCATCGTTTGCTGCATGACCCCGGAAACATTTTTGTAATCTGCTGAGCCCAGTTTACCTTTTACCTTGGTCAAAATGTCCTCCTTATAATTCCGGAGGATCGGCAGGTTCAGGATATTTTTGAAAAACTTATACGTGTAAACCTTCACATAGTAGTCCATCTTCCGCTTCGGCTTCACACCTGCACTGTCGACAAGGATGATTTTATGAACCGGATGATCCGTTGCGTATCGGATTGAAATCCTTCCGCCAAAGGAATGGCCCATAAGAATCGGGTTTTCAATGTTTAACTCAGTTATAAACTGCCCGAGCATATCTGTATAATTCTTAACGTCCCACGGTTCTGGAGGCTCTGGACTCTCACCGAAACCAGGAAAATCAATCGAATAGACTTTAAAATTCTTTTCTAAAAAATTGTGAACAGACTCGAAGCTTTGTAAACTCGTGCCCCATCCGTGCAGTAAAAGGATGCTTCTCCCCTCACCGGAGACACGGTAATTGACGTTGATGCCTCCAAGATCAATCTTCATCTATAAAAACGCTCCTTACAGAAAAATGAAATGGCTTACCTAAGTATTTATATCGAAAATTTAGTTATGTCACTAATTTTATCATAAGTTACCCCGTCAAGGACATTTCTCGCAGGTATTTTTCACGGCTACGTTCAGTATATTCCAATAGCCCATCATACGGAATTCAAAACCTGAATTTTCACTTCCATTTATATTCTTCGTTGATGGTAAATTATTTACGAGGATGTTTCCGCTTACACCAAGCGATCAACGATTCATTTATAAAAATGAATACTACATATATTACAAAAACGTTTCAAGATAATGTTTAACTATTACATTAATGGGAATGGCGTTAAATAAGAACGATAAATCAATTTACACAGGAGGTAGATAGTATCTTACGAAAGTTTCTCATGATCGGTGTTTTAGGTTCTGCATTAATTTTGAGTGCTTGTGGTGAAGAGGATGCACAAGGAGCCTCAGATAATGAAGGAAACGAAGAACCCGCTCAGGAAGAGACGATAAGTAACGATGAAACAAGTGAAATGAACGATAACAGGGATGAAGGAGAATCTGCCGAAGAGGCTACCGTTGGGGTACCGGTAACGATTGACGGTGCTGAAATTACTGTGGACAACCCTCTTTGGGTCACGAAAGCTGTCGAATACGATGAACCACAATATGATGGTTATTTTGTCATTAATGCGACTATTGAAAATAAAACCGATGAACCAATAGAAGGGCTTGACTACACCTTTACACTTCGTACGCCTGATGGTGAAATCTTCCAAGAAAGCTATGCATCACGTCAAGACACCAACTTCAGTGAAATAAGCAGCGTTCAACCGAACAGTAAAGTGAAAGGGCAAATCGCCTTTGATGTTCCTCAAAAAGACGAATACCAATTGGTCATCGACCCGAAAGTAGATGGTGATGAAGTCAAAATCACTATCCTTAAAGAGGACATTGCGATTCAATAATGGTATAAAACCCGGTGGATGCCGGGTTTCCGCCTACATACATTTGGGAATTGCCATGATATAATTGTAGGAATTCATTAAAAGGAGGAATGCTCTATGGCAAAAAGCCGAGCACAAAGGATCCGCCAAAAAAAAGTGCAGGAAGGGAAGTTAAACCCTGAATCAGGTCGCGGAACGTACGCTTTTGCAGACATGCGAACACGAACGACCAAAACAAAAAAAGACAAATTATATCAGAGGAAACATAAAGGCCGATTATCTAATCATTCAAATGATCATGATAACGGTCTTTATTTATGTATTAATCCATTTGACGAATTTTCGTGCCTACAAAAGTCAAAACAACCGCAGCAATCATGATCATAACGGAATATCGTCCAATCATGAAGAAATAATCTCCTACATTCATCAGTTCTGTTATTGCTTCATGGGTGAATTCCTTTTCCCTCTCACGTGGAATGAAAACAAACATAAGTGAAAATGAAATGATGAAACTGTAGATTCCTGTCTTAACTAGAAGCCGTTCCAATTTTGCAACCCCCTATTCAAACAACAATATTATCTCTTTAATATGATCTACCCTCGTAATTAATGGATTATTACTACGAGCGGATGGAGAAATCCAATACCCCTTCATTCTACATCTTACGGCAAGCTCCATATCACTTATCGAATCTCCTACTATAAAAGACTCACTCAAATTGATTTTAGGATACTTTTTTAACGCTTGGTCAACCATACCTTTGTTCGGTTTGATGCATACGCATCCTTCATCACGTCGATGTGGGCAGTGGAATACATCCGCCACGTTAACCCCGTATTCCCGAATATTATCAAGCATCTTATCGTTAATCCTCTTGTATTGAGCAAACGTAATATAACCTTCATTAATTAAATACTGATTCGTAATGATGATGATGTGGTAACCCTGTTTTCTTAAAACGGACAGCGTTTCAAGAGAGCCATCGATAAATTCAGGATCTTGTACGTGACTCCAATCTTCATCTGGATAATCACGAATAATCGTCCCATCACGATCGAAAAAGGCTGCTTTCATTCGTCACACCTCGAACATCAAGAGTCTTCTTTTAAAGAAATGACAGATAGTAGTTCTCCTGTCACCTTGTCTTCATCATTAAAATTCACTTTAATTAAACCAACCTCTGAAATCGTTCCTTTTAAAGGGGTGATCGCGCCATTACAATGTTCTACCGCTTTTAGAAGCTGTTCTTGATTTAAATACGCTGTTATCGTGCAGTGCGGTACCCAGTTTTCAGGTGAATAAAGAGAATTTCCACCATCCTTAAAAGGTTCAATAGCATCGTGAAAATTTTTGTGAAAATGGAGTAGGCTTTCAGATACTCGTGGTGCAAGATAAAGAATTCCGGTATTCAGAAAGATTCCTAGACTCGGAAATGTTAACTGGATTTGTTTGCAGTTAGAAAAATAAAGCTCCAACTCTGTTGCGAAAACTTTAACATCAATTTCTTCGAAGCTCGCAAATGTGATATGTGGTCTATATCCTTGTTCCCCTGTTGCATAGTCGGTGATATTCTGTTCAAATAGTTCATTGCCAATAGATTTGACATTTTGCTCGGTCTGTTTGTCCAAATACCCTACAACTGCATACATTTATAAAACTCCCTTACAACATCGGTTCAACTAAATCGATTCGATTTCCATACAAGTCTTCGAAGACGACTTCAATCCCCCACGGTACATCGGTAGGTCCGCCATGGAACTTCACACCTTTTTCCTTCATCTGCTTATAATCGCCGATACAGTCATCGGTACTGACCGTCAAGAAAACATGATCCGCTGCCTGCTTTCCAACAAGTGCTTTCTTTTCTTCAGTATCTGCTTTTACAAAGGTTATCAACATCGTATCCTGTTCTGGAGCATGTACGGTAACCCAGCGTTGTTCCGGGCCAAAATCGATATCTTCAGCTACCTCAAACCCAACTTTATCTCTGTAAAATTCAACTGCTTCATCATAATCATGGACAAGAACAGTCACGTGTCCCATCTTTTTAATCATGTTATCTTCCTCCTAGTTTCCTAATTTCGATCGTTCCTCATCAATTCTCTCTATACCAATTCGATCAAAAAGTGGTGTTACCTTTTTAATTTTCCCGTAACATATGTTGCTAATTAAGTACGAAACATAGTTCCACATTCATCACAAAATAAAAAACTCGCCCATTTTAAAAAATCAGGACGAGTAGAATCCAGTTTATTATGACTTTAATTATTTAAACTCTCATGTAAGGATTAGCTTAACTCATGCATTTACGACAGGGTGTTTCCTTAAACGATGGGTAGTGTTCACTCCAATATTGTACCCAGTAATAGCTTCCATGCTTTTCTTTGTTCGTCAGGACTTTTCGGATGAAATTCTCTTCCTTCACCCAAGAACAACCAACAGAATGAACTTTAACAGGGTTTGCATTATCCAAAATAATAAAGAACCCTATACCCTGCCTCTGTATGTGCTGAAAATCGTTCAAGTGTTTGACTAGCCTCATGCCGTCACCACCCAACATTGGATTATATTAATAATTTCAGCATCCCTGTCGAAACTCCTTTATTTTTATACATATTCAAAATATAAAATTTGAACAGTCCCGCCTATATTCCAACCTTAACAACATCAGTCCGGCTCTGATCCAAATACCAATCTGAGGTTTCAGTCAAATCAATCGTTGTTTTTTTCAATTCAACAGATTCAGACAAAACTTCGATTAGGACCTCACCTTTAGGGGAAACAATCATTGTCGGACATCCCTGCTGCTCATGTGCAACATTTGATACGAGCACAAAGCGCTGATTTTCAGCAGCCCTGCTTACTAGATGGCTTTTCCATACGTATGCATTTTCAGTTGAGGTCACGTTTGTTAAGTAGGCAATGAACTGAGCCCCTTGTAAACTTAAAAACTTCCATTGTTCAGGAAAACGGATTTCCCTGCAGAGCTGTATGCCGAATTTTATTACATTCTGTTGGACTTGCATTTCAAATACAGTTAAATGATTACCCGCAGTAAAAACCTCTCGCTCATGTGTTGCAAGGTTCACTTTATAATGGATACTCAACTTTCCTTCAGGTGAAACATAGATTCCAGCATTATACCATTTTTCATCCTTAAATAAGCAAGATCCAAATACGAGATGGATCCGACGTTCCTTCACTTTCTGGACGATGGTTTCTATCGCTTCAACTAGTTCTATTTGATCAATTGATTTTAAAAAGCTGAGATCATCCGAGTAACCTGATAAAGCTCCTTCAGGCAAGATTAGAAGTTCTTCTACCTCTACTTGATTAATCATATTGAGGATATGGTTAAGGTTATGCTCGATATCGAAATTCATTGCAAATTGTCCCACGTGGACGTTCAGTTTCATATTAGTTGGAACTCCTTCTTTAATAATTAGTTTTAATTATGAGGAGGCTCTTCCAAAGATGCCTTCGATTGACTACCCGAAACGTGATTTTGCCCGAGTTTTTCAATTGCTTGGATAAGCCGTTCATCATTATTGGTTTTCCGCTTCATAAAGTTCATCACTTTAAAGGTTAATACAATTGACAAAATGACTGCAAACAGTATAAATAGGAAGTAAATAATTCCGATTACCGAAGTAAGTGCGGTCCACATTCCTATATCATCCATTTTGATCATCTCCTTATCATTACTATTCTATTATTAGATGAGTTTCATTAATTGTCAAAACTTGGATTACCTTTATTTGATAAAATAAAAAATAAAGTATTAAAGAAAAGTGGTGTGATTGTTATGGGGCGGGTCTTTTCACCAGAAATGTTAGTCAACTTTCAACTGTTTTCAGCTGGGCATTTTGCAATGCTCGGTTTGTTTGTCGTTCTTTTAGCTTCTATTATTTTTTTTCGAGCGAAAATCCGTACAAGTTCATTGACTCAAAATCTATTTCGCTGGACTTTTTTAACCATTCTCGTACTATCTGAAGTTACTTTTCAAATCTGGTGCTTTCGTTATGGGGTCTGGGATCCGACCATCCATATTCCTGTTCAATTATGCTCGATAAGCACATTTTTAGCGATTTATTTTTTACTAAAGCCTTCCGCAGAACGCTTTGAATTTCTTTACTATATCGCGCTCATCCCGCCGCTCTTGGCCATCATCACACCTGATTTACTTTACGGATTCCCGCATTATCGGTTTTCGAAATTTTTCCTGCAGCACATAGCGTTACCGTTAACCGTATTGTTTTATGCTATTGTGCAAGGGTATCGTCCTACATTTACAGCGATTTGGAAGTCTGCATTACTCATTAACGTTTTAGCGCTCCCAATTGCATTGTTGAATGAGAAAATCGGCTCAAATTATATGTTTCTAGAAGGTCCACCGATTACGAACACCCCTTTAAGTTGGTTCGGGGACGGAGGCTGGATGTATATTCTAAGCCTTGCAGTCGTAACGATCGTTGTATTCATAGTTACGTATTTGCCGTTTGTATTTATACGGAAAGCGACGATTACGTCCTATTCGGTGGGCATTCCCCTAATTTTTGTTAATTCCATATCCGATTACGTCCTATTCGGTGAGCATTCCCCTAATTTTTGTTAATTTCATATCCGAATACGTCCTATTCAGCGCACATTCTCCTAATTTTTGTTAATTACATATCCGATTACGTCCTATTCAGCGCACATTATCCTAATTTTTGTTAATTACATATCCGATTACGTCCTATTCGGTGCATATTCCCCTAATTTTTGTTAATCCCATATCCGATTACGTCCTATTCAGCGCACATTATCCTAATTTTTGTTAATTCCATATCGGACATTAGTCGAACAACCATTACAGGATGATCGGACAGCATCCATGTAATTTTAACCATTTTTCCAATTCACAGGCATTCTGATTGTATTTCGATTCAAATGGTACTAAACTTGTTCTATTCTAATTGTTTTTTACTTGAATCGAGGTCCTCATCATGAACGAAGAACAAAGAAAAGAACAGGTTATTGGGGTTGCTGCGACTGCTGGGGCGTACATTCTATGGGGATTTCTTCCGCTCTATTGGAAGCTTGTCGACCATGTCCCATCAGGAGAGGTTCTCGCCCACAGAATCATCTGGTCCTTTGCATTTATGCTCTTTATTCTTTTTTTAATGCGGAGATTGAAGAAGTTTGTCCGCGAGCTGAAAGAACTCGCATCCAATCGGAAAAAGCTGTTCGGCATCATTTTTGCTTCATTATTTATCAGTTTAAACTGGTTTTCTTACATTTGGGCTGTGAACAATGATCATGTAGTCGAAGCAAGTCTCGGATACTACATTAATCCGCTTATAAGTGTGCTATTAGGGATCATTGTTTTAAAAGAACGACTTTCCTTTTGGCAGCTCGTATCCTTTTTACTCGCTTTGGCCGGTGTCTTGAATCTGACCTTACATTTCGGGTCATTCCCATGGGTCGCATTCTCACTAGCTCTAAGCTTTGGTTTTTATGGTTTGTTAAAAAAGCTGGTGGCTCTCGGGGCATTAACCGGACTTACAATTGAAACGATGCTGATCACACCAGTAGCTCTTATTTACATTGGGATGATTGGCGGAAATGGAACAAGTGCATTTCAATTTGGCGATATGAGTACAGCGTTACTTCTTTTCGGGGCAGGAGTTGTAACAGCCATCCCATTGTTGCTGTTTGCGACAGGTGCCAACCGAATTTCGTTATCGATGATCGGGTTCCTCCAATACATCGCGCCGACAATTATGCTGTTTCTAGGGATATTCCTGTATGATGAGCCATTCTCACAAGTTCATCTCATATCGTTTATCTTCATCTGGACAGCACTTGCGATTTTCTCGTTTGCAAACACAAAACTGCTCGCACGATTTGAGCCAAGACTATCAAAAGCAAAATCCTATAATTAATAAAAAACGGGGCAGCCTTTTTGAGGTGCCCCGTTTTATGAAAAGATGATGAATGCATCTATGGTTATTTTAAGAAGAAAGATGATAATAGTCGTCTTAAGAAACAATGAATATCTTAGTTCACGATTATTGCCTTTTAAAAGGTACTTTAATAATTTTTCCAAGAAGTGTAGAACCGTCATTACAAAAAGTAATATAAGAAACAACGCGAAATAATCATCAATCGGATTTGTTGTGATATAAAGGACGATAATCAAACCGATCGAATATGTAATCAAGCCACTTAGATAAAATTCTTCCCTCCGACGGAACATATTTTTTAAAAATTGTTTAGTTTTTCCCATTCTGATCTCCAACCTTTGAAAGCTTTACTTTAAATAGATAAACACGGTCGTATCGTTTAATTTCTTCAATGAAATCTCTTGTATTATTTAAATAGATGTAATTCGGTGTACCATCGACCTACCGCTTGATTCTATGATGACAGCGAGCGTTTGTGGTTTTCCATGTAGCAATGTCTTTGCTTTATTAATTTTATCTGTTAAACGTCCACCAACAATCTTATCCCTCTTTAAGACGTTGTCTCCTTTACCAATGCCGCCATCTGAGAGAATCGAAATGACAAATCTGTCATATTCTTGATTTTCCTCACCAGTATTAAAGGATGCCCTTGAATATATCAGCTTCATAGTTTCGGTATCACCGAGTAAGTTTTCCATTCCAATACCAGCTATTTTTTCTTTCTTCACACCGTATTCATAGTATTCAATCCAGGTATCTATACGACTTGAGGATGTATTGTTCAAATCGAGATCAAACACAAATACATCATCCATCCCAACCCCATCTAAAAGACGTTTATCTTCCTTAGTTAATTGTGAAGGGCTTACAGTCTCAACAGATGAGGATTCATTTTCTACTGTCACCTCATAGGCAGTTATGAGTAATAGCAACATTAAGAAACTCGTATATAAGTATTTTTTCATAAAAATTTCTCCTATATAATTGGATTACACTTTTAATTGTAGCATTAGTTACCAACAAAATGGAAAGAACTCTTTGTACTTTGATAAAATGGTAATATTGAAAGGAAAGCTATTTAGCTGTGCCGAAAAAACGTACGAAAATACATAAAACTTGAGGGAGGAATAAACGATGGAAAATGAGGTTGTAACACTTTATGAGAATTTGATTGACGCTTGGAATGATCGAAATGCAGGTGGAATAGCTGAACAGTTTACAGATACGGGCGAGCTTATCGGTTTTGACGGAAGCCACGTAATCGGTCGCGATGAGATTTATTTACACCTTGACCCGATTTTTAAAGAACATGAAACACCACCCTTCATCACTAAAGTTAAAAGTGTTCGGCCAGTTGGTGAAAATGCAGTGATCTTAAGATCGATAGTTGGAATGATTCCTCCGGGAAAATCAGAAATCGATCCAGAATTCAATGCTCATCAAACACTTGTAGCTGTGAAAAGCGAAGGGAACTGGCGAATCGAACTTTTTCAAAATACCCCAGCTCAATTTCATGGACGTCCAGAGCTTGTGGAACAAATGACCGAGGAGTTACGGGTGGTAATTGATTGAAGCGAAGCCCGCATTTATACCAAATAAATTTAAATTAGGTGAAAATATGTATAAGCTACGAGGTCATCATCTTTTTTGCCTTCTAGGCTATCGGGGAATGGGTTATTCCAAACAATACGTGGAAAATATGACACGTATACATCAAACGTTGAGAGAAAACCCTAAGACGTGGATTCAGCTTGTAAATGGACCTGATCAGTTGTGTGATAAGTACCCGAACTCAGGTGAGTACCACTGCCAGGACAACACTATTTATGAAAGAGATGAAGCCATTTTAGAGAAATTGGGACTTGGAATTGGACAAATACTGAAATGGGAGGAGATTGAGTCGTGCATCCGAAAGCATGTCGTCTCCTCCGATATACAAAGTGTATGCGAAAATTGTTCCTGGCGTTCATATGGAGTTTGTGAAGAAGGTATCCAAGACATTCTTCAAGGGAAGGGCTTAAGGAAAGTAAAATAAGCCCTTGTACCGTTTATTCATTTTCCCCTTTTGGTATTAACTCAGAATACCATGTCTAAAATTACAGGAATATTTCAATGTCATTAGTAGGTTTTACATCTGAAACCCTCTAGTGTTCGAACTGTTTTTCGAAGTCGTTGGGTTGATGCTTTTGGATCATCGGCAAGGCTGATTGCGGAGATGACGGCAATTCCATCCGCTCCTGCCATAACCACTTCCGCAGCGTTCGATTCATTGATGCCACCGATCCCTACAATCGGAATGCTGATTCCCTCATGACGAATCGCTCGAATCACGTTAGGACCTTGAACAGCTCGAGTATCAGCTTTCGTTTTTGTTGGGTACATCGGGCCGACCCCAAGATAATCGGCTCCTGCATCAACCGCGCTTTTCGCTTCCTCCACGTCATGCGCAGAGACACCGAGAATCCGCTCAGCACCAATGATAGCCCGCACTTCAGAAACCGTAGTATCTTCTTGGCCGATATGAACACCATCCGCATTGATTTGGACCGCAAGCTCGACATCATCATTAATGATAAAAGGGACTTCGAAAGAGCGGCAAATGAACTGCAATTCTTTCGCAAGCTTTACCTTTTCCTCTCCTTGTAAACAGCCAGCACCTTTTTCACGGAACTGGAACATCGTCACTCCACCTTGAAGTGCTTCTTCTAGCACATGTCTAAGATCCTTTTTACAATTGACAGACCCCATTATAAAATAGATTTCTAAATGTCCTGGATTCAGCTTCATGTTCGAACACCTGCCTTCCGATACGCCCAGTGGTTCGTCGGTCCGTGACCTGACCCGATGCCGAGCTCATTCTCGATTGCAGCTGTAATGAACTCCTTTGCGGTTCCAATCGCAGCTTGTACCGAGTGTCCTTTCGCTACTTCCGCCGTTATAACAGCAGCAAACGTACATCCAGTTCCATGTGTATGCTTCGTCTCAAATCGGCGCCCTTTAAATGTGTGAAATTGGCTGCCATCGTAATGAAGGTCGACTGAAACTGCCTTATCCTCATTATGTCCGCCTTTTATGACAACATGTTCAGCACCCATCTGATAAAGCTTGATCGCTGCCTTTTTACGGTCTTCTTCCGATTGGATCACAACTCCGGTCAACACCTCTGCTTCTGGTATATTCGGCGTAACGACATACGCTGAGGGTAAGAGTTTTTCCTGGAGGGCTTTAACCGCTTCTTGTTGTAGAAGTGATGCCCCACCTTTCGCGATCATTACAGGATCGACAATCAGCCTTGTCCACTTATGTTTTTTTACATGGTTGGCAACCGTCTCAATGATTTCGGCGCTAAAAAGCATGCCAGTCTTGAGTGCATCTGGCTCCAAGTCATCCGCTATCGACTGAAGCTGCTCACTTACAAATTCTACTGGAACCGGATGAACACCCTGAACGCCAAGTGTGTTTTGTGCTGTAAGTGCGGTAATCACCGACATCCCATATACATCGAGCTCCTGGAATGTTTTCAAATCGGCCTGGATACCTGCACCGCCTCCACTATCAGAGCCTGCGATTGTTAATGCTTTATACGTCATTTTGTGCACCTCCCTTTAGCCAAGAAATCGGTGGTAAAGCGTTTTGGCTTCCGTAATGTCTTTTGTGCCGTGAACGAGCACACGTCCATCTTTAAAAATGACAAGGCGATGCTCTCCGGTTGTGAAGGACAATAAATACGGATTTTTTTCAAGCGTTCCATTTTGAGTCGAAAGCACTTTTTCTAATTCGTCCAAGTCTCTTGATTGTCGATCGGCAGGCCGGATCTGGACCGTATCCCGTCCACAAAGAACCGCTGTTTTCGTTTGATTTTCATACGATAAAAATGGATAGATCGGGTTCTTGCCGCAAGATGGGCAATCTTCCTTTCTCGCCTTCGTTATGTCGATTGCGGTATGCTGATTTGCCCATAGATCAAAGGAAATGAGCTTACGGCGGAGCGAACTCCAATCCTCAACTAAAATTTTCAAAGCCTCAGCCGATTGATAGGCGACGACCATTTGTACGGCCGGACTGATGATTCCCGCCGTGTCACACGTTGCTCCCCCAATCGGAACGGTTTCCAGCAAACAATTGAGACAAGGTGTTTCTCCAGGCACAATCGTATAACTGATCCCGTAACTCCCGACACATGCCCCGTAAATCCATGGAATGCTATACTTTTGTGCAATATCATTGATCAACAACCTTGTATCAAAGTTATCGGTCGCATCGATAATTAGGTCGACATTGTCTATAAGCCGCTCAAGTTCCTGTGGAGTAGCATCGAGAACGTGATCTCTGATTTCAACATTTGAATTGATTTGAGCTAAACGTTCTCTCGCTGCCACTGCTTTCGGAATTCGATTTCCGGCGTCTTCCTCACTGTAAAGCTGCTGGCGTTGAAGATTGCTCCACTCGACATAATCCCTGTCAACGATCGTCAGTTGTCCGATACCAGCGCGGACGAGTGCTTCTGCATTGCCTGTTCCGAGGGCTCCTGCTCCAATCATGAGTACATGCTTTTCCCAGAGTTTTTGCTGTCCGGTTTTACCTATCGGAGCAAATAGCGTTTGTCTTGAATAGCGGTCCATTAACCGATGCTCAAGCCTTCCGCTGGACTACTTGCGGTCGCATAGCGCTTTTTCGGAATTCGACCTGCCTCAAACCCGAGTCTCCCTGCTTCAATCGCCAGTTTCATTGCTTCAGCCATCTTCACTGGATCTTCAGCCGCTGAAACTGCTGTGTTTAGTAAAACACCATCTGCCCCAAGCTCCATCGCAATCGCTGCGTCTGCAGGTGAACCGATCCCAGCATCGACAATGACAGGTACATTCGCCTGTTCGATAATAAAACTCAAGTTCAACGGATTGATGATTCCTTGTCCAGAACCAATCGGAGAGGCACCTGGCATAACCGCATGTGCACCAAGCTCTTCTAATCTTCTAGCGAGCAAAACATCATCAGACGTATACGGAAGAACTATGAATCCTTCTTTTAAAAGCTCTTCTGTCGCTTTTAAGGTTTCGATCGGATCCGGTAGCAACGTCTTTTGACAGCCGATCACTTCAACTTTTACCATGTCACAAAGTCCAGATGCTTTTGCGAGCTTTGCGAATCGAACCGCTTCCTCTGCTGTTTTAGCTCCGGCAGTATTCGGTAAAAGAGTATATTTTTCAAGATCAAGTTTCTCTAAAAAGTTGGGTTGACTTGGTTCGAATATGTTCATTCGCCGCACTGTAAACGTTAAAATGTCAGTATCTGATACTTCGACCGCCTTCTTTTGCGTATCAAAATCCGGGTATTTTCCTGTACCGAGTAAAAGTCTTGAGTTAAATTCAAAGCTACCGATTTTCAACATATCAACCGCCTCCTACAAATTGTACAATCTCAAGTTTGTCCCCATCCGCCACCTTAGCTTCCGGATGGGTTTGTTTATCTAAAATGTTTTCATTCAGCTCAACCATGACGACTCGATTGTTCAGTTCAAAATACTCGACAAGCTCAGACACCGTCGCAACCGTATCAGGTACTTCAACCGTGTCACCGTTAATGCGTAGCCTCATTGTTTTTCAACTCCTATCACGTTACGTTCGAGACGAAATGCCGTAGCCCAATCTTTGTTCATCCCGATACCCTCGACCAGATCAGCCATCAACTTTCCTGTGATTGGTGCCAGTAAAATTCCGTTCCGATAATGGCCGGTCGCAATGAACAACCCGTTGATTTCCGGGTGCACTCCCAAGTAAGGAAGGCCATCCTTTGTTTGTGGGCGTATGCCTGCCCACGCGTCATCCCACTCTGCTTGATTCAGAGCTGGGATCAGCTCGGTTGCACGTCCCATCATGGCTGCGATACTTTCGAGTGAAACCTTTTGATCGAAAGAATGGGCTTTTTCGGTTGCGCCAATGATCAGCCGGCCTCCCGATTTCGGAACGATATAGCAACCCTTTGAAAAAATCGTCGCGTTTACGATCGGCTTTTCGGTTTTGACTGAAAAGCATTCCCCTTTTACAGGATAGGTGTCAAGTTCATGCCCTGCATCTTTTAAAAGTCGACGACTCCAAGCACCACCTGCTACAATTACTCGATCCGCGTGATAGGCTTCCTGTGTAGTTGTGATGACTCCTGTAATGCCGTTACCGTCTGTTACAAACTCTGACACCTCGGTAAATTCCTTAATTTCCGCACCAGATGTCATGGCAGCAGCTGATAAAGCTTTTGTTAGATTGGGAGCTGATACATTCCCATCGTTTGGAATGGACATCGCACCGTAAAGTTTTTTTTCAAGAAGTGGTTCTCGTTGTTGTAATTCATACGGGTCGATCCATGACGCTTCTTCCCCGAGTTTTTGTTGCAATGCTATGAACCTTTGAAACTCCGATGCCTCCTCCTCTGAGCGTGCCACTTTCAACATACCGTTCTGGTAAAGTTCGATGTCGATGCCAGTTAAATCTTTCAATTCAAGAGCCAAATCAGGAAACATGCCTCTGCTCTCTCTTGCCAGACGGAACAATGGACTGTCGTTCTCCAGCTCAGTTTGTGCCCCTAACATTCCCGCAGCCGCACTTGAGGATTGACTGGCGATCCTTCCTTTTTCAAGGACGAGAACGGATCGACCCTGTTTCACAAGGTTAAAAGCGATCGAACTTCCAATCACACCTGCGCCAATGATTATCACGTCAAAGTGGTTTCGCATTCAGCACCTCCTAAGTGTGTTAGTACATTCTATCTAATGTTTCTTTCCCTATTTGTGCATTTCTTGAAGTTTGCCAGCACGAAAGAGGACTATTGTTCTTTTAATCGGTTGGATTTGCATTAGCAAATCCACTATCAGGTTACGGGACGAGCTGGAGATTCATTGAGGGGAATCCCGACCTTTCACCCTAGAATAATAGTCGTACGCTGCCTTCAATGGATCACTTGCTTCAAAGATTCCCGACATGACCGCGATTCCGCTTGCCCCGGCATCGAGTACTTGTTCTACATTGTCAGGATGGATACCGCCGATTGCAATGACTGGTAGTTTGCTAGCTTGTGCGATTGTTTGTAAATTCGTTAAGCCGCGTGGAGCAAGTCCAGGCTTTGATTCCGTCGTAAAAATGTGACCAAAGATGAGATAATCGGCTCCATCCTGCTCGGCCTTTTCCAATTCACCAGGTGAATGGATCGAACAACCGATAGCCAGGCCAGGGAACGTACGCCGAACTGTCCCCACATCGATACTATGGTGTGCAAGCTGTACTCCTCTCGTCCCGGTGGCGAACGCAACATCGACCCGGTCATTGACGATGATTTTTTGGAGTGGAACCTGTCTGGACATTAATTTTTCGATAATGGCGATGATTTCCTTTGCCGTCCGCTGCTTTTCACGAATATGAATCGCATCGATATAGGGATGGATACCTGAAGCAATTTCCACAAATTCTTCAACCGACTGCTTACCTGTGGATATAGCATGCAACTCCATCACAGCACCTCTCTCTCATTCGACAAGTGACAGGCACTTGTCGATTAATGGCGGACGTCCCATGTTGGAAAGATTGGGGCGAGTTCGGCCAACATGAATGATGCGGTGATCAATGCGGCGAGACTTACAATAAACAGCACATCAAACAGCGAGAACCCTATTTTGTAGTAATACGTCCGCTCCTTCACTTCTGAAAAACGCTTCGCTTCCATCGAAACTGCGATCCGATGTGCCCGCCTGATGCTTTGGGACAAGAGCGGAATCGAATACGACTTCAGCTTAAAATAAAAGCTCCGAATTCCTTTTTGTTGTTGAACGCCACGTACAATCATCGCATTGCGAATCGTCTGGAACTCTTCAAACATGATTGGAATCAACCGAAATCCAGCCATAAAGCTATAAGCATATTTTGGACTCAACTTCATTTGCTGCATGAGCGAATAGAACAGAAAAACCGGCCGAGTGGTCAAAGCAAACATCAATCCGAGTGCCGCATAAACAAGTGCCCGGAACCCGATATGAATTCCGCGATAAAAGCTCTCTTCGGTAATATGGATCAGACCCCATTTGAACCACGTCGTCTCCCCTTTTCCAAATAGGATCATCGATGACGCTGTTGACACGAAAACAACGATGAACGGAATCGATAACAATGCAAGACGTTTAGGCGGATGTCCTGAAAACAGGACAAGTAACAGCAAAGCTGCAACGGTGATATAAAGGATCAAGTTCAGCTGATGGACGAGCAGTACACCGATAAACAAGAGTACCATGACAAAAAGCTTCAAGCTCGGGTTGATCCGGTATAGCCACGTCTTTTTATGTGTAAAATCAAGGTTCATTCTATGCCACCCCTAAGCGTTGACCAATTCTTTTTCTACGTTGAACGAGTCGTTCATCAGCTGACCGCTCTCAATCTTCCAAACACGGGTGGCAAAATGCCGGGCAATCATTTCATCATGGGTCACCATCAAAATCGTCGTCCCCTTTTCACGATATCCCTCAAGCAACTCCAGTAACGCGAACGTGTTCTTAGAGTCCTGCCCGAACGTCGGTTCATCTAGCAAGAGCACCGGCTGACTTTTTATAATGGATGCGGCAACACTTAGCCTCCGTTTTTGTCCGATTGACAGCTGGTAAGGATGATGTTTACGGAGCCTACTCAATCCAAAACAATCAAGGCGTTCGTTGACCTCCTCGGTGATCATCTTTTCATCCATCTTGTCGAGCCTAAGCGCATAGGCGACCTCATCATAGACGGAATTGGTCACAAACTGGAACTCCGGATTTTGAAACACGTACGTAAGATGTTCCGTTACTTGAGCTGCTTTTTTCACCGAATTCCCGAAAAGCGTATAAGATCCTTTCGTCTTTAAAAACTGCATGAGCGAAAGCAGCAGCGTAGATTTTCCTGCTCCATTCGTACCTGTTATCGCAATCCATTCACCTGAAGCAATACTTGCGGCTGGAACGGTAATCGCCGATGATTTTTTCCGTAACCCTTTAAAATCGTTCAGTTCAATTATTTGTTCTGCCTTCCGTTCATAAACCGCCCGTCTGGGATTTGAATGCAAGTAATCCACCCAAACACCGGGATACCAGACACCTAGTTCCTTTAACGTTTTTTTATAATGTGAAAGAATGTAATCTTTTTTCCCGTCAGCAATAATCTCACCTTCCGTATTGAATAAAACTATACGGTCGACCATGTCGAGAACGTGATCCAGCTTGTGTTCCACGATAATCAGAGTTTTGTCCTCGCCCACCTTTTTCACCGTATCCCAAATCGCTGTTGTGCCTTGTGGATCCAGCATCGCCGTCGGTTCATCCAAAAACAGGACATCCGGGTCAAGGGCAAGCACCGATGCAATCGCCAGGCGTTGCTTCATCCCTCCTGATAGGGTTTGAATGCTCGTATGGATGTCTTCAAATTCTAAGCCAACTTCTGCTAAAAGAGTACGAATTCGCTCGGGCATCTTTTCTCGTGGAATACGTAAATTTTCGAGCACAAAGGCGATTTCCTCATCGACATACGGCATGCAAAATTGTGTGTCCGGATCCTGAAATACATAGCCCCACGAATCGGGCAGCATAATCTCCTCTGCTTTTACCGGCACCTCGATTGAATTTGGAATCAGTCCAGATAGAACCTGAAGAAACGTCGACTTCCCACAACCGGAAGGTCCTAACAGCAGCACCTTCTCACCTTTTTTAAAGGAAATCGATAAATCCTTGAATCTTAATTCTTGATCGCCAGGATACGTCAGCCTCAAGTTTTTCACACTGGCCGCAAATTTCGTCATTGGATCACCTCACTACTGATCAAGCGCATCATAATCCTGTTTTGTTGTCGGTCGGACCAAGCTTGTTACACCTGTCGCCTCAAGCGCTTTAACTAGATAATATGCACCGACCCCGGCGATTAAGATCGATCCGATAAAACGGAATCCGACCAACAAGCTGAGATTCCAAAGCGCCAAGTCACCAATATATCCGTTGTAATAATCCATAATGAGTGAGCCGATCGCTGAACCAATTGCAGCGAGGGATACAATCATGATATCGAAACGCTTATATCGGAACGCCATGAAGATGAATTCTGCAAAAAGTCCCTGTACGACCCCGGACATGAGTACTTGAAGCCCCCATTCCGATCCCATTAAAAACTCCCCTGAAGCTGCAGCGAATTCGGCGAGAAATGCCACACCCGGTTTTCGGATGATAAGAAAGGCTACAGTTGCGGCGATGAACCACATGCCGTAAATGAGCTGATCAAGCTGAAGTCCGAACGGTTTTACAAAAGCATAAAGCGGCCCCCAAAGCTTGTAGATGATTCCAAATACGATTGCAATAACAATGGTAACTAATACGTCGGTTAATTTCAGTCCTTTTGACATGAATGATTGCTCCTTTCGTTTAAGCCTTCTCGGGAGTCAGCGCTGGATTCAGGCTGAATGGCCAAGCCTCAAGCGTATAGGCCATTTCCCAAAATTCCAGTTCATACTGACTACTGATGATGAAGTGCTCTTTCATTCGTTCACGATCTTCTTCTGTTACTGTATCTGCGATTTTATCCAGGCGTTTAATCTGTTCTTCAACTAACTCGCGGAACCACTCCCCTCCATATGCAGCAATCCACTCTTGGTAGATCGGCTCTTTTGGAGATGCATTTTTCAAGCGTTCGCCGATTTCGTAGTAAAGCCAATAACACGGTAAAATCGCTGCAATAATGTCACCAAGGTGTCCGAGATTTGCTGCCCGGTACATGTGAGATGTGTAGGCGTAAGCGGTTGGTGCTGGTTTAAAGTTTGTCCGTTCTTCCGCTGTTATTCCGAGTCGTTTTGAAAAATTCTCGTGCAGTGAAAGCTCTGCTTCGTATGTTCCAAGGGAATGTGCAGCCATCCGCGATGTTGTTTGTAGGTCCGCAGCCTTCACCGCACCGTACGCTTGAATTTTTGCAAAATGAGATAAGTAATAAGCATCCTGAAGCACGTAATAACGGAAGTTTTCTGGTGGCAGTGTCCCGTCCGCAATTCCTTTTACGAATGGATGTTGAAAGCTTGCCTCCCAAATCTGATCCGCTTCTTTCCTAAGTTCCTGTGAAAACAACATCTGATCATCTCCTTTTTTTAGTACGATCCACTTTCGACAGGTCAGTTTGTTTCGGTGGAGTCATTCCGGGTAGTCGGGTTCGTGCAGTTTTTCCTGATTAGACATGTATTTCCGAAGTTAGACATGTATTTCTGGAGTTAGACATGTATTTCCGTAGTTAGACATGTATTTGGATAATTTCATCTAGAAAAATACTACCTAAATCCAAAAATAGGACCAACCGGGTAAATTAGCACCGCTTTATGCACTTGAAGACCCGTAAATATCCAGTACTGATCGATTTACAACCGTAAATCTTCCGATTAGAAAAAAACTTCCCGCCAACATGAAAAAAACCACTTCCCTCGTCTCGCAAGGAAAGTGGTTGTGGTTTTATAGGCATCTTCACCAAGTATGTAAGTAAGCCTGATAACTTCCGCCACTTCCCTACGCTGGTATGAGCCAGTTCAGGTTCTAAGGGTCTTAAAGTCGTACTTTAATCTCAGCCTTTTTGAAGGCCCCCCTAGTGGAATCGTTCTATTTAATTTTGATTTCGAAGCTATCGTATCATGTTTTTCCAATATGTCAATCGAATTTTTCCCAGACGTGCTAGAATAAAGTGGTTTTACCCGCCATCGGTCAGGTTTGTTTAAGTGTAAATAAGTTTTTTATTTTGGTTGCTTTTCACCGTGAAAAATTTCCTTCAAGCTTTATTTCACGAGCGCATTTTTAAATGCATAGATGACGGCTTGCGTTCGGTCCTGAACGTCCAACTTGTCTAAAATATTGCTGACATGCGTCTTCACTGTTTTCAATGCAATGATCAGTTCATCGGCAATTTCCTGATTTGTCTTGCCCTCTGTCATCAGCATGAGGATTTCTAGCTCGCGGCTTGTCAGCTCCTCGTGTGCGGGGCGCTTATTCCCTCTACGCATTTTCGTCATCATTTTCCCTGTCACTTCAGGCTCGAGCACAGTTTGACCTTCGAAAGTCGCCCTCACCGCTTCGGCAATCTCACTCGCTTTCGACGTCTTTAGCATATAGCTCGTTGCCCCGCTCTCCAGCGCAGGATACACCTTTTCGTCATCGAGAAAGCTTGTCACAATGATAATCTTTGCTTCCGGCCACTCAGAGGTAATTCGCTTCGTTGCTTCGATGCCGTCCATTTCCTTCATCACCAGATCCATTAAAATAACATCCGGTCGCAGCTCTAAAGCCATCTCCACCGCTTCACCACCATCACTTGCCTCTCCGACAACCTCGATATCCGGCTGGTTGGTAAGATACGATGAGACACCGATCCGCACCATTTCATGATCATCCGCAAATAACACTTTAATCATTATCAACTTCCTCCTCTCGAATCATTGGAATCGTCACTTCTAACCTCGTCCCTTTATTTGGAACGCTGACGATTTTCATCGTTCCGCCTAGTTCGACGGCTCGTTCGTGCATGTTTTGCAACCCGTAAGAGCCGGTCTTTGCCGTTTCTACGTTAAAACCGACCCCGTCATCCTCAACCCGCAGTCGCACGATGTCTTCTCGTTGGATACATAGAACGTTCAATGAATGTGCTTTCGCATGTCGTAATGTATTCGATACGGACTCCTGTAAAATCCGGAACAGATGGTCTTCGATCCCTTTTTCAAGCGTCAGTTCCTCGACCTTCCACTCGATTTCAATCGGAACCTTTTGCACCAATTCACGTAAAAGCTCCTCGATCCCTTCCTTCAAGGACTTCCCTTTTAAAGCAACAGGACGGAGGTGAAGCAGCAATGCGCGCATTTCAAGCTGGGATTGGTGGATCATTTCCTCAACTAGTTGAAGCTGCTTTCGTTTAGTTTCACCTTCATCGTTCGATTCGTTGACCGCAGACATGAGCATCGACGCAGCGAACAGCTGCTGACTGACCGAATCGTGGAGTTCCCGGGCAAGCCTATTGCGTTCTTCTGAAACCATCTTTTGAATCTGCTTTTCCTGATCCTCTGCTTTTTCGTTGGCTAGCTTTTGCGAGAGCTTCGTTTGCTCTGCGATATGATGCTGTACTTTTTCTATATGAGTCCAGATCTGTTCGAGCTCGTGGGTTTTCATCACTCCATTTTCCGCAGGACTGAGAGTTCGCCCTCGTTGAAGTTGAGTAAGCCCAGCTTCAAGAAAATCGAAGTTTTTCCGCCAATAAAAGCCTGAAGCTACCCCAAAAGCGAGCCCTGCCGAAACACACAATGCCGGGACGACGAGCACAAACGGAAGATCGAATACGTTCCGTTCCCATAGCTGCGACCATTCAACTAATGGATAAGCGTAAAAAAAGACAGCCGAGAACAGGAGCAAAACTGAAAATGAAACGGCGATCCCAAGCATGACTTGTCGCTGAACGATGCTCATATCCGCTTCACCCCAATGTCCCCGATCATCATGGAGGTGAAGATTTTCACTTTATGCGATGCCCCGTCGTACCCTTCAGTTTTGTACAAAAGACTCTGGTTCCAGAGCCTATCTTCGACCCGATCGAATATTTCACTTGATCCGGCAAAAACGGAATGACTGATGCTAACCTCAACCTCATATGGAACGAGCACCTTTATATTTCCGATAAAACCTCGAGCGAAAATGACCGATTCGCCTTTCGGTAAAACGGTATTGCTCAAGTCGATCACCGTGTCGCTGATTCCACACTGGATATTGACATCATCCCATTCATAAGCAGCATCTGGAGTTGCTTGCCTTCCGAAAATTACATTTTGCAGAAGTGGTTTTCGGCGGTAAATCATTTTCTCGGTAACATCTATATTCTTTTCCGTAAAATCCGGTTTCACATGCGATGGCTGCTGTTTCGATTGTGCAAATCTGACAATGACGTAGATCAACACCGCAAACAATAGAAATCGGAACGCAACCGTATTTAAAATCGTGAAAATAAAGCCAATCGTCCCGAACCAGAAAAGCACTTTTCCAGTTGTACGGTGGTAGCGTTTTCGACCGAAATAAATACACCCGATCGTTATGATAAATAAAAAGATGG
The DNA here is from genome assembly GCF_030643805.1 of Alkalihalobacillus sp. AL-G. Taxonomy (GTDB): domain Bacteria; phylum Bacillota; class Bacilli; order Bacillales; family Fictibacillaceae; genus Pseudalkalibacillus. The sequence continues at coordinate 583,928 of NZ_CP094656.1, read as the reverse complement.
GGCCCCCGCCGTTGAACGATATCTCCAATAACAAAAGGAGCACACCGATAACAAAAAACCAGCTGATGACATCTGTTCGTGATTTGTTGAACATGAAGGACCCTCCTCTCTGTTTTTTTATAATGTATTTTTAAAAATCCGGAGGCTCACACGATGTAAGTCAGTTCGACGTTTTCACAGGATGTAAAGTAGTTAGTCGAACTCCATTAAATGGCTATCGAATTTTAAACAAGAAAATTCATTCATGTGGAAAAGGCGCAGAGAACTACGCCTTTCTATCATACCAAAACTTCCCTATGCAGTTGTAGTAGATTTTTCCTTTTCATTCTTCAACTGTTTCTCAAGCTCGGCAATTCGCGCATCGATCGTATGACGGTGGTACCCTGTGTTTACTTGATGCTCCAGACGATCCAAGTAATTTTCCATCTCCTCAAAACGGGAGAACGGCTTGTCGGAATGTTTTGTTGAGTCAAGCACGTTATTCATTTTGTGATGGGCACGTGTCATGTTTTCTCTTCCCATCAGCTCCATCCGCTTAATGTGCATGTCCTTGATCTTATGCTTCATTTCCTCATACTTTTGCTCAAGCTCACCGAGATGCTGGATCGCCTGATCGCGGGATTCCTTCAGACGGGCAGTCCGTTCCTCATATTGGACCTGCTCTTGAAGTGCAAATTGATGAAGCTCTGTTTCTCCAGCTTCGGATGCAACCTCTGCCTGACGCTTCCGTTTTGCAGCAAGCTCATACGCTTGATTGTACTCGCGGGTAAACTCTTCCTTCAGCAAATATTGTCGTTCAACAAGCTTTCGAACCTTTTCAACCTCTCGCTCACACTCGCGTAAATATTGGTTCAGCAATGCGATCGGGTTCTTTTGTTCCTTGGAATCTAGCATTTCGTGAAAATCCGCTTCAAGCGTGTTTTTTAAACGTTTGAATACATTTGCCATTAGTAATTCTCTCCTTTTATTAAAAATGATTGGTTTGGTTGTGCATAGTGAGTGAAGTTGTTCGTGCTGAATTAGCTGCGCTTTAGCTCTGACCACTGGCGTTCAAAATTCGTGAATGGATCGTTGACTTCTTCTTTTACCACTTCATCTTCCTTGTTCCAATTCTTATAAACGACGTAAAGAATATACAACGCCGCTATGCCTAGAACAGCTGGAACGTTCGAAGCGGTAACAGCCAGCGCGATCAACCCTACTATCGCCCAGCCAACTTTCGCTCCGGTAGAATCCGTCTTCGTAAATTGTTTGACGGAGTAATACAGGATAACGAGGCTGATTGCGAGTCCGATCATTGGACCGAGATTTGCTAGCAGCACGATGGCAGCAATTCCACCGAGAACGAGTAATCCAAATTTTTTCATTGTTATGTCCCTCCTTTTTCCTTATGTCTCTATCCTATCTGGAAAACCATATTCCCATAAGGAGCCTCCGCTTTAACTTTTTCTAAGACTTGAGACGTAGTAGTTCATAAGGCCTGTACGAAAATAGGATTGCACCAAAAGTCAAAGGACCAAAACGGTGGTTTCGCCGCTTTGGTCCGATTACCTTCTTACCTATTCTTCAGTGGTCTATAATTTGTAAACAGGGACTTTTCCTCTCTTAAACGTTACTTCCTCCCCATATCCCATCACAACGACTTTTGTATGTTTTTCATCCGCTAATTCCTCTTCCAATTCTTTATCCTTATCCATCATCGTCTCTATAATAGGAAATGTACCCAAAAGTGCTTCCAATGCCTCAGGTGAAGCTGCCGTTTCCTTCGTCGGGAACGTATGACTCGGAATTACATAGTCTACATCAAGTAAATGCTCTACCGCATATGCTGCTTCTTTCGGACCCATTGTAAATTGTCCTGACGAACTTAATATTGCAACTGTCGGTTCGTATACCTCTTGAATTAATTTCATATCCATCATAAGTGTCGTATCACCAGAATGGTACAGCGTATGGTCATCTGTAAAATCAAATACAAAACCCGCTGATTCGCCTGCATAAATCGGAGTCCCTTCCGTTTCCCCATAACTGGACGTATGCCTCGCCTGCACCATCGTTGCCTTTACATCGGCTAGCTGAAACGAACCTCCTAAGTTCAATGGGTACACGTTTTGAAGTCCCTTTTGCATGAGAATCATCGCAAGGTCGTACTGTGCGATAACCAGACAGTCCGGTTGAGCATCTTTTAGTTTTTGTAATCCACTTGTATGGTCAAAATGTCCATGCGTCAAAAAGACCGCATCAATTCTTCTCATAAAAGATTCTGTTTGAAATTCCGCAGGACATCCAGGATTCATATCGAAAAATGGATCGATCAAATACCGCTTTCCCTCTTTGCTTGTGAGCAAGTACATCGCATGACCTAACCGTAAAATATTCATGTAATCCCCCTTTTAGTTTTGACACCTCATCCCTGATTTTATTGCACAATCCATCGACTTATGAATCTTTTTCACTAGTAAAAAATCAATTGGAAGAAAAATACTTTTCAACGACAAAAAGTTATCTCTAATTCTTCCTTAATTTTGTGAAGGGTAAAGTGTATACTAGTTACGTGCATAAATAATGGAACGTCGTATCGAAAGGAAGTATGGCCCCAAATGAACGGACAAAATCGAAAAGACATTACACCAGGGATTGAAGTGAACATCGTCTTAAAAAAAGATCAACGGACTGGAGCGAAAACGCGAGGCACCGTAAAGAATATTCTAACGAATTCAAAGTTCCATCCACACGGTATCAAAGTACGCCTAGAGGATGGACAGGTCGGACGTGTCCAGGATATCCTTTCCAACAATGAATAACGAAAACATAAGAAAAAGCTGTCCGATAGAACTACTGGACAGCTTTCATTGTCTTCACTTACTTTTTATATAAGGCTGTTATAGATTGTTGCTTTAACAGTGCAAAAATGAGGCGAACATTTTAGGCAAAATGAATGGTTTCGGAACCCAGAGCCCTTATCTGTGACAAAAATCGCTTTTTCCGATTCTTAGTGGAACTCAAAGCCTCTATTCCTCAAAAAGTGAGCCATATTCAGCAGTATTTAACCAAATAAGGTCTTCTTGTTCCGTTAAATCTGAAAATCATGAGGTTTTAGTGAAAATAAGATCTCCTTGTTCCGGTAAATAGAGTGAATCCTTACTCAGCATCAGGGGCTGTTATCATGCAATAAGCTTCACAAATATTTTATAGTCGATAGCAACAATCTTTTAGAAAACAGCCTTATATAAAGAAAACTCGGCGATTGCCGAGCCTTTAGGCGAGAGAGGTGTCGTAGTTACGCCTATACTATAGAAAGTATTTTTTACACTTTCTTAACTTGAAACAAATATAGTCCGAAGCCGAGCGTGTCTCTGCCCCAACGTAAATAGGTGGATCGCCACTTTCGGATCCGTTCGTTCATCCACTCGACATCCGGATCCTCTGGATGCTCCAAACAATATCTTTCCATGGATGAAGAATATAGCCACTCGTATGCATCCCATTCATCTTCACTCGTAACACTCGCCCACATCGGGATTAAATCCAGTTGTTCAGCAAGCGCAATATTCTCATAATGGGTCAGCAACTCCTCTTCCTCCGCTCCTAATGCCTCCAAATAATCAGGGTCCGGTTTTCGTTTCCAGTATCCTTCCCCGATCAACAAATACCCACCTGGTTTGATCGTTTCACTCAATTGCTCCAACGTCGATCGATAGTCACCAAGCGCATGGGTTGCCCCAAGGCAGATTGCCATATCAAATGATTCCTTGTAACGTTCAATAACCTGTTTCGCATCCTCTTGGATAAAGCTGAGTTGCTCTGAATCGATCAGGTCACTAGTTCGACCCTTTGCTTCATTTAAATAAGCCTCTTCAATTTCAACCGCAGTTCCGATCACACCATATTTTCGGACCAATTGGATAAGCACATCACATTTGCCTGCTCCAACATCAAGTATAGCTTGACCACGATCAAGCTGAACTTTATCAATGACATTCATGAGTTTTTCTTTACTGATCGGATTACAGATTTCGTGATTTCGATGTGCAATTACAGAAAATTTATTTGTATGCATCTCATCCCCCAGTTCGTCTTACTTAGCGCTCATCAACTATTTTCCCTTTGTAAAATGACTTCTTTTGAAGCTGAATATCGAGAGCACGGGCCATTCGATTCAACGACTGCTCCTCACCCTTCGTAACGATTGTAACGACAGTACCGCTCGCACCAGCTCGTCCGGTTCTCCCAGCACGATGGAGGTATTGCCCCTTATCCTCGGACACATCGATCTGAATCACATGCGTCAAACCTTTTACGTCTAAACCGCGTGCTGCTACATCCGTTGCTAAAAGCAGGCTCGTTTTACCGCTGCGGAATTGTTTGAGTGCTGTCTGTCTTTCGTTTTTCTTCAACTCGCTATGAAGCAGTCCCACTGGTACGTTTTTGTAATCCATTTTCTCTTTTAAAACTTGAAGCTCCCCAATATCTTTGCCGAATGCAAGTGCCTTGACGTCAGTCATTCTTGCAAACTTCTCCAGTACCTTGATTTTATCTCTACGTTCACTGATAAAGTATAGGTGATCAACATCGCCCTGCTTAATCGCCTGTTGTTTAACCCTGATCACCTCAGTATTTGCAGTAAGCTCCTTGCCGATCTCCACTGCTTTTTCAGATAAGGTCGCTGAAAATAGCAATAACTGGCGATCGTTCAAGGTCGACTTGATGATCGCTCGAACCGTACCGAGATGTTCTGGCACGAGTAATTGATCGACTTCATCAAGAACCACTGTTTTCACCTCATGCATTTTCAACTTTTTCATTTTAATCAGCTCTTCCACCCGGCCCGGTGTCCCGATGATCACTTGAGGATGTTTCTTTAATTTTTCGAGCTGCCGTTTCGGGTTTGCGCCACCGATTATTGACGCACCCTTGATCCCGCTGTCCTCCGTCCATTTCTGTACCTCTTCAAAAATCTGCATGACCAATTCACGTGAAGATGCGAGGATTACAGCCTGCGGATCATTTTGTTCCACATCAATCCGTTCTAAAATCGGCAGCAGATAAGCGAGGGTTTTTCCTGTACCAGTCGGCGATTCCGCAATTACGTCTTTGCCCTCTAAAATGAACGGAACTGCTTCCGTCTGAATGGTCGTCGGTTCATTAAATCCCGCCTTCTCCCATACCTTTTGGATAAATGGTTTTGTTGTCGATATATAATCCCAATTCGTTGTCATCCGCATTAATCTCCTTACTCATATCTATAATTACGATCCTTATCGCTGATACTAGCGTACACTACCAGCCATTTCTTGAATAGGTTTCATTTGTAGACTGTCCATAATCCTACGTTTATAAAACAAAGGAATTGATCTTTCGTTAGCGAATTTATTCTACATATGTACTTTTAAAAAGGATGGTGGTTACATGAAAATTGTCGTAGTCGGTGCAGGAGCACTCGGGGCATATTTCGGAGCAAGATGGCATGAGGCAGGAATTCCAGTCCAGTTTCTCGTACGGAATCGTCGCGCAAACCAGCTTAAGGAAAATGGCCTTTCAATTCAAAGTCCTCAGGGTGATTACCGGATTGAACAACCGAACCTGGTTGAACATACCGATGAAATCGAACAAGCAGACCTTGTTTTTCTGTCTGTCAAAAGCTATCACCTGAACGATTCCCTTTTTTCCACATTAAAAAAGCTCGTCAACAAGGGCGCAAAGGTTTTACCGGTGTTAAACGGGATCACGCATATCGATGCACTTCAACAAAAGCTTGGAGAAGAAGCAGTTCTAGGTGGGTTGATCCACATCATTTCAACATTAGACGAAAACGGAAATGTCGTCCATTCGAGTGAACAGCATGACTTGACGTTCGGCGCCCTCCACCCGTCACAGCATAGGTTTTGCAGGAAGCTTCAACGAACCTTTGAAGCAGCGAATATGAATAGCATTGTGAGTGACGAAATCCTGCTCAATCTCTGGCTCAAATACACGTTCATCAATGCTTTCTCAGGTGTGACGACTGCTGGTGACTTGAATATTGGAACCATTCGTAAAAACAACACAACATTACAACTAGGTAAAAGCGTCCTGAATGAAATGAAGGATCTCTCCAATGCCTATGATGTGCGATTGACAGATGAACATGTGGAAAAAGCGATTGCCCAAATTCACCGTTTTCCTGGTGAAGCAACCTCATCCATGCACCGTGATAAAGAAAAAGGCTTGCCGCTCGAAGTCGAGCACTTACTCGGAGGGGCGATGAAACTTGCAGAGCACAAAGGAGTGCAGGTTCCGTCAATTAAAGCACTCTATGCACTGATCAAGCCCTATGAAAACGGACCAAAAGCTATATTATAAGCAAAGAAATTAGTTCTTTAATATTTGTAAAATCCAGGATTTCATATCAACAATTCGTAAATGCTTCGGTTTCAAATCAGTGCCTGTTACGATCATCGGAATCAACGAATCATCTTTGTGTATAGACCCGTGTGATGCACCACCCAGATGGGTAGGACTTCCTTCACCAACGAATTCATATCCTGGTTTTGCGTCAACTACGATATATCTTCCCGGATGGGAGCTTAAGGAACTGTATAATCTTGCAAGGACATCCGGATATTTTCCATAATCAATTTGCTCATTTTCTACGGTAAGATCTAAAACGTCAAGTTCTCCGACTAATGACCAAGACTGATCATAACGGTCCTTGTAAGTTCCATTAGGCTCAAAAGTTAACAAGCCTTTGTTTCCTCCTGCAAGCACCTTCGCTGCAGTGCCGTTTTTCCATGCGATAACACCGATTCGATCGTCACGTTTCAAGTGCTTGACGATATCTTCAAGGGATAGATCTTCATCAAGGCTATAAATAAAAGTCATCCGTTCATTTAATCCTAGGACAATTTGATCGTCTTCTTGTATTGGTTCGGTGATCTTGTGAATCCTATACGATTCTAAAATCGATCTTAAATCGATGAATGATTTGTTTTTATCATTTCCTACAGTAGCTTGACCACTATCCCCCATCACAATCCAAACTACATCGTTTAGCGCCTCATCCCATGACTCATAAGCATTTAAAATTTCCTGTAGCTGCTTGTCTACTTTTTCAATGGCACCCAAATGATTGACAGGTCCTTTTTTATGTACATTTTTATCTAGATCAGGAAAATAGGCTATGGTAAAGGCAGGCAACTTTCCATTTTCAATTAAAAATACTAATTCCTGAGCAGAAAATTTATCATTGAACCCAACCCCTTTCCATAGCTGATTGTTTTGATTGTTTTTCGGGCTGTACTGCGCAAGTCTACCATAGGAAAATAGTAATGATGTCTCGATATGTAATTTTTCTGGTACTATGTTTAACTTCGATAACAGTTTTGGAAGGTGTAACATCGTTTTATCTTCCCCGCGATAGACGAGAACGTTAATTGATGAACTTTGTGATCCGGTCATCGCCAGTTCTTCGTGGATTGTTTTCACTTTTCGGCTGAGGTGGGTGTGATTCAGATGATATAGAGTATCTTTCGCAACATTTTTTACTCCTAGTTTAAGTACTTCTTTCCAAGCACTTCCATAGCTTACGAACCGTTTAGTTTTTTCGTCATACCAAACGAGAGCTGGTACTTGATGCTTATCCGAATATGTTCCAGTCAGAAGTGTGCTGTCGATAGTCACTGACATAGTTGGATAGCTGCTGACAACGTTGGGATAATAGCTTCCATGTTTCATAAAAAACTCAAACGCGGGTACTCTTCCTTCTTTTATCGCTTTTTGTAGTGGTTCATCCATTAATGAGTCAATGATTAAAAGTACCACTTGCTTCGATGGCCTTTTAAAAAGTTTAGTTTCCAGAGATTGAGTTACTGGTTTACGAGCTTTTATAAAAAAGATGACCGTTAAAATAGTAATGAGAATAGCAATGGCTAAAACGTATTGCACGTTCTTCATCCTTTAATCCTTTTATTTGAAAAAGGAGTATATTTTGTGATGTAAGATTAGGACCCTTTTACCTTCATCTTATTACATTGCATTATCTAAGTAGCGGATATCGGAATATCCTTTTTTCCTGCGGTACCAGATACCCACCATCACTGCAAAGATTAGTATTACGGAAATAACTTGTGCCACCCGTAACTGTTCAGTCAGCATTAAGCTGTCTGTCCTCATACCTTCGATAAAAAAACGGCCGATCGAATAATAAATGAGATATGATAAAAACAACTCGCCTCTCCTTAAATTTACCCGACGGAGGGACATCAGTACGATAAAACCGCCAAAATTCCAAAGAGACTCATATAAAAACGTTGGATGATAGTATGTCCCATCGATGTACATCTGGTTAATGATAAAATCGGGCAAATACAGACCTTCGAGAAACCCCCGCGTTACAGGACCACCGTGGGCTTCCTGATTAATAAAATTTCCCCAGCGTCCGATTGCCTGAGCCAAAATCAGGCTTGGCGCCAAAATGTCAGCAAGTTTCCAGAAAGAAATATCTTGCATTTTCGCATATACGATGACGGTTAACACCGCACCAATCAGAACGCCGTGCATAGCGAGCCCACCTTCCCAGATGGCAATGATTTCCCCCGGGTGCTCGGCATAATAACCCCATTTGAAAATCACGTAATAAGCTCGTGCAAATATGATTGAAATCGGGATACCAATAGACACTAGATCAAAAAAGGTGTCTTTCGGGAGACCATGCCGCTCACTTTCACGTACGGCTAGCCACAGGCCAATAAATGCGCCGGTAAGGATCATGACTGCATACCAGTAAATTTGTATCGGACCGAGGTCGATCGCAACTGGGTCGATAGTTTTATTCGTTACCATATTCTCACTCCTGCTTTTTTATCATCCTAAAAATTTTCAACACCCATACTGCCTTTGATAAAAACGGGTTAGAAAATAGAGGTACCGGTACAATCATTCCTATCCGTTACAGGTGCAAAACAAAAACCTGCGTTCTTGATTATGGAACGTTATGCCATTGGTACTTGTTGAACAATCTGCCCGTCTATTCGGTCAAAAATATCATCTAAATCCCGCCCGGTAATAGTAAGACCATGATTTTTCAAGCCGATTACAGCTCGAGATGGATCAGGAGCTTTTCTAACTAGATCTGCAACAGCTTCTGCTAATTGTATGGTTCCACAGGGATAGTTCACTTCGGTTGCCTCGATATTATCCATCCATGCATGGATATGTACGATTGCACCTACATCAGGGTGGTCCTTATATATCATCCAATGTTCAATTGCGTCCACAGAAGCTCGCTTTGGCCTGACATTCGGGGGTATACTGATTTCCATCGTGTTTTTGTCGGGATTATATCTTTTAATATATAAAATATCTTGTCCGATTTTTTTCATATTGGATTTATCGATTCCACTTGCACTCATCCAGAAATTTCGGTCATCATGCCGGCTGCTAAGATTTCCATAGCTTAAACCGCCAATTCCATACAACTTTCTTAATTGCCGCATATCCCGTTGGTTCAAATATTTTTCAAGTGGAAACGGTGCTGGAAGCAGATTCATACCATCTAATTTTTTCCCAGACTCATACATTTTACTAGTTGTTTCATTTCCATCCCAAAAAGCACCATCTAAATCGGAAATAAAGTCATTATCGATGACTAGTTGTGCAGAAGCGATCGGCTCAAGCCTATTATAAACATTCTCATAAAAGTCGCTTTCAGAACCATATTGCATTTTATAAAAGCCTTGTTCAGGAGACACGAAATATAATTCCGTCGAATCGCCTCTATGGAGGATATAAATCAAATGATTCGCAAGGGATCTTATCAAGTAGGGGTATGCCGATTCAAATGTGTTTTCAGGTTCTGCATTAACCTCTAGAATTGATATTACAAATGTTGCTTGCGCTTTTCTACGGAAAGGTCTAGGTTTTTCAGGTTCAATGATATTAAATACAACTCTTATTTCTTTGTCCGTATTCTCTTCAAAATCGTATCCCTTCTCGGAAAACGTTTCTTTTAATCCATTTGTAAAATTCTCAAGAAAACCGCTTGGTTTTGTGCCCGTAATTGTAAAGTTTTTCATCCAAATCTACTCCTCTTAAGTAAGTTCTTTTGTTGTTAAGGTTCAAAAACTACTTTTACCGCATCACGACTTGATTTACTTGTAGCTGCTTTTAGAGCACCTTTATAATCATCTAATGGAAAACGATGTGTAATCATTGGTGAAAGGTCCACTTTACCTTCCTTTATCAATTGGATCGCTATTGCAAACGTTCTTACACGTTCTCCCTGGTAAGCCTCTGTGCTATATGCAAAACTTCCTTTGACATCTAATTCATTTAACCAAATCGTTGTCCAATCAATGCCATTCATAATCCCCGCTAGCCCCAAAAGAACGACTTTTCCGCCATTCCTCGTGAAACGCAAAGCATCGTTAATACTCTGTTTTTTCCCAACACACTCAAAGACCAGGTCTGCTCCGCCTTCAATGACCTTCGCACCAAATAACGGGGATAAAACGGAACCGTTGATTTCTTTCACCAATTCATTAACATAGTCCGATCGAGTCAAGTAAATAATTTCATCTGCACCGTAATAGGATGCCAATTTTCCCTGAAATTCATATTTTACAAGGCTGACAATTTTACAAGGCAGGTCCAAGGCCCGAATTGCAGCAATTATACAGATGCCGATTACCCCACCTCCGATTACCAAAACCGTGTCCCCCTTGTTCGGCTGATTACGCATTACACTATGTAAGGCACAGCTTAAAGGCTCAACCATTACTCCATTTAAATCATTAACCTCATCAGGAAGTGGAAATACCTGACTCTTATGGGCTACAAAACTAGAGCTCCACCCCCCACCTGTATCCCGACAAGCCCCTGTCAATAAGCCCGGTGACAGAGAACCTTCTGCTTTTCGTTCACATAAACTATAATTCTGTTCCTGACAGGGGTGACAAGGGTTTTCTATCTCTCTTGCCTCACAAGATAAAATAGGATCAACCACAATCCTTTGTCCCTTTCCAATATTGTTGACATTAGCTCCCACCTCAGTGACAACCCCTACAATTTCATGTCCTATTGTGAATGGAAAAGAAACATATGGAGAGGTTGCAGGACTGTCATTGAGGAATATTAAATTTAGGTCACTTCCGCAAATCCCACTATATTTAACCTTTACTTTCACCCAGTTCTCATTTGGTAAATCCTGTTCATGTTGCTCGTTAAATTGTAAACAGGAAAATCGTGTATCCCAATACACTTTTGACGAAAAACGTCCTGCAATTTTGGTCAAAATATACCGTGGTAAATGATAATTGAATTGAATTGCTTTCAAAGGGCCGCCCCCTCTCTTCTGTAAGAAATCAATACTAATGGATAATATATCCATTATTGAGTTTGTTATTCACTTATTTTCAAAACTGAATATTGAGTATAGAGGAGTAATTGAAATATCTTAAATAGGAGAAATTAATTATTAAACAAAACACAATAAATGAGGCCTTTAAATGAAGACTAATAAAAAAGCGATTGTTATTTATAATCCTGGAGCAGGAAAAAGAAGAAAACACAGACATGTACCTGCAATGATTGGGAATCTTGCTAATCTTGGCTTTGACATAACGACGTATCACATCAAAAATTTTGCCCAACTAGAAGAACCCGTAACAATGGCTTGTAGACATAACGTACATTCCATTTTTATTTTTGGTGGAGATGGAACGGTTAATCGATGTATTCAATGTATATCTAAAGAATCATATCGACCCAAAATTGGAATTATTCCTCTTGGCACGAGTAATGAGTTTGCAAAATATTTAGGTATGCCGACCAAATTAGTTGACGTTTTGCCTATCATCCATAGACAAAATATAAAATCAATTGACATTGGTAAAATCGGCAATCATTATTTTGCAAATATTGCTGCTGCTGGCTGGTTAACTGATATTACATATAAAACTTCTCCTATCCTAAAGTCATGGTTAGGTGAGTTGGCTTACTGCCTTTCTTTTTTTAAATCCTTTTTATTTACAAAACAAACGAATGTAATTACAATAACGCTTCCGCAAAAGAAAATATTGTGTGAGCTCTCTCTGTTTTTAATAATGAATGGGAATTCCGTGGGTCCGTTCGATCGGTTAATTGATTGTATGAATCGTGATGATGGACATTTTCATTTAATCACGTTACAAAAAACAAATAAGTTTAGTTTATTTTTTACATTACTGCTTAAAATGCTTCATCTACCAGATCGCCGGACAATTTTTGAGTATCAAGCGATTCGTTCTATAGATATTTCATTTACGGATCTACTACCTTTTAACCTAGATGGCGAACAAGCACATATTAATAGCCTAAACTTTGAGGTATTACAAGGGCACCTCAATGTCTATACTTTAAAGTAATTATGTATTTCTGAAGAACAGGTGAAAATCATGTATGGCTTTATTATAAATGAACGGTCTGGTAACGGAAGAGGAGCAAAAGTTTGGGAGAAAGTGGAGTCCTTTTTAAAAGATAGGAACATCCCTTACTGCTTTCGCATTACTGAAAAAGCGGGTCACGGGACTCAATTAGTCCATGAAATGCTTGGTGAAAAGAACCTGAAAGCAATCGTAGCAGTCGGTGGTGATGGTACTGTCAATGAAGTGATAAATGGATTAATTGGTTCTGATAAACCTTTAGGGATTTTACCGTCGGGCTCCGGAAATGATCTTTGCCGTGCGCTCAACATTCCGCTAAATTGGAAGGGTGCATTGCAAAGGGTGCTAGAATGTAATATACGTACAATTGATTTAGGTGAAGTAACATGCCGAAACGATAAACCACGGTTCTTTACAACCGTGACAGGTATTGGGTTTGATGGGCAAGTTGCTCAAACAACCAATGAATCCTTTTACAAAGGAATTTTAAATAAATTCCAAATGGGGAAAGCCGTATATATACTAAGTGTATTCAAAGTATTAATGAACTTCAAACCTTCAAACATTGAACTATCAATTGATGATAACCGTAAATATGTATCAAACGTTTGGCTTGTGGCTGTAGCTAATTCGAGCTTTTATGGGGGAGGAATGAAAATATCTCCTCAAGCAAAAATCGATGATGGATGGTTAGACGTTTGCATAGTCCAAAACCTGTCTAAATGGGGGCTGATAAAGTTGTTTCCATACGTCTATCAAGGAAAACATATTCATCACCCTTCTGTAACAACTTTTCGATGCAAAACAATTGATATACAATCTGATGTTCCATTTACCTTCCATACCGATGGTGAAATAATTGGACAAACACCCTTACTGATTCGGACTAATCCAAATTGTTTACATGTTGTTTAAAATCAATGTTGTTTTAAGGATTACCTTTTATTTTAAAAAATGTCTTCATACTCGAATTCATAAAATGCAATGACTGTATCGATTGTTTTTTTGATTATTTCTTTGAATAGGTTATGCACGAGTCCCGAAACCACCTTTCCATAAATGTTCGTTAATGAAATTAAGTCTAAAAATCAAGACGTTCTTTAATCTAATAAATTTTCTTGTTCATCAAGATTCTTAATGGGAATGGTAAAGCGGGTAGTCATTGCATTGATGGTAAATTTTTTTCTAAGATTATAAATTGTAAATCCCGTCACACCAATTAATATAAGTGAGAAGATTTTTGACTCATAGTTCATATATGTTTTCCTCCTAAAATATTTGGTAATTTGCTACTAATAGTATGGAATACCAATTATGAATTATACCGGACCGATTAACTATTTTTTGGGGATTTTTTTAATGCACACTGAGGCCTGTTATATACAGATACCTATTAAAAATAGGGCAGCTGAAAATGTACTGTGGACCTAATAATACGTAGCGCCTGTTTTCAGAAGAGTTATTCAGGCTCTATTATCACCAACGGACCAAGCGGTTGTTAAAAGGGGGTGACAATAGCCCAGAGCAGAAGTCGCTCTTCATTCAAATTAGGTTCTTCAGTGAAAGTCCCTACTAATTGCAACCTCATCAGCTATTTACCTCCTTAAAAGTCTTTCCACCCTTCCAAACAAATCCCCAAAACTATAACCTGCAGAGTAAAATTGCAGGTTATTCAGAACAAAGGACACAGGAAAGATCGCCACCTACTGTGGGAAGTCTATAGTAACGTACATTCTGAAGACTTTATTTTCGTCTAATATTCTTCATTACAAATCCGCTTTCAGGCAAGTTCGGCATTTTTACCAAGCTGTAGCTAAGATCCTGTTCCGGAACTTCAAACGAAACCTTGTTGATAAGGAAATCGATGCTCGCCTTCATGACTTCAACGGTTATACCTTCGCCAGGGCAGCGATGTCCCTTGGCAGGATCGCCTCCACCTTGGGGTATGAAATCAAATAAGCTACCCTCCCATTCCTCAAACCGCTCCGGTCGGAATTCATTTGGGTTCTCCCAAAGCCGGGAGTCATGATTCGTACCGTACATATCCAGCAGGACGAGCATCCCTTCATTAAATTTACATTTGTTCCAACTAAAATCTTTACGTACTCTTGCACCTACAAAAGGACCAAACGGATAGTATCGCCGAACTTCCTGTGCGAACATTTCCAAATAATCACTTTTACCTGATTGCAGCTTCTCTTTACACTCTGGATGCTTGTGCAATGCTAAAGCAGAAAAGGTAATGAAGGTTGCAATCGCGACAATTGGACGCAATACGTTGATCAGTTCCACTGCAGCCATTTGCGTATCCAACTCGCTTCCATCTAGTTCCTTGTGAAATGCCATAGCAGAAAGTGCCGAACCTTCCTCAGCACCCAGCTTACCAGCACGGACATCTTCAATAACACCTCTGATCCATTCTTCAGCTCTGTTCCTGGCTCTTCTTCCTTTCCAGTGCCGCGGTCCAACCGCTCCGAAGGCATCAACCATTGCGCTAAAGTCATCTGCACGCTCTTTTACTTCAGATTCCTTTAACGGAACCCCAGCCCAATCGCACGCTGTCCGGCATAAAATATCCTTTGCTTCATCAAAAAGTACAACCTTCTCGGCACCTTCCCATTGGCTGATTGAAGCCTGCCACTGCTCAATCGTAAGTTCAGCTAGCCTCTTCTGATGCTTTGCGGTCATCAGCGACATAAAAAGAAGCTTCCGGTGAATATGCGCTTTACCATCCATCGTTTGGATTCCGCCCACGCCAAACAATGATTTTTGGATCCGTTTTGGTGCGGCACCCTTACGCTGAAACCGTTCCGAGTCATAAAACACCTTCGCAGCTTCTTGACCACTCATACAAATGACCTTTTGCCCCATCAAGCGTGCTTCAAATAAATCAGACTCGTACCGATCAACCCTGTTTTGGATAAAAAGATACCCCTCTTGCATCAGTGCAAGACTGTTATCGAGGCTTTTATCATGTGGGACTTGTTCGTTCATGGACATGACTTCACCTGCTCCTTTTAATTCCAGACTTGGAGGTCTTATAACCCTAGTATTTAAACGTTCCTTTGTTTTTAAACATCTGTAAATACTTCAAAAAAAATAGTGCAACCTTATCGGCTGCACTAGTAACACCTTATTATGTTCTCTTCAGTATTTGTTGAAGTGCCTCTTCAATGGTTTTGAATTTAAAGTTATATCCTTCTCTTTCTAACCTCTCCGGAATAACCCAACGACTTTTCAAAATCAACTCGGTTTCTGTTCGAATTAACAATGCTCCAATCTCAAGCAACCATTTCGGAGATGGCAAGCCTATCTTTCGATTCATCGTTTTGCGCAACTGCTGCATGAATTGGCGATTTGTAACAGGGTGAGGTGCCGAGCAATTGAACACACCACTCAATTCTTCTTTGTCCATTAGAAATAGAATGATGTTATATAAATCTTCTATATGAATCCAACTGAATTTCTGATCCCCAGACCCTTGAACCCCTCCGAGTCCAAATCTGATTAAATTTTTGAAAGGTGCCATCACACCACCAGTCTCACCTAATACAATCGCAATCCTTAATGCAACTTGCCTCGTTTTTGGCAATTGAAAACCAAAAAATGCATGCTCCCATTCTTTGGCTACGTCAACCGAAAAACCAGTTCCAATTTCACCACTTTCCTCAGTCATGGGACGATCTTCAGCATGTCTGTAAATCGTGGCTGTACTCGAATTGATCCATAATGGGGGTGGATTTTTACATTCTAATAGTGCATTTCCAAGTAATTTCGTTGTCTCTGTTCTTGACGTTACGATTTCTTCCTTATTCTGATTCGTGTAGCGACAGTCTACGGACTTCCCTGCAAGATTGACCAATAGCTCGGAATCTTCCATTGCCTCTACTATTCCGGCGTGGTCACTCCAAGTAATAAAGGGGGGCTTTCTTGAGATGATTTTTACTTCATATCCTAAATCGTTGAATTTTCCCTCAAAATATTTACCGATAAAACCAGTTCCACCAGCGAAGACAACTTTCTTTTTCATTTAAATCAACTCATTTCTTATAGGTAGAAAATCTTTCAAGTGTTAGCTGAACGACTAATCGTCCTATTGCTCGCTAAGATGTGGACGTTTTTAAGAATGTTACGCGTCAATTTACAGTGCTATGATTTCACTGTTTTTGTGAAATTCTTCACATAGATTATATCTAATTTTCCCAATAATTGAAACCCTTTAAAACTATTATCGTCGTGTCTTTATAAGTGTCTTTACATATGAGTATTCTTATGTACAATTAAGTTTGTGTTCATACTAATCTTACTTGAAAAATATAGGGGTGATCGTTTGGAATCGAGAGAATGGAAGTGGGGACTCGTAATTCTAGGCATTGTACTGATAGGATACATCCTACCGTACACTTTGCTTACGAATATCGCTGCGTGGTATGGCAGTTTATTATTGTGGTCACTTCTCGCAATCATGATTATTATAGTCAATTATTTCTTGACGAAGGATTGGGGTGAATAACGTTGAGTACGAATATGGTTTGGTGGACGATTGCTATTTATATCATCATTGCACTTTATATCGCCTATTTATCAAGAAGCGGCAAACAAAATAATATGGCAAGTTATTTTATCGGCGATCGAAAGTTGAATGGATTTGTATCGGCATTAAGCTATAGTGCAACGACATATAGCGCTTTTATGTTGGTCGGTTTAGCGGGTCTGACATACAAAGGCGGGGTTGGTGCATTCGGATTTGAAATCATTTATTTTATGGGCGTTTCATTAGTCGCTTTTTTTGGTCCAAGATTCTGGCTAGTCGGCAAGAAATATGGATATGTAACACCGTCAGAAATGTTAGGGGATCGCTATGATAATAAAATGGTAGCAGTAGTCGTTTCAATAACCAGCTGCCTGTTTCTCATCCCTTACAGTGCGGTTCAACTGGCTGGAGTAGGCTATTTATTGCAAGGGATGACGAATGATGCGATACCTTTTACGACAGGTGTTGTCCTTGCTACAGTACTTGCGATCGTATTCTCCTTCATTGCAGGAATCAGATCGGTTGCGTGGACAGATTCATTGCAAGCATTGCTGATGATTATTACATCAACGGTGGTGGTATTACTTATTATTAAGGGATTAGGCGGATTAGGTGGCTTTTTCGATTTACTCAAAACGGACCAGCCTGAATCATTGACTGTCCCAGGAAACGGATTTTTCAGCTTTACAACCTTTTTAGGGCTGACAATTCCATGGTTTTTCTTTAGTCTTTCTAATCCACAGGTCAGTCAAAGATTGTTCATGCCATCCTCACTGAAAAGTTTAAGGTACATGTTGATGGGATTTTTAGTATTCGGATTTATTTATACCATCGTATCTGTTGTCTGGGGATTCTCTGCTTCCCTTATGTTTCCTGATTTAGCTAATGCGGATCTTGCAACACCAAAGCTATTATCCTCTGATTTGGTTCCTCCGATTCTAGGGGCGATCGTGATGGTCGGAATCATGGCGGCAGCAATTTCCACAATTGATTCGATCCTGCTTACACTATCCTCTCTGTTTGCAAGAGATATCTATGGAAACCTGAAGAATGAAACGGATGATCAGAAACAGCTTTTTGTCGGAAAAGTCGTCATTCCGGTCATTGCAATCCTCGCATTTCTATTTGCACAGTTAGAGGTCAATTTGATTGCAGTACTATCTGTCGCCTCATCTGCAGGTTTAATTGTAGCCGTTCCAGCGATCGTTGGCGCCTTTTTTTGGAAAAGGGGGACTTCCGCTGGTGTTTTAACAAGTGTAATTGGAAGTGGATTAATGGTAATCCTTTTTGAACTGACCAATATAAAACCTCTGGGACTTGCTTCAGGTATATGGGGAATTGTCGTATCTTCACTCCTGTTCATCATTGTGAGTTTATTGACGACTGCTCCTGAGAAAAAAGCAAATGAATTCTTGAGCTATATAAAAACAGAATTGGGAAAATTAAAAACAGTCAAGACAAAATAGGAAAAAGGGGACTGACCCAAAGGTAAAATAACATTATCTTTGGTCAGTTCCTTTAATTTTGTAAGGATTAAGCAACTTTAATGTATCTCATTGTGAATAATTCCTAATATAAAACTCAAATGGGACTGTCCGACATCAACCAGACGATGCTTGGATCAGCCCCCACCTTGTTAAAATCGTATCCATCACTGTCATTCATTGGGATACATTTCGTTTAAAAACTTTATAGATTGGGTAATCAGCGCTTTTAAAACATCAACATCAATATCTGCCACCTTATTGATGTATACACACGCTTTACCCGAAGTGTGTTTTCCAAAGTCCTTTAACAATTCTTCCCGCTTCTTATCTCCCGTCGCAAAATACAAACTTGTTTTTGCTTTCCGAGGTGAAAAGCCGACAAGAGGTGCATCGCCTTCATGACCGGATTCATATTTGTAATGATATGAACCAAATCCAATAATGCTCGGTCCCCACATCTTCGCTTTATACCCTGTCGTTTCAGTGAAAATATCTAATAGCTTATAGGCGTCTTCGCGTTTCTTAGGGCTTTCCACATTTTCAATAAACTCAATTACACTGTTGTCATTTTCTTTTGTTTTTAATTCATACATAATTATAATCTCCCCTTTTCCTAAAGATTAAGTTCAAATGTCCGGTAATTCGGCAGGTTATTTAACAAAAAACCAATAAACACACATAATCCCGAGATCTCCTAAAGCATGACTAATCACGGTTCCGATTATCGAACCTGTTTTCTCACGCATATATCCCCAAAAAAGACCAGCAATAAAGACAGGAAGAACTGCAATGGCATTTAACGGCCACTGAAACATCGGAATCACCGAAAGAAAATGATAAAGTGTATAACAGGCTGATGCTATCCAAATCGCATGGATCGGTTTCACTTTTTCTTTTAATCTAGTATACATAAATCCTCGCCAATAAACCTCTTCTAATATTGGATTAACAATAAGTAAAACAAGGATTAAGCCAAATACACCATTGCCTGAAAAGCCCCATTCAGTAAGTAATTTTTGAAGGTGCTCTACATCGATAAAGTATGGATGCAACCAGTACAGACCTCCAAAAATGAATAGGAAAAAGACTCCTCCACTTAAAATCCCATACCGAATTGATCTTTGAGGATCCTTCGAGACTAATTCACCTATAGTAAAGCCTTTACTGATTAAAGGAACCAACAATAACCAACTATAAAATAATATAAAAGTAATCAGAACATTCTCTAGCAGTTGCAATCCAATAAAAATCATCAAAGTTGGACCTAACAACAATAAGAACAAATTCTTCACATCAATCCCCCATCTGTTTTACACAGTATTTTTAGGGTCTTCGGAATACGTAGTGGAATTAGTAGTTTAATAGCTCATTAACCAATACACCATAACTCGGAATTTATCCTTTGTTTTGTTTATAAAATGCAACAGCGGATTCAGCCATTTCGAGAATCTTATTGTGTAGTTCTTTGGGTTCAATCACCTTTATTTGGTCGGCAAAGCCTAATACATACCCCTTTGCCTCTTCTTCTGTATCAAAAGAGAGTTTAACAGGTATCCAGTCTTCCCTACTAGTATCCCCGATTTCACTTATACGTACAAAACGGCCGGAGAATTTTAACCTCGGTAAGATAGACTGCGTGACCTCTACCCATACTTCGTAAGTCGGCAATTTCTCTAAAAAGGTTTTTGTTGAAGATCTCCAGTATTGAGCAAGATCAAAGTTCTTTGGCCGTTTAAATGTTTCATTAACAGGTACAGCATATTGAATCCGTGAAGCCCTATAATTTCGTATTTCACCATTTTCTTTGGAGGCGATAAAGTACCAGAGATCCCCCTTCGCCACCAGTCCAAGTGGCTCTACAATACGATCATCCGTTTTTCCGTCTGCTCGTTGATATACGATTTTTAATTTATTTTCTTTCCATATTGCATTTTTAAGGACTTCGAAGGACACTATTTTTTCTTTTTGCCTTCGCCATGAACTCGTGTCAATATGAATGCGGTTCCAAACATCATTAGCATTTTTACGGTATATTGAAGGAAGTGAGGCTATCAGTTTATTTCTAGCTTCTTCAGATGTACGGGTCAATCCTAGATCGTCAAGCAATTGTACGGAAGGTGAAACAAACAAAGCACGGATTTCAGATTCTTTCAATCCGGTTAAGTCTGTCTGATAGTCATCTAACAATGACCAACCCCCATTTTTACCACGCTCTGCAAAAACTGGAATGCCTGTACCGCTTAAGCCTTCCATATCCCTATAAATGGTTCGTTCGGAGACTTCCAACCTCTCTGCTAATTCTTTTGCTGTCATTTGCCCTTGTGCCTGCAATAACAAAAGAATAGATACCAACCGATCCGCTCGCATCACTCTCACCTTTTATATATATATTTATTATATTTATTTAATTAAATATGACACTTGTTGTCAAGAATTAACCATTATAATGAAAATATCACGCACATGAAAGGAATGGGATAGATGAAACGACTAACAGGAAAGATTGCTCTCGTAACAGGAGCAAGCAGAGGAGCCGGTCCGGCATTGCTGTAGAATTAGGAAAAGCTGGGGCAACAGTTTATGTAACGGGACGTAGCACTAAAGGGACTTCCACCAATAATTGGCCTGGAACAATTGATGACACCGTTTCTCAAATTATAGCTTCTGGTGGAAAGGGTATTGCGATTCGTTGTGATCATACGGACGATTCAGAAACGGAATCCGTAATCACTCAAATTCGTAAAGAACAGGGAAAATTAGATATTCTTATCAATAATGTGTGGGGGGCGCATGATCTTGGTGTTGAAGCCAGACCATTTTGGGAGTTACCATTGAAGAATTGGGATACGATGTTCACTGCTGGTGTGCGTGCCCAGTTGGCTACGAATCATTTCGCCATTCCGTTACTTCGCGAGAATAAACAAGCCCTCATCATCCACACGACCTTTTGGGACGATGACAAGTACACTGGACAATTTTATTACGATTTAGCAAAAAACGCACTAATTCGCATGGCTTATGGACTATCAATAGAGTTAAATCAGGACAACATTGCCGTTCTTGCAGTTTCTCCCGGATTTATGAGGACGGAGCTTGTGTTGAAGCACCATAAAGTAGATGAGGAGCATTGGCAGGAGTCAGAAGAATTAAAGAAAACGGAAACTCCTTATTATGTTGGACGTGGAATAAAAGCATTGGCAAGCGATCCAGACGTTATGGAGAAAAGCGGACAGGTGTTAAGAGTTGGTGATTTAGCCAAAGAATATCAGTTTACCGATATAGATAACCGGTTTATCCCACCGTTTAAATTATAATTTTCAGATGTTGGAAGATAAGGTAGCGCTACCCACTTTTTAAGCGTCACTTCATATCGATTATCGCTCCGTAATGAGTTTCATACAGCTTTTCAAAGATTTCAATACCTTGGTAGAAGCTTTCACAGTAGGAGCCATCATCATCAACGGACCATGCTGTTGCCACCACGGTGTGGCAATAGCCCCAAAGTAGAAGTCGCTCTCTATTTAAGTTGAGTTCTTCTGTGAAAGTATCTGCCCGTTTTTCAATTACTTCATATGCTCCTTGATCTGGCAGTTTATTCAGCATATATTGTATCAGGTCATACTCAATCTCTCCGATCAAGCCTTTCGGATCAATTGCTGTCCACACCCCTTCCCCAGATGAAAGCACGTTATAATGGTGAAAATCTCCATGGAGCAGCAGCCGTTTTTCAGTTGTTTCGTTCATATATGTAAAGATCTTCAACGCTCGTTCCAGCACTTCTATTGATATAGGTCCGAATCCATCCTTATGTCGCTTTACAATCTCCCGAAGACTTTCTTCCCTAACTTTTACCGTTGGAATTCTAGTTTCAGGCGGTGCGGGTATAGACAAATTCCTCACAACCTCAGCTGCGATACGGCAGGCTTCGTCGTGATCATCTAATTCAGCAAGGGTATGGCCAGGGGATAACCTTTCTAAAAGGATGATTCCTTTTTCCAAATCTGAATCGACCAACTGGACAATCCCTTTCTCTCCAAATAATCGTAAAGCCTCTAGCTCATCAAGAAAACCTTCACTCGAGATGCAGATCTTTACCACGACTTCTCTCCCGTTATCCATTTTTGCAGGCGCGACATAATTGACGGAAAGGGAATACGCTTCTTCCATCTTCATCGACCATTTTTGTTCGCAGTAAAGGATCAATTCCGGTAACTGGTTTAACCATGCCTCTCCCCTTTCTTTAAAAAATAAGCGAACAGACTGAACAAATTGCTTTTGCAGTTCCATCACGAACTCCCCTTCTCGATCTACATTATATCTAATACAACGATTTAATTTTTGAAGTTCTTTCTTTTTCCATTCTAAACTCTTCTAAACTACTTATGTCTATTAAAACACTTTTCATCGTAATTCCGCAGTTTTATATAGTATATTTTGGTATAATAGTCATTAATTCACTACGGTTCATATATATGTACTTAGGAGAAGAATGGGGGGATTCATATCGTTTATATTGTTATCGGTAGCGCACTTATAATAATCATTCTACTGTTATTACTAGCAGACAAGTTTGCTACTTACTCTGAGTTTATGGGCAGCTTTCAAATAGGCACTTATGGAAAACTGATTAAAGGACTATCGATTGCCGCTGTCTTAGCCGTTTCATACGGCATCTATTTCGAGGTAACGTATCAACCACCATTTCTAGATATCCAGGTAAAAGGAACTGAGTATACAGTGTTTGGAGAAATCGGTGAAATCGGCTATTATGCGGACAGTCTTGTAAGAGAAGACAAGAAAATAAAGATCCGTCTAGTTACTTGGGAAAAAATCAATATAACTGACGATGGAAAAATAACAATAACGATCAACTATCCATCCGGTAAAGAGGAGACATGGGTTTCGAAAGTCATTCCACTTGAAAACGAATCCCTTAATCATCTAAAAGATGAATTTGAAATCAAAGGGATTTATGAACTTGAGTCGTTTACTTTCGAAGAATCTGGAGATACGGATTTGACAATCGATGGCGACAAAGAGTTCGAAATTGAAGTTAAATAGGTTTGAGCATTATCTTTGAGCAGGAGAGTGTGGCCTTTTGTCTACACTCTCCTGTTTTTAAAATACTTATAGTATGATTCAGTATGTGCCTTGATTGAGCACCCATTGTTCAAGAACACTTTTTGCATTCTTACATTGGTTTCATGAGTGCTTCCTATGTAATATGTTGCTCCCATTTGTTTTAAAAAAGACAGTGATTGCAGGTGAATGAGAGTACTTTGCCCTCTCCCTTGTTCTTCAGGCACTAGTCCGAAGTAGAACAACCTTCCTTCATCCAGCGTACCAGGTTCGATGTGAGGAATCGAGACTCCAATTGGTTTATCCTGTACATATACGAGTTTACAAGAGCTCCTCCAATTATCCCCTAACTCACTTTTTACTGAATCTAGATGTTCGTCCATCGAAAGTGTAGAGGATGCATTTTCGGAACTAGACATACATCGCTCCCAATAATGCTTGAATTCGTCTTCAGAAATTGTAAAATCACTTAAGGAACGCCATTCGAACCCGTTAATATTAATATCGAGATCATCTAAGTCCCGGTAGACTTCAACTCTCGAAGCATAAAGTTCAAATCTGAAATCTTTTAAGATATTGGAAAGGTCAGTATAGTGTTCAGACGACCTGTTGATGGATGCACTTATTCTCTTAATCTGTAAGTCTTCACCTATTGAAATCAACCTTCTAAGTTTACTCTCCATAATCATATGATCGAACTCTATAGCATCCTTCTCTTCGATCCCGATGTAATTCGGCAGACCATTCAATACTTTGAACGTGTCGAAAAGAAGGTCTTCTACCACTCTTATACGACTCAAACGGAATCATCCTCTCATTTAAACTCTCCAAAAACATAGCTTCGAGACTGCATTTTAATATCCTTCCAAAAATAATAAAGAGCGTGACCACCTTAATGGAAAACGCCCTTCAATAAATACTGATCAATACATTGAATTAGCAATCTCTAATAAATCCTCTTTTGTATACGAATTCTCAATATCAGGGAAAACGATAATCATTAAATCATACGATTGTTTTTGTTCCTCACTATACCACCTCAATAGTTTAGCGTGTTCTTTATCAATCCAACCTGCCGTTTCACCCGTTTCCAATTCTACTATTTTATCTACGTCCTCATTATCAATAAATTCTTTCCTAAAGCCGTCCCAAAATGTTGTAACGTGCAACGTTCTGTTTTCACCGTTAAACATCACGTTAACTAAGAGCACTTTGTTCTTCACTGGATTCTTTGTAGGACTTACCTGGACACTTATAACCTCAAACGGTATCGATTCTATCGTTGGGACCTTAATTTTATTTCGGACGCCTTCAGGTAATTCTTTGACGTCATTTTCGATCTCAGGAAATTGATCGACCAATTCATTTAATTCCGTCCGGCTATCATTTGCTGTGTTGAATAAACCACCCTCATTTATCGTATAAAAGCTGAGAAAACATAATAATACTAGAGAAGTGATGCCTGCAAGCAGCGGTTTCCACGTTCTTCTTTTTGTAACTTTTTCATCTGTCTGCTCTGAACTTAAATTTACTAGGATTCTCTGTTTTTGTTCATTGTTCAGTGAATGCTTTGGAAGGTTCCTTAGGTTATTTTGAATATCATCTTTCATAGCTAAAGCCCTCCTTTTCTAAAATCACCCGCAGCTTTTTTAAAGCCCGATGGAACTTGACGTTCACCGTATTTTGACTGCATTTCAGAATAACGCATGTTTCCTCGGAAGATAGCTCCAAAATCCCTCTAAGTATCACGACTTCTTTATGTGGGCGAGACAGCCGTTCGATTGCGTTGACCAATTCCACACTATCAAGATTTTCAATTATTTTATTTTCTATGCCGTTTGAAGCTGTTTCGTCTGCAGATATCACGTGCTTGATTCTCTCCCATACCTTTCTTCTTCGATAACGATCGATGACAATATTTCTTGCAATCGAGATGAGCCAAGTTTTAGGATGCGAATCCCCTTTAAAATTTGATAATTTATTTATTGCCACTAAAAACGTTTCCTGGACAAGATCTTCTACATCAAGTGAACCTGTATAATAAGCAAGAAAGCTTGTAATATCTTTCTGATAGCTCTCAAACCATTCTTCGATTGAATGCTCCCCCATTCCATCCCCTCCTACTAATTGGACGATTAAGTCTAAATAGAATTACAACCTATTTTTACATTAGTTGATTAAATGCAAAATCCCTTGACTCGACTTGAATCAAGGGATTATTTTTACTCCAATTGAATTTTTCTAGTTACTTTACTTAAAAAGTCTTAAGTTTTAGCCGGTTTACAAAACGGGTGTAAAGCATAAAGGCTGTAAACATACATAAAACCCCTGTGACCATTAATATGCCCAAAAGAATGCCTCCGCCTTTAGTCGGTGTATCTGAAATTAAAAGGCCGAAGAATAATAACAAGCCTCCCAGTACAGCTAAAAATGACCCAAGCTTTTTCCGATTTCTTTTTAACAGAATGTAGCCAGTAAGCACCGTCAAATATAAGATGCTGATGACCATCAGAACAGGAAATAAAGGCTCGAATTTTGCAGCATATATAAAGAAATCAACCTGTGTAATATCACTGTCTTTTGTAATTTCACCGTTCAACAGTTGGGATACTGGAGTTGAGTGTTTCCATTCCCAAGGGTTATCCAGTAGTGCACTGCCCTCATACCAAGCGGCACCAGTTGAAAATAAAAGAAGCATCAGCGCTAACCCAAACTGAACTAAATTTTTAAATGACATCTCAACACCTCTTTTTCTGGTTTTTTCGACCCTGAGGACATTTCACCTGCTGATTTCTTTACTTATACCCTTACCTTGGTTCCCAAAGAATCGATTATCAAAAAATATTCGCTTTGTAACCCAAAAAACACCGAGACAAAATAACAATGCCCCCGTAACCCAATACAGCACTGACATATTGAACATATCACTTAACATATAGCCAAAGCTTGGTCCAATGGCGGCACCGATATCCACCACTACTGTGTAAGTCGTTATTATCGCCACTTTATAAGAATTGGATGCAACGTCAGTGGCAAGTGAGTCTGTCAAGGTTATCATCATCGTCGAGGTGAGTTGTAGGCAAAGCAGTACGATAACCCATATGAAGAAAGGTAAGTCGAAAGGAAGGATGACAAACCCTGCTGCTCCAAGGAAAAGAGCTAAAATTAAAAATGGTGTTCTTCCAACGCCTTTATCCGATAGTTTCCCAAATCGCGGAGCAAGGAATGGATCCCAAATGAAACGGATCGCTTGGATAATTCCTGCAATTGTTGCAGAACCTACAATGATTCCAAACAAACTCAGGGATTCATATTTGTCATTAATCATATGGCTTAAGGTTGACATGAGGACTCCGAAAAACACCATGGACATGATCATTCCGGTAATCATAACCGGGATCATACCCCTTTGCTTCCATACTTGCTTGAAAAAACCAAGATTAGATTTGACCTCTTTTTCATTTACAGAAGCCGCAGGAACATAACTAACAACGAATGGAACGCTGAGAAGTGCCGCAAAAGCAAAAATGAACGCTACCCATTGAACACCGATCAAATCGGCAAGAGTACCGCCTGCCAGCATGCCCACTAAAGCTCCTAACCCAAATAATCCGTTATATTTTCCGATCAAAAAACCCCGATTTTGCTCATCTGCGACATCCAGTATAGTCAAAAATCCACCCAAGCGTAGGAACGCCCATGAAATGCCCCATAAACAGCGCATTAAAAACAATACCCAAAAACCATCAAGATATCCGTAAGAAAATGTTGTGATTATAGCAAGAATAACGGCAATAAGCATGCCCGTCCTTTTGCTTATTCGCTGATAAAGCCAACCAACAACTGGATTAAAGGGTAACCTTACAAAGCGATTGACCGAAAGCAATACGCCGACTTGCCAGAGAGAGGTTAACCCGAAACTTTTCCAATAGACTGGGAGTACAATATACATCATCGCATCACCGAGCATACAAACAGCTGTGATCAATGCAATGACAGTGACTGATTTTTCAGCTTCCGTTTTCATGTTCACCCTCCGACTCCCGAACCGTAATGTTAAAGTATAACTGAAAAATCCGCATATTTACTTTCTCGAAAATCCGTGACTTATTTGCTCCTACCATCTTCTACTATCCTCTTTACAATTCCTTCAATAAGACGTCCTCTTGATGAAAGGCCCCTCACCGTTAAATAGACCAGCTTTTTCTAATTTCCTCAACGACCACTTGTGGATTATCCCAATGCAACATGTGGGTAGTATCGGGGATTAATTTTACTAATCCATTTGTTTTCTCTTTGAAAATTTTCGCTGTTTTGTTCCTATACTCATCCATCCGTTCTGGCAATGTTGCCCTCAATAAGAGAATGGTTGATGGCAAGCTTTCAAAAATATCCTCAATGTCATGTTTGTGCATTGCTTTAATGATATTACCCGCTGTTACACCTCTCGCGTGCCAGTAGTATTTACTATCTTTTTTCAGAACAAGATCCTCTGCATAAATCTCTGTGTAAGGTGACAGCTTGCGAAAGTCACCGTTTACAATTTCCAAAAATTCAGTCCACGTATCTACATTTTCCTCAAAGTCTTTATGGTAATAGGCTACTTCTTCCTCCATCGTTTGTTCTTGATGCCGTTTACTCTGGTACCCTCCATCAATAAGGATGGAGCCTTTAACTCTTTCCGGATATTTCGCCAAATAAAACAAAGACACAAAGCTACCCCATGAATGCGATAAAAAGTAGAATTGATGTATTTCAAGTTGATCAAAAAGTTCATTCAACCACATCACCAAACGGGGCATTTCATAGTCTTCAGCGGTTTCGAGCGGAAGCGTTTTACCATGACCAGGTGCATCAATCGAGATCAATCTGTACTCATCCTTCAGATGTTCTGCAATTTCTATAAAGCTCAAACTAGTACTGCCTAAACCATGTAAACAAAAGATCACAGGTTTATTTTTATTTCCCCACTCAGTAATATGTACATCCAATTCGCCGTTGTTGATAAAATAACGCTTCATTAAATTCCCATCCCTCCTATCAATTTCTCTGATCTTTAATTTTCCTTTAGCAATTCAATGATTTGATCGTTGATTCAGCTATTTTCTTTTGCTTGAGCTTTTTGATGCATTAAGATCAATTGAAAGAATATCCCGCTCAATAGTGCAACTACCATTCCTAACATTGCTGCATACCCGGAAAATACCTCGTTTCCTTCAAGCATACTGCAAATTCCTATTCCTCCAATTCCACCAGCGATCATTAATAAGAACCAAATTAAAAATATTACCATTTTCATCCTCCCCATTAACAAATTCAATTTAAATTAAATTTTACCATAAACTTACATGGTTTCTGTTAAACTATTTGTCTTTCGAAATTGATTATCATTTGTCAAAAATCAAAAACACCATCCTTCATTAGAATGGTGCTGCCTTCATTTTTAATCCCGTTCCCTTATTGAGTTTCTATATATTTAAAAACATCATCAAGCGAATCATAGCCGTTTGTTTCATTATTTTCGATTTGGACCGTCCAGTTTTGCTCTTGTATTCCTATTTCACCTTGGTCGTTTTTCTTATAAGGAAGATTCACCATGTACACTTTTTCATCCTTTTTCACCACATAGCCCATATAATAAGAATCTTCAGGTCCTTCTTCCTCATAAATTTCAATTTCATCAAGATCATGTTCATTCAATAACTCTTCAAAATGCTGTTGCAGTTCATTTCGGATCGCATCCACTGGGTAGTAATTCATGATTTCTCCTCCTATCTCTAAAATTAGGATGCATCATTGGAGAAGTTTTAATCACATATCCGAATAATTTTATTAAGCTGATCCATATTAAAAAAAAGCATTAGTATGAAAGGAGATTCTTTATGGGACGAGGACATAAGCATACACACCCTGCAAACGACAAGAATTCAAAAAAATTACCGCAGACACCTAGAAAAGACATTGTCCAAAATAATGATGATGTTGAGCTTGCCAAAGAATTAACTTCACATTATGAATTAAAAGCAAAGCCTGGATTTCCTCCAACAGAAGTGGAACGGAAGGATAAGCAAAAATAATTATTAGTGTAAACTTGAACTGTATTTAGCATCATCCTGTCCTAGTAAATCTACCATGAGGAGGTTTTATCGTTTTTTTACACTCAACTGTCCGTATAAACCTTCTATGTGGACAGTTCCATCATTTTTTCACGCTCAACTGTCCGTATAAACCTTCTATGTAGACAATTCCATCGTTTTTTCACGCTCAACTGTCCAATAAAACCTTCCATGTGGACAGTTCCATCATTTTTTCACGCTCAACTGTCCGTATAAACCTTCTATGTAGACAATTCCATCGTTTTTTCACGCTCAAATGTCCAATAAAACCTTCTATGTGGACAGTTCCATCATTTTTTCACGCTCAACTGTCCAATAAAACCTTCCATGTGGACAGTTCCATCGTTTTTTCATGCTCAACTGTCCGTATAAACCTTCTATGGGGACAGTTCCATCGTTTTTTCACGCTCAACTGTCCGCATGAACCTTCTATGGGGACAGTTCTATCGTTTTTTCAAGCTCAACTGTCCAATAAAACCTTCCATGTGGACAGTTCCATCGTTTTTTCACGCTCAACTGTCCGCATAAACCTTCTATTGGAACAGTTTTATCAATTTTTCACGGTCAATTGTCCTCATAAATAAGGATCGATGTGTTTTGGATCATTTCCTCATAAATGAAAAGCTGCAGGTTTCTTACAGCCTTCATAGGCACGAATGCAAAACAAAAACGCCGGTACATTCACCAGCGTCAGTGTCTAACGAGTACTTCCTCTATTGATTTGTCTCTGTTTTCTTTCCGCTCTCTTTGATCTTGTCTGAGTAGTTTTTCGCTAGTCGAAGTGATTTGACGATCACCTTCTGAACGTCAATCCCTTTTTTCCGCAAGTTCTGGATATGAATGTCAGTCATTGTCATAACGAATCAAACTCTCCAATCCTTATAAGAATCAATTTCTCAAACTACCGATCGTTCAAACTATTATTAGTATGTACCCTACTTTAACCCATTTAAACGTTAAAATTATATCTAATCCTATTTTATCGCAAAATGATCTGAAGCACGATGCCCAATCCAAATTTCCAACGATTTTACTAGTTAACTGCAATGGCTTTTTTCATACTTGATCAATGAATGACCCTGAAATGACTCCACTCCTCAGGCAACAGCTTCTGATACTTCCCTGTTAAAAAACGATCGTCAATGAGGACAATGGTCCCACGATCTTGCTCTGTCCGAATCAAACGGCCACCTGCCTGCAGCACCTTATTGACCCCAGGATACACATACGCATAATCGTACCCATTTTTCCCAGCATCCGTAAAATAACCCTTAATAATGTCCCGCTCAAAGCTCAACTGAGGCAACCCGACTCCAACGACAACAACCCCGTTCAGGCGATCCCCTTTTAAATCGACACCCTCTGAAAAAATACCGCCCATCACGGCGAATCCGATAAGCGATTTCGATTTACCTTCAACAAACTCGGCAAGAAATTCCTCACGCTCAACCTCGCTCATCAGAACGTCCTGCAGCAATACCTCCACATCCAGATCCTCGTCCATAAATTGGTCATACACCCTTCTCATATATGTATACGACGGGAAAAAGAACAAGTAATTGCCGGGCCGCTCCTCTAACAAATCCGAAAACGTCTTCACAATCGCACCAACCGAATGCTCCCGGTCCCGATACCGTGTCGACAAAGGCTGGATGAACACCTCTGCATTTTCCCGAGCAAACGGAGACGGAATCGAAAAAGCATAATCCTCCTCCAAATCTGCCCCGAGCATATCCTTAAAATACGAAATCGGCCAAAGTGTAGCCGAAAAATAAACCTTAGACCGGTAGCCCTTCCCCATCTGCTGCAGCAAATAAGAAGGTTCTAGACAAAACAGCCGTACCCGAACCTCACTTCGCTCACGTTCGACATACGCCACAAACCGCTCATCGAATAAATCCGCAATCCGAACAAACCCCTGTGCAGCAAAATACGCCTCAAGCAACAACTCCTGCGCATCGCTCTCCTGCTGCAGCAACAGCTCTTTTTCCGCCTCCTCAATAAACGCTGCAAGCAACTCCACCAACTCTACGGGAAATTCATCCAACACCCACGAATCCTGCTCATCACCCGACTTTTTCACCGCCAAAAGCTGAGCATTAATCGCCTTCGCAGCTCGGAACACACCCTCATTTTCACCCTTAAATGCCCGCTGCACCTGTAAAAACACAGACTTAAAAAGCTCCGCTGAAAACATTTCGCGAGCCCTATCAACCAAGTTATGTGCCTCATCGACAAGCAACACCGACTTCCGCTTCTGCTCCTCCAACAACCGCTTCAACGAAACCCGCGGATCGAACACGTAGTTGTAATCGCCAATCACCGCATCCGCCGTATACGCAACATCAAGCGAAAATTCGAACGGACAAAGCCTGTGTTTCCGAGCATACGCCTCAATCGTCTTCCGGTCCATCACCGTTTCCGACGCCAAAATATCGAGAATCCCCGCGTTCACCCGATCATAATAGCCGTCCGCAAACTCACAATACTCCTTCTGACAAATCGTCTTCTCCTTAAAGCAAATCTTATCCTTCGCCGTAATCGTCACCGAATTTAAATGAAGACCCTGTTCTTTTAAAAGTGAGAGCGTGTCTTCCGCCGCCGTGCGGGTAATCGTTTTCGCCGTCAAGTAAAAGAAGCGCTGAACCAAACCCTCGCCAATCGCTTTTACAGTAGGAAAGATCGTTGAAATCGTTTTCCCTGTCCCTGTCGGTGCATTCGCAAACAGACTCACCTTGTCGTCAATCGTTTTATAGACCGCGCCAGCAAACTTCCGCTGACCGGAACGATACGCATCAAACGGAAAATCAAGCTGCTTGATGCTCATATCACGCTTCTCGCGATTCTCCTTCAATACCCTCGCATAAGGCGAGAATTTTTCAATAATATCAAGCACAAACTGCTCCAGCTCATCAAACGAACAACTCTGCTGGAACTTCATTTGTTCCCCCGACTCCACCTGTACGTAAGTAAGCTGAACATCAATCTTCTTGAGGTCGTGCTCTTTCGCATACATGTACCCATAACATTTCGCCTGTGCCCAGTGAACAGGATGGGAATCCACGTTGATCTCGTCCAATTTTCCCTTAGTAGACTTGATCTCATCGATTTTATATCCATTATCCGTTATAAGAAGCCCGTCACATCTTCCTTCTATTAAAAAACGGAGTGACTCCGATTCGATTTCGGTCTTTAACAGGACCTCCTTTTGGTCCTCTTCACCATACGTTTTTTGCACGTTCTGATGCACTTTCGTACCTTCTGTCAACGAGCTTGATGTCCGAAACCGGTTGTCAATGCTGCCACTTCGGTACACATATTCGACAAGAGGCCGGACAGAAATTTTCACTTCACTAACCATGCAATCACCTGAATCACCGACATTTGTTATCCCTAGTTTAGCACGTACTTACGAATCTTTCGTTGTAATTCATCCTTATGTTGAAAGAATTGCTTAACTCGATGTCCATTTGCCCCAGATGGATGCGGAAAGCCGAACAAACACTGGTTTTCTTGAATCCATCCTTTTTCAATAAACACCCTTAAAGCCGCTTCCACCGCTTTTCCCAATGGGATGATGAGCGGGGCATCCAACGGCTTAATATCTGTTTCATACGTATGGTCAACATACCTCATCAACAGCTTGCTGCCCGTGATTCGAGGTGTATGTCCTGTATAATTCTTACCCTTTACAAAAACAGGGTACTTAACGAGTGAAACTGTATGTAAGAGCTCATCCTTTTCCCCAAACAAATCTGCCGCACAATCGATACCGAAGAATTCAGCCAAACCTAACCAATCGAGCATCTCGAGCAGGTTCGTTCGCAAACTCCCCGCAAACCGGCACTCCCGTTTCACCTCTTTTATCAGATCATCATAAGGTGTTTGGGTTTGCGTCAACTGCTTCGCCAATCGGATCGAGCGTTCCATCTGAAACCAGCCTGGCGTAATCCCAACAATCAAAATCCGAGCGTCCAAATTGACATACTCATTATGAGCAGCAAAATAAATTTCAATGTCCCCTTCTTCTTCAATCAAGAATGGGTCGATGAAAAGATCTTGTTTCTCGTATTTTTGCTTGTCTGGTAAGCCTTCAATTATGGTTAAAAATGCGTGTACGTTCATGAGATACCTCAAGTTAATTTTTTCCGAGACTAATATGTACAAGTGTACAATACAAAATGATCCTTGTATTACATTTTACTTCTAACCGAAAGTTCCTAAACGTAAAAAAGATACTAGTATTGTGGGATACTAGTATCTGCACATACTATTTAAGCTTCATCAACTTCATCACATAGCAGGTCTTCACCAGCTTCAGCTACAGATTTTGCATCACCAGCTTTGGCTACGGCTCTTGCTTGTCCGTTTCCAGTTGCTGCGGCCGCTGCTGCAGTAGTTTCTTCATCGTTATTGTTGTTGGTACCTACTCCAGCTACTTGATTGTTGTTTCTACGATAACCCATAATATCCACCTCCTTCACTAAGTTAAAAAACTCTTTTTTTACCACTTTGCTTGTACAACTATATTGATATCAGGCTTAGGGGTTTGTCATGATGAGACTTTATGAAAGGAGATTTAGATGGAATAAACACTGTCCTAAATTCAGCTTGTACATACACACAAACACCGTCATAAAATAGGGATCTAAAATGCACTACCTATTCTTTTACAATGGTGGTGGTGGAGTAAGTCTTCTAATGGCTAAAGGTCCTTCATCATTCGCAAATACCGATGGGCTACGAATTGAATTATTTCTATTTCTGGAACTTGCCGCTGCTGCTGCAGCTGCTGAGCTTCCATTGCTTCCGTTAGTGTCTACACCGCCGACATCCCCGTTATCATTGGATTCATTTCTGGATGCTGCTGCTGCCGCTGTAGCTGCTGAATCTCCTGATGCTGCCGCTGCCGCCGCTGATGCTGAATCTCCTGATGCCGCCGCCGCTGCCGCTGCTGCTGACCCATCCCCCGCTGCCGCCGCCGCTGCTGCCGCTGAACCATCACCTGATGCTGCCGCTGCCGCCGCAGCTGCTGAATCCCCGGCTGCCGCCGCTGCCGCTGCAGCTGAATTTCCATTTCTGATTGATACGGTTGTTTCCCCTGCTACCCGTTGTCTATTTCCCATCTACTAACACCTCCTTTATATCGGAGTACTATTAGTATATTGATAAAAACTCTTTTAGCAACGGCATATATACTAGATTAATAGGCTTTTAAGGTGGACAAGTATGGAATTATTTTTAAAAAGGAAAAGTTGATGAAAAAGCCCGCAATAGGAACAAGAATAAAATTTGGTTCGTACAATAAGAGCATCGCCTGCTTGCATCGCTCTTTCTGCATTTCACAGACATCATTCTGCCCCATCCCTTTTTGCTAGACAAAAATGTTTAGGATTTCACATCACGTATATGACAAAAGTCGGTGTGAGGATGACTATAGTCCGCTTTCATTTTTCGACGAACTCAAACTTGCATTAAGATAAAAAAGAACACTAACCTTTTATAAAACTTAGGCTAGTGCTCGTCTCGCTTTATTCTGTATCTGATACAGTCAACTCGTTCGATAGAACCTCAATGGCATCTTCATTTGCGAGAAATTCTTTAAGTGAATTTACAGCGAATACTTTAATTTCATACTTTTTCAAGTCATCCTCTAAATTAAAATAGGCGGTCATATCTTCTGAATCCTGGATGTCCTTTGTTAAAGCAACGAAATCGATCGCCTTATCATTTTTCCACAATTGAAAAATAACGGTTTCTTTCCCCTCATGGTCTCTGGTATCCAGCGTACGTCCAACGGTTGCGTTGACAAGAATCCCTTCTGACTTAGAGAATTCTGCATTTCCGATTGTAAAAGGCCTGGTATTTGGAGACTCTTTATCATCAGCATAATATACCGATAATTCTCCAATCGAAGTAAACGTTACAGCTCCTCCTGGTGCTCCGATAATACGCACTCCATCTCCCCAATTATCATCGAACGTGAATGTATACGTTTTATTCGGGCCTGCTGTATTGTTATAAGGATACTCAGGCGTTACCGATAGATTCGTAACATCGATCCAATTATGGTTTTGTCGAACCTGGACCTTCAGCCCTTCACTAAACCAGCCTCCATCTGGAAACATCTTGCCAGTTGTATAATTGACTTTATTCATGTTGTACTTCTTTTTCCAAGTATAGCCCCACCAATCCTTCGTCTTCCTTTCATTATTC
Source organism: Alkalihalobacillus sp. AL-G (assembly GCF_030643805.1). Classification (GTDB taxonomy): domain Bacteria; phylum Bacillota; class Bacilli; order Bacillales; family Fictibacillaceae; genus Pseudalkalibacillus. Next base: position 548,098 of record NZ_CP094656.1, on the reverse strand, counting down.
CAGCTGTCTTCGGATTCAAGCCTTATTCCATTATTGAAGTAATCGATATTTCCGTAGTGGGCAACTTTATTGATGGGTGTAGTCCCTTCTCCAGTTATGGCTAGATTGGAATAATTATCTTTTGTGTTGGTTGGTGTCGAAGGAACTTTTGGTTCAACTACGAGCTTTCTTAATGAGAAGTTATAGTTGGTTATGCCTCCCATGAATGTGTTCGACTGAACGAACATCGTTTTACCATCCGAGCTGATGAACTTAGAAGGAATTGTCGTAGCATATCCGCCATTTTTCGTATCTGTCCAAGGATATCCCCCATAATCTTTTGACAAGAAGAGCTTCCATGGACCCCATGGTGTAGGTGCCTCGTAAAATTCAAATGTATATTCGGTCCATGATGTATAAATATACCGATCCAAAGGTTCATTGTACACGATACTTCCTTGGGACAAGACCGTCATGTTTTTGGGGTCATTAGTGAAAAAGGTGTCTTGGTAGACTCTTCGGTCATCTTGTAGAACGGGCTGCCGGTCTTCAATATTACTTGACCATTGAGGGGTGGCGTCAGCATCTTTGCCCGTAAAAAATTCCCATTTCGATCGATCCTGGATACTTGATTTATGTACCCTCGCTAGATAAAGTTTCGTCGGGTCTTGGACGCGATCGTTAAACGAGTCTCTCCAATTATTATCCAATCCATAGGCATATACATAGTCATCTGTTGCATTTTCATTGTTCTTTCCATAGTCCAGGAACATGATTGTCGTAAACGTATAATCATCGAACATCGGTTTACTTTTATCCCACGTCCACGTTTTACCCTTATCGGTTGATTTTAGAATCGTTGCTGACGGAACATCGTTGAAATCTTTGTTCAAGTCTTGGACAGCTAAATACAAATGACCATCGACACATACCATTCCCGTTGGCTTTCGATTATAATGCTGTGGATCGCTCCAAATTTGACCCACTTCATCACTATGGGCGATTGTAGTTCCTGTGAGATTTGGCGGAGTTCCGCTGATTTCGTTTACCGCGATATCAGCGAATGGTCCGTCTAAACTAAAACCCCTTCCGTCCCCATTTGCTGCATACAGATTACCGTCACCGGCCCAGCAGGATGCCCATAAATCACCATCACTAGCGGTATTATAGGAATCTGCTTCTTCAATATAGGCTGTTGAAAAAAACGTGCTTTTTTCAGGTGTCTCAGCTTTTACTAGATTCGTAGAGGGATTAAGACTTGCACACATAGCTAATACGAGAATCACGGAAAGTCCGACGGGAATCAATTTCTTAAAACTAATTATTGACATTCAAACCTCTCCTTTTATATTGGAATCCAATAATTGAATAAAATTTGAATGTAGATCTGAGGTGTCAAGAATAGTCCTTTTAATTATGATTTTACAAAAACTGTCTTTAGTGTTGTGAAAAACTCTTTAGCGGCTTGTCCTTGTTCTCTGGAATGAGAACTAGATGCCTTCATACCACCAAATGGAGCTTGAAGCTCAACCCCAGCTGTTTCTGCATTTACCCGTACCAGCCCTGCATCGATCTCCTCAATGAAATCCATCATATTTCCAATGTTTGTAGTATATATCGATGCACTTAAACCAAATTTCACATCATTAGCAAGTTCAAAAGCTTCTTCTAATGTCTCAGCCTTAATGAGCGCTAATACTGGCCCGAAAATTTCTTCCTGACCGATGGCCATTTTTGAATCGACTTTTTCAAAAACAGTCGGCTCTACAAAATAACCATTCCCTAGGCCTTCGGGTCTTTTTCCACCATATAAAAGCGTTGCACCTTCTTCTTTTCCCTTTTCAATATAGGAAAGCACCGTTTTTAATTGGGACTCACTGACACATGGCCCCATCCATGTTCCTTCGGTTAATCCATCTCCAACAGATAACTTTTCTATTTCATTTATAAGTTTTTCTTTAAATTGTTCGTATACTTCTGCAAGAACGATAACGCGACTTGTTGCAGTGCATTTTTGTCCAGTTGAACGTAATCCTCCACTGATTGTTCCTTCTACCGCGAGATCTAAATTCGCATCATCCGCAACGATAACAGGGTTTTTCCCACCCATTTCAAGCTGGTATTTGGCCCCCCTCGCCAATGCTCCTTCTGCTACCCTTTGGCCAGTATTATTCGAACCGGTAAAAGTCAATCCTTTTACATCTGGGTGATCAATGAGACGTTGCCCAACTACTGATCCTTTTCCATTTACCAAGTTCACGACACCGTTAGGCAAACCGGCCTCATTAAAACACTCAATAATTTTTGTCGTTGTCACAGCTGTTTCTTGTGCTGGCTTAATGACAACCGTATTCCCATAAATGAGGGCAGGAGCCATTTTCCAAATTGGAATAGCCACCGGGAAGTTCCACGGGGTAATGACACCGACTACTCCTAACGGAACGCGGGTCGTATACATAAGTGCTTCCTGATCTGTCGATGGAATGACATCGCCAACACTACGCATCCCTTCTCCAGCAAAATAACGAAGGATTGCTACTCCTCTAGCGGTTTCTCCCTTTGATTCTGGTAGTGTCTTCCCCATTTCTCTTGTCATCGTTTCAGCAATATCATCTAAATTCTTTTCAATGGCATTCGCCACTTGATATAAGTAATCACCACGTTGTGCCCCTGCTAATTTTCTCCAAGCTTTGCTGGCGGCCTTCGCAGCTTCCACCGCACTATTCACATCTTGTTCGGATGATAAGTGATAGGCTCCAATCCCTTCACTTGGATTAGCCGGATTATAACTATTTTCTACTTGGTTGGTTTCACCACTGGTCCATGTGCCATTTATATAATTGTCGTACGTCTTTACAGTTGTCTCGACAGTCATTTACACTCAGTCCTTTCTTTTGGCGAAAATTTATATAAAAAGTCCTTTAAAACGTCGGTCCAATTCGCCAAATTCCAAAGTCGTGTTGCTTTAAAATTTCAGATTTTGTCTTTTTTCCTAAGCATGTTAACTTGATCTCATTTAATATCCGTTGCCCTACCTCGTTGACGGTTTCTGTTCCTTCCACGATAGAACCGGCATTTAAATCAATATTTTCTGACATCCGTTCAAACAACGTTGTATTCGTTGAAATCTTCAATACTGGCGCAATAGGAGAACCGGTTGGAGTACCACGGCCACTCGTAAACAACACAACTTGAGCCCCTCCGGCTACCATCCCGGTTAATTGTTCAATATCATGACCCGGGGTATCCATCCAAACTAGCCCCTTTTTGTTTGGAACTTCTGCGTAATTCACCAATTCCTGAAGAGGGCGGCTTCCCGCTTTTGTTGCAGCGCCAAGTGACTTTTCTTCTAATGTTGTGAGTCCACCTTTCACATTCCCAGGACTGGGGTTTCCTGTTCGAATATCTACTCCCATTTGAATTGCTCGGTTTTCCATCGCATTGATAACTTCATAAACTCTCTTGGATACCTGGTCATCCACCGCTCGTTCGGCAAGTAAATGCTCCGCGCCGATCAATTCAGTAGTCTCGGCCAATACCGCAGTACCTCCACGATCGACAATCATATCGCTCACTGCACCAACAGCTGGATTAGCCGATAATCCTGAGCATGCATCTGACCCACCACATTCCGTTCCGACGATTAGTTCATTAAATTCAAATGGGACTTTCATTTGCATGGAAGCATCCTGCACCATTTTAGCGGCCACTTTTGCACCTTCCGCAATGGCGGTTAATGTTCCGCCATGATCCTGGATTGAAACGACTTCAACCGGTTTTCCGCACTCCCGTATATCATCTGCCACACTTCTTGCTTGATGAGTTTCGCATCCGAGACCTAATACAACAACCCCATATACGTTTGGATTTTTACCCATACCGGCATATGTACGAAAGGTTTGTTCATAATCGACCCCTACTTGCGCACAACCATGTTGGTGAATAAATGTAACCACTCCATCAACTAACTCTGTAATACGTTGCGCTGCCTGTGTCGCACAAGTGATAGTCGGTAATATGAGCACATGATTACGAATGCCGATTTTTCCATCCGGACGTCTATATCCCATGAGTTGCATTGTGTTCTCTTCCAACTTTATCCCCCCGTCCTCTTTTTCCTTCTACGTTATGAATATGAACGTGTTCGCCTGCCTGAATTTCAGAAGATGCTACCCCGATCACTTCTCCATACTTCCTGACATCTTGTTCTTTTTGGATCGTTACCACTGCAAACTTATGCCCAAAATCAATATCGTCTTGTAATACCACCGAAAACGTTTTGTCCTGACAGGTTACCTGTAGAACGGTATCTTTTTTAATTGGAGTTAAAGCAACCGCTACGTTATCAATTGGCTTCATCATTAAGGTTTGTCGTTTTGCCAAATCCGGCGCCTCCTCTCGTTGATTTTAAACACGTTGCGATCCAATACTCTGTGTAACCTGACTCAAGACTGGATTACTCAATACACCGATTCCTGGTATTTCAATTTCAATATAATCCCCCTCCAGGAGTGTAAAATCATTTGGAGGGACGATGCACGTTCCAGTCAACAAAATGGTGCCAGGAAACACAACATTCTCTTTTACGAGATACGAGGTTAACTCCTCCAGCCTTCTTTTCAACTGACCGACACTCGCGGAACCTTCAAAAACGTTTTGTTCATTTCTAAAAATACGGCAAGTGATCTGGAAGTCGTAAGGATCTTTTACCGTTTCCACCAAACGAATGGCTGGACCGATTACACAAGAGTGCCTCCATATTTTTGCCTGCGGGAGATAAAGAGGATTCTCTCCTTCAATATCGCGGCAGCTCATATCATTCCCAGCGGTAAACCCTAGAATATTGCCTTCCGAGTCCAAAACCAACCCCAATTCAGGTTCAGGAATCTGCCACTCGGAATCACTTCGCAAATAGACTGGATCACCGGGTCCAATCGTCCGATCAGCTGTGGACTTAAAAAAGAGCTCAGGGCGATCAGCTGTATAAACTTTGTCATAGAAGCTTTTAGCATCATCCTCTCCATTAGTAGATTCATAGTTTCTAGCTTCCTTGCTTTTTTCGTATGTGACTCCTGAAGCCCATACTTCTGGAGCTTCAACCGGAACAAGCACCTTCAGCTTTTCAGGAGAATCAGAAAGAGGCAATGATTGTTCTATAACTTGTTCAACTAATGTAACAGGCTGAACCTTCTTTTCTTCTGCAGCTCGAACTAGTTCCAAAAAGTCATGGTACGGTAAGTCATATACACGGTTTTCAACAGTAATAGCCGCGAGAACTTTTTTTTCCGATGAATTTAAATATCTAATGATTCTCATTAAAACTCCCCTCTCTATGACCAATTTAACTTAACCATGTGCGCCTTCCATATTCCGACAAATATCGGGGAGTGACAGGCACCTTTTGAAAAGAGGTTGACTCAAAAGCAAAGTGTCAGGCACCCCAGTTATGGAGGTAGCCAGACACTTATGAGTCAGCCTCTCAGTGTTATAACTAGGAATTAAATTAACTTTGCTAATTTCCTAGAGATTCATTTATTTTTTCATGTGCTTTTTTGGCAGCATCTTCACCGCTCACATCTCCAAACATGACCTCTTGCAGTGCAGTTCCGATAATGTCAACTGTTTTGGCATTAAAACTCGGTTCAGGAATAGCTGTCTCGTAAATCTCATCTGTAAATACCTTTTGAAGGCCGCTATTATATGTTTCTTGCCCTGCTTCAATTACTGATTTTCTAGGTGAATATGCAAATTTAACATCCGTACACCATTCTAGAGCGTGTGATGTATCTTCATCACCAAAAGCCCACATAACGAATTTTGCCGCTTCCTCTACATGCTCACTTTTTGAATTGACTGCAAACTTATAACCACCTGCTGCTGTTGCTTGTTTTCCACCCTCCGGAATTGGAATCGGTGCTACTCCTACATTAACATCCGGGAATTCTCTTTCTAATGCGGGAACATCCCATGTACCTACAATTTGCATTGCAGCTGTTTCTTCACCAACATGTCCTATCTCCCAAGGACCTCGCTGTAATTTTGCAGGTGATGAACCTTCTTGGAAGAAGCTCCCCCAATAATCCAATGCTTTTACAACTTCTGGTGAATCAAAGTTAGAGGCCGTTTTATCTTCAGTTAGCACACTGCCTCCCTGTTGCCATAAGAACGGATACCATATGAAATTCAAGTAAGTCGCTTTATCAGTCGGTAAAATCAACCCAGCAACTTCATCCGTTGTTAATTTTTCCGCGGCAGATGAAAGCTCATCCCACGTTTTCGGTACCTCGACACCGGCATCAGCCAGCATATCTTTGTTATAGAAAAGTGCGAGTAATTCTAGTTCATACGGGAGCGCTAACACTTTATCTTCATAAGTAACAGCTTCTATTGAGGCGGGAAGAAAATCTTCTTTCACACCTTCCGGAAAATAAGGGTTAAGGTCTGCCAGGATCCCAGCATCTGCAAATTTCAAAAAGTCCCCTGGATTGACCATAAAGATGTCTGGTCCCTCCCCATTGGCAAAAGCAACCGGTAACTTTGTTGTACCATAATCACTTTGGTTGAACGATTTGAATTCGATTTTCACATTATCTTGTGAGGCGTTATATTCTTTTACTAGATCTGCAAAGAAATCTTTTTGTGATTCGGAATGGAAATCCCAAAAACTAAGTGTAACTACATCCTCTGAACTTGTTTTACTACTACTGCAACCTGCCTGGAAAATCATGATTAATGCCAAACTACACGCAAAGAATACTTTCCAACGTTTCATTAGACTTCCCCCTACTAATAGTTTTTTAAATTACAAGTAACCATGCTTGTTGAACATCCCCTAATAATCGAAGCACTTCTTCTTATCTTCCTCATTAAAAGGTAAAACGTCTGGTAAAGGCAGACGATCCCTTACAGGTAAAATGTCCGGCTGAGCAGTATGTGGTTCTGTTTGGTACCAGTATGCAGTACTTGAATAATCATCACTTCGGTGATTATTGTGACCATGTTCAATAGTCACTTTTATTGATTTATCAAATGTAATTGGATCTTGAATATGATATCTGTAAGCAGAAATCTTACCTGACCAGTTCGGTCCTCCCCCTAAAATAATTCCATGATAAGGAGTAGAAACTTCCTGTTGCGGACACCAAGCTGTATTAAAGTAATCTTCCATTCCTGTCCCATGCAAGGTCGGCGGCCATTTCTCTCCATCAATGAAAATCATATCGTCGCCTTCCCCGTACCAATTCCACTCTTGTGTGAATCTAAGATTGTGAATATTCAGGTTGCAACCAACATAATGACCCTTTCCATTCGTTTCTAAAATGGTGTAGTTTTCTTCTCCAGAAGTATTTTTTCCATCAAATGAAAAGAGTGTGTTTGAAATATTATCCTCAATTCCTTTCGTCACCTCCCTCTTCCAAAAAGCATGGAATCGTAAAGAGCTATCAATTGGTTGATCGTAAAGTTCATAATCGATATAGAAATAAAATTTGATAGGCTCATCAGCTTCACTCTCAATTTCTATACGAGCGTTATTTGAAAACGGCATTGGAAAATAGCAATTTAATGCCCGACCATCTTCTGGACTCATTGCTAAGGGGGCAGATGAGTAATTTTTTGTTATGCCGTGACCCATTCCAAAGAAATCCCCAATTGGTGCTTGTACGCTTGGATTTTCTTCATCATCCCAATACATTCTTATTACAACTTTTCTATGAAGATATTCTTCTGAATTATCGGTCAGAGGGGCCATCGTCATCCAAATATGAGTAATACACCCAGACCCCGAGATATTAGAGATCGTTTGTTTTTCGCCAGGCTTGAAGACAAAATAGTCCTTATTTCCACCAGTTTTATCATAGCTTGAATCTCTTTTTCTCTTACTGTCTCTTTCTCTGTATAAGTCTCTAAGCGAAGTTCCTAAAAAAGTCATGAAGCTTTCTCCCTTCAAATTTAAGTCAATTTGATCTAATGGTGACGCCGAACGTACAATTGTGCCCGCTGAGCATGCATTTGTTCACCGACTGCGCAAAGGTAGATTCGTCTACTTGATTCCAGTCATTTTGATACCTTCGACAAGATGCTTTTGCATAAAGAAGAACAGTAAGAACGTTGGAATCGCTCCAAGTAAAGCAGCTGCCAGGACGATACTCCACGGCGTTTCATATCCTCCACCTACAATGTTTGCTAAAGCGACTTGTACGACCATTAAATCTTCATCTTGAGTAATGATTAAAGGCCATAAGTAGTTATTCCAGTTAAACGTAAAGAAACCAATGGTCAACGGAACGATAATCGATTTAGATAAAGGCAGTACGAGGCGAAAGAAAGTCCCAGCGATCGATAACCCTTCCATATAAGCTGCTTCTTCAAGTTCTTTCGGAAACTCACGGTAAAATTGCCGGAAAAGAAAGATACCATATGCGTTAAAAATCATCGGGATGATCAATCCAGCATAAGAGTTACTCATTCCTAACGTTTTCGTAACCATATAAAGAGGGATCATGATGATTGTAAAAGGGATCATCAACGTACTAATCATCCAAGCAAATATTTGTTTTTTCCACGGGAAATTGAGACGAGCTAACGCGTAACCTGACATTGAATGAAAAAGTAATGCAACAACTGTCACTACCGTTGAAACAATGAACGAATTCCATATGGCATGAAGTATGTTAGTCTCAAAGACTGCTTTAAAGTTATCTAATGTTAAAGTTGATAGATTTACACTTGTACTAAAAACGTCTTGTGGTTGTTTAAAAGAACTAATCACGAGAAAATAAATTGGGGCAATCATCAAGATCCCAATAATAAAGATCATAGTAACTAATAGGAGATTCGGTTTTTTCACTTTCTCCCCCCCTTAATCCTGTTTAGAATAAATCTTGAGTTGAACGAGTGATAGAGAAAAAATAATTAAGAACAAGACAACCGCTAAAGCAGAGGCATATCCCATATCAAGGAATTCAAATGCCTGTTGGTAAATATACAAAACACTCACTTCGGTCGAATTAGCAGGGCCTCCCTTGGTCATGACCATTATCTGGTCGAAAACCTGAAAGGATCCGATTGTTGTAACAATTAAAATAAAAATGCTCGTTTCTCGAATCAATGGGAAGGTAATATGCAAGAATGACTGCCACCCTTTTGCCCCATCAATACGTGCCGCTTCGTAATAGTCATTTGGTATTTCTTTAATTGCAGCGAGGAAAATCATCATGTTATAACCTAAGTTGATCCATAAGATAACCACAATAATCGAAATCAATGCTTCATCTGTTGACCCTAGAAACTTTTGTCCCGGAAGACCGACTAGTTCCAAAAATTGATTGATCACACCATTTCGAGGGTTATATAAGAACATCCAGATTACTGCGGATATAACCGAAGTGATCGCATAAGGCAACAGGAACATCGTTCGGGCAAATCCTTCTACTTTTCCTCTTAGAGAGCTAATCGCTACTGCAAAAAACAGTGATAAACCATATAATGCTGGAACATAAATAATCGTAAAAATGAATGTTCGATAAACCGATTTCCACCAGGCTTTATCTTCTGCAAGTCTAAAATAGTTATCAAAACCTATAAAAACTTTTGGTGATAACGCATTCCAATCATGAAGACTGACATAAAATGCGTAAACCATAGGTACAAAAATAAAGACCGTCAATCCAATTAAATTTGGAAGTAAAAACCCATATGCGGTTAACGATTCTCTTGTCATGCGTTGTTTAAAACCCTTTTTCTTCATGGACACTCCTCCCCGTCATTTTCGAGGGTTGATAAACTTATTTTTTGATTAATTAACCTTATTACTTGCTTCAAATTTTTTAATAAACTCTTGTACTTCGTTTAGATAAGGAACGGATGGTATCGCCCCTTCCTTTGTGACTGTTAACGCGCCAACTGCATTCGCAAAATGGATCGCGTCTTTTAAAGATTTACCACTTGCAACTCCAATTGCTAGTCCCCCATTGAACGCATCTCCAGCTGCAACCGTATCTTTAATATCAACAGGGTATCCAGGAACGTGATAGGATCCAAGTTGATTGACAATAAGCGCTCCCTTATCTGCCATTGTGATTACAACGTTTTCAACACCTTTACTTAATAAAACATTTCCTGCTTCTTTTACATCTTCTATTGAATTAATTTTTATTCCAGTAAGAAGTTCTGCCTCGGTTTCATTTGGTGTTAGGTAAGTGACTTTTTCGAATAAATGATCCTCTAACTTTCTTCCAGGTGCTGGATTAAGAATGACTGGAACTCCATACTGCTTGGCACAGGATATAGCTTCCTCTGTTACCGATATATCCATTTCAAGTTGAACCAATAAAATATCTGCTTTTTCAATAAGACTCTCAACATTCACAAGATCAGTCGGTCGGTAATTCAAATTTGCACTCGGAACAATCACAATCCGGTTGTTACCATCTTCCTCAACGGTGACCAAGCCAATGCCAGTGGAACTAGTATTATCTCGTAAAATGAATTTTGTATTGATTTGGTTGATTTGTAATTCTTCCAAAATATCATCACCAAAACTATCATTCCCCAGCATGCCAACCATCGTTACGTCGCCCCCAAGCCTAGCAGCTGAGACAGCCTGGTTAGCACCTTTTCCACCTGGATATCTTGAAAAGTGTGTTCCGATAATTGTTTCCCCTTTTTGAGGCGCACGAGGTGTTCTTACCACCAAATCCATCATAAAACTACCAATAACTAGTATGTTCACAAGATCTACATCCTTCTTAAGACTTTTTTGGTTTTGATAATTGCTGACCTAAACTTCCACCGGGGTGCGATAAATGGAAATCTTCTTTACTGAAATTCTTACTAGTAGACAGTGCAATTGCTAGAGCATCCCCAATAACAAGAGTAATAGTGGAACTAGTTGTAGGTGCTAACCCGAGAAGATCTGCCTCATGATCATATTGATAGGTAAGAGCAACATCACAAGCTTGAGCGAGCGTGGAATCGGGTTTTGATGTAATCGCAATACATTTACTGCCGATTTTGTTGAGAGATGGTATAAGATTAAGTACTTCCTTAGTTTCTCCGCTATTTGAAATAAGAATGACGACATCTGATTTAGTAATCATACCCAAATCTCCATGAACCCCTTCTGTACTGTGTACAAAGAACGCCGGAGTACCTGTACTTGCAAGAGAGGCTGCAATTTTCTTACCTACATGGCCTGATTTTCCTACACCTGAAACTACAACTTTACCCTGGCATGTTGAAATCAGATTGAAAGCATCTTCATAACTTTGATTAATTTGCCCTAATAGAGCTTGGATCGCCGATGCTTCCTCTTCAATGACCCTCTTTAAATGCAGCAAAGTATCCATCTTTTCCTCCCTTTATCAGTTACTGAATTTGGTTTGTTCGTTAAAATTAATGGTAGGTTTGAAGACTTCATGGATCGGTCCTTGAATAGAGTTAATCAATCGATCAATCAGTATTTCCCCTGTCCGGACACCCATTTCATACGGTATTTGGTTCGTATACGTAATACCTTGTGATTTTAGTAATTTTGCTGCCTCCACTTCACCATACGAAGCAACAACGATATCCTCAGGAATTTCGTATCCTTTGCTAATCAATTGGAGAAGAACTCCAAAAGTCATCGTGTTATTAAAAGAAAGAATCGCAGTTGGCTTAGAAGCCAGTTGTAAGAATCGATCCACCGCTTCCTTACCATCAGATTCGATAAATCCACCGTTAAAAATCAGTTTAGGGTCTTCTGTGATCCCTTTTTCTTGAATCGCTTTTTGGTATCCACGATAACGCTCAATACCAGTACTGACTGTTAAGGATCCGTTAACTACTCCGATCCGAGTATGTCCTAAGTCCAATAAATGTTTTGTCAACTCATATGCGGCTTCGATATTGTCTTCTATAACTAGATCTAAATCATGTTCTTTCCCATTTATTTTTCTATCGATTAATACGATCGGAATACCGCTTTTTTTAATCTTTTCAATAATTTCTTCATTTCCACCTGAGGTTGCCAAAACGATTGCATCGACTCTCTTTTCAAATAAAACTTGTAACATTTCACTTTCTTTTTTTGAATGTTCATTTCCACTTCCAAAGATTAGGTTATAGCCATATTGATGAATCGTATCTTCAATCCCTTTTGAAATTTGCATAAAATACGAGTTGGTGATATCCGGAATGACAACACCGATTGTATTGGTTTTCTCATTTTTCAAGCTTCTTGCGACTGCATTTGGTAAATAATTAAGCCTCATAGCAGTCGAAAGCACTTTTTCTCTAATTTCTTCACTTGCATATCCTGTATTGTTTAAAACTCTTGATACTGTAGCTATTGAAACGCCTGTTTCTTTGGCAATATCTTTAATCGTTATACTCGCCAATTTATGTCTCCTTTCTTGTGTAAACGTTTACACATATCATAAAAAAATTTAAATGCCATTTTGTGTAAACGTTTACACACTCGAGTAAAAAAATGTTCGCTGGTTTTTATTTTTCATATGTAAACGTTTACATATACGCTTGACCACATAATAATATATAATTTTTATAATTGCAAGACTATTTGAAATATTTTTTTATAAATCTATTATTTATCTTTGTCGGGTATAACCTAATTTTTCAAAACAAACTTTCCCCACTACTACTAAAATTGCAATTCCTGAGCAAAGCCATCACAACTTGACAACCTAAAACCCGGCAGGAGACGGACTATAGTTCGCTTTCATTTTTCGATATCCTGCAATCCTTGAAAACCAACATATTTCCCGATTTTTTTCCCTATTCAATCAAAAAATAAGTCACAAGTCCGTAAAATTTGTAAAATAATGTTTGAATTTTCTATCATTATACATCATTCTTAAATATAACAAGGGTTAGTAGTAATGAATTTTGGGAGATGATTCCATGGAAACACATTCGATCTTTATCGCTGAGGACCAAACACTGATGAAGGAAGGTTTGCAGATTGTCATTGATTTAGAAGAGGATATGGAAGTCGTCGGGACTGCCGAAAATGGAATAGAGGCATTAGAAAAAATTGCCCAGCTTAAACCTGAAGTTATCGTCATGGACATCAAAATGCCGAAAATGGATGGGATTGAATGTACGAAAATGATTAAAATGCATATGCCTGATACGATCGTATTACTGTTAACCACCTTTGCTGATGAACAATACATTATTGAAGGACTAGCTTATGGTGCAAATGGTTTTCTGTTAAAAGGCATGAATTACGATAAATTAATTGAAGCAATCCGTGATGCACTCAAAGGACAACTCATTATTCAAAGTGAAATTGCTTCCAAGCTCGCGAATAAATTGCTCCAGCTTTCCTCCCAAGCACAATTCGATGTGAAAAAGAAAACGCTCAAGGAAAAAGGTATTGTCCTGACCGATCGCGAGCTGGAAATCACCTACCTGCTTTACCAGGGAATGAACAACAAAGACATCGCAAAGTCACTTTATATCAGCAACGGAACGGTTAAAAATTACATAACGGAGATCTACCGAAAAATTGATGTCCATAACAGGACAGAAGCAATTGCCAAAATCAAAAACATCCTTACTTCATAAGGTTCAGTCATAAGAATGCTAGATGGATTAAGGGGTTGCTTATGAAAAAGCGTATCTTTATGATAATGATGTTCTTACTCATATTGACGGGTTGCAGTGAAACCAAAAACAATGGATTCGCTGCGGCAAAAAACGGTGTAATCGACCTGACAGATTGGGTCCCACCAGAAGACGGAGCTGTGAAGCTAAACGGTGAATGGGCATTTTATTGGCACCACCTATTGGATCCAAACGATGATTTAACTTCATATTCACCTCTAATGATTAAGGTTCCTTCAATATGGAATGGTCTACTGTACCATAGTGAAACCTTGACTGGTGAAGGCTATGCTACCTATCATTTATCGGTACGAATGGATGTAGATACTGAAGAACAACTCATGGCATTGTACATTCCGACGATCGATACTTCGTACCGGTTATGGGTGAATGGACAGCTTACTGCTGAGAACGGAACCGTCGGAACAAGCAAACAGAACGCCTCCCCTAGATATAAACCGAACGTAATCACCTTTCGTGCAAGAGACAATACCTCGATTCTTCTACAAATCGCCAACTTCTCTCACTCGGAAGGCGGAATCATACAAGAAATCATATTAGGCAGTCCCGATCAAATTATCGATATGAAGCAGGACAAGGTCGCGTTGAACATCTTTGTTTTCGGAAGTCTTGTCATTATGGCTTTTTACCATATCGTACTCTTTGTCAAACGGACAAAGGACAAATCCTCACTTTATTTCGGGTTACTGTGCTTCATCGGTGCACTCCGGGCAATTATCGTCGACCAAATGTATCTGATCGAATGGTTTCCGAACTTCAACTGGTACCTTGCGTTAAAGCTTGAATATTTAACGGTGTATTTCGGAGCTTTTTTAGGTGTCTCGTTCATCCGATCCATGTTCCCAGCTGAAATGAACAAGTACATCTACTACTTTGCGAGCAGCGTTTCCATTCTTTTCAGTCTGTTCGTCATATGCTTTCCTGCCAAACTATTCACAGAAACGCTGTCAGCCTTTGAGATATTTCTTTTATTGCTGCTGGTATACATTCAATACGTCCAGGTCCTTGCATGTATCCGCAAACGAAATGCAGCACTGATCAGCAGCATAACAGGATTAATATTCTTAGGTTGTACAATAAACGATGTCCTATATTATGCTGGTGTTATATACACAGTGGATCTCCTGCCGATTGGATTCTTTCTTCTGATCATTTCACAATCAGTAAATCTATCATTGAAATTTGCAAAGTCTTTCCAGCGGGTTGAACAAATGACCAAACATTTAGAGGAGATAAACGTAACTCTTGAAGAAAAGGTTCGTAAGCGGACAAAGGATTTGGAACAAGCTCAATTTGAGACAGCTGCAATGCTTGCTGAAAAGTCGATCTTCCTGGAAAGAAGCCGAATTGCCAGAGAACTGCATGACATTCTCGGGCATATGTTAACCACGACAAGTGTACAGATTGAAGTTGCAAAAAAGGTTGTCGGTAAGGATGTCCGGCTAGCCATTGATAAAATGGACCTTTCCCAACAACTGATTCAAAAAGGGTTGAACGATATCCGAGGAACGGTTCACACACTAAAAGAAAATAACGAGCCAATCCTTTTTATTCCTTCTCTGAACAAGTTAATCGAAATGACGGAAATGACAACGAGCATTAAAGTTGATTCCCTTATTGAAGATACCGTTAACAACCTATCTCCAACAATTGAAAAAGTTGTTTATCACACCTTGCAGGAAGGATTGACAAATGGAATCCGCCATGGAGGCTGTACAAAGTTCATTTTCAGCTTATATATCGATTCAGAAAACAATCTACACTTTTCGCTCTCGGATAATGGGGTTGGCATAAATGAGCTAACGTTTGGGTTCGGTCTAACTTCAATCAAAGAAAGGCTGGAGGAACAAAACGGTAAACTCATGATTACTTCAAGTGACCAAATGGGCTTTGCCCTCGAATTCTCGATACCGATTGTTTGATCCTTATACTATGTAAACGTATTATCCGCGCCATTCAGCTGGCGCTTTTTGTTGTCAAAAAAACTGGAATCATAAGTCTTCATGTTGAACCATCTCACTACTCGTCACAATGGCATTTTTCCGGTCATTTTTATATGACCAATTCAATGACCGATTGTCACTATTTATATGACCACACTAACTAGTACACTAGATGTAGCACTTATTCATCATGCGCTTTCCAAAATATAGCTGATCGTTATGCCACTGGTTCATCATGTACAAATTAACTCTCCAACTTAGTGACTCACAACGTACATGTTTTTAAATTGAATTTATTCAGCTAAAGGCAAACCTAATGAAAGTTAGGGACGCAAAGCCACAGGTCTAATGTTCCTGAACGATGACGGCTGGGTTACCTGGAATACGGTTTGTATTTTAGGGGGATAAAATGGAAAAGCAAATGGTTCATCAAAAGGAAAAGCTTGATCCGGAGTGGGTAAATTTGATCATGGAAGCTTTGAAATCAGGAATCACTGAAACCGAAATCAAACTCTTCTTAAGGCAAGAAATAGCGAAACAGGATAGCTGATTGCATTCTAAACTGCAAACAAATACATAGTGTGGGCTGGACTCATGTTAACGAGTCAGCCCTCTTTTAATTGCGTTTCTAAGATTATAAAAAAATGTTGAATATTTTGTCACTCTACAACAGCAGGTGTTACAAAAAGTGATTCATAAAAAGGAAAAGGTGCAAAAAATTACATCGAATTTCTTACACAACCCGGCAGGAGGCAGACTATAGTCCGCTTTCATTTTTCGACCTAATTAAAAGGAGGGAACTTTATTTATATGTTCATCGTCATAATAGATGATAGGTTCAAAGTAACAAAAGGTGGGTAAAAATGCAGATGAAAAAAATACTTAAGGTCTTATTCTCTCTATTATTTGTCGGTCTTATCGCCTTCGTTTGCCTTTTCAGAGATGGGATCATTTTAGATACACTTGGCATTCATATTGACAATCCTTTTAAAAAGACGGTTCACGTACCTGATACGTATACAACTGTTGACCGGAACGAAAATGGAATTGCGGATCCAATCGATATCGTCAATGCAGCTCGTGAGGAAGTTGAGCAACGGACAGAATATCAAAGTGCCTACTATAATGGAGGGTATCCGCCTGATGATGAAGGCGTTTGTACCGATGTCATTTGGAGAGGCTTGCTTGGCGCAGATATCAATTTGAAGGATCTGATTGATCAGGATATTGCGGCTCATACGGACTTGTACCCGAGAGTAAATGGGAACCCTGACCCGAACATCGATTTCCGACGGGTTCCGAATCAACATGTCTATTTTGAACGCTTTACAGAATCGTTAACGACTGAACTCATTCCAGGAAATATTGAGAACCTGAAGAAATGGCAGCCAGGTGATGTTGTCATGTTCTTAGATGGATACCATCACGTTGTCATCATTTCAGATAAGCGGGCAAAGGACGGAACTCCTTATGTCATTCAAAATAACGAGCCCTTTGCATCTGAAGTTAAGCTGACGTCCTTCAGTACACCGATCGCTGCACATTACCGATGGAAGTATTGAGAAGCAATTAAGTCAATAAGGATAAAAACCGTTTCTTACCGTACGCGGGCATGACAAAAAAGTAGGGTGGACCTTGATATCCAAGGACCCACCCTACTCTATTAACCAATTATATTAACAATCTTAGTATCTTACAGCATCATAAGAATTGATTCGTCCATGTGCGAAGTCAGAACCAGTTCCTCTGATATTATCAGCAGTTTGTTCAATTGCCGCACGGATTTGAGCATTATTTCTTCCTTGTCCCGCTAAAAGCCCAGCTAGTCCCGCAACATGTGGGGAAGCCATCGATGTACCAGACATATACACATATTGATTATCCGGATACGTAGCAGCAATGTCCACACCTGGTGCGGCTACATCTACCCACGATCCGTAGTTGGAGAAGTTAGCAATACGATCTCTGCTGTCAACAGCTGCAACTGCAATCACATTTGCGTAAGAAGCTGGTTCGAATGTCGTACTAACGCCATCATTCCCTGCAGCCGCTATGACAACAGTTCCGCTGTTCCAAGCATAATTCACTGCGTCTTCCATTGCCTGTGTATCACAGTTACACCCGAGCGAAAGATTGATAACCTCTGCACCAGCATCAGCAGCATAGCGGATTCCGTCTGCAACATCAGCTAATGAACCGCTTCCATTCGCATCTAAAACCCGAACTGCTAGGATACTAGTATTCGGAGCCATTCCTGCAATACCCGTCGAATTGTTCGTCTCTGCCGCTGCTGTTCCTGCAACGTGTGTACCATGGCCGTTCAAGTCCATCGGATACCAATCATTGTCGACAAAATCGTAACCACGAATCGTTTTCCCGTTTAGATCGGGGTGATTATAATCGACTCCAGAATCTAGGACAGCAATCTCCTGACCACTGCTACCTCGTGTAATGTCCCATGCATAGTTTGTATATGTGTTCTGTGGTCCGTACTGATAACCGCTGTAATACGTATCATTTGGTGTCCATGTTGCCTTGAGCGTGTAGTTCGGCTCAGCATATTCTACGTTCGGATTGTTTTCTAATGCTTTCACAACCGCCTCAACATTACCAACCTTCAACACTTTAAATGGCGATTTCACAGCATCCTCATCTGGAACTACTTTAGCACCGACAGCTTTCAGAGCCTTACTTTTAGCTGCCTTATCAGCCTGATCTTTAAACTTTACAAGGACTTCCCCCAGTTCATAGCTTCCTTTTTCAACTGTGGCATTGACGGCTGGTGATTTTTCAGGCGACTCTAGTTGACCATTAGCGGCAGCACCTCCAACCATTGGAAAAAGTGTTAAAGACGCGGCGAGTGACAATACAGCAAACCTTTTTAATTTCATCCTACTCCTCCTTTAAATTGTAAACTCCTTGTAAATATTCATGAAAAAATAGGATAATCCTGCTGATTGGATATTGGGAAAATAAAAGTAATTTACCCCCGATTATCAGGGTTTTTTGAGCATCATTTTTCCATGTTTTCGACAATCCAATCGAACTGTGCCATTGGTCACTTCGATCCTTCAATTTCCAAACAATAACAAGGAGGAAATTCGTATCTTTCATTATATTTGAACAGTTCTTGCAGTCTTTTATCCTGTATTATAGTAAAGCGTTAATCGGTAGATTTTCCCTATGTACACTCATTTTTTGAAACTATAAAATTCATGTATAGAATATTTAGAATTTTAAACCTGAATAGGAGGTGTAACTATCTGTTCGATAGATGTTTAAATTTTTTTACTCATTTATTTCGATACCCTAAATTTCCGCGAATCTAAATAATATCAAGGAGGACTGAACAATGAAAAAAGTAACAAAAGTACTAATTCCTGCAGCATTCTTGCTATCAACGGTTGTATCAACACCGGCTTTTGCAGACCCACAAACAAACCCAAACGGTCCATATATTGAAAATGAACAAAACATTTCACTGTCGAACTTTATGACGAACCAAGAATTATATGATACATTGAAAAAACTTGAAGAATCTTCAAAAGGAAAAATGAAGCTTGAGGTAGCTGGTTATTCGAATCAAACACTAGATGGCTATGCAACGGAAGAAACTAAAGGAGAACCGTTATATGTCGCAAAGTTTGGGGATGCAGACCCCGATAAAAAAAGAATCCTGATTACAACCCAAATCCATGGCAATGAACAAATCGGGACAGAAGCCGCGATCGATATCATTCAAAAGCTTTCATCTGAAAGCCAGAGTGTGAATGATATCCTTGAAAATGTTTCGATCTGGATCATGCCGAGAATCAACCCGGAAGGTAACGACAACAAATACGAAGGGAAATGGTACCCGATCCGTTATACACACCAGACGTGGACACCAGAAGAAATCGGCCTTCCTGCAGACACGGAATCACCATGGTACTATAACGAGGATGGAAGTGAACGTGCGCAAAATAACAATGGCCGCATCGTTTATGGAATACCAGGGTATGATCAAAACCGCGATTATAATCCAAACTTGGATTTTGCTATCGAAGACTTAAATAAATCGGTAGTCACAACTTTTTTAAATAACGAAGCTACAAACAACAGCAATTACGGTGGTTATTATGTGACAGCCGAAGCAAGAACCATAACAAATGTGTTCCAGGAATTCCAACCGGATGTGTATGTCGATGTCCACCACCGCGGCTTTAATAAGCTGTCAGAAGAGGATGATCGTTCCGTTCCAGTCCAGCTTGCGGCAGTAGTGGCGACAGAAACATATACAGATCCTTTTACAGGAAAGGAATACGACGTAGATGCGGACGCACTTAAATTAGGAAAACAGGTGAATGCCCTCACCTACCTTACTTTACAAAGAGGAAACTCCCATTACGGAGCCATTCAAAAGTATCCTGACGTAAATCTTCCAGGAACGTCACTTGGTGCATTTGCTCTGAATGATGCCGCTATCATGCTGATTGAAATTAAAGGGCAAAGCCAAACCCTGGGTCAAAAACAAAGCGGTATGCTAAAGGAAACGGTCAAAGCCCCGCTTTATGAAGTATTTGAAGCCTTAGCCGATGGCTCGATTCATAATATCAACCCTACGGTTTACGATGATATCCCAGAAGCATCGAACCGAATCAGCGATCCTACAACAAGGGAAGATGACGCATTTTAAGGGCAAAAATCAAAGTATGCTGAGCGTGGGAAATGTCCCTCGCTCTTTTTATAGAGATAAGGCTCGTACTTATGAAACTGTTCCAAACAGACAATTTTAAATAAGGAGTTCCGGGGTTTATAATAGGTTAGGAACGAATAATACGAGGAGGATGACAAAATGAAGGTGCTCGTCATTGGAGCTAATGGACAAGTCGGCAAACAACTCGTTGAATTACTCGGAAAAAGTGAACATGAAGTAACAGCAATGGTAAGGGATACAGACCAGATTCCAACGATGGAAAAGCTCAGTGCAAAAACCGTTACTGGAAATCTCGAGAAGGACTTCTCACATGCAGTCGCTGGTGCAGATGCAGTTATTTTTACAGCTGGGTCTGGCGCACATACAGGTTATGACAAGACAATCCTCATCGATCAGGAAGGCGCAATCAAAGCAATGGATACTGCTAAATCACTTGGCGTGAAACGATTCATCATGTTGAGTTCCATCATTCCAAAAAGGCTTGCAGATGCACCGGAATCAATGAAGCCATATTATGCTGCTAAAAACCGTGCGGATGAATATCTCAAAGGAACCAACCTGGATTACACGATCGTTCGCCCAGGACGATTAACGAATGAACCAGGTTCAGGCAAGATTGATGCTGCTGTATCGTTAGGCTACAAATCATCAATCCCAAGAGCAGATGTTGCTCATGTTCTATTTGAAACGCTTGAACAAGAAAACACATACAGCAAAACTTTTGAAATTTTATCTGGCGATGATTCCATCTCAAAAGCACTAAGAAATGTTTGATACACAAAACTCAGGCCTTCCCTGGACAAGGAAGGCCTTTTTTATAACGTAATTAAGACACACCTCGGCAGGAGACAGACTATAGTCCGCTTACATATTTCGCCGTTACGTTTTTTGTGGAATGTCCATCATGAAATGTATTTTAAAAACGTAAAAAGAGAAGAGCCGACAATAACTCGACTCTTCCACAGTTACATGATTACAACTAATTTAAGCGGCTTCAGTATTATTTTTACTCTTGTTGGCCTTAGTTTTCCATCCTAGTAAGAATAGGAGGCCTATCAATCCTAAAATTGCAATAAAGACAATCATATTGGACTCAATTAATCGGATAAGGTTTCCAAGAACAATACCGACTACGCCAAAGTCTGCATCTCCAAATGTCGTCCCTTCAAATCCAAGGGAGCCAAGTACTGGAAGCAATAACGCGGGTAAAAAGCTGATCATTACTCCGTTGGCCATCGATCCGAAGATCGCCCCTTTTCGTCCGCCAGTTGCATTTCCGAATACTCCGGCAGCAGCTCCCGTGAAAAAGTGTGGTACCAACCCTGGAACGATGACTTTTAAACCTAATAATGGCAAGAATAACATGCTTACTAGTCCAGCGATGAAGCTAAAGAAAAATCCGATGATGACAGCATTACTCGCAAACGGGAAAATGGCTGGACAATCAAGCGCTGGTTTTGCATTCGGTACGATTTTATCAGCAATCCCTTTAAATGCTGGGACAATCTCGCCTAGGAGCATTCTAACTCCGGCAAGGATAATGTACACTCCTGCTGCAAAAGTAAGACCTTGCATAAAGGCAAAGACAAGGAAGTTTTGCCCTCCACTTAATTCTGCTTCAACAAATGAAGGTCCTGCAAAGCTTGCAACGACGAAGAAAAGAATTGCCATGGTTAAGGAGACTGAAACGGAAGTATCACGCAGGAACCCAAGTGATTTAGGCACTTTAATTTCTTCAGTGGATCTAGAGCCTTTTCCTACCGCTTTCCCGACCAGAGCGGATACGTAATAACCAATTGACCCAAAGTGCCCTATTGCAAAGTCATCAGATCCTGTTACTTTACGAGTGAAAGGCTGTAACATGGCCGGGGATAGCACCATCAATGCTCCCAGAATAATTGCTCCAAGGATGACCATAGAAGCTCCGGAGAATCCTCCAGTAGTCAAGATGACTCCGATCAAGCAGGCCATGAACATCGTATGATGCCCTGTTAAAAAGATATACTTAAAAGGTGTAAAACGCGCAAAGATTATGTTAGCAATCATACCGAACAACATAATCATCGCCGTTTCTGTACCAAAGCCTTTTTGAGCTAAAGCAACAATTGCTTCATTATTCGGAATGACCCCATCTACGGCGAATGCTTTATTGAACATACTACTGAACTGTCCTAATGATTGGACAAGTACACTTGCTCCTGCACCCAGGATGACGAAGCCCATGACCGTTTTCAGTGTACCTGACACGACTTCTCCGGAATTTTTACGTTGTACAATAAGACCGATCAATGCGAATAAACCAACAAGAATTGCAGGTGTTCCTAATATATCCTTCATGATTAAATCAACCATGTGTAACGCCCCTTTCGTTTCAAAATTGACTTACAAATTATTTTCTAGTGCTGCACGAAGCTCGTTTTTATCCATCAGGTTCTTAAGCTTGACAACATTTTTCTTTCCATCTTCTAAACTCTCAATAATGTCCTCTGACCCTAAAAATAAATCAGCTTGTTCAGTCTTAGCTGTTGAAAGGTCAGTATGAGATACGTCAGCCTCTTTACCCATTTCCTTCAGGGCAGCCTTAACATTCATTTCTACGATCATGCTGCTTCCTAAACCATTTCCACAAACGACTAATACTTTTTTCATTTTCAAATTCCCCCTTAATTTTTCAGCCACTCGAACAACCTCTTTAAGCTTTTACAGATTGATCAATCACTTGAAGTACACTTACGCTATCATTGGCTCTGATTAAACGATCGATATTCTCTTCATTTGATAAAACCTCTGTCAACTGTGCCAGCGCTTTAAGATGTGTTTGGTTGTCTATTGCAGCTAATACGATAATCAATTGCGCTCGGTGTTTTTCCTTTTCGGAAAAATAAACAGGCTCCTTCAATCGCAACAAGCTCATCCCTAACCGTTCCACACCCTTTTCTGGACGGGCATGGGGTATTGCAATGCGTGGAGCGATCACGATATAAGGTCCTAGATCCTTTACATTTTCAATCATCGCTTCCACATAGTCCGAACGGATGGAATCTTGATTGATCAAAGGTTGGGCAGCGACATGGATCGCCTCTTCCCAATTGGACACCTTGTCTTTGAATTGTATGGTTTGTTTTGTCAGTAGTTCGTTGAGCATTGGTTTCCTTAGCTCCTTTGTCCGTGGTGACTTTGACTCTAATAACTGAGTCAATTCTCTCTTTAGATCGTCTTTTTCATGTACGGTGGCGTGTCGTTCTACGATATCTAACACGTGATCTGTCAGGTTCTTTGATGCATGATCCGCATCAAAGAGTTCATTCATGTTCTGTATGACGTGTTCTTTTTCAATCGTTGATAAAATTGCCGGTACATGTATGACTGGAATGCTTTTCGGTTTGATGAAGTTGGTTGAAAAAATGACATCTGCATCATACTTATTTGTGCGGAACTCCCGCATTGAAAGGGTAGCGGTGACATCGAGCCCTGCAATCAAATTTTCCAATTGTGTCTTGAGCATGTTAGAAGTACCGATTCCATTTTCACAGACGATGATTGCTTTGAATTTCGTTTCCACTTGCTTCTTTTCTTTTGTAAGCCAACCCCCAAAGTGTAAAGTAATGTACGCGATTTCTTCATCTGGAATCGGCTGGCCTACATAGTACTCTAAGTGCAACATCACACGTTTGGTCAAATGATAGATGTCTTGATAAGTTTCTTTGATGCTTTCTGATAATTCGTTCGCAATTTGCACACCATATTTCAGGCGGTAATAAGTCGGCTTAATATGAGAGATAAGGTTCTCTTCAAGCCCCTTCCGATCGTCAAAAATGACACAGGAATACGTTTGGAAGTCAGAAATCATACGATGAACGACTTGCCTAAGCCCCTTCAGTTCCTTTTCTGTATATCGACTGAAATCATCATGTTGCACTTTTGACCCAAGGAGATTCATTGTAATGAAGCAAATCTCATCCTCTGGAAAATCAAATCCCCATAATTCCTTAAACTTTTCTGTTATAAGCAAGGAAGCATGGTAGGCGTCAGTACGTTGAAGCACTTCCTTCTCCTCTGTATTTACACGTACGAAATTCTTTAAACGAATCCGCCTCATGATGATCAAGAGTTGAATGGAAAGGACCTCTACCATTTCATCGGTAAGAGTCAGTCCCAATTCTTTTTCTGCTTCATAAAGCAGATCTTTTACAGTACTTCTCTGATCAGAATCCTGTAACGACACGTCTGCTTCGGGTTGGAGCATCCTATGAATTTCGTTCCGGACGTTTTGCCATTCCTTATGAGAATAAATTGTTGACAGGACTTCTGAAAGCATCTTCCTCTTAGATTCTTCAGAGCCAGACAAGTGATAACCTATTCCTTTTGTATAAAGCAAATCCAAATGGTGTTGCTTAAAGTCTCGTTTAATAGCCTTGATTGCTTTAGCGACGGTTCCTCGACTCATACTCGTCAATTCCATGAAACTATCTATTGACGCCTCTTGCTCTTCAAGTAAAATCTTCGCTTTGATGAGTAATTCACGCTCTTGTTTGGATAATTGATAGTGCCAATCATCAAAACCTTCTGTATTGTGAACTGCTATCTTACTCCTAGACTTATCCGGTAAATAAACACCTTTACCATGGATGCTTTCAATCGGTTCCAGCCGTTGATCGATCAACCAACTATTGATCTGATCTAAGTCATAATAGATTGTGCGTTGAGACACCCTCATCTTTTCGACTAGATCCTTTGTTGGAACCGGGGTAGTAGATTTTTGAATGATGGATAATAAGTGTGCACGCCTTTTATCCAATACCATCGGGATCCCCCTAATCTATAGAACTATCTGATTATATTTTTTGCAATAATGTACTGTTATTAAATAGATGATCATCTCATAAACTCATTATAATCCTTTTATAAAGCCGATGTAAGTGTTTTCAATGTGTAAAATTTGTATAATCAAAATTTGCAAAAGTGAACGGATGGAATTAAGGGAGCTTCAATTTAGAATCAACAAAAAACGAGGCTTACCCAATACATCTATAAAAAGCAGATGAGGGGGTTGCCTCTTTTTTCTGTTTTCCTGATTTTGGAGTGGAAAGGCGAGAAAATATACCCCCAATTGAGAATGTTCAGGGGGCACATTACGACGCTGGTTTAACTTTCAATACCCATTTCTTTAAGTTATGGACATCGGAAACTAAGTCACATGAAGTAGATGTTTGCTTCAAGGACTTTTTCAATTATACGGCATGAATAAATTCGTTCGGAATAGACATAGACCAGGATTTCCAACATCATTTTCGGGTGGTAACTGCTGTGGCAGCCACCTTAATACAAGAATCAGTTGGTCCATGTTATATTCAATAAAAAAAATATGATCGTGTTTCATAAAAGGGGCTGATTCAAAAGATAAATCCCTTTAAATTATTTCAGTCTTCCTACCATTGCAAGAAGTTTTATATAATTGATGAAAAATGAAGTTGTAAGTGCAAATTCTTATTTATGGAAGTGTTTACGGCCTTTAATTAAAGGGAAAATGGAGGTTTATCGTGTAACTCGGTTTTTTCTCGTGTAACACATATATTTGGCTTGTAACTTGAACGATCAGGAGGGACTGACGATTTTGAGTCAGCGCCCCCTTGTGTTTCAGTCGAAAATAGATAAAAAAAGGGGTGGACCGAAGAACTTATTCCAATGTCCTTTCGGGTCGTCCCCTTTTTTATAGTATCAGGGACTCTTTGTGCAAACTTCGGATTGAACCTGGTAATCCTTTTTATCTTTGACGAACAAGTAAGGATGAGTCTATTTCATTAATTGAACGGACACCAGAAAGTGCCATTGACACATCAAGCTCTTTTTGAATTTGCTGAATTACTCTTTTGACACCAGCCTCTCCCCCGGTAGCCAAACCATACATAAATGGTCTTCCGAGAAGGACAGCCGAAGCACCGAGTGCTATTGCTTTTAGGACATCCGTTCCCCTACGGATTCCACTATCGAATAACACGGGGATTTCACCCTGGATGACTTGACATATTTTCTCTAAGGCATCCAATGAGGCAATTCCATGATCTAATTGTCGACCTCCATGATTAGAGACAATCAATCCGTCCACATAGTTTAAGGCTATCTTTGCATCTTCCGGATCGACAATGCCTTTTAATAAAATCGGGAGTTTGCTATACTTACGGATTTTCTCAATATCTTCCCAAGTGAGTGATGGATTCTCAAACAATTCCATTTGTTTTTGAATTGCCGCCTTCATGTCTTTTCGTGGGGATTTCTCTAACATCTCACAAAAGGCTGGATCCGATATGTAGTTGCCATTTCCTTTACCTTCTTTTAATGGAGAATAACTATTTTGGAGATCAAATTCCCTATGGCCAAGTACAGGTGTGTCGACGGTAACTACAATCGCAGAATAGCCACAAGCCTCTGCCCGTTTAACCATACTTTCTGTTACACGATCATTATTTGAATTGTAGAGCTGGAACCATCGAGGACTGTCTCCCATCTCATTTGCAATTTCCTCCATAGAATATGTTGCAGCTGTACTTGTAATAAACGGGATATCCATATCGGCCGCTGCTCTAGCCGATGCCAGCTCTCCTTCAGGGTGAGCAATTGTCTGAACCCCGATTGGTGCAAGTAGAAGTGGAGAACTGATTCTTTTACCAAATAGTGAAATTGACAATTCTCTGTTGGAAACGTTACGGAGGACTCGATGTGAGATCTGCCAATTATTGAACGCTTTCCTGTTCGACCTCAATGTAGCTTCTTCACCAGATCCTCTAGCAATATACTCAAAGGCTTCTTTTTGTAAAATATTTTCAGCCTTTTGTTTCCATTCCCTTATTGAAGCGGGCAGTCTATTCCCTGAGCCTGATTCTTCTTGATGATACAATGCATCTATATTTTGTTCCTCGATTTTCACGAATACCATCCCCAGTCCATGTAATTAAACACTAAATTTTATGTACTCGTCACGATTTTGGAATAACTGCTTTCAATTATTTTCACTAAACTAGTCATCATTTCATTGTATGGGGTTGGAATAGAGTGGGATGCACCGTACTTGGTAACAGCACCATTGATTACATCTATTTCGGTTTTACGTTCATTTATGACATCCGTTAGCATTGACGATTTATTTTTACCAATTTCTTCGATTCCCATCTCAATACATTCTCTTACAGGCTGTTGGAATAATAGATTAATCCCTTTGGCATCAGCTACACTCACTGCTTCCTCAACTAATTTTCTTACTACTTCTTTACCCTCCACAGGAAGGACAACATCTGCGTTTTTCAATCTAGTTACTGCAGTTAAGCCATTGTAAGCCACATTCACCAATAATTTACTCCAAATTACTGATTGTACGTCATCCGAAACATATGTTTTTAAACCACTTTTTGTCAACATATCAGCAATCTTTTGAAGACCATTTGACTCCGTTTTTTTGCTAGAAAAGCCGATGAAAGTTTTCCCCCAAGCACGGTGGGCGATAAGACCAGGCTCAATAATCCCTGCACCACATCCTGCACCCCCTGCTCCCACAAGACTATTCGGAACCATTTGTTCTAACCGTTCAATATTTCCAACTCCATTTTGAAGTGTTAGGATTATGGATTCCTCATCCATCGTATGCAATATCTGATTTAAAACCTTTTCGGTCGCAAAAGTCTTAACTAAAATAATAATCAAATCATATCTTTCAGCAAGATTTTTAGGATCGGTCACGACAGGAATATCCACATTTGAAGTCGTTCCATCTCTCTCAATAATGCGTAAACCTTCTGCTTCAATCGTCTTCATATGATCATTTTTCCTATTAAAAAGGGTTACATCAAAGTTAGATTGCTTTAATTTCCCTCCAAACAGACAGCCCATCGCTCCAGCACCAACTATTAAGGTTTTCAATGGTTACCTCCATTCTTTAAATTTGTTCCGGACAATTACACTCCTCTTCCACCATCCACATTCAATATTTCACCAGTAACCGATTTAGCCTGATCAGACGCAAGATAGAGTGCTGCATATGCGATATCTTCAGGTTGAATCAATGACCCTAGAGGGACACTATCAACAAATATTTTCTTTTTCGCCCCATCGATATCTGCTTCATTTCCAGGTAAAAACTGATTAATCATTGGTGTTTCGGTTGGGCCAGGATTAATAGCATTCACTCGAATTTTATGCGGGGCAAGCTCTAATGCTAAAGACTTAGTCAACATAAGGGCAGCACCTTTTGAAGCACAATAGGCATTCAATCCCGGTCGTGCTCGAACACCAGCTATTGAGGCGATATTTATAATGGTACCTTTCTGATTATTTTTCATAAAAGGTACTGCATGCTTTGCCGATAAATAAATGGATTTTAGATTTACATCCATAATACGGTCCCATTGTTCTTCGCTTAACTCCTCAATTGGCGTAAAAGACTGTGGGACTCCGGCACAATTTACGATAATATCTAATCCATTGAATGTTTCTATCGTTTCTCCTATCAATGAAGCAAAATCTTCGTCTTTTGAAACATTAGCTTTGACCAGTTTAATCTGATCCGGATTACAAGAGGCAGAAGCACTTTCCAATCCTTCCCGATTTAAATCTGTAAGCGTGACATTGGCACCGTATTTTACAAAGGTTTGTGCAATGGATTTACCCATACCCGAAGCTGCCCCCGATACGATGGCAGTTTTATTTGATAATAAATTTTCCATAAATATTCATCCCTTCTAGAATTCTAATCTATTATTCAATCATTAGGTTCGGTAACCATGTAATCAATTCAGGGAATAGGATTAGTAAAATAATGGCCAAAATTTGCAGACCAATAAATGGAATAACACCTTTGTAAATATGGGAAGTTGTAACTTCTGGTGGAGCTACCCCTTTTAAATAAAAGATTGATAAGGCGAATGGCGGACTCAAAAAGCCAGTCTGCATCGTAACCATTACCAGTAAAGCAAACCAAAGTGGATCATATCCTAATCCATCTGCAATTGGAGAAATAATCGGAATTGCGATCATAATAATTGCAATTTCGTCAAGGAACATACCCATAAGAAAAATGATAACAAGCATTGCCAAAAGAATACCCCAAGCAGGAAATGGCAAACTTAACAACATATTTTCAACAACCTGATTTCCGCCTAATCTAATAAAAACAATCGTAAAGATTCCAGCACCTATTAAAATCATAAATGTCATTGCGGATACTGTAGTAGCACGATATACCGATTCCTTTAAATTTTTAAAAGAAAGCTTTTTATAGGCGGCAGCTAATAGCAAAGCAGCTAATGCTCCGATCCCTGCTGCTTCTGTAGGGGAAGCAATTCCAAAGAATATCGTACCTAGCACTGCAAGCATCAACAAACCGACTGGCAATACCGATGTAGCTAACAAATAGAGTTTTTTAGATAATGGTATATTGACCTCAGACTTTGGAAGTGGTGGGCCATGTTCAGGTTTGATAGAGCAATGGATGATAACATAGATCACATATAACAGAGACAATAATATTCCTGGGAAAATGGCCGCCATAAATAATTTCCCTACAGAAATTCCAGCTACAGGGCCATAGATCAAAATGATGACGCTTGGAGGTATGAGTACTCCCAATGTTCCTCCCGCCGTTATAGAACCAGTAGCAAGCGGTATATTGTATTTATGCTTTAACATGGCAGGTAATGCCAATACCCCCATCGTAACTACTGATGCATTAACGACCCCTGTGGCAGCTGCGAAAATAGTTGACGTGATTACCGTCGTAACCGCCAAGCCCCCAGGTAATCTGCCTAGAATCACATGCATCGCATCATATAATCTGGCGGCTAGTCCAGATTTTTCAATGATTACTCCCATAAATACAAATAAAGGGACGGCAACCAATAAATACTCACTAAAAGTTCCGTAAATTTCAAACATGGAAAAACTGATTACAGATGGACCGATGAATATCAATCCGAAAATAGTGGCTAATCCGCCAAGAACGAATGCAACAGGATATCCCATCACAAGGAAAAACACCATGCAAAGTACCATTAATGCCGTAATAACGTAGGGATTCATGAGTATAATACTCATACCTTATCATCTCCCTTAAACAATCGAATAATGTCTCGTAAAAACTCTATGAATCCTTGAAGTAGAAGCATGATCAGACCCAATAGAATCCACGCTTTAAATGGCCATATTAAAGGAAGCCAGCTTCCATATGAACTTCTTTCCCCTATAGTAAAAGATTTTATAGTATTCGGGATCATCTGCTTGACGATTAAAAACCACATCGGGAAAAAGAAAAGTAATGTAAAGATAATAGATAGGATTAATTGCATCTTTCTAGACAACTTGTTATAGATAATATCTATATTTACGTGATTTTTTGTTTGTAACGTGTATGCCATTGCCATCATGATTAAAAAGCTTGAAAGGAAATAAGACATTTCGTAACTCCATATTGTTGGAGAGTTAAACATGTATCGCGAAATTACTTCATAAACGATAGTTAGGATTAAAACCACGATGGCCCAAGCGGATACTTTCGCTGCTTTTTCATTAAACCAATCAATTCCAGCACATACTTTATTGAAATATCTCATATGTGTGACTCCTTTTTATTCAGAAAGAGCGCAGGCTTGATTCAAACCTGCTGCCCTTTCCTTTTTGTATCATTCTGTTTCTGGAACCATCAGATCTTTAAATTTCATATAACGCTCTCTGTAATCTTTGATAGATTCCCAGGTCTCTTTGAATGTTCCGCCTAATTCTTCTGCTTGGGAATCTAAATACTTAACCGTTTCTTCCTGTAATGTTTGTTGTGTCTCTTCATCTACCTTTACTGGTGTCACACCTTTTTCTAAAAAGTACTCATTGGCTTCCATGCTCTCATGCTGATCACGTGTATAGCTCCAAAGTGTTGTTGACCTTGCGGAAACCATGACAATCTCTTTAAGATCGTCAGGCAATTTATTCCAAGCGTCTTTGTTGACACCTAAATAGTACATCGTAGTCGGTTGGTGCATACCAGGTCCTGTGTAATACTTCGCGACTTCATCGAACCCAAGATCACGGTCAATATTCGGTGTAGCAAATTCTGCTGCATCAATTACTCCTCTATCTAAGTTGGAGTATACTTCTCCAGCCGGAGTTGTTGTAACTGATACTCCACTATTTCTTAGAATTTCTCCCCACCAACCTGCCGTTCGATATTTCACACCTTCCCAATCCTCGAGGCTTTCCATCTTTTTATTCGACCAAGCCAACGTTTCAGGACCTGTAAATCCTAAAGGTATTACTTGAATATTCAGATTTTGTTCGTCATACATTTTTTGCCACAGTTCCAAGCCGCCACCTTCGTAAATCCAGCCAAGTCTAAGGCTATCATCCATTAACATCGGGATCGTCGTAAAAAAAGGAGCCGCCGGCATTTTTCCGATCCACATATTTGTAGCAGCATGATATGCATCTATTGATCCCATATTTGCCGCATCCATGACTTCTCCACCACCGACTAATTCACCCGCAGCGTGAACCTCAATCTTCAACCTTCCTCCAGATGCAGCCTCGATATCTTCAGCCCATTTTTGAGGAATTTCTTGTAAAAACATTGATTCCGGCCAAGCTGTCGCAAGTTGCCAAGTAAACGTCTTACTTGACGCTCCATCTTGTGTCACTGCAACAGGCTTACAACCTGCCATTAATGTAAGTACTAAAATAATTGCCATAAGTATAATTGAATAGCGTCTAAACATAATGATCCCTCCAGATTTGTTTGATAGATTTGTAAAATTTTTCATTAAATATTGAATACGATCATTCTTTCATCAGTCATTTCCTCTATCGTATAACGGGGTCCTTCTTTTCCTAAACCGCTGTTCTTTACACCACCATATGGCATGACATCATTTCGATAAGTGGAAACATCATTAACGATTACTCCACCAAACTCCAATGTTTTCATAGCCTGAATTGCAACATTCAAGTTATTCGTAAATATCCCGGCCTGAAGCCCGTAATCGGTGTCATTAGAATTGTCCAAAACTTCTTCCATGGTCTTATAAGGTATCAATGTAACAACAGGAGCAAAAATTTCTTGGCAAACCACTTTCATCTCATGTTTTACTTCAGTCAAAACAATAGGATACAGCAAGGAACCTTCCCGTTTTATCGGCGTCAACTCCACAGCGCCTTCTGAAATAGCTTCCTTTGCCCATTGTTCGGCACGAGCAGCTTCCTTTTCACTAATCATCGGACCAATATCGGTATTTGGATCTTCCGGATTTCCTACATTTAATTGATTCACATACGAAAGGTACTTTTCTTTAAAGTCAGAAAACACCTCCTCATGAATGTATAGGCGTTGTACTGAAATACAAGCTTGTCCTGCATTGTGAAAACTTCTCTCAGCGGTAAGTTTTGCGGCTAAATCTATATCGGCATCATGGTGAATAATATTTGGTGAATTATTACCTAGTTCAAGTGCTACAGGCCGCATCCCACTTCTCTCTTTGATATGCAGGCCGACTTCACCTGATCCAGTAAACGTATACATCTTAATTCGCTGGTCATCTAAAAGCCATTCACCAACTTCACTACCAGCGCCTGTTACAATGTTAATGTGTCCTTTCGGTAACCCCGCTTCTTCAAGAATCTCAACTAAGAGAAATGTGGCTATTGGTGTTGTTGTTGCAGGTTTGACTACGACCGTATTCCCAGCAGCTATAGCTGGTGCAATTTTATGTGTGCTTAAAAGTAGTGGGTAATTAAATGGTGTAATTGCACCTATCACACCTTTTGGTACACGGATCGTGAACCCGAGGCGGTTTTCCGATCCTTCTGACGCTTGAAGAGGAATCATTTCTCCTGCTATTCTTTTTGCTTCTTCTCCAGATATCCTAAGTGTGTTAATTGTTCGGTCCAGTTCTCCTCGAGCGTCTTTTCTTGTTTTTCCAACTTCTCTTATCAATGACGACTCAAGAACTTCTCTGCGTTGTTCTACTAATGCAGAGGCTTTAAGTAATATTTTGTATCTTTCAAATGCTGTTAACTTATTTTGCTTAAAAGTTTTCTCTGCCAAAGTGACCGCATCATCAATATGGTTTTTTTCAGCTTTTGAAATTTCAGCTATTTTCGCACCGGTATATTTGTTGAATACCGGAAGGTACTCTTTGGTCGAAACTTGTTCTCCGCCTATATATAAATGGAATTTATCGGTCATCATCCTTTTCCTCCTGATCTATTATGTTGTGTATTGTACTTCCAATATCTTTGAGACTATTTCATTACCCATCTCCACTGTGCTCGACGTTCCACCGAGATCTGGTGTCCTGACTTTTCCTTCAATCAATACACTTTCAATTGCATCAAGAATAATTGCACTAAGATCAGGCAAATCCAAATGCTCCAACATGAGACTAACACTCCAAGTTTGAGCAATCGGATTCGCAATTCCTTTCCCCGCGATATCAGGAGCTGATCCATGTATCGGTTCGAACATCGATGGGTACACTCTTTCTGGATTGATATTACCCGATGGTGCCAAACCTAATCCCCCGGCAACAGCGGCGCCCAAATCGGTTAAGATATCTCCAAACAAATTACTGCCTACAACTACATCAAAGTGTTCGGGTTTGGAGACAAAGAATGCTGCAAGCGCATCAATGTGGTAAAGGTTGGTCTCAACATTCGGATAACCTTTTCCTATTTCCCTTGTCATTTCATCCCAAAAAGGCATTGCATAATTAATGGCATTTGATTTGGTTGCTACGGACAAGTGCTTCCTTGAACTTCTTTCGGCAATGGAATAAGCATATTTTAAAATCCTCTCTGTTCCATACCTCGTAAAAATGCTATTTTGAATAGCAAGTTCATGTGGTGTCCCCTCGTGAAGCTTCCCTCCGCTATTTGAATACTCCCCTTCGGTATTCTCGCGTACGACTACAAAATCAATGTCTTCATATGACTTGTTACGTAATGGGCTTTCCAATCCACGTAATAGTTTGATAGGACGCAAATTCACATATTGTTGGAAGTGCCTTCTAATTGGAAGGATTAGCTCCCAAACTGAAACATGGTCAGGGACCTCAGGAGAACCTACCGCTCCGAAAAGGATAGAATCATAATCTTTTAGGACATTTAGCCCATCCGCTGGCATCATGCGGCCATGGTTTAAATAATATTCACAATTCCAGTCATAGGAATCAAATGTGAATTTCACTCCGTCGTTCACTTTTTCTATTGCTTTTAAAACCTTTAAAGCTTCACTTACAACTTCGGGTCCGATTCCATCACCTGGTATTACAGCAATCGAAAAACTCTGCATAAAACTCACCTCCAATTTATTAAAAATGTACATATTGAACAATAAATCATAATAAAGCGCTTACAAAAAATTCATTTGATCAAATTAAGGAACTCGGTTTTTTCACTCTTCAGTTTCAGCTATTTTTGTCAAGAACACCTTTTCAGGCAATTCAAGATGGGTCGACATAATTAATGATGCGCCCTCCCCATTACCGTCTTTTATGTTCTCAAAAATACTTTCATGTTCATTTAATACCTTTTCCAGGATCCCTGGAATTTCCAAAAATTTAACTACTTCTGAACGGTAACTATCGCTCAAAAGCATAATGATTTTTTGTAGGACTGGATTATTTGAGGCTTTGGCTACGGCAATATGAAATTCAAGATCCCATTTACCGAATTGACCTTTATCGTTTATACTGTCTCTCATCCCCTGTATCGTTCTTTCTATTTCCAAAAGATCATTACTTGTTTTACGTTCTGCCGCTAAAAAACTTGTTTCTTTTTCAACAATCTGCCTAGCCTCCACGATTGACCTAAGGTTATTGATATCATGGAAAATCAATGATGAAAATTCAGGTGATATGTAAGACCTCCCGTCTGCTTTATTTAAATACGTGCCTTTTCCCTGATAAAAACTAATCATCCCTATCGCAGATAATTTTGACAATGCTTCTCTTAAAACAATCCGGCTAACCTGAAAACGATTTGCCAACTCTTCCTGAGAAGGTAATTTTTCTCCATATACAAACTCACCAGCTTGTACATCCTTTAAAAAGGCATTAATTACGTCATCAACTAAAGAAGTACGGGTACGTTTTAAATTCAAATTCAAATCTACACCTCCATTTTCCAACTCTTCATATGATATGATAACTTACGAATATCTTATATTGAATTTTCGGAATAGTCAATACTATTTCCGATACTCTCAATTTTCTATATGCCTACGAAGTGTGAGAAACATAGATAAATTAGCAGGATAATTGAGTAAAACAGTCAAGAATTCACAGTGCGATAACGACAAAAATCGGTGGGATGCTGACTATAGTCCGCTTTCATTTTCCGACATTTATTTCTATGGCGTTAGAGAAAACACGATTGGTCGAATCAATTTTAGAGGCACAAAAAAAGGGAGAGTCGAAAAAACGACTCATCCCAAGTTCTATAATTTCATTTTTTATTTTATTTGTAACTCTGTGGTGATTGAGTCTTCTTTTAGATTGGGGGATTTAAACTCAGACTAAAAGAAGTACTATATTAAACGTATATAAAAATAGTCACGTTCATAAAAATAGTGATTTAAACGACTACATGAGCGGGCTTTTTATCCGTTACGCCATTGATTAGATTTTCGGCTGCTAATTCAGCCATCTTTAATCTTGTTTTAATACTAGCACTTCCTATATGTGGCACTGTGACTACATTTGGTAACGTTAATAGCGGGTTTTCTTGTGATATAGGCTCCGTTTCAAACACATCTAACCCCGCAGCCCATATTTCATTATTTTTCAGGGCATGGTATAGTGCTTCTTCATCAACAATTCCACCGCGCGCAGTGTTTATTAGAATTGCACTTTCCTTCATAAACGCTAATTCACGTTTAGCTATTAAATTTTCTGTTTCTGGCGTGTATGGTGTCATGATTACAACGAAATCCGATTCTTGCAGCAATTGATCCATCTCTACATAACGAACCCCAAGTCGATCCTCAATTTCTGTTTTACGGCTTTGGTTATAATAAAGGATGTTCATATCAAACCCTTTAGCCCTTTTCGCTACGGATTGTCCAATTCTACCCATTCCGATAATTCCGAGTGTTGCTCCATATACATCCTGTCCGGTCAATTGCATAGGGGACCACGTTTCCCATTTGCCATCTCTTAAATAATCAGATGCTTCGACTATCCTTCTAGATGTTGCCATTAATAGAGCAAAGGTTAAGTCGGCTGTCGTCTCTGTCAAAACACCTGGTGTGTTCGTAACGGTAATGCCTCTTTCCTTTGCCGCACCGACATCAATGTTGTTGTACCCTACAGCCATATTGCTGACGATTTTCAACTTTTTCGCTTTATTTAATAGTTCCTCGTCAATGGACTCGGTTAATAGACAGAACAACCCTTCAATATCCTCAACCTTTTTTTCTAGTACTTCCCTTGGAATAGGCGTATCTTCCTCTTCCCACATTTCCACTTCGCAAACTTCTTCAATTTGAGTGACAATCCTTTTTGGTATCTTTCTTGTAATAAAAATTTTAGGTTTCATCGTTTTACCCACCTTTAACGTTAATTCAGGTTATATTTTAAAACCCTCATGATCGCTTCAATTCGATCCGGAATCCAATTTGAGGCGCTAACCATAGCTTCCTCTAACTGACACGGACCTGGAACAATGGTAAAAGCCGACAAGATCCCGAGATCGTCAAATTTATTCGTTTCTAAATCTAACCCTCCACATAAAGCAATGACAGGTACTCCTTGCATTTGTGCTCGTTTGCTGACGCCGTTTATTACTTTACCTGATAATGTTTGGGAATCTAAACGACCTTCACCCGTTATCACGAGCTGTGCATCTTTAATATCCGATTCAAAGTTAAGCTTTTCCATAATAATGTCAATACCGGGTTGGATTTCTGCATCTAAAAAGGTGATCAATGCTGCACCAACTCCTCCTGCAGCTCCTCCCCCAACCAACTCACTCATATCCGTATCCATCTGCGTAAGGACAACTTCTGAAAAATGGTTCAACGCTTTATCAAGTTGCTTCACCATGTCCGCTGTTGCACCTTTTTGTGGTCCAAACACTGCACTTGCACCATCAGGTCCACACAACTTATTTGTGACATCACTTGCAATTACAATTGAGCATTCCTTTAGGCGCGGATCCAATTTAGAATCATCAACATGATCCAAATCGATTAAGGCGGCACCACCTTCAGGTAAATGCGTTCCATCCTTACGATGAAAGGACATTCCTAAGGCCCTTAGCATTCCCGTTCCTCCATCATTTGTGGCACTTCCGCCTAAACCGACTATAAATTTGCGGAACCCATCGTCTAAAGCATGTTTAATTAACTCACCAGTCCCAAAAGTAGTTGTCTTCATCGGGTCCTTTTCATGATCTTGAAGTAGCGGCAAGCCAGAAGCTTGTGCCATTTCAACCACAACTGTTTGATTGTCACCTAGTAATCCATATTCTGCTTTTATCTTTTTTCCTATCGGACCCGTTACATCAACCTGTTTAGTCGTACCATTTGAGGCATGCACCATATTCTCCATGGTACCTTCTCCCCCGTCCGCAAGTGGGATCTCTTTCACAATAGCTTCCGGAAATACCCTCTTAACGCCTATTGTAACGGTAGAACAAATATCTTTCGCTGAAATTGACCCTTTAAATGAATCTGGTGCCACTACTATTTTCACGATTTACACCCCCAGTATTACAACCTTGACTATGTGAAATTACAACGTTTTCTAGTTAGCTTGTTTAGTTGATTGATTTTTTCATGATATCGAATTTTCGGGTAATCTCAAAACCGGTTTTCTTGTAAAGATGACCAGCGGAGGTTTTTTCTCCTGTCCAAAGAAACCACGCACCGTGGAGTCCTTCCGCCCGCATATACCGTAAGCATTCATTCAACAGAATTTTGCCGAGTCCCTTTCCTTGTTGATCCGGATCGACACCAAATGGACCGAACCGATCGGGGACCCCCTCATATCCGCCATATATACAAAAGCCAACAAGCTTGCTGCCTTCTCTTGCAATTAGGATACGGTGTAAAGGAAGTCCTTGCAATATTCCCTCACGAATCGCTCGACCCCAATCCGGATTGAACGTCTTATTCGCAAACTGAATCACTTCATAAAGGTCTTTGTCTTGTGCCGTCGTAAATGAATACCCTTCAGAAACTCTTTGTTGTTTCAGCTCTACTACATCGGATGGCACCTGGAACCCTATCAAATTACGATCCATAGCAACTGCTGTATATTGCCTTTCAAAACCTTGTTCTTTTAAAAATGCATGCCCACCCGGATAAGTGGCTTCATCAATCCCGGGTAGAATATAATTCGGTGCATATGAGGCAAAAAACAGATTGCTGCGACCTTCTCCCGCAAGAAAGGCAATCGCCTCTTCCATCAACTTCGTTCCAACCCCAAGTCTTCGATAATCCGGATGTACGAAAAAGAACGGAATCCAGCTGTTATCAGGTTCTAAGTCCGTCCCATACATCGGCAACAACCTTCTTACCGAATACAAACAACCGATCAGTTGATCTCCATCAAAAGCTACCCGCAATCCTTCAGGGTCAAAGTTCGCATCAAGTAATACTAAATTACGAAAACGTTCAGAAGTGATCGGATCAATATGTAAACTATCATTCCAAAGCTTAACAATCTTCTTTTCGTCACCCGATTGATAATACCGATATGTCACCATGTGCTCTACTCCCTTATCCCCTTTTAAAATCAAAGCTCAAACCCTGGGATGCATTGATCTTTTCGTACATTCAACCCGGTCGGATATTTCAATGTTTGTGCGTACTTGGTACGATTCACGCAGCCACGAACTGTTCCAAGCGCTTGATAGTAGTCATAATAGCGGAACGACGTCGAGTTCTTGATAAACCAATACTGGGAAAGTGCTTCAAGATACGATTCAAATTCATCCGAAACATCGATAAAAATATCCGGAACATAGCCCTCCATGTCCTCCCAATTTTCACTATGATAAATACCATAATAATGGGCAGGTGTACCATCAAGTTCAAACCCAGGAAGTCCAGCTTTCAATTGAGCAGCCTGTACGATTCTTGGGCATAACGCATGGTCGGGATGAATGCTCTTTTCCCAATGTGTTATAACAACGTTTGGTTTTAACTCACGCATAAGGGCAGCAACACGGGTTACAATCTCTTCATCAAAAGTAAGCTCCGCATCCTTATAATCAAGCGTAATGCTTTCTGCACCTAAAACCGCTACAGCCTTTTCAGCCTCTCGAATTTTTTGATTCCGATAATCCTCTACTGAAATACCAGGCGGATTCCCTTTCTCACCCGCAGTCAAATGGACGAATGTCGCCTTATGACCGGCTTGCACGTATTTATGAGCAATTGCACCAGCTTGGATTTCCGCATCCCCACAATGAGCACCTAACACGACAATATGCATAGTTCCCCTCCGTACTTAGATTTCACGCTTAATCCATGGTATTTATTATACAAAAGATTCAGAATTTATTGAAATGTAAATTCAAGTTTATAAAGCAATTATTGTTCAGCATTGACACATGTTGGCGAGGACATATAGAATGTGTACTAATCATTTCAAAGTGAAAAACATTTTAATATGATCCACTCGTATAATATTGGAGATATGGTCCAAAAGTTTCTACCAAACTACCGTAAATGGTTTGACTACGAGAGGGGTAGGGTTTTTTGTACATACTTAAACTCTGATTATTATCCTTCTCTCTGTCAAACCCTAGTTACTACTGGGGTTTTTATTATTGAAGGAGAAGATGAAGATGTTACTGGAAAAAGATACATTAAAGAAACGGATCACCGTTGCAAATAAACAAGAGCCTGCAGACATCGTGGTTAAAAATGGGAGGATCATCGATGTTTTCAACCTCGAAATCATTACTGGCGATGTTGCTATTGTTGACGGAATGTTTATTGGAATCGGAGATTTTGAAGGCAATCAAGTTATTGATGCCAAAAATCGTTATGTTTGCCCAGGTTTTATCGACGGGCACGTTCATATCGAATCATCAATGGCAACTCCAGTTGAATTCGCTAAAGTAGTTCTTCCCCATGGAGTCATGACCGTGATTACCGATCCTCACGAAATTGGAAATGTATCTGGTGAAAATGGAATTGACTTTATGCTTGAGAATTCCGAGAACATTCCACTGGATGTAAGAGTTATGCTCCCTTCTTGTGTTCCTGCTACTTCCGTTGAAAATTCAGGGGCTGAATTGAATGCTGATGATTTAAAGCCTTTCTTCAAACATAGACGGGTTTTAGGCCTGGCAGAGGTTATGGACTATCCTTCTTTACAAAATGCACAGGACTCCATCGTCGATAAAATTGCAATGTCTTTAAGGTACAGCGATCGTATCGATGGTCATTTAGCTGGATTAGATAGGAACGCTATTAATGTTTATCGATCTGCTGGCATCATATCAGACCATGAATGTAATACGGTCTCTGATGCACTGGAGCGGTTGAGACGTGGAATGTACCTTTTGATTAGAGAAGGATCTGTGGCAAAAGATTTAAAGTCTCTTATCAAAGTCGTCACTCCAAACAATGCGCGTCGTTGCTTGTTTTGTACAGATGATAAGCATTTAGATGACTTAATTGAGGAAGGCAGCATCGACCATAATGTCCGGTTAGCAATCAAATATGGCATTGAACCATTTTTAGCGATCCAAATGGCATCTTTAAATGCGGCAGAATGCTATGGTTTAAAGCATAAAGGGGCGATCGCTCCCGGTTATGAGGCAGACTTTCTACTTTTAGATGACCTAGAATCGATTAAAATATCAGAAGTGTATAAATCTGGAGAGCTTGTTGCCGAAAATGGCGAGTATGTCAGTGATCCACTTGCAATAGAGGAGCTAAAACCCGAGTTATGTTCTACGGTTCATGTTCCCGAGTTGAATGAAAATGATCTCCAAATTCCAATCGGTGAAACGGATCAGGCTTATATTATTGAAATTATCCCGAACAATTTGACTACAAATAAAGGAATCGAAACGGTCAAAGTTGAGAATGGCTATTTTATTCCATCAGTTGAAAGGGATCAATTAAAGCTAGCCGTTTTTGAACGTCATAACAATACAGGGAATATCGGGCTAGGAGTCGTAAAAGGATTTGGGATAAAAGAAGGTGCCATTGCTACGACCATTGCACATGATTCACATAACATCGTTGCTACAGGGACCAATGATTCCGATATCTTGAAAGCGGTCAATGTCCTAAAAGAAATGCATGGCGGCTTGGCCATTATCAAAGAAGGTGAAGTGATAGCCTCTCTTTCCCTAACGATCGCCGGATTAATGTCCGATCAAGATTTCCAAACGGTAAACCTGGGACTTACTCAATTAAAACAAGCTTTATCGAAACTTGGATTTACCGGTGAATTCAATCCCTTTTTAACATTATCGTTTCTAACATTACCCGTTATACCAGCATTGAAATTGACGGATCTAGGTCTATTCGATGTTAAAAGCTTTCAACACATCGAAGTAAAAGTTTAAATCTACTGTTGCATTCACTTGTTTTTATAGTACGATTATTACGCTGGTGAACAAGCGATTATGAAGTGGGAAGATTTCAAGCAGATGGCTGTAGAGAACTCTTCATCAATCATTGAATGTATGCTAGAAAATATGAAGTAATAGATTAGAGAAGGGATACGTTTTGGCATCCCTTCTCTTCTACTTTAGCCTGTACTAAGTAAGGCTGTCCTTCTATCGATTATCTTTTATTCATTTCACTTGGTATTGGGCCGTTACGTTCATTACGATCAAGTGCATCGATTTTCGTCATATCCTCTATACTTAGTTCAAAGTCAAAAACATCGAAGTTTTCCTCAATTCGTGAAGACGTTGCTGATTTTGGAATGACAATCGTATCATTTTGGAGATGCCAACGAAGGATGATTTGGGCAGGTGTTTTCCCATGATTTTCAGCTAGGTTCACGATAACCTCATTTTTCATAACCTCGCCGCCCCGCATGAGCGGGCTCCAGGCTTCAACAAATATGTCATTATCGCGGCCAAATTGTTTCAGTTCTTTTTGGGCGAAATAAGGGTGACACTCGATCTGGTTCAACACTGGTGTTACCTCACACTCGTCAAGCAGACGCTGCAAGTGGTCCTGGTCGAAATTACAGACACCGATGGCTTTTACACGCCCGTCATGATACAGCTTTTCAAGTGCCTTATACGTCTCAACATATTCGTCGTATTTGGGAGTTGGCCAATGGATTAAATACAAATCCACATAGTCGAGGCCAAGTTTATGTAGACTTTCATCAAATGCTTTAAGAGTTTTTTCATATCCCTGATCGGTATTCCAAACTTTCGTAGTGATAAACAGTTCATCACGAGGGACATCGCTTTTCCTGATCGCCTCTCCTACACCACGTTCATTTCCGTATATGGCTGCAGTATCGATTGATCGATAACCGACTTCGATTGCTTTCTTAACTACAGGGACGGCCTCTTCATCTTCTACCTGCCAAACACCAAACCCTAATTGCGGCATCTTGAGCCCATTATTCAGCGTTACATATTGCATTTGATCGCTCCCTTTCCGATTTTGCTTCAAAATCAGTTTATCATAGTGAATTACCGAAATTCCTTTCACACGACCTCACTAATTTAGGGTTAGGGTTTCAATAATGTTCGCCAGTTGCGTTGGTTTCCGAATTTTAACGTTTCCCATTCCAATCGTCAAAATAATCCATGCACAGCGCGTTAAGTCCTTCTAGTTTCGTGATAAGTCCCTCTAAATCATAAGTATGTATTGTATCGACTAAATAATTATTTTCTTCGGTTAAGGATTGTATATGTATTTCCATGGAACCGTCCCACCTGATATTTGCATTAAATGATCCATCCTCATCCTCCAGTTCCACCGCAATCACTTTGTCTTCATCATTCACATGCTTGGATTTGATGACCCATTTCATTTTTACACCCCCTTTTGATTAACTCTGTGGAATTCGTTTATTCCTAACTAGTTTATCCCTATTTATCGGTATCATTATCAATTTGGCTGAAAAAGGAACGGTCCACCTGAATAACCCTCCTCACAAAGAAAACTCGGCGATTGCCGAGCCTTGAGGCGAGAGCAGAGTCGCAGCCCTAAAGGTCTTTGCTCTTATACTATTGGGGCTGACTCAAAACTCATCGGTCCCTGCTTAGTCGTTCAAGTTACAAGCCAAAAATTTGTGTTACACGAGAGAAATCCGGGTTACACGAAAAAAATCTGAGTTGCACGAGGAAAATCAGAGTTACACGAGAAAAATCTGTGTTACACGAGGAAAATCAGAATTACACGAGGAAAATCAGAATTACACGAGAAAAACCTGAGTTACACGAGAAACCTCTATTTTCCCTTTAATTAAAGGCCGTAAACACTTCCATCAATTAAGAATTTGCACTTAAAACTTGAATTTTTCATCAATTATATAAAACTTCTTGCAATGGTAGGAAGACTGAAACAATTTGAAGGGATTTCTCTTTTGGGCCAGCCCCTTAACTTGTAAAGAAAGCACCTGCACGGGTGCAAGTGTCTTCACTCATTAACTTCGTTTAGTTTTTTGCTTTCATTCTTCGCCTTTAAATCGATTCTAATTCAATGAGGCTTTCAATTACATGATCAACAAGATGAGGGATATCACCCATTTGTTCCTCGTTGATTTTACGGTTGAATTTAATTTCTATTTCATTCATATAATTATCCTTCTCTTGACCATAGACAAAACGTAACGTCTGGACCGGTGATTCTTGTTCCCAGATATCGTCCAATACGCCTTCAATTTGTTTGCACTGCGCTGAAACGTCCTTAACTTGCTTATGAAACCGAACAAACAGAGAGCATCCTGGAATATCACCAGGTTTCTCTAAAATCTCTGCTGACAAGTCTTTTAGAGATGCCTGCAACACAATTTCCGCTTCCACTTCCTTATGATCTGCAAGCGTGAATTGAAGGATGAATTCTCTTGACATGACGGCTAACTCGAGGCGATCGATTCGATTGGTAATCTCAATTTCGCCGGTAAGGTTATCCAAGTCATAGATGTGATTTTCAAAGGCAACTTTCAGGTTTTCAAAAATGGTTGGATCGAACATATTCTTTGCCTCACTTAATTACGTGTTTTGAGCTTATCCTAGCATACCAATATTATTGGGCGAGTTTAACTGAATTCAACCGCTATCTCGTAAAAGCTGATTCACCTTTGTTTGCATCGATAAAATCACGGTTCTCTTGTATCGTGCCCCTAGGAGAAGTACTTTTATTTGTTGGATTCGGGATAACTTACTGAAACGAGGTTCTTTTTTTAAAAAGCAACGGACGATTGACCAGCTTTTCGGTGTCAATGGAAAGTCATCAAGAGGCTGCTTGGCGGGTAAAAAAACGAACCACGGTTTTGTTCCAGGAGGAGCGCTTTTATCGACGATACAAGGGGCATAGATGTTTTTTGTATGGTTACGAAGGTGCTCGTATCGTTCACGCCCGCTAATCAGAACATA
This sequence comes from Alkalihalobacillus sp. AL-G, assembly GCF_030643805.1. Lineage (GTDB taxonomy): Bacteria > Bacillota > Bacilli > Bacillales > Fictibacillaceae > Pseudalkalibacillus. The sequence goes on along the minus strand of NZ_CP094656.1, from coordinate 503,281 downwards.
GCGTCCAGAATTCCTGTCTTTTTTCACGACCAAAATATACATGCAGTCCCACATCAGAGTTCGTAATTTCTTGATATGATCGGTAATTTTCACAGTTGAATCGGGTTTGATCTTGTTCAGTGGGATATAGTGTACCGTGAATTTCATCGACATCCTCTCCCCGCCTTCCCCTTTAAATATGATTAATTCCTCGGATCGGACAACAGCTTGGTGCAGATGTTTTCAGTTTTATGGTGCGTAAAAAAATCACTTAACGCCATTATATGAGGGAATTGGGCTAATGTTCCATATCCATTGCTTTTAAGTAGTTTAAAAAATCCGTTCCAAAGGAAATGCAGCAGGATGGGATATAATCGGCTTTCATTGTCCCTTCCTACTGCATTATTTTTTTGTAGCACTCTAGTTCAAGTCCTCGCTTCAAGTCGCCAAACTCTCTTCAAATAGAACAAACACTGAGCGAGTTTCTTATAATTTTTGTGACAGTTTTCGGGCGCAGACAGACTATAGTCCGCTTACATTTTCCGACAGATCTTTTTAAAATCCCTCTTCCTCCTGTTTTTCAATGTGGAATAATGTTTTAAATATAATTACCCTAATCTATTGAAGTCTTTTCTCAGAATTGCTGTCTTCAGCTTTCTCGTTTTGATCAAGTTCTTAAAATCGGAACTATAGCCATAGGATAGCTGAAGGTAAAAATAGTTTATGTACTCCGCTATGGAAAACAGGTAGATAAACATAGCCAGTAAAAAGCCCATAGTCGGAATTTCAGTAATTCGTATAGCATCGATTACAAAGAACATGGGAACCAACAAAATCACAATCAAATTAAATTTTCTAAGATGGTAAAGGAGCCTCACTTGAGTAATTGGCGTAACCGATGTCCCTTCCTTTTTTAGCCGTCTCCTCTTTACATACCAATAAAAGGCTCCTTGTAACAATAGAAATTGAAGTAAAATAAAAGATCCCCAATACGAATAGAGTGAATACAATTGTAGATTGGGATACTCCTGGTTGATCTTAAAGCTAACAAAACTGAATATGATTACTGATGCAAACTCCCCAGTGTATAAATAAGTCAACCTTTTCTCCAATCGCTCTCGCATAGCCCATCCACCCCCGCTCCTTCTTTTCTCTGTTCTTCCATCTTACAACAAAAAATCGTAAACTTGGAGAGTAACATCAAATGTTCTACACCACATTTACGACATAATTCGGCTAGATGATGACTATAGTCCGCTTACAATTTCCGACAGAGCTTTTTAGTATCATTCAATGTTTCTTCAAACTATTATCTAGCATTTGAAATGCTTTTCTTAACTCGGCTTTCGGTACTTTCTCATATCGATCTCCAATACTTACTTCATAAGAACAGGTACACTCATCCACATCGCGTAAATAGCTCGTCAACCCAATTCCCGTTGTCTTATAAATGTCTACAAGTATCGATTCAAGCTCCTCTTTTCGAACATCAACATGGACGTGAAACATATTTGAAACCGGTTCTTGAGGCAATGTCGAAACAGTATGGCATTGGTTATATAACTCGGCAAGCTCTTTCGCATCTTCATGATACTTCTCCATTTTATGTACCCGTTGATCGAAGTAATGATCCGCGCTGATAATATAAGGGTAAAGGCTGATCAGATCACCGCCATGGCGCCTTTTCCAAACCTTTGATTTTTCTGCAAAATCATTGTCACCGGCAAGAATCGCTCCAGCAATCCCGCCAATCCCTTTGTAAAAGGACACATAAACGCTATCAAAAAGGCTACAAACCTCAGCAGCAGTCTTTTTATAATACGGGAGGATTTCAAAAAGCCGAGCGCCATCTAAATGCAGTTTGATTCCTTTTTCACGACAAAAGGAAGAGATTTCTTCGAGAGTCTCGTAATCTGGTAATTGACCGCCAATTTCTCGTTGTGGCAATTCAAGCAATAAACATGCAATCTCCTCTTCCATGTTCACGACATCCTCCAATTGGATGACGCTGTTTTTATCCGCAAGCAAAACCGGTTCTATCTGATGCAATTCTTTTAGTCCATCTTCCTCATGTATCTCCAAATGACACAAAGGATGGTACGCTACCCTTTTCAACCCTTTTTCATCACACCAGATCCTGAGGGCGATTTGCTGTGCCATCGTTCCACTCGGGAAAAATACAGACGTTTCTTTCCCTAGATACATGGCCATCTTATCCTGGAAGTCTTCGATGATTTTTCCCTTCCCATACATGTCACTATGTTGCTCACCTTTAACAACTTTAAAAGCCTCTTTAAGCGTTTGTACTAACCTTCTGTCATGACCGACTAGCTGATATTCTGTTTGTGAAAATGCTTCCGATAAAGGATCAGTTCTGCTCATCGTCAATTGCTCCTTTTAACGTATTTTCTATCTTTATTATACACTTTTAAATCGAATGAATTGATGATAGGTAAAATAACAAATTTTCTATGTCAAAATTCTGAAGTCCAAAAAAGAAAGTGCTGATTTTTACTTCTTCTTGTATAATGAAAATCATGAAGGAGGTGAATAAAGATGGATCAAATACTAAAAGCGCTTCAACAGATGGAAGAAAGAATAAACGAAAAGTTCGACCAAGTTTCTAGTGAATTTGATCGGGTAAACGGAAGTCTCGAACACTTCTCCAATGAATTTGATCGAGTTAACGGAAGTCTCGAACACTTTTCCAATGAATTTGATCAGGTTAACGGAAGTCTCGAACACTTTTCCAATGAATTTGATCGAGTTAACGGAAGTCTCGAACACTTTTCCAATGAATTTGATCGGGTTAACGGAAGACTCGAACACTTCTCCAATGAATTTGAACGAGTTAACGGAAGTCTCGAACACTTCTCCAATGAATTTGACCGGGTTAACGGAAGACTCGAACACTTCTCCAATGAATTTGACCGTGTTAATGGAAGTCTCGAACACTTTTCCAATGAATTTGACCGGGTTAACGGAAGACTCGAACACTTCTCCAATGAATTTGAACGGGTTAACGGGAAGCTCACTACATTTGATAAGAGATTTGATGGTACTGATGACCGGTTGGACAGAATTGAAGCCACAGTTAACGTTGTTGCTGAGAATTTTAAGGATGATACAATGGCTATTCTTAAAAAGATTGATGAGAATACAAAAAGCATGAACCACGACATTGAGTTTCTTTCTGGACAAGTTGGCAAACATGAAATGTACTTTAATCGAGTTGAAAAAAACTAAATTCATACTCGAATCTATAATTTGGTAGGTTACCTCATATTTGTATATCACACAAATTTCTTCTATAGTACCCCGAGTTTTGGTTAACCGCAATTTGTTGGTTTTCTCCAAGTTTATTTCACGCTGCGTTTACAAGTAAACCATGGGATTACACTTAAAAACCCCAGGTTGTTCTGCTGGGGTTTTTACCACTCATAAATTAATCTTCCAATTCTCTTAGCCTTATTAGTATTTTGTAAAATACTTTATCTTTTACTGCAGATGCCCATAAACCATCACAAAAACGTTCTTGTCTTACATAGTAAGTAAGGATCGCCTTAGTTAAACCGATATCAGCATCATCAATTTCACTAATCAATTCTTCCGACGACAATCCATGTTTTTTCAATGTACCAAAATAATCTGAATCTAGAAGATTTGTTTTATATACTTCATCTATAAAAGTAGTTAGTTGCTCATCATAAATCGGATAGGACATAGTGATGACGCCCTCCTCATTCTCACCACCGCTGCTCCAACGACACGCTTCATTTTCAGTTGCATTTTCAAAATAGCTGATATATTTTAATAGATTTTGATATTTACTCACCAGTATCCACCCTTTCATTCAATTATTTAAATCACCAACATTGTCCAACGTTCTTTTTTCAGTTCGTTATACATACCTTTTTAAGAAATATGTTGTAATTTTTCGAGTGAATCTCAGGGGGTGTATTATTATGGATTTACAAGATAAGGACTCCCTAATGACAGAGAGTGAGAAGAAATACTATTTTCTCGGCGCCTTTGTATTCGCAGGTTTATTTTTAAGTACGTTTATATTCGGTTGGTTAGTTGACCCGCTTAGGCTATTACAGTTTCGCCTGTCTATTCTCGGTGAAGGGTTCATTTATTATCTAGTTCTTTACTTTTATTATAATGTTAGCTCGAACAAGAAAACGAATGGAATTATGGAAGGGAAAAAAGACGAGATCATTGTTTGCTTTAATGGTAGAGAGCTTGGGAGGTGGTGATTCCAACGGCCGAAAGAAATTCTATAGAACTCTTTTAGCATTTATCCGAAGAAGCGATTAGAATAAGAAAACAGCCCCACCATGAATGGATAGGGCTATTCGTATTTCTTACAGGCTTTAAGGCAGGTTATTCCCCGCAATCCGATAAAGCCCGTACCATTCTTCTCTTGTCAGCTTCACTTCAGAAGCTTTTGCGATATCCGCTAAACGTTGTGGATTCATCGTTCCCACTACAGGTTGGATGTTGGCCGGGTGACGTAGAATCCATGAAATGGCAATCGCCGAATCTGTGACACCGTATTTTTCAGCTAAGTCTTGAAGCATCCCATTAACCATCGGAAAAGCATCATTTCCTACAAATGGCCCTTCGATCATTCCATATTGGAATGGCGACCATGCTTGGATGGTCATATTGTTCAAGCGGCTATAGTCGAGCATTCCGCCATCACGCATGACAGCTACTGCATTATACATGTTCACATTGACCCCAGCATCAATCATCGGGGTATGCATGAGACTGAATTGCATCTGGTTGATGATCAAGTCTTGATCAAGCGACTTTTTCAACAATTCGATCTGCATCGGATTATGGTTGCTGACGCCGAAGTGGCGGACTTTCCCGCTTTCCTTCAGCTCATTGAACGTTTCAGCAACCTCCTCTGGCTCCATCAAGGCATCCGGTCGGTGTAGCAACAAAATATCAATGTAATCCGTCTTCAGCCTTTGCAAGCTTCCTTCTACTGAACTAAGAATATGTTCCTTTGAAAAATCATAAAATCCTTTACGGATCCCGCATTTCGTCTGGATGATCATCTTTTCACGGACGGATGGATTCATGCCGATCGCGTCTGCAAAAACGGATTCCGATTCTCCTCCACCGTAAATATCCGCATGGTCGAACAGATCGACACCGTGTTCGATCGCATTTTCAATGACATGTCGCGCATCATCTTTGGAAAGGGATTTCATCCGCATACAACCAAGAGAAATCTCTCCGACTTCCAATCCACTGTTCCCTAACTTGATTTTCTCCAACAAAGACACCTCTTTACATAAAGTCTTGCTTTTATTCTATCATTTTGCCTCAATATGTAAAAACAAGGAAACTTGATAAAATCAATTGTTTTCAAGATATAAAAACCTCAGCATTCAACACTGAGGTTTTTCGTAGAAATTATAGTATGTATTCTCCGATGATACGATCAAGTTTTCGGATATCCACTTTTTTATTGACGTTCAGCTTCAATTTCCCAGCTTTCGTCCATAGCTCAATTTCAGCATTGAAGTCAAGCTTTCCACCATTTTCACTGGAATACATGATGATTGATTTAAAAGGGATGGTGTATACTTCAACCTTCTTACCTGTGATCCCTTGTTTATCTGCGATAATGAACCGTTTATTGGTAACGACCGCAACATCCCTGATGGTTTTGTATGCAATCTGTGCCTCTTCTCCTTGTACTAGTACATCCTCAATCTCTTTTGGGATTTCTGTTTCTTCATAAAATGTCCAAGTCATGATTTCGGTAACAGCCATTGATACTCCCCCTAATGAATTATTTTATACAAGCTTAAAACTATGATAACCCTTTTTTTCCAGTAAAGAAATACCTAGGATTTATTGGGTTCAACTACCATGCAATTTTATCGGTTTTGTAAAACAGTTTTCTGATTGCAGCTGAACTGTTGCCATCCGATGAACGTGATGGCCATTGCCATGACGATAAACGCGATGAAGTAAGGAGAGAAAAGCTCACGAATTGCACCCGCAGTAAGTGAACTTGCGATGATGCCCAGCGAGAAAACAGCAGACAGGATTCCGAATGCTGTACCGTGTTTGCTCTTATCGATTTTTTCAGTAATCAAGGTTGTAATTGCCGGAAAAAGTATGCCTAGCCCGATTCCAACAATAAACAACAGTTGACTGAGTGTAAGAGGAACGAACGGTACCACCATTTGATAAAAACATGAGGCCAATACGATCATTCCAAACATCGTCCGGATCAATGCTGAAATCCGGTTGATCCAGGTCATGCAAACCACCACAAGTGTCCCTACGCCCATATAACTGAACAACTTCCCGGCCTCACTCGTTGACAGCCCTTCTTCCACTATTAAAAATGGCAGCTCATAACCGAGGGTTCCTTGTGCGTACATCAAGGCAAAGCCAACAAAATAAATCATTAACAGCTGCCTATCCAGCTTCAATCCACTACTATACGCTTGATCTTTCTTATGTACGATGATCGGGTCGAATTCCTTTACATACAGGAGTGCAATAACACCAGTTAGAAGGATGGATCCTCCTATGATAAAGTAGGCACCTTTGAAGTCGACCATTTCCACCAGGTACCCACCGATTACCGGAGATAGGATATGAGCGATCGTAATCAGTAATCCATTGAACGCCATGTTTTTCCCCTGCTGGTGACTGTTCTTTGCATAACCTGACAAAAGTGCAAAGCAAGCAGGTGTCATGAAGGCAAGCACCAAGCCATTGAACAGTCTTAAAATCAATAACCAGTCAGGATTTGTGGCGATTCCATGACCCATCATCAAAAACCCCGATAAAAACAGCGGTATCACAATAAACCTCTTCTTCCCGAATGCATCGATCAACGGTCCAGCGATCAAATTACCGCACAAGTTCGCAAACGAAGAAACACTCATCATGATGCTCACAAAAAAACTAGTCGCCCCAAGTGCCACCGCATAAGGTGTGAAAATCGGAAACTGTATATGTAAGCTCAAAGACATCAAAAACAGCACCGTGAAAATTGCAGCCATGCCCCTTCTTCTCTCGTCCATAAAAATCGCCTCCAAAATAATTGTATGAAGGAAATTGGAAATGAGACATGAAGGAAAGAAATTTACGAAGTAAACGCACCCATTAAATTTTCCGTAAGAATTATTTATGTTAATTTCCTAAGGACATTTTTATTTCATCCTCTAATTTTACAACTAAATTTAGTGCATTTTGTGCAATACTTTGTTTATTTTTTTGGAGAAGTTGATGTACACGTTTTATTCTATTATTCATAATTTTATCTTCTTCTTGGGATATTAATTTAAACTCTTGATCATTCCATTCAATTTTACTTAAATCAACTTCTACCATTGGTGGGAGTATACTATTATTACCTGAATTAAAGATAGCTCTTATCTTTATACAATCAAATATTTTATATAGCCTTTCATCGGCAGTTACGAAAATAGGAATACCTTTATCATTTTGAATTTTACTGGGTATTAAAACTGTTAAACTAAGATCAATTGATGTATTCCAAATTGCATGAATTATCTCTTTAAACTCTTTTTTCCTTGGATGTATTATTTTTTTCATATTTGATGTTTCACTTAGATAATAATGACCTAATAATGCATAGGAAGGGCTTACCAAATTAAGCTCCTTATCTAAAAAATTTAAGTAGTCTATCATTAATTCAAATTTCTCTTTATTATGATTCATATTCAATAAATATAATTTAAGTAATGCTGTATACATTACTGTTACTAAATCTTTAAAAGAACTGTCTTGATTAAGACTTTCAAATTTTGAATTTTGTATTACTGTATTATCCTTAATTTGATTATTTTGTCTAATTAAGAGACTATGTTCAAGTATTTCCAAGTAATCCATTGATAGTATATTATCAATACTGGTTTTCATTTCAATCAATTTATTTACATTTAATTGAAAGTTTTGTTTACTGCGGCATGCTTCTTCTATACCAAATTGGTAATTCAACTTTATATTATTCTTTTTAATTTCTCTCAGAAAAAACAAAGTTTCTTTAAATACTGTTCCATTATTCCGTTGTTTAAACTCTGAAGGTATATCATATAGATCTCTAAGGTTAATGCAAATATTAGTATCTAGATAAAAAACAATTTGATCTGAATAATTTGTTTGTAGAATGTCTGTTATTTTTTCAAAAATTAAATAATCGTGCATATTACTGAAGTAAAATTTCATGATAACCTCCAAACAATCTATAAAACATTTTTATTCGCTTTCGGAACTAACATCGGGGGCATTTCTCGTCTTAATCGCCATGTAAAGTTGATGGGCTTTTCTCCTGTGTGTTTTACGTAATCTGCTGTTCCGAGAAAAATAAACGGTGACGTGTAGCCATTTTCTTTTTTATACTCACGGATAAACAACGCAATTTGATGGTTGTTTTCCCGGTGATGGATATAACGCTGTCCAGTATTGCTCGAAGGTGAAATCGAACTTTGCGTTTGCCAGTGGAAGAGCCTCTCATTAATTGCATAATCCTCATAAAGTGTTGATGGCGAAAAATCTTTTTCAGATTTATTTAATGTGATAAAGAATATATCGACATTTTTCTCCTGAAAATGTTTGACTCCTTCACGAAAAGCCGGACTTTTTTCTTCGTTATAATAGTCGAAAGCAGCCATGATTTGAGCTGTTGAATAACTGCTGTGTACACCTAATGGATTTTCAAACGTAAAATCATTTTCAAACTCAAGCGCTTTTATATGCTTATAGTTGTAATTTAAAATGGAACGTAATTCATCTTTAATTTCGGGTATTACGAAGATTTGATTTAGTCCATCTTCAATAGAATTGAACCCCTCTTTTTCTGGATGGTCTTTATAAAACGAATAGTAAAGCATGTTGACCAACAGCTTCTCTTTCTTATTCTCTGGATTAATCCCATCCAAATACCTCAAATAAAAGCTCAGTAACTGTTTTGAATCCAGGTGAAATAGACTTGGTAAGCGTTTTGTTATCTTTTCTTCGTTCTCAATCTCTCTATGATCCATTAAACCAGTTTCCATCTTCATTCTAAAAAAGGATCGGTCTCCGCTTTTACCATAGAAATCATACAACGAGAGATTGTGATGGGTTAAAAAGTTTTCCAGTGTAAGATCGAGCCCTGTATCCTCATGGAAGTATTTCATCTTGTGAACAAGGTTTGCACGTGTGTTGGCTGTCGATTTTATATTTCTTAAGATGTAGTCCTTTGCTTGCTTTTCTAATTGGATAAACGATCCCTTAGGTAAGTTGGAGAAGCCATTTTCCACATAATGCTTAACCGAATGTTTCGTTTTACCCATTAGTGCCCTGAACTTTTCTTCAAAACTATAGTCTTTATGAGCCTGTCCAATGAAATCGAGTACAGTCAAGCATTCCTTGTCATCGGCTAGTCTTAGCCCTCTTCCTAACTGTTGTAAAAATACTGTTAAACTCTCCGTTGGTCTCAAGAAAAGTACCGTATTCACTTCCGGTAAGTCGACACCTTCATTGTAAAGATCTGTAACAAAGATGAATCGAATTTCACCAGATAATAATCGATGCTTAGCTGCCTTTCTTATCGCTGAATCTGTATTACCATGCAAAGCAATAGATGGAATCTTGTTCTCATTGAAGAAATTCGCCATATACTTCGCGTGGTCCACTCCAACACAAAACCCTACCCCTTTTACATCATCAATATCTGTTACATATTTATAGATGCTTTTTAAAATTTGCGTACTTCGTCTTGTGTTATGCGTGTATACATTCTCTAACTCTCTCAAGTCGTATCCTTTTCGACTCCATTTAAGCTTCGATAGATCTGCCGTATCGGTTACACAAAAATATTGAAAAGGACTTAAAAGCTTTCGATTGATTGCTTCCGTTAGTCGCATCTCGGCTGCGATTCGATCATCGAAGTACGATAAAACACTTTTCCCATCCATCCGCTCTGGGGTGGCAGTCATTCCAAGTAAAATTTTGGGGTTGTAGTATTCAAGCAGTTTTTGATAAGAACTCGCAGCAGCATGGTGAAATTCATCAACAATAATAAAATCATAGTATTCTGTTGTCGTCTTCTCATAAAGCTTCGTACTATTGAAGCTTTGAATGCTTATGAATAAATGATCCAAGTCCTCAGGCTTTTCTTTTCCCACCAAGAGGTCCCCGAAATTCAAATCTTGGACGATCGCTCTGAACGTATCTCTGCTTTGTTTTAAAATTTCCTCACGGTGTGCTACAAAAAGAAGCCTCTGCGGATGGCCATTCTGTTTTACAAAACGACGGTAATCAAATGCTGAGATCACCGTCTTCCCTATCCCGGTAGCTGCGACAAGCAGGTTTTTGTTTCGACCATAGACTTCACGCTCAACTTGAAGGTTTTCTAAGATTTCTTTCTGGTAGTGATAAGGTTTGATTTCAAAGGAAAAATGTACTGGGGTGTCTTCTCTTGAAGCTTTTTTTAAGGTGTTCTTTAAGTGGGTTCGGTCGCCCTCATCTTCATGATTGAAGGTGACAAATTCTTCATCATTCCAGTACGTCTCAAAGGTAGCATCGACCTTCTTCATCACATCGAACGAGTCTTTTTCCGTGATTTTCACATTCCATTCAAGTCCAGAAGTTAAGGCTGGATTCGATAGATTTGATGATCCAATATAAGCAGTGCTAAAACTCGTATCCCGCTTGAACATATACGCCTTGGCATGTAAGCGAGTACGCTCAACATCATAGGAGACTTTTATCTCAGTGTTCGGAAGCTTACTTAATTCCATGATCGCTTTAAAGTCAGTAGCCTCCATATACGAAGTCGTAATTACGCGCAAGATTCCATTTTTCCGAGTCGTGAATTCACGTAGCTCTTCAATAATACAGCGAAGACCGCTCCACTTTATGAATGACACAAGCATGTCGATTTCATTTGCAGATAAAATCTCTTTCTTAAGTTCGCTCAACATATTCGGTTCATAGTTGGAACCAGTAAAAAGAGAACTCTCAGATAAAGGTGTAACTGGGCGTACTGGCTTGTCCTTTTTCAAGCTCTTAATTGAGTTGAGTTTTGAATAGACTGATGTTAAAATCTCGCCCTCCTCAGCAATTTGAAGAGCTTCAAATTCTTCATCATCCAGATATGTACCTAAATATGCGATGATTTCATTGCAAACCCTGATCTGACGAAACAATGCTTCCTTATCGTCCGTTTCAATATCACGAGCAAGCTTTAACGCCTTTCTTGTTATGTATGAAATATAAGAGGACAGCTTTTTCCTCGCTTCCTCAACATCAATCGGTTCTTTACCAATATCAAATGTCCCCAGCTCAAGAGCCGTCAGACTCTCCTTAAGCTTCTTATTAATAATCTCCTCATACAAACCCTCTTTAAACACAAAATCCCCCCAAAAGAAAAAACCTATTATTGGTAATTATACCAGAGTAAGAGGCTTAGTGTTATATATGATACGGTTCCACTAATTATTTAAGAGGCAAAAACGACCCTCGTAGACAAATATTACCATCAAACATTTATCGTAATCTTGTTAGCTTATGCGGCACTCTACATAAAATTAAGTATTTTTCCAATATTCTACTTTTTTCGTTATAATAGTAATTAATACCTAATATGTCTTGAAAACCTAAAGGGGGTAGAATTGTGGAAAAAATAATTGCAGAAAAATTAATAGCCTGTGATTATGAGTATGATGAACGAGTAAGCTTTGCCCTTCAACAGAACCATGTCCCATTTATTAAACGCTGGGCCATTGAAAATCTAAGTGAAGAGAAGCATCACGATATTAAAATTGAACTATTCTCTAACCCTTCGTTTTTTGAACCCAAAACAATGCACCTTGAAGCATTAAACCCCAAAGAATCAATTGAACTACACCCGGATATTCAATTATCAGCAGATTACCTGAGTAATCTGGACGAAAGTGTAAAAGGGTATTTCAGCATAAGAGTTAAGATTGGAGAGGTCGAAGCTTATCAGAAGGATTTACCAATCGATATTCTGTCATTCGATTGTTGGCCGGGCTCTAGTGTAATCCCGGAAATCATCTCAAGTTTTGTCACACCAAATCGTCCCTATGTAATGGAGATTGTAAAACTGGCCTCTAGCATAATGCAGAAGAACAGTGACACAAATGCCATGGATGGGTACCAAAGTGGAGACCCTAATCGTGTTATTGCACAACTTTCGGCCATCTACTCTGCAATCTTGGCTCAGGGTATTACATATGCAAATCCTCCCGCAAGCTTTGAAGCAGAGGGTCAGAAAATCCGTTTCCCCGACGTGATTAAGGAACATAAACTAGGTACATGTCTTGATTTAACATTATTATATGCAGCTTGCGCGGAAGCAATAGGCATACATCCTATCATTGTCTTTTTCCGTGGACATGCCTATCCCGCTTTCTGGTTAAAAGAATATTCTTCTCCAGAAAGTTATCAAGATGATAAGAGCTTATTGACCAAGAATATGGCAGGCGGTATCAATGACATTATTGCTGTCGAATCTACAATGCTAACAAATGAAAAGGCTTCCTTCATTAGTGCAGTTCATTTCGCAGAGGACAGTTTGAACAAATTTGATTATTTCCACTTTTTCGTGGATGTTCATAGAAGCAGAATTGGTCAAATTAAACCTCTCTCTCTGAAAATTAGTATGGGATCTAATATCCAAGTTGCTGTTCAACCGGAAGAGCCCGTACGAATTAACTCAAATTTTGCTTTTGAAAAAGTAGAAATCATACCAGAAAATGATCATTCCTCGAACCATAGAGGAGAACATGAAAATAAGATTACCTATTGGCAAAATAAATTAATTGATATGACCTTACGCAATAATCTACTGAATTATCGAATTCATACACAGGGTATCCCTGTCGTGACCTCTGGCCTTGATCAGATTGAGGATATTTTGTCCATGGGTAAGAAAGTCTTCATAGAAACTTTGCCAAACGAGTGGCGAAATAAGGTAAGAGACTTTAGGGATCAAAAGGAACTCCTGACTAGCAACATATTGTCAAATGATCTGAAAAATAACAGGCTAAGGTCTGTACTTTCAGAATTGAAACTAGAGAAAGAATTAGTGAAGTTGTATAGAAAGGCCAAAAATACACTAGAAGAAACTGGAGCGAATTCCTTATTTATAGCCTTAGGATTCTTAAAATGGTATGATCCTAAGTCTTCCACCACAGAGCGGTATGCACCAATCCTACTTCTTCCTGTAGATCTCGTAAGGCTTTCTGCAAAGAAGGGCTACTACATAAGGGCTAGAGATGAAGAAATACAAGTTAACATTTCTCTTATTGAGTATCTGAAACAAAATTTCGGAATTGATGCCTCTAGGCTATACAACATACCCAAAGACGATCACGGGGCAGATGTCAGAAAAGTCCTCACAACAATGCGGCGAATTATAATGCAAATGAAGCATTGGGACGTCTACGAAAATGCCAGCATTAGCGTGTTTTCATTCTCCAAATTTGTCATGTGGAATGACCTCGTAAATCATTCCGATGAACTTAAAGAAAATAAGGTAGTTAAAAGCCTGATTGAAGGAAGTTATACTGGGGACATGGATCAGTCCTTCACAGATAGTCTGACTACGGAAGAAGATGAAGAGGCTGAGATTTATGCACCTTTAAGTTCAGACAGCACACAGACAGAAGCCATACTAGCGACTGGAAAAGACAATAGTTTTGTCCTTCATGGACCACCAGGATCCGGTAAGTCACAAACGATCACCAATATGATTTCCCACGCCTTAGCTTCAGGAAAATCAGTTCTTTTTGTAGCAGAAAAAATGGCAGCCTTAAATGTTGTACAAAACCGACTTGCCTCTATTGGTCTAGCAGATTTTTGTATGGAGATTTACTCAAATAAGGGACAAAAGAAAGATATTCTTAATCAGTTGGAGAAATCCTTTGAAGCACAACGAAAAGTCAAAGGAACAAATTGGAATGAAAAGTTTGATGAAGTTAAAACTCTAAAAAGAGAATTAAATAAGTATGTACAAGAACTTCACCAGCATACTTCACTTGGGCAAAGTATTTTTGAAATGATTGAAACCTACTCTGATATTAACGCACCTAAGGAAATGATTGAGTTTGATAGAGACCAAGTCATGGAAATGGACGAGGTTAAACTGAGACGAACCAAGCAAATGTTAGAGGATTTGGAAGTGATCGGAGGGACTTGCGGAAGTGTAATTGAGAATCCGTGGCTTGGAATCAAACAAACAAACTATTCCCTAAGTCTGCAGGATTCCATTAAGAAAGAGCTATCCTCCATTTTAACTAACACAGAAAAACTTCTTCAGTTAGATAGAACTTTAGCTGAAATAGGAGTATCTCATAACACCAAAAATCATAGTTGGTATAGGTTCATCTATCAAATGGTTTCCTTCTTACCTGATATACCTGATGCTGAATTAGAGCTTATTTGCAAGGGAGGGTTTGATCGTTTAAGTTCAGAAGTTACTGAAATCGTTAATGTAGGCAGAGCTTTTGAGGAAGCCACAAACAAAGTAGAAGAACGGTTTGATCCTTCTATCTTGACCTTGGATGTTGAGACATTACTACAAAGCTATAGATTAGCTGATAACAGCTGGTTCTTTAAGGAAAAGCTGGAGAAAGGAAAAATAAAGAAAGAACTTAAGAAATTCTTAGTTTCTAAAGATAAAATTAAAACAGATAAACTGAAGGACATTCTCACCACAATCCAGGGTATTAAGGAACAGAAACAATTTATCACACAGTCAGATGATCTAATGAATCAATACTTTCCTAACCTTTGGAATAAAGAGAATAGTAACTGGAACGTTATTGAGGAAGCTTTACAATGGATGGCTGATGTGCGCAAAGTTATTAACAACTTGCAACCTTCGCAAGAGTGGCTCAATAATACAGTTCAAAGGATTCAGGTGAATAAACAAGACTTTTCAACTAACGAACTAAAACAACAAATGGACATTTTTACAGAAGGCTATAAAGCCATAATGAATCACTGGGAACATGTAGAGAAGGAATTAATCTTACCAAATATGTATGAAGCTGAGAAAGCAGATTGGGCTAATTATAGTAGAGACAAAGCAGCTCTTTTAATTGACGCATTACCAGAGCTAAAAGATAACTGTAAACTGGCCAGCGTAACGAACAAGGCAGATGAAGTGGGACTTACTAATGTAACGAAGCCTTATTTGTCTGGTAAATTGGATCATGATGAAATTCTAACCTGTTATTTATATGGATTTTACCGCCTGAGAATTGACGGAGAAATTTCTCAGAAAGAAGAGTTATCTCAGTTTTCAAAGGCAAGTTTTGAGAGTAAACTTCATAAATTCCATGCTTTTGATGATGAACTAAGTGAACTCACCAAGCTCGAGGTATATGTTAAACTAATGAGCCACGTACCGGATCTAATGAATAATACGATCCAAAGCTCTGAACCGGGAATCTTAGCAAAGGCAATCAAAAGTAAAGGAAGAGGCATAGCCATTCGTCAGTTATTTGAGAGGATAAAGATCCTACTGCCAAAAATCAAACCTTGTATGCTGATGAGTCCATTATCAGTTGCACAATATCTGGATCCGTCGTTTCCTAAATTTGATTTGGTTATCTTTGATGAAGCATCTCAGTTACCAACCAGTGAGGCCATCGGTACTATGGGTAGAGGTAAAAATGTTATAGTGGTTGGCGATCCTAAACAGTTGCCGCCAACGAACTTCTTTGGAACCAAACAAGAAGAGGAAAACTTTGATTTACAGGATCTTGAGAGTGTCCTTGATGATAGCCTATCGATACAGCTACCACAGAAACACTTACGGTGGCATTATCGAAGTGAACATGAAAGTTTAATATCTTTTTCCAATAATCACTTTTATGAAAATAAATTAATCACCTTCCCATCAATAGATGACCTACATTCAAGAGTCTCATTTATAAATGTTGAGGGGACTTACGATCGGGGGAAAACAAAGCAAAACAAAGCTGAGGCCCAAGCGATAGTCAATGATATCTTCTCAAGGTTAAGTAACCCTGAAAAACAACACGAAAGTATTGGGGTAGTTACGTTCAGTCAACCGCAACAAACCTTAATTGAAGATCTGATTGATGAACGACTTAAACAAGATGCCTCTCTTGAGAAGTATTTTACTGACGAAGTAAAAGAACCCGTCTTTGTAAAAAATTTGGAGAATGTACAAGGGGACGAACGGGATATTATTCTATTCACGGTTGGCTATGGTCCCGATCAATTGGGACAAATTTCACTGAATTTCGGACCGTTAAACCGTGTTGGAGGTTGGCGTCGCCTAAACGTTGCAGTATCACGAGCTAAAAAAGAAATGTTAATTTTCGCATCCATGGAACCAGATAAAATAAACCTATCACGAACCAAGGCTGAAGGTGTTCATAGTCTTAGAGCATTTATGGAATTTGCAAAGAAAGGAAAGGTCCCGAGAGATTTTGAAAACCGGGCAATCATCAAGCAGGAAAATTCAAATGTAATTATTCCAAAAATGAAGGAGACTCTACAACAACATGGTTATCAAGTGGAAACTAACGTAGGTAACAGTGATTTCAAAGTAGATTTAGCTGTTATCAATAAAAGTGATAGTGGGAAGTACCTTGCTGCTATCCAAGTAGATGGCCATCGATATGCCGGATTTACGACCACCCGTGATCGCAACAAATTGGGAGAACTTATGTTGGAAAGGTTAGGGTGGCACATTCTCAAAGTTTGGTCCGTTGAATGGTGGCACAATGAAGAAAAACAAATTAAAGACATACTAGCCCAACTAAAAGAAGTCGAGAAACATGGTCCAGTAATGAAAAAGCAGACAGAATCTCAACCTGTTAAAGACAAACCATCCATACATGATAAAATAAGTAACCTCACGTTACCTGTAGATGACAAACAACAGCAAGCATGCTTTTACGAGCCAGCTGTATTAGAACAAGTAAGTATTCCTAATGATTATTTTTACACTTATGAAGGGAGGCCAGTCATTCAGGAACAAATCAAAAAAATCATAGCAGATGAAGCACCTGTTAGCTTTTCGAGGCTAACCAAAGCCATTATTAATGCTTGGGGATTCTCCAGAAGCGGTGCCAAGCTGGAAAAAGTTATACAGGATGTTTTAACTGGAATGACGGTTTATGAGACCATTGAAGACAAAGGGAGCTTTCTTTGGAATAATGAAGAACAGTTCAACTCCTACAGGGACTTCCGAATAAAGAATCGTTACCGTAGGAGTTTACAGGACATTAGTAAGATTGAATATTCAAATGGGATCATTCAAATTATGAAGACAGCACTTCGTTTGCCAAAAGCCGATATCGTACGAGAAATTTCAAAACAGCTTGGTTACAATCGTACCAGCTCAAACACTGAAATATATGTACAGGAAGCAATTGATTTAAATACAAATAAAAGCTTAATTAAAGAGGATACTGAGGGAAATATAGCGTATATAGGTGAGTAATTCACATAGAGCCCTAACATTTGAAGGGCTCTTTTCTTTCTCAAAATGCTCTATATTATATACATACTTGCCACAATCTATGAAGATTAATCACCAGGAAAAGAAGCATCTTACGCAGCTAAAGAAAAGTCGAAGTATTAATATATGCCATTGCAAAGTAGACTAGCAATATGCTTTCAAAACTAATTTTTTAAAACTTAACCAACTTTAAACCAAAGTGATCTCCTGTTTGTTGTTTCGTTGGGGTCTGGTATTTTATTCGTTTTTGCCTTTATTCCCACTTAAACACATAGCTGGCGAGTGTGAATCCTCCTATTAGCCAGGCGCCTAGGATCAGTGTTTCTGTTTCTAGCTGGAGGATTGGTGTTCCGATGTTCATGGTTTCTCTCAATGCTGAGGTTAGAGGTGCGATCGGCAGGGCTTTGACGACCGGCTGGATCCAATCTGGCATATTGCTAACTGGGAAAAATACGCCACCAAGGAACAGTAAGGGAAAAGAAGCAAATCCAGCAATCGGCCCCGCACTTTCTGGGTTTTTCGCGATACCAGCAATAATGAAGCCGATGGACATAAAGGCCAGTGTTCCTAAAACGATGAAAAAGATCATTGCGAGCCATGAACCGGCTACATTGATGTTAAAGATGAGGTCTGCAATCAATACAACCAACAATGCTTGCGTTCCATTAAGGAGTAAACGCGCTGTGATTTGTGCAGCGATAAAGGTGGAAGCTTTCAATCTTGTCCCCTGCATTCTACGGAGGATGCCCCTTTCACGCCAGGCTGAAATTTGGCCGGCGACTCCATTCATGTTGTTACTCATGATCATCATCGCAACAATCCCTGGTACGAGAAAATCAATATAGCGAAGGTTTAGTGCTTCAATTCCAACCCTTTCGATGGTCACAAGAGGCTTATAGTCGACAAGCTGTTTACTGTATTGGTCGATGATCCCGTTCACCACCGTTAGTCCTAGCTCGGAGGCGGATAAGTTTTTCTCATTATAATAAACAGGGAGCGAGAAGGCTTGATTTTGATCCTTCAAACTAGCACCGTATCCTTTTGGGATTTCAATGAGAAGCTGGACATCTCCATTTTCGACGCCTTTTTTACCGGTTTTGATCTTTTCATAGGACTCTGTCTCGATACCTTCGTTCTTGTTAAACAACTCTTGTAAGTCCTTTGATGCATCCGTCTGATCAAGGTCGACCATTCCTACGGTTATAGACAGCGCATTGCCGCCGCCTACAAATGACCCGAGGGCGAGCATTAGAATGAGCGGAAAGAGTAACGTGAAGAACAAGACTTGCTTATTACGGGCAAAAATACGTAGTTGTGCTAAGGTTAACTGCCAATATGCTCTCATGATTCTCTTAGACTCCTTCCTGTCATATGTATGAAGACATCTTCTAATGTCGCGGTACGTGTTTGTAAGTCCTCGATGTTCAGATTGTGTTCTGTAGAAACTTGGATCAGGGAAGTTAATGCGAGCTGAAGGTCGTCCGTATAAAGCTGCAAGAAGGTATCCTTAATGGACACTTCTTCTACCCCGTCCATTTTCATGAACCATTCTTTTTCAGGAGGGTTGGTCAGGCGGAATTCTACGGTACTTGTCGACTGCAATCTTTTTACGAGATTGGTTGGCGTGTCAAGCGCGATCAGTTCTCCCTGATCCATAATGCCGATGCGATCACAGAGAACATGGGCTTCATCCATATAATGAGTGGAGAGGATAACCGTTTTCCCTCTCTCTTTTAAACGCAAAACAATGTCCCATAACGTTCGTCTTGCCTGCGGATCGAGTCCAGTCGTCGGTTCATCAAGAAACACGATGTTTGGATCATGGATAAGTGCTAACGCAATCGCTAACCGTTGCTTTTGTCCGCCGGATAGTTCTTTGATTCTGTCATACCGTTTTTCCGTTAAAAGCATGTCGTCAATTAATTGTGGGATATTGACATTATTCGGGTAAAAACTCGCATAAAGGTGAAGGATCTCTTCTACCTTCAATAATTCGAATAAGGAGGTGGACTGGAGCTGGACGCCAATGACCTCTTTGACCTTATTCACTTCTTTTCGTACATCAAAGCCTGCCAGTGTTGCCGTACCATCATCAGGCTTACGGAGACCGACCAGCATTTCAATGGTTGTCGTCTTTCCAGCCCCATTCGGTCCAAGCAGTCCGAAGACCTCTCCTTTTTCCACTTGAAATTCGACTCCATTGACCGCAATAAAGGAGCCATAGCGTTTCACAAGACTTTTTACATCTACCATTGTTTCATTTTGCATACCCAGCCTCCTACTGACCGTTCAGCTAATTTTTTATGTAAATTTGTTCAAAAAACAAACAGCCCTTGAAGAGCTGTTTAGGATGATATTTCCATTATACGTCATACGTATTATTTATACGAGACCACCTTATTTAATTTTTCTTAGAATCAATTGGAAAAAGTCGATCCCGGAAAAATTGGGGCGAGTGACATTTTAATTCTGCCCCTCGAATATAAGAAAAGGAAAGCCGGATCTTATGAATCCCTCCTGCCCATTGCTTGTTTAGCGAGGTAACATTTTCGCTATGTATGGAGGGATGGGGCAAAACCGGAATTGGATCTTTTCCAAAATAAATGACCGTACCTGTTCATAAAAAAAGCTGTATGCCGAAAATAATGAACAAAGAACCTGCTAATCTGTTCATCAACATTTTGTTTCGTATATAAGCTTTCTGTATGACCTTTCTTGAAAATAGTAAAGCGAGTGCTGTATGCCACCAAACAACATTTAGGAATATAACAATGACTGCTGCTGTACGCATCCATTGTGGAAGTCCAGGGTGCAATACAGTTGTGAAAATACTTCCAAAAAAGAGAACAGATTTCGGGTTTGATAGATTGGTTATCAAGCCGAATAGGAAGGAGCGGAAATAGCTTGTCGATCGGATCGTTTGATCGATGGTTTTGAGCTGATGTTCTTTGCTCAGCCAGAATTTAACCCCAATATAGATGATATACGCCCCTCCCAACCATTTTAAGGCATTATACGTCCATTCATATTTTTCAAATAGAAAGCCTACGCCGAATGCCGCGGAACTTGACCAGATCAGTGCCCCAGTTGCGATTCCTAAAGCTGTTGCGATCCCCTTACTTTTAGATAACCGGATCGAGGTTTGTGTGACTGCGACAAAATTGATTCCAGGTATACTCATTGTAAGGATATGGATCAATACAATCACACCAAGTATCTTCAAATAGTCCATTATGGTCATCTCCCCAATTGTAATCCTTGCACCATGAATCGTTCATACATCCACTCAAGTTTATTTCAAATCGGAAAGATCTTGTTATAGAATATAGATAACTTGTTATCAGGTTTATGGATAACGAAGAGGAGGTCGTTCGATGGATATTGAAAGCTTGAAATTATTTTTACAAATTGCCCGCCATGGGTCGATTAATAAAGCTGCAAACGCTATGTTTTTAGCTCAGTCCACAGCAACCAACCGTTTGAAACAACTAGAAAAATCCGTTGGCAGTCCTCTATTTACTAGAGCATCAGTGGGAGTAACTTTGACCGCTGAAGGTAAACGCCTATTACCGATCGCTATAGACGTTGTTGAGAAAATAAAAGCTTACAAGAATTTAAAAGAAAAAGAACAAACGCTGACGATGGTAGCCGGAAAGGCCCTTGCCGCCTATGAATTACCACGGTTGATCAGCCAATATCGAAAATTCAATCCGCATTTTAAATGCTATGCCCGTTCTACATCGTTCAACGAATGTGTGACAGCCATTTTATCTGGATCCGCCGATATTGCTTTTTTGGGTGGAGAGGTGTATCACCCGGATTTACATCAAGAGTTTTTGCCGGAAGACCGCATTGTTTTGGTGACTTCACGTGACCACGAGTGGACAAATGGGTTTCCCGGATTTAAACATTGGGGTTCCCAAGAGGTCATTACTTTCGGAAATGATTCAGCCCCTTTCAGAAAACAAATTGACCTTTATTTAGCCAAGCAAGGTGTTTTTCCAAATGTAATCATGGAATTGGATAGCCTTAGTGCCGTTAAAGAAATGGTAAAAGAGAACCTTGGGATTTCAATGCTGCCGGAACGTACGATTTTACATGAGAAATTATGCGGCAGCCTTGCAGTATTAGATGTTGCAGAAGGGCGTTTACTACGTCCCACTGTAGTCGTCTATCCACATTACAAGAAGGATGATAAGGTCTTCCAGGACTTTATTCACTGGATCAGATGTAATTATTAGATAAATTGGTTAAGTGGATCACATAGATTTTGACAACTGCATATCTCCATATTTCCTATGTTAGAATAGAAGAATCGTTTTTTATGAAACCCACAATTTATGCAGCATAGGAGTGTACGATCGATGAACAAAAAGGACATAGCGGGTATCCGCAGACAATTGAAAGTGGATAATGATTTATTGAAGATCTCTGATATTTTTAACGTATATATCATGAAAGAAACGACAGACATTTATCATCATCAAAGCCAGCCGTTCGAAATGCTTGACAAGGATCAGCAGGAGCTTTTTATCAATAATTTCAAGAAGCTGCTGACAGGACAGCTAAATGAAAAGTTATTTGAACTGAAATTCAAGCGTGAGGCCGACAATCAAAGTCAGCTCATTCTACATAAAGGATTACTAAGCAGCCAAGTCGAGGACTGGAAGGAAGAAATGCTGCGCATGACTGAAAAAATGATCAAAGACCATCCATATGAAAAGGATGTGGTCATCACCTTCATTCGAGCCGAGTATTTGAAGCCGATGAAACGGCGTAATGAGGAAGCGGAGGAAAGTGAACGGGACGCCGTTTATTCTCATCCCTTCATTCTATGCAGTATCAACAAAACGCAGGAGTCGAAAAAAGAGTTGGTGTTTGACTATATTGAGAAGGAGTTCAAATACAATATCGATGTAGATTCGGTCATTGACCTCGACGCCCCGATGACAGGATTTCTTTTCCCGTGTTTCACCAATCAGGCATCGGATGTGAACCATGTTTTATACGCTGCAGGCAAAGCGAATGAACCTGATCCCAGATTTATAGAAGAAGTATTAAATGGTGAACATACGATCACCGCAAAAGAGGATAAAGCGGTGTTTGAGGAAGTGATCAAGGATGTCATAGGAGACCAGCTCACCCCCTCCACTCTCGCTAACGTTTATAGAGAAATCAATCATGTCGTCGAAGAAAACGAAGAGGAAGAAGAACCGAAGCTCGATTACAAAAACGTAGAGCGTGTTTTGAATCAAAGCGGTGAAAAAGTCGATTCCGAAAAAGTAAAAGCCGCTTTCCAAAGAATTACCGATGACGAATCCTATGAATTGAAAGCAAGCAGTATTGTGCCCAAATACAAATCAAAATCAATCAAAATCAATACGAAGATCGCGAACGTCTCCATCAGCCCACAGGACCTGGAATACGTCAGGCAAGTCAATTATAAGGGGAAACGCTGCATTATGATTGAAGTGGAAGAGGATGCTGAGATTGACGGTTTCAAGTTGCTTCCAGAAGCGTTTGGCGAATAACATAAAAAGACGGTTCTCATGCTTATAAAGCACAAGAACCGTCTCCTTTTTTAGTGTTTTATTACGAATATAGGCTGTCAGTATGTCCTTTCTCGAACTCAATAATGATCAGAAATTAGTTGATAAAGGGATGATTTGACCCGTTTTGGGTATTTATAGGTCTGGTCTGATCGGTATTTTCCAAATCATATGGTCGAGCCCTTCACCCCAATAGTCTTTTAGGAGGTAATCGGGTTCGTCAAATTTCTTTTTCCATACCTGTTGCGCAATCGTATACCCACTGTCGAGACAAAACTCTTCTATTCCTTTTTCATGTAGCATGTTGTACATTGCGTGGAGAATCTTGTTTGCAATACCTTGCCTGCGATATTCCGGATGGACAAAGACGGTTCCCACTTCTGGGATATCCTCGAATTTCCCGTTGGTATTGCTGAGTATCAGTTCATTGGCAGTACCATATTCGATGCAACCGACTATTCCCCCAGCCTCTTTAGCAATGAGAAAATACCGTTCATCACCGTTGCTGTTCAGGTCCATTTTCAAGTACTTTTTCTTCGTTTCAATTTCATCCTCGATATCCTCTACCAAGTTGGATAGCCCTTCCTGTGCAAACGTATCGACTACAACCAACCGGAAAAATCGGTTCAGTTCTTCCACATCTTCAAAAGCAGGTCGACTAATTTCGATTGTTATCAACTCAAGAACTCCCCCACTAAGTCTCTTTTGTTGCCTTAGAGATCAATGCAAAAATATATGCTGTATTTCGTGACTTCCTTGATACTTCTGTCTTATTCCTACCTCGCCTTTCTCCCAACGATCATAATAGCTGTTTTGGTTATTAGGTAGCTTTCTACGGATGCCTATTGTGTTACTCTTCTAGTTTCATTTCAGGAAAATAAATAATCACATCTGTTCCTTCGTCTACTTCACTCTTAATTTCCACTTTGCCATTCATTTTTTTAATAATAGCAAATGAAACCATGGTCCCGAGACCTGTACCTTTTTCTTTTGTTGAATAGTACGGTGTCCCAAGTCTCTGGATTTGCTGCGGTGTCATTCCAACACCAGTATCACATATATACACAACAACATTATCATTCAGTTGTTTTGCCTTTATTTTTAGAATGCCCCCGCTTTGCATTGACTCGATCGCATTCTTGCCGATATTGATTAAAGCCTGACGAAATTTTTGTTTATCTCCAACGATGCATAATTCATCATCTTCAGAGCTTTTGGTATTTATTTGTATATTATTATAGTTGGCATAGGTTAGAAGAACATTCGATATATGGCTGACTTCATCATTGACGTTGATTGTTTCAATGATTTCGTTATCTGGTTTTGCAAGTGAGAGATAATCTGAAATAATTAGATCTGCACGGTCCAATTCATCAAGACATATCTTTTGAAAATACTCCCTCTTTTCCTTATCTTGATCTGTATCCCCCAATAATTGTATAAAGCCTCTTACAGATGTCAGCGGGTTCCGTACTTCATGGGCTACAGAAGCGGCCATTTCACTAACCATTCTAATTTTCTCGCTTTTATAAACTTCATCTTGCATATGGAAATATCTATTAAGAAATTCAATTAAGTAAACACAAGCACCAATAATTACCCCTTGTACTAGATAGGTTTGTATTGTATCTATAAAACTATTAAACATCAGGTCAACCCGCTGAATATATGCAAGATATAGTGAAATTGTGATCAGTTTCATAAGTGAACATAAAATGACTGCTACGATCATTTTTTGATAAGTTCTTAAGTTCCCATAACTTCTAAGAGCGTAAAGAACGATAAATAAACTAGGCAACACGGTCATGATGTAAAGCAAATTGTCTGGATTCCCCAAAATAAATCGATATGAAACAAGAACACAATACAATGTAACCGCAACTGGTACCCCGCCATATAAAGACCCGATTATTACTGGAATAGACCGAAAATCATAGGTTATTCCGTTTACATCTATAGGCAGAGACATAACTAGGATTAATATTAGTGAAAAGAGGAAACTCAGCAAGATTCGGTATAATAAAATGTTGTTTTTAAATTTATGTATATATGGATAAAAAACTAACGGAGAGAAGATAAAGAAAATATTTAAAATGAAATCTTTGAGATACTCTACCATTAAGTGCCCCCGATTCGTATTTTCTTTCTGAGGATAAAATATTGTTAATTAATATTTCGACAAATTCCTTTTCTATCCTTCTATCCTTTATAAGTTATCGAGTAGGACATCGACAGCAACGTACAGTGCAGAACAGGTGTAAAGTGTAATTGACTATTATCACATTATCTATATACCTATAAAATTAGAAAGCTCCATTGATTCCGAGAATATCTCCAAAAAATAAAAAGCGGCCGCCGAAGCAGACCACTTATTTCAAATTAGTCTTTTATCATGTCAGGTAAAAGTTCAACCTGTCATCTTATTTTAAAATGACAGGTTGAGCCATGATTTTGATTATCTATTCAATTTAGGTAATCAAATTCCTATTTCGCGTTCTCATCTGGTTGATGGATTCCAAAGATATTTCCTTCTTGATCAGTATAGTATCCTTGCCACGCCATTCCTGGCAAGGCGTATTTCGGCATTGCAACCTTGCCTCCATTGTTAAGGATTTTCGTTTCGGTCGAATCGTAATCTTCTACTCCCATCGTACAAACATAACCACTTACACTTTGATTGGCTTCAGGCGGAGGACCTTGACGCTGCATTAATGCACCATTGATTCCAGGCTGGTCTTCACCGCCGGTCACTGCCCCGAAATAAGGCATGCCTGCAAATTCGCTCCAATCTTCGAATTTCCATCCGAATACTTCCCCATAAAACGTTTTGGCTTGTTCCATGTCACTTACATGAACTTCGAAATGAACTAATCTTCCCATCATTACCTCCAATGTTTTTAAAATCTTATTGATTATGCTTCAAGATCTCAGCGGCAATAATGTTAGTATTCTTTTCAATTAGTCTTATTCCTTTTTCAACCAGTTAGAAAGTATTTAATTTCCCCATTCACACTTCATGAATAATTGGTTTTCCATTTGCTCAGCAGTAAGGCGCCCATTCATTTTTCCCATTAAGCTTTTCGCAATCGGCAACCCAAGACCTGTACCTTTTCCAGTCCTTGTTTGGTCTGCTTTATAAAAACGGTCAAACATATGATTTAAATCCTGTTCACTTAATTGGTCGACCGAATTACTAATTGTCAGTTGAACGGATGTATTGAATTCCTCAAGCTGGATGGTGACAGTTCCACTTGAATATCTAATCGCATTTACTACTAAATTTTCAATGACTCGTTTAACCGCAGAATGATCGGCCCTAAGAACAATATCATTGTCCGGAATTTTAATCGTTGGCTCTAAATTTCTTTTATTGAATTCTTCGTAAAATCCTAAAAGTACCTCCAAGATCAACTGATTTAATTTAATCATTTCGATTTTCATCGGATAATCCGCTTGTTCGATAATCGAGAGCTCGAAAAAATCCTCAAGTAAAATCTTTAATCTCCTTGCACCATTTTTAACGATACTGATATATTCTTTTCTCATCTCTGGCGTTATTTCATCTGATTCTAAAAATTGAATATAACCCAATATCGTGGTCATAGGGGTGCGAATATCATGTGATATGTATGATATCGCCTGTTTTAACTCATTTTCAGTCGAGCGCTTTTCTGCTTTTGCTTTTTTTGTTAAATCAATTTGGTTATTTATTTCCTTTGCCAGCTTCTCAAAATCTCTATCAAAATAGCTGATATCTATTTTCTTTGCAGTTGCATTTTTGTTTAGTTCATTGAGTTGTCGGGTTGTTCTTTTGATTTCCCTTTTTAAAAAATAAAGACGGGTGAGAACATATACTAAAACAATAATGGCTAATATCATTACATAGAGCATACACCTCACCCGCTTCCTTTCTTATTTGATTTCCTTTTTTCGGAAAATGATACTGCCTAAAATCCCGGATACCAGGAATGTCAAAATCGGGATAACCACAAGGAAGAATACTTCACTGCTGTCCAACTGACCGATCTTAACAATGTCATATACTAACTTAAATATAGAATGATTAATAATCGGTTCAAAGAACGGAACTTTAGCCGCTAAAAGTTGCAGGGGCCAATTAATCATCATAAAAAACAAGAGTAGAAATCCGATTGTCTTTCCGCTGTCGGTAAACATGATCGAAAAGAACGCCATGATTGAAGCAAATGCCGCTGCATAAAGGATAATCAGTCCAATCGTTTGGAAAAAGAACGTCCAATCAGGCATGTCATTAAAACCAAAATAAATAGCACTGGCACCTGTCATAAAAACCGGTAGTATTAATGAGATTACGATGGCTCCAACCGAAAACATTGTCAGCTTAGCAAAATAAATTCGTATTCTACTATTGCCAGAAGAAGCGATGCTTTTCATCGTCCCCATCGAGTATTCGCTTGTAATAAAGAAACCCGCTAAAATACTTGGAATAAGCTTTACTATATCAGTATGGACACCAAGGACAGTATTCAGATAATATTCATTTACAGTAGGCAGACCAGAAACACCTTCAAATTCCAAAAGTGGAAACAAAACAGCGACAGCAATCAACATCCATGTCAGGAACCGAAACGCTCGATCTTTTCTTAATTTATACCATTCTGTTTTCATAAGATTACCCATGCTGTACACCCCCGATGCGGTTGGTGAAGTAGGTTTCTAAATCTTCTCCCATTGGCATAAATTGCTCGATAACCAATCCTTCATCTGTTAGGGCTTTTGATACTTGCCCCGGTACATCTACATAGGCAAACAACTTGATCGATCCGTCTGGCATTACTTCAAAATCTTGCGTTGCAAATACCCTTTCTATGACGGATGCCGCTTTGTTTGGATTATCTACTTTAATATGCACGTATTGCTGACATTTTTCATTCAGTTCTTTTGCCGATAATTGCTCTAACAATTCCCCTTCATGAATGATTCCATAATGGGTTGCTAATAAATGAAGTTCGCTTAAAATATGGCTTGAAATTAAGATCGTAATTCCATACTCTTGGTTAAGCTTCTTTAATAATTCTCGTATTTCGACTACGCCCATTGGGTCCAGTCCATTTATCGGCTCATCAAGAATCAAAAATTCAGGATCTCCCAATAGAGCTATTGCAAGCCCAAGCCGCTGCTTCATCCCTAAAGAAAAATTCTTGGCTTTCTTTTTCCCTGTATCCTTTAAACCTACCAGAGTAAGTGTTTTTCCAATACATTCCTTCCCTGGTATTCCTTTTAAAAGCCTATGTGCTTCTAAATTTTCAAAAGCCGTCATATGCGGATATAAGGCAGGACCTTCAATTATCGTCCCAATTCGCTTTCTTGCTTCAATCATCTCTCGTTCATTGTTCTTTCCAAATAACTCAAAAGTTCCAGTTGTCGGGTAGGCAAGACCAAATATAAGTCGTATCAACGTTGACTTACCAGCTCCATTTTGCCCAATAAAACCATAAATGGATCCCTTTTTAATCGATAAATCAACTTTATCAAGGGCCATTTTGTTCTGATATTTCTTAGATAAATGATTGGTTTTAAGAACATATTCATTCATATAGTGTTTCCTCCCTAAATCATACTTTTACAACATGTCCAAAAGGATTATAGATATCTTCAACAACCCGTTTGAATCTAAAGAGTTCAAGACTATCCATCCTTGAACTTCTATTTTCATTTTGAACACTCTTTTACTATAAGAAGGAAACCATAAGAAAGGCTTAAGATAAATCTTAAGAAAACCTTAAGTTTTAAGTCGGTACCCCATTCCCCAAATCGTTTCGATATACTCCTCATTCGGATTCGCTTTCGAGAGCTTACTTCTTAAATTGCTCATATGAACATTAATCGTATTATCATCCCCATAGAATTCCTCATTCCAAACACTCTCGAATAAATTGGCTTTTGTAAACACCTTCTTGGGGGAGGACATCAGCAGAAACAATACCTCATATTCACGCGCTGTTAATTTTAGCTCATTCCCATTCACAGACGCTTTTTTTGCATCTGTATCCATCACGAGATCTTTGTGGCGAACCTGATTGGCAATTGGCACATCCGCCATACGTCGATATCTTCGTAAGCAAGAATCGATTCTCGCAGAAACCTCTTCAATATCAAAAGGCTTTGTTATATAGTCATCCGCGCCTGCCCTTAAAGTATCGATCTTTGTTTGGGTTTCCAGCTTTGCAGAAATAATAACGACAGGAACATCACTCTTATCAGTCGCTTTCGTTAGAATTTCTTCGCCAGACATACCAGGAAGCATTAAATCAAGCAGGATCATATCCCATTTTTGATTTTCCAAATAAATGATCGCCTCAGTCCCAGAGTAAGCGGGCTTAGGCGTATAACCGTTTTTGCTGATAATATTGCAAAGCAGTCGATTAATATCTTCATCATCTTCAATTATTAAAATATTTACTGAATCATTCATCTTATTCATCCTCACAATTATTATCATTATCATTCATTGAAACAAGATCAATGTCAAGGAGTTGAATAATAATCCAGATCTGTTACGGATCTTAAAAATACTTATTGCTGGATTAAGAAATGGCTGACTACAGGAGGTTAGGAAGTAGTCAGCCATTGTTAATTCTATTAGTTTGTGATTGTTGTATTATTTTTCGCACTTAAATCTTTTGTTGCTTTAATTTTCCTGATTTAATCCCAATCCTATAAGTCAAAAGAATTAACTATGGACCAGTTCTTTTTCGCTTAGGCCAAGAACCTGCGCTGTTGAGGTATGAATTTCTTGGAATAGCTCTGGGTTGTCCACTAGTGACACGCCAAAAGATGGAATCATTTCCTTTATTTTCGGTTCCCACTCATTCATATGTTGCGGGAAGCACTTTTCTAATACCTCAAGCATGACGTGCACGGCAGTAGAAGCACCTGGAGAAGCGCCGAGCAATGCAGCGATCGAGCCATCATCGGAACTAACAACTTCTGTTCCAAATTGAAGGGTTCCTTTTCCGCCTGCCTCCGTATCTTTGATAATTTGCACACGTTGACCGGCTACCACGATTTCCCAATCCTCGCTTTTGGCGTTCGGAATAAACTCGCGTATTTCTTCCAAGCGCTGTTCCTTCGATAACATGACCTGCTGGATCAGGTATTTTGTCAATGCCATCTCTTTTGCGCCTGCCGCCAACATTGTGAAGACATTATCCGGTTTTACGCAGCCTATCAAATCAAAATTTGAACCCGTTTTCAAGAACTTTGGTGAGAAACCGGCAAACGGTCCAAATAGCAATGATTTTTTGTTATCGATATATCTTGTATCAAGATGCGGAACAGACATTGGAGGCGCACCAACCTTTGCTTTACCGTACACTTTTGCCTGATGCTGCGCCACGACTTCCGGATTGTTACATACCATGAATTGTCCGCTTACCGGGAATCCACCGATATGCTTTGATTCAGGGATACCCGTTTTTTGTAGTAAAGGCAGACTTCCGCCCCCTCCACCGATAAAGACGAATTTTGCCGTATGGTATTCAATTTTGCCGCTATCGATATCTTGCACGATCACTTGCCATGAGCCATCGCTAGTTCGTTTGATATCCTTGACACTATGTTTGTAGTTGACCTCAACGTTATTACTCTTTAAGTGGTCAAACAACATGCGTGTTAATGCACCAAAGTTGACATCCGTTCCAGAGTCGATCTTTGTTGCCGCTATCGGTTCATCTATTGTACGGCCTTCCATGATAAGTGGAATCCATTCCATCAGTTTTCCATGGTCATCTGAAAATTCCATACCCTTAAATAGGGGGTTGTTGGACAGTGCTTCCATACGTTTTTTCAAGAACGCTACATTTTCTTCCCCTTGTACGAAACTCATATGAGGTAATGGCATGATGAAGTCCTGCGGATTACGTATCAGATTTCTGTTTACAAGATAAGACCAAAACTGTCTTGAAAGCTGAAACTGCTCATTGATTTTGATCGCTTTGCTTATATCAATCGTTCCGTCCGATTTTTCGGTGGTATAGTTAAGCTCGCACAGTGCAGAATGGCCCGTACCCGCATTATTCCATTCGTTAGAGCTTTCTTCTCCTGCATTTGCGAGTTTCTCAAACACTTTGATTTCCCATTCAGGAGCTAACTCTTTCAGTAAAGACCCCAATGTCGCGCTCATGGCTCCGGCACCGATCAAGATAACGTCTGTTTTTTTCTGAATGTTACTCATGATATCCTTCCTTACCTCTATATTTTCAAAAAAGAGTATGTGCTCTTGCTTAGATGTCATAAAGAAAACTTGGCTAGCGCCAAGCCTTAGTGTAGGCGATCGCCCTAGTTGCACTTATACTTGGGACGTAAACTTTTCTCCAACGTCGGTCATTCTTCTTGCTGAAAAGTTATACTTTCCTAACGTGCAAAAAAGCAAGGCGCTATATAGGAACACGCCTTTTCTATCTCTATAATAATCATATCATATTCCAGTATCATTATTTATAGATTAATATAACTACTAAGGATTATTTTGTCAGCTAACCATGTCATATAATTGAATATGCACTAGAGAGGGATTGGACACGCGATTGGACTTGTGATTACGATAACATAGCTTCCATTAAATTAGCTTAAAGCCTCGGATTTGAAGAAGGAGAGGGTCATCCAATCTATATTATGAAGTAACGTACTTTAAGAATAAAAATAGTTGTTTAAGAAGTACTGGTAATGAAAAACCGCATGTTAATTATGATACGGTTCTCCGTGCTGTATCTAGATGAGGTTTTTACTTAATACTAAGATCTTTGTATTTTTAGGAGGAGCAATCCGTACAGAAACCATCACCTGCATCATTTGAATTACTTATCCCTTCTCCACATCCTGGACAAGTAGTATAAACATCTTTATCTATATATTCCTCGTCCTCATTATAATGGTCATCGTCACTTCCCCAAATATACTTCTCTTTATCAGTATAAGAACGAGTTACTGTAGTAACATCAGTAGGATTTTTTTTAAATTTATCAATAAAAATTACCTCATTATCCTCAAGCTTCCTTGTTAATTCAATACTCAATACTAACTCTGCATATATATCACCATAGGATATTATATTGGAATGATAAGATGTAGTTGGATAATCACATTCTGTAATTACATTTAGATAATAAATTACTTCATCATCCTCTACTTTAATGCCATTTGTCTCTATAGTAATATTTTCAATATAAGGATGAGAAATATCCCCTAAGTATTTAACATGTTGGCGTTCTGAACTGTTTGACCTTTGTAGAGCTTTTCTTACTATATCATTAACACCAATCTCCCTTATTTTTTCTTCTATTATCTTTTTAAAAGAATCAGTTGGTAATCTCTTAACTAAATTATTCAGTCGAAGTTCTAATAAGAAATCTCTATCAGATTGGTCTGTTGAGTCAGATATTTCCTCTATAAAGTTTTCAAAGGGAATAATTATTATTTCTTTGTCTGAATTAAAATGGTTAAATTCCGAAATTAATTCATTTCTTGGATTTATAACTTCTTTTTGATCATTCTTATGAAACCAATCTGGCTTTGTATCACTCGTGACAAATACAATGTATTTGTCATCCACTAATTCAGGTAATTTTTTAAATATTTGTTTCCATACTATTAAATCGCCGAACTTGTCTATCCCCTCTTTATTTTTGGCATCTTCATACCCTGGGGGTAAGCTATATCTATACCTTGTCTCTCCTTCTTTTAGGACCTCTAGTAGTTCCACAAGATTAAATTCATCGCCAACTTTTTCACTTTCTAAAAGCATGTCTAAATAACTATCTGTTTCCTCAATAAATTCTTTATAGACTCCAGTTTCTTCAGCAATTTTATTTTTATAATCTTTAATAATTGTATTCATTTCATCAAACTTAGTTTCAAGTTGACTTTTTAAATCAGTGAATTTTGAGAACCTCTTCTTTTCATATTCAGAGAACTGTACTAATAGTTCGTCTCTTTTAATATCCACTTGTCTGATTAATTTTTTATCTAAATTTTTATATAAGTTAAGACTTCTAACCTTTTCTTTATTTTTATAAAACTCTTTTTTAACTTGTGCCGGAAGCCATGCTTTATCCTCGTATTTTTTTATGTAATTTAATATCCTTTTACTACTTACCAATGAGTATCTATAAACATTTAATAAAGCACTACTGTCAAACACAATTACTGAATCATCAATTATATCAATAATACTAGGGTACCATTTACCGCTCATATTAAATCTACCTCCTCTAAATATAATAAAGCTTGACCTTATTTTAATAAGAATCAAGCTGTTAGACTTACTATAGTAGCTTGTCAGGATTTATTAACCGAATTTTATTATTCTTCTAGATTTTTCACATTATCTCCTCCCCAAAAAACTTAGTACAATTTTATCACACAATATGAATCTTTTTAGCTTGAAAAAGGAAATTTATAGAAGAATAGCGCCAACATTTTTTAGTACCGCTCTTCTACCGCTATCTAATTCAAATAACTCATTTACTTATGATACGGTTCTCCGCACAATAGTAACATCCGGTTATTATGGACCTTTAATCATGTTTTACATTAAGATTTTTCTCAAGAGGATTCTATCATCTATTATGGTATACCATAGTATCCTGATGGTGGATTTATAGAGTTATTAAAAACTTAATACCATTAAATTCACCCTTGAGGTTTTTCAGCTAATGTATTTGCTAAGTATTCAAAAGTATGAGGTTCGTCACAAAGTCGTTCTACTCTTTCTTGCCAAGAATAACGTTGATTCGGTTCTATATATTTTTCAAGAATTTCATGAAAAACTTCTGTATTTCCGTATAGACTCCCGATCATAAACTTGTTTCGAATCATGTCTCTAATAGCTAATGCGAAGTTATAGTCTTGAAAAAAAGCTGGATTTTCAACATAAAACATTTCACTAGCTGGGTGGAATGTTTCTCCCGATTCACCAAAAACATGCTTATAACACTCATTTGCTACTTTCTGAAAACTTTGTTCAGGCTTACTATATAATTCATATTCTACTAAGCTATAATAGTAATTTATTTTTACCATATTTACATTCATCAAATGATTTAATTCTTCAATCTTAGAATAGTTATCACCTTGGTAATCGAAATGTTTTGTAAGGAACTCTTCATTAGTAATGGTTGTTTGGAATAACTCAGCTACTCCCTCAGCAGCTATACTCGAATGAAAACGGTATAACTCTGGATATTTGTAAGAGCTGTAATGACCGTCGATTGCATGACCCAACTCATGTATCCCTGATAAAAATGCAGAAAAGGAATTTCTTTTATTTACAACTAGTTTTATATCGTTTGGGTTTATATTAATGCAAAAACCGCCATAAGGAATCTCAAGGTTCTCAACTTCTATAGGGAGTTGACTCATATCTATACCTAGATTATTCACTACGTCCCCTAATACTTCTTTCATCCGACTAGATTTAAATATATTGCTATCCATTTGGTGAAAATTAAAGGTTGAAAAATATTGGTCGTAATAATCAATTGTTTGCAAACCGAACTTTTCCTTAATTCGATTATTCCAATAGCTTGAGGAATCGGCTATTTTTTCTAATAGAGTGTTCATTTCGTTTAAATAGGTATCTATATTAATTTCTTTCAAACTACATCTAAAATAATAATAGTTTATGTATCCTAATTCCCTAGCCAGCTTATTACGTTTTTGAATTAATGATCTGAATAAATCCTCATTTTTTTCACCTATTATTTTAGATTCTTTGAAAAGTTGCTTACGAAGTTCACGATCTGGATTTTCCATGATATTTGAGTGAACCGTACCAAGATTATATTCTTTGCCGTTTACATTAATTATGCTAGCCAAAAGGTTGCCTTGTAACTGTTGTTGAATTTCAACCAACTCTATTTGGCTGTCAATGGCTTCTTGCTTCATCTTAGATAAGAACACTTTCAGCCTTCTATGCCAAACTGGGTCATCATTAAACTTTTTTTTCCAGGAAATCAGGGTTGCTTCTAGTTGCTCGTTTGTCATCAACTTATGCTTAGTATTTAGGATCTCTTCAAGTCTTTTATTTTGTTTTCCTTGAGCATACATAAGATAATACAATTTCTCTTCTTCTTGATATAACTTATCAAGCTTTTCAATTTCCGTAGTATATGCTTTTTTCCAATCAACAATATTATTTATTTGATTTAATCGTTCAAAATTCAGGTCCAAAATTACACCCCATTAGAAGAATAATCAGAAAACTTACTCTTATTATAACCTAATAAAATTAACATTGTTTGGAGGCAAAAAATAGCATTGGGTTTTGTTCCAATGCTATTTTAATCCGTTGGCATAAATCAACTATTTTATTTTAATTTTAGGAACGCACAGCACTCCACATGGCTTGAATAGTGATCGCCATTATTTCAAGGTTAACTGCGACACACACTCAACGTGGCTTGAGTGTGTGTCGCAGACTTATTGATGTAGTGGTGTTTACCTTTGGTATTTTCGCTGAATTCTTTTCACAATCGCACCGGCTTGTTAAATATACTTTTTCTATTGAATAATATCGTTGTACTGCGCAGCTCATGGCTTAGTTTTTTATTATTCTTTATTAAAATGAGGGCTCGTTTGAGGAAGAAGTAATCTATCTTCAAACACTTATGTACTAGGAATTCCTTTCCTATTGGGATTTAAAAGCCAATCCCCTATGGATTCAAGGAATTTCCATACATCTCTCTCAGTAGGTTTTAAATATTCGTCTAAATCTGGATTTTCTCCCATTTTTTCAAATACCTCAATTAACCATTTTGAACCATGACCAGTAACTTCTAATTCACTTAGCCAACTTTCCAATTCTCCATTTTTTATTACAAACAAGCCATATTCCTTTAGTTGATTTAATAGGTTATCTGCACCTTCACGATCGTCTCTTGGTAATGCCGAAATACCACCTTTGGTTTTCATATTTATATTTAATTCATTAAATCTCCTATTTACTAAATTTCTAAGATTACCCAAAGATTCATGGGATATGTCTGGTACGAATCCCCCTATCAGGAAATTTGTCCAAACAGAACCACCCTCTTTCAACACATCTATGTCAACTATAGTAGCTGCTGGTATACCTAATTCTCTTAGTGGTTTAATGATTTGATGAACTGTCTGTTTATTTTGAGCATTTATAAATAGGCAATTTGGGATACCCAATCCATCGGTATACTTTAATAATCTTTCATTTATCTCTTGATAAAAAGCCCTATCTGAATCTGATTCTGTTACAATAAGCGATTCATAAAAAATACCTTCAATTACACCAGTAGATCTTAACAATGGATTTCTCATTAATTTCAAAATACTATCACTTGGAAGAAGTCTAGCGGTTGGTACACCATGTAAATATGTCAGCCTAACAATATTTACTGGGACCCCAGATTGAATACACCCCATAATAAAATTAGCACTATGAGTTGCAACAAAAATATTTTTATTTGAATTTGCTGCAGATAATGATATTTCTTTGCCTAATTTAAAAGATAATGAAGGATGTAAAAAGGCTTCTGGTTCATCGATCATCAAGGCTAGTGGATCGCCCGCTACTATTTGGGTAATTATTCCAGTAAATGCTTTAACTCCATCACTAAGATTTTTTATATCATCCCCTCGTGAGTGGAATTCTACAGCTTCTTTATGTATACCTCTTTCCAGCATATCACTCTCTGGTTCTATATCAGAAAATTTCATTTTTAAAGTACCTAAATTAGTCGGATCAATTACAAAATACCTTTTAAAAGCATCGTATAATATTCTTCTAACTTCTTTTCTTCTTTCATCATCCCTAAATAGTAAACTTAAACTATTTTGAGGGGGAGTTTGTAAATCGCCAGCTTGTTGATCTTTGATTAATTGCATCCTATTCTGTCCATCTAAAAATAACGAGTTAAATCGTAAGAATGTCCTACAAAAATCTTGTTTCCGTCTGTTTGAATCATTAAATATATTTAAAAAATCTTGTTCATTAACCTGGACTTTATCTGAAAAGTTACCTATTATCACATTTCCTGGTGGAATTGTCTGTTGTGGTGTTGGTTTTTGTAGTAATTGAGACAATGCCTTTTTTCCAAATTCCTCATCTGTTTGCGTAAATTCTACATCTTCCAGAATCACATCATTTGTACTGATGCGCCCTTCTCTACAAAAATTGAATATTTCTCTTAAAAGCTTAGATTTTCCAGAGTTGTTTGGACCTACAAAAACTGTAACTGGGGTTGTAGAAATCTCTAGATTTTCACTTTCTGAAGTAGCACCAAATTTTAAACTTAATTTAGTTATCATATTATACTCCTTTATATATATAATCCTTATTTTAACATATATATCCAGGCATAATTACCTAACGACTCCTTATATATTCAATATCTTTGTTTAATAATCTGGCCCGACCGTCAAAATCAAACACATATATAAAGATTCTTTACTTGAAGTACATTCTTTCAAAAGAAGATAC
Source organism: Alkalihalobacillus sp. AL-G (assembly GCF_030643805.1). Classification (GTDB taxonomy): domain Bacteria; phylum Bacillota; class Bacilli; order Bacillales; family Fictibacillaceae; genus Pseudalkalibacillus. The sequence continues at coordinate 465,741 of NZ_CP094656.1, read as the reverse complement.
TTGTTGCGCGGTATCGGTCAAATATGAAAAGACGATCACTTTAAAAGCGATCGTCTCTTGATGATTAATATATAACCATTATTGTTGTACTGTGCAGAAAATGAATCTGTTGTTTTCACATCTACTTATTCAACATTTTCGCCCTATTATGGATAGATAAATTATATTTGTCTTATTGAAGTTAAGCATCCCGTTAGCACAACAAGATTTTTTACAAAATTTACTCTAATTTCTGGATTGCTTTAAGAACTGTTTCCCTATTTTTTGCAGCCTTCATCCAGAAAGGTAGTTTACTTTCTACACTAAGATAATAAGCACCGTTTTCTCTAAGTTCAGCTTCAACATAGTTCCTAAGGTATTGCAGATGTTCATGATTATACGCCCATAAAGTATGACCACAACAGGGAATTTGTAAGTAAAGTGGAAACCCAAAATACCAATCAAATGCCCCGCCAATGTTAATGAAACCGTCATTCCATGTTGGTCCGTAAGAAATCACAGTTTGATTAAAACAGTTCTTCTTAGGCTGATAATCCTTAGTCAACCCACAGTTTAAACAAAGAAACCTCTTTGTTATTCCAGTTATATAAGGCGAGTGTTCACCAAGAGAAATAACTTTTGATTTCCCACTACAATTCGGGCATTTAACAAGGAACTCATATCCAAAACTTTCTAACATTTGGTGCTTGTTTTCAAAACGCTTCTTCATAACAAATTTTCCTTTCCAATCTGCACAGTGTATAGCATCCCGTTAGTGATAGCACTGTTCTGCTATTCCACCCCGTTTAACACAACAAGAAATGAGCTTCTATTAGCTAGTTTTGTTGAATAAATCAACTGTGTAAGGATAAAAATTCTTTGGCTAAAGAACTCACCTGATTACTCACATTAGGAGAATTAAGAACATTTTGTAATACATTTAAATAGTATTTCTTTTGCTCTCCCTGACTACCATTAATTATTCGATTCAGCATCCACAAAGTGTGCGAAGTTGGATACCTCTGTATTGATTGAACCAACTTTTCTTCATAAAAATTTCCGTGGAATTGTTCAACAAAGTGGACTAGTGGACCTGGTGAACCAAAATCAACTTCTGGATTCTGTTCTACCAGCTTAAGAATAGGCTCAATAGCATCAAAAGCATTTTCATAACTCTCTATTTCTTCCGTAACATCATAAGCAATATCGATAAAGTCTTCTTTAATAACTGAATTTTTTAGAATTTCTAATTGTTTATTTAATTTTCCTTCCATAATAAGCACCTCTGCATAAATGAATTAAGGTCAATTCTAACGCCTTTCTTCTTCCATTAATCTGCCCAAGTCATGAACATAAAACAAATGATCAGCCATCGCTGATTATAATGCCTGTTGCATTTTCGTTAGCAATAGGTAAGCGTTTGAAGTTATCTCCAGCTTTTCCCCTGCTCCACACCGAACGTGCTAGTTTCCCAGCATCCAGCGCTCCATCTATCGATATGTACTAGACTATAAGTCCCTCGTTACCTTTAGACAGGAAGTATCTTATGATTCCTACTAAAAGCTCGCACTGTGGCATTCCTCCTACTGGAGCAATGTTCCCACGTTCCTACCCGATCGGTGCGATGAACGCCTGGAAAATAATCATTCCACTTCGCTAGACTTGGGGCTGTTCCTCCACTCCCATTACAAGAGATTCTTAGGTCATACCCCTACCCTTACAAGAATAAATGCCTTTCAGAATAATTCTTTATAGCAACCGTTTCGGATGACAGTCCTTATTTCAACGTCCCTTGCTTTCCAAGTCCCTTACAACGTAGCTATCCATTCTAGAATTAGGTGCTTCCTATAAGCCTGTGAGCTGGATACCGCCTTTGTTCTGTATAGCGTGTTTCAGAGGGGGCACTATTACTCCACGCCACGCACTTCATCGTTGGATGACACACAAGTTTCCCCATGTTCAAAATCTAGACCTGTACATTCGGAAGTTCGTCAGTTCCCTTCTCAAAGAACATTCTCACCATATCTAGTTTTTCAGCCGTGCGGCATATCCGTCGGCATACCTTACTGGCTTCAGCCTTCGTTCTGCCGAATCCACCTGTGCTTCACACCCTATAACCTGTCAGTTATAACGCATGCAGGAGTATTGACGGGATGGTTTCAGGAAACATGGTTCCATCATTTCCATCCTCCGTTGTAAAGTTGAAGTCTAATGTATTAAACTTCCTGTATTTTCGCGCAGCAATGCGCTTATTACAGAACTTGTCGCGCGCCCCCTTTAGCTTAATAACTAAGTCCAATCATTTAATGTCCATCCGTGTTCCATTCTTTCCTTCAGCAATGTATCATTCCAAGTTCCCCAAGGTGATAATTGCTTTTGTTCGTTAGTCAATTCTTGAACTTTTTCCCTTGCCAAAGTCTCATAATCAATAATATGCCAACCAACAAATTCACCTTTTATAGTATGCTTACTTCTAAATTTCTTTGGTAAAACAAAATCTCTAGGTACTTCATAATTCCCCTTTATTCTTACTACCTTTTGTTCTAAAGCTGAACCTAAAGGAAAATGAACTAAATACATCTCTTTTTCCTTAACTAATTCACTTTCGAAAATATGACTTTCCTCATATAAGTTGGGTAATAAACGGATTAACTGTCCCATCATTTCATCTTTATGAACATATTGAAAATAACCTTTTCCTTTCGTTGTTGTTATTTCAAATACATCACCGATTTTTAACCTTGCCATTTTATTATCAATCCTTAAAGTTTTAATTGAAATTTAACACACAGCTTGTTCCAATAAACTCCCTCTAAAGAAAGGGTAATCTTTCGATTTCTCTAGTTTTCTTAAGTTTTTATAGTGGTTCATTATTAATAATGGCTTGAATCATGGAATTATGTTGAATTAATGGGTGTTTTTGGAGTTTGAGAGTAAAAAAAGCTTATCCACTCAACCACTTCCTTCCAAAAAGTGGGTAATTAGCGAAAATATGATCGCACATGTGGATCTCCACAAATCTCATGGAGGTCAACCCTCCCATGTCTCACAGAGTCTCTGCTCCAATATTACTTCGTTCAACCTTTCCATGAGGTGGATGTCAGCTATGCTAACCGACAGGATCATTGTCCGTACTTTTGTTGGTTTGCCTGACTAATCCGTGCTTCAAGTGTCTTAATAAAGAACTAAATAACTTACTAAATAAACTAGCGTAATTTATGCTACTTCCTGTGATAATGCCATATGAGGAATATCGCTTAACATTCTTTCCTCACTAAATTCAAACTTCTTTTTACCGATAGCGAACAATATACGAATTAACTTGTTGCACAAAGCAATCATGAATTGCATCTTCTTCAATGGATTATTGGGCCGAGTTGTATAATACTCATGTAAGGCTGTAAAAGCTGAATTCTTAGCGACAAGGGGCATGGCTACTTTAAACAAAAGGGCTCTCAATTTTTTTCTGCCTCTCTTTGTAATCTTTGTCTGACCCTTGTGCTTCCCTGATGTATTTTCCTTTAGGTTAAGACCAGCTAGTTTGATAATCTGTCGGGGATGAGTGTATTGGCTGAGGTCTCCGACCTCCGAGAAGAAGCCTATGATCGTGTCCCTACCAATACCTGTGATCCCCAACATTTGTTCAACACCTGGAACCTGTTCAAGAAGATTGTCCATTTTAGACTCGAGATCTTCGAATTTCGTTTGTATGAACTCATACTTTTCTAAAAGAGTCTTCAGTTCTAATTTCGCCATATCTGAACCCTGACGAATACCAATCGAAAGATTGGCCACTTGTTTCAATTCTTGCATCTTCGCTAGACCTACTCCACGTTTTACAGTTTGCCTTAGGTGGGTTAATAACTCTTGATCAGAGAGTCTCACCAACTCATGTGGTAGTAGGTACAGTTTCAATATTTGGAGTGATGCTTTTCCTTCCCAGTTTTTAAAGACGGTCAAAAGCTCAGGGAAATAACGATCAATCCAGTTGTGAATTTTCCTTGAACCGATTGAAGATCAACAGATAAGAGATCGCGAATTTTTCTAGCACCACGGAGTTCCGCATAGACACCTTCTGGAATAGTCGGTTCAGCGTATCTCCCATCTTTCACTAACTGTGCAATGACCTTCGCATCTTTGACATCATTCTTTGTTGGTGAGTTATCATCTAACTCTTTCGCTTTCTTTACATGTAAAGGATTTACGACAACAAATTTGATTCCCTGTTCTTTTAAAAAATGGGCTAAATTAAGCCAGTAATGACCAGTGGGCTCCATCCCAATAATCACTTGATCCATTTGATGATTAACGATGAGTTTTTGCATCCAGTCTAAAAGACATGACTACTTCTTCTTTGAGTTCATCGGGGAAAGCTGTAGGGTTTTCTCCCTTCAATAAGAGTTCAGGATAGGTGAATCCAAATGGATTTAATCTTTTCCACGCCCCAACATGTCTACGCCATTCAAAGAAACGGATGTATTTCTTGTCTGACAATTGCACCCCTAGTAAAAAGACCAATGGGATGTGAGCAATGCCTTCGTATGCCTTAATCTTCTTATTGTAAACTTCACTATACTTATCGAATTCCTTTTTTGCCTCAAATTGTTTTTGGAGTGCTGCTAATACGTTCTCTTTGGATATCTCCTTCATTTCTGCTATTTGATTTAAATAGATAGATTGAGAATCCAGATATTCTTTGCTGTGGTCGGCTACGTACAGGGAAGAATGCTTAAGGATGATGAGTTCTGTATTCTGTGCCTCTTTAGCATGTTTCCAAGATAGATAGATTGAAAAGGCTACCAAAGCAAACCCAGCCATCTCTAGCCAAATACTTGAGCTCGGGAATAAGGGCAACCCCATACCAGAAACGCTTCTATCGTTATATATTCCTATAAAATAATTAATGAGAAGCGTTTTAAAATCAGTTAATAAGAAAATACCAAGAGCCAGAGGGACTGTCCGCTGTTTTCTTTTTCTGTAGTAGCTAACCCAATGCTTAGCTATCAGAATGACTTCGTATACCCATATCTTTGTCAAATCTTCTTTTCTCATAGAGTTCCTGCTTTCTTAGTATTAGTATGTTTGATCATATCAAATTTTCACAATTTTTGTAATAAATCACATTCAGAAATTGAGACTGTTGTTAAATATTGTTTCTATCTTCAGACCGAAGTTTGTGTTTACGCAGGGAAAAAACCCCTTTTTAAAGGGGCTTTGCTGGTGGAACTATTACTTTCCGAATATGGTAGCTTTTAGTATGTTGCACAGTAAGAGTCTACTACGTAATAAAAGAGTTGTTTCACAATCTAGACCGTTTGCTTAAGACAATTTTTGTCTACAATCTTGTTCAGATAATCGAATTTATATGAACACCAAAAAAATAGTGACTTTTCTTAAAAGCTACTTCGACAAATTATTGTAAAATTCCTCCAAAAATACAAGAAAGAGATATCCCTATGTGATATGCTCCCCCTTAGGTAGACAGATTAAAAAATAAAAATCTGTTTTACCTTAGGGGGAGCTTTTTATGTCTAATAAACGGTATTCCAAAGAGTTCAAGTATGAGGTTTTGCTTGCCTATGAAAATCGAGAGGAGTCCATTCTAGAGCTCTGTTCGAGGTTTCAAATTACCAAAACATCATTGAAGAAATGGATTAAGCAATATGGGAAAAATGGAATAGAGGGTTTAGAAAAATCAAAATCATGGAAACGATATTCTAAATTACTTAAAGAAGCAGCTGTGAGCGAATATCTGTCAGGTACATATTCTCAAAATGAGATTGTTCAGAGGTATGAAATCTCAAGTACATCCGTTCTCCATCGATGGATTTACCAGTATACTAGTCTTAGGGAATTAAGAGATGCGTCTAAAGAAAGGACGAGCTCTATGACTAAGGGAAAAAAGACGACGTGGGAAGAACGCATACAAATTGCTTTATACTGCTTGGAGAATGGGAAAGATTATCACAAGACGGCAGAAGTGTATGACGTCTCCTATCAGCAAGTATACCAATGGGTGAAGAAGTATGCGGATGGCGGAGAAGAAGCCCTTAAGGACAAACGAGGTAGGAATAAGGGAGAAGCTGAACTTTCACCAGAAGAAAAAGTGAAATTAGAGATGAAGAAACTTGAAAGAGAAAATGAACGGTTACGCGCAGAAAACTTATTCTTAAAAAAGTTAGAGGAGATCGAAAGGAGGCAAAATTAAGTCAAATACGATTGGAAGATAAATATGTCGCTATTCAGGAGCTTCATGAGGCAGAGGGCTTTGTCCTTACCCTACTCTGTGAGATAGCAGGGATTGCCCGATCTGCTTACTATAAATGGTTGAATCGAATTCCTTCCACCCGGGAACTACAAAACGAAAAAATAGTCACAGAGATGAGATCCCTGCATGAGAAAGTAGATGGCATCTACCGTTATCGTCGAATGACGTTAAATATGAATCGAACGTTCGGTCAGACTTTTAACCACAAGCGAATTTATCGACTGATGAAGATTTGCGGAATACAATCTGTCATTCGGAAAAAAAGAAAACGGTATAAACACTCTACGCCACAACATATCACAGAGAATGTACTAAACCGTGAATTCATTGCAAATAACCCAAATGAAAAATGGGTAACAGATGTAACAGAATTTAAATATGGTACAACCAAGAAGGCGTATTTGAGTGCCATTCTTGATCTATATAATGGATGCATTGTTAGCTATGTTCTAGGACATTCCAATAATCACCTTGTATTCAAGACCTTGGACCAAGCCACAGAAATATTCGGTGAAGACCATCCACTTATTCATAGTGACCGTGGGTTCCAGTACACTTCTCATGGATTTAGACGAAGGATCGTCAAAGCAGAAATGACACATAATGTCACTTGTGGGTAAATGTATTGATAATGGACCGATGGAATCATTTTGGGGAGTACTCAAATGTGAGAAGTATTATTTACATAAATATGAAACATTTGAAGGCCTTTCTTTTGCGGTGGATGAGTACATACAATTTTATAACCAGGAAAGATACCAAAAACGACTAAACGGCCTCAGCCCTTTGGAATATAGGGCTAAAGCCGCTTAAATCATTTTTATTACTTGACAGGGGGCAGTTCAATGTCGTTGATATCTCTTTAAATTTTTATTAGTTTTAATGATTCTAAGTTTATTCTATAAACGTGCCTGATTGTTTTATAAATTCATGCCTTTTTAATAAATTGTAGCGTATTGAAGTAAAATGACAGCAGTATCAAAATCACTGTCGTTTTTTGCTCCATAAATAAAATAACAAGCAGCAAGATTCCCCTATTCGGGACTTGCTGCTTCTTTTAAAACTAATTGCGAAACGCACTCGACGTGCGTCGTATGCGGGAACATGTCGACGGGTTGGATTTTTTCGGTTTTGTAGCCGCCCTGTTCGAGGATGGCGAGGTCTCGGGCTAGGGTTGCTGGATTGCAGGATACGTAGACGACCCGGTTCGGTTTCATGTCCAGGATCGTATTGAGCAGGGTTTCATCGCAGCCTTTTCGTGGTGGGTCTACGACGATGGTGTCTGCTTTAATCCCTTTTTCATTCCAGGCTGGGATGATTGTTTCCGCTTCCCCTACCTCAAATTCTACGTTTGTCATTCCGTTCAGTTCTGCATTTCGCTTTGCATCTTCTATCGCTTCTGGAACAATCTCAACCCCGTATACTTTGTTTGCTTTTTGGGCTAAGAACAGTGAAATGGTACCGATTCCGCAGTATGCATCGATCACCGTTTCATTTCCTTCAAGCTGTGCATATTCCAGCGCTTTATCATAGAGCACTTTCGTTTGTGCTGGGTTGACTTGATAAAAGGAACGAGCCGAAATAGCAAATTGAATGTCGCCGATTGAGTCGTAGATATACTCTTCTCCCCAGAGGACGCGGGTTTGATCTCCAAAAATGACGTTCGTTTTTTTAGGGTTGATGTTTTGTACGATTGAACGGACATCTGGAATTTGGTCGACGATATCGGCGATGATGTTCTTCTTGTTTGGTAGTTCTTTTCCTTTTGTGACGAGAACGACCATGATTTGTTTCGTGTTTTGTCCGTATTTGGCAACGACATGCCGGAGTGTTCCTTTATGGGTACGCTCATCATAAGCGCGAATCCCGTACTTGTTTGCAATCTCTTTTACCGTTTGAACGACAAGATCGTTTGCTTCCTGCTGGATCAAGCATTCCTTCATATCAATGATTCGATGGCTTCCTTTTTGATAGAAGCCTGTGACCAGTCCGCCTTCTTCCTCACCGACCGGGACTTGTGCTTTATTGCGGTAGCGCCACGGGTCGTCCATTCCGAGGACAGGGTGCACCGTCACATCCTCAAGTTTTCCAATCCGTTCCATGACGTCCTGGACTTGCTTTCGTTTGTAATCGAGTTGCCCTTTATAAGTCAGGTGCTGAAGCTGGCATCCACCACATTGGTTAAAAATCGGGCACGGTGGTGTTGTCCGATGCTCGCTTTCTTTCGTCACCTCTAGAAGCTTTCCGAATCCGAAGCCTTTTTTCGTTTTGATCACTTTCACTTTCGCTTCTTCGCCGGGAAGTCCTCTTGGTACAAAAAGCGTATAGCCATCGACTTTGGCTACCCCTGCACCGTCATGGGATAAGTCTTCAAATGTCACGGTGATGATCTCGTTCTTTTGAACTGGTAACGCTCGTTTTGACATATATGTTTCCTTCTTCCGCTCTCTAAAATTCTTATCTGATTGTAGCACAAGGAATGGCTGATAAACAAAAGGATTCTCTATAAGTACTTTTACAGCCCTATATCAGTATCAGTTTATCTCATCAAAAGTCAGGGAATAGGAATAATCAAGTGATAGACATTCGAAAAATAAGGAGGAAAAACGATGGATCGCAATGCAAGAGGTCCGAAGATAAAGAATAACTCCGAAAAATTTAAAAAGGATAGGAAAAGGCAAAAGGATGTTGACGAGCAGGCAATGCCGACTGATGATCTCCCACTTGAGGATATAAAAGAGGAAATAAGAGAAGAAAAGGAAAAGCATGACTCAAAAGATAACTCTTCTACTGAACGTAAACATAAGCCCTAAATCTGAACTCGGGGTACCATCATAAATCTTGTATAAATAGTCGCTATTTGTTATTTGCTAGATTAAATAATCGTCATCGTTCTTCCTATTGCAAAACCATCGATGAAAATCAGTCATAATTTCACAGCATCGTTCCGACAAAACGCGGTTGTATCGATGACTATAGTCCGCTTTCATTTTTCGGCATCCAATTAAGGTGAAATTAACAAAAACGCTTGGGTAGACTCAGCTATCCAAGCGCTTTTGTTTATTATTTTATCGAATCTGGCCGTTTCCGTTCATTTTGTATTTGACTGTAGTGAGTGCGGGTAAGCCCATTGGTCCGCGTGCGTGTAATTTCTGTGTTGAAATTCCGATTTCTGCACCGAATCCGAGTGCGCTGCCGTCTGTGAAACGAGTTGACGCATTGTGATATAACGCAGCCGCATCAACGAGCTTCATGAACATGTCCGCTGTCTCGTTGTTTTCTGTGATGATCGCTTCTGAATGTTTTGTCCCGTATTGTTCAATGTGGTCAACAGCTTCCATTACATCGTTTACGGTCTTGACGGCGATATCCGTGCTTAAATATTCATTAGCCCAGTCTTCATCATTCGCTGGTACTGCGCCTGGGATGAGTCTTACAGCCTTTTCATCACCGTGAACCTTGATCCCATTTTCTTTGAACGCTTGGATCAATGCGTGTTGATTAGCTTTTAGCCATTCTGTATGAACGATAGCCGTTTCGACTGCATTACATACAGCTGGGCGATCTGTTTTTGCGTTAACGAGTATATCGAGTGCTTTTTTCACATCCGCCTCTTTATCGATATATATGTGGCAATTGCCGACTCCGGTTTCCAATACGGGCACTGTCGCGTTGTTTACGACTGCCTGGATCAACGAGCCGCCTCCACGTGGAATCAATACGTCGATGTGCTCTTTCATCGTGAAGAGTTGTTGCGTCGCTTCACGGTCAGTACTTGCGATGAATTGAACCGCTTCTTTCGGGATCTTCGTTTCTTCCAGCCCGCGGTGCATCACTTCAACGATTGCTTTGTTGGAATTGATGGCAGAAGACCCACCTTTTAAAACGATCGCATTACCGGATTTAAGTGCTAACCCTGTTGCATCCACCGTTACGTTCGGACGTGCCTCATAAATCATCCCGATGACACCGAGTGGAACGGTCACTTTTTGCACGTTCAATCCGTTTTCAAGTGTCCAGTCTGAGTCGATGATTCCTGTAGGATCGTCAAGTTCAGCCACTTCGCGAAGTCCTTGTGCAAATTCGAAAACTCGTTCCTTAGAAAGGGATAAGCGATCCATATATGCGTCATCATAGCCTTTTTCGCGGCCTTTTTCCAAGTCTTTTTCATTCGAGGTTAAAATCGTTTCATAGTTGGATTCTAACGTGTTTGCGAGTATCAGAAGTGCTTCGTTCTTTTCTTCTGTCGTTAAAAGGGATAAAGATTTTGCTGCTTTCTTTGCTTTTATCGCTTGTTCCTTTACATTTACTTTTTCCATCATTACTGTTGTCATCCAAGACCTCCTATAGATTTTCGTTTACACGCCTACGGGTACAGCTGCATCCAAGTGGCAGACGAAATGTTTGCTTTCGACCGCTGCTTTTTCGTAGTTTTTCATATCAATGTCGGTTTGGTTGATTAACTGTTCAAATGCGTCTGAGGAATAATTGACGACTCCTAGGCCGATTTTTTCCCCGGATAAATCTAAAATTCGTACGACTGCACCTTTTTCAAAGCGCCCTTTTACACTGTGGACATTCGAAGGATCCAGACTCTCTTCGCTATCAAGGATCGATTCCTTTGCGCTATGGTCAATCGTGACTTCTCCTTCAGGACCGGAATTGAAGGCGATCCACTGTTTCTTTTGATTGAGGTTTTCCGTGTCTTCCTGCAGTTCAAAATACGTGCCTGTTGCATTGTGATAAACGGCATCGTAGACAATGTTCGGGGTGCTTGCTTTTCCTAAAAAGGAAGTGATTCCAGAAGCCATCGCAATTTTGAACGCGTCGATCTTCGACTTCATACCGCCTGTTCCGACGGAGCTTCCCGGATCACCTGCCGCTGCTTCGATCTCAGGCGTAATTTCATTGACCTCATCAAGAAGCTTTGCATTCGCGTCCTTTCGTGGGTCTGCATCATACAGCCCATCAATATCAGAAAGGATGATCAATTGGTCGGCATCGACAAGACCCGCTACTTTCGCAGATAGTGTATCGTTGTCACCGAAGTTTTCGAAATCCATCGTAATCGTGTCATTCTCATTGACGATCGGAATAATACCGCGTTCTAGCAACACATTGATCGTACTTCTTGAGTTGTTGTACCGGTTCTCATCGGAAAAATCGCTGCGTGTGATCAGGATTTGCGATGCGACATAGCCATGGGAGATGAACAGGTCTGAGTATGTTTCAATGAGCAGACCTTGCCCGATGGATGCTGCCGCTTGCTTTTCTGGTAATTCTTCCGGACGGGAAAGACATCCTAGCTTACGATATCCTGCTGCTACTGCTCCAGAGGATACGAGCAACACTTCATGGCCATCGTCCTTAATTTTCACGACTTCATCAACGAGTTTTTCGAGCTTTCTCCGGCTTACTTCACCGTTCATGCTCGTTAATGAGCTGCTTCCTATTTTAATGACGATTCGTTTCTTATCTGTACTTAGTGTCACTTCATCACTCCTAATTGCTTTTTATCTAGTTCATTAGCTGTATCGATTGCTTCATTTTGAAGGTTTATTTTGAAAGGACTGGTTTCTTTTCTAGTTCTTCACTGATTTCTTTTGAGCGAGAGGCTGCGCCATTGATCGCTGCAGCAATCGCTTCTCCACCACCATTTTCGTCTAATGCTTGTAGGCCAGCCGCTGTCGTTCCATTCGGCGAGGTCACATTTTCTCTTAGTTCTGTCGGTGTTTCCTCTTGTTCGAGGATCATTTTGGCAGCACCCAGAATCGTTTGTGCGCCAATGCTCCTTGCTGTTTCACGATCCAATCCGCCTTGCTTTCCTGTTTCTTCAATATGTTCCATTAGGTTATAAAAGTAAGCTGGACCGCTTCCGGCAATTCCAGTGAAAATGTCCATTTTATCTTCTTCGATAATGTATGCTTCTCCGATGCACTTCATTAATTCTTTTGCGACAAGCACTTGGTCCATTGTCACATGTTTACCTGGTGAGATGGCTGTTGCCGATTCTCTCAACATACTTGATGTGTTCGGCATTACGCGGATCGCCTGCTGCTGATCGTTCAACATTTCTTCCATATAAGTAGTAGAGATTCCAGCTAACACGGAAATGAGCAGCTGATTCGGCTCGATTCGCTCTTTTATATCCTCTAAAACAGATTCGATGTCTTTCGGCTTCATCGCCAGAATAAATACATCGATTGCTGAATAATCCAATTGATCTTTCGTTACTGCTTGAATGTCATATTTCGCTTTCAATTCGTTTAAACGTTCGTGGTTGCTACGGTTTGTCACAACGATTTGACTAGGATCCAATTTTTCCGATTCAACAATCCCAGAAATCATTGCTTCAGCCATATTTCCTGCACCTAGAAAGGCGATACGTTTTTTTAACAAATAAATACACTCCTGTAGGTCCGTCTCTGTTTTCAACGTTTTCCATCGTAACATTCTCAAATATTACTTCAAGGGTTTTCAGGTAAGTCGGGTGCATATGGGCGAGATAGTTAGTGGAAACGGTTACATTTCCAAATAGGTGTGTCTCATACTCTCTGAACCTCTCTAAGACTCTCTCAACCATTAATTTGGAAGTTGGAAAAGCGGTGAATTCCAGAAGTCTGATTGTTCTGAGAATTATAGAGAGTGTTGAGGTAGGAATTCTTTATAAAACGGTACGTCGGAGGTGGGCAAATGCTTTAGTACGTCGAAGTTTTAAGCCTGAACGCTGGACTTTCGCACCTATGCGCTGAATTTTGGCACCTAAACGCTGAACTTTGATGCCTAAACGCTGAACTTCCATTCATTATCGCCGAACCTTACCTGCAAAACCCCCATTCACGTCAAAAGCTCCTAGCGATTGATTGCTAAGAGCTCTTTGTTTTATAAAAGTATCGTGATTTTATCAGATTTTTTTAATTTAGTTGCTGGTTTTGTTGTACGGTCGTTGACGAGGATCTTTCCTTCCATGATCCGTCCTGCGATTTCTGTCCGACTCCACTCCCCTGTATGTTCTGAAAGAATTTTATCGAGGCGAAATTTTCCTTTGACCTCTTCAAGGGTAATTTGAATTTGTTCTGCACCCTCTCCCAAATATTTTCGGATAGGTAGTTTTGTATGTTCGTTAGTCTCCGTATTTCGTTCTTCTATGACTCTTGCATGGCCCGAATACGATCGGTAACTCTCTAGCTTCTTATTCCACGTATGGTTTTTTTCACATTTATAAATTGCAAAACGGTATATATTCTTTCCGTTCGCATTATGTCTGCGGATCCTTGTATCTGTAAAAAGGACTGTTTTTCCGCAATTGCTGCAATGGCGTAGTTCTGTTGTCTCTGTATTCGACTCATTTAAATTCCAGGTTAATTGTTCGATCTGCATTTTCCTTCACCTCTATTTTGGGATAAAGGAACATAACAGACTATTTGGAGGCCTTGCAGTATGGAGTTTTTTTCAATTTGAACATAAAAAAGAGGTCCCCCTTGTTATAGGAACCTCTGCATACTACAGATTATTGTTACGTTCCTTTGCAATGGTAAATGGGCATACTACTCCCGTTCAGCTGTTTAATCATTTAAAAACAGCCTCGATGGAGTAACTATCCAATTTCTCGTCCATTACAAAGTAAATGTTGGCATAAAGGGTACCTGAAACCTTTCTTCCAAATAGATTTCTTTTAGTTTAACCTGAATTGGAACATTTTTCAATCAATTTTCAAAGTGATCCATTAATGTGCTTTACCATTTGTTTGATTGCCCCGAGATGGTACGCAGAATGCGCTATAGAGCCAAGTGCTTCCTCCAATATCTCTCCATCATCATTATTTAGCGTATCAATTTTTTCTAACAGCGTGTTGTACTCATGCTGGAGTTCACCTTGATACTTTTCCCAAGTTGATTCATCGACTGAGGTGATTTTCCAGCTTTCACTCCAATCAAATTTCGGCTGTTCACCTGTTCGAATAATTGTATTCATTCCCCAAAGGTAATACCTGGTATGGTCTGTGTGAGCAGCTACCGTCGTTCCTTGGACTGGAATTGAAGCCTTATCCGCTGATAGCGTTGCCAACGTACCAAAAATACCACTATTCGGCTTTGACTCCACATACCAGCTCCCGTTTTCGGCTGGTCCTTCAAACGTTTCCTTTAACAATTCTTTAATCGATTGCACTAATGAATTGCTCATCCCGATTCCTCCCAAAGGTTTTTATTATTGGTAAAATTTAACCATCTAAAATCGTTTTGATGGTTATATCGTAATGCAGTTGAATCTAACTGTCAATATGTTTTATGATGGTTATATTAAGAATAACCAGCCAAACTAAGAGAGCGTTGTACTGGAACGATTATCATTTATTTTTTCAGTGCAGGATCGAAGGGGTCATTTAAATGTCAGAAACGAATAAAGACAGAGATATACACACACATGCCTTGATCGGGGAACGATTATGTTTGGATTTTGCCAATACAGTCAGCTGGCACGATAGCGAGGATTCTAGAGAATGGCTAACGAGTTATGAGCAATTAGTAGGCTGGTGTCTACATGCGGATATTTTAACGGAGCAGCAAGCTCTTTCACTTCTTCAACAGGCTGAAGGCAATCCTGCTGAGGCAACTAAAATACTTGAGAAAGCATTGGAGTTCCGCGAAGCGATTTACCGTATATTCAGCTCTATTTCAAACGATGAAACACCGGGCAAAACGGACCTTTCCATCTTAAATGGAGTGTTGGTTGACGTTTACCGCTCCATTCAAATTATACCTGGGGAAGACAAATTTTCATTGCAATTCCGTAAGCCCGACGACTCTTTAGCAGGGATGCTATCACCAATTGTCCAATCGGCGATCGATATTCTCGTTTCTGAAAAAGATCTGAAGAGAGTGAAGAAATGTGAGGGGGATCCGTGTGGATGGCTGTTTTTGGATACAAGTAGAAACCGCAGCCGCCGATGGTGTTCAATGGCAGACTGCGGCAACCGTGCAAAAGCCCGTCGCTTTTATCAGAACAAAAAATAATTTTTCGACAAGATTTCCGACAAGTGCCAGGCACTTGTCGAATGGCTTATTCAATAATGACTATTTCACTGAATATTTTTCTTTAAATACAGGGCTTAATTCACTCCATACATCGAATGAATTTCCGTCCGGATCATAAAAGATGAAATTGTTCCCCGGATGTCCACGGTCTTCAATCTCGCCAACCCTAACCCCTTTTTCTTTAAAGGTTTTGTGGACTTTTTTTAACTGGTCGAAGCCGTCCACTTCAAATGTCATCATGAAACGTTCATTTCCGTGAATGTCGAGA
Source organism: Alkalihalobacillus sp. AL-G (assembly GCF_030643805.1). Classification (GTDB taxonomy): domain Bacteria; phylum Bacillota; class Bacilli; order Bacillales; family Fictibacillaceae; genus Pseudalkalibacillus. The sequence continues at coordinate 450,191 of NZ_CP094656.1, read as the reverse complement.
AATACTGCCCGTTCACCCTCTCTCGCTTTTACGAGAAAAAAGCTTTGATTCGCAAATTCAAGGATCGCTTTATCCTCATCCCGATAGTTCTCGACAGCGCCAAGCTTTTCTTGATACCACTTAGAAGCTTCCTCTGTATCTCTCACTGGCAAATATGTAGTCCCTACACGTTGTAGCTTTGTATCCATTTTCATCCTCCATAATGCTAGAAAGTTACGGCTTCCATCGTATTTCCGTCCGGATCGGAAAACTCGAAAAAGCGCATGCCCTCTGCGCTATGTATTTGACCTACCTCAATACCTTTATCCGCCAAGTAAGAATGGAATCCTTCGACATCCTCTGTGTAAAAATTGAATGGGATGTGACTTCTTTCAGGCATTCTCTCTACTTTATGAAGCGTCAAAGCAGTTTTCAGATCGCTTTCACTTTCATTGTCATTAAACCGAAATCCTACATAAATGCCATCACTGCTGCGAAAAACGACCCTGAATGGGAACATCTCCAAATACCACTTTTCAGACCGTTCAATATCTGTCACCGGTACAAAAACTGCATCGATTCGTTTGACTCCTTTCATGACTTCACCTCCTTACAACCTATAACGATGCTACATACGGAAAAGTTACGGTACGATTTTAAAAAATTTAAAGGAATTTCTCGTACTGAATTTCTTCCTGATGAAAGGATTTCTAGAACGCATTCATACTTTCCTCCTATGTGATAACTTTAGGAAGCGTTTCCGGCATCGGATCAATCTGCTTCTAAACCTTCATAAAAAGAACTCCCAGCGGTTGATCGCTAAGAGTTCTTGCTCCTTTATTCCATCGTATTCCCTTCTGCTGGAATCGGATGTTCATTCAGAAGTCTGGCGATGTGCACCAGGTTGTAGCTCATCTTCTCGATGTTTTTCTGGGTGAAGTCATGCTGATCACCACCTGCTTCAATATACGATTCACCTGGACCTGCATCTCCAACCCAGTAAGGATCCACGTTCGGAGGCACGGTAAAGCCAATATGAGAGAGCGCATAAAGAATCGACTTGGCTGCATTTTTGGCTCCGTCTTCATTTCCAGTGATGACGACACCGCCGACCTTGTTGTAGTAAAGCGATTGACCTTTTTCGTTTGTGAAGCTGCTGCTACCGTAAAGTCGCTCGATAGCAAGGGCGGTAATACTGCTCTTCTCCCCGAGCCAAAGCGGTGTCCCGATGATCAGGATATCAGCCGCTTTCACTTTTTTAAAAATGTACGGCCAGTCATCGCCTTCTCCAGCATCATCTGTAATCCCATATCGGATATTATAGTCAGCCAGTCGAACGATCTCGTAGCTTACCCCTTCTTTTTCGAAAATGGTAAGTGATTTGTCAGTAAGAGCTTGGGTGTTGGACGTTTCATCACTCGGCTTCAACGAACAATTCAGAACTAGTGCGTGTATTTTAGACATGGCTCTCCTCCTTTTCATTCGTATAGGGATAATACCCGTGAAAGGAGGAGGTTAATCGTATTCGACAAGTGACAGACACTTGTCGAATTATCGTACCGGGATTTGGATCGTTTCATTCACATCTTCTAACGTTACGTATTTGGTTATGTGTAATTCCGCTTCTTTACCAAGCGGCTCGTCGAATGTTAAGATGAGTTGTTTTTCAAGTCCGGATTCGGTTTTTTCGTACGATCCGACCAGCACTGTTTCAAGTCCAGCTGTCATCCGACCATCATCCAGTTCCGCCTTCAACACCGTGAATGGCTCAGGAGTATTCAAGATGACGATTGTCTTGTTTTCCTCGACCGTTACGTTTTCCACTGAAAGCGGAATGCCTTCCATCTTAATGGACTTTTTCTCTTGCAGATGGATGGCATGGTCCGTTGATTGTTCAGAAATGGCTCGTTTCATCGTCAATTTCAAATCATTGATATCATGTGACAAACCGTCATATTCGAGCTCAAATGTGTATCTATTCAAGCTTGACGATAATCCGCTTCCCTGCGGCGGTACGGTCTCACCGTCCACCAATAACTCCACCTCATACTGTTCCGGAAAGCTCGATTCGTTCCATGCTTCCTTCTGCTTTACATCGACGGTACCTTTGACCACCGTCTGGGTAGGAGTTGCAATGATGGTTTCGAACGTATAATCCGCTACATCGGTTTTGATCGTTTGATCAATGTCCTGCTCATACTTATACGCCAATGCTCTTGACCGGTCCAGCTCGAAGGAGATTTTTTCTCGTTGCTCCAGCTGGTTCCCATAAGTAATATAAAAATCCAAGTTCTTCACAAATGGGTTCGGTGCTTTAAACGACTCCACATTACTTATCTTTGTATTGGACTCATTCGTTTTTCCAATCCCGCTGTGAGGCTGCACATCACCAAAAAAACTTTGAAGGGACGTTCTGTAGTTGGACCATTTTGTCTCGGTATCCTCGCTTTTATCCACTATCGTATAAAACACGATTAGCTGATTGGCATCGAGCATGACGCCATCCAATGTTACGACAGCTCCGTTTGGAAGGGTAACGCTTTTATCGATGACCTGCCCTTTCCCTTGATCATTCAATTCAGCAAGCGTTCCGTTGAGCACACTATCGAATCCGAGAATCTTCTTTCCATAAAAAGCCATCGTTTCGAATTGATATGTGAAAAAGAACAAGAACAAAATCGATGCAGCAATCAAGCTAGACGACTTCCATCGTTTTGGTTTTTTCGGAGGTAGAGCTTCAAGTCTATTCCTGAGCCTCTGTTCGAGTTGATCCGGCGCTTTCATTTGTTTCAGCTCTTTTCCGTGATCGGACATTTCGTTCTCGAGTTTACTCATTGTACTCACCTCCAAGATAGTACTTCAGCTTTTTCAGTCCATGAAAGATTCTCGATTTCACCGTTCCGACAGGGACCTTTGTCAGGCGAGCGATCGTTTCATAATCATAATCAAGCCAATAACGCATCTTGATGACCTCCCGCTGGTCAAGGCTTAATCGTTCCAGCTGACTTTGGACATCGAGTTTGTGGACCACCATTGGACCTTCGGATTGGACCGATGGCAGCTCGAGTTCCTCAAAGTTAAAAGTAGATTTCTTTTTCCGTAATTGATCCCGGCAGCAATTCACGAGAATCGTTTTACTCCAGCTGTAAAAGGATTCCGGTTTTTTTAACCGTTCGATTTTTTCATATAAAATGACGATCATATCCTCGAGTGCATCCATCGCATCCTCCGGGTGTCTCAAGTATGAATAAGCCAAGCGATAATAATGGTCTTTTTCGGGCAAAACAAGCTGCAATAAAGCTTCCTTATCCCCTTGCTGTGCCTCACGCACAAGCTTCTCAACATCCAATTGCCTGCCCCCTTTCTATATGTTAGAGCGTTTACGTATCGAAAAAGTTCAATTTATTTTAAAAATAATGAAAGGACCTCCAAAAGGAAGTCCCGCTGCACGCAACGACCGTTCACTCTCTCTTACTATTATAGTAGATTGAAAGTAGCCAATTGTCTTCGCTATCTTTTCTATGTATCATAATATCAATCTTTGAATTGGAAGGAAGTTCAACGGTGAATCCTTTTTCTTCATTTCGTTCAAGAAAGCTATAATTGTCGATCCCCGCTCTTTTTTCGAGCCTTTCTAATTCCTCCATATAAAAGGAGATGAATTCTTTATCCTCTACGTATGTGATGTAGTAGGGTGAACAACCATCCTCTTTTCCAAGCAGCACCGTTCTGTTTGGTAATGGAATAGAAATGCCTTTTAGTTCTTGTTGATGTTCAAATTTAAAGACTTTACTGGAAAACAAATAACTTTTAACATATCGATTGAAATCTACGTTCCAAAAATAGAATTGGACGATCATGACCATCGGAAGCGAAATAGCCAAAAACTTCCGAAACAGCTTTCTATATTTAATTTGGATTACCACACCAACCACAATCAGGACAATGACTAATATGATGGTATAGGGAATATATAATAGGTTACCCGCCATAATGTCCCCTCTCTAATCACCTTCAGGGTGGACGAAGAATTCCGCTCTATATATTTATTTTTAAAGATTTTTCCTCATCAGCTGTGCAACCTGCTTAGCCTCATCACTAGTAGACTTTTCAAGCTGCTGGATTACGAGTTCTTGTCTTTCTATTGGGTGGTTTTGACTTAATTTCTTCTTACCTTCAAGTTTATCAATCTTTATTTTTAGACCGACAATACCTTGGCTCAAGCCTTTTATATAAGCAGGATCTACTTCGCTTAGATTGTACGAGCTATCCGGCTTTTCATATTTATTGACCATGTCCTTCAAGGAATCCATTAGTTCTTGTTCATCATTTACAATCGCAACCCGCCCGTACACATGGACCGATACATAATTCCAAGTCGGCACTGCTTTGTTGGTTTCATACCAAGAAGGGGAGATATAGCTGTGCGGACCTTGAAAAATCGCAAGAACATCTTGTCCCTCTATATCCTTCCATTGGGTATTGGGTCTTGCTACATGACAGTATAAGACTCCTAAATCCCGATCAAGCGTCAAAGGCAGGTGTGTCGCATAAGGAAGGCCTTGGTGCTGAGATACCAGCGTTGCAAAGCCGTTCTGTTCAATCACGTCGTAGATCCCTTCTTGATCATCCATTTCAAAGTGCTTTGGAATGTACATATGAGTCCTCCTCGTTACTGATTTAAACCATAAAACGTATGTATTTTAAATATACCGTCTCAACACGACCTGCAGGAGTGCGTAACAGAGTTCAGAGTCGTGGATTTTGTTGTCTTTTACGAGTTGGAGGCAGTCTTCAGCGTTGATTCGCAAGACTTTGATTGATGATTCATGGACTTCGAGCTGCTGATTGATGTTCTCTCCGACTTCTTCTGTATAAAAAACGTGTGTGATTTCATTGCTCCTCCATGAGGCCGCGTGTAGATTCCCTAAGTAATGTAAGGATCCGCATATATAGCCGGTTTCCTCTAAAAACTCGCGTCTTGCTGCATCTTCCAAGTCTTCACCTTTCTCAACCCCACCACCAGGCAACTGAATCACATTGGAATCTACCGGCTTACGGAATTGCTCGATCAGGATCAATTCGTCTCCGTCCTTCGCAAGCACGATGACACTCGAATTTTCTTCCAATGTAAAAAAAGTTCGTCCGTGTTTATCCTGAAAAACCTTTGTTCCTTCTTGATCGTGTAATACATTGACTTGTTTCATTTTATCCTCCAAGCATATCCTTTTGTAATTATAGCTTTGTATATTGTTGTTGTTATTTTACTAAAAGATTACAACCTTGTTTTAATCCTTTCTGTTTTATATGCCTTTCTACATTAATTATTTCGTATTAGCTTTTTTGGAGTAACTGTCCTCTTCCACTTTAACACAGTGTCGTATAACTGGGGAAAATTTACAATGAATTATGAAAAATCAGAAAAGTTTAAAATATGCATAGACTTATCAGAAAATTATTTATATACTTAATCTTAACAAAAGGTAGTCTAAGTGAAAAAAATATTTCCAAATGTAACCTTTTCGGGAAGATTACCTACTAATGTTATGAATAGGGGGAGTAATTATGAAACAACTGAAGAAGAAAATGTTGCTGGTGTTTGTGTTGCTTTTATCAGCAATTACGGCTTTATCCGGGTGTTCATCCTCAGGTGCGGGTGGTTACCCAGAAAAAACGATTAAAATCATTGTCCCATGGGGGGCAGGTGGGGATACAGATGTCATTAACCGAATCGCCGCAAAGTACCTAGAGGAAGAATTAGGTGGAAAAATCACCATTCAAAACATCGGTGGAGGTAGTGGATCTATCGGCGCCCAGGAAGCAATAGGGGCTGAACCAGACGGATACACTCTACTGGCAGGTCACGATTCTATCGGAATTTCTAAATTAATGGGTCAAACCGACTTTGACTATTTTGCCCTTGAACCCGTCTCACTCCTCACATCTGCACCCCAATTGATTGCCACACATGTGGACAACCCTTGGGATAGCATGCAGGATGTGGTCGATCAATTGAAGCAGGAACCAGAATCAATCAGCTTTGGTGCATCAATCGGTTCAACGTCACACATGGTGCCTTTAGGTATTCAGGATGCAGCAGGCGTGAAATTCAATATTGTCGGCTATGATGGAACCGCAAAGCGAACCCAAGCACTATTAGGAAAGCATCTTGACTTTGGTGCGACCACCATTCCAGCGGCACAGGAATATATGAAAGCCAACCAGCTTAAGATTCTCGGGATTGCGACTGAGAAAAGAACTGCAGCACTACCAGATGTTCCAACCTTGAAAGAGCAAGGGATTGATTTTACAAACGCGACTAATCGAGGAATTTTCGCACCAAAAGGCACTCCTGAAGAAATCATCAAAACCTTAAGTGATGCGATTAAGAAGGTAGCTGAAAATCCTGAATTCATAAAGGAAATGGAAAACATGGGAGTAGAGCTCAGATATATGGATCACGAGAAGTATTCGAAGCATCTTCAAGGTGATGTCGACTATCTCGGTGGTTTGTTAAAGCGTCAAGGAGTAATCGATTAATCCGACGAACATACTCAAACGTAAACTTGGATAAGCCACAGTCCTAAAGGATGAACTAAAGGCTCTTGTACTTATCCGAAATTTTTTTAACGGGAAATAAAAACGAAAAGGGGGGCTGCGTATGACGAAGGATCGTATTGCAGGAGTAGTTCTACTCATATTTTGCATATTCTTTTATTTCCAAACGAAACTCATTGATATCAAGGACCTTACTGAAATCTCAGCAGCATTTTTCCCTCGCCTTCTTTTAGGGTTGATTGCTGGATTGACCGTCGTAATGATCATTCAATCATTTTTGAAAAAGGAAAGGAAAACCGCTTCGGAAAAGGAGAAAAACGAAAAAGAGGGTATTGTCTGGATCATCTTTGCCCTCTTTGCTCTCTATATCCTAAGCTTGGCGCTGTTGGGATTCATTATCTCTTCCTTTATTTTTATTACGATTGTCTATCTGATCATTTTACCTGTTAAGAGGCCAGTTAAAAGTCATGTGATCGCATTATCGAGTATACTCGTGATCACCATTGCTCTTTCATTTATTTTTGAGAATCTTTTAAACGTCTTTTTACCAACAGGAATCTTTTTCTAAAGGGGGGGTAACGAATGGAAAACTTACTAATGAGTATCGAGGCAATTTTACAGTGGGATACTTTGCTGTTAATGGTAGTAGGGGTTATTGCTGGTATCATTTTCGGATGCATCCCTGGCTTCACCATCACCATGGCCGTTGCGTTGACCCTGCCTTTTAGTCTCGGATTAGGTCCACTCGAAGGGATTTCCTTAATGATGGGAGTCTGGTTAGGGGGAGCATCAGGTGGACTTATCTCCGCCTGCTTACTTGGTATTCCCGGAACACCTTCAGCTATGGCGACAACGTTTGACGGCTACCCCATGGTCAAAAATGGAGAGCCGGGTAAAGCGCTGGCCATCGGGTTATGGTCCTCTTTTATTGGCTCCATCATTGGTGGTATCATTCTTGTATTGGCCGCTCCGATGCTATCGACAATAGCCGTCAAGTTCGGAGCTTGGGAATTTTTCAGCCTGATGGTGTTTGGATTAAGCGCGATTGCTAGCCTCGGGGAAGGAAATCTGATTAAAGGCTTGATTGCTGGCCTGCTCGGTATGTTTGTCGGGACGATTGGAACAGACCCTCTTCTAGGGGTAGAACGCTTCACCTTTGGATCTGTCGAGATGTTAGCTGGTTTTGCCTTTTTACCCGTACTGATTGGTATCTTCGCCTTTTCACAGCTCCTATCTGAAGCGAAAAACGGGAAAAAGGAAAAGCTTCAATTCAATCAAAATTTAAGCTTATCCTACCCAGTCAGTAAAACGTTAAAGAATATGCTTTCATCATGGGTAAATGTCATCCGCTCATCCATTGTTGGCGTCTTTATCGGTGCGCTGCCAGGTGCTGGTTCAAGCATTGCCAATATTTTAAGCTATGATGTTGCTAAGAAATTATCTAAAAATCCGAAAAAGTTCGGTACAGGAACCAAAGATGGCATCATTGCTGCAGAAACCGCGAACAACTCATCAGAGGGCGGTGCCTTGATTCCTACACTTGCACTAGGGATTCCAGGCAGCGCTGTTACGGTGATGATGATGGGTGCACTTTTAGTCCATGGGATCCAGCCAGGCCCGTACTTCTTTATCTCTGAGCCTGTACTCGCTTATGGAATCTTTCTTTCATTCTTTATTTCTGCCATTTTCATGCTCTTGATCCAATCCTTTGGGATTAAATTCTTTCTGAAGATTAATGATGTTCCGATGCATTATCTAATCCCTGTTGTCATTATTTTATGCGCACTGGGGAGTTACGCGATCAACAACCGGGTTTTTGACATTTGGGTATTGCTCCTGTTCGGCGTTGTCGGGTACTTGCTGAAGCAGAGCAGCTTTTCATTAGCTGCCTTTGTACTCGGTGTCATCCTAGGGCCCCTTACAGAGGAAAACCTGCGGATCGCGATTACAACCAACCCGGACCTGACACTTTTCCTTACTCGTCCAATTTCTGGTGTGCTATTGCTTTTGACGGTTCTTTCGATTGTGTATGCGATTGTTACGGATATTCGCCATAACAAGCGGATGAACACTCCGAATTCAAAAGATATAACAGTTTAATTTATAGTGTAAGGATTATTGAAAGATCATTCCGTTCGTTCGGGATGGTCTTTTTTAGCAGTTGTCCCCTTTCCCCCTTTGCTAATTTCCTATTTTTCAATACGAATCTTTTAAATCCTTTATGATGAATTAAGAAAAAAGGTATATAATGGTAGGGAAGGAGTCGGTTTGAAGTGGACTCATTTTTCTGGCCCGGGCTGGTTTTTTGGGCATTTGGTCTTGATCTCATTTTTCTTATTGTTTTTCTCTGTACTCGTTCGTTCACCGTTATGGTTGGCAATTAGCGGAATTGTTCTGATCCCGTCTGCTCTATATTTTGCGGGTTCCCCAACCCTCTGGTGGATTGCGTTTGTGCCGATCCTCTATATTGTGATGCCATACATGTTAAAGCGTCGACAACAGAAAATTGCATAAGGGGTTTTTCACATGAGCGGAGTCGTATTGATTACGTTATTGAGCTTTAGCTGGATTGTGTTTACGACTGTGGCACTTTATTATCGAAAACGGATCGGTTGGTATATTGCGTCTTATTTTACATTTCAAGCAGGAATCAGTGTATTTGTTACGGGTATAGTTTTTATACGAGGCTGGGAAGGAATGGGCTATGGAATCCTTGGTACGTTTATTGTCGGGGTCGCCTTTTTCCTATGCCTGATTGTTTGGGTGTTCGAATATTCTAAGGACAGGGTTCGGAATGCTGAACAAGAGGGGGACGATTTTTGAATAGCGTTCTGATTGTAGTTGCAAGTCACTCGTTCAGAATTGAAGTGCAGTATCCCTCGTATTGACAAAATGCAGGGAGCTCTGCAGCTGTTAGTCCAATGTTTTTTCCCATCCTACTCTACTCCTTTATTTTTTCAAGTAAGTACCTGACCTAATCTACCTTTGATTCATTTCTTCTTTTTCGGAAGAAGATTACTGTTATCAGCAGAAGCAATAACGGTAATGCCGCCCCCATCAATAGATTCAGCGGTACATAGGATTGAAATAAAAATTCTTTTAGTTCTGCGTAATTTTTGGCAAACAAAATCGACCCTATCCCGATCAGCCAAGCATAAGGAATGATAATAGGCTGATAAACATTTAGCTTCAACGCCTGGGCAGTTCCTAAGCTAAGTCCATAAAAGAACAGAGAGATTCGGACCATTAACCCGACGGTCCAAAATAAAATCGCAATGACATCAAATCGGTTTATCACTTCACCCGCAGTTATGTATCGAACTTCTGAAAAAGTTGGAAAAGCCATTTTAGCGGCTTCGACAGGCCCGAACATTGCAATCGGACCTGTAATTGGCCCAAGGAAAAAGATCAATGTCACAACTGCAACAGAAACACCTGTCTTGACGAGCCTTTTTGGCCGTTTCACATAGGGAAGGATCATACCCAATATCACAAATTCACCAAACCATCCCATTACAGATAAAGAACCTACCCCGACTGGATAAAAGCCTTCCCCCATAATCGGTAGTAAATTGGTGTAGTCCTTCTTCTCCCCCATTGTTAAGAACACAACGCCGATCGCAATGATTACTAAAACGGGAAGCATGATTTGATTAAGGCGTGCTAATGTTTCTAATCCTAAATAAACGATGAATGTTGTTAACAGCAGGATAACGGTCACAAAAGCCCACATAGGTGTCTCCATCATGATTCTCTTATAGGCTTCCGCAAATAGCCTTACTCCTAAAGCAGCCATAAGATAAAAATAAACGAGATATAATACTCCGATAATTTTACCGGGCCATGAAAAGTGATTAAACAAAATTTCGATTAATGTAAGACCTGGAAAGCATTGTGACAGCTTAATAAGCGAAATGATTCCGATCAGCCCCAGGACAGTCCCGATTATTGCCGCTATCCATCCATCTTGCCTGCTTTGTGAAATAATGACCGTCAGAAGAATCAAATGTCCGATGATCGTTAAGGAGGTAATCGCTAACATCGCGGCTTGAATATTACTTATTCTACCTCGTTCAATCATGATCGTTTCCTCCGTTTCATTGCTTTATGGGACTCAGCATATTAAGGATTTTCGATATTGAAGGATCTGCGTAATTATTAATCGCTGTTATACCCGCAATCATCACAAGGATTATAAGGATTAGCTGGGTACTTAATGTTTTGTAATCTCTTTTTTTGAAAATATAGTAAACATGTGAGCCCGTTGTTAGTAAGACAAGCAAAATGAGTAATAAGCTGAATATGATATTCATGACCTACCTCGATTCATTTGATCGACTTGGATTTTCTATTAAACCGTAACGGGATATATTCGTTTTAATCTCTAAATTCACTTTCAATTTCCTCAACTCGCCTTCTCTCCATTGTGGAGCAAGCTTCTCCCATTCTTTAGGATATTTACGGTAAAGTGCTTCTCCAAAGCCAAAAATATCTGTTTGCCATTCTTTCTGTGCTTTGTTTAACACAAGGTTTGCTTCTTTTCTGATATGATCTTCAAGTTGAGCATTTAAACGATCGAAATCATCAGGTTTTATTTTGAACTCCTTACAGGCTATTTCACCAACATCCGCCTCGACTTCTATGTTTACCATCATATTGATTGCTCCGTTTTTACGTTCAGGAATGAATCGGGATTGGCTATCTCTTATTTGTAGAGCAACGGTTCCTTGTTGGTTTTTCCCACAATCCAAAATAACGATTCCATTTTTAATTTCACCTTGAATCCAGAGTAGGCCACGGGTTTCCTTATGAGTTAGAAACCCTTTAAGGTGCCCACCCTTAAAGGCAGCCGTCCCTTGCAAGCTTAAGGCTAGTGGTTTCTTTGGGCTCACACCGTCCTTTTTACCATCGGAAATTGCAGCTCGATTTTTTCCGGTGTCCTTTGCATTTTCAGATCCCTTTTTTTCTGTGTCAACACCATTTTCATTTGCTGGGACAATGAGCCCTGTTATTGGATCTTTGGTGTCGCTAGTTAGATCTTCCAAAAAACTACTTAAATCTTTTACCATAGTCATCGGGCTAAACCGCCTTAACCTAATTAAACGATCCAAGTCCAACCCAAGGGTCGGCTCCAGCATAGGTCCCATTTTCAAAATATCCTTTGCTTTCCCATTTGTTACAAGCAATTTAATGTTCGGACGAAAGTCATTTTCTCTCCTGAAAAAATCTAAAGACGTTTCCATTCTTTCGCGTGCGGCACGCTCACCAAAAATAATCGTATTGATATGTCCTAGGTAAATCCTTTTCGATATGGACCCTGATAGTTTTCCAATTGCCTCAAAGATGTTTTTACCTGTAGCAGTTAGTAAAACGGAATCCCCTTCTCCAGGTATTCCTGCCGTAGAAGTTCTTGAATAGATATTTTCTGGAATTATAACCGCAACTGTAACTACAACGTCACCAGATTCGTTTTCGTCAATTGCCATCATATTGATAATCGCGAGGTCGTCAACCTCATTCGTACTCCAACAACCTGATAGGAATATGGTGTTCAAAAACAAGACAAAGGCTAGGAGACACCGTCGTAAATGCTTACTTTTGTTTCTCACTTATGAGAGCCCCCTTGTTCATCATTGTTGTTCGGTTTTTGGGGATAATTATTGAAACCTGCACGGCGTACATTTTCTACAGCCACTCCTGGCGTGCGTGTTTCTATTGCCCACCACGGTGCTCGTATAAAGACGTCCTTCCACCCTTCTCTTTGTGCTGGAGAAACAGGAGAAGAGTATGGTACTCCAAAAGACCGCAAATTGACCAAATGTGCCAAGCCGAACATTAGAGCCACGAGAATGCCCATAAAACCAAAAAATCCTGCAAGCAAAAGGATTGGAATTCCACAATAACGGATAATTTGATGGAATGCATAATTCGGTAAAATAAAGGAGGTCAATGCTGTAACTGAAACAACGATAGCCATGACCGGGCCGATGATACCTGCTTGAACGGTAGCTTGACCGATCAAAACCAGTCCTAAAATCGTGACAATCGCACCCCCAAGTGGCTTTGGCATTCGTAAACCTGCCTCACGAATGAGTTCGTAGGTGAGTATCAAAAAGATTCCTTCTACTAAGACCGGATATGGCAACGCTTCCCGGTTGGCTGCAAGACGTAATAATAGAGGGGTCTGAAGCAAATCTTGATGTACCGATACCATAGCTACATAAAAAGAAGGGAGTATCAATGTAACAAAAAGGCCAAGAAACCTTATCCAGCGAATCGTCGTCGCAACCAACGATCCATCATAATAATCCTCACTTGAATGAAGAAATTCTACAAACAAAGCTGGCGCGGTCAATACAAAGGGTGTTCCATCTATGAATATCGCGACTTTCCCTTCTAATAAATCTGCACTTACTTTATCTGGACGTTCTGTACTGTAGACCGTTGGGAAGGGTGACTTCGGAGAATCCTTTATCATCGACTCTATATATTGACTTTCCAGCACGCCATCAATCTCAATTCGGTTTAATCGTTGATGAACTTCTTTGACGATATCATCATTGGCTATCCCTTTTAAGAAAACGACAGCTATTTTCGTATTTGTTTGTTTGCCTAACGTCAAATATTCTACTTTTAGAGAAGGTGTTCGTACTTTTCTGCGAATCAGCATTAAATTCGTATCAATACTTTCAATGAATGCTTCCTGTGGACCTCTCACCGTTCGTTCCGTTCTCGGTTCATCAATCCTCCTACTTGTTGAATTGGTCGTGACAAAGGAAAAGACGATGTCTAACTCTTTGAACAACAAAACGGTACGCCCAGATAATATTTCATTGATCATGCTTTTTGTATCATCTGATTCCAAGACACTGCTGAAGGGGTAACGTTCACGGACAATTGAACGGATGTCTTTACCTTGCATCTGTTCATATTTATAAGAAAAAAAACCTTGTTCAATTTCGAACAGTGCTTTATGATCGATCATTTCGGATAAGAAAATAAGAAATCCTGTATTGTTATTTATCTCAACAGGCTTAAAAACAATATCACCACAAGCTTCGAACGTATCTTTTAAGTATGAGATCTTCGTTCCTATTTCCGCAGTACTCATCCGTTCCACCTCCTTCTTGTAGTTTTTCAATAGAAGGTGATAATTATTCCATTTTATACGTCTAGACCGTTAAAAAAACCCGGAAATATCGGCTTTTATTATTTTAAAATAGCATCAATCATGCTTGTAACTGGACCCGGCTCCCATATGACATATAACATCAAATAGACACTTACCCCTGTCGTTGCTGAAATGAACCAGATGACTGCAGTCCACGGACCAATCTTTCTATGTTTTTTAAGCCGCCCCTTTCGGGCAAAGAAAATCGTTAAAATCCCTAAAGCAACACCTGTTAACGCAAGGAATATATGAAAGATGAGGAAGGATGTATAATACGGCTTTATATGATCCGGCCCACCGAAAGAAGTATTACCGATAAGGAGCGTTCTCGAAATATAGATGATAAAGAACAGAACAGCAAAAGAAGCTGCCGTTGCCATCGCCTTTTTATGTGCTTCTTTCCTCCCATTTTTAATGAAATACCATCCGAATGCGACCAGAATGGCACTCACCAAAATACAAAATGTACTTAGCAGCGGTAAAAAATCCACCATACGTTAGACCCCTTATACAAACAATTTGGAAGATGTCACTTTACTTTCTTTTACTTGTTCATTTGAAAATATACTTGTAAGCTCGTTATATTGAACGAAAGGTGCTAGTCACTTATATAAAAATCAGAATCGATTTACGGCCATAAAAATGACTTTTGGGTAATCCGATCGATTTAGGATGCGAAAATTGTAAGCGGACTATAGTCTGTATGCCCCCGAAGAACGTCAGAATAACGTTGTTGAATATTGCGGGAATACGGTGTGTATTTGCGTACCTTGTTAGAAGGGGTAATTCTAAATACGTTAATTCGACCCTGTTTCGTACTTTTTGGATAAAGAAAACTTGGTCCCTAAAGGTCTCTCGCCAAGCCTTGCGTAGGCTAAGCCTCTGTTCGCTTATACTTGGGACGAAAACTTTTCTCCAGCGTCGGTCATTCTTGTTGCTGAAAAGTTCTACTTTCCTAACGTGTAAAAAAGAAGCTGCACCTTTTAAGGTTACAGCTTCTGAAAGTGGGTGAATCAATACGCTTTTCCCCAGTAAACCATGTACTGGGCTTTTTCCCCGCAGCAAACGCATTTGTCGGACAGCTCTTCCTGTTCAAATGGCATACATCGGGATGTCGCTCCGGTATCTTCTTTAATTTTGTCTTCGCATTCGTCGGAACCACACCACATTGCTTTGATAAAACCAGGCTTGTTGGTGAGCGTGTCCGCGAATTCCTCCATCGTTTGGGCAGTTGTTGTTTTATCTTCACGAAGTTGCTTCGCTTTATTGTAGAGATTGATTTGGATGTCCTCGAGCAGTTCGCTGATTTTCACTTCGACTTCATCAAGTGGAACGAACAGCTTTTCACCGGTATCACGTCTGGCCAGAACGACCTGACCTTTTTCAATATCCTTTGGTCCTACCTCTAAGCGGAGCGGAATTCCTTTCATTTCATACTCATTGAACTTCCAGCCTGGTTTTTTATCACTCGCATCAATATCGATACGGGCTACGTGTGCAAGCTTTTCTTTTAAATCATAGGCAAAATCAAGAACGCCTTCTTTATGCTGAGCGATAGGGAGGATCATCACTTGCGTTGGTGCGACTCTTGGCGGAATGACAAGACCTCGGTTATCGCCATGAACCATGATCATCGCTCCAATGATCCGGGTTGTGAAGCCCCAAGACGTCTGATGAACGTACTGAAGATCTCCGTTCTGGTCGCTGTATTGGATGCCGAATGAACGGGCGAACCCGTCTCCAAGATGGTGCGATGTTCCAGACTGGAGCGCTTTTCCGTCATGCATGAGGCTTTCAATCGTATATGTGAATTTCGCGCCTGCAAATTTTTCTTTTTCGGTCTTCTGGCCTTTAACGACAGGGATTGCAAGCACATTTTCACAGATGTCGGCATAGACGTTGATCATTTTCGTCGTTTCTTCATGTGCGTCTTCACTCGTCGCATGACACGTATGACCTTCCTGCCAGAGAAACTCGAGAGTACGGAGGAACGGACGAGTCGTTTTTTCCCATCGCACGACGTTTGACCATTGGTTATAAAGCTTCGGGAGGTCCCGGTACGAGTGAATGATATTTTTATAATGTTCGCAAAAAAGAACTTCTGACGTCGGGCGAACACAGAGGCGTTCTTGCAATTCTTCATCTCCTCCGTGGGTGACCCAGGCTACTTCGGGTGCAAAGCCTTCGACGTGATCCTTTTCCTTTTGAAGAAGACTTTCCGGTATGAACAGTGGCATATAGACGTTCTTATGCCCGGTTTCCTTGATGCTATGATCGAGTTCATTCTTGATGTTTTCCCAAATTGCGTATCCGTAAGGACGGATGATCATTGACCCACGGACCGTGGAATAGTCGATAAGATCCGCCTTTTTGACGACATCGGTATACCACTGTGCAAAATCATCCTCCATCGCGGTAACATCTTTAACAAACACTTTTTTTGACATGGTTCATCACCTCTCGTATTTAGTGTATCTTTCGTTCGAGTTTCTTTTTTAGACAGCAAAAAGACCTTAATCCCACATAAGGGACCAAGGCCTGGCGGTACCACCCTAATTCACAAAGCAAAAATACGTGCTTTGTACTCTCAACTATGTAACGGTAACAACCGCTGAATCTTCACATTACGTACGATCCGATCCAGAGCTCTGAGACAGGTTCAAATGCCATTCTTTAGAAGCCTCTCACCACTGGCTCCCTCTCTTAAAAAGAAGTAAACACTTTACTAATCCTCTTCATCGCTTTTGTATGCATTTTTAAGTACTATACTGGATTCTCGCCATTTTTTCAAGAGCCTATTATGAACATTATGGCCATTAACGGAAAAAATCATAAGTTTTTGATGACCTTCGCTGGGTTTCCGCCGACGACGACATTGGCCGGAATATCCTTTGTGACGACTGCCCCGGCTGCGATTACCACATTGTCTCCAATTTTAACGCCTGGGTTGATGACCGCTTTCCCACCGATCCAAACATTGTTACCGATTGTGACCGTTTTTCCGTATTCTTTTCCGGTGTTTCGTTCGGCTGCATTCAATGGGTGTGTTGCGGTGTAAATATGAACGCCTGGACCGAGCATGCAATTGTTGCCGAACCGTACTTCACATACATCCAAAATGACACAATCAAAGTTCGCGAAAAAGTTTTCACCGGTATGGATATTATAGCCGTAGTCGCATTTGAAGCTCGGTTCGATGTTGACCTCTTCCCCAGTTGAACCGAACAGCTCTTGTAAAAGTTCTGTCCGGCGGCCGTACCCTGTCTCAAGCGTCTCATTGAACGTGCGGGTCAGTCGTCTGGCACGCTCCCGGTCTTTGACCAGCTCTTCCTCCCATGGAACGTACAGTTCGCCCTCCAGCATTTTTTCTTTTTCGGATTTATGTATCATAGGTTCGGTTCACCCCTTTGATCTAATTGCTTTTGGTAGACCTTACACTCTTAGCCTAATTATAAATCTAGAGAGCAAAACGATCGGTTACATAAATCAAAAGACTGACCCTTTGCACTCTATCGCAGCCGGTCAGTCTAATTTGTCGTTAGTCAAGGTCCTCGGGTTCTGGCACCTGTTGTGTGCCTTCATACCGTTCTTTTGAGACGAGCATTTGGAAGTGATGTCTCAAGTTGACGAATTCTCCCGGCAGCAGTCCTCCAAATTCTCCGTCGAGGTTGAGCTGCATCTTTTCGTCGGTATGAATCTTGATGCGGCGAGCTTTTTCATATATGACGTGCGAATCTCGGATATGATCACCTTTAAGTGCAAGCGTTGCAATTCGAATGAATTCGGCTAGGTTCGCTTTTTTTAGAATGACAAGGTCAAACAATCCATCATTGAACTCTGACAATGGCGCAAGTTTTTCAAATCCGCCTACTGAGTTCGTATTTGCAACTAAAAAGAGCATGATTTCACCTTCGAACACTTTGTCATCATACTCGATTTTAACGTTTGTCGGGCGAATTGACGGGAGCATTTCCATTCCTTTTAAATAATAGGCAAGCTGTCCGATCATCGTCTTCATCTGGCTAGGCACTTGATAGGTAAGCTCTGTCAGCTTCCCGCCCCCGGCAATGTTTACGAAGTATTTATCGTTGACGCGTCCGATGTCCACAGGGATTTCGATGCCTTCACATAATACATCGACTGCACGTTCGATTGTACGCGGAATACCGAGCGCACGGGCGAAATCATTCGTTGTACCAGCAGGAATGATTCCGAATTTCGGGCGGTTCGGGAGCTCAGCCATCCCATTGATCACTTCGTAGATCGTTCCATCTCCACCAGCTGCAATCACGAGGTCAAACTCTCGCTCAACGGCTAGATGGGCGGCACGTGTCGCATCGCCTTCATCCTTACATGTGGCATGCGTCGACGTTTCGTAGCCTGCTTTTTCAAGTTTTCCTAAAATATAAGGCAGTTGTCGCTTTACCTGCTCACGACCTGACGTTGGATTATATATTAATCTTGCTCGTTTCATAAAATCACCTATTTTTCCACATTTCTAAAATAACGTTTAATTTACCGGAGTTCACAGCGGTTCGGTCTACCAGTCAATTCGGACTAGCAAAATTCCGAACTCACTTCTACTATATTCCAGTCCATCTTATTATAGTGACCTTCACGTCAAAAAGCAAAACTAAAAATTCGAAAAATTAGGCTGTATATAAAGGTTTTAACACACCATCAAACAGATTAAGCATAGAAGTTTCAGTGTAAGATCTTTAAAAGGTTGCGCTCCCGTTTCGTGCACAAAATGTAGCTCGCGGGCATATAAGACCTCAACACTCGTTTACAACGAATATTTACGTATGCAAATCATCAATAATAACCAATCAGAATTGAAAAAAGCCCTCAGACGGAGGGCTTTTCTCTGATTATCGTTTTTCGATTTCTTCAAGGATGAGTTTGTTGACCATCGGCGGGTTCGCTTTCCCTCTTGTCGCCTTCATAACCTGGCCGACGAGGAATCCGAGTGCCCGGTCCTTACCGTTTTTAAAATCAACAATCGATTGTTCGTTTTCATCAAGGATTCCAGAAACGATGCCTCGAAGCTCACCTTCATCGGAAATTTGCACGAGTCCCTTTTCCTTAACGATAACTTCAGGGTCACCGCCCTTTTCAATCAGCTCTCTAAAAACCTTTTTTGCAATTTTAGATGAGATCGTTCCCTTTTCAATAAGCTCGATCATTTTTGCAAGACCTTCTGGCGTTAATGCGACTTCATCAATTTCTTTATATTCTGCGTTCAAGTAGGCTGAAACTTCACCCATCATCCAGTTGGAAGCGGCTTTCGCATCAGCTCCGTTCGCGAGCACAACTTCAAAGAAATCGGACATTTTTTTCGACTGGGTCAGCACCATCGCATCATATGCCGGCAGTCCAAGATCGTCCATGTAACGCTTCTTCCTTGCGTCTGGAAGCTCTGGAATTTCCGACTTGACCCGTTCAATCCATGTCTCGTCAATCGAGAGTCCGACAAGATCCGGCTCAGGGAAGTAGCGATAGTCGTCCGATCCTTCTTTTACACGCATGAGGATCGTTTGCTTAGACGTCTCATCGTACCGGCGTGTTTCCTGCAAAATTTCGCCGCCTGTCAGCAGTTCTTTTTCCTGGCGAACTTCTTCAAACGCAAGACCCTTTTGCACGTTCGCGAATGAGTTCAAGTTCTTCAGCTCTGCCTTTGTTCCGAACTTCTCCTGGCCGACTGGACGGAGTGAGATGTTCGCGTCGCAACGCAACGAGCCTTCTTCCATTTTACAGTCGGAAACGTCCGTATATTGTAAAATCGCTTTCAGTTTTTCAAGGTACGCATACGCTTCTTCCGGCGTTCTCAAATCCGGCTCAGAAACGATTTCAACAAGCGGTGTTCCTTGACGGTTCAAGTCAACCAATGAATGCGTTCCGTCTTCTGCGTGCATCGATTTCCCTGCGTCCTCCTCCATATGAAGGCGGGTGATTCCGATGCGTTTCTTGTAACCGTCTACTTCGATTTCAATCCAGCCGTTCTCACCAATTGGCTTGTCAAACTGGGAAATCTGGTACGCTTTCGGGTTATCCGGGTAAAAATAGTTCTTCCGATCAAACTTTGTTTCGCGTGTAATGTCACAGTTCAGTGCCATCGCAGCACGCATCGCAAAATCGACGGCTTGCTCGTTAACGACCGGTAAAACCCCAGGATGGCCGAGACAGATCGGGCAAACATTTGTATTCGGCGGTGCACCAAATTCAGTTGAACAGCTGCAAAAAATCTTTGAGTTCGTTTTCAGTTCTGCGTGGACCTCAAGTCCAATGATCGTTTCAAAATGCATTGTCTGTCTCCCCCCTTAAAGTTCCGGTTTCGCATGATGATGGTCGGTCGCTTGCTCGTATGCGTGAGCAACACGATAAACCGTGCTTTCATCAAACGCTTTTCCGATGATTTGTAGTCCAACTGGCAGTCCATTCGATAATCCGCATGGTACCGAAATTGCTGGTACACCTGCAAGGTTGACTGGTATCGTCAAAATATCGTTCGCATACATCGTAAGCGGGTCGTTCACCTTCGCTCCAATTTTAAAAGCGGGAGTCGGTGTTGTCGGCCCGAGAATGACATCGTACTTTTCGAACACCTTGTCAAAGTCATTCTTGATTAGCGTCCGGACACGCTGAGCTTTTTTATAATACGCATCGTAAAATCCAGAGCTTAACGCGAACGTTCCGAGCATGATCCGGCGCTTCACCTCATCGCCAAATCCTTCACTACGTGTTTTGTTGTAAAGCTCCAGCAGGTTCTCAGGGTTTTCTGTGCGAACACCATACCTGACACCGTCAAATCGAGCGAGGTTCGAGGACGCTTCAGACGAAGCTAATAGGTAATAGGTTGCGACACCGTATTTGGAGTGTGGCAGGGATACTTCTTCCCATTCTGCGCCCATTCCTTCTAGTACTTTCAAAGCATCCATGACTTTGTTTTTGACGTCTTCATCGACACCTTCGCCGATGTATTCCTTTGGTACGGCAATTTTTAAACCTTTTACATCACCCGTAAGTGCTGCAGTATAATCATCCTTTGCCACATCGGCTGAAGTTGAGTCCATCTTGTCGTGTCCTGCGATTGCCTGTAGCAGGAATGCGTTGTCTTCAACGGTATTTGTAATCGGTCCGATCTGATCGAGTGAGGATGCAAACGCGACGAGTCCGAAACGGGAAACGCGTCCGTAGGTTGGTTTTAACCCGACAACTCCACAAAAAGCGGCAGGCTGACGAATTGATCCGCCCGTGTCTGATCCGAGTGAGAAAAAGACTTCTCCGGTAGCGACCGATGCTGCTGAACCACCGCTTGATCCACCTGGTACATAGTCGGTGTTCCAAGGGTTACGGGTTTGGAAAAAGCCCGAGTTTTCATTTGATGACCCCATAGCGAACTCGTCCATGTTCAATTTTCCGACCGCAATCGTTTCTGCCTCATTCAGCTTTTCAACAACGGTTGCATCATAAACTGGGTCAAAGTTCGCAAGCAATTGACTTCCAGCCGTCGTGCGTAAATCCTTAGTCGAGATGTTGTCCTTAACACCGATCGGGAGTCCAAATAAAAGTCCTCGTGCTTCATCGGTTCCCATTTTTTCATCGAGAAGCGTCGCTTGTTGTTTAGCAGCCTCTTCGTTCAATGTCAGGAATGCCTTCACCTTGTCGTCGACTTCGTGAATCCTTGAAAACGAAGCATCAATGAGCTCACTTACCTTCATTTCTTTTTTATGTAAAAGCTCATGTAATTCTGAGATCTTTTTATCGTATAACGACATCGTATTCCTTCTCCCTCCCTACTCTAAAACAGCCGGAACCTTAATTAGTCCGTTTTGTTGATCTGGTGTGTTTTTAAGCGCTTCATCACGCGTGAGCCAGTCCTTCACCTTGTCTTCTCTCAAAACATTTTTCAAATCCAATACGTGAGTCGTCGGTTCGACATCGTCTGTATTCAATTCATTCAATTGCTCGGCGTAACCGATAATATCGTCAAGCTGCTTCGTAAACATTTCCGCCTCTTCTTCAGTTACGGCAAGACGAGCTAGCTTTGCAACGTGCTTTACTTCCTCTTTCGTTATTCGGGACACGCATTCCACCTCCATAAAATCGTACGTATTGCAATATACTGATGATACCAAAAAGAACCCGCTAGAATCAATAATCAAGCCGACATAACGGCAAAGTTGAATCGATTTCTTTTTTGTCAGGGAAAAATAAATCCACAAACCCTTCCTGAAGATAAATTAGAATACATATCAAACTCCTAACAAAGAATAGCTATTAGCAGAATTGATCGGTAAACAATACACGATGAATGAGTAGGTGTGAATGGAATGAAAGGGAATAAAGAATTTTTGTCGACTGGAGAGGTTGCCAATTTGTGGACTTCCTATATGAACAATAGTATGGGGATATGTATGAACCAATATGCTCTTCAGGTTATTGAGGATTCTAATATTCGAGATATCTATGAGTTTGCATTAAAATTATCACAAAAAAACATAAAGCAACTAACACGGATATTTAATCGAATCCATTTTCCCATCCCTTACGCATTTACTAATAAAGATATCAATTTGAAGGCACCCCGTTTATTTTCAGATCAATTTCATCTTTTTTACCTTCACGAATTGTCAGTTCATGGTTTATCCGGTTATTCACTTGCATTAACAACGTCTGTATCCCCTGATGTTCGTCAATTTAACGTAGATGCTATGAATTCAACTTCAGAACTTTATAGCAAAACATTAAAACTCCTTCAATCGAAAGGTCTTTATGATGATTTTCCAAAAATCCCAACACCTGAAAGACCTGAAATTGCAGAGAAACAGGCATATCTGGCAGGCTGGTTTGGAGAACATCGACCATTAAATGTTATTGAGATTACAAGTATATTCTCTAACTTGAAAAAAAGCATAATGGCTAAAGCTTTAGCCATTGGATTTAGCCAAACAGCTCAATCAAAAGAAATTCGAGCGTTTATGATGAGAGTCGTCAAGTTGGCTGAGAAACATATTGAATTGTTTAGTTCTGTTCTACATGATGACTTTATCAATTCTGCCGTTTACTGGGACACTCATGTGACCAGTTCACGAGTTGCCCCGTTTTCAGACAAACTGATGATGGTTCATGGTGGATTTATCATTTCAGCTGCAATGACTTATTATGGAACAGGATTGGCTACCAACATGCGTCGTGATCTAGCAGTTCATTATGCTACTTCAATCGCACGAGATTCCAAATTATCTGAAGATGGAATGAACATCATGATCAAAAATGGCTGGCATGAACAACCTCCGCAAGCAGCAAATCGGGAACAATTGTTCAGAAATATAGATGGTACACAATGAACAGTTTACTCACTATATAAAGAAATATTGAAATTGAAATGTCCAATAAGAAAAGACTGCCCGAAGTAAAACTTCGAGACAGTCTTCTTTTAAAAATTAATATTCAGATCCGTTTACTGAATCGAATTCAGTTTGGACTTCCTCTGAAGGCTCTTTGCCCATCAAACTAACGATGATGATTGCAAGGAACGCAAGAATAAATCCAGGAACGATTTCATAAAGGCTGAATGGAATGACTGCTGCTGATTGTTCTGCCCCTTTTGGAGGAGTTGACAGCAACGACCAAGCAACGACTGTAACCGCACCGATGATCATCCCGGCTAGTGCACCATTCCGAGTGATTCGTTTCCAGAATAGTGAAAGAATGATAACCGGTCCGAATGATGCACCGAAACCTGCCCATGCGTAACTTACTAATGTTAGGACTTTACTATTTTCATCTGACGCAATGGTTATTGCAATCAACGCGATTAATACTACTGCAAAACGTCCAACCCATACGAGTTCTTTATCGCTTGCTGTTTTTCGTAAAATCGCTTTGTAAAAATCCTCTGCTAATGCACTGGATGATACAAGCAATTGGGAGTCAACAGTACTCATGATTGCCGCTAGAATAGCCGCCAGTAGAATTCCAGCTACCCAAGGATCGAACAATACTTGAGAAAATAAGATGAACGCTGTCTCTGCTTCTGGCCCTTGAAGTGGGTTATCCGCAAAGTAAGCTATTGCAGCGAATCCTGTGAAGATGGCACCAAATAATGATATGACCATCCATCCCATTCCGATCAAGCGTGCTTTTGGAATATCTTTTGATGAGCGAATTCCCATAAAGCGCACAAGAATATGTGGTTGTCCGAAATAACCAAGACCCCATGCAAGTGAAGATATGATCGCCAATATGCCGAGTCCACTCATTATATCAACATAGGATGCATCCATGCTTCCAACTTGATTGACCGTTGAGCTCCAGCCACCAAGTTTTTGCATTGCTACAATTGGTACAACAATAAGTGCTAAGAACATTAAAATCCCTTGAATAAAGTCCGTCCAACTTACGGCGAGGAAACCACCAAGGAACGTATAAGAAATGATCACTCCAGCACCAATCCATAGTGCCCAACTATAAGACATACCGAATGATGCTTGGAAAAGCTTTGCTCCCCCAACTAGTCCGGAAGCTGTATACACAGTAAAGAAAAATAAAATAACAATTGCAGAAATCACTCGAAGGATTTTAGAGTTATCACGAAAACGGTTTTCAAAATAATCTGGAATCGTGATCGAGTCTTTTGCAACTTCTGTATATTTACGCAAACGCTTTGCAATGAATTGCCAGTTAAGATATGCACCGACTGAAAGACCGATTCCGATCCAAACCCCGTTCATACCTGATGCATAGATCGCTCCTGGCAATCCGAGTAACAGCCACCCACTCATATCCGAAGCTCCTGCACTTAAGGCAGCCACTCCTGGAGTCAGGTTTCTTCCACCTAATA
The DNA here is from genome assembly GCF_030643805.1 of Alkalihalobacillus sp. AL-G. Taxonomy (GTDB): domain Bacteria; phylum Bacillota; class Bacilli; order Bacillales; family Fictibacillaceae; genus Pseudalkalibacillus. The sequence continues at coordinate 425,637 of NZ_CP094656.1, read as the reverse complement.
CATAATCTGATAAATCATTCGTAAGCCTATAGGATACTACACCGATCCCAAGCATAACGACAAGGTAAATTATAAAAGTAACTAACGTTGGTGTTTCAATGCCCATTTACTTATTCTCTCCCTTCAACAAAATACGATATTATCGACAATACAAAGACTAAAGGCATAGGTACTAGTAACCAAAACCATGTTGCTGCGGATAAACTGAATTCTTCCACGCGAACACCCCCTTAATGTATTTATACAATCAATATGCAATACCAATTTCATATGGTATATAACCAATATCCGAAAATACTGACACCACTAAAAACGATAACATAATATAATAGTTTGAACATTTAAAAAATAATAATACCATAAGGAATATGTATTTTTATACATTATTTTTGGGAATGTAAGCCTTTTCCTAACAATAAAGTAATAACTATTCATTAAAATTTATGAAGATAAATTTAAGGATTATTTTACCATTTTTCCTGTTCAATTTGCTTATTAATTCGTATTTTCCCCTATACATACTGATATCATGCATATTAAGAGGGAGAAAGAACGATTGGGTAAAATTTACTATTTATTCCTTTTTTGATTTAGATAGTTCTGATACTTTCGACAAATGATACGTTTTTTAAAAGACTACTTGTGAGTATTTAACCACTTCAAAAAAATTGGGTATGGATACATTTTTACCTCTTGCATCTCAAGGATACTAATTTGCTCCACACCCCGTTATCTCGACTTATTAAATTGACTTCATGCGTTTAACGAATGCATAAACCATTATTCCAATAGCGAATACCGCTCCACCAATGCCAAACATTGAAAAATTCATATCCTTTGTATCTTCCATAGAATCTTTTGATTTCGCGTTATCCTCAACGGGAGTGTCTGTCGTATTGGCAGGTGCTTCTTTTTCAGACGGTTGTTTTAAAAATTTTTCATAATAATCCTTTTTATATTCAATAGAGTGCTCCACAATACCTTTTTTTGTTCGGATCATTCCGTTAGGACCACCAACTGGAATCAGAAAGTCTGTATGTTCGCTCTCTTCAAGGAAAAGCAGAAATTCTCCACCCCGCTCTTGATGATCCTTAACCCAGCCAGTGTCAAATGGATCAATCCCAGCAACTATGTCGCCCTCTATCTCTCCTCTAAAAACCTGATTTACCTTAAATGTATAACCACTAAAAATGAAATCACCCGGCTTCGGTTCACCTGTAAAATCGTAAACACCTGTTACGATGACATCTGCTCTTTTCTCGACTTCCTCCGGCTCTACATCCACCCAGCTGGTAGCCAAAACGGTTGTATAAGACCATAAACATAGACAAATTGTAGTTAAAAGTAATGGAAACATGATTTTTTTCAAGAAAATTCCCCCACGTTGTTTAATTCATTAGACGGAAGCCACTTATCATCCGTTTCAAGAATGATGGGCGGAGTCAAGATACTATGAAATCCGGAAGTTTACTGCGGAACAACGATTTTACTGCAAAAAAGACATTACGAAATACAGATATGCTTACTACGAAACCTCGAAAGATTGAAAAAACCACCTACTGCTCGCGGCGGTAGGTGGTTTCTGTATATATGGTGATTCTTATAGTTCTTCTGATGTTGTTTTTGGTTGCATGTGCTGGATGAGGTAATCTGGTCCGCCTGCTTTTGAGTCGGTTCCGGACATGTTGAATCCTCCGAATGGGTGGTATCCAACGATTGCACCAGTACATCCGCGGTTAAAGTAAAGGTTACCAACTTGGTAGTCTTCCTTCGCACGTGCAATATGGTCACGGTTGTTTGTAAGAAGAGCTCCTGTAAGACCGTATTCAGTGTTGTTAGCAATTTCAAGCATGTGATCGAAGTCACGAGCTTTACTGAACCCAACAACTGGACCGAAGATTTCTTCCTGCATAAGGCGAGCTTTTGGATCAAGATCCGCAAACATTGTTGGTTGGATGAAGTAGCCTTTAGAATCGTCTCCTTCACCACCTGCAACCAAGCGTCCTTCTTCTTTACCGATTTCGATGTAGCTCATGATCTTGTCATAAGCACCTTGATCGATAACAGGACCCATATACGTGTTGTGGTCAGTTGGCTCACCAATGTTCAGCTCTGTTGTGATTTTAACAGCCTTTTCAAGAACTTCATCATAAACATCCTGATGGACTACTGCACGGGAACCTGCGGAACATTTTTGTCCAGCAAATCCGTATGCAGAGAATACGATGGATTGAGCAGCGACATCCAAGTCAGCATCTTTGTCGACGAGGACTGTATCTTTTCCGCCCATTTCAACGATAACACGCTTCAACCATTTCTGGCCGTCTTGGATTTTGGCTGCGCGTTCCCAAATGCGCGTTCCAATATCACGTGAACCTGTGAAGCTGATGAAACGAGTACGTGGGTGGTCAACAAGATAATCCCCGACTTCTGAACCGCTTCCTGGTAAGAAGTTCATTACGCCTGCTGGGACACCAGCTTGTAGCATGATGTCTGCAAACCATGCTGCAATAACAGGTGTTGCACTAGCTGGCTTTAAAATAACTGTATTTCCGGAAACGATTGGCGCAACTGTTGTTCCTGCCATGATCGCAAACGGGAAGTTCCATGGTGAAATTGTAATGCCTACACCAAGTGGAATGTAGTTGTATTGGTTATGCTCGTTCGGACGGCTTTGGATTGCCTTGCCTTCTTTGATTTCAATCATTTGGCGTCCATAATACTCTAGGAAGTCGATCGCTTCCGCTGTATCAGCATCCGCTTCCTTCCAAGGCTTACCGGCTTCTTTTACCATTAAAGCCGAGAATTCATGCTTACGGCGGCGAATTTCTGCAGCAGCACGGAATAAAATATTGGCACGTTCTACTGGATCAACCTTGCGCCAGGTGTCAAATGCTTTGTCCGCAGCTTGCATCGCCTTTTCAGCGAGTTCTTGGTTCGCTTTGGAAACACGACCGATGACCTCTTTTTTGTTGGCTGGATTGATTGAGACGATCTTCTCTTCGGTGGAAATATACTCACCGTTGATGATCAGGTCATAGTCTTTACCTAATTCTTTCTCAACTTTTTTCAAAGCTTCTTCAAAAGCTTCACGATTTTCCTTAATGGAAAAATCAGTAAATGGCTCGTGTTTGTATGGTACTACCATAAGATGAACCCTCCTAATTCCCAATAGAGTAGTAATGAAAACGCATACATATTCGTTTTCATCACACTCATTCTACATGAAGATTTAGCTGCTTTCAATCATTCTACAATAGTCAGAATATTGTATTGAAAAAAGGTTTGATTTTGGCTAGTTTTGTTGCATTATCAAGGGTTTCCTTTACTAGTTTCAAAGGATTAATCGGATGGATTTACACCTGTAAATCTTCCTATCGAGAACAACTGCCAAGCCGGATCATAATGCGAAAATTGTAAGCGGACTATAGTCTGTATGCACCCGAGTTATGACGGAATTTCTATGGGGGATATTGTCATTCGATGGACAAAGATTGCTGTTACGGTTTGATTTTGGCACCGGTATCCCGATCATTCGATAAATTCAAAGGAGTATCTCTAGTAAACTGCAACTCACTTGCGATGTAGAGGTAATTGAGTGTAATTATTGAGGAATCATGTCTGTTTTTTATCTAAAATCCTTCTGCTGAGTGCCAATTTTAATGGAAAACCCTAATTTTGTGTGAGTTGAGATGACATTTTGGCATTTTTATGGTGTTAAGCCCTTCAAAAGACGTTAATTGATGTCAAGGAATTCAATATTTAAGCCCGAATCAAATTATTTCGGCCACGAATCGAATTAATTCGGCCACGGAATCCGATTTTTCGGCCGCGAATTGAATTAATTCGGCCACAGAACGTAATATTTCGGCCACGCATAGTATAAAGGTCCTGAATAATCATTGCAATCGTACTAAAAATTTGATTTTCGTTGTAAAACAAAAAAAGGAAGTGCCTCCTGAATAAACTGTACCCTGTAGAGTAGACACATTAAAAAAAGGTCTACTCTGCAGGGTCTTTTTGTGTACAATTAGAGTGAAAAATGGGATGGGAGAACACACATGAGTAAAAAATGCTTCACAAAAAAAGAGATCGAACTATTATCAAAAAATCCTTATGTTAAGTCCGTTACTTCAAAAGCCATCACCTATACTGATGAATTCAAGCAGCTGTTTATTGTTCAAAAGGAACGTGGGAAATTCTCTAGAGAGATTTTTGAAGAGTACGGGTTTGATACAGAGATTATTGGAACTAGACGTATTAAATGTTCTGCTGAAAGGTGGGGGAAAGCCTATCGTAAAAATGGAGCACTGGGACTTCAGGATGCAAGAAGAGGACAATCAGGAAGACCAAGGAAAAGAGAACTTTCCAATGAAGAAAAATATGCAAGGTTAGAGGCGGAAAATAATTTATTGAAAGCAGAGAACGAATTGCTAAAAAAGATAAAGTTCGCCGAAAGGGGGCTAAAGAAAAAGAACTGATCTTATCAGCTGATCAGAAGTTCGTCCTCATTCGATACATCATTGAGAAATATAAGTTAAAAAACATGATCACTTACCTTTGTAAATCTGCAGGCGTATCTCGTCAAGGCTACTATAACTATTTTTCAGCGAAACAAGTAAAGCGAAGAAGGGAAAAAGAGAAAAAGGATGAAGTTGTCCGGGATGTTATTCTCAAAGCCTTTCACTTTAAGAACCGTAAAAAAGGAGCCCGCCAAATTAAAATGATACTGGCAGGTCAATTTAATATTGTCTATAACCTTAAAAGAATCGGGAGAGTCATGAACAAGTATGGCATTGTATGTCCTATCCGGAGAGCGAATCCTTACAAGCGTATTATGAAAGCCACCCAGGAGCACAAAGTCGTTTCGAACCAGCTTAACAGAGAGTTCAAACAGGAAGTACCTTATAAGGTGCTGCTTACAGACATCACATATCTCTACTTCGGGAAAGGGAAAGGGCTTATTTATCAACCATTATAGATGCCTCTACCAATGAAGTATTGGCCCATAATGTTTCGGATCGAATTACGCTCGACATCGCTATGGACACGCTTAAGAAGTTAAAGAAGAATAGGAAGGTTAAACTGGCTAAAGGAGCCTACATCCATTCTGATCAAGGGAGTCATTATACCAGCCCTGTATATCAAAAGTTGGTGAAGAAACATCGACTGGGCCAGTCCATGTCCAGAAGGGGGAATTGTTGGGACAACGCCCCACAGGAATCCTTTTTTGGTCATTTCAAAGATTTAGCTGAAATAAAATCCTGTAAAACACTGAAAGATCTTAAACGGGAAGTAAAAACTGCCATTAAATACTACAACTCCTATAGATACCAATGGAATATGAAAAAGATGACCCCCGTTCAATACAGAGATCATCTTCTTAACGCAGCCTAGCCTTTTTTAAAATTGTCCTTTACAAGGGGTACAGATTAGAACGGAGCCACCCCCTGATTTTACAAATCAATTAATAAATATGAACCATCGAGTCTTCCTTGGTCGGGTCTGAGATGATCAGACTTTCAATTTTATCAATCGAGGACTTGATGTTTACTTCGACGGTCTCGTCTGGATAGTATTGCTTCACAAGGTAGTTTACATATTGCGTAAATGAGATGACCTCTGCTTTTCCTTTGAATTGCATTGGAATTTCGATCGTCATTTTCGCAATCTTATCGTTTCGGTACAATGCTTTTCCGATGACCCCGATGTAGTTCGGGAAGTACTCTGTAATTTCCGCTTGGAACTGGGTGAACACAGCATGATCCTCTCTGTGATCCTCCTCTGCCCGATCCGATGGGAAAAAGTAATAGTCTTCGTTCACCTTTTCCCAATCAACGGAAGTTTGCCCAGCTTTAACGACTGACGTGGCAAAGTAGTTCCCTGGTACGACCGCACCATGCTCCTCTTCCATGAACAATCCAACAACAATCGGTACATCCTGTAGCTCAGGGTGTTGCCGCAGCCGATTTACAACTTCCTGACCGGTCTTATAGGCAAATTCCTTCACCTTGCTGTTATCAAGGTTCTTTTCTCCTCTATGAAGCAACCCTTGCTTATCCGTTACCGTGTAATAATACGTTGAGTTAAACGAAAGAGCGATTGAGATTCCACCGAGCTTTACGCTGTTGTCTCCGCTATCCTTCAAGTAGTTCTGCTCGACAATATAGGAGAGCATTTTCGGGTTGTTCTTCAGCATTTCTTTCCTTTTATCAACATCAGCGTTCTTATATGCTTTTTCATTTATGGCGGGGTTCAGCCCTTTTTGCAGAAACGCTGAACTGGATTCTCCGTCCTTTTCGCTAGATCGACCAAGCCAGTTGCGAATGGTGTCCTTTTGAATGTATTGCCCTTCCTGGAAGTAATAATCATCTATTGAAAACGTGTCCTTTGATAAACGCATCAGGCCGGTTACGACTTCATCGACATCGATCCGGTTATCGACTCCATAACTAATTTCACCACGGGCAACCCCTGGTTCATAGTTTTTTAATGATTTATAGTAATCCTCTTGAGAATTGACATTCGGAATTGGTATTGCTTTTTCATTTTTATTTTCACTACTATCTTCCTTCTCAACCTCGTTCCGCTTCAGATTGTCTAACGGAAGACAACCAGACAACAGGATCAGCGATGAACAAACAATGGCTAATAGCTTTTTATACATCCCCTTAACGCACACTCCTTAAGTTTCTAGCTCTGCAACAAATGCGTCTTCAGTCCAGACTTCGATTCCCAGCTTTTCCGCTTTCGTAAGCTTTGATCCCGCATCTTCACCAACAATCAACAGGTCTGTGCTTTTGCTCACACTCCCTGTTACTTTTCCGCCGAGTCGTTCAATTTCGGCTTTCGCTTCATTACGAGACAGTTGCTGCAACTTACCAGTCAACACGATCGTCTTTCCATTAAACGGAGAGTCGACATCTTCCACTTCACTACGTTTCAACCCTTTATATTCCATGTTCACACCCACTTCACGAAGGTGCTTCACGAGCTGTTCAACTTCTGGTTTTTCAAAATAGAGAACGACGGAATCCGCCATCTTCTCACCGATTTCATTGATCGCCGTTAAGTCCCCAGATTCTGCGTTCTGCAATCGTTCTATCGTTTCAAAGTTCTCAGCTAGGGTACGCGCTGCTTTTGAGCCTACGTGACGAATGCCGAGACCGAATAAAAGACGTTCCAACGAATTCTGTTTCGAGGCTTCGATTGCACTCAAAAGATTATCAACAGACTTTTCACCCATTCGCTCGAGCTTCAACAGCTCATTTCGGTCGAGCTCATAAATGTCCGCTACATCCTGAATCAGGTTTTCGTTAAAAAGCTGCGTGATCACTTTTTCACCGAGCCCATCAATATTCATCGCGTTTCTGGACACAAAATGAATCAAGCCTTCGCGAATTTGAGCCGGGCATTTCGGGTTAATACAGCGTAACGCCACCTCGTCTTCAATCCGTACGAGTTCACTGCCACATTCTGGGCAATTTTCAGGCATGCTAAAATCCTGCTCATCCCCTGTGCGCTTTTCTTCGATCACATTGACTACTTCTGGGATAATATCTCCAGCCTTTTTAATCACAACATAGTCGCCGATCTTGAGGTCTCTTTCACGAATGAGATCTTCATTATGAAGCGAGGCACGCTTCACCGTTGTTCCAGCGACCTGCACGGCTTTTAAAAGGGCTGTAGGTGTTACGACTCCGGTGCGTCCGACACTCAATTCGATTCCCTCAAGCTGTGTGATGACCTCTTCGGCCGGAAACTTGGAGGCGATGGCCCAGCGCGGACTTTTCACCGTCGTTCCAAGTTCATCCTGTTGATCTAATGAATCAACTTTTATGACGATTCCGTCGATTTCATAGTTCAGATCTGGGCGTCTTTCAACCCAGCCGTTCACGTATTCGATCACTTCTTCAATCGAGGTACAGCGTTTCCACTCTTGGTTTGTTTTAAAACCAAGCTCGCTCATGTAGTTGAGGCTTTCACTATGAGAATCGATGCTGCGACCTTCGTACTGCCCTGCTCCATAGACAAAAATATCAAGGTTACGACTCGCAGCTATTTTCGGATCAAGCTGGCGGAGCGAGCCTGCTGCTGCGTTACGAGGGTTCGCAAACTGCTCGACACCCTCTTCTTCCCGATCTGCGTTCAACTTTTCAAAAGAGGCTTTCGGCATAAACGCTTCGCCTCGTACCTCGAGCGTCGCATTTTCTTTTAGCCGTAATGGGATGGAGCGAATTGTCTTTAAATTATTCGTTATGTTTTCACCGATTCTACCGTCACCGCGGGTTGCACCACGAACAAATCGGCCCTCCTCATATAAAAGGGAAACCGCAAGACCATCGATTTTCAACTCACAGACATAATGAACATCACCGCCGACACCTTGGCGAACCCGACGGTCGAAATCACGAAGATCCTGATCATCGAACGCATTGCCGAGACTGAGCATCGGTGTGCGGTGCTCAACCTTTTCAAAGCCTTCGAGCGGTTCTCCGCCAACACGCTGCGTCGGAGAGTCTTCCGTCCTTAAGTGTGGGTACTCTTGTTCAAGCTTAATCAGCTCATGCAGCTTTTGATCGTATTCTGCATCAGGCACGGACGGTTTATCGAGTACATGATATTGATAATTGTACTGGTTCAATAATGTCTTCAGTTCTTCGATTTGGGTCTTAACTTGCTCCTCGCTCATCAGCTTTACCTCTTTTCTTACTTACATTTTAGTACGAGTTCAAAAAGGAGGATCAAAACAGCCGCCAAAAATGAAGTTCGACTAAACCCATCACGTCCTGTGATAACGTCGAACTGACTGCACATCCTGTGAGCCTCCGGTCTTTTTAAACAACCTCTCTTTTAAGCTTTTTCAATCGGGGCGAACTTCGCCAACAACCGTTTGATGCCAGTCGGTTGTGGAAAGGCGATATCAAGCTCTAGCGAGTCACCCTCGCCTTTTGTGCTGACAACAGTTCCGACGCCCCATTTCCCGTGCTTCGCTTTATCTCCAACACGCCAATCCAGTGTTTCACTACCCGGTTTTGCAGGGGTAATTCTGTGTGAAGTTCGACGTTGTTGTGGGCTCGTTGGGTTCCCTGCCCCTGATGTTTTCATCCATGGCACGGTTTTTTGTTCTTCACTAAGTGATTCCACAAGCTCATCTGGAATCTCATTAATGAATCGTGATGGTGCGTTCGTATTTGTTTTACCATATAATGTTCGCATTCTTGCATTCGTCAAATAAAGCTCTTCCTCCGCTCGCGTGATTCCAACGTATGCGAGGCGGCGTTCCTCTTCCATTTCATCCTCTTCAAAAAGGGAGCGACTGTGCGGAAAGATTCCCTCTTCAAGCCCCATTAGAAAGACGACAGGAAATTCAAGCCCTTTTGCGGAATGGAGCGTCATCAATACGACACCGTCTTTTTTCTTGTTTTCCTCTTCATCCTCATCCATCTTATCGATATCTGCAACCAATGCGAGGTCGGTCAAAAAGGCGACGAGGCTCTTATCGTCATTACGTTTTTCAAATTCCTGTGTAACGGTTAAAAATTCATCTAGGTTTTCGAGACGGCTCTGTGCTTCAATCGATTTTTCATTTTTCAACATATCCTTATAGCCGGTCTTATCGAGAACCTCCTCGGTAAGCTCAGTCACAGAAAGGTATTCCTGCATTTTCGCCCAGTTCATGAGCAGGTTCCGGAATTCAGATAGTGAGTTGACAAACCGGGCACTTAATCCAATTTGTTCAATCTCACCAATGGCATCCATTAACGACAGGTCATGATCTGCGGCGTACTGGACAATTTTATCTAAAGTAGAGGCGCCAATTCCTCGCCTTGGAACGTTGATTATCCGACTTAAGCTAATATCGTCATCCGGGTTCGCAATCAAGCGAAGATACGCGAGAATGTCCTTGATCTCTTTACGGTCATAGAACTTTGTGCCTCCAACGATCGTGTACGTAATGTTCGATTTGACGAGCGCTTCCTCCATGACACGAGACTGGGCGTTCGTTCGGTAAAGAATTGCAATTTGAGACGGCTTTCGGGAACCGCTTTGGATCATATCCTTGATTTTTCCGACGACAAAATAGCTTTCTGAATGCTCATTATCACCCTGATAGTAATGGATGTTCTGTCCGTCGGTATTTTCTGTCCAAAGGTTCTTCGGCTTGCGGCCTGTGTTGTTCTGAATCACTTCATTTGCCGCCTGAAGAATCCGTTTTGTGGAACGATAATTTTGCTCAAGTAAAATCACTTCAGCGTCAGAATAGTCTTGTTCAAACGATAGAATATTTGCGATATCTGCACCACGCCATTTGTAGATGGACTGGTCCGAATCCCCGACAACACAGAGGTTGCGGAATCGATCGGCTAACAGATTGACGAGCACGTATTGAGCTCGGTTCGTATCTTGGTACTCATCGACATGAATGTATTGAAATTTTCGCTGGTAATGTTCAAGAACTTCCGGCACCCGCTCAAACAACTTGATCGTCGACATGATCAGGTCATCAAAATCGAGTGCATGGTTTTTACGAAGCTGTTTTTCGTAAATCTCGTACACATCGGCTGCAACCTCTTCAAATAAACCAGAAGCTGTTTTTTGAAACTGGGCGGCTGTTTTCAATTCGTTTTTGGCTGAGCTGATGATTCCAAGTATGCTTCTCGGATCGAATTTTTTCGTGTCGAGGTTCAAATCCTTCAGCGCCTGTTTAATTACTGATAGTTGGTCCGTGGCATCAAGAATCGTGAAGTTCCGGTTGATTCCAATCCTGTCCGAATCCCGACGTAAAATCCTTACACACATTGAGTGGAACGTTGAAATCCAAATGTTATCTGCAGCAGGACCGGTAATTGCTGCTACTCTTGATTGCATTTCTCTTGAGGCCTTGTTCGTAAAAGTGATCGCAAGGATGTTCCACGGGGCAACTCCTTTTTCGACGAGAAGATAGGCAATCCTGTGTGTTAGAACGCGAGTCTTCCCACTTCCGGCACCGGCCATGATCAAGAGTGGTCCTTCCGTATGTTTGACGGCCTTTTTCTGTTCGGGGTTCAATCCGTTCATTAATCGATCTACAATTTGTTGCATGTTTCCACCACCTAAGCAAACGTATGTTCTTGTGTTGAGTCTATCTTAATTTGTCCCAAAAAACAATCTAACCTTTTACGACACGGACGGTGCGAATTGCGGCGTTCAGATCCTCGTAGATAACGTTTCCGACGACGATCGTATCTGCGAATTGCGCCATTTCACGTGCTTGCGTATCGTCTTTAATTCCACCACCGTAGAAGAAGTGGGTTTTATCTAAGACTGTGCTGATGTCCTTCACAATCTCCACATCCCCATATGTACCGCTGTATTCCAGGTAAAAGATCGGCAGTCGAAACATATGCTCCGACATTCTGGCATAGGCAAGAATATCCTCATTATCAAGATTTGTATCGGCCTCGGAAATCTGGGCTGCCTTCGATTCCTTGTTGACGATGCAATAGCCCTCCGCGACAAGCTCGTTCCAGTTGATCAGCTCACCGTATTCCTTGATTGCTTCATGATGAAGTCCGACTATCCAATCCGGGTTCGTGCTGTTCAAGACACTTGGCACAAAGTAATAGTCAAATCCCGGTGTAATCGATTCCGTATTCGAAACCTCAAGTACACACGGAACGGTATACTTTCGAATTCTCGAAAGTAAGTCAATTGTATTTTCTAAGGTCACACCATCACTTCCTCCAACGATGACGGCATCTGTCCCTGACTCGCAAATCGCTTCAAGCATCTCTGGTGTGATCTCTTTATTCGGGTCAAGCTTGAATACATGCTTCCATTCTCTATATTCAAACATGGTAATCCTCCTAATTAACACTTCCTTTATGGATTATAACAGAAATGGCAGGCGGTAAAAACAAACTCCCGACTATCCCTATGAGAAAAATTGATGGAACATTCTGGGGAGCAGGTTGGAATCAATTCAAGATAGAAAGTTATTCGATGCTAAAATCAGATAACTGCTGCAATAAAAACGACAGGGATAAGTCCTATTTTCGGATAAAAACACATCAATAGAGAGCAATTAAGGTGGAAAAATCCATTTATAGAAGAATTGGGGCGCCATTTGGGGGGATTTCATTTACTTCTCCTTAACCTCAAACGTTAAATCAATCACAGAATATGATATTTCGGCCACGGATTGGATTAATTCGGCCACGAAATCTTATATTTCGGCCACGCATAGTAAAAAGGTCATTGATCTGCGTCAGACAGCGCGTTTCAATCTTTTCACCAATTAAAAAAACGCCCAGCAGCCATCTCTGGCTGTGGGCGTTTCGTCATTTGGGTAATTACTCTTTATGAACGCGGTCTAATGTCATTTGATAGCTATCGTTTCCATAGTTCAAGCAGCGCTTCACTCGTGAAATCGTAGCCGTGCTTGCACCTGTTTCATCTTCAATTTTATGATACGTAAAGCCTTCCTGAAGCATTCGGGCAACCTCTAAACGCTGGGCAAGAGATTGTATTTCGTTGATCGTAGCGAGGTCATCAAAAAACTGGTAGCATTCTTCGCGATCTTTCAACGATAATATTGCGTCAAATAGTTGATCCAGTGTTCTTCCTCTTAGCTTATCGATTTGCATCGTTTTCCCTCCTCTTCAATTGCGATTAATTATATTTAACATCCTGATCAATTGCAGGGACTATATTTATCCACGTTTTACCTGGCGCAAAAGCAGCTTTCTTTCCTTCTGCAGCAGGAACAATGCGTCCGTTTTCATTGACCCATTTGACCACCTGAACTTTTCCTTGCTGGAATAACAAAGCCTTCCCGCCGCTTTCGAGGTCAACTCGTCGACGACCGGCACTATCGATCACCTGATGAGTCGCTTCTGCGATGAATATATTGGATAATTCAATCGGTATCTCTGTTTCACGATCGATCGTTTGTATATCGTCGGAAAATCGGATGTACATTCCTTTTTCAGGCTGATATTTATATTGTACCTCATAATACTTACCATACGTAATCGTGATCGTATTCGCAGGGTCACCTTCGACCGCTTTCACTTCTTCCTCTGTTAAAAAAGGCAGTGAAGGAATCTCCTGCTTAAGCTCATACTTCTGTTTCTTCGATTCTTTTATAATATTTTCATAAGTTATATAGGAATTATGCGGAGCCCGTCGAAACGATGCACGCTTAAACAGAGTTCCATCATAATAAAGACCATTCAATGAATCAATATTGCCCCCGACGAGCATATTCTTTGCTGAAGGACTCCAGCCGTGATGAACATAAATTGCATCAAACCCATTGCTTAGACGAATATAGTAGTCACGTGCACTACGGACTGGACCGATGATTTCAGGCTTTTCACTTTGAAATAAGGCAAGGAATCTCGTAATCCGGCCTTCTGCAAGTACTTCGTAAACGACATCGGCTTTATGCAAACCAGATTGAGGTCGAGCCTTTGGAGCGTTGTTGACCATTACTCCGACAACACGGTCATTCAATGCATCATTCGTTCCCTTTCCTGTCAGCGGGAACGTGTAAGCAAATTCAGGCTCCTTAGGTGCTTCATCTTCTTCTTTCGGTACTTCCGTTTTTGGCTCATCCGAATCGGGCTTATCAATGTCTTTCGTCGTTTCCTTCGGCCCACAAGCAGCAAGCATAAGAAATAGCGCTATGATAACTGTAACAAACAACCCTTTTTTCATATTGTTTACACCCCTAGTTTCCCTAAAATTCATGTTGTAACTTCCCCTCAAACAACCCTATGATACAATTCCATAAATCTATAACCAAATAGTCAACGAAGAGGAACAACCTGCGCCAGCGGTTACTCGGCGCAAAACCCCAATGAAGTTATGCAAGTACTAATTCTTGTAACAACGTCGAACTGACTCACATCCTGTGAGCCCAAGGCACGACAGTTTTGAGGAAGGCTACTAACTTATAAGACATCTTAGTTGCCTTGCACCGAGAATGCTTTCTTCGATAGCAACGAGCGGTACTTTCACATAAGCTACGAGTTGTACCGAGGAAGCTTATATCCTGGAATAAACTTGTAGACGCAGGTACATGGGCTCTTGGTTGCCTTTTTGAACTTCCTCTCTCTTTTATAGTTTAACGCATTACGACAGGAAACAATACCTCATTTTTCATCACATCCACCATTCCGCTTGGTGTAATTCGAATATATGGAAGATGGGTTGACGAGAAAAATAGAAGACTATAAATTGGATCGACGAATGCATATCCTCTTTCCTTTAACGACGAGACCAGATGGGACTGTTGTTTCATAATCTCTTCCATCGGTTCAATAGACGATCCGCCGTTTAGTGTTAACGGAACCTCACAAACAATCTCACCGCTTTCAACGAGAACGATACCCCCACCAAGCTCTTTCATACGTTCAAATGCAGTTATCATATCCTTCTTTCGTTTTCCGATAAGAATAATGTCACCGCTGTTGGAATACGAACTTACAAATCCTGATACTCCTGTTGCAAAGCCTTTTAACATCGTGTTGACGTGCCAGGATCCATTTTTATCGATGAGCGAGAAAAAGCATTCATCGTGTTGGGCTGATAGCTCTTCCCCTGTATTGTCGAGCTCTGATCGGTACGGTTTCGTAATAACCGCGTTTACCATATTGATTCCGACCGGTGAAGTCACGTGCAAATCCTTTACAGAAAGATTCCAGTCGATATCATACGGCTTAATATCAAACCGGTCCCAATCGAACGTTTCTTCAGGTTCATCGCTAATCCAAATTCCTTTTGAGAGAACAGCGGTCGGTGTTGGATTCGACTGGTCTTCGAGGATATTCAGGTTCGCCAGCCTGCCTGGTGCAATCATTCCGTATAAGTGGTCCATTCCGTAATGCCGAGCCACATTGTAGGAAGCCATCGCATAAGCGTCCTCGATCGGCACACCTTTTTCAATGGCGATCCGAATCATTGCATCAGTGACTCCATCCTTATAAAAGTTCGGGGTTGACCCGTCAGACGTCATCAATACACGCTCGAAGTTCCGAACACCAAGACTCAGCATCTCCTCAAGAATTTCCGGAAGATCCGGTCGAATCGACGAGTAACGAAGGGAGGTTGTGTAGCCGAGCGTCATTCTCCTAACAGCTTCTTCCCCGGTCATCGCTTCATGGTCGCAATCGATTCCGAGAACCGCCATTTTCGTCAGAGTCCGTTCCGATGCTCCTGGTAAATGCCCTTCCACTTTCAATCCTCTACGTTTTGTCTCCTGCATCCAGTGGAGTGTTTGATCATCACCCTTTAATACGGCCGGCCAGCTCGTTAATTCACCGCCCTGAACGACATATGGATGATTGAGGAAAGAGTTGAACATTTCGTCTGAAAACACTTCAGACTCGTTTTGCAGTTTGGTCTGGGAATCGTATCGGCACCACCAGAAGAAGCTATACGGCAGTTGATTGATTTCCGTCATGAACGAAAGCGCTTTCTCATTCGACAATGGCAAAAGCATTAAATTGTCATTCACAAAGGTCATCGTTCCCCGTTTTGCTGAATAACGCGCAAAGGTATGGGGATTATATAACTGAAAAGGATGAGCATGTGGTTCTATGTAACCCGGGACAACGAATTGATTCTCGCAATCCACGAATTCGCATCCTTCATTGTTCCGGGGCATTTTACTGCCGACATATACGATGCGATCCTCGTAGATCCAAATATTCGCCGTCAACCATTGTTTTAAACCATGATTCAAATATGTAGCGTTTTTCAGGACAAGAGTAGGAGCTGCATCACCTTGAATGACCTGCAGGTGTGTGCGGAGCTGTTGCTTTGTCCAATGTGTGATGTGTTGTGTCATTTCGTCACCCCAAGTACGTTGCGTCTTTTTGTTTCATATTACCATAATCCGATTTATACCAACAGCAAAGAAACCTTGGTCCCTAAAGGCCCTTGCCAAGCTTTGGCGAAGGCTGAGCCTTAATTGTACTAGAAAGTATGTTTAGAATTTCTAAACGTGGAACAAATAAAAGGAGGAGATTATTATGAAGTCAAACATCGGTACTGTAAATGCATTGATCCGAATTACTATTGGACTGACAATGGTCGCTTGGTCTGCAGCACGTCTCGGCCGCCGACCCAATAGTCAAGGAAATCTGTTCTGGATGGTTTGTGGTGCAATGAAGGTAGGCGAAGGGATCACAAAATACTGCCCTGTTACAGAATTGTACGAACGCGGACAAAAATTGAATGACATGGATATTGCATCGTTAACACAAGAGGGTTCACCGATTAATCCATCAACTTAAGTTAAAAAGGTGAAAAAATATGGAAAATCGTATTTTAAGAGCATCTGTAGCAGTCTCGACTTGGCATTTCACCAGGGATTATGCAATTCACTTCGAAGGTCGGGATTTTGCCGTATAAATCGGAGTTTTTCGATTCGGTTTAACGTAAAAAAGGGGATGATCAGCGTCAGCCCCTTAACCATTTTAATAAAAGGTGATGTTTTTCATGAATGTAATTTTGGATTATGCAACTCATATTTTTTTCGTTCTTGCGTTAATTATTGGTAGTATCGTTGCGCTTTACTATTTTTCTGTTAAGAAGAAAGCGCCGAAATAGCACGATGCGCAATATCGTTTCGGTAAAAGCTGTCTTCACAGCCTATTTTGGATATTTCCTCATAAACCTTCGTTCGGGCGCCCTCAAGCGTCTTTCCTTTTGAGGCTAAAAGAAGGATCCGTCCCCCGTCTGTCACGAGGTTTCCACCGTTTTCTTTAACCCCAGCTTGAATGAGAAGTGTTTCCGCAGAGAGTGTTTCAAGCCCCTCGATTGCAAAACCTTTTTGATACGATTCCGGATAGCCGCCAGATGCCAATACAACCCCGACATAGCATGCGTCATCCCATTCGAGTTCAATGGATTCCTCTGCCAATAGGCTTATCATCACTTCATATAGATCGTTTTTGAGCCGAGGTAAAACAACTTGTGTTTCCGGGTCCCCGAAACGTGCATTAAATTCAATCACTTTCGGACCTTGCTCGGTAAGCATTAACCCTGCATATAAAACGCCAGTAAAAGGTGATCCTTCTTTTACAAGTGCTTCGGCCATTGGTCGTAATACGGTCTCGATTGCCTTTTCGACAGTCTCATCGGAAATGTGTGGTACCGGTGAGTAGGCGCCCATCCCTCCAGTATTCGGACCGACGTCACCCTCGTAAGCCCGTTTATGATCTTGAGAAATGACCATCGGTAAGACCGTTGTACCATTGACGAATGCCATCAGCGAAAATTCTTCTCCTTGTAAATACTCTTCGATGACAACTTTCGTACTCGCTGCTCCAAACTTCGAATCGAGCATCATGCTTTGGAGTGCAGATTCCGCTTCTCCCTTCGTCATTGCAACAACGACGCCTTTTCCGGCCGCTAGTCCGTCCGCTTTAATGACAATGGGTGCACCTTTTTTACGTAGGTAAGCGTTTGCCTCTTCATAATTGGTAAAAGAAGCTGATTCTGCCGTTGGGATTTGGTGCTTTTTCATAAGGTCGTTTGCATAAGACTTACTTCCTTCAATGAGTGCTGCGTTGCGGTTCGGTCCAAAAACGCGAAGACCTTCCTCTTGAAAGCGATCAACGAGACCATCGAGCAAGGGTTGTTCTGGACCTACAATCGTCAAATCGATTTTTTCTTTTTTTGCAAAATCGATAAGCTGTTCATGGGCAGATTCGTCAATTGGCACGCAGCTTGCTACATCCGTCATACCGGCATTGCCTGGTGCGACATAAACATTCTCCACTTTTTCGCTTTGTTCGATTTTCCAAGCGATTGCATGCTCTCGTCCACCTTTTCCGACTATAAGTACGTTCATTGAATAAAAACCTCCCGAATTAGGTATAGATAAATTCGATTTCAATAGTGTGCGAGTTTTGCTCATCTACTCATTAATAGAACGATTCATGCTCTTTCTTGACCCTGAACCGCAGTTTATGCACATGAAGGGCACGACTGGACCTCTACGTTGCCCTCAACGTGCCCTTGGCAATGAGATACTACCTCTTTTAATGTTTGAAGTGGCGAATGCCTGTTAAAACCATCGCGATTCCGTATTCGTCCGCTTTATCGATTGATTCTTGGTCGCGTATTGATCCACCAGGCTGGATGATCGCTGTTACACCTGCTTTAGCAGCAGCCTCGACTGTGTCATTCATCGGGAAAAATGCATCGGATGCAAGGGCAGACCCTTCGATTTGATCCCCAGCTTGTTCGATGGCGATTTTCGCAGCACCGACCCGGTTCATTTGTCCAGCACCAACGCCGATCGTACGATTTTCCTTAGCGAGAATGATGGCATTCGATTTGACATGCTTTACGATTTTCCATGCAAGCTTAAGGTCAGCCCACTCTTTCTCTGTCGGTTCACGCTTTGTTGCTATCTTTAAGTCAGCTTGGTCGAATCCGAATCGATCCTCTTGTTGAACAAGTGCTCCACCTGAAACAGTGCGAATCCGACTTGAGGCTTGATCAGAGTTTGCAACGATTGGAACCTCTAAGAGACGCAGGTTTTTCTTTTCTTTTAAAATCGCTAACGCTTCTTCCGTATATGATGGTGCGATAATGATCTCAAGGAAAATTTCTCGCATTTTCTGAGCCGTTTCCGCATCGACCGCTTGATTCGTCGCAACGATCCCGCCAAATATCGAAACAGGATCCGCTTTATAGGCTTGGTCGTAAGCTTCACTCAACACGTTGCCAACACCGACACCACATGGATTCGTATGCTTTACGGCCACAACAGCTGGTTCCGAAAATTCGCGGATCATCTCTAATGCGGCATCTGCATCATTAATATTGTTGTACGATAGTTCTTTTCCGTGCAATTGAACGGCCTTAGCAATTGAAGAAGACGCGCCGATCGGTTCCTCATAAAAAGCTGCCTGTTGATGAGGGTTCTCCCCGTATCGGAGCGCTTGCTTTTTCGTATAGGTAGCCGTATAGGATTCAGGGTATTCCTCGCCGACCGACTCCGTTAAGTATTGTGCGATCAGTGCATCGTATGCGGCTGTATGACGGAACACCTTTGCCGCGAGACGCTTACGTGTTTCAAGCTCGACAGCGCCATTTAGCTTCAACTCGCCAAGGATCAACCCATAATCAGCAGGATCGGTTGCTACGGTAACATACTTGTGGTTTTTGGCAGCAGCGCGCAGCATGCTCGGGCCGCCAATATCAATGTTCTCGATTGCTTCCTCATAGCTGACGTCTAAGCGCGAGATCGTCTCCTTGAACGGATAAAGGTTCACGACGACGAGATCGATCATTTCAATTCCATGTTCACGCATTTGGGATAGGTGAGATTCATTGTCCCGCATTGCTAATAGACCGCCATGGATCATCGGGTGCAACGTTTTGACACGTCCATCCATAATTTCAGGGAATCCAGTTACGTCTGAAATTCCCGTAACATTCAGCCCCTCGTCTTCAATCGTCTTTTTCGTACCGCCTGTTGATACGATTTCGACTCCTTGTTCGATTAGCCCCTCGACAAACGGGATCAATCCTTGCTTGTTCGAAACACTGATGAGTGCACGCTTCATAGTTCGACTCGCCCCTTCCTATATGTTGTGTGTTACTTTGGATTGAATGAGTTTCTGAATCACTTGTGGGTAAAGTTCATGTTCAACCTTGTGAATCCGTTGCTCAAGGTCTTCCTTCGTATCCGATTCATAAATTGGAACGGTTTTTTGCTCGATAATCGGTCCAGTGTCCATTCCTCTATCGACAAAATGGACAGTCACCCCGGTCTCGCTTACACCTGAATCGAGAGCTTGTCCGATTGCATCCTTACCCGGAAAAGCAGGTAACATCGACGGATGGAGGTTGATGATTTTTCCTTCTAGCTCTGAAAGCAGCGTTTCGCCGATCAATCTCATATATCCAGCTAAAACCACCAGTTGAACCTCAGCTTGCTTTAGCTCTTCTAAAATGAGTGATTCAAACGCTTGCTTACTCGGGAATTCCTTTGGATAAAACGCAAAGGTCGGGATGTTCTTCTTCTCAGCACGTTCGATGACCGCGGCACCGGGCTTGTCGCAAACAAGGAGAGCCACATTCGCATGTAGGGCACCGTTGTCGATTGCGTCAAGAATCGCTTGAAAGTTCGTTCCAGAACCTGATGCAAAGACAGCGATCTTCGTCATTCCACTGTTCCTCCGCCAAATGTGATCCCTTCGCCTTCCTTTACTCGGCCGATAGTATACGCTTTCTCTCCACTATCCTCAAGAGAACGAATCACGTCGACGACCAGTTCATTTTTGACCGCAAGAACCATACCGATCCCCATGTTGAACGTCCCAAGCATATCCTTCATCGAAAGGTCGCCTGCCGTTTGGATGATCGAGAAAATTGCCGGAATCGGCCAGGACCCGAAGTCGATGTCAGCCGATAGACCTTCAGGAAGCATACGAGGAATATTTTCGTTAAAACCGCCGCCTGTAATATGAGCGATTCCAGAAACCTCGTATGATTTTAAAACATTGAGCACTGGTTTCACATAGATTTTCGTCGGGGTTAACACCTCTTCACCGAGCGGTTTATCAAGCTGTTCAAACGTTTGACCGAACGCATAGTCCGCCTGTTCAAAAAGCACTTTTCGCACTAGAGAATAGCCGTTGCTGTGAATACCGCTTGATGCGATTCCGATCAACGCATCGCCTTCTTGGACGTTTTCCGGATTGATCAGCTTGGATTTCTCTGCAATACCGACTGTAAAACCAGCGAGATCGTAATCCTTCGCGTCGTACATCCCTGGCATTTCAGCGGTTTCCCCACCGATCAATGCTGCTCCAGCCTGCTTACACCCGTCAGCAATCCCTTTGACGATCTGCTCTACTTTTTCAGGCTCAAGCTTTCCGCAGGCAATGTAATCTAAAAAGTAAAGCGGCTCAGCCCCTTGCGCCACAATGTCGTTCACGCACATAGCAACCGCGTCGATACCGATCGTGTCATGTTTATCCATCTGGATCGCAAGCATCAGCTTCGTCCCGACGCCATCAGTTCCGGAAACGAGGACAGGCTCTTTTACATTGATCTTTGACAGGTCAAACATCCCGCCGAATGCACCGATTCCTCCGAGTACCTCTGGACGCATCGTTTCCTTTACGTGCTTTTTCATTCGGTTGACCGCTTCGTACCCCGCCTCAACATCGACTCCTGCACTTTTGTATGCTTGTGCCATTCGAACCCCTCCTTTGATTAAAAATTCGGACGTTTTTTATTGAAATGATGATTTACGAGTCGTAAATCGATTCGATTGAACATTTTTTGTTTATTTCTGAAGATGATATCGGAAAAGACCGAGGCTAATTCCCGAAATACATGTCTAACTCTAAAAATACATGTCTAACTCCCGAAATACGTGTCTAACTTCGAAAATACATGTCTAACTCCCGAAATACGTGTCTAACTCCCAGTAAAGCTCATTCGGATGATTTACGGACGTAAATCGACCTCTCTTTATTTATAAACGAGTTCTTTTTCATGTGGTAAAACGGTATCTGGGTAGATTTCCGTCGGATATTTTCCTGTAAAGCAACCGAGGCATTGTCCACAGTTCTGCTCATTCGGATTTCTGCCGATGGACCCCATCATGCCATCGATGCTCAAGTATTCAAGCGAATCGGCTCCGATAATCTCACGGATTTCCTCGACTGATCGATTCGATGCGATCAATTCATCCTTGGAAGAAATGTCGATTCCGTAAAAACAAGGATGTGCAATCGGCGGTGAGCTGATTCGGACATGGACCTCTTTCGCACCAGCATCACGCAGCATTTGTACGATTCGGCGGCTTGTTGTTCCACGTACGATCGAATCATCGACCATCACGACACGCTTACCTTCCACAATCCCGCGTACTGGAGAAAGCTTCATTTTCACACCTTGCTCCCGTAACGCTTGAGACGGCTGGATGAACGTGCGTCCGACATAACGGTTTTTGATCAATCCGAGCTCGTATGGAATTCCCGCTGCTTCTGCATACCCGATCGCAGCAGAAATACTCGAATCTGGCACACCTGTCACAACATCCGCTTCAACATATGCTTCATCTGCAAGACGTTTCCCAAGATTTTTACGAGCGGCATGAATATTGATCTCATCGATGCTGCTGTCAGGCCTCGAAAAATAAATGTACTCCATGCTGCACATCGCTCGATTCGTCGACGTCGTGAACGAATCACTTTCGATCCCTGAATCGTCGATGATCAGCAGTTCGCCAGGCTCAACGTCACGAATGAATTCAGCACCGATAACATCGAATGCACATGTTTCAGAAGCGATCACGTACGCGTCACCGATTTTACCGATAGAAAGCGGTCGCATTCCATTCGGGTCAAGTGCTGCCATAATTCCATTTTCCGTCATGATCACAAACGCGTAAGCACCTTTGATCATCGTCAGTGCATTTTTCACCTGGTCACGGAGATCGATGAAACCACTGCGCTTAATGAGATGGGCGAGCACTTCGGTATCGGATGTCGTTTGAAAAATACTTCCCTGTGCCTCCAGCTGATGCTTAAGCCCGTTCGCGTTGACAAGATTTCCGTTATGAGCGAGTGCAAGACCACCACGCTGGGATTGAAAGACGAGCGGTTGAACATTCGCATGCTCATTACCCCCAGCAGTTGAATATCTGACGTGGCCAATTGCGGATTCTCCTGTCAAAGTCGATAATTCACCCTGGTTAAAAACCTCTGTAACAAGGCCATTCGATTTATGAAAACGAACCTGTTCCCCGTCTGTTACCGCTATTCCAGCACCTTCTTGCCCGCGATGCTGAAGACTGTGCAATCCGTAATAAGTGAGCTGAGCAGCTTCGGGATGACCCCAAACTGCAAAAACACCACATTCTTCGTTTAAACCTTTGATGTCAGCAAGCATGGAATAGCTCCTTTCCAGGCTGTTTCTAGCTCCTCGTGAGAAGCTGAAACGAGCTCTTTCCCTTCTGAAGTTTCGATTCGTAATACCGGCCGGTCGAGAACGACACCGATTGCCGTTGCTTCTTCTACAAATCTTTCAAATTCCTCAACGTTTTCTGGGTTCACCGAAACGAGGAATCGTGATTGCGATTCACTGAACAAGGCAGCCAATTCGTCTCCTGAAACGGTAAATGAAGCACCAAGTTTTGTATCGATCATGCTTTCTGCTGCCGCTACTGCTAATCCTCCTTCTGCAATGTCATGCGCCGACTGGACGACACCCGCTTGAATCGCTTTTAAAAGCTGAGACTGGTAAGCTAGCTCTTTTTCCAAGTCAAGCTCTGGAGCTTTACCCGAAATCGACCCCTCAAGCAGCTTCTGTAATTCACTTCCGGAAAATTCCGGCTTCGTTTCACCGATCATATAGATGACGTCTCCCGCTTCTTTAAACGATTGTGTTGTCACGTGGTCGATGTCATGCACCAAGCCAACCATTCCGACAACCGGTGTTGGGTAAACCGCTTCACCGTTCGTTTCGTTGTAAAGGGAAACATTTCCGCTGATGACTGGTGTTGAGAGCGTACGACACGCATCGCTCATCCCTTCGACTGCCTTCTCCAACTGCCAGAAGATTTCAGGTTTTTCAGGATTCCCAAAGTTCAAACAATCCGTGATCGCTAGTGGTTCACCACCTGAACATACGATGTTACGTGCTGCTTCCGCTACAGCGATTTTTCCGCCGACCTCCGGATCGAGATATAAATAGCGGGAATTACAGTCTGTCGTCATCGCAAGTGCTTTACGCGTACCACGGATTCGCACAACAGCTGCATCCGAGCCAGGGGAAACGACCGTGCTCGTTCTTACCATATGGTCATACTGATCGAACACCCATGATTTGCTTGCAATCGTAGGCTGGGCTAGTAATTTCAGCAATGTATCCTTGTAATCTACTACATTCGGAACATAGGAAGCTTGTTGCTGGAATTGTTCATAATAGGCCGGAACAGTACTCGGCTTATTGTAAACCGGTGCTTCTTCTGCTAAAGCATCAACCGGCACATTTGAAACGACTTCACCTTTATGAGTAAGACGGAGCACTTTCTCTTCAATAACTTCACCAATCGTAATGGCATCAAGACCCCACTTTTCAACAATCGCTTCGATTTCGTTTTCTCGACCTTTTTCAACGACGATCAACATCCGTTCCTGTGATTCAGAAAGCATCATTTCATATGGTGTCATGTTCGTTTCACGCTGTGGCACGAGGTCAAGGTTCATCTCGATTCCGGTGCCAGATTTACTTGCCATCTCACTTGAGGATGACGTCAATCCTGCCGCTCCCATATCTTGAATTCCGACAAGTGCATCACATTGAACAAGCTCAAGGCACGCTTCAAGTAAAAGCTTTTCCATGAACGGATCACCGACCTGAACCGCTGGACGCTTTTCATCAGACGCATCGTTCAATTCTTCGGATGCGAAGGTCGCGCCATGGATACCGTCACGACCCGTACGGGCACCGACATACATGACCGAGTTCCCGATCCCTTTCGCCTGGCCCTTCTGGATGTCTTTATGTTCGATCAAGCCGACACACATCGCATTAACGAGCGGGTTTCCATCATATGATTTGTCGAACTGGACTTCACCGCCGACTGTCGGGATCCCGATGCAGTTTCCATAGCCTGCGATTCCGGCGACAACCTCTTCGAACAAGTACTTCACTCGATCCGAAGTCAGCTCACCGAAACGAAGTGAATTCAATAAGGCAACGGGACGCGCACCCATTGAAAATACATCACGAATGATCCCGCCGACACCTGTTGCAGCACCTTGATACGGCTCGATTGCCGAAGGATGGTTGTGGCTTTCGATTTTAAAAACGACGGCCTGTTCATCACCGATGTCTACGATTCCAGCGCCTTCACCAGGTCCTTGAAGGACACACGGACCATCGACAGGAAACTTCCGAAGGACAGGCTTGGAATTTTTATAGCTGCAATGCTCTGACCACATGACTGAAAACAACCCTGTTTCCGTATAGTTCGGAAGACGACCGAGAATCGATTCGACCATCGCGAATTCTTCATCGTTCAAACCCATTTCTTGATACAGCTTCTGTTCTTTAATTAATTGCTCTGTAGGTTCATGAGGATACAACATGTGCTTCCCTCCAGCTTTTGACGATCGATTTAAAAAGTTTAAGTCCATCCGCACTTCCGAGTAACGCATCAACAGCACGTTCCGGGTGAGGCATCATCCCTAATACGTTACCTCTCTCATTTGTAATACCCGCAATCTGGTGACTTGAGCCATTCAGGTTTTGCTTGTAACGGAATGCGACTTGATTGTTTTCTAGCAGCTTTTCATACGTTGCTTCATCGCAATAATAGTTTCCTTCACCATGTGCCACCGGTACTGAGATGACCTCACCGATTTCATACGCACTCGTGAACATCGAATCCTTATTTTCAACGACAAGATCCACGTGGCGACAGATGAACTTAAGTTTTTCGTTCCGTTGCATCGCACCCGGTAACAATCCTGCTTCGAGCAAAATCTGAAATCCGTTACAAACTCCGAGAATCGGTTTCCCTTGTTTATTAGCTTCATAGATTGAGTCCATGATGTTGGAAAAACGAGCGATTGAACCGCTTCGTAAATAATCTCCGTAAGAAAATCCGCCTGGAATCAGAATCCCATCAAATCCGCTTAAATCGGAATCGTTGTGCCACACATATTCGACTCCTTCACCAAGCTCATCCTTGATCGCGTGATACATATCTACGTCACAGTTCGATCCTGGAAAAACGACGACTGCAAATTTCACTGGGAGACGACCTCCTCGATTTGATACGTAAAATCTTCGATGACCGTGTTCGCCAACAGTTTTTCGCAAATTTCACGAACCTGCTGCTCGATATCTCCGTCTTCTTTTTTGATCGTCAGCTCGATATATTTTCCGATTCGAACATCTTCAACGGATTGATAAGACAGGCGGTGGAGTGAGTCTTTAACCGCTCCCCCCTGTGGATCCAACACGCTTTCCTTTAATGTGACAAACACTTTTACGTTATACATAATCGATATGTCCTCCCCGAAATAATCGTTTTTTTGTAAAGGCTGTTTTCGTTAGCCGCCTCAATCTCGCGCCAGCTTGGTTCTTTTTTCAAATCCCGGTCAAATGTGTTCCGTTTCGAGTGAAAAAATCGATTTCCACATCAAATCTTCCAATTGTCGCGTCAACATCACTGCTTTCCGTGTAAAATGAGACTTCATTCGATAGCAAAAATTGCGAAATTCAGAAATTATCTGCGAAGATCAAAAATTAACTGCGAAACTGTTAAATCTACCAATCGATCTTGCCAGAAACGCTTCTTCGAGACTGCTTTACGTCAATCTCTCTAACAACTGCCCGTACGTCTCAGTCAAACTTCCAAGATTCCTTCGAAAGACGTCTTTATCAAGCTTTTGCTTCGTTTCAGAATCCCACAGGCGGCATGTATCTGGTGAAATTTCATCAGCCAGAAGGACTTCACCATCCGAATCAATTCCGAATTCGAGCTTAAAGTCGATCAGATCGATATTGAGTGCTTTAAAATAAGGCACCAATACGTCATTCACAGCTAATCCCTTCTGTCGCAGCAAGGAAAGTTCTGTCTCCTCGACGAGTCCAAGGATACGGATGTGGTCCTTCGTCAACAGTGGATCGCCGAGATCATCATTTTTGTAGTAAAACTCAACGATTGGCTCCGGAAGCACTTCCCCTTCTTCCATGCCAAGGCGTTTGGCGAGTGAGCCTGCTGCGACGTTCCGGACGACCACTTCAAGCGGAATGATCTGAACATTTTTCACCAGCTGCTCAGTGTCCGAAAGCTTTTTTATAAAATGTGACTCAATCCCTTTATCGTGAAGCACTTCAAACAATAGGGATGAAATGACGTTATTCAGCTTCCCTTTGCCATCGATGGTTGACTTCTTCTCACCGTTGAATGCGGTTGCTTCATCCTTGTATTCGATCCAAACAACCTCCGGATCAGACGTTTCGTATATGTGTTTCGCCTTCCCCTCATAAAGCAGTGCTCGTTTCTCCATTTATGCTCCTCCTTCAGATCGATCAAGTCGTTATTCTAATCCAACACGTTTAAAAAGGTTGTCAACTTCCTTCATGTGATGGTTGTAATCAAAGCAATCATCGATTTCATCTGCTGTCAGCATTTCTGTGATGCGTGGCTCCGCTTCGACTAATTCTCTGAACTGGATGCCCTTTTCCCATGCTTCCATGGTTTTCGGCTGGACGAGGTCATATGCTTCCTCACGACTTAAGCCTTTATCAACAAGTGATAACAGCACGCGCTGCGAGTAAATCAACCCGTATGTGCGGGACATGTTCCGCTTCATGTTTTCCGGATAGACCGTCAAATTTTTCACGATGTTCGAGAACCTGTTCAGCATGTAATTCAGTAGGCTCGTGCTGTCTGGAATGATGATCCGTTCTGCTGAAGAGTGTGAAATATCACGCTCATGCCATAGCGCTACGTTTTCCATCGATGTCACCATATGTCCACGAATGACTCGTGCTAACCCTGTCATGTTTTCCGATCCGACCGGATTACGCTTATGCGGCATAGCGGATGAACCTTTTTGACCCTTTGCGAAAAACTCTTCGACCTCACGTGTTTCGCTTTTCTGAAGTCCGCGAATTTCCGTTGCGAACTTTTCAATTGAAGTTGCGATCAAGGCCAACGTCGACATGTAATGTGCATGGCGATCACGCTGTAACGTTTGTGTTGAGATCGGTGCACGGTTAAGGCCAAGCTGTTCACATACATATTGCTCGACAAACGGCGGGATGTTCGCGAACGTACCGACAGCTCCCGAAAGCTTTCCGTAACGTATTCCTTCTGCCGCCTGTTTAAATCGCTCAAGATTTCGCTTCATTTCCTCATACCAGAGGGCAATCTTCAATCCGAAGGTCGTCGGCTCGGCATGAACACCGTGCGTACGTCCCATCATCACCGTATATTTATGCTCCTGTGCTTTTTCCTTTAAAACCTCTACAAACCGTTCAATGTCCTCTAGTAAAATATCGTTCGCTTGATGGATCAAATGTGAAAGAGCCGTATCCACGACATCTGTGGACGTCAGCCCGTAATGGACCCATTTTCGTTCCTCACCTAACGTTTCCGACACTGCTCTTGTAAAAGCAACGACATCATGGCGAGTTTGTTCTTCGATTTCATGGATCCGATTTACGTCAAACGAAGCCTTTTCACGGAGCTTCACGACATCCTGTTTCGGAATGTCCCCAAGCTCAGCCCACGCTTCACAAGCAAGGATTTCTACCTCAAGCCAAGCTTTGAATTTGTTTTCCTCAGTCCAAATTTCTCGCATTTCAGGTCGTGTATAACGTTCAATCATTTAACTTCCTCCAGGATATGTTTTTGTAGGTTCTTCGCGATGGTTTCAGCCTTTTCCACTGCAGCATTCAATGAATCGTCGATGATCGTAAAATGCCCCATCTTCCGCTTTTTCTTCGCTTCTTTTTTTTCGTAAAGGTGGAGATGGACATTATCGAACAGTGGTGCAACGTTTAATATGTGATGCGCTTCTTCTCCCAATAGGTTGACCATTACGCTCGGCTTTACTAAAGTCGGTTTTCCAAGCTTCCACCCGCAAATCGCTCGAATGTGTTGTTGGAATTGAGAGAATACGCAGCCTTCAATCGTATAATGTCCTGAATTGTGCGGCCTCGGCGCAAGTTCGTTAATGTAAATACCCGAGTCGTCCGTTAAGAACATTTCCACGGCTAACGTCCCAACCAGATCTAATCCATCAGCAATTTGGATCGCAAGGGATCGTGCCTTTTCAATACTTTCATCTGAAATTCTAGCCGGTACAACCGATTCATATAAAATGCTATCGCGGTGAATGTTCTCTGCGACAGGGAAGGTCTCGACGTCTCCATATACATTCCGTGCAACAATGACTGAGATTTCTTTGATAAACGAAATCTTTTCCTCTAAAACACATGGTGTCCCGCCTTCAATCAATTGATGAGCGAGTTCGATATGTTCCGGAGTATCAAGGACGACTTGTCCTTTCCCATCATAGCCACCTCTTATTGTTTTTAAAATCGACGGATAACCGATTTTCCTAAGTGCCGTATTGAGTTGTGCCTCGTTTGAAACGAGTTCATAAGGTGCCACTTTCACGCCAATCGCCTCAAGCGTCGCCTTTTCCTCTGCACGGTTCTGTGTCACTTTCAACAAGTTGCTCCCTTGTGGAAGGTGGTGGTTTTCTTCAAGCCAGCGTGCTGTATCAAGATCGACATTTTCAAACTCATACGTGATGACGTCGCTTACTTCAGCAAGTTTATTTCGCGCTTCCTCACTCGCATAATCGCCAACAATTTCAATGTCCGCCAGCAATCCACAAGGTGAGCCTTTCGTTGGATCCACGGTTGCAATTTTAAAGCCCATTTCTTTGGCCGCAATCGCCATCATCCGCCCAAGCTGTCCGCCTCCTAAAATTCCGATCGTTTGAGGGGGTACAATTGGTTTCGTCATTTCAAGTCACCACTGCTTTCGATTACTTTTTGTCGACGTTCTTCTTGACGTTTTTGGAGAGCGGAGGCAACCTTTTCCATAGTCGTTCCCAAAATTTGTGCTGCGAGTAATCCCGCGTTCGTTGCTCCTGCTTTTCCGATCGCAACCGTCGCCACCGGAACTCCGCCAGGCATTTGCACGATTGAAAGTAAGGAGTCTAGTCCGTTTAACGCTTTCGATTGAACCGGAACACCGATGACAGGCAATGTCGTCTTAGCAGCTACCATTCCAGGTAAGTGCGCTGCTCCTCCCGCTCCGGCAACAATCACCATTATGCCTCGTCCTCTTGCTTGTTCTGCATATTCAAACATAAGATCTGGAGTACGGTGTGCGGATACAACCTTTTTTTCATACGGGATTTCTAACTCATCCAACACATCACACGTATGTCTCATCGTCTCCCAGTCCGACGTACTTCCCATGATTACGCCAACTAACGGTTCCATCTCTCCACCAAGCCTTTCGTCGTTTATGTGTTAAATTCCATTTTTTATTTAATTTACTTCATAAAAATAGCCCAGGATTTATATATACCTCTCTCCTTGGACATGAGAAAGCACAATAAATCCCGGGCATCGCTCCAATCAAATACTTTCTTAAGTGAGCAAACCGATCGCTTTCCCTCATAGTCCGACAATTTTACGGTTGTCAGGTAGAAACTTATGGGCCATATTCCCAAGATTATATGAGGATTGCTGTTTCTTTTATATTGTAACAACGGAAAAACGCCTGTGTCAACGAAAAATCGAACATTGTAAATATTTTCGTTACTAATGTTCGTGTTTTACTGTAATTCGCCTTCAAATATGATCCTTTGCCGTAGATGTTCTACCTCTTTCTTACCATTTTGCTTCACTTCCTGAAAGACTGGCTCTTCCATTCTTCGGACAGGCACATATCCTTCCTGCCTCATTCGCTTGAGGCAATCGCCAATCTCTTCGTTTTCCAATACTTCAAATTTCTTTTTCTTCGGCTTCTTGTCCATCTAGCCCTACCTCCGAATAGCTTTGACCCAGAACCCGCCGTAAAAGGCTTTTGGTTCATGGGAAATCATGAACGCTTTTGGATCAAGTGCTTTTACATTATTGTATAGATCATGTTCAGATTTTCTAGAGGTTAAGATTTCCATCATCAATCGCGGACCTTCACGGCCGTCTGCAAGCCAATGTGTAACACCGTAACCACGATTCCGCAATGAATTTGGAATATCGGATTCAAACTCCTTCGTGATTACATTAACGGTAATATAGCCTAAAGCAAGCTTTTCCTCAATTTTCATTCCAACGATAACACCAAGACCATAACCAATCGCATAGGCAATCAAGTTCTGGATCTCATTCAGGTTATCCAATACAATGCCCAATCCGATAACATAAACAACAACCTCAAAGACACTGGTAATCGCTGCAAGATAGCGTTGTCCTTTCAGTGTTAAGATCATTCGGACCGTAAAAAACGATACATAAACAACATTGATGATCAGTATGATTGCAATTAATGAAAAACTGTTTTCAAGCATGGCCATCCAACCCTCCAAGGCTGCTTTTAAATTTTGATTGTTCCTAGCATAGCACGAAACTAATCGAAAGAAAAAGAATGGAAATATTAAGAATTTTCAAGGGGGTAAATTCCCAATTTTAAAGAGGAATTTCATTCTCAACACCATGAATTACCGATATTTGGTATAATAAAATATATAGTAGAAGAAAACGTTTTGGAGGTGTGCAATGAAAGCTTCGTTCTTAACAGGAGTTTCAGTGTTGTTGCTATTCATTTTAACTGCCTGTGGAAGTTCACAACAATCGAGTTCTTTTACTTTTGAGGATATCGGAGACCAAGCTTATGAGACCGTTGCAGGTGAACATTCGGATGAATGGACAATTATTGAAGATGGGGAAAATGTCGGAACACTCACGTATATCGGTACAGACTATTTCAATGAACATGTCATACCGAATTTTGAAGGTGGCCTGCATCAAGACCAAATCATGAGTGACTGGCATAATGAGCAAACACGATTTGTTATCGAGCATATTAAATCCATGGACGTCATCCAACGCTTTTACTTCATCTATCCAGTTGACGAAACACACTCCTACATGCTTACCCTCCACACCCCGACACTTGAAAAAGAAGAAATCATGAGATTAGCACAATCCTTCAGATTTGATTAAAAAAGGTCACATTAAAGAGAGGGGTTACCATTATGATTTGGTTACTATTACTCGTTCCATTATGTATTGTGATTGGGATCGCCTTGTACTTTGATAAAAAGAATGGAGCGAAGGCACCCGATGTCAATCAAGGACAAAACCAACCCACACAAGATAAAAGCGATTACTACAATAGCCAACACGGCGGCGGCGACCATACCAATTTCTAATACGAGGAAACGAGTTAATCTCGTTTCTTCATTTTTATGCCAAAAACTGTTATCCGTGTGGTGGGACTTCCACTTTAAAAAACAATGTGTTTGAACACAAAAAAGCCTACCAACAGATGTTAATAGGTTAATGGTGGAGCCTAGCGGGATCGAACCGCTGACCTCCTGCGTGCAAGGCAGGCGCTCTCCCAGCTGAGCTAAGGCCCCGAAATATTTGGTTGTAATGTAAATGGTGGGCCTAAGTGGACTCGAACCACCGACCTCACGCTTATCAGGCGTGCGCTCTAACCAGCTGAGCTATAGGCCCAAACAAATCTTTTTAATAAAAAGCTCATTCAAAACTGAACATGGCAACTACTCGAAAAACTCCTTGCTGCCATGCGCCGAGGAAGCCCCCTTCAAAGCATTGCTTACAGACGCAGGTGCAAAAGCACTTCTATTGAATAAAGCTCATTCAAAACTGAACAAAAGCTCAAGACGTGTATGTCCTAAAAGGACTCCTTAGAAAGGAGGTGATCCAGCCGCACCTTCCGATACGGCTACCTTGTTACGACTTCACCCCAATCATCTGTCCCACCTTCGGCGGCTGGTTCCAAAAGGTTACCCCACCGACTTCGGGTGTTACAAACTCTCGTGGTGTGACGGGCGGTGTGTACAAGGCCCGGGAACGTATTCACCGCGGCATGCTGATCCGCGATTACTAGCAATTCCGGCTTCATGCAGGCGAGTTGCAGCCTGCAATCCGAACTGAGAATGGCTTTATGGGATTCGCTCAACCTCGCGGTTTTGCTGCCCTTTGTACCATCCATTGTAGCACGTGTGTAGCCCAGGTCATAAGGGGCATGATGATTTGACGTCGTCCCCACCTTCCTCCGGTTTGTCACCGGCAGTCACCTTAGAGTGCCCAACTGAATGCTGGCAACTAAGATCAAGGGTTGCGCTCGTTGCGGGACTTAACCCAACATCTCACGACACGAGCTGACGACAACCATGCACCACCTGTCACTTCGTCCCCCGAAGGGGAACCTTCTATCTCTAGAAGTAGCGAAGGATGTCAAGACCTGGTAAGGTTCTTCGCGTTGCTTCGAATTAAACCACATGCTCCACTGCTTGTGCGGGCCCCCGTCAATTCCTTTGAGTTTCAACCTTGCGGTCGTACTCCCCAGGCGGAGTGCTTAATGTGTTAACGTCAGCACTGAGGGTGGAACCCCCCAACACCTAGCACTCATCGTTTACGGCGTGGACTACCAGGGTATCTAATCCTGTTTGCTCCCCACGCTTTCGCGCCTCAGCGTCAGTTACTGGCCAGAGAGCCGCCTTCGCCACTGGTGTTCCTCCACATATCTACGCATTTCACCGCTACACGTGGAATTCCACTCTCCTCTCCAGTACTCAAGTCCCCCAGTTTCCAATGACCCTCCACGGTTGAGCCGTGGGCTTTCACATCAGACTTAAGAGACCGCCTGCGCGCGCTTTACGCCCAATAATTCCGGACAACGCTTGCCACCTACGTATTACCGCGGCTGCTGGCACGTAGTTAGCCGTGGCTTTCTGGTCAGGTACCGTCAAGGTACCGCCCTGTTCGAACGGTACTTGTTCTTCCCTGACAACAGAGTTTTACGACCCGAAGGCCTTCCTCACTCACGCGGCGTTGCTCGGTCAGACTTTCGTCCATTGCCGAAGATTCCCTACTGCTGCCTCCCGTAGGAGTCTGGGCCGTGTCTCAGTCCCAGTGTGGCCGATCACCCTCTCAGGTCGGCTACGCATCGTCGCCTTGGTGAGCCCTTACCTCACCAACTAGCTAATGCGCCGCGGGCCCATCTGTAAGTGATAGCCGAAGCCATCTTTTATCTTCCCCCTATGCAGAGAGAAAAGTTATCCGGTATTAGCCCCGGTTTCCCGGAGTTATCCCAGTCTTACAGGCAGGTTGCCCACGTGTTACTCACCCGTCCGCCGCTAACCTCAAAGGAGCAAGCTCCTCGTTGGTTCGCTCGACTTGCATGTATTAGGCACGCCGCCAGCGTTCGTCCTGAGCCAGGATCAAACTCTCCAATAAAGTTGAAGTTTGATTTGCTCATTAAATGTAAATCGAAATTGATTAGGGTTCTTAATAAAAAGACCCATTTTCACGCTTGGCTTTTGTTCAGTTTTCAAAGAGCTTCATGTGCAACTGTTTTGTCAACAGCGACGTTTATTAATATAACACCTTATAAAATATCGGTCAACACTATCTTTCAAAAAATATATAGAAAGGCAGGATTTTTCTACCTTCTTAACATAATAGAAAGGATTTTGTAGATTTTTGATGAATAGTTTCATAGTAATATAGTTGCATGAAGGATGGGGGACAACCTATGTATCGTATCTTATATTTTCTAATATTCCTACTCTCCTTTTACGGGTTCCTTCAACTGATTAAGTTGGTATTTACCCTGTTTGTACCATGGAGCATCATGTCTGACCTTGTACATATTTGTTTTGCGATAGTAATGGGGGTTCCATTTGCTTCTTTTGTAGCGGGAAGACTCACTCCCATGAAGCTGAAAAGGTAGCCTGAAAATCAGGCTGCTTTTCAGTTTGACTACTTAAAACATTCAATTTTGTGAGTAAAACCTTCCCTAAAGTCATTTTTGCTTAAATTAGGAGATGAAACCTACGACCAATCGAAGGTTTTTATACGTTTAAACGTGAATATTACAGTTCATAAACAGTAATTCAACCATTTGACTCGATATATCAACCACGGAACCCGATATATCGACCACGAAATTTGTTATATCAACCACGGAGTACGATATATCGACCACGCATGGCACTTTTTTACTAACACTACTTTTTTAAAAGAAAACTCGGTGATTGCAGAGCCTTTAGGCTAAAGCAGATTCGCAATTACCTTTTTACTTGAGAACGTATTTCTTAACGTGGAACAAAAAAATTCCGACAGCCTCTTTTAGGGCTGCCGGAAATCCTAAACTATCTCTTATGCTAAGAATGCGAAGTACAAAATAAAGATTCCGAACAAGAAATACATAAGCGGGTGTACGGATTTCCCATTCCCTTTTACGATCATAGTGATTGGGTAGAGAATGAACCCTAATGCAATACCTGTTGCAATGCTATACGTCAGTGGCATTGATACAATTGTTAAAAACGCTGGGACCGCAATCTCAAACCGTTTCCAATCGATGTTCCCTAAAACGGATGCCATCAACACGCCGACAATGATCAATACAGGTGCCGTAACAGATGGTGTCACGACTGCCAGTAAAGGAGAAAACAACAAGGCGAGTACAAAGAATCCCGCTGTTACAACTGACGTGAAGCCTGTCCGGCCGCCAGCGGCAACTCCTGAAGACGATTCGATATAAGCTGTAGTCGTTGACGTTCCTAAAATCGATCCAAAAACAATCGCAGAGGAATCGGCCAACAAAGCACGTCCTGCTCTAGGAAGCTTATTATCCTTAACAAATCCTGCTTGAGTCGCAACTGCCATCAATGTTCCAGCCGTATCGAAAAAGGAAACGAATAAGAACGTCAGGACGACGACAATCAAATCAAGTGTGAC
This sequence comes from Alkalihalobacillus sp. AL-G, assembly GCF_030643805.1. GTDB lineage: Bacteria > Bacillota > Bacilli > Bacillales > Fictibacillaceae > Pseudalkalibacillus. The sequence goes on along the minus strand of NZ_CP094656.1, from coordinate 390,123 downwards.
AATTTCATCAACATGCATAATCGCTTGTCCAAATATAGGATCAAGGCTCGGTACTGAACTGACAATCGCTCCTGGAAGAGGGATGACCTGGAAAATGACTCCAACAATCGCAGTCAATACCATTCCATAAAAGATACCGCCTTTAACGCCACGCACCATTAATACGATAACCGCAATTAATCCAAAGATTGCAAGAAGAGTGCTAGCTTTTGTCAAATCGCCCAATTGAACGAGCGTTGCTTCATTGTTTGTAACAATTCCCGCATTTTTCAATCCGATAAATGCAATGAACAACCCGATACCAGATGCAGTTGCATATTTAAGATCCTGTGGAATCGCATTGATGATCGCTTCACGTATTTTCAATAGTGTGATCGCAACAAAGATAAGTCCAGATACGAGAACACCAGCAAGAGCTGTTTGCCAAGGGATTCCCATCACCATAACGACGGAATACGTAAAGAATGCATTTAATCCCATACCAGGTGCCAATGCGATCGGATAGTTCGCTATTACACCCATGAGTATCGTTCCGATTGCAGCAGCCAATGCTGTTGCAACGAAAACGGCCCCCTTATCCATCCCCGCCTCACCAAGAATTTGCGGATTTACAAATAAAATGTAGGCCATTGATAAAAATGTAGTCAAACCAGCAATGAATTCTTTACGGTATGTTGTTCCATGTTCGTTGAAACCAAAAAAACGTTTCATTTTCCCCACTCCCCTTTAATGTAAACTTGGTATGGCCAAGCCTTGGCGTAGGCTAGCCTTAGGTGCACTTGTACTGTAGAAAGTATTTTTATACTTTCTATACGTGAATAATGATTTCTCTCTTATCCACCACAAAAGAAAAAGCCTCAGGTGAGCTACCTGAAGCTTAAGACAACAAAGTTAAATAATAAGGGGACCGGTACTAATACTTTACACGGGGTCCATCCATTTTATTCATCCTTCGTAGTCAAGCTATTTAAGGTAGCCTGGTAGAAACTTTCGGGCCATATTCCCGAATTTATACGTGGATTGATCAGTATTCTTTTAAAAACATGTCCCAAAACGTAACGTTCTGAACATCCATCATCAGTGTAAATGTGTTCTGTCTGTTCGTCAAGGAAAACACGAACATTTATATTGGAAATTTATGCGAACGTTCGATTATTCCCATTCGATTGTTGAAGGCGGCTTAGAAGTAATGTCATACACGATTCGATTGACGTGATCAACCTCATTGACAATCCGAGTAGAGATCAGTTCAAGAACATCCCAAGGAATACGCGCCCAATCGGAGGTCATACCATCTATGGACGTAACTGCACGGATTCCAACGGTATAATCGTACGTCCTCGCATCCCCCATCACACCGACACTCCGCATGTTCGGTAGAGCCGTGAAGTATTGCCAGATTTCCCGATCGAGTCCGGCATTTTTAATTTCTTCCCGTAAAATCGCATCCGAATCACGAACAATTTTCAGTTTTTCATCGGTAATCTCTCCAAGCACTCGAATACCGAGACCTGGACCTGGGAAAGGCTGACGCCATACGATTTCATCCGGTAAACCTAGCTCAGTTCCAACTTTACGAACCTCATCCTTAAATAACGTGTTAAGCGGCTCAATCAGCTTGAACTGCATATCTTCAGGAAGTCCACCCACATTGTGGTGGGATTTGATTGTTTGAGCAGTGTCGGTTCCACTTTCAATAATATCCGTATAAAGGGTGCCTTGGGCAAGGTAGTCGATCCCTTCTAGCTTAGCGGCTTCTTCATCAAATACATAAATGAATTCGTTTCCGATGATCTTTCGTTTCTGCTCAGGATCACTTACCCCTTCTAGCTTGCCTAGGAATCGGTCCTTCGCTTCAATTTTAATCACGTTCATATTGAATGAGTCTCCGAACGTCTTCATTACACTATCGGCTTCTCCCTTACGAAGTAAGCCGTGATCGACGAACATACAAATCAATTGATCACCGACCGCTTTATGGATCAAAGCCGCAACGACGGATGAATCGACTCCACCGCTTAATGCACACAGCACCTTCTGATCACCAACAGTGCTGCGAATTTTCTCAATTTCGTCTTCGATAAAATTCTCCATCGACCAAATTGCTTCACATTGACAAATATCGATGACAAAATTCTTTAATAGCTCAATACCGTGCTCACTGTGTCGTACCTCTGGATGGAACTGTACGCCGTAAAGGTTACGGGAAGGATCACTCATTCCTGCGACCGGACAAGACGGGCTCGTTACATCAGTTTGGAAGCCTTCTGGCGGAGCAATGACGAGATCCCCATGACTCATCCAAACCGTTTGCTCTTCTGGGAGTCCTTGGTACAGGTCGTTTGTATTCCGAACGGCTAGCATTGCTTTTCCATATTCACGATGGTTCGCTTTTTCAACCTTACCACCGAAATGGTGCGTCATAAGCTGCATCCCATAACAAATACCGAGTACCGGGATTCCGAGATCGAAAATCTCCTCATCACAACGAGGAGAATCCGAAGCGTAGGCACTGTTCGGTCCTCCGGAAAATATAATTCCCTTCGGATTAAGCTCTTTCACCTTTTCTGCAGTAATCTTGTGCGAATGCAGTTCACTATACACACCCAAGTCACGGATACGTCTTGCGATCAATTGGTTGTATTGTCCTCCAAAGTCAAGTACGAGAATCATTTCCTCAGTCGTATTCATAAAATCCACCCCTCTATTGATCTTTCCTAGTATAAGCATGTGCTTCCATCTACTTTTAAAAACAACAAAAAACGGAACCAGCACGAAGGCAGGGTCCCGTTTTTATGTATAACAGAGCCTGCCTTCATAGTCAGATCATTTACGGTGATCTGGTAGAAACATCCGGGCCCTATTCCCAGACATATATGAAGGAAGTAAAAATCATCCATATAATACTTTGCGCACTGATTTTAATGAAGCATTGATTCGTGCGAGTCGTATTTATACTGTCGTTTCGTGCAAAATATGGATTTATTCTAACAGGCGTCTGTCATGCGGTCAAGCACGTATCCTTTTAATTAAATTTTCCCACAATTCTTTCGTATCGCTCCAGTTGACAATGGTTTGCTGTTTTCCGTAGCGTGTGCGTTCATACTTTCTTGTCAACAGCTTCATATCCCCAGTATCTAAATAACGATCCACTTCTATCGCATATTCACGTAACGTTTGGTGAGGGTGCTTCTTCACGCCATATTGATGTAATAGCCAGAGCAACCGTTGATAGGCGTCATTAAATGTATGTTCATCTGCATGACGCTTTTGATACCGCCATAGGAAAAACTTGTTCAGCCATTTTTTACGTGTCAAGAATGCAATCACTGCTGCAATCAATAAAATTGAAACGACCGTGATCGCTGTCCACTTGAGCCAAGTTAACAGCATTTTCACATCGAACGGAAGACTAAATCCTGAAGTTCCACCTTCTTCAAGATTCTTCTCAGGGGTTTCCTTTTCCTCCTCTTCAACGGGAGTATCGATGTTTGTCTCTTCCTCTTCATAGTCATCAATAAAGTTAGGTAAATCTCTGAATCCTCTTGTCGGTTCGAACGGTACCCAACCTACACCTTCAAAGTAAACCTCTACCCAGGAGTGGGCATTCGAGTTCGTAATCTCATATTTCCGATCACCGTTCTCGAGGGTTCCGGCGTACTCACCCCTTGTAAAGCCTTTTACCCACCTTGTCGGGATGCCAACCGTACGAAGCATGACTGCCATTGAGGAGGAGAAGTTATCACAATAGCCTTGCTGCGTTTCAAAGAGAAACTGGGCTACATAATCCTCACCTCTCGCAGGGACGGCTACTTCTCTCGTGTCATAAGCGAAGCCTTCATCAGAAAAATATCGCTCCACAGCCTTTGCTTTTTCGTAAGGATTCGTTTTATCGGCAACAATCTCTTCAGTGAGCTTTTTGATTTCACCGGGTAAATTCTCTGGAAGCTGTAGATAGCGCGAAGTGATTTCCTCTGGATAGGATTGACCACTTGAACTTAGCATCGCTTCTGAAAATTCCGGATACTTATAATTCACCGTGTAATTTGGTATACCCGATGGACTCGCTTCTTCAAAGGTCATCAGCTTTCCTGTAACGGTGTTCAACTGCAGAATACGATCCTCTTCACTTTCAACCGATTGAATCTGACCTGGATACACGATAAATGGATAAAGGCCTTGTTTCAACACTTGGACATTTGCTGTCAATTCTTCCGTTCGAACGTTTTCATTATAGATGACAGCGTTCGGTGAATTTTGTGTAATGTTTTGCGAGTTTACCTCCTGGCTTGGTGGATCGGCCGGAGTTGTCTCCCAACCTAAGCCCGTATAAACCTCTTTCGATTCAACTCTCCAATAGTGAAGCTCTTCAACAGTTGTCATGAAAACAGGTGAATCGTCAAACACAAACGGTCCGCCGAGACGATTGTCATTTGTTCCGTAGCCAATCTTTTTAATCCCATTTCCACCGCCGAGCCCTTCCCCTTCACCAGCCTGACTGCCTACCGCTGTAATAAACGGAACTGGATCCGGCCATTGAGGAGCCGCTTTTGGAGCTATATATCCAAGGACCGATGAAAACGAGATTAAGATGGCAAGCGGCACAATCCACATGAGCGGAAATCGACTGCGATACACCTTAAAGCCCTTCGATTCTATAATTCGAATAAACCGTAAAATCCCAAGCAGGACAAAGCCGATGATCACAGTTCGTACAATCGCGATGGATGCATCATAAGCGGTAAACGTATCCACAACTGTCACGTATAAAACGGTGATTAAAAAGAATAAAAAGATCCGTCGCGCTTGGATGAGCCAGTAATGCATCAAATAACTGATCAACCATAACAACACGAGAAATAAGAAGGTTCGGCTTAGTCCCGACATTGCCTCCCAATCTCGATCCAGTCCATGGACGAGGCTTCCCTTAAGGTCTTTAACCAAATAAACGACCCATTCAAGCTCGAAAAAGGAAACCGGAAAATAAATCGAATGTACGGCATAGCCGAGTGCAAGCAGCTTGATCGGGAACGCAATCCAAAACGAAAGCTGAAAATAAGACAACGTAAATAGAAATGCTGAAAACAGCACGAAAATAGATAGGTAATCCGTATCCGTAAATGTAGAAAGCGGGCGAAGCCACTCCCAGAATAATAGGAACCCGAGCATATACAGCAAGAAGGATCCGATCGAAAAGCCTTGTTCTTCATTAGCCCGAGGCATTGGTAACACCCGCCTTTATTATTTCGTTAAAGTCATCATAGAGAACCGGATAAACAACAATTTCACGACTACGCAATCGAGTTAATAGTTGCTTCTCTTCCTTCGATAACTGTTGTTTTTTCGGTAAATAAAAAAGCATCGTCTTGACCTGGTTTCCTGCCATTCGTTCAAGCGTATGGACAAATGCATCAGAAAGATCAGGACTGATAATGAGGACGGAGACCCCGCGAGACATTTCATGAACTTCCTTTTTCAAAATACTCGTGAGTGCTGTTCTTGTATTTGGCTGTATTCGTGCAAGGTGATACATAACCTTTGATTCAAAGTCCTGTCCTGAATGAAACGAAAATTCCGTATGATCCTTCGCTACCGTATGGAATTCAACTGAGGTTCCCTTGCTCACTGAATGCTTAAGAATCGATGCACAAAGTGATACTGCCCGTTCAAAAGTATCCTCCCCGTTCCGTTGGTAGCCCGGATGACTACCATCGAGGAACACGACAAAATCATCATTCCGTTGCGTTTCAAATACCTTTGTAATCAGCTTGTTCGAGCGTGCTGATGCTTTCCAATTCAACCAAGAAAGCTTATCTCCCGGAGTATAATCACGAATACTGACCGCAGAGGTGAAATCCTGCTGTGCCTGCTTTCCTGCACGCTTCATCCCAGATGGATGGGTTTCGAAAATATTCCACCCTGAAATCATCTGTGTCTTCGGAAAAACCTGGATCGTCTTTGTTTTAGGAATGTGGATTTTTTTTGAAATGAACCCGAACAAATCCCCCGTCTCGAGTGATATAGAGTTAAATTGATAAACACCCCTCGGAACTGGCTTTACGATATATTTATAGGAAATGTCCCTTTTAAAAAGCGGAAACAGTAGTGCCCGTGTTTCAGACTGGTAGTAGTCTCCATATTCTTTCGCTTGCTTCATAAAAGACGTAGGAAGTTCATCCTGTACAACGAGAAACAAGAGGGGAAGCGGTACTTTACTATGGAGTGAAATCGTAACCTCCATCGTATCCCCTGCAATAAAATGATCCTTTTGAACATGTCGTTCGACTGAAATGGCCGTTAAACGAAAGGCAACGATAAAAAATGTATAGACTACGAGAGGCACGACCGAGTAAAGCAAAAACCAGCTGACAAAACCACCTTGAAACATCGCATAGGAAAAAGAGCTGGCAAGTAATAATAGGATGCCAGCGATACCAAAAATCGTTCGATATCGAGCTATCCATTGTTTGATCATACTTTTTCTTCCCTTAAAACAGGTACGGTAGCACGTTCCAAGATCTCACTGATCACTTTTTCCGGTGTGTAGCCGTCAAAGCGTGCTTCCGGCTTGAGGATCACCCGGTGGCATAACACGTACGGTGCAAGATACTTAATATCATCTGGAACGACGTAGTCCCGGTTCAGTAACAATGCATATGCCTGTGCCGTTTTCATTAACGCAAGCGAGCCACGAGGACTTACCCCTAAGTAAATGCCGCTATGTTTTCGGGTGCGGCTGACGAGATCGATGATGTAATGCTTAACAGATTCCTCTACATATACATCCTTTACTTGCTCTTGGAGATCTAGCAGCTCTTCTAATTCAATCACAGCAGAAAGCTCGTGAATCGGGTGTTGTCGCTCGTTTCGTGATAAAACCTGCAACTCTTCATTCGCTGTCGGATAACCCATGTTTATTTTTAAAAGGAAACGATCCAATTGTGCTTCCGGAAGTGGATATGTCCCTTCGTATTCGATCGGGTTTTGTGTTGCCATGACGAAAAACGGGTCTGGTAATTTGTGCGTGATTCCGTCAACCGTTATACTTTGCTCTTCCATTGCTTCAAGTAAAGCAGACTGCGTTTTCGGAGACGTTCGATTGATTTCATCCGCAAGCACGATGTTCCCCATTAATGGGCCAGGACGAAATTCAAATTCTGATTCTTTCTGATTGAAGATCGATACACCGGTTAAATCTGATGGCAGTAAATCTGGTGTAAATTGAATCCGATTGAAGTTCGCGCCGATTGATTGTGCAATGGAACGAACCATCATCGTTTTTCCGACACCTGGAACATCCTCAAGCAATATGTGACCACTCGTAAGTAAAGCGACGATGCTTAGTTCAGTCGCTTCACGTTTCCCTACCATTACCTTTTCAACGTTATCTACTACTTTTTCTAATTGTGCATGATATTTTTCGTATCTTAGTTTGTTAGCTGACATCCTATCTTTCTCCCCCTTAAAAATCATCCCGCATTATTATTGAACCTCGAGTTGGTTTTTGTATTGTAAAGCTTGGTGCAAACGATTTCTTCTTGTATTCTATTAAATTCGAACTTTCTTGACAAAATCCTTGTTAGCACGTTAATAAAGTATAAATACTTTCTATAGTATAAGTGCAACTAAGGTATCGCCTGCGCGAAGCTTGTCGATAGCCAAGTTTTCTTTATTTGTAATTTTCACAATTAATTGTAGCATATTTCCAGAATTTTGGCTCTACGTTTGAGGGAATGAATTGGGTAAATGTTAGTCTGATTGTTTTTCAAAAACTTTTAACAAATGAAATATCTTCAGCAAAACTAAAATGCACAGCAAAAAGCAGGGATTGTTATCCCCGCTTTTCATAGGAGTAGTTTAGCCAGTACCTTTGAGAAAACAGTTTAATGTTGTCTCAAAAACAATATATGCTCCCAATTCTTTAAAGGTAAAGGCTTTATGACCAAATCACTGAAAATGAGACTCTTGCTGAGTCTCATTTTTTTGAATTATATGATGACCCCTCCAATATTTCGTGTAGGAATCCAAACTGTCCCAATTCCTCCCGAGCCACCTTGTCGGACTTCAACCCAATCTCTTCCTACCGCAGTGATAATTACATTTGTTAGTAGAAGATCCTCTGCACATATTACGAGCTCTGTCAACGGAATACCAATTAAAGTTCTTAAATATACCAATTTTGTGCTGGCCATGATTTCACCCCTTTTTTTTTAGTGAGTAATAAAACTATCACTCATTTATAAATATGAAAAAACAAGAGGAGTGTTTGGACAAACATACTGCTTGTACATAAAATGTGTATATATCCATTGGTATATTTGACGTACAAATAAACTGCCTTTGATCCAACCAAAAAAAGTTAAGGTGATTTTGATAAAACTACGAACTGAAAAATGATTTTGAATATGTTAAAAAAAGGACACAGGTTTGACCTCTGTCCTTTAAATCCTTATATTGTAAGAGTTTTTCGGGGCAGATTACATCATGCCCCCTATATTCCGCCCATGTCAGGCACAGCGTCGATCAGGTTTACCCACTCGCCAGTGGAAGCATTGAATCCAATGCCAACGCCTTCACCTTTCAAGAGTTCAACAACAACGGATCCTTCAAGACCAGCGTTGTGAGCGATTTGACGGATCAGCTCTTCAAGTGCACGAAGAACGATGTTCACACCAGTGGATTCGTCACCTTCAGTTTCGATTGCTTGAACCGCTTTTAATAGGTTACAAGCGCTGTTTGTTCCACCACCAGATACGATTCCTTCTTCTACCGCTACACGAGCTATGTTTTTACCCTTTTAGACAACTCCCTTATCTAATCCACATAATTATGCTAACACCCAAAACTGCAAGTATTGATAAATGCAATCCATTTGCGCGAAGTCCAACATGAACACCTGAAATCCCCACTAGTCTGCTAACCGTCATATTTAGACCAGAAAAAGGACTTATAGCGGAAGAGATCGCCCAAGCAATCAATAGTAGAATTGCTAAAGAGAGAGTGCTTATTCCTAGTTCATGTGCATTTAATTGCATTGCCAAAGCCGCAATAACGGCTATTTGATGTAGACCTATAAAAGTTACAACTAAAACAAGTGCTAATAATGCTATCGCAAACAATAAAAATGATTTTGATGCTAATGACGATAAGAAGTTACTTATTATATTAGCAAAATTTGTTCCTTGAATAGCATGGGCAAACAAGCCAGCACTTGTGAATAACATAATTTCATTGTTCATCATAATAATGGTTTTGTCCCGATATACCTTGATTTCAGATTGAAGACTTTTCCGATTTTTTGTTATCGCTCCCGATGCTAATGGTATTGCAATAGAAATCAAACAAACAATAACAACCATCGACCATTTAGTAATATACTCTATCGTTAAAGAGATAAACATAACCAAAATAACAAAGATAGCTAGCTTCATAAGTTGATTTCGATGGTGTCTTTTCAAAGAAAGTTTTTCACCTGTATTTTCCCACAGTGGATGATTCCTTTCCCAAACTACAAATAAAATATTACCTACGATTAATGCTATGATTGATATTCCTATTCCAAATAAAATATAATTGCCAACTGGCATATTAAGGTAATAAAGAACTAATGAAACAGAAGCAAAGTACGGTGACCACATGATAGCAGTAGTGAATCCAACAAGGTAGCTTTTCGCATATATTATTGAAGGAAGTTTTAAATCAGTAAGAAATTCATCAATAATTCGAACAGTTCCCAAACTTAATACTGGACTTAGAATAAATAGGGATGTTGTTATCCCCGCAAAAAGTTTTCGTGGTTGATATAATAAGTTCCGCAGTAAAGCGCCAACAGCTTCCATGTAACCACCAAGTTTTAGTGGAAGGGAAAGAAGCGGTGTTAAGGTGATTAAACATATTAAGGGAAGAATTAATAATATACCTTGGCTAATTCCCTCTATACCTGATCCCTTATTAAACTCTAAGAGAATTCCAACGCCCATCATAAAGAGTGCAATTATGCGGGGGAATCCACTTCCTTGAATAGCGCAAGCAATAAATGTAAGTAAAGCCATAAACATGACGAGGTATCCTAGCCATGCCAAATCAAAAAAATAGTACGATAAGAACAGAAAACACATCGATAAAATGAGGTAACTTCGCATTTACCTCTCATCTCCTTATATACATAAACAATAATCTCTCGGTTAAGTGAAAAAAGATTAATAATATCTACACAAAAGAGACAAACCTTTGTATAGGGTTTGCCTCTAACAAAAGTAATTATGTTATTGGTGCAGGATTGAACAAGCTTAAGTCATTATGAAGTCCCCAATGCTCAGACCATGTTTGTTTATGCCCACTAGCAACATCTAAAATGAAATGGAATATTTTCCAACCCACCTCTTCTATAGTCGCCTCACCGGTTGCTATTTGTCCTGCATTGATATCAATTAAATCACTCCATTGATCCTTAAGCGAATTTCGACTTGAAACCTTAACTACGGGTGCCATTTGTAAACCGTATGGTGTTCCACGTCCTGTAGTAAAGACCTGTATATGCATTCCAGAAGCTAATTGTAAAGTTCCACAAACAAAGTCACTTGCAGGTGTAGCTGCAAATATCAAGCCCTTTTCCATTGCCTTTTCTCCCGGTGACAAAACACCAGAGATTGGACTACTTCCAGATTTAGCGATTGAACCAAGTGATTTCTCTACTACATTGACTAATCCACCTTTTTTATTTCCAGGTGAAGGGTTTGCGCTTCGATCCGAATCTCCTTTTTGTAAATAATTATCATACCATTTCATTTCATTGATCAATACACGACCAACTTCTTCATTAACAGCTCGTGGTGTTAATAAATGAATAGCATCACGAACTTCCGTTACCTCTGAAAACAAGACTGTTGCTCCTGCACGTACCAATAAATCAGCAGCATACCCTACAGCTGGATTGGCAGTTACACCAGAGAACGCATCGCTCCCGCCACATTGTAAGCCAATTACCAAATCAGAAACAGGACAAGTAACTCTTTCACGCTTGCTTAACTTTTCCAAACGCTCTTCTGCCATTTTCATGATTGAATCAACCATTTTCATGAAGCCCTGTTGATCTTGAAGTGAGAGAATATTTGCTTTTGCATGATCACCTGGTATTAACCGTTCAGGTAATAGTTTCTCACAGCCTAATCCAACGACCATTACTTCTCCACCAAAGTTAGGGTGTGTTGCCAAATTTTGAATTGTTCGAATAGGAATTTTTGCTTCAGGTGCATTAATCGCTACACCACATCCATATGTATGGTTCAAAGCAACAACATCATGGACATTTGGAAATTTAGGCAATAGTTCCTTTTTGATTTTATTAACCGTATAATTCAGAACTCCAGCTACACACTGTACGCTTGTTGTAATTCCTAAGATATTTTTAATTCCTGCACTTCCATCTGCATTTCGATAGCCTTCAAACGTATAGCCGTCAAGAGGTGGAAGCTCTTCATCTGACTTTGTTGCAATTGGCAGTTCATCCAATAATGGAGGAGTAGGTAGCTTTACATACTTTTCTCTCACCCAGCTCCCCTTTTTTATAGGAACTTCTGCATAGCCTATAACTTCACCATATCGAATGATCTCTTCTCCCTGTTTCAAGTCAGTTATTGTAACTTTATGACCTTCTGGAATAAATTCCTGTAATTCCAACCCACAGGAAAATACAGTTGCTTCCTTTAGTCCACCAGAATTAACAATTGTTGCAACATTATCCCCTTCATTTACTTTTATATAAAGTGGGATTTCTTTTTGTGTTTTTTCCGATGCCATATAAAAATTCTCCCCTCTAAAACTATTGATATAGTAAGATTAGGACATTTATTATAGGAGGTCTTATGTTTTTTGGTTGACGTTTTCATAATCTTCTATATTCACACCACATTCTTTACCTACTTGTTTTAATCCTTCATAAACCTCTTTATCTAAATCGATTCCATTTTCTAACCTTGTCTGCTCTGTTTTATTTTCAATCTCACCTGGAACGAATATCTCTTCAACACCTTCTGCTGCAGGTGTTGATTTAATCTCCTCAATCATTTGATCAATTCGCTGTTTATACTCTTTGGCAGGCATAAACTGATTAATATCCATTAGTTGGAAGAAATGACCTACGTTTTGTGGCTTATCATAATCTCCATAGATATTATTAATATGTGGGCCAAAACCTGCTCCCGTCAACACACCACTCATAATATCGATCATAAGTGAAATACCGTAACCTTTTGGGCCACCAAATGGTAAAACGGATCCATCTAATGCAGCCTGTGAATCAGTCGTTGGCCTACCTTCCTGATCAATCGCCCAACCTTCAGGAATATCACTTCCATTTTGTGCAGCCATAATAATCTTTCCTCGTGCTACTACACTAGTAGCCATATCCAATATAATCGGGTCATATTTACCTGCAGGAACCCCATAAGCATATGGGTTTGTTCCAAAATAAGGTTGAATACCACCCCATGGAGCCATTGTTGAAGGTGCATTAGACATTGCAAAAGTAATCATATCCTCTTCAACGCCACGTTTTACATAATATGCTCCTGCTCCAAAGTGAGAGGAACGGGTTACACCGATATGGACTCCCCCACTTTTCTTTGCCTTTGCAACCCCTAGCTTCATAGCTTCACGACTTACGATTTGCCCCATTCCATCGTCACCATCAATCAATAATGTTGCATCACTTTCTTTTGCAATTTTTACATCTGGATTTGGGTTTGTGGCACCTTCTTTTAATCGTTTCACATAAATGGGTACACGAGTTACACCATGGGAATCAACTCCACGTAAATTTGCCGCAACTAGACTATCTGCCACTGTATAACTATCTTCGTCTGATATACCTACTACTTTAAAAATATCACATACAAAATTAGTTAGATTTTCGCTTTTAAAATTCAAGATAATTCCTCCATAAAGTAATGACCTTTTGTGAAAAGTTTTTATTAATCTAACAAAATAAGAAAGCACCAATACACCTACTGTTTGTGCTTACTTATTCATATGATAGTTACCGAACCATACAAGGCTTTTTATTATCAAATTTCCAACCTGGAATTAGGTATTGCATAGCAATAGAATCATCACGAGCACCTAGCCCAATTTCTTCTTTATAAAGCTTATTTGCTTTCTCGATTTTGTTCATATCAATTTCAACACCGAGACCTGGCTTATCTGACACTTTGACTTTTCCCCCTCTTATTTGCAAAGGATTTTTCGTTAGGTGCTGTCCATCCTGCCATATCCAGTGAGTATCAATTGCTGTAATATTTCCAGGGGCAGCTGCAGCAACATGTGTAAACATTGCTAAAGAGATGTCAAAATGATTGTTTGAGTGAGAACCCCATGTTTTTCCCCATTCATGACAAATTTGTGCAACACGTACTGATCCTTGCATAGTCCAGAAATGGGGGTCTGCAAGTGGAATATCAACAGCGTTTAATTGCAGTGCATGCCCCATTTGGCGCCAGTCCGTTGCGATCATATTCGTTGCAGTAGGCAGTCCTGTCTCACGGCGAAACTCTGCCATCACTTCACGTGCAGAGAAACCTTGTTCAGCACCACATGGATCTTCCGCATATGCCAACACATGATGCATATCTTTACAAAGTCTAATAGCATCTTCAAGATACCAGCCACCATTTGGGTCTAGGGTAATACGCGCCTTTGGGAAACGTTCAGCCAATGCTGTAACAGCTTCAATTTCTTCCTCACCTCGGAAAACTCCACCCTTTAATTTAAAGTCATTAAATCCATAGCGTTCCTTTGCTGCTTCTGCTAATCTAACAATCGCTTCAGGCGTCAAAGCCTTTTCTCGACGTAGTCTGAACCATTCATCATCAGAGTGATTTTCACTAATATAAGGCAAATCAGTTTTAGAACTATCACTTATGTAAAATAGGTACCCGAGCATTTCTACTTCGTCCCGCTGCTGGCCTTCACCTAATAAGGCTGCTACTGGAACTTCTAGATGTTTTCCTAATAAATCTAACAGTGCAGCTTCTAACGCTGTGACCGCATGAATCATAATACGCAAATCAAAAGTTTGCATTCCACGACCAGAAGCATCTCGATCAGCAAAATGCGCTTTTACTTTATTTAATATATTGTTATAGTTTCCAATGGAATTACCTATTAATAATGATTTTGAATCCTCTAAAGTTTTGCGTATTTCTTCTCCACCAGGAACTTCCCCAACTCCCTGATTTCCACTGCTATCCTTAAGAATAACTATATTTCTTGTAAAAAAGGGAGCATGTGCACCACTTAAATTTAATAGCATGCTATCATGACCTGCAACTGGAATTACCGAAATTTCCACGATAGTTGGAGCAGTTTGTTTTGTAGTCATAACCCCCATATTGACAACTCCTTAATTATTATGAATTTTTTACAATTATGTTGCTGTTGTGATTGTTTCTTCTTGTTTATCCTTTTTTGATTTATTATTAGAGTAAATCGAATAAACAATAGAAGCGATAATCATGAGCCATAACACAACCGCAATTGGGCCTTTTGTAAAGAATATCGTTAAATCTCCATCGCTTCCTTTTAAACTATCAATAAAGTATTTTTCACCTGGTTTTCCTAATATAAAGCCGATCAAAAATGGGGCAATTTGAATTCCGATTTTTATAAATATATAGCCAAGAACACCAAATAATAATAGAGTCCAAACATCAAACATTACACCATCGTTAATCGCATAGGAACCTACAACACACATCACAATAATTATTGGATAAATCGTATGCTTCGGGACATATATGATTTTCGCCATATACTTAATAAAAAAGAACATAAGCAAGAACATCGCAATGTTTGCAATAATGAGCGCGTATACAATGCCGCCCCATAATTCAGGATGTGTTGTAATAAATAACGGACCTACTTGGATCCCCTGTAATAAGAAAGCACCGATTAATACTGCGGTAGTACTATCGCCGGGTATCCCTAAAGAAAGTAATGGGATTAAAGCTCCACCGGTTAAACCATTGTTAGATGCTTCACTTGCAATTACCCCTTCTGGTTCTCCAGTACCAAGCTTTTCAGGTTTTTTTGAAAAGTTTTTTGCTTGTGAGTAAGCAGTAATAGAAGCTGCACTCCCACCAACACCTGGTAAAATCCCTATAAAAGTACCTAATAATGAGGAACGAATAGTATTGACGATTTGACCATTAAATACTTTAAATGTGAACTTATTCTTTTTATTTTTTTTAAAATCAAATTTTTGATGGGCAGCTGGCTTCATTCCCTCTTCGGATTCTTGCATTATTTGGGCGATGGCAAATAAACCGATCAGTACGGGAAGAAGCGCAAAACCGTAATACAATTGCTCTTCTAGTCCTGAAGGAACAAGTCGTAACTTATTGTTATCAGGAAACATGCCAATAAGACTTAAATAAATTCCTAAAACACCACTGAATATCCCCACAAGTAAGCTTCCTTTTGAAATAGAAGCAATAACCGTCAGTGCAAAAAGGATAATTAAAAACTTTTCTACTGATGAAAATTCAATTGCTACCGAAGCAAGTAATGGAGCAAAGAAATATAAAATTGTTAAACTAAAAAAGCCACCAATCAATGATGCTGTAATCCCGATTTTCAACGCTTTTTCCCCTTGTCCCTTTTGGGTCATGGGGAAACCGTCAAATGTTGTACAGAGCGAAGAAGGAGTACCAGGTATGTTTAAGAGAATAGCAGGTACTAAACCACCGCTAATTCCACCAACGTATAAACCTAATAATAATGCAAGTGCTTCAACCATATCTAATGCATAGGTGAGAGGAAGAAAGAGGGCAATGGCCATAGTAGCTGTCATCCCAGGTATTGCCCCAAAAATTATTCCCATCAACACACCTGTAAATACTAATACAACAGACAATGGGGTAAGAATTTCAAAGATCTCCATAAAAGACAACCCTCCCTACGGTAAAGTTATATCGAACAATTTGCCGAATAAGAACCAAATTAAAACTGATGTTATAATTGAATTAGCAAGGGAAAGAATAATAGCTTTTTTCTTTAAATTCCCGATATATAAAAGCATGATCAGAAACATAAAGGGTATACTTGCCGGAAGAAAACCAATAGGTTCCAAAATAAATCCATATCCTAAAAGTAAAGCAATTGTTCCATAAAATTTATATTTATCATAATTGTCAATAAAGAATTTAAAGTTGAATTCTTTTAATTTTCCAGCCTTTGCTCTGTGGATAACATTACTTAACATGATAAGAATTAATAAGATAATGAGTACAGATAAAATTATTTTCGGGAATACTGTATGGGATTCACTAAATTTATATTCAAGGGTAAGGAAATCACTCAACAACTTCACCTTCCTCCTAAAATCTTTCTTCTATTTTCAGATAATACGAGGCTGTCTGTCGTATATATACAGACAACCCCATAAAATTACATTATTTAATTAATCGGTAAGCTCATCTACAGTTGGTGCATTATTAATAATGTTTTGGAAAGTGGATCTCTTCTCTAGTAAATAATCATCGGCTTCTTCAGCTGGAGTATAACTAGGGATATATGCATTTTTTGCTAAATCCTTTATATAATCTGGGTTTTCTACTACTTGTGCAACCGCTTCATCCAAAGCCTTAGCAAATTTCGGATCAATATCCTTCGGTAATAGAATGAAGAATTGCTTATCAAAAACAAAATCTTTACCGTTTACTTTAATTCCTTGTTCAGCAAATGTAGGAATTTCATATCCTTCAACTCTTTTCCCTGCTGTAATGCCTAAAAACTTCATCTTGATTTTAGAATCTACGTCATCTTTTGTATATTCGAAATTACCTCCAATTGATCCGTTGATAATATCAGCATTTCCATCCCATAATGCTTGGTTTTTATCTTCTTGAGATCCTGTTGGATAAACTTTGATTCGATCGGAAACTTCTGTTCCATATTTCTCTTTTACCCATAAATAATAACCATCAAAAGAAATTTCTGATACACCACCAGCTTCAATAGCAACTGTGACTGTTTCATCCGGATTATTTTTTAACCATTCTGCCGATTCAGCCATTGTGTTATATGGTGCATCTGCACTTGTTAAAAATGCATTACCAGGGTTTGTTGAAACAACTGGACCAACCTTCCAATTTTCTAAAGCATATTTTTCACTAATACTTCCATATTCAACACCTAAATAAGCCATGTCATGGAAAAACATAATCGTACTTCCATCAGTGTCTGCCTTGTCTAGTGCTGTAAATGCTTTTACCGCTCCAACCGCATCTACTTTCATATTAGTACCTAAAACCTTTTCTAAATATCTACTTGCTGCACTTGAGTTTTGGTATGTATCCCCGCCTGTTGATGAAGAACCAATAACAACACGAATTCTATCCGGAATCTCAGCTTCTGAAGAGTCGTCACTTGAATTAGCACTTTGATTACACGCAGCCAGAACAACTGCCAGCATTATTACCATTAAAAAAGGCAACAATTTCTTCATACTTTACACCCCTCAATTTTTTTTTTGCAACCTACTATTATTCATAAGCGAGTCGAAGACCCGTGGTTACCAATATAAGCGCTTTCAAAAAATAAACGATTAGCAGTTTGATAGTTGCGATAACTGACCTTTATGATCGCATTAAATACAAAATATTCAGATATTTTAACTTATAACAGGATTTTTGATTTCTCTCTTTACTTATCTAACAATAGATGGGAGAAAAAAACTCCCATCTATTTTAAAGAGTTCTCTATTTAACAAAAACTGTTTTAATAGATGTGAAAAACTCGATTGCAGCTTGACCTTGTTCACGGGAATGTGAACTAGATTGTTTCATGCCACCAAATGGAGCTTGCAGTTCAACACCAGCACTCTCGGCATTAATTCGAACAAGGCCGGCATCCATTTCATTAATGAAAGATAGCATTTTTTGTATGTTAGTAGTAAAGATTGACGCACTTAAGCCAAACTCCACATCATTAGCTAGCTCCAATGCTTCTTCCATAGATTCTACTTTCATTAGAGCGAGCACAGGTCCAAAAATTTCTTCTTGTGCAATTGTCATATCAGAAGTTACATTTTCAAATAATGTCGGCTGGATAAAATACCCATTGTCAAATTCGTCACCTGAAAGTCTTTCACCACCTAAAATTAGCGATGCACCTTCATCTAGACCCTTTTGAATATAAGAGAGTACCGTATTCAATTGATTTTCACTGGCACTTGGACCCATCCAAATACCTTCCTCTAAGCCATTTCCAATGGTAATTTCCTTAACTTTCTCGAGAAGTTTCTCTTTAAACTCTTCATAAACTTCACTTTGGATAATGACACGACTAGTTGCTGTACACTTTTGCCCAGTTGAACGCAGTCCACCGCTAATTGTCGCTTCTACAGCAAGGTCAAGATCAGCATCTGAACTTACAATGACTGGATTTTTACCACCCATTTCAAGTTGATATTTTCCACCCCGTGCAAGTACTGTTTGCCCTATTTGTTTTCCTACACTATTTGAACCTGTAAATGTGATGCCGTTTACATCAGGATGTTCAGCTAAGCCTTGTCCAATAACGGAACCCGGACCTGTAATCATATTTACAACACCTGGAGGAAATCCTGCTTCTGCAAAGCACTCATAAACTTTTGCGCATGTCACTGCTGTTTCTGTTGCAGGTTTAAGAACAACTGTATTTCCATAGATTAATGCAGGTGCAGCTTTCCAAATTGGAATTGCTACTGGGAAGTTCCAAGGAGTAATAACTCCAACAACACCTAATGGAGCACGAGAAGTAAACATTAGAGCATCCTTATCTGTTGAAGGAATCACATCTCCAACTTTACGCATCCCTTCACCAGCATAATATCGAAGGATCGCTACTCCACGAGCAGTCTCCCCTTTTGCTTCTGGAAGTGTTTTTCCCATTTCTCTTGTCATTGTTTCTGCAATTTCATCAATACGGCTTTCAAGGATATCTGCTGCTTTATATAAAAACTTCCCTCTTGCATCGCCAGGCAATTTTTTCCATGATTTTTGTGCTGCTTTAGCTGTAGCTACTGCATTATCTAAATCTTCTTTTGTTGACTTTTGTACATATCCAATCACATCTTCATTATTTGCAGGATTGGTATTTTCAATAACTGCTCTTGTGCTAGATGGTACCCATTCATCATTAATAAAGTTCAAGTAATGCTTTTTTTCTGTTTGTACTGTCATTATTCACCCTCCGATTTCCACAAATTTCATGCGTGTATTTCTACTATTCTTTATTAAAGTGAAACTTTATTTTCAGCAGGATATTTTTCAATAGCCTTTTTCAGGATTCCTTCCAGCTCCTTATAGTGATCCTGTTCGACTGGAACAATTGGTGGTCTAACATCTGTAGAGACAGGAAGCCCTACAATTTTCATACCTGCTTTAATTAAGGAAACCGCGTACCCTTTTCTCTTCTTGCGAATACGATTAATAGGTAAAATTACATCTTCGTAAATATCATTTACTAATTGTTTGTCATCATTTAATAATGCATTATAGAACTTTCTAGAAATATGAGGGATATAGTTTGATATTGCAGAGGAATAAGAATTAAAGCCTAATGGTATGTATGCTGGCATTGTTACTTCAGCCATAGGCATGCCATTTAGCCATCCTACGCGATTTCCAATCATTTGAGTTAGTTCAATGTTTAAATCAACATTACCTACCCCATCTTTGACCCCGACTACTTGTGGGAATTCAACAAGCTTCTTCAAAGTATGTAACTGCAAGACTGCATTTGCTCTTTGGTATAAAATTGCATTTAGATCGGAGCTTTTAATAATGGATTTATAGTATTCATAAAGACCTTCTTGCTCTCCTTCAATCAGATATGGAGGTAAGATTAAATATCCATCAGCTCCAAGCCTTTCTGAAATTTGTGCTTTCTCTATTGCCTCAGCTGAATTTCCGCCTACACCTGTATAAACGGGGACCTTGCCATCTACTACAGAAACTGCAATTTCAACCATTGTTTCATATTCTTTTGTACTAATTGCATGATACTCACCAGAACCGCAAGCGATAAAAATTGACTCTAAGCCGTTTTCTAATAAAAATTCAATATTTTTTGTTAAGCCTTTTTCATCAATGTTCCCGTTTTCATTAAATGGAACAATTGGGAATCCTAAGATACCTGTAGGAGCTTTTCTTTGATTCGACATTCAATTTCATCCTTTCAAATTTCAATTGTTCTTATTTTCAGCATGAACTCTTGCAAAGAGTCTTTTTCTAACATGATCTAGATGTCGGTACATACATTGATAGGATTCTATCGGATCTCTTTTTTCTAGGGCATGATAAATTTGTTTATGTTGTTCTACAGTTATGTTTTTATCTTTATCCGCACTAGGAATTATCGAAAACATCTTGTCAAACATATTGAGTAATGGATCGATGATTCCTTCGGTAATTGAATTACTGGCACTAAAAGCAATGATCCGATGGAACTCTTTATCGATTTCTCTGTAATCTCCCTCTTGCCTTTCCATCAACTCAATATTCTCTCGTAACCTCATTAAATCGTTATCAGTAATTTTCTCTGCCGCTAATGCGACGAGGCCCAACTCTTGAGACATTCGTGTTTCAGCAATCGATTGAATATTCCCTGCAGATAATGACAGCATAATTTCAAATGGCTTACTCCAAATCTTATTTGTAAAATATGTTCCTTCCCTAGTTTTTCTGCGAACTATTCCAATAGTTTCTAAGGAGCTTATAGCTTCTCGTAATACTGGTCTACTTACCTTAAACCTATCTAGCAAATCCATTTCTGTTGGAAGCTTATCTCCTGGATTGAGTTGACCACTAATAAGTAAGTGTATAATTTGATCGATTACCTGATTAGATAATGTATCGCGTTTTACAGATTTTATATCAAGTTGACCATCTGCCTTTTGCAATTTGATTCTCTCCTTTTACTACCTCTTGAATAATTTAAATTGTAAGACAAATAAATTGTATTGTCAATTAGGAAAATTCAAAAAATTAAATTATTTTTTTGTAAGGCAAATAAATTGTTTGAGATAGATTTATTTAAATATACAATGCTAACTGCTTTAACCCATAGCCTTCAATATCATTGAGGAAAGGCTAGGACAAAAAAGATGAAAAAGAGGCTTCTCAAAAAAATTAATGAGAAGCCTACAATAATATCCTTTATGTTAGTAAAATGTTAGCATTACCCTAGTTTCTCCTGTCCTTTTGGCTTAATGTGTAAGTCGGAGTTTTTTCCAGCTTTCAATAGGAAGCTGTTTGTGTATGGTTTGTGCTGCTGCTCTAGTGATCTTGCTACTGAGATGACCTTGTCTAGGTCGATCCCAGTTTTAATGCCCATTTCCTCAAATCCATGGATGAGGTCCTCAGAGGCGATGTTTCCACTTGCATTAGGTGCGTATGGACAACCCCCAAGTCCTGCTACTGAACTATCAAAATCGGTCACTCCAACTTCTAGCCCTGCTACTGCATTCGCAAAAGCCATGCCTCTCGTATTATGCAGGTGCATGGAAAACCGCATTTCTGGGAATTCTCTTCTCAGCGCTCCGATTACTTTTTGAACTTGAAATGGATTGCCCATACCTGTCGTATCAGCCAAAGAGAGGTCATTGATCCCAAGCTCCAGATATTTCTCGCAAATCATCAATAACCGGTCTACTGGTACGAGACCTTCATATGGACAACCAAACGCCACAGAGATTGAACCTGAAACAGCAACTTGACTATCTTCAGCTCTCTCCACCAATGGCACAAATCCGTCCATAGCTTCTACTGTTTTACAGTTTGCATTACTTAGGCTGTGGGAATCAGTTGCTGACAGCATTAACTTCACCTTATCCACACCAGCGTTAATCGCCCGCTCCAGTCCTCTCAAGTTCGGAACCAAAGCTCTCAACTTCACATTATTTTTCCTCGAAATTTGCGTAACCACTTCCTCAGCATCCCTTAACTGCGGAATTGCCTTAGGGTGGACAAAAGATGTGACCTCGATTTGTTTGTATCCACAATCAATTATGTCGTTTATAATTTTTATTTTATCAATGCTATCAATCGAATTTGGCAAACTCTGAAATCCATCCCTTGGACAAACTTCTGTAATCGTTACTTCTCCCGGCATTTGCATCCAAACTCCCCCTTTGAATCACCTTATTTCATCAACGGCCTCTATTTCCTCTGGGGTGTCTAAAAAAGAACTTTAGCTCCCGTTATGATTCTGCAACAGCTCTAACCGGCTTTCGTTTTTATATCACTTTATTTTCTTTCAGGGATTCTATTTCCTCTCGGCTATACTCCAATAAGGAACCTAGGATTTCT
The DNA here is from genome assembly GCF_030643805.1 of Alkalihalobacillus sp. AL-G. Taxonomy (GTDB): domain Bacteria; phylum Bacillota; class Bacilli; order Bacillales; family Fictibacillaceae; genus Pseudalkalibacillus. Next base: position 367,774 of record NZ_CP094656.1, on the reverse strand, counting down.
TCATTATGTTCCCCTAAATCTGGACCAGAGTGTTCCACAGATCCTGGTGTTTGAGAGAATTTCGGAACAACTCCTGGCATTTTCACTTTACCTAACCGTGGATGACTGACTTCAATAATATTTTCTCTTTCCTTATAATGCGGATCTTCGAAAATATCTTTTATACTTTGAATTGGACTCACCGGTACGCCATGTTCGTCCAACAGCTCTTGAAGCTCAGCCCGAGTCATCGTTTTTACCCAATCTGCCACAATACCATTCGTTAAATTAAAGTTCTGTAACCGGACTGAATTCGTATAGAAGTTTTCATCCTCTAACATGTCCTCTCTTCCCATCGCTTTAGCCAAGCGTTCAAAGGTACGATCAGAGCTTGTAACCAAAACTACCCAATGATCATCTTTAGTTTGGAAAGTCCCAGCCGGTGCAGAATGTCCACTCAGTCCTGGTGAACGCTCCTTTACAACATCATTTTGATCGTATTCGGCAACTAAAAATTCCATCATTCTAAAAACGCCCTCATACAAGCTGACGTCTACAGACTGTCCCTCTCCGCCATCCGTTGCATCCCGGTAATATAGTGCTGTTGTCGTGGCAAATGCGACATAGATTCCTGTTATATAATCGGTTAATGAAAAAGATGGGCTGATTGGCGGACGGTCAGGATAGCCATGTAAATAAGTAAACCCACTATATGCTGTTGCAGGCGTACCGAATCCGGCTTTATGTGAATTGGGGCCTGTTTGCCCAAAGCCTGTCACTCTGATCATGATCAAATCAGGGTTTTCTTTTTTCAAATCATCATAGCCTAAGCCCCATTTTTCTAACGTCCCTGCCCTGAAATTTTCTATAATAACATCTGTCTTTTGAGCTAACTTCTTTAATATATTCTTTCCCTCTTCCTTATGGAGATCGAGGGTTAACGATTTTTTATTCCTCGCCAACCCTGGCCACCGCAGAGGTTCTTCCCCATGAAAAGGTCCTAAATTCCTTAAAGGATCGCCTTTCCCCGGCAGCTCGATTTTAATGACTTCAGCACCAAAATCGCCGAGCAATGTTGCCCCAAAAGGAGCGGCAATTACAGTTGATAAGTCTAATACTCTTACTCCTTTTAATGGTCCCCTTTGACTCATAGTTTTACGTCATCCTCTCCATTTATGTTGTTGATGCCTGATGAGATTCTTTACTGCTTATCTTTGTTTTTGTTGCACCTGTTAAAATAAAGATGCCAATAATCAAAAATATAGTTGAAATATTGGTGAATTCTGCGATCATCCCCAAAATAACTGGTCCAGATAGTTGGGTAAAACGATTAGCTGTTAAACGCAAACCCAGTCCTTCCCCAATCCGATTTCTCGGTAAAGCATGCATCGTTGTTGATATTGACAATGGTTGACCGATTCCCAATCCCATTCCTAGTAAAAATGATAGGATAATGAGAATGACACTATTACCAAAAAACGAGATAGCTATAAAGCACAAACCGGAGCACACAATCGACCCAATCACGACAATATTCCGTGTGAATCTCCGAATTAAATAAGGCATGGACCACCGGATCAAAATGCCAGCTGCCGCATTGATTGAAATTACGATGCCGATGACTGTGCTTGAAAACCCATATTCCAGTGCCAACAACGGAAAATAAGCAATGAAGATATCTTTTCCAAGTAAGACTAAGACACTGATTAAGATCGCTTTTTTGATGTTTGATATTTTTAATAATGAAAAAGAAGATTGTAATCCTGACGCACTACGTACACCAGATGCTGAATGTTCCTTATTTTCAGCCAGCAATAAAGCCACAACCCCACCTAGAATCGCAATACATCCTGAAATGCCAAATGCTGCTGGGTATCCCCATTCGTCTGAAATGATTCCGCTTAACAGCGGGCCCAAAAAACTCCCGATCGCAACACCAATACTGAACCGCATCAGCTGTCGATCACTTTCAGATTCATCTGTAAAGCTACCGATAAACGACTGTGCGGATACAGCAAAAATCGTTTGCGTAATCCCGGCGATGATTTGAGAGAGATAAACTCCTATTAGATTCGGCATGAACATCGGAATCATTATCGCAACTGACCCAAATAACGTACTGAAAATCAAAGGTATCCGGTAACCAAATTTATCAACCATCTTACCTAGCCTTATTGCTAGCACAAGTGGAAGTAATGGAAACAACGCAATGATAATTCCGATTTGAAGCGGACTCGCATTTAATTCATAAGAATACAGTGAGACTAAAGGCCGTGTTCCAATAATTCCAAGCATAAATAACAACGAGGTAAGTGTAATTATGTTTCCTTTTATTGAACGTTTAAGTTGTTTCAACGTCCTTTTCACCTTCATTCCAACCGCTTATATCACGGGCATCATCGGGCCCTTTGGATAACCTCTCTTTTTTAACTCATCATACAAAGTTAACCATTTACCGCTTTTTGTTCGGTCACGCTTTGAACACTATTTATTTTTCTCCAACTATTTAATAAGACTAATAGGAAAACCACTATACCAGCGATTTCGGTATAGACGGAAAAGGTACTGATCAATAGAAAAGCTGAAATACCCAATAGTACCTGTTCGTAGATAGCTATATGTGTCAACAAATATCTTTCCAGCGAAGCACTAACAGCGAACACTCCGATTAAAGCCGTTACAAACACAGGCGCAACACTCATGAACGTAGACTCTGGACTGATCATTAAGTCAGGTGAATAGATAAACATATAAGGAATGATAAACCCAACGATAGCCAACCTAAGAGCTGTCACTCCTGTTTTAATAGGGTCACTACCGGCTAGGCCTGCTGCTGCATACGCTCCTATCGCAACCGGAGGAGTTACAGTTGAAAGGATCCCGAAGTAAAAGACAAAGAAGTGAGCGTAGATCGGTTCAATTCCTAACAGAATAATGGCAGGCGCTGCAATGGCACTAGTTAAAATATAGTTTGCCGTTGTCGGCAATTCCATGCCAATTAGAATACAAATGACCATCGTTAGCAATAATGTCGTGATTAGAAAGCCGCCACTTAAATCCAAAATCGCTGCACCGGCTGCTAAAATGGCTCCCGTTAAGGATGTTACACCGATGATGATTCCGATAATCGCACAAGCACTCGCTACAGGAATTGCATTTAACGCTCCATCCACCATTGCTTTGATGAGGTCTTTTACATTAATCCGTGTATGTTTTCTAAACGAACTGAAGATAATCGCAAGTAAAATTCCCCATACACCCGCATACATGGCGTTATACCCTTCAATTAACATGTAGATCAACCCGATAATTGGGGCTAACAGGTGCCCATAATCTTTTAATACACCCCATACGCTCGGTAATTCGTCTTTGCTTAACCCTTCCATTCCTAGCTTTGTTGCTCTCAAATGAACGGTGATTAAGATACCCGCAAAATATAAGATGGCCGGGATGAGGGCATAACCTAAGATATGAACAAACGGAATGCCTAAAGCGTCTGACATGATAAAGGCTGCCGCTCCCATTACTGGAGGCATGATTTGCCCCCCGGCAGATGCGGATGCCTCGACTCCACCAGCAAAGTGTGGTCTAAAGCCGATCTTTTTCATTAGTGGAATGGTAAAGCTACCGGTTGTCACAACATTTGCGGATGTACTGCCGCTGATTGATCCCATAAAAGCACTTGAAATTACCGAAACCTTTGCGGGACCGCCTTTTGTATGACCGGCTAGAGCTAACGCGATATCATTAAACAGCTTTGACATTCCCGTTACTGATAAAAAGGCTCCAAATAGAATAAACAAATAAATATAAGTGGAAGAAACACCTAAAATTTGACCGTATATACCTTCTGTCGTTAAGTAAAGGTGCTGGATCACCCGTTCAGCATCAAACCCGCTATGCTTTAGAGGCCCAGGTATCATCCGACCGATAAAAGCAAAAACAATAAAAACAATTGCCAAAATCGGAAGTGCTTTGCCAATCGCTCTTCTTGCTGCTTCAATAACGAGTAGTATATTGATTGCTCCGACTACAATATCCACATTGTTATGTAGTCCCCCAGAGGCTACCAAACTAGGAAAGCGGAATGTAATGTAAAGAGTTGATGCAGTTGAAAGCAACATTAATAACCCATCAACGATCGTTAAACGATTGCTTGCCGATTTTTTTGTTGCTGGGAACAACATAAATACTAAAAACAATATGAAAGAAAGGTGGATACTCCGTTGTATGATCGGTGACATTGTGCCAAAAGCAGCTGTATATAATTGAAATCCAGATAATAAAATCGTGATAATCGTTAATGACAGCTTCCACTTACCCGTAAATTGCCTTCTTTTTTTCTTGTTGCTTTCGTCCTCTTTCTTTTTTTGCTTTTCCAAGACTTACACCTCCCTATACTTTTCACCATCAGACACTATGGGAACGCTTATGTTCTAATGCAACAAAATGAATATCTGCAAGTTCCTGATTCTTAAAATATTCGAAGTTACCGAGAAAGTCCTCTGTTTCAAATGGAAAGTCCTTTCTCCAGTGTGAACCTCTGCTTTCTTCACGTTTAATCGCACCTTGAAGTACCAATTGCCCTACCGCTACCATATTAGAAAGCTCGAAAAAGGAAAGTGTCTGTTTCGCACTCGTAACCGGAGCGCTTTTTAATGACCTTTGAATGTCATCTAGCGTTTGCAAGCCTGAACGTATAGTACTCTCATCCCTTACAACGGACGCACTCTCCCACATCACGTTTCGAACTATTTCTTTTGCTTTTGCAATATCAAGTCCACCATCATCATTTTGTACAAATAAGGACGAAATTTCTTGATCCCAATCAACATCTTCCCGCTTACTGTTTAAAGAGTGTTTAGCCGCAGAGTCCCCGGCAATCATCCCAAACACGACAGTATCTGCAATTGAACTACCTGATAGACGATTCGCTCCATGTGCGCCAGTCGCTGCTTCCCCTGCTGCGTACAATCCAGGCACATTGCTTTCACATTTTTCATTTATTTTTACACCGCCAAGGAAATAGTGTGTAGTAGGCGATACAATGACATAATCTTTAGATGGATCGACATCTTTTTTCCTTAGTTGGTTACAAAAATGAGAGTATTTCGATTCGAGTACGTCTTTTGGAATCCCGCTACAATCAAAATAAACCCCGCCCTCAATGCCATTTCCTTTTTGGACTTCTTGGAATATCGCTTGAGCCATCTTATCTCGAGTCGCCTCTTTGTCTCCGCCTTCGACATAGTTATGAACAAATAATTCACCGTGCTTATTCCGCAAAACAGCTCCGTCCCCGAACAATGGATTAGAGGCTGGCATTTTGACGGGTTTGATCATCATCGTTGGATAAAATTGCACAAATTCCATATCCTTCAAAACCGCACCGACATCAAATGCCAATGCGTAGGAATCACCCGTAATCCCTACCGTATTGTTATTTTGGGAGAAGATATTCCCTGCTCCCCCGTTTGCTAAAATAACCGATTTCGAAGAGATTTCGATGATATTACCCTTTTTCACATCTATCGCAACTGCCCCGACGATTTTGCCTCGTTTTCGTATCAACCGAACAACCATGGTTTGCTCAATTAATTGTATATTTTTTTCTTTCACACTATTAAGAAGGGGCTTCATAAACGATAGTCCTCTTGTCATATAAGAGTAGCCGTCCCAGATTGTCGGCACTGACCTTGGGTGGGAATGTCCTGGTGGTTTTCTTTTCACATATTTATTCTCTTGTAAAAAGAACTCCATTCCGTAGTCTTCTAGCCATTGAATCGTTTTGCCAGACTCTTTAGCTAGTAATCTAGTTAAATCTCGTTGGTTGATTCCTTTACCAGATCGGATTAAATCTTGATAATAGACCTCTTCAGAATCCGGATTCCCCTCTTCAGGTACAACGACTGAAAAAGCTGAACCGGATACTATCGTATTTCCACTTTTTCCTGCCTTCTGTTTACAGACAACGGTGACATCTACACCTTGCTTTTCTGCTTCTAAAGCTGCAATTAACCCTGCAGATCCACCACCGATTACCAATACATCCGTTTCTAATTTGCTTCTCTCAAACATTTAGTTCCCCTCCAGGAATAAATTATTTGAATACTTGCCTTAATATAATAGGAAACCAAATCAATGGTTTCCTATACTCTATTGAACCCTATTTCTTTATTGTGTACCGACTTCTTCAAAGTACTTTTTCGCACCAGGATGCAATGGAACTGACATTCCTTTTGTCGCATCCTCAACTTTTGTTTGTTTGAAGTATTTATGGTGTCCTTGTAAGGTTTCTATATTTTCAAATATTTTTTTCGTAAGTTCATAGACTAAGTCTTCTGACATATCTTCTGTCGTAACTAAAAGAGAAGACCCTCTGATTGTTTCAACGGGTTCATCCTGACCTTCATATGTACCTGCAGGAATGGTTCCTTCCCCAAAGTCAGGATTCTCCTCTACCATTTTTTCAATCGTGGCTTGATCCATAGATATTAACTTGACTTCTCCTGTGTTAATCAAGTCAGTCACTTGTGAACTTCCAATTCCCGTTGCATAAATATGTGCATCCACTCGACCTGTTTTAAGTCCTTCCGTAGCATCTTGCCTTGTCCCATGAACCGCTTCGTAATCTTCTGGACTTATTCCATATACACCTAGCAATTTATTGGTATTGACCTGGATCCCTCCGCCAACTGGACCTACTGCAATTTTCTTTCCTTTTAAGTCTTCTATGGTTTCGACTCCGGCGTCTTTTCTTACTAAAATATGAAAAGAATTAAAATAGATCGCGGTCACACCTCTAAGAGACTCGACAGCTCGTCCATCAAATTTCTCTTTCCCTTGATAAGCATTTTTTAGAGGACTCGATTGAATTAAAGCAAATTCAAGATCACCGGAACCTAAAAAGTTGGCATTTTCGGATGATCCTCCTGTAGCTTGAGCACTCGCATTATACCCGTCCATTTCATCATTGACCATTTGAGCAATCGCCGCACCAAGCGGGAAAAAATTCCCTCCCATACTTGCTGTTCCAACCCTTAAAAATTCCCCCTCGCTGCTGCCGCTTTCAGCTGAAGAGCAGCCTGATAATACAAATGACAAGAGTAACACGCCAATGAAGCTTACCAATATACCTTTTCTCATTTTTATTCCTCCTAGTTTAATAGTTTTTATTCAAAATCAACTAATGGATGGACTACTATTCGTAGGACAAAATGATGTAATTGCATAGATGTAATCGCTTCCAAAACAATCAGTAAGAACCTTTCTACGTTTTGATTGGTTCCTGCACAACATACCCTAACCTTGAAGAAATGGATTTCCCAGCACCTATAACATCTTCTATAAATTGAGCGATCTTTTCATCCGTAAACCTGATCGATGGGCCCGAGATCGTAATCCCGGCAATGACGTTCCCAGTATGATCACGAATCGGTGCTGATACGGAGGCGGTTCCATCAAGTCTTTCATTTACACTCGTTGAATAGCCTTTTTCTCTTATCGTAAATAATTCGATCTTTAGATTGTTGATGTAATCATGTGGTGTCTGGTGATCTTTGGCGATGTTCAATATCTCAATGATCTGATCTGGTTCGCAGAATGCCAAAAGCAATTTACCTGAGGCCCCTCTATATAGCGGCAAAAGCAATCCTACCTCTGAAACCTTTCTTAAGGCATGCTTTCCGTCAATCTTTTCAATGCAAACCCTGTTATGGCCCTGGATGATGTTAACATTGACCGTTTCGCCTGTTTTCTCTGCTAAATCCTTCATGACCGGCAAGGCGCTGTCTCTTAAATTAAATGACTCCTGCACGACATTGCCTAGCTCCAATAATTTAACACCAAGCTTGTATTGATGGCTCTTCTCATCTTTTTCAATGAACCCTTTATGCTCCAATGAAGCGAGTAATCGAAATGAGGTAGACTTTGTAAGACCTGTGATCCCGCAAATTTCTCCGATGGACAACTGGGACTTTTTTGATGAGAAACAATTTAAAATCTCTAAGGCACGATCAACTGCCCTGACAACTTCACTCATAAAACTTCCTCCTAACACTTATGGAAAACCATATAATGGAACAACAATTCGGTTTTATGTATTTATGTTCCGATTGGTGGTTTGTTGTTTCACTAGATGGGTTGAACATATGTATAGACTAAGATAAAAATAACCCTATGTCAACGCATTATTTGAAATTTTCTAAACTATTAAAATAGATTGACTATTATCACGTTATACCGTACAATGAATCACAATTCCACCTAGTGGTTTTTAACTAAGTGACATTTCATCTAAAGAAAGGAGTCTTTTTTAATGGGTCAAACCATCGTTGAAAAAATCATTTCACAACATGCAGACAAACAAATGTTTCGTAATGAAATCGCAATTGTCAATGTTGATGGAGTCATGGCAACCGATACAACTGCTCCTTTGACGATTAAAGCGTTTAAAGAAATGGGAAAAGATAAGGTTTGGGATGCTAGTAATGTCACATTTGTGATCGACCATGCCTCCCCTCCCCCAAATGAAACAATCGCCAACCTTCATGATTTTATGAGAGTATTTGCAAAGGAACAAGGCATCAAGCTTTATGATGTAGGTGAAGGGATTTGCCATCAATTAATGATTGAAAATGAGCACGTCAAACCTGGTCAACTATTTCTAGGAGCTGATTCTCATTCATGTACATATGGGGCTATTGGGGCTTTTGCGACAGGAGTCGGCTCAACAGATTTGGCAGGAGTGATGCTTACCGGGCAAACGTGGATAAAGGTTCCGGAAACCATCAAAATCGTACTAAAAGGCGAATTGAAACCTAACGTTTCTGCAAAAGATCTCATCTTACATATTGTCGGTAAAATCGGAATTGAAGGCGGAACGTATAAAGCGTTAGAGTTTACCGGTGACGCACTTGAGAATTTAAGCCTGGATAGTCGTATGACCGTTGCAAATATGGCTATAGAAATGGGGGCAAAAGCAGGGTTCGTCCATACAAAAGGACTTGAACTTCCGTACGAATTTGAACATATCGAACCAGATACGGACGCAGTGTATGAAAATGAATTTATCTTTGATGTTTCTGAAATTGACGCAAAAATAGCCCTTCCACATTCTCCCGATAACATCAGATCCATTTCAGAAGCGCTAGGTACTCCAATACAGCAAGCGTTTCTCGGAAGTTGCACAAACGGTCGGTTAGAAGATTTACACGTGGCAGCAAACATATTAAAAGGTAAAACGATACACACGGATGTACGATTGTTAATTGCTCCAGCCTCAAAGAAAGTTTATTTAGATGCGGTGAAGGATGGAACGGCGGAAATACTAATGTCTGCAGGGGCGACTTTCTTGAATTCAGGATGTGGCCCATGTGTTGGAACACATCAAGGAATACCTGGGAACAATGAAAACATCATCTCATCAACAAACCGAAACTTCCAAGGTCGGATGGGGAATAAGAACTCTAATATTTACTTAGGATCACCGGCTACTGTTGCTTCATCTGCTTTATATGGGAAAATTACCGATCCGAATTCGATTACCGAGGGGGTATTGTCCAATGAAGCTTAGAGGAATGACGCACTCATATGGGGATAACATTGATACGGACAGAATCATACCAGGGAAGTATACGAAAACACTTAATCTAGACGATTTAGCCGATCATGTCTTAGAGGATTTAGATCCAGACTTCCGAAACCGGGTAAAACAAGGGGATATTGTCGCAGGTGGAGACAACTTCGGCTGCGGTTCATCTCGTGAGCAAGCCCCACTTGCCTTAAAAACAGCTGGTGTTTCCGCTGTAGTAGCAAAATCATTTGCCCGTATTTTCTTTCGCAATGCAATCAACATCGGATTGCCTGTCATTGAATTAAAAGACCACAATATAGAAACCGGCCATCATATCGAGGTAGATTTAACAGAAGGAATTGTTAGTAACCTTTCAACTGATGAAGTGCATCAAGGTACTCAAATACCTGATGTGATGGTGAACATATTGAACGAAGGCGGATTAGTCAATTACCTTAAAAAGTATAAAACCTATCGCGTTAATTAACTCAACTTTCTTCTTGAAAGTTGGGTTTTACTTTGTAGGTAACTTTTCTTGGGGGGATATGACAAACTATATTCAAAAAGGGCTTCCAAAAAGTGTAGTAATACAATGGACGTATCAGGCCGCCGGCAAAAATGAAAGAGGATGCTTCACAAAAAGTCAGCGAGACTTTCGGAAACATCCTCAATTTCGGAATTTCAAATTAAATGTTATTGAAATGTGACTTTTTGGTATTCCGCCTGGGCTGCAATCTTATTGATCCCTTACGCATGCTGGTCAATCTTTGCACGTACTTATCCTGGAAGATTTACCGGATGAATCGATAAGCCGTTAAACATTAGGACCCTGAATGTAAATGGTCTAAATTTTAGTTGGATAATGATTGTAAATATTCACAAACAGTTTCGATGCCCTTTGTAAAGTTCTCCAAGTGAAAATGTTCATTAGGGGCATGCAGATTTTCTGAAGGTAAGCCAAAGCCCATCAATACAACTGGCGACTCGAGCACTCTTGCGAAAACCTCCACGATCGGAATCGAACCACCTTCTTTTGGGAAGAGCGGACGGACTCCGTACACTTTTTCGTAGGCTTTGGCAGCTACTTGAATCATTGGATCCTGTGAATTGAGAGCAACAGCCTTTGCTTGAACAAACTGATTCATCTCCACTGATGCGTAATCTGGCGTGATCGTTTGAATATGTTTTTCAATCAGACGATACACATGATTCGGGTCCTGGTCTCCTACTAGACGACAGCTGATTTTGCCATTCGCCTCACTAGGAACAATCGTTTTAAACCCTTCTGCTGCAAACCCTCCACCGATACCGTTGATTTCGAGCGTTGGCCGGATACCTGTTTGTTCGTTGAACGTATACCCTTTTTCACCATATAAAGCGGTCATACCAAGCTCTTTCTTCATTTTGTCTTCGTTAAATGGAATTTCGGCTATTTCTTGCTTCAGTTTGTCTGTAACGGGTGGTACCCCTTCATAAAAGCCTTCCACTGCAACTCTTCCATCTTCATCGTGTAACGAGGAGAGAACGTCGACTAAAACATGGACGGCATTTGGTACACCGCCACCGTATGTGCCGGAATGCAAGTCGGTATTCGCTGTTTCCACTTTCACTTCCATCGCGAGTGCGCCTCGTAAAGATGTACAAATAGCAGGTTGCCCTTCTTCAATAAAGGATGTATCTGAAATGACGACCGCGTCCGCCGCTAGCATGTCCTTATTTTCCTCAATAAATGGCGGCAGGTTCGGGCTGGCGATTTCTTCTTCCCCTTCAATACAGAATTTGACGTTGACTGGTAATGTGCCATTTTCACTCATCAACAGTTCTAACGCTTTGATATGGATGAACAACTGACCCTTATCATCGGTTGCCCCTCTCGCGTAAATCTTATTGTCTCTAATCACTGGTTCAAATGGTGGTGTTTCCCATAGTTCAAAAGGATCTGCAGGCTGGACATCGTAATGACCATAAATTAGGACAGTCGGTTTCCCTTCCGCATGTAACCAGTCCCCATAAACAATCGGATGCCGTTCTGTCGGGATGATTTCTACGTTGTCCATGCCGGATTTCTTTAACGAATCGGCTACCCATTCCGCCCCAGCTTGAACATTTTCTTTATGTTCAGATAATGAAGAGATACTCGGAATCTTTAAAAACTCCTGAAGTTCTTTAATAAAACGATCTTTATGTACTTGAATGTCATCTTTCATATTGAACCCTCCAAAGAAGTTTATATTGGACCATGCTTAATTTGATATTATTATAGCGATACACGAACTGAATGTCTTTGGGAAACATTCGCTCTCGTCCGAATCGAATTATGCAGCAGAATTTGTAGATATTTCTCGGGAAATTGTTGAAATTTGAAAAATAGTGCGTAGCGCCAGCATGAAATTTCGTCATATCGCCGGGCGATATGAACATCTGTTAAGGACCTTTTAGTTGAATCATATTGCTGCCCTTGTAAGTCCATGTATCACAGTACCCTTTTGTATCGCCTAGCGATATAAGCACCCTGTTGTCTGCCAAGACTCACATCCATTCCATATTCTCTTTATACGCTTTTCTTCACCTGATTTTGAATGTTATCCTCATTCATACATATCGCCGGGCGATACGGCACAAAAAAGAACCGACCAAATCTTTGCTGACCAGCTCATCAGTGTGCATTTCTGTTTTAAAAACATTATTTCAGGGTATATTGCTTGTCCATATCGCCTTTATTTACGGAATAAAGAGAAAAGCCCACCTCGTTTTTCTTTCGGTTTTTGGATCGCTTCTTCTAAACGTTTGTTGAAATCATTTTGGGAACGCCATTCTTTAACCTGCTCTTCTCTCATGCTTTTTATATCTTTTTGTAACAGTTCGCTTTTTTGCTTTTCTTGTTGTAGCAAGTCTTCATAATGGTTTTTCTCTTGCTCTAACAAGGTTTCGTAAAAATCCTTTTGTTGTTTGGTGAAGTTTTCAATTTTAACATTCGTTTTTTGTGCGGTATTTCCAATACTGGAACTTATCGCATGGTGATCTTGCTGAAGTCTCGATACCGTTGTTTTAAGCTGTGACATATCGTTTGTCAGTTGGACATTCATTTCACGTGTAGCTGCCAGTTCCTGAACGACATATTTTAAAGCATCTTTTAATTGATTGGGGTCGTGGGGCACATTTTCATATGTATCGGGTAGCGCTATGTCAGTTTCATTGGAATCTTTTAATCTTTCCCTTTGTTGATATACTGCGCCTTTAGCTGTATCGTCAAGGGGCTTGTCTGTATCGCGTAGCGCTATAAGTGCTCCGATATCACTTTGAACAAATATACGCCGATCGCCATCTTTCAAAAATTCATATCCGTTCCGCTCTAAGATTTGCCCATACTTACGGACCGTAGGGGTGGCTATTTCCAGTTCTTCGGCAACTTCCTTTGTAGTGAATGCTCGTTCATTGGGTTGTATATCGCGTCGCATATCGGGCCTCCTTTCTATTAAATATGAGGGTTTTCGACATGAATTACAAGCCATATCGCCAACCGATACACAAATGTAACAACAAGAAAAAAAGACTACCCCCTAAACTTAGGGAATAGCCTTGTCGGGTGAAAAATAGTATTACTATTTTTCTGGGTGAGGGCTATTACATCATGCCGCCCATGCCACCCATTCCGCCCATTCCGCCCATGTCAGGCATTCCGCCGCCGCCATCATTTTCTTCAGGCTTATCAGCTACTACAGCTTCTGTAGTTAGAAGCATTGCTGATACGGATGCTGCATTTTGGAGTGCAGAACGAGTAACTTTTGTAGGGTCAACGATTCCAGCATCGACCATGTTTACCCACTCGCCAGTCAAAGCATTGAAGCCTACGCCGAGGCTTTCACCTTTTAAGCGTTCTACGACAACAGATCCTTCAAGACCAGCGTTGTGAGCGATTTGACGGATCGGCTCTTCAAGTGCACGAAGAACGATGTTGACACCTGTAGATTCGTCACCTTCAGTTTCGATTGCTTGAACCGCTTTTAGTACGTTTACAAGCGCTGTTCCACCACCGGATACGATTCCTTCTTCAACTGCTGCACGAGTAGAGTTCAACGCATCCTCGATACGAAGCTTACGTTCCTTCAATTCCGTTTCAGTAGCAGCACCAACCTTGATCACTGCTACACCGCCTGCAAGCTTAGCAAGGCGTTCTTGTAGTTTTTCTTTATCAAACTCAGAAGTTGTTTCTTCGAGTTGAGTACGGATTTGGTTGACACGAGCTGCAATCTTCTCAGATTCGCCAGCACCTTCAACGATTGTTGTGTTTTCTTTTGTAACAACAACTTTAGACGCTGTACCAAGCTGACCGATGTTTGCAGATTTAAGATCTAATCCAAGATCTTCTGTGATTACTTCTGCGCCCGTTAATGTAGAGATATCTTCAAGCATAGCTTTACGACGATCCCCGAACCCTGGAGCTTTAACAGCTACAGCGTTGAACGTTCCACGAAGTTTGTTCACTACTAATGTAGCTAGAGCTTCGCCTTCAACGTCTTCAGCGATGATAAGGATTGGCTTACCTTGTTGAACAACTTGCTCCAATACTGGAAGAACTTCTTGAATGTTCGCGATCTTCTTGTCTGTAACAAGGATGTATGGGTTCTCAAGTACTGCTTCCATTTTGTCAGAGTCCGTTACCATGTAAGGTGAAGAATATCCACGATCGAATTGCATACCTTCTACGACTTCAAGCTCAGTAGCGAATCCTTTAGATTCTTCAATCGTAATAACACCATCGTTTCCAACACGCTCCATTGCTTCTGCGATCAATTGTCCAACTTCATTGTCACTAGAAGAAATTGCAGCAACCTGTGCGATTGATTCGCGGCCTTCGATTGGCTTAGAAATTTTCTTAAGCTCTTCTACTGCAGCGATAGTCGCCTTTTCGATTCCTTTACGTAGAACCATCGGATTTGCACCGGACGTAACGTTCTTAAGACCTTCACGGATCATTGCTTGAGCTAGAACTGTTGCTGTAGTTGTACCATCACCAGCAACGTCGTTTGTTTTGCTCGCTACTTCTGAAACAAGCTTTGCACCCATGTTTTCAAATGCATCTTCAAGCTCGATTTCCTTTGCGATCGTTACACCGTCATTCGTGATGAGCGGAGAACCGAATTTCTTTTCAAGAACCACATTGCGTCCTTTTGGTCCAAGGGTAACTTTTACAGCATTTGCAAGTGCATCGACACCGCGAAGCATAGAGCGGCGTGCGTCTTCACTGAACTTAATATCTTTTGCCATTTTCAAAGAACCTCCTTGATTTTATATGTAGGGATTTCCTTTCCCTGTTTGTTTTTCAATTAACCAATAACAGCGAGCACATCTGTTTCGCGTAAAATTAAGTATTCTGCACCTTGATATTTCACTTCAGTACCTGCGTATTTTGAGAAGATTACAGAGTCACCTTCTGAAACCTCAAGCGCAATTTTTTCTCCATTGTCTGTAACTCGGCCAGTACCGACTGCAACAACTTTACCTTCTTGCGGCTTTTCCTTCGCAGAGTCTGGAAGTACGATACCGCTTGCGGTTTTTTCTTCGCTTTCAACAAGCTCAATGATAATACGATCACCTAACGGCTTTAACAAGTGAAACACCCTCCTCAAGGATTGTAGTTTATTTATTAGCACTCGATTATAGTGAGTGCTAATTCCATTTTTAATATTAATCAATCTGAACTCCTTTTGCAAGTGATATACTCAAATTTTTTTGCGAGGAAATTCACCCTGTATAACGTTCGACAATTCCCTGCTCCCTTCGACTAATTACGTCCTTTTTTTAAAACAGAATACGCCGTATACAAACAATCTTTAACAGGCTGAATTCACTTCTATTTATCCTAGAAAAGTTGAAAATCATGAATCAAGTAATTCGAATCAGAGTATGGTAAAATGGGGCATTGAGTTGGCTTTTCCAACGAATCTTCTGGTGAAAGAGGAGAATACCTTGAAAAAACGAAATGCGTGGATTTTAATCACATATATATTGATGCTGCTTTCAGGATTAATCGGTGTTCCTTTATTACTGTCACTCGGAATTCCAATGGAAAAAATACCCGGGATTTGGAACGTGGTCAGTTTTTCAATCGGATTCATAATCATCATGGTACTTCTGATTCCGGAGTTTCGTACCCCCCTTTATCGGGATGAACGCTCAAGCATGAGCCAAACAATCGGTTGGGCACTTGCTGGAATTCCAATTGTATTTATTGCTCAAGTTGTTGCAGCGAGCATCGAAATGAATGTATTTGGTATTGAACCAGGCTCAAAGAATACGAAAATGATCGTAGATTTGACACTGTCCTTTCCACTGCTTATTTTAGTAGTCTCAGTTATTGGACCAATCCTTGAAGAAATCGTGTTTCGTAAAGTCATCTTTGGTACACTCTATAAACGTACGAATTTTATCATCGCAGCATTAATTAGTTCCCTGGTTTTTGCGGTTGTACACAGGGATTTCAGCCATATTCTTATCTACGCAGCATTGGGATTTACACTTAGTTTTTTATATGTAAAAACGAAACGGCTTATCGTTCCGATCATCGCTCACGTATCAATAAATTCATTTGTGATGCTTGCACAAGTCGTCTTTCGGGATAAAATTGCTGAATTAGAAAAACAACTACAAAGCATTCAGTTCTTATTTGGAGGCTAGTTATGAGATTTTCACCTACATTTTGGATTTATGCCTATTTCGTTCTTGGAATTATCTTTACTTATTTAGCCATATACTACGCTCAAGAGGATGGGATTTGGTCATTTTGGCCGCTTATTAATATGGCTCTTGCTGCGTACGACTTTTTCAATGCCTTCCGGATGATCGAGTTACGAAAAAAAATACGTAATATAAAGAAGTAGTAACTAGCAGGCCTGAGCATGGACGGATGTCCGCTCAGGTCTTTGTTGTAGATTGAAGGTTTTCAAATCAGGGTTAAAGCGGTCAGATCCACTTTGATCCGTCCATTTTTTTAATACAATTTGGTCGATTTACGAACGTAAATCCTCCATTTGGAAGGCACTTTCCGCGGCTTAAACCGAGGTGCGAAATTTGTATGCGTACAATAGTACGCATACACCCGAAGAACGTCGTAAGTACGCTGTGGAATCGTGCCACAATATCGTGTACGATCGGTTTTTTTCTTGAATGACAGTTCCTCCGCTGTGTTAATTCGGTTTTTTCAGGCATAATAAAATCCTTTTCTACGGTCGATAAAGTCCATCGTCCTTTCGTAGTGTAACTTGAGTGGATAAGGTTAGTCTTTCGTGCCCGTGAGCTGCAATTTGTGTAAAAACGAAAAAAGCTTGGCGCTTCGCCAAGCTCTCTTTATTGTTCAGTTTCTTCATCTGCTTCCGCTTCTTCTGCTGCCTTTAACGTCTTCCGGTACGCAACACGCGAAATCAAAATACTCATTTCATACAGGATAATCAACGGTACGGTCACCATCAAATGTGAAATGATTTCTGGTGGTGTGATCAAGCCTGCGATGACGATCAAAACAAAATACGAGTATTTACGGATCTGCCCAAGCAGGTCTGGTGTCAAAATCCCTAATCGCGTCAAAAACATGACAACAATCGGAAATTGAAACAAAATCCCAAATGGTAAGGTCATCCGAAATAAAAATTGAAAATATTCGTTGATTCCGTATTCCTCTTCGACCCCAAGCACTTCAGCCAGTCCGTTCATAAAATCAATCACAAACGGAAACACAATATAATACGAAAATGCGATACCGACGATAAACAAAATAAATGTCATCGGGATATACGCCAAAGTAGCTTTCCGTTCCCGCTCCAATAACCCTGGGCTCACGAATCCCCACAATTGATATAAAGCGACTGGAGAGGTAAGTAATAATCCGATCAGAAAGGCAAAGTCCAAAAAGACGTTGATCGGATCGGTGATATTAAAAACATTCAGTTCCAGCCCGGCTGCTTCCGGTGTTTCTTGTAAAAACTGAATCAACGGCATCGCTAGGAAAAAACCTGATATGAATGCTACGAGAAATACTAGTATGACGATCAGGATTCGTTTCCGTAATTCTTCTATATGGTATTGCAGTGACATCTGTTTGTCCGTCATACTAAAAACCTTCCTATCTACTGCTGTTCCGTCTTCTTGTTCTTCTTCTCTTTGTCATCATCATCGTCGTCTACAAGTCCATTCGTTGCGTTTTTGAATTCGCGCAACGTTTTACCCGCAGCTTTTCCAAGCTCAGGCAGCTTTTTCGGACCGAACAGCAACAATGCAACGATTGCGATTAAAATAATACTTCCTGCACCTAATCCCATAGGTGGTCACCTCCTTAGGTGTTTGTTTTTATGATTCAAGCGGATAATGTTTTAAAAAGTAAATCAGCGATTGCAGTTCAACGGCGAGATCGATGTGATGGACCCGAATATGCTCTGGCACAGTCAGTCGCGCAGGAGTGAAATTCAGAATCCCTTTGATCCCAATTTCAACAAGCTGGTCCGCAACCACCTGAGCATGTGGGGCAGGTACCGTCAAAATCGCAGCTGATACGTCCTTGGCTGCATGCTTTTTCATGCTGTCGAGATGATAGACGGGGACTCCGCTGATCGTTGTTCCTACTTTGCTATCATCGACATCAAACGCCATTTCGATTCTCGTATTATCACCTTTAAGAAAATTATAATTGAGCAGTGCCGTTCCGAGATTCCCGACACCAATCAGCATGACCCGTGTGACTTCATCCTGATCGAGCGTCTTTCTGAAAAAGGTAAGCAAGTAGTTTACATTATAGCCATAACCCTTTTTCCCTAATGCTCCAAAATAGGAGAAGTCTCTTCGAATCGTGGCGGAGTCAACTTTGACCGCCTCACTTAATTCTGATGAAGAAACGCGCTGCTTTCCTGACGCGGAAAGATTTTTTAAAAACCGGTAATAGAGTGGCAAACGTTTTGCTGTCGCTTGCGGAATTTTATGCTCTTCAACGCTCATAGAATCCCTCCAATGCATTTTTAAAGAAAACTTGGTAAAACCAAGCTCTAGCGCAGGGTGAGCCTTAGTTACACTTAATACTAGGGACTTGAACTTTTCTACGACGTCGATACTCCTGTTGAAAAGTCATGCTTCCCTTACGTAGAACATGCGGTGGTCAAATACTACACTTTGCGGTAATCACCGCTTCTTCCACCTTGTTTTTCTAAAAGATAAGTAGGACCAAGGACCATCCCCTTATCGATAGCCTTGCACATATCGTAAACGGTAAGAGCAACGGCTGATGCTGCCGTCAACGCTTCCATTTCAACACCCGTATTCCCCTTCGTTTTCACAAAGGCTTCAATCAGTAACTCGTAGGATTCACCGATATTCCAATCAAATGAGATATCGATGGCTTTCAGCGGCAATGGATGACACATCGGGACGATATCAGGGGTTTTTTTGGCCGCCATGATTCCGGCAACCTGGGCAACAGATAATACATCTCCTTTTTGCACGTTCCCGCCTTGAATCGCTTCATAGATTTCTTTTGTCACGATAACACGGCTTTGTACACGTGCGGTTCGGACGGTAGCTTCCTTGTCTGAAATATCGACCATTTTTGCCCTGCCCTGCTCATTGAAATGTGTGAATTCGCCCATAGAATCACCTGCCTAACTGAGACTATACACCATTTTTTTAAAAAAGAAAGGTGTCCAACCTGCAAATTTATAACAAAACTTTGAAAATTGAATAGTTGCCTGACCTTTTCCTCATACGCTACACTGATTATATGTGTTCAAAGCGTCTGCGAATTACAGCGAGCTCTTTGAACTTAACCAAAAAAGGAATCTTCGACTGTTCGACTTAGAATGTTAAATCAGTAAAGGATGTTCGACTAAATACGTTACGTCCTATAACAACGTCGAACTGACTCACGTCGTGTGAGCCTAAAGTTGAACGGACTCACATCGTGTGAGCCTAACGTCGAAGTCAGCATAAGTAATGCAACTATGGATTCTCATCGCAGACTCGAAAAGGTCCTCTTTGAGTTGACATCCATGTGCAAATGAGGTGTTTTATCATGATCGTTTTACAAGTCCAAGAGGTCACCAAATATTTTGGTGCTGACCTTATTTTATCGAATATTAAACTTGAAGTACAATCCCGGGACCGAATCGCATTAGTCGGGCGTAACGGTGCAGGTAAATCTACTCTATTGAAAATCATCAGCGGGCAGCTATCCCATGATTCTGGATCAATAATGAAGCCGAAAGAAATTGAAATCGGCTACTTAGCACAGAACTCTGGATTAGAGTCTGAGCTTACGATTTGGGAAGAGATGCTGAAGGTGTATAACGACCTTCAGCAGATGGAGGACCAGATTCGGCAGCTTGAAAAGAAGATGGGACAAGAGTCGGTACTGAACGACCCTGTTCTCTATGAAAAAGTGCTAGCTGAATATGATGAGCTCCAGCAAACGTTCCAGCAGCGAGGCGGTTATCAATATGAAAACGACATCCGCTCAGTCCTTCATGGGTTCCGGTTTTACGAGGAGGATTATGAGAAGCCGGTTTCATCTTTAAGCGGCGGACAAAAAACGAGGCTCGCACTTGTGAAGCTGTTGCTAACACGTCCCGATCTGCTTATTCTCGATGAACCGACGAACCATCTCGACATCGAGACATTGAATTGGCTTGAGGGCTATTTGCAATCGTATCCAGGTGCCTTGCTGATCGTCTCTCATGACCGCTACTTTTTAGACAAGGTTTCAACCCAAGTCTACGAAATTTCGAGGCAAAAAAGTAAAAAGTACCTCGGAAACTACAGCCACTATTTAAAACAAAAGGCTGAGCAGTACGAACAGGAGCTTAAGGAATTCGAAAAGCAGCAGGCAGAAATCAACAAGCTGCAGGATTTTGTCCAGCGTAACATCGCTCGTGCTTCAACAACAAAACGTGCACAAAGCCGTCGACGCCAGCTTGAACGGATGGAAGTACTCGACCGGCCGGATTCAGCTGAAAAATCCGCACAGTTCGGTTTTAAAATTGAGCGACAAACTGGAAATGACGTTCTGAAGCTAGATGACCTTAGCATCGGTTATGACGAGCCCCTAGCTGAACATATAAACTTGCACATCCAACGTGAAGAAAGCATTGCACTCGTCGGGCCAAATGGGATTGGTAAATCGACGCTGATCAAAACGATCATTGATTCGAAGCGAAAATTCGCCGGCAGCATCCAATTTGGTTCAAACATTCAAATCGGCTACTACGATCAGGAGCAAGCCAACCTGAACAGTCACAAAACGGTTTTACAGGAATTATGGGATGAATACCCGACACATACCGAAAAAGAGATTCGCACCGTTCTCGGGAACTTCCTTTTTAGCGGTGATGACGTTTTGAAGGGTGTCAATGAATTGAGCGGTGGACAAAAAGCGAGATTGGCTCTTGCGAAGCTGATGCTGCAAAAGGCAAATGTCTTGATACTTGATGAACCGACGAACCACTTGGATCTCGACAGCAAAGAAGTGTTGGAAAATGCGTTGATTGATTATCCCGGCACGATTCTCTTCATTTCACATGACCGCTATTTCATTAATCGGATTGCCACACGTGTCGTAGATTTAACGCAAGAAGGTCTTGAGAACTATCTAGGTGACTACGATTACTTCCTTGAAAAGAAGGCGGAAATTGCAGAACTCGAACGTCTTGAGCGTGAAGAAAACAGTGTTACGATCGATGCGGAAAAAGTCAGCGACACGAAGGAACAGTTTCAGGTCGATAAGCAAGCGAAAAAGGACGAGCGGAAACGACTCCGGCGTATCGACGAGCTTGAAACACGAATCGAACAACACGAGCAACAAATAGAGTTGTATGAACAAGATCTCGCCGATCCTGAGGTTTTTCAGGATTATGAAAAGACACAAGAGATCAACGGACAGCTTCAAACCGCTCAACAAGGACTAGAATCATTACTTGAAGAATGGGAACGATTACAAATTTTATAAAAAGGGTACAAGGAATGACAGGCTGATCTTTACAGCGTCATTCCTTTTTTAAATTTTCAACATATACACAGTATCCACAGGGTTATGCACAGATTCGACGGTGTTTTTATCGTTTTTAGTACTATTTATCCACACTATCCACAAAAACATCCTACTTTATCCACATTTTTATGTCCACAATGAAAGATGTTATTTTTTCATGTTCTTAATACATTATCCACATTGTTCACAGGCTGTGGATTACTTTTTTCCACATTAACCATAGAATAACTTTTCGTACAAAAGCCCTAAACTCTTTAGGCAGTTCAACCGATATATGCAGTTTAGAAAACCGTTAAAAGAAGTACTTGCTATAATTGGAAATTAAGAGTTTGATTACTAGGAGACATTATGAAAAGAATTTTGGTATTACTTTTTGGAATACACCTATACAAAAAACACTATTTCATATGATACAGAAGAAAAGACTGCCTTCCCGTTTACGGCAGAGGCAGTCTTTTTAATTAAAAATCTTCTAAATCAAGTCCTGGATTTCCATTCAGTTTCATAGTCGCACGCTTTCCTTTTTGATACTCAATCGATCCGGCTGCCGCAATCATTGCCGCGTTGTCGGTACACAACCAGAGCGGTGGAATCAATAAGGGGATGCCCGATCCGTCGAACTTTTCTTGAAGTCGCCCGCGTAGGCCTTTATTTGCAGCTACTCCACCTGCAACAACCACCTGCTTCACTCCATACGCTTCTGCCGCCCGGTATGTTTTTTCAACCAACACATCGATTACACTTTCCTGAAAGCTTGCGGCTAGGTCATTCGGGTTGATTTCTTCACCACGCTGCTTCTTATTGTGCAACGTATTGATGACTGCTGACTTCAGCCCGCTGAAGCTGAAATCATAAGAATCCGCCTCCAACCATGCCCGCGGTAGATCGATCGTCGGCTCCCCTTCAGCAGCCATTTTATCGATATGCGGTCCACCGGGATAAGGAAGGTTCAGTGTTCGCGCCACTTTATCATACGCCTCACCTGCCGCATCATCTCGAGTTTCACCGATGATTTCAAAGGACCCGTGCTCGTTCATCAAAATCAGCTCAGTATGTCCTCCTGAAACGACCAACGCTAATAGTGGAAACTCCATCGGTTCCTCAAGCCGGTTCGCATAAATGTGTCCCGCAATATGATGCACCGCAACGAGCGGAAGGTTATGAGCAAGTGCAATCGCCTTCGCAGCATTTACACCGATCAAAAGCGCTCCGACAAGTCCAGGTCCTTCAGTGACTGCAATCGCTGAAAGGTCTTCAAAGCAAACGTTCCCCTGACGTAATGCTTCCTCGATGACGATCGTGATCTGTTCGACATGATGGCGCGACGCAATCTCAGGTACGACACCGCCGAATCGTTTATGACTCTCGATTTGTGAGGAAACGACATTCGCAATAAGCTCCGTTCCATTTTTCACAATGGCCGCAGCCGTTTCATCACAGCTCGTTTCAATTCCAAGTATCAGTTCATCTGATTGTTCCATTTATAAATTCACCCACATTACTAACGCATCTTCCCCGTTATCTGTATAATAATTTTTCCGAATTCCACCGTTCTCAAAACCGAATTTCCGGTACATGTTCTGTGCCACACGATTGCTAAGCCGGACTTCCAGCGTCATTGTCTTCGCACCATGCCTACGTGCTTCGTCAATCGCTTTTCGAAACAACGCCTCTCCATAATTTTTCCCGCGATATTCCGGAAGAATCGCGATATTCGTTATGTGCGCCTCGTCAATAATGATCCAGATTCCACAATATCCGATAACCTGTCCATCAATTTCCAATAAGAGATAAGTGGCAAACTGATTGTTCACAACCTCATTATAAAAAGCAGTACGGCTCCATGGATTCGGGAAGGACGTATGTTCAATTTTCAAAATAGCTTCCAAATCTTCTAGGGTCATCACCCGAAAGGTTATGTTTTCTACCATGATGGGCACCTACTTCTTCTGGTTCTCGAGCCACTTCGCTTCTGCTTCCGCTAGCCGCAAATAGCTTGGTGTAAATGTATGAGGATCTTCTCCCTCTCGAGCCAGGCCAAGTGATGCTAATTCAGACGCTCTTGGATTATGGTCTGCCACCTGTCCGAAAACGGCTCGTTCCTCTAATTCCTCTTCAATCGTGTTACGGTGTATGTCTAAATCGTTTCCGAGAAAAAGAACTTGTTTAGAATCTTCACGCAACATCGTTAACCAATCTGTTAGTTGGATGATACGCTCTTCTTGAACGAGTTGAAACGTATTGCCAACATTTCCGTAAAGTCCTGTATAAATTTGACCACGCCTCCCATCGAAAAGAGGACAAACGAGCCCGTCGAAATACTTCCCGTTCCGTGCCAAAACCTCTAGGCTCGATACACCCGTAATGGGGATATTGAGTGACCAGGCAAGTGTTTTGGCAACAGTGACGCCAATCCGCACTCCCGTATAAGACCCTGGCCCTTTTGCCACAATGATACGATCCAGCTCTTTTGGCTCAATATCTACCTCTTTTAAAAGTTCTTCGATCGCAGGCATTAAGCGGACGGAGTGGTTCTTTTTCATATTCGTCGTCAGTTCTCCTACGATTCGCCCGTCCACAATAACGGAAACTCCCATGACGAGATTGGACGTATCTAACGCTAATGCTTTCATATGTTAAGCTCCTTACAAATCTTTTTGAACCGTTCTCCTTTTGGTTCAAGAGTCAGTTCCCGTTCCTCTTCTCCTCGACGATGAATCGTAATTTCGAGTCGATCTGACGGTAAAAAATCCTCAATGATGTGAGCCCATTCAACGACGGTGACACCTTCTCCATCGAAGTATTCGTCAAAGCCGAGATCTTCACCACTCTCTTGCAATCGATACACGTCCATATGGTATAAGGGCAGACGTCCCTTATATTCGCGGATAATTGTAAAGGTTGGGCTTTTAACGACACGGTTGATCTGTAAGCCTTTCGCAAGACCCTTCGTAAATGTCGTTTTACCAGCACCGAGGTCCCCTTCAAGGGTAATCACATCTCCAGCTTGTAAAAACTCTGCCAACATAGCTGCGAATTGCTCTGTCTTTTTAGCATCATTCGTATAAAATTGATAGTTTTCCACGGTGCATCACCTGTTTTAGTCCTGTATAAAATTTTGTTCAAAAAGTGGACGAATTAGAGTTTCTTATAAGAAGTTCGACTAAATACGTTACACATCCTGAAACAACATCGAACTGACTCACGTCGTGTGAGCCCTAGGCACGACAGTTTTGAGGAAGGCTACTAACTTAAAACACATCATTGCTGCCTTGCACCGAGGAAGCTTTCTTCGGTCGCATAATCTTGCAGACGCAGGTGCACAATGATTTTTCCTCGATAATATCTTATACCACCTTGTAATACATGAGGACCGGAAAAACCGAGTACAAGAATAACCTACGGAAGCGGTACCTCGCACGAAGGAAAAGTGAACTTCTTTTTCAAGGAACACAGAAATTCGCCGCTTATCAACGAGCGGTACCTGCACAAATGCTACGAGTTGTACCGAGGAAGCTTACAACCAAGAGTATTCTAGTAGACGCAGGTACATGTGCCCTTGGTTAACTTTTTGAATTACCTTTAAAATGATTGTACCCTTTTTTACTAAGACGCAGACTATCCCCATTTTTAAAAAGAGAAACCCCGGCCTCACCTGTTTCAACCGTTCCAATGTTGTATAGTGGCTTTTGATGTTGATCAAACAACCTTTTCAACGGGAGCCAGTTCGACTCAGAAACTGTTCCGACGAGTTGAAAATCCTCTCCCCCATACAGAATCCATTCCTCAGTCTGTTGTGCTGAAAAATGCTTTAATTCTGGGTGCTTCGGAACTTGATCGTAATCAAGCGTGATATGTACTTGACTTGCATCTGCAATTTCCCATGCTTCACTTGCGATCCCGTCACTAATGTCATTTAATGCAATTCTAAATCCACTTTCTGCGAGAAGCAAGCCTGCTTTTACCTGTGGATCAGGCATTTGGTGTGCTTTCAGAAGTTCTTTTTGTCGAGTAGCTTCGAACTGATCATTTTCAAGTAAAAGATGTAAGCCTGCTGCTGACAAACCGAGCGGACCTGTGACAAAAACGATATCTCCGGGACGAGCATTTTCTCGTAACAGCTGTCGATCACTTTGAACTCGGCCATGAACGGTAACCGATATGACGAGTGGACCTTTGGTGGAAACCGTATCCCCGCCGATAAGGTCCATTTCATGCTGTTGTGCAAGCCCGTCCATACCTTTATAGATTTCCTGAAGCTCTTCCTCACTCCAGCTAGAAGGAATGGCAATAGACACAAGGTAAAAGGTTGGTGCTCCACCCATCGCGGCGATATCACTGACGTTTACCGCAAGCGCTTTGTAACCAATTTGATAGGGATTCATCGTTTTCCGGTTAAAGTGAATCGATTCAACCATCGTATCCACACAAAGTATATCATTTTGGCCGGCTTCCGATCGGATGAGTGCTGCATCGTCTCCAATTCCTCTAATAAGGGTCGGCTGAAAACTTTTCTTAGGTGTAATGCTGTCTATAAAATCGAACTCGTCTTTCATGGACAAGCTCCTTTCACTACCTTGGATAAGCTTTCTTATGGTGATAGTTTATCTCATTTTTGTTGAAAATCATAATGGAATCTAAAGAAAACTTGGCAAAGGCAGTTTTAGCGAAGGTGAACCTTATTTGCACTTATACTATAAAAAGGATTTTTATACTTCTTAACGTGTAAAAAATAAAATAAATGAGGATGCATGAATTCAGTTTAGTCGTTCAAAAATCCAAGCGCCAAAAAGGACTGATGAAGAGGAAATTCCTCTTCTCAGTCCTCCTTCATTTTTTATACGACCCGATCGACTGATTTCACTCGATTAGTCAATTTATTATAAAGCGGGAGCTGGTTGACGTCGACATTGCCTCCGCTGACGATACATCCCACCTTCATGCTATGAAACTGGACCTTTTTAAAAAGTATTGAAGCAACCGCTGCTGCCCCTGCACCTTCTATCAGTGTCTTTTCCCTTTGAAGCATGAACAGGATTGCATATGCAATCTCCTCATCATTTACGGTAACCATATCGTCTACAAATTTCTCAATGATCGGATACGTGAGCTTCCCAGGTTTTTTTACAAGAATTCCATCAGCAATGCTGTGAACACGGTTCAATCCACTAGTATTTTTTCCTGTGAAAAGATTGAATGTGGCAGGAGCACCCTTCGCCTGGACACCGATAACCTTAACACTCGGGTTGAAGGCTTTGACAGCGAGGGCAATGCCGGAAATCAGCCCCCCGCCTCCAACCGGGACAACGATTGCCTCTAAGTCGTGGTATTGCTGTATCATTTCAAGTGCGATCGTACCCTGACCGGCAATCACCTTTATATCATCAAAGGCATGGACGAAGATGGATCCCGTAGAAACCATATCCTCCTGTGCTGCCAAAAAAGCCTCTTGATAGGTTTCTCCAGTAAGGATGATTTCAGCTCCATAAGTTCGAGTAGCCTCAATCTTAGCCAGAGGGGTCCTCTCAGGCATGAAGATTCTCGCGCGAATCCCCCTTTCGGACGCAGCTAATGCAACACCTTGAGCATGATTGCCGGCTGATGCACAGATAATCCCTTGTGATGTCTCATCATCACTAAGAGAACAAATTTTGTTTAAGGCGCCACGTAATTTAAAGGAACCGGTTCTTTGAAGGTTTTCCATTTTCAAGAACACCTGCATTCCTGTGATGCGATTTAATGTCGATGATTGTTTCAAAGGTGTTCTATGGACGGTATGCATCAGATTTTCTGCTGCTAAGACAATGTCTTTTCCAGTTAAGCAATTCCCAACGCTCCTCACTCCTATCGTAATGATTCATATTGTTTGATCTCGTCTTCGTGGGCCAGGGTTATTGAAATTTCATCCCACCCATTCATAAGCATCTGTTTCCAATAAGGATCAAATATAAATTTCGAATAGAACCCTTCTTCATCACTCACAAACTGCTCTTCTAAATTCACCGAAAGCTTGTAGTGTGAACGTGCCGCTTTTTCCTGCAAGGCTTCAATATCCGAATGTTCCAATCTGATTGGAAGAATGCCGTTCTTCAAGCAATTGTTATAAAAAATATCAGCAAAGCTCGGTGCGATGACGACTCGGAAGCCGAAATCAAGCAATGACCATGGGGCATGCTCCCTGGAAGATCCGCAGCCGAAGTTTTTTCCGCCGACTAATACAGAGGCCCCTTCGTATTTTTTATCATTAAGAAGGAAGTCTTCCTTGATCGTACCATCATCATTGAATCTCCAATGATAAAAAAGGAATTTCCCAAATCCCTGACGGTCGATTTTTTTCAAGAATTGTTTCGGGATGATTTGATCCGTATCTACATTATCGCGGTCCAACGGAAAGACCAATCCACTAAATTGACAGGTTTCTGGCATGATTCCTCCTCCTTCCTTTAATGATAGACAGGCATGATTTTACGGACATCGGTAAAGCTACCTGTAACCGCTGCAGCTGCTGCCATTATGGGGCTCACTAGATGGGTTCTAGCTCCGTTCCCTTGCCTGCCTTCAAAATTCCGATTGGAGGTAGAGGCACAACGTTTTCCTGGCGGGACGATGTCATTATTCATTGCCAGACACATGCTGCAGCCTGATTCTCTCCATTGGAAGCCTGCTTTTTCAAAAATCTGATGCAGCCCTTCTTTCTCAGCTTTGGTCTTGACCGACTTGGACCCAGGAACGACAAGAGCTGTTACATTGTGATGGACTTTTTTCCCTTTCACAACCTCGGCAGCTGCTCTCAGATCACTTAACCGTGAATTTGTACAAGACCCGATAAATACATAATCAATCGGAACATCAGCTATTTTCATTCCTGCTTCAAGACCCATATAGGTCAAAGCCCTTTGAACAGCTTCTTGTTCTGACTTTTTTTCAAATTGTTCCGGTGAGGGAACCTGATCACTGATGCTGATTCCCATGGAAGGATTCGTCCCCCACGTCACTTGTGGTTCTACTTCTGAACCATCCATGTTAAGAGTCAAGTCATAAGCCGCTCCTTCATCGGATATGAATTGTTTCCATTTCGAAACAGCTTTCTGAAAACCCTCACCATCCGGCACATGACGTTTACCTTTCAAGTATTCGAAAGTCACTTCATCAGGACTTATGATTCCTGCACGAGCACCTGCCTCAATCGACATGTTGCAAACCGTCATGCGTTCTTCCATCGATAGCTTCCGAATCGCTTCTCCAGTGAATTCGATCACATATCCTGCACCTGCACCGACTCCGAATTTAGCTATGATTGCTAGGATGAGGTCTTTTGCGGTAACACCGAATCCAAGTGTCCCTCTGACGTTGATTTGTAATGTTTTCGGTTTTGATTGCCAAAGCGTTTGAGTAGCTAGTACGTGCTCAACCTCACTTGTCCCGATGCCGAATGCCAGTGCCCCGAATGCCCCGTGTGTAGAAGTATGGCTATCTCCGCATACGATTGTTTTTCCAGGCTGGGTAAGTCCGAGTTCTGGCCCAATGACGTGGACGATCCCTTGATCAGGGTGATGGATATCTGCAAGCTCTATCTCAAACTCCTCACAATTTTCCTGCAGCTTCGTCATCTGCGTCTTCGCTACCTGATCCTCAATGAGTTCTCGATTATCAGTAGGAACATTATGGTCCATCGTCGCAAAGGTAAGATCAGGTCTCCTGACAATTCGATCTTTCAATCTTAGCCCTTCAAACGCTTGTGGCGAAGTGACTTCGTGAACAAGATGAAGATCGATATATAACAAGTCCGGTTTTCCGTTTTCCTTGTAAACAACATGATCATCCCACAACTTTTCAACAATATTCTTTGGCCTCAAGTTAACTTCCCTCACTTATTTTGATAATTGGCGATACCCGGATCGGAAAACAACCCCTTTGATCCAGGAACCACCATCAAGGACACTTACAAATAGGTTGACAAGATTGATGACATGGCGTGATTTGGTTCGATTTGCTCGACCACGAGCTGGCTCATTGCTTCCGTCCCAACAATCGTTCCGCTTCCAAGTTCTTTTAGGTCATCTGTACGGTAGCCCGTATCAAGTACTTCTTGAACCGCTTTTTCCACCATTTCAGCTTCTTCCTTTAAACCGAAAGAGTGCTTCAGCATCATTGCGACCGATAACATCATCGCCATTGGATTCGCTTTATCCTCACCGGCAATGTCAGGAGCCGAACCGTGTACAGGTTCGTATAATCCAAAGTGATCCTCTCGTAAACTAGCAGAAGGCAGCATTCCGAGTGAGCCGGTCAGCATGGAAGCTTCATCACTTAAGATGTCACCGAACATATTCTCGGTAACAATCACATCAAACTGCGTCGGCTGATAAACGATTTTCATGGCGGCTGCATCGACTAACAGGTGCTCGACCTCTACATCTGGATAATCGCCGGAAATTTCATCGACGACCTCCCTCCAAAGCCTGCTTGATTCCAACACATTCGCTTTATCGACGGATGTCAGCTTTTTTCTTCGATTTGATGCTAATTGAAATGCCTTATGAACGACCTTTTCAATTTCACTTCTTTCATAATGAAGGGTATCGACGGCAACTTCTTTATTTTCTCCCCTTCTTTCACTTGGTTTTCCGAAGTAAAGGCCTCCCGTAAGCTCTCGTACAATGACGAAATCGACACCTTGAACGACATTCCTTTTAAGAGGTGACGCATCTAGTAAGCTTTTGAACGTTGAGATAGGGCGTAGATTCGCAAATAACCCTAGTTCTTTCCTAATGCCAAGCAACCCTTTTTCCGGACGGAGTTGAACGGGAACATCCTTCCACTTCGGTCCGCCCACGGCTCCTAATAATACGGCATCACATTCTTTACAAAGTTCCAGTGTTTGCTTAGGAAGAGGAGTGCCATGAGAATCTATGGCAACACCACCAATATCCCCTTGAATGACTTCAAATTGATGTCCAAATTGGTCACCGACGGCTTTTAAGACAGCGAGGGCTCCATTCATAACTTCTTGCCCGATTCCATCTCCAGGTAGTACTGCCACTTTCCTTTTCATCATAACCCCTCCATTTTTCATGATTGATTGGTCTCGTCAGTAAGTTACACTGTCACTTTTTTTGTTTTAAGTTCATGGGATGACCGTACCCTGTTCACTCCGTTTATATAAGCTCTTGCCGATGCCTCCAGTACATCCTGAGCGGTACCCCGTCCACTCGATTCAATCTCGTTGTATTTGACTTGGACGAATACCTCCGCGAGCGCATCTCTTCCTCCTCCAACGGAATGAATCTTATAATCCAGGAGTACGGCAGATCCTTCAACCAGTTTTTCAATAGTGTTATAGATTGCTTCTACGCTGCCTGACCCTGTAGCTGCTTCCTGAAGGTATTCTCCATCAGGCTTTACAACTGCAATTGTGGCGGTCGGTATATTGTCCATTCCATACTGGACTTGCAAACTCTTCAATTCATACTCTTTTACATCTTTTGCTTCAGTTTGCGTATTGGTGAGGATGGCGAAAATGTCATCTTCCGTCACCTCTTTTTTCTTATCTGCAAGATCCTTGAAGGTTGTGAATGCTTGATTCAATTTTTGATCGGTAAGTTCAAATCCGATTTCCACTGCTTTATTTTTAAATGCATGACGACCCGAATGCTTTCCAAGAACCAGCCGATTCGATGTGACACCAATAAGTTCAGGTGTAATGATTTCGTATGTTGTTTTCTGCTTCAATACGCCATCCTGGTGGATACCTGATTCATGGGCGAAAGCATTATTTCCTACGACTGATTTATTACTAGGTACGATCATCCCTGTAAGCTTGCTGACGAGATTGCTCGTGCGCTTGATTTCATCCAGCTTCAGTCCTGTGTTAGCCTGATAAAAATCATTTCGGATATGGAGAGCAACGGCGATTTCTTCAAGTCCTGTATTTCCTGCTCGTTCCCCGATAGCATTGATAGTCCCTTCGATCTGATCAGCGCCATTTTCAATCGCAGCTAATGTATTGGCGGTCGCCATTCCCAAATCGTTATGACAATGGGCTGAGAGCTTCACCCCTTCGATATTCGGTACGTTCTCCTTAATGAAGCGAAACAGAGATCCGTATTCCTCTGGTGCACGATAACCAACAGTGTCAGGAAGATTAATGACCGTTGCCCCCGCCTTGATGACTTCTGTAATGATCCGGACCAAAAACTGCTTGTCGGACCTGCACGCATCTTCAGCCGACCACTGGACATGAGCGAAGGTTTTCTTTGCATACTTTACAGCAGCGACCGCTGTATCCAATACTTGGTCCGTCGTCATTTTCAACTTATACGTCATATGGATCGGTGACGTTGCAAGAAACACATGCAGCCTTGGCTCACTTGTCCCTTTCAGCGCCTCCCAAGCGGCATCAATGTCTTTTTCATTCGCACGCGCAAGGCCGGTGACAGAACTGTTTTTGATCGTCTCAGCAATCATTTTCACCGCCTGCAAATCTCCCTTTGACGCTGCCGGAAAGCCAGCTTCCATGATGTCGACACCGAGACGTTCCAACTGCCTTGCGATCTCCACTTTTTCAAGGGTATTCAAATTTACGCCAGCTGACTGTTCTCCGTCCCTGAGGGTCGTGTCAAAGACTTCAATTTTGCGCACTCGCCACCACTTCCTTTTTTTGATCCTTTTTAATGAACGGCATCAATTCTCGTAGTTTTCTTCCGACCACTTCAATTTCATGGTTCTTCTCACGCTGATTCCCGGCATTGAATTCCGGGCGGTTGGCTTGATTTTCCAAAATCCACCCCTTAGCAAATTTACCGGATTGGATATCCTCCAGTACTTCCTTCATCCTTGCCTTCGTTTCCTCATTTACAACACGTGGGCCTGAAACGAAATCCCCCCATTTGGCGGTATCGGATACGGAGTACCTCATCCCTTCAAGGCCGCCTTCATACATAAGGTCAACAATGAGCTTCAGTTCATGTAAACACTCGAAATAGGCGAGTTCAGGCTGATAACCTGCTTCCACTAACGTCTCGAAACCTGCTTTGACTAAGGAGGTCAGTCCACCGCATAGTACCGCTTGTTCCCCGAATAGATCCGTTTCTGTTTCCTCCTGGAAGGTCGTTCCTAACATTCCGGCACGACCTGCACCGATTCCTTTTGCATACGATAAAGCAAGCTTTTCTGCTTCTCCTGTCACATCTTGATGTACTGCGAAAAGGGCAGGAACTCCAGCGCCGTTTTCAAAGGTTCTCCTTACAAGGTGTCCCGGACCTTTTGGTGCTACAAGAAAAACATCCACATCTTCTGGAGGGACTACTTGATGAAAGTGAACATTGAATCCGTGTGCAAATGCTAATGCCTTTCCTCGCTTCAGCGCAGGCTCAATTTCACTTTTGTAAACGGAAGTCTGTAATTCGTCTGGCAATAAAATCATGATGACATCAGCTTCTTCACTCGCATCTCTTACTGATTTTACTGAAAACCCATCCTGTACAGCCTTTTCCCAAGACTTCCCTTTCCGTAGCCCTACGACAACTTCATAGCCGCTGTCCCTCAAGTTTTGCGCATGTGCATGACCTTGTGATCCGTAACCTACGACAGCAACCTTACGTCCTTTCAATACATCTTCCTGCACATCTCCGTTATAAAAAACTGTTACCATTTCCATCATCCTTTTCATTTTTATTTAAGGTTCAAAAAGACTCTGGACTTCTTGAACTACCTCACTGTTATGTTAATAGCGAGTATTTCTTAAAATCAGTAACTGACTTTTGGGATCCTCTTGCGAATGCGGTCAAACCTGTTCGAGTAATCTCTTTGATTCCATAAGGCTTCAATAGATCGATCATCGCCTCGATTTTTTCGGCATCCCCGGTTACTTGGACGGTGACACTATCTCTGCATATATCGATGATCGTTGCACGGAAGGGCTCTACGATACCGTTGATTTCAGCTCGGGTTTGGCCGTTGCTTAGTACCTTGATAAGGGCAAGCTCTCTTGCGACGATTGCTTGACCTGTAATATCCGATACTTTCAGGACATCAATTTGTTTGTTCAGCTGTTTGATCAACTGTTCGATTTGCTGATCATCCTCTTCAGAAACGACAAAGGTCATTTTGGATACACCTTCTGTCTCTGTGTGCCCAACAGTGATACTTTCAATATTGAATTGCCGTTTCGTAAAAAGGCCTGTCACTCGATTGAGGACACCAGTGTGGTTGAATACTGTTGCAGTTACAATCCTCTTTTTCATGGTGTCACCCCGATCATCTCGTGAAGTCCTGCCCCAGGCGCGACCATCGGAAAAACATTTTCGGTCTGGCATACCCGGCAATCGATAAGTACTGGGTCGCTATCATTCAGAACTTGGGATAAAACGCTCTTCGCCTCTTTAGGTGAAGAAACCTTATAGCCTTTTACACCATAAGATTCCGCAAGTTTCACAAAATCAGGTTGATTAGTAAGAAGCGATTGGGAGTAGCGCTTTTCATAAAACGTCTCTTGCCATTGCCTTACCATCCCAAGTGAACCGTTGTTGACGATGACGATCTTGATCGGAAGGTCCATTTCGTTCAAGAGGATCAGCTCCTGGGATGTCATTTGGAATCCACCGTCACCAACAACGCTGATAACCCTGGTCTCCGGCCGTGCTAATTGAGCTCCGATTGCTGCTGGGAACCCGAATCCCATCGTTCCCAGCCCGCCTGATGTAACCCACTTATGCGGTTCATTGAAGGTGTAATATTGAGCTGCCCACATTTGATGCTGACCAACGTCCGTCGTGATGATCGAATCCCCTTCTGTCATCAAATGAATCATTTCAATCAATTCCTGAGGGGAAATTGAACCCTTCACATCGTTATGCCAATAAGGATACTTTTCTTTGTATTTGCGGAGATGAGCGAGCCATTCTTCACATTCTGAACTTGCACCTTTTTCTTCTAAAAGCTTCCGAAGAGCAGCCTTTGCATCCGCCGTAATCGGAATTTGCGTTCGGACGTTCTTACCGATTTCAGCAGGGTCGATGTCGATATGCGCCACTTTTGCATTTGGAGCGAACGTTTTTAAATTTCCAGTCAATCTGTCATCGAACCGTGCTCCAATATTTATGAGCAAATCACATTCATATAAACTCATGTTTGCCGCATAACCTCCATGCATCCCACCCATTCCAAGAAACAATGGATGATCTGCAGGAAAGCCACCTAACCCAAGCAGTGTATGAACGACCGGTATTTTCTTAACTTCCGCGACTTCCCGCAACTGTTCGGATGCTTTTGCATGTAATACACCTGCACCTGCTAAAATAACTGGTTTTTTTGCTGATCCGATCGCTTCATTCAGCTTTTTTATTTGAAGTATATTTGGATTTTCGGTTGGCTGAAAACCGGGAAGATGAAAGGATTCATCAAACGTCACCGGAGCACTCGAAGCTGATATATCCTTAGGGATATCGACGAGTACTGGCCCTGGTCGACCAGTCGTTGCAATATGAAAAGCTTCCTTCACAATTCTAGGGATATCTTGTAAATCACGTACTTGGTAGTTGTGTTTTGTAATCGGCATCGTGATCCCCATTACGTCCGCCTCTTGAAAAGCATCTGTACCAATGACTCCTGATGCGACCTGCCCTGTAAAAATAACGAGGGGAAGTGAATCCATCATCGCATCTGTAATCCCTGTAACCAGATTGGTCGCTCCGGGTCCTGAAGTTGCTATGACGACACCCGGATTACCGGAAACCCTTGCATACCCTTCTGCAGCGTGGATGGCTCCTTGTTCATGTCTAGCAAGTACATGTTTGATCGGGTTTTGATATAACGCATCATAGATCGGTAAAACCGCCCCGCCAGGATAACCGAAAATGACTTCTACTTTTTCTTGCTTCAAGGCATGAATCAGAGTTTGGGCGCCGCTTAGCCTTGACTCGGGTTCTGCCTTTACTTTAACTGTCATTCCAATCTCCTCCCAAGAATCGTATTGTCCATATAAAAAAGCCTTTCCATCCACTACGACACAGTTTGTGCTTCGTAAGGATGAAAAGGCTTTCTTCCTCTTCATGGTACCACCTTAGTTTGCAGCATCTTCACAGATGCTGCCTCATGAACTGGTCCTGAGGTATCAGCCGCTCCTTAGGACTTAACATTCCACAACAATTGGAATGGTTCACCATTATCATCCGTCGGAGCTGCCTGACTCCTTGCTTAGGCCCAGTCGTTTTTTGATAACGAGTAATAAAAATCACTCGATCGCTCCTACTAAAAGATTCAGAACGACACTCAGAGGGGATGTCGCGATCAGGCGTATTACCGGCTCCCAGCTTTACCGGCTCTCTGTAAATACGAAATCCAATCACTTTTACCTCGTCAACGCGTTGTTTTATTAAACTTTCATGATTCCTCCGGTGCTCGCTGATGTAACTAGCTTCGAGTATCGAGCTAAGTAGCCCCTTTTGATTTTCGGTGGGGGCTGAATAAAGTTTTCCTTACGCTTTGCTAGTTCTTTTTCCTCTAAAAGTACATTGATTGTACGGTTTATAAGGTCGATGAAAATCGGATCACCATTTTCAATAAGGGCGATTGGCCCACCCTCTGCAGCTTCAGGTGAAATATGACCAATTGAGATGCCTCGGGATGCACCAGAAAACCGACCATCTGTTATGAGCGCTACCTTCGTGTCTAATCCACGACCCGCAATCGCTGCTGTCGGAGCTAACATTTCCGGCATACCCGGTCCGCCTTTTGGACCTTCATA
This sequence comes from Alkalihalobacillus sp. AL-G, assembly GCF_030643805.1. Taxonomy (GTDB): domain Bacteria; phylum Bacillota; class Bacilli; order Bacillales; family Fictibacillaceae; genus Pseudalkalibacillus. The sequence continues at coordinate 331,453 of NZ_CP094656.1, read as the reverse complement.
ACGAATGACAACAACATCTCCTTCTTTTACCGTTCCATCATCAATTCCTTTTTGGGCTTCTTCTTGAGAGTCAAAGGCGATCGCTTTGCCCATGAATGTTTTAATCGATGGGTCAACCGCACCTACTTTAATTACGCCTCCATCAGGAGCCAGGTTTCCGTTCAAGATTGATAACCCGCCAACCTTGCTGTATGGATTATCCTGTTTACGTATAACTTCATCATTTTTAATGTCATAAGGCTTAACCGTTTCATAGATCGATTTTCCTGAAATGGTGATGCGGTCCTTATGAACCGCCCCATCAACTTCGCATAGTTCTTTGATAATGGCACTGATGCCGCCTGCATGATGAACGTCATCCATCGTATAATCAGAAGCAGGACTTATTTTCGCTAAATATGGAACTCTTTTGGCGATTTCATTGATTCGGTTCAGGTCGTAATCGATTTCCGCTTCATTCGCTATGGCCAGTGTATGGAGGACAGTATTCGTCGATCCTCCCATCGCCATATCGAGTGCAAATGCATCGTCAATCGCTTCTTTTGTAATGATGTCTCTTGGTTTAATACCATTCTTGATCAACTGGACGAGGTTGTGTGCAGCTTCCCGGATCAATTGATGTCGTTCTTCCGAAGTTGCCACAATCGTCCCGTTACCAGGTAAGGCCAACCCTAGCATTTCCATAAGGGAGTTCATTGAGTTAGCCGTGAACATTCCGGAACACGATCCACAGGTCGGACAAGCATTCTGTTCGATATCCAACAATTCTTCCTGTGTCATCTGTCCGGATTGGTGAGCGCCAACTCCTTCGAATACAGAAACTAGGGATAGTGGTTTGCCTGCTTTTGACGTCCCGCCTTCCATCGGGCCTCCCGAAACGAATACAGAAGGTACATTTGTCCTGGCGGCTGCCATCAGCATCCCAGGTGTGATTTTGTCACAGTTCGGGATGAAGAAGACGCCATCGAACCAATGGGCATTGATAACGGTTTCTGCAGAATCTGCAATGAGCTCCCTGCTCGGTAGTGAATACCTCATACCAATATGTCCCATCGCTATTCCGTCATCTACACCTATCGTGTTAAATTCGAACGGAATGCCGCCTGCTTCCCGTATCGCCTCTTTCACGACCTCTGCATATTTATTTAAATGCATATGTCCTGGAATGATGTCGATATAGGAATTGCAAACCCCGATAAACGGTTTTTCCAAATCTCTTGTTTTGACTCCCGTCGCACGTAATAAGCTTCTATGGGGAGCACGGTCAATACCTTTCTTGATCATGTCACTACGCATCGTATCTCCTCCAACTGCGGTTATCCTGCTTGAATGTTGTTATGTGTATAAACTTTATGCCCATTTGTTGTGACGGTCTTCCGGAATGCTTCTAAAAGCTGATTCGTAGTTGACCCGGGTTTTCCATCCCCAATCTCTCTACCGTCTACCTTTACAACAGCGATGACCTCTGCAGCTGTACCTGTAAGGAATACCTCATCAGCAGTGTAGACGTCATGTCTTGTAAATACTTCTTCACGCATTTCAAACCCTAATTGCTGCGAAATTTCCATGATTGAGTTTCTAGTAATTCCTTCTAGTGCTCCCACATAACCCGGCGGTGTTTTGATAACGCTCCCTTTTACGATGAAGATATTGTCTGCAGAGCCTTCTGCTACATAACCCTGGTCATTAAGCATTAACGCTTCACTCACTCCAGCAAGGTTCGCTTCGATTTTTACAAGTATGTTGTTCAAGTAATTCAATGATTTTACCTTTGGAGGCAATACATCTGCCCGATTCCTCCGGCTTGCAACCGTAACGATTTCAATTCCTGTTTCATAAAGGCTTTTCGGAAACAGCGCCAATTGTTCCGCAATGACGATGACTTGCGGTTCATGGCAAGTGAATGGATCCAATCCTAAGTTTCCAACCCCTCTCGATACGACTACGCGAATATAGGCGTTTTGCAAACCATTTTTTCTTAAACATTCTGCGATGATATCAGTCAATTCTTCTTTCGTATGGGGGATGCTAAGCATGACTGATTTTGCCGAATCATAAAGGCGATCAACATGCTCATTAAGGCGAAAAACATTACCATCATACATTCTAATGCCTTCGAACACCCCATCTCCGTATAAAAATCCGTGATCATACACAGATACGACCGCGTTTTCTTTGCTTACATAGCGGCCGTTCAAGTAAATCCATTGTTCGCTCATGTTGATCGCTCCTTTCATTATTGTTTTGTAACTCGATTGATAAAAAAAATTTCTGATGGTTACTCGTTAGTTGTCAGAAAATTTAATTGAGGACAATATTACACCCGTTTTTTTAATTGGTCAACTAGCTTTTTGACTAGTTTTTTGACAATTGGGACTAATCTGTTAATTTGGTAACGCTTACACTATCAGTACATCAACCCTTTTGGTGATTCAATTTTTTTTAATAAGATTTGAATAATAACCGAAGAAGGTGTTCTTTCTAAGAACGATATGTAATTTTAAGGAAAATTGAAAAATACACAACAATTTTTTTAGGCCATATCATATGTCGGGGTAAATAAAAAAACCACAGTAGCGAATACTGTGGAAGGGTAGCGAATTTATTATTATTTTGTAAAAATATAAAAACTTGGCAATGCAAAGTCTTAAAGCAGGTTGAACCTTAGTTATGCTTATGTTGGGACTTGAACTTTTCCTTTACGTCGACTATTGTTCATGTGACAAGTTATACTTTCCTCAAATAAAAAAACACGAAACCGTTGTTTCATGTTAATGGCGGACCCGACCGGATTTGAACCGGCGATCTCCTGCGTGACAGGCAGGCATGTTAACCCCTACACCACGGGTCCATATATATGTAATTAATTTAAGGTTAAAATTGGTTGCACCCTTTCGGGTACTACGATCTAAAACTAACTTCGATGTATATTCGGCGTTGAAAGTTTTAAGTTGGTTGCACTCTACCGGGTACTACTGATGTTCATTGAGCTTTGACAACTATTTATAGTGGTGCAATGGACTTAAATCGGTTGCACCCTATCAGGTACTCCTGATATTCATTGAGCCTGGATGTTAATCGACGTAGTTCAATGAATTTTTAATTGGTTGCGGGGATAGGATTTGAACCTATGACCTTCGGGTTATGAGCCCGACGAGCTACCAGACTGCTCCACCCCGCGACGATAATATGATACGGACGATGTTATTCCTCCGTAGTTTTTTGACTGTCCCTTCCTCTAACAAAGGACTGTCGTCCAGATTTCAGAATGCTATGCAAGACGCTTCTCAATCTGTACGCTGAAGTTTATGCTCCGTAGTTTATTCCTACGTGCTCCACCCCGCGACGGTATTATTTATGTTTCCGATTCCTTATACTTTTGAATCGGACAATTACTAATATATCATAGGTGCATATCTTATGCAAGTGTTATCTTCAGTATTTGTATTAGGTTGCTATAATTCATTAATTAGGGAGTGCCACGAACTTGTGGATCTCCCCGATTTTCCAACAAACCTTTACTTTAATGCATTTGCAAACGCTTCTCTGATATCCTCAAAATCTTCTATTCCAACAGAAATTCGAATTAAATTTTTATGAATGCCGAGCTTCTTTTGTTCTGAAGGTGGTAATGCCCGGTGGGACGTTCCTAATGGATAAGATACCGTAGTTTCTACTCCTGCTAATGTTGGGACCACCCCGATCCAATCAAGCTTCTCACAAAACTCGTTTGCATCGATCCCTTCATCCAATGAGACGGTTACAATCGCTCCATTGCCTTTTTCTGAAGCATTTTTCGGATAATAGACCTGCCCGATACCATCGCATCCACTCAAGAAGCCAGCAAGAAGTTCAGCATTTTTAACATGTCGCTCCATACGGACACTTAATGTCTTCATTCCCCTACATGCAAGCCAGGCTTCAAAAGGACTTAGGTTACTCCCCAAGTTGACGACCTTCGATTTTGCTTTTTCAATGAGAGCTTCATCTCCAGCCACGACCCCTGCAGTAACATCCGAGTGCCCACCGATATATTTGGTCGCACTGTGCACGACTAGAGAAACTCCATTTAAATAAGGCTGAAGTAAATAAGGGGACGCAAATGTATTATCGACCATCGTATGTACGTTATGCTTTTTACCGATTCGAACTAGTTGTTCGATATCCTCGACCCGGAGCAATGGGTTCGTGATTGATTCAGTATACAGTAAAACAGTATTTGGTTGAATAGCCGATTGAATACTCACCTTATCTTCAAAGGATACAAATGTTACCTCAATTCCAAACGAAGGGAGTTCATTGGCAAGAAGCTGATACGTACCTCCATACAAATCCTCACAAGCTACAATATGTGACCCTTGTTCCGTAACAGATAGAATACCCGCTAAAATTGCAGAGATTCCTGATGATGTAGCTATACCGGCAGGTGCACCCTCAAGCTGTGCCACACCAGTTCCTAAGTCATCGGTGTTGGGATTGCTTACTCTCGAATACATATAAGGCTTAACACCTTGAAAGAATCCCTCTAGCTCATCAAGGTTTCTAAATTTAAATGCAGAGGTTTGGTAAATAGGCTGTGCTTTACTTACTGATTCAGATGTTATTCTTTTGTGAAAATGGACCGTTTTAGAATCAAATCGAAATGTACTCATCCTGCACCCTCCACTTGCTTTTTCACAACTATAACATGAAATAGGAAAAATTGAAGCTGAAGGATATTTCGGTTGTAGCTATTGATTGATGTTTCTTTTTATAAAGTGGAATACTGTGATCACAATTAAACAAGCAACTGGGTATGTAGGAATTGAAAAAAGCAATGTCCAATTCTTATATGTTAAAACATTGTTTAAAACACATATCCATTCATATGTAATCGATATGATCGTCCACCCTAAAATGTACAGTGCTAACTTGAAACCGTGAAGCTTCCATTTATCATAAAAATAGATTAAGAAATAGGCACAGGGTGGAAATATAGCAATATGTGCTACAGCAAGAGTCGGTTGATATCCTGGTCCATCTAAAAAGTCATATAGATCGTAAGGCTTTACTGCCATAAAGTAATCAATTGTTTCAATAAAAACAATAACAAATATCCACAATGAAAACGTTACCAAAGAATTGAATCTTTTTGGAAGCATTACGAAAATGAGTAAACAAACAAGGCTAGAAAGTATAAAGAACCATTCATTCCAATCAAATGTAGAATTCATTTGATCTGCCCTCTCTGTAAAAAATACGTCTGTTCAATTTCATAAACCCGATTAATAGTAAAAGAACGGATAATTTAATGGCATATGACCACCATAATTGCCAATTTTTATGTTCGAATAATCCTATCCAATCACTTACCCATTCAACTCCACAAAGAATATTTAGAAAGACGATTATTAGGATTAATTTTATTTTTGTTTTTGAGGTTCTTGTATATAGATTAAGAAACCATACAACTAATAAAGGACATAGAACGGATCTATTCAGTGCATCCGCCCAGTTATAACTTTTTACTTCTGATAAAATGAACATGTGAAAAGTCAAATACAAAATTGCTGAAATGTTTTGAAATAAGATACTTGCCAAACACCAGTATGCTAAAATTTCTAGTTTACGGATGTATCTTTGGTGAACAAATAAAATGTAATAGAATAACAAACCGTTAATGATAACCGTTGTAGTCAATACCATTTTTATACGCTCCAAACTTTTTAATACAAAAGTTTTATTTAAATACTTTAACGCTTTATTTTAACACGGAAAATGGTACATCAAATATCCACCACAATCCTAATATTATTGGGATACAAAGAAACCACGCAATTAGGGGTTTTTTATGATGTAATAACAACATTGAAAAAATAATGACATTAAATATTAAATCCCACCCATAATGCCAACCACGATGATAAGTTAAAATACCTGATAATTGTGCAACTCCTTCAAAAACAGCATAAATTCCTGACCATAGACCGACCCAAAGCAATTTGTTTGTATTATCTGAAGGCATTTGCGCAAGAAAAATGGCAATGGTTACCGGGTATTGAATCATCATTTTCCCAAGTACAATCAACGTATGATTTAGGTGGAACCATTTATCAATCAATCCAACTGGATGAAACATCCACATAGTATGTTCAAATAATAGGAATTGGTATAAAAGATCCCCAATGATAAAAAAGAGAAGGGTTGGATAAAATACGTTAAAATTTTTCCACTTACCAAATTTCAAACCTATAAGTCCATAAACTATAAAGAGCAATATATTCATTTAATCTGCTCCTTCTTAATTCTTGACACTTAGTTTTTGGATTGAATTCCAATAATATTCAAGGTATCAAGCACTATCATACATTCTGGGTATTGGTACCTTGTTCCCTCTACATCCAAAGTGGGAGTTTGTTTATCCGTATTTTTTTTAATCAAATAAAAAAGACGAAACGATTACTGTCCGTTTCACCTTTTTATGTCCGGCGACGTCCTACTCTCACAGGACTTGTACATTTAGCCTACTTTGAACCCATTTTCCTCACAAAATTGATTCTGCAGAAACGCGATTACCTCGTTTCGTCCTTACCTAAGGATTATTCACGTTGTGGTAAGCTGCTTTATGATACATTGTTATCCGAAATATACGTTTATTATCGGAAAGGATGATTTGTGATCGAAACTCTTCATTTATTATCCGAACCTTTTCATTCCAATACAAAAAAAGATGAAACGATTGATACTCGTTTCACCTTTTTGCGCCCGGCGACGTCCTACTCTCACAGGGGGAAGCCCCCAATTACCATTGGCGCTGAAGAGCTTAACTTCCGTGTTCGGCATGGGAACGGGTGTGACCTCTTCGCCGTCGTCACCAGACTACTTATACAGGATGTGTTGACTTCGATGTTCACCACAGGACGTGGTGGTCTTTAGTCGAAGTTCCTTTGTTTAGGAAACCACATTCCTTCAAAACTAGATAACGTCCATTCTTGACTCAAACATCGATTTTTTGAGGTTAAGTCCTCGATCAATTAGTATCTGTCAGCTCCACGTGTCACCACGCTTCCACACCAGACCTATCAACCTCATCTTCTCTGAGGGATCTTACTCGCTTGACGCGATGGGAAATCTCATCTTGAGGGGGCTTCATGCTTAGATGCTTTCAGCACTTATCCCGTCCACACGTAGCTACCCAGCTATGCTCCTGGTGGAACAACTGGTACACCAGCGGTGTGTCCATCCCGGTCCTCTCGTACTAAGGACAGCTCCTCTCAAATTTCCTGCGCCCGCGACGGATAGGGACCGAACTGTCTCACGACGTTCTGAACCCAGCTCGCGTACCGCTTTAATGGGCGAACAGCCCAACCCTTGGGACCTACTTCAGCCCCAGGATGCGATGAGCCGACATCGAGGTGCCAAACCTCCCCGTCGATGTGGACTCTTGGGGGAGATAAGCCTGTTATCCCCAGGGTAGCTTTTATCCGTTGAGCGATGGCCCTTCCATGCGGAACCACCGGATCACTAAGCCCGACTTTCGTCCCTGCTCGACTTGTAGGTCTCGCAGTCAAGCTCCCTTGTGCCTTTACACTCTGCGAATGATTTCCAACCATTCTGAGGGAACCTTTGGGCGCCTCCGTTACACTTTAGGAGGCGACCGCCCCAGTCAAACTGCCCACCTGACACTGTCTCCGAACCGGATCACGGTCCTGGGTTAGAATTTCAATACCGTCAGGGTAGTATCCCACCGACGCCTCCACCGAACCTGGCGGTCCGGCTTCTTAGGCTCCTACCTATCCTGTACAAACGATACCAAAATCCAATATCAGGCTACAGTAAAGCTCCATGGGGTCTTTCCGTCCTGTCGCGGGTAACCTGCATCTTCACAGGTACTATAATTTCACCGGGTCTCTCGTTGAGACAGTATCCAAGTCGTTGCACCTTTCGTGCGGGTCGGAACTTACCCGACAAGGAATTTCGCTACCTTAGGACCGTTATAGTTACGGCCGCCGTTTACTGGGGCTTCGATTCAGAGCTTCTCCCGTAAGGGATAACCCCTCCTCTTAACCTTCCAGCACCGGGCAGGTGTCAGCCCCTATACTTCGCCTTACGGCTTCGCAGAGACCTGTGTTTTTGCTAAACAGTCGCTTGGATCTTTTCACTGCGGCTCTCTCGGGCTTGCACCCTATCAGAGCACCCCTTCTCCCGAAGTTACGGGGTCATTTTGCCGAGTTCCTTAACGAGAGTTCTCCCGAGCATCTTAGGATTCTCTCCTCGCCTACCTGTGTCGGTTTGCGGTACGGGCACCTCTTTCCTCGCTAGAGGCTTTTCTTGGCAGTGTAGGATCAGGGACTTCGGTACTTTAGTTCCCTCGCCATCACAGCTCCGCCGTTATGGTGGACGGATTTGCCTATCCACCGGCCTAACTGCTTGGACGCGCATATCCAAAAGCGCGCTCTCCCTACCTTCCTGCGTCCCCCCGTTGCTCAAACGGAAAGGAGGTGGTACAGGAATTTCAACCTGTTGGCCATCGCCTACGCCTTTCGGCCTCGGCTTAGGTCCCGACTAACCCTGAGCGGACGAGCCTTCCTCAGGAAACCTTGGGCTTTCGATGGAGAAGATTCTCACTTCTCTTTTCGCTACTCATACCGGCATTCTCACTTCAAAGCGCTCCACGAGTCCTTCCGGTCTCGCTTCTCTGCCCTTTGAACGCTCCCCTACCACTGTACCATCGGTACAATCCATAGCTTCGGTGATACGTTTAGCCCCGGTACATTTTCGGCGCAGAGTCACTCGACCAGTGAGCTATTACGCACTCTTTAAATGGTGGCTGCTTCTAAGCCAACATCCTGGTTGTCTGGGCAACTCCACATCCTTTTCCACTTAACGTATACTTGGGGACCTTAGCTGATGGTCTGGGCTGTTTCCCTTTCGACTACGGATCTTATCACTCGCAGTCTGACTCCCGTGGATAAGTTGCTGGCATTCGGAGTTTGACTGAATTCGGTAATCCTGTGGGGACCCCTAGTCCAATCAGTGCTCTACCTCCAGAACTCTAGCCACGAGGCTAGCCCTAAAGCTATTTCGGGGAGAACCAGCTATCTCCGAGTTCGATTGGCATTTCACCCCTACCCACACCTCATCCCCGCACTTTTCAACGTGCGTGGGTTCGGGCCTCCATTCAGTGTTACCTGAACTTCACCCTGGACATGGGTAGATCACTCGGTTTCGGGTCTACGACCACGTACTCGATTCGCCCTGTTCAGACTCGCTTTCGCTGCGGCTCCGTCTTTTCAACTTAACCTTGCACGTAATCGTAACTCGCCGGTTCATTCTACAAAAGGCACGCCGTCACCCGTTAACGGGCTCCGACTACTTGTAGGCACACGGTTTCAGGATCTTTTTCACTCCCCTTCCGGGGTGCTTTTCACCTTTCCCTCACGGTACTGGTTCACTATCGGTCACTAGGGAGTATTTAGCCTTGGGAGATGGTCCTCCCAGCTTCCGACGGGGTTTCACGTGTCCCGCCGTACTCAGGATCCACTCTGGAGGGAGCGACGTTTTGGCTACAGGGCTGTTACCTCCTCTGGCGGGTCTTTCCAGACCACTTCACCTACGCCGTTCCTTTCTGACTCCGTATAGAGTGTCCTACAACCCCAAGAGGCAAGCCTCTTGGTTTGGGCTGATTCCGTTTCGCTCGCCGCTACTCAGGAAATCGCAATTGCTTTCTCTTCCTCTGGGTACTAAGATGTTTCAGTTCCCCAGGTCTGCCTTCTCATACCCTATGTATTCAGGTATGGATACTGTCCCATTACGGACAGTGGGTTCCCCCATTCGGAAATCCCCGGATCAAAGCCTACTTACAGCTCCCCGAGGCATATCGGTGTTCGTCCCGTCCTTCTTCGGCTCCTAGTGCCAAGGCATTCACCGTGCGCCCTTCATAACTTAACCAATGATGCTCACGATCGCTCGTGAGTATCGGTTTTCATGATGCCGAAGCATCACATTAACGCATAGTTTCGATGTCTTGTTATCAAGAATTTTCGTTATCTAGTTTTCAAGGAACGAAGTTCTCCATTTACATGAAGAATGTTCTGAAAGAACAAATAGCTCTTTCAAAACTAAACAAAAGCCAAAGCGTGATGTCCTAAAAGGACTCCTTAGAAAGGAGGTGATCCAGCCGCACCTTCCGATACGGCTACCTTGTTACGACTTCACCCCAATCATCTGTCCCACCTTCGGCGGCTGGTTCCAAAAGGTTACCCCACCGACTTCGGGTGTTACAAACTCTCGTGGTGTGACGGGCGGTGTGTACAAGGCCCGGGAACGTATTCACCGCGGCATGCTGATCCGCGATTACTAGCAATTCCGGCTTCATGCAGGCGAGTTGCAGCCTGCAATCCGAACTGAGAATGGCTTTATGGGATTCGCTCAACCTCGCGGTTTTGCTGCCCTTTGTACCATCCATTGTAGCACGTGTGTAGCCCAGGTCATAAGGGGCATGATGATTTGACGTCGTCCCCACCTTCCTCCGGTTTGTCACCGGCAGTCACCTTAGAGTGCCCAACTGAATGCTGGCAACTAAGATCAAGGGTTGCGCTCGTTGCGGGACTTAACCCAACATCTCACGACACGAGCTGACGACAACCATGCACCACCTGTCACTTCGTCCCCCGAAGGGGAACCTTCTATCTCTAGAAGTAGCGAAGGATGTCAAGACCTGGTAAGGTTCTTCGCGTTGCTTCGAATTAAACCACATGCTCCACTGCTTGTGCGGGCCCCCGTCAATTCCTTTGAGTTTCAACCTTGCGGTCGTACTCCCCAGGCGGAGTGCTTAATGTGTTAACGTCAGCACTGAGGGTGGAACCCCCCAACACCTAGCACTCATCGTTTACGGCGTGGACTACCAGGGTATCTAATCCTGTTTGCTCCCCACGCTTTCGCGCCTCAGCGTCAGTTACTGGCCAGAGAGCCGCCTTCGCCACTGGTGTTCCTCCACATATCTACGCATTTCACCGCTACACGTGGAATTCCACTCTCCTCTCCAGTACTCAAGTCCCCCAGTTTCCAATGACCCTCCACGGTTGAGCCGTGGGCTTTCACATCAGACTTAAGAGACCGCCTGCGCGCGCTTTACGCCCAATAATTCCGGACAACGCTTGCCACCTACGTATTACCGCGGCTGCTGGCACGTAGTTAGCCGTGGCTTTCTGGTCAGGTACCGTCAAGGTACCGCCCTGTTCGAACGGTACTTGTTCTTCCCTGACAACAGAGTTTTACGACCCGAAGGCCTTCCTCACTCACGCGGCGTTGCTCGGTCAGACTTTCGTCCATTGCCGAAGATTCCCTACTGCTGCCTCCCGTAGGAGTCTGGGCCGTGTCTCAGTCCCAGTGTGGCCGATCACCCTCTCAGGTCGGCTACGCATCGTCGCCTTGGTGAGCCCTTACCTCACCAACTAGCTAATGCGCCGCGGGCCCATCTGTAAGTGATAGCCGAAGCCATCTTTTATCTTCTCCCTATGCAGAGAGAAAAGTTATCCGGTATTAGCCCCGGTTTCCCGGAGTTATCCCAGTCTTACAGGCAGGTTGCCCACGTGTTACTCACCCGTCCGCCGCTAACCTCTAAGGAGCAAGCTCCTCGTCGGTTCGCTCGACTTGCATGTATTAGGCACGCCGCCAGCGTTCGTCCTGAGCCAGGATCAAACTCTCCAATAAAGTTGAAGTTTGACTTGCTCATAGTTTAAATAATAAAAATTGTGACGCACATGGATGTCAACACAAAAATGTAACCATTTTCGTGTCTGCGATGAAAAATCAACGCAGTTTTTACTTATGCTAACTTCGGTGTTGTCACAGGACGTGACGTTCTTAACCGAAGAACCATAAATCCATGTAGGTCCGTTTCACGCTTGGCTTTTGTTCAGTTTTCAAAGAGCTGTTAATAATCGTCCTCTTTTTGAAGCGACCCCTCTAGTATATCATCCACCCAACATCATGTCAACGATTATTTTGTTGATGTTTTGCTTTGTGGAGATCAGAAAGAGAAGTAATCTCTAATAAAAGGGAATTATTTATGGTGGGCCTAAGTGGACTCGAACCACCGACCTCACGCTTATCAGGCGTGCGCTCTAACCAGCTGAGCTATAGGCCCATAAATATAATGGAGCGGGTGATGAGAATCGAACTCACGACCAGAGCTTGGAAGGCTCTTGTTTTACCACTAAACTACACCCGCAAAAAAGATGGTCGGGAAGACAGGATTTGAACCTGCGACCCCCTGGTCCCAAACCAGGTGCTCTACCAAGCTGAGCCACTTCCCGTAATATGGCGCGCCCTGAGAGATTCGAACTCCCGACCTTTTGATTCGTAGTCAAACACTCTATCCAGCTGAGCTAAGGGCGCATATTTTATAGAAATCAAATTTTATGGTGCGGTCGAGAGGACTCGAACCTCCACGGGTATACACCCACTAGCCCCTCAAGCTAGCGCGTCTGCCATTCCGCCACGACCGCTAAATTGGCTTTAAAGCATAAGAAAGCAACTACCCTATTGTAACCTCGTAGTTTGTTGATACCAGAGTTTAAATGTGGTGCGGGTGAAGGGACTTGAACCCCCACGTCACAAGGACACTAGATCCTAAGTCTAGCGCGTCTGCCAATTCCGCCACACCCGCGAAAAAAATGGTGAGCCATGAAGGACTCGAACCTTCGACCCTCTGATTAAAAGTCAGATGCTCTACCAACTGAGCTAATGGCTCTTGCTAATATGGTGATTACTCACCTTTATGTCCCTTCCTCTACAAGCTAATGCTATCGTAGTGTGCTGCGTCGGGACAACTCACAGCTTATTCATGAAGTTTTGTTCGTTGCTCTACCAACTGAGCAAAAATAAATAAAAAAGATGGCTGGGCTAGCTGGATTCGAACCAACGCATGACGGAGTCAAAGTCCGTTGCCTTACCGCTTGGCTATAGCCCATTAATGAAAAGGTGTTGAATCTTAAATTGAATAATGGCGGACCCGACCGGATTTGAACCGGCGATCTCCTGCGTGACAGGCAGGCATGTTAACCCCTACACCACGGGTCCGTTTGATAAATGATAAGTTTGCATCAAATTCATCAACTAATATTATAGAACGTTAATGGTGACCCCTACGGGATTCGAACCCGTGTTACCGCCGTGAAAGGGCGGTGTCTTAACCACTTGACCAAGGGGCCATATTTTAGATGGCGGAGAAGGAGGGATTTGAACCCTCGCGCCGCTTACACGACCTACACCCTTAGCAGGGGCGCCCCTTCAGCCACTTGGGTACTTCTCCATGGCTCCGCAGGTAGGACTCGAACCTACGACCGATCGGTTAACAGCCGATAGCTCTACCACTGAGCTACTGCGGAATAGTACGTATGTGTTTTTTAGCGACAATAAATATTGTACAATATCTTTCGGTTAAAGTCAATAACTTTTTTCGCTTTGTATTGTCACTTTAAACCGTCTGCTACAAAAGGATGTAACGCCTGTCTCTGTAGCGACTTAATTAAAGTAACACAACCAATTTTCATAGTCAATATCTATTTCAGAATTAATTTTCCGCTGCATTTTCCACAAACAAACCGGCGAGTATCGACTTTCCTTTTTCTCGTATAACGCTGGTTACAGCCTTTGCATGTGTAAATGTATTTTACTGATTCTGTTCGCCGTTGTCCAGGGAGTGTTTGACAAAAGCGTGTACCTCCGACTTCATTCAGCAGTTGTTTAAAATCACGATCCCGGTGCTTATATCCTCTATTCAATAAATGAAGGTGATAATGACACAGTTCATGCTTTATGATACCGATCAAATCATCCATACCGTGTACTTCAAGTTGCTTAGGGTTAATTTCTATATCATGGCTTTCTAATAAATAACGTCCGCCAGTTGTTTTCAATCGCTTATTAAAACGGGCAACATGCAAAAATGGACGATTGAAATAAGTCGCGGATATTTCTTCTACTAATTGTTGCAGCTCTGTTTGCTTCATCATTTTCCTCATCCCCTCTTATAGGGTTTTCAAAACGGCGGATTTCAAATACTTCTTTAAGTAATTTTCGCATGTTCTCCTTTTTATGAAAAGAAAAGAGCTTGAAATGAACATGTGCAAGCTATACTACATAAACTAATAACTACCATTAAGGAAAGTGGGGAGGGGCTCATATGCCTTACTGGTTTAAAAAGCAACTACGGACCGCATACTTAAACAAAGACCGTTACCAGATTAAACTTCTAAACCAATGTTGGTTTTTTTACAGAAAAAAACACTGCCCTTAAAGCAGTGCTTTTTGCCGTTTATACGTCAGTTTCCCTTACCTTTGAACCATCGTCAATGCAATTCGTTGTTTCTGAAGGTTGACTTGCTCTACCCACACTTTGACGACTTCACCGACATGGATGACATCCATCGGATGCTTTACATAGTTGTTGCTCAGCTTCGAGATATGAACCAATCCGTCTTGTTTTACACCGATATCGACAAATGCTCCGAAATCGACTACATTTCGAACCGTTCCTTCGAGCTCCATACCTTCCTTCAAATCCTCCATCTTTAATACATCTGTTTTCAATAGAGGTTTCGTTACTTCATCACGAGGATCCCTTGATGGTTTTGCAAGGGAATCGATAATATCCTTTAGGGTCAATTCACCGATCCCGAGTTTTTCTGCGTATTCCGATACATTGATGGCGCTGAGTTTCCTCTTCATCTCTTCAGAACCAATATCCTGTTCTGTTACTTGCAGCAGATCAAGTAATCGACGTGTGTCGTTGTAACTCTCTGGGTGAATCGGTGTTTGGTCTAACGGGTTCTTCCCTTCGATAATACGTAAAAATCCAATACATTGTTCATAGGTCTTGGCACCGAGTCGAGGTATTTTTTTCAGCTGTCCTCGATCTATGAATTTTCCTTCCTCATCCCTCTTGTTTACGATATTGTTCGCAACTGTTTTCGATAACCCGGCAACGTATTGCAATAAGGAAGATGAGGCTGTGTTTACATTTACACCAACTTGATTAACCACTGTTTCGACCACAAACGTTAGTGAATTGTTTAAGTTCTTTTGGGAAACATCATGTTGGTATTGCCCTACACCGATCGATTTCGGGTCAATTTTCACTAACTCCGCTAATGGATCCTGAAGTCGTCTTGCAATGGAAACTGCACTCCGTTCTTCGACTTGGAATTGAGGAAACTCCTGTCTTGCAATATCGGAAGCCGAATAGACACTTGCCCCTGCTTCATTTACGATCAAGTATGCAAGGGGCCGGTCCAAATCTTTAATGAGATCACTGGTGAACTGTTCCGTTTCTCTAGAGCCTGTTCCATTTCCAATCGCAATGACCTCGACATTGTGCTGATTGATCATTTCTTCTAAAACCGCTTTGGACTTTTCAATATCAGACCGAGGTGGTGTCGGATATATAACATTTATGTCTAAAACCTTTCCCGTATCATCCACAACCGCTAGCTTACACCCCGTTCGATAGCCTGGGTCTATTCCAAGTGCAATTTTCCCCTTAAGTGGTGGCTGCAATAGCAAGTGACGCAAGTTCTCAGAGAAAATCCGGATTGCCTGTGCGTCCGCCCGTTCGGTGAGCTCATTTCGGATGTCCCGCTCAATTGAAGGTGCAATCAACCGCTTGTATGCATCAATAATGGCTCGTTCAACATATTCTTTCGCAGGTGAGGTGCCTTTTACATATTTTTCAATTAAGCGACGGATGATCTTATCTGCAGGTGCTGAAATCGATACTCTTAAGACACCCTCCTTCTCCCCACGGTTAACCGCAAGAATTCGATGGGGCACGATCTTTCGTACTGGCTCTTGGTATTCATAATACATTTCATACGTCTTGCTGCCCGTGTCGTCTTCTTTTTTTACTGCTGTTTCAATAATTCCTTCCTGATAAGAAATCGTCCGTATCCATGAGCGGTTGTCCGAATCATCCGAAACCGACTCGGCAATGATATCCTCCGCTCCCTGAAGAGCATCCTCTGCAGTGAGTACCTCTTTTTCTTCCGACAAAAACGATTCCGCTTCTAAAATGAGATTTGCAGAACGGTCTTGCTGTAGGATCGTTTCCGCAAGTGGCTCGAGTCCCTTTTCTTTGGCAACAGTCGCTCTCGTTCTTCTTTTCTGCTTATATGGTCGGTACAAATCTTCTACTTGCTGTAGCTTTGTTGCATTATGTATTTCTGTCTGAAGCTCTTCTGTCAGCTTATCTTGTTCTTCTATTAATCGTAAAACTTCACTTTTACGTTGCTCTAAGTTTTGTTTATATTCCCATGCTTCTGAGACATCTCGAATTTGCACCTCATCTGCTGCGCCAGTCAATTCTTTTCTGTAGCGCGCAATAAATGGTACCGTATTCCCTTCTTCTAAAAGGTTGATGATGTTTTTGACGTTCTTTATCGATAACTTCGTTTCATTTGCTACATGTGTAATAAGGTCTTTATTAGCTTCCAAAATCGTTCCTCCTCAAATGGACGTTCATACGTTATATAGTGTATCAAATTCACAACAGATTCTACATCAATTTCATGGTATTGTGCTCATGTCAGAAACCGACCCTCAATTTATTATCAGAAAAGCACATGCTATGCAGGTCGCTTTTCAACACACAAAAAAGAGAGGCAACTCAATAGCTGGCCGCATCAAGGCAGCCATGCATGCTTTCCGTCTAGCAAAACACGCCAGACTTCTTCTGAGTTAAACCCCTCAATTTATTTTACCGATTACACATGTTAAGTCATCGACATTCGGAAGCCCTTTTTGTTGAAGATACCGAGCTGCTATACGAGGATCTTTCGCTTTTAAAACGATGCGTTTATCTACAGATGATAAATCAATGCCATCTGAATGGACAATAAACATCGAGTCTTTCTGATAATTGATTTGTTTAGCGGAGAATTTCGAAGGTCTTCCTGATAAAAAGCCTGTTTTCGATAACGGGTTCAGTATTGTCCCATTCGGAGCACTGATCATTAGCCGGATGTTACCGATACCGCAGTATTCAAGCTTTTGCTCCTTAAAGTAAAACTTAAATAAGGTAATGACTGCTCCTCTTGTTTGGAAAAGTGCTTGGTTACACAACGACATTAACGACTCTACATCAAGATCATGGTGTTTTTCGACAACTTTTACAGCTTTTAAGGATGCCTCACGTGCAGCCTGACCACTTCCAAGGCCATCCGCTACCACACAAATAAAATAATCGCTTGTCTCCTTAACATAGTAACTGTCGCCGTTACATTGTCCAGCTTTTTTCGATCGTTGAAACGCGCTGATGTCACTATGTTCATGAACGTGCTCTTCAATCATTTTAATGCCTCCGAAGGACTGACACGTATTGCATCCCTTAGCTTTTCAAGTGCTCTTCTCTGTAATCGAGATACATGCATTTGAGATATATCCAATCGTGTGCCTGTTTCTTTTTGACTTAAATTTTCAAAATACGTACATTTAAGAATTTCCTGTTCGCGTTCTGTTAATACCTTGAATGCCTTCTCAAGTAACATACGCTGGTCGGCTTGTTCATAGCCATCTTCAGGACTTCCGACGAGATCAAGAAGCGTAACAGTGCTTCCTTCCGAATCTGCTTCAATCGAGCTATCGACTGAAAGGGCCTGGTAGCTTTTTCCCATCTCCATCGTTTCCAGCACTTCTTCCTCAGAAGCATCCAAATAATTTGCGATTTCTTCAACGCGCGGAGACCGTTGAAGTTCGTTTGTAAGCTCTTCAACTGCTCGTTTTATTTTAGGGCTAAGTTCCTTGATTCGTCGTGGAACATGAACACTCCACGTTTTGTCTCGTATAAACCGTTTGATCTCACCAATTATAGTTGGAACCGCAAAGGATTCAAAACTTCTACCAAACTCGGGATCAAACCGACGAAACGCCGCCAATAAACCAATCATCCCGACCTGTACAAGATCATCGTGAATGCTTCTACCTTTAGAGAATTTCCGTGCAAGTGAGTGGACCAGGTCCCTGTAATGCTCGACCAGAATCGTTTGAATTTCCTGGTTTTGCGGGTCTTCACGTAATTGATTTAACAGTTCGTAGATATGGTCCTTATTGTGAGCGGGCTGGCTTGTATTGGTCGACAATTTCATCCACCCCATCTCTGTTAAGGTACTTCGTCATCACGACTACCACCCCTGCTTTTTCGTTAATTTGAACTTGATCCATTAACGATTCAATTAAGAAAAGCCCCAACCCTCCTTCACTTATCTGATCAATCGCTTTGTTATTTACAGGTCCCATTGCTTTTGTTGCTTCTTCAACGTTAAAGCTTTTGCCCGTATCTCTGACGGTGATTTCTAACTTATCATCGAAGATTCCATACGTTAGCTGGATATATCCTTCGACTTCCTCCCCGTATGCATGATTTACTGCATTGGTTATCGCTTCAGATACAGCAATCTTAATATCCTCAATTTCATCAAACGTGTACCCCATACGGTTGGCAATGCCAGAAACTGTTAATCGAGCGACACCAACATAGTCCGCTTTTGCTGGAATTGTCATTTCGATATAATCGTTCATCTTGCCTCCCCCTCCGTGCACTGCTCAATATTCATCACGTCGGTAAGACCTGTAATTTGGAACAATCGTTGTACACGATCTGTCATCCCTGTTAATTTCAGTGAGCTTCTATGTTGTTGAGAGGACTTCAACGCTCCGACGAATACCCCAAGCCCAGTACTATCCATGTATTGAACACCCCTGAGATCAACAACGATCTCTTGCCCTTCTTGTTCGGCTAAGCTCAAGAGCATATCCTTCAGCTTCGGTACTGTATAGGCATCAACTTCACCCTTTAGTAAAAGAGTCTCCTTATTTCCTTCTGTTTCTTTCTGGATTTGCAGGTTCATTATCCTTTCCCCCTTGAAGATATAGACATATAATTATATGGATACCACCAATTGGGATTCATTAAACCACTCTTCGTAAAATTATCAAAGTAAAGTCATCCCGTAATTCAAAATCCTGTAGCTGTTCCAGATCCGAATAGACATTTTCAACGATTCCCTGGGCACTCAAGTGCATGTAAGAACGGATCAACGTTACGATTTCTTCGCGGGATATAAACCCTTTGCTCGTCCTACATTCTGTAACACCATCTGAAAGCAAGAGAATCATATCTCCCGACTCGATATCTTTTTCGTACGATTGATACTTTGTTGCTTTTGCAACACCGAGAACAAGACCTTTGGCAGTGAATTCTTCAAAGTTATCGTTCTTAGCATCGTAATAAAAACCCGGTTCATGTCCCGCCCCGGCATAATGAAAGCGATGAACATCCGTGTTGTAATGGCCGTAGAACATTGTAATGAACATGGTTGGATCGACATTCTGTTCTACTACCCGGTTTAAATTTTCCAACACCATGCTTGGGTGGTTCTGTTTTTCCGGCAAACTGTCCATCGCATATTTAATCATGGACATACAAAGAGCAGCGGGAACCCCTTTCCCGATAATGTCAGCGACAGCCACACCGATTGACTGTGGGCTGTTCTGGACAAAATGGTAGTAATCCCCGCTCATTTGCTTTGCTGCTTTACTGATAACCCCTATATCCAATTTATCGGTTTCTGGAATGTCGCCTTGTAGCAATGTTTGTTGCATACTCGCAGCCACTTCGATCTCAGATTCAAGCGCCATTTGTTTGTCTCTTAAAATCTGGTGTTCACGATACGCCATTCCATAACCCATCATCACTTCAATCAAAAAATCGAACGAATCGCGTATTTCCTCAGGGATGTCCCCATTAATCGTTTCTAAAACGGTAGAATGCATGTTAATCACTTCTTCAGGTGAAATGCTTTGTTCAAGCATCTTCCGACTGAATTGTTGTGCTTTATATAACGCTTGTTCTGTCTTCCCGCTTAAATATGAAGATAAGAACTGTTGGTAGCGTTCTATCAGAATATCTCTATCCCCCACCATGTTTCCTCCTCCTAGCGGAGCCATTTCGTAATGAGGATCTCAGTTCCGGTTTCAACTGTAGAGTTGATCGTGAACTCGTCCATCAAACGCTTAACCCCTGGTAAACCTGCTCCAAGTCCGCCGGATGTCGTATATCCGTCTTGCATTACTTTTCGGATATCCTGTATGCCAGGACCTGTATCACTCGCTACAATGT
This sequence comes from Alkalihalobacillus sp. AL-G, assembly GCF_030643805.1. Classification (GTDB taxonomy): domain Bacteria; phylum Bacillota; class Bacilli; order Bacillales; family Fictibacillaceae; genus Pseudalkalibacillus. The sequence goes on along the minus strand of NZ_CP094656.1, from coordinate 311,295 downwards.
GCAGTCCCTTTCGCGTTCCTTCCTCCACTGGCTTGATACAGACTTTACCGTTTCCAGCATATAAGTAAATGTTTCGTGCAAGCTCTGAGATTGCTGTCGTAATTCTTGCTTGATCGACGCTGGAAAACCCCAGTTCTTTTGCTAAGTCCCTGCCCAGTTGACGGGCACTGACTATGTCCCATTCATTTCTCACATCAATACAGGATTGGACGGTCATACTCATCCCTCCAATTCCAGTCGGAGTTTATCTAGTCCTTGTTCTAAATCTAATGATGTAGGAACATTTCTCATATTGATACCCAGGTCAATCAAGGTGATGGCAACTGGCGGTTGTATTCCGGTTAGTACGACTTTCGCCCCCATAAGATTTGACATCTTCACTACGTCACCCAGCACTTTTGCAATGAACGAATCCACCATTTCTACAGAAGTCAGGTCTATGACAACACCCTTTGCATCTGTATCATGGATTTTATTTAAAAGATCTTCCTGAAACTGAAGAGCAGTTTTGTCATCTAGTTCCATTTGAATCGAAATGAGTAAATAATCATGAAACTTTAATATTGGTATTCTCACCCAAACCCCTCCTAAGATAACGATTCAATTTTTTTATTCGTCAACTCGAGTGCAGACTCAATTCCTTTAAGAAGAGTACTCCTCGTCGGAAAATCACTAAGATCAATACCTAGATTTACGATTGTCTGAGCAATTTCAGGTCTTATACCTACGAGAATACACTTCGATCCGATAAGACGGACGGCCTCAGCAGCCTGAATAATATGGTGTGCCACCATCGTGTCCACGACAGGAACACCTGTTATATCTATCAATACCACTTGGGAACGATGATTGATTACACCTTCAAGCAAATTTTCCATAATCAATTTTGCCCGTTCTGTATCAATCGTTCCAATCAATGGCATTACAGTTATCTGTTCGAACACTGGAATTAAAGGTGCGGAAAGCTCTAACAGCGCCGTTTTCTGAACGGAAATGGTGTTTCTCCATGTCTGATTTGAGAATTTAACAATCTCATTCAATAGTCCATCTACCGAACGATCGATTAAATCGTATACGTTAATGGCCTTTTCCATGTCATAGTTTTTATCCAGCACCGTTTTAATTGCCACTCGACGAAACGCTTGGAGCCCCTTCGTCAGATAGTTCAATGGCCAACCAACTTGTATGATCCGTTCAAAAAAATCACGTAAATCAGGTGAAATGGTTTCGTTTTCGAGCGAAGCGTGATTCAATAGTTTTTCAATATATTCGAGGTTTGTATTTTGGAATACATCATCCGTAACATTGGTTAATTCACGTTCGAATTCCTGATAATTGTTCATTTCTTTTTTCCATTTTTCAATGATCGAAAGCCGTTCCTGTTTCATAACCTGATATACTGTTTTGTCCATACTTTCTCCTCCGTCCAATAAGTGTCGATAAAAGCATTATTTCATTATTGTCGGAATGTTTCAATGATTTAAGGATTAAGTTCCATTATTTAGGTGGGGTGATGAAAATGAATCAAAAATAGGATCAAAGTGGAGATTTTCCTTCGCTCACGTTTTGTTTAAAGCTAATCGAAGGGATATGGATGATGAAGTGGGCTATGGTGAGGAATTAATCAAAGGTTAAGTGTGTTTTCTGTGTAAAAAATGTATCCATTGAATGCAATTTGGTGGAAAAAGGCTAATTATTCGTAATTTGAGGTGCCTTTTTGGGAAGGTTACTAGCATTCACCTCCGCTATAAGCGATAATTCAATCATGGAATCCGATATATCGGCCACTAATCGAATTATATCAACCACAGAACCTGTTTTATCGACCACGAATTGAAATATATCAACCACAAAACGCAATATATCGACCACGCATAGTAAAAAAGACCCTAGATTCACACTCATACTGAAAACTTCAAACCCTTCCGAACGCAAAACAAAAACCACAATACGTTGTACTGTGGTTATCGGTATATTAAAGAATTCAAGGTTGTCTTTTTAAAGCAAATAAAAAAGCCGCTGATTCCTAACAGCAGCCCCCTATACCTATGATGTTGTTGATAAATTCAGTGCTCATCAAAGTCATATCGATTTGTTAAAAATCAATAAGTCCAAGACTGATTTGCAGCGCTTCATCGACTTTCTTCATCATTTCTTCGTCCAGTTGTGTAATCTTGTCTGTAAGTCTTTGTTTATCGATTGTACGAATCTGCTCCAGCAAAATGACTGAGTCCCGTTCAAACTTATACTTTTTCGCACTGATTTCCACATGAGTAGGTAGTTTAGCCTTTTGAATCTGGGCTGTAATGGCCGCGACGATTACTGTTGGACTAAACCGGTTACCGATATCATTTTGTATAATCAATACCGGCCGGATACCTCCTTGCTCCGACCCTACTACTGGAGAAAGATCTGCAAAGTAAACGTCGCCACGCTTCACTATCAAATCATTACACCCCGCTAACTAAGCGGTCCAAAGTTAGATCAGCTTCCTCCTCAGCAAGAAAGGCTTCTGATGCGATGTTCAAATTAATTTTGGCCATTTCCGCATACCCTTGACGCATGGTCTCACGAATATGGCAGCTTTTTCGTTCACGCAAATACAATTTTGTAGCTTGATGAATAAACTCACTTCGGTTCAAGTTCTCGTTCATAATCGCTCCGTCCACCTCATTAATCAGTTGCTCCGGCAAGCTAATCACGATTCGTTTTGTGTTCTTATCGGACACAAACATCCACCTCCAGCTAACTGCTACGATCTCTGTAAAATCCCCTATTTATAGTACCATTCTCATCGCTTTTATGCAAAGCAATCTCACACTAAGTATTCGCCAATATTTGCATAAATCCTTTATTAATTTACGAAAAATTTAATATTTCATTCATAGTCTCAACTATTTTAGCATTTTTCATGAAACATCTTGGCACTCGTGAGGAGATTAAGCAGGGTATTTCATAGTTGATCGTTCCATTTTGGCGCGCAATCTCATCGACCGTAATAACCCCATCATTTTGGCTTCCAATCAGAGTTATCTTTGTACCAGGCTTAACATAATGAGGCATCCTCACCATGAACTGATCCATGCAAATGCGCCCGACAATCTTCGCACGTTGACCTTCGATGAGTACTTCACCCTTTTCGGCATACTTTCTTAGCCAGCCATCTGCATATCCTATCGGAATTGTCCCGATCCACTCTTCCTTTTCAGCTCGATAAGTTGCCCCGTAACTGATTGTATCCCCGGGCTTTATTTTTTTAACATGACTTAGGTTGCTGTGTAAAGATAGAGCCGGCAAAAGAGTAAAAGGTAAAATTGAACGAATTTCTTCTGAAGGTGATAAACCGTACAAGGAAATACCCACTCGAACATAGTTCTGCTCAAGGTCAGGAAACTGAATAGCCCCAGCACTATTGCCCATGTGAATCACTTCCGGTGAAACACCCTCTGCTTTTAATATTGAAAGGAACTTTGAAAACCGATCGCGCTGTAGGTTTACGAGCTTTGAATCTAGTTCATCAGCAGTCGCAAAATGAGTAAATGCGCCCTCTAACTTTAGCCGCGTATTTTTTTGAATTTTATTTATTAGTATCTTTGCCTCTTTTTCTCCATTTATACCAAGTCGTCCCATTCCAGTATCGATTTTCAGGTGCACATACAATGTTTGATCCAAGGACTGGTCGACTGCATCAATCCATTCCTCCTGAAAAACCGTTAATGAGATCCGATGCTTAGCTGCTAGCTTTGCATATTGAGGAGCTACAAAACCCATTACGAGAATTGGTGTTTTTATGCCTGAGTTACGAAGTTCGAGCGCCTCGTCAAGCACTGCGACAGCAAGGTAATCAATGCCGCTTTCAATTAAAACCTTTGCGACCTGCACCGCTCCATGTCCATATCCGTTTGCTTTGACCACACCCATTAATTTCGTACCTTCAGAAAGGTGACCTTGTATTTGGAGATAGTTTTGCCGAATGTGGTCCAAGTTGATTTCTGCCCATGTATCTCTATAAAAGTGCATAACCACGACTCCTAGTTAAAACTGTTTCTTCTATTGTACATGAAGGGGTGTTATGAGGTAAATTCCTGTTTTCGGATAATTGTTTCAGAATAGACAAGATTAATATGGGTGCAGAAAAAGTCTCGAATAGACAACTTGCTAACAACGTATAAAAACAGGCTGATCAGAATGCAGCGAATTCTCTCAGCCTGTCAAAGTTTTATTTTCCTTGTGCCAAAGTCATCGAAGACGCTACATTAATCATTTGCTCTTCCGAAAGATCATTCGACGCAAGGTAATAATCCACTCCATCAAATGACCATGTCAGGGTTTTGTCTTTCAAAACTCCAAATGCAAAACCGAGATTGACGACATCTCCTTTATTCATCGTCAACATCTTTGTAGCAGGTGCGACTTCAGCTCGTCGTTGAATGATCGTGAACGATTGGTCGTCGCCGGTATAAGTCAGGATGACCTCATCCCCATTTTTGCTTTTCACCTGGTTGAAGAGGGTTGTGCCTGCTGGAACAAACTCCGGAAATACGGCTGTAAATTCTTTCTTCTCTGTGGCCATTGCAGGAACTTCATTCAGTGCACCTTGCATATTTCGCTCCATATCAAAGGCACCATCATCAAACTTGGCATTAAGCTTCTTTTTCGTAAACTTCACTTCTACAAGAACCTTTAAATCTTTATCCATGACCTTCACACTGGTCGGAAGTAAATTTTTCTTATCCAATGTGATTTCCTGTTGATAAAGGTTTTTATTTTGATAGTTTGTTTTGGTGTTGAACACGTATCCATTTTCCCCTGCTTTAAAGGTACGATCATCGTCCATGATGATATCGCTGATTAAGGATTCCATTAAATATACCTGACTGCTGTTTTCAGGCCACTCACTTTGAAAACGAAAGCTTTTGTTCAGGGCAGGGGTGAGGACAAATACGCCTTCACTGTTTCGGAGAATCATCTGACTCTGGTCTTTCTCTGAATTCTTCAAGCTTACTCTGTAAAAGCTTGGCTTTTTGTGCCAAACATCAATGTTATACGTTAAAGGTTTCTCTCCTGTTTGAAGAGTCATCGTTGCCTGTGCCTTATAACCGGACATTTCTTCTAGCATGCCTTTCAAATCTGATACGACATCTTTTTGACTTTTGGAACCACACGCTGTAAGAGCTAGAATCAGGAGCGCCATAACAAGTAATGACAATGTTTTTTTCAAATTTTTTCATCTCCTTTGCCTCATATCGATGACAAAAGAGGGACCTGACATATGATTAGCAGATGGTTTTTACACAGGGGCTAATAGGGGGCAGGACACCAACTACACATGAAAACTTATCGAAAAAAAGAATAGAAAAACGAATGTGGAATTGGCTAGCTTATAGTTAGCCCGGTTAATCTGGACATTCCGTTTGAATTACACCCCCTTGTAAAAGCTACTGCGGCTGTTGCATTTACATGACCATCTGCACATATGCATCAATGTTCCCTCCTAACCGCACTACAAATATATGAGACAACTTCTAGCAATATGCAGACTAGCGTGACGAGCTTTCGAGAATTACTTGAGCGATTGCATATTCTTTACTGTGCGAAATGGATACAAAGGTGGTCCATGAGCGATCACTATAGATAATTGGTTTACCCGTTTCATCTGGTAATACCTCAATATCCTTCCAGCTGAGTTGTCCTCCGATCCCAGTTCCTATCGCTTTCGCATAGGCTTCCTTAGCTGCAAATCTCCCTGCAAGAAACTCGATCTGCCTACCTGGAATTGAGCGAAACAACTTGTACTCAAGGTCCGTTAATATCCGTTCTGCAATACGTGGTTGCCGTTCGAGAGTCTTTTTAATCCGTTCAATCTCTACAATATCTATTCCAGTTCCGATAATCATCTACATTAAGCCTCCAAATCAATGGCATGTAATCGTTGCATAAGAACCAACCTACATAAATATGGTAAACTGAATAAAAACATGTAGGGGGGTCTATTTTTGTTTGTTCGTACAGAGAATTTCCGAACCTTTATTCGGCTATATCCGATTGTGTCTACCATCATCGTGGTACACATTTTGCTTTTCATTGCTGTAAACGTAAGTTCCTTGGTTCTAATTTATACGATGGGGCATAATTATTCGATTGCTGTAGGAGAATATTGGCGGCTCGTTACTCCGATATTCATCCACCAGTCTTTCCCTCATGTTCTCTTTAACACGTTTTCATTATACCTGTTCGGACCTGCCTTGGAACGTATAATTGGGAAATTCAAGTTTATCATCGGGTATATTGGAGCAGGTGTGATAGCAAATATAGCAACCTTCTTATTGGAAGGCCCGGGATATAGCCATATCGGTGCTTCCGGTGCGATATTCGGTCTGTTTGGATTCTTCGTGTACATCATTTATGCACGAAAGGAATTGATCGATCACCGTAACTCGCAGCTCATTCTCAGCATTCTCGTACTCAGTGTTGTGATGACGTTCGTGATGCCGAATATTAATATACTCGGGCATTTGTTCGGTTTAGTTGGCGGAGCTGCGCTAGCCCCGATTTTACTGGCCGGGAAAACCCGAAGAGTTTAATTTCCTCAGGATGAATAAAAGCAGTGGATCTCTTTGAGCCAGTATCTATGACCTGGCGCCAAGTCAGTTCCTCTGCTTTTTGGTGTTCCATCGGTTACATGTGTCTATTTTTTCAGAATTAAAATGAATATTGGCCAGTTCATTCTCTGCTATACCAAGTGAATAATGTTTTGGCGTCTTCAGCACTTGTGTGCATTAAATCGAACTTTCTGCCAACCCCTCCAGATAACACCGTCGTACAAAGGGTTGCTAACTGCGCTCGACGTTGAAAAATCGACTGCTTCACTTCAAAATGCTGCATACGTCTCCGTTCAGTGATCAATAATGACCTTGAAATCAATCTATTTTGTAAATAAAAATTGGATTGGTCCACCTTCCATTTCCCATCCTTATGTTGAAGAATACCCCATAAGGCAAAGATGATAACGGGTAAAATCAACAAAGCCCACCACTGTGATGGGAGTAACCAAATTAACGATATAAGAAATAACGATGGAAAGATCGCTTTAAGAATATAGCGCTTCAACGAACGTTCCGGTAATGCGTTAAGATCAGACGGTATGCTGTATTCAGGTAGCAGTTGGGCGAGCTCATGATTGATTTTCGACCGTTTAATGATTGGAAAAAGCATTGCGGAAACCCCTTCATCCGAAGCTGTTCCCCCAGCGCTTTCAACATGAACTGTAGCAAAACCAAATGGCTGCCTGATGATGCTTTCGACAATCCGTATACCTTGAATTCTTTTCACAGGTAATGTAAGCTCACGCTTTTCAAAAAGCCCTCTTTTAATTACAATTCGATCTCCGTACCGATCCATAGAAAACCCCGCATATTTTAAAATCACACCGGAAAAGGATAAGAGCCACGCAAAGATCAAGATAAGTACTCCTATTATCACTAAAAACAACCAGCTAAACCCACTCAACCACTGCATAGCACCAAAAACAAAATCCTCTGGTAATAGATTATCGATTTGTGAACCGAACGTACCTACAATGGACAAGACTAAACCGAGCCCACCGGAAGTAGATGCGGCAATCCATAAGTCCTTCGAGGAAAGTTTAAATTGGTAGGAAGGACGTTCCTTTACTACCCTCTCCTCTTCATTTTCCGTATCGACCGTATTTTTCTGAAGTAGTTCAACAAGGACTTGAGCATCTTTTTTATTTACCGCAGATAATGAGGCTTCGGCACCGCCAGAACCTCCCGCTGTTTCAATCCTTAGTTTTACAACATTAAAAGGTCGATGGAGAATCCCTTCTGAGTGGTCTATTGATTGAATGCGTTTTTTGGGAATGAAGCGTTTGCTTCGAATGAAAACACCTTGTTCAATTTTCAGATCTTCGTTTTCAATAGAGTAGGTAAAACGGTACCAGTGAAGGACTCCATAAACAGCTAATAGCCCGATAAAAATAAATGGAAGAAAATAAAGCCATTCCATCGTTTCCCCTTCACCAGGGCCAAAGAAAAAATAAAGAATAATTGGAAATACCCATTCTTTCAAGGATTTAATGAACGAAAATCCTGCAGCGATCGGATGTAATCGTTTCGGTTTATACATCGTCTTCTGTTACCCTTGCCCTCTGTGAAATAAAGTCTCGAACTTGGTTAGCTGTTTCGTTATCAAGTGCTGGGATCTCATGAGTAGTCGCTGCAGTCGTAATCGTTACACTAGAAAGCTGGTAACGGCGTAACAGAGGCCCTTGTTTCGTATCAACATGCTGCACACGTACCATAGGCACAAGGATTCTCCGGATAATAAAGAGTCCGAATTTCAGCTCAATTTCATATTCATCAATTTCATAGCGCCAAACACGGTATTGAATTTCCGGGATAACAACAACAAACAAATATGTAAGTAATAATGCAGCTATAACTGTAAGAATTGATATCCAAAACGGCACTGGGGTAAGGATGGCAAGGACAATACTCCCTATTGCGAGCAAAATAAAAATTGAGCTGGTGATCAAGCCGGAAAGTTTCCATACCTTCAATGCTTTTGAGTCAATCTGTCGAGAGGGCTCCTGACGCATTTTATGTTTCCTCCTATGAAAGTTTACTTTTTGGTATTTCATAGTTCATTTGACGTTCAAGGCAATTTTTTTCAAGCTCAGGATAAATCCTTTCAAATACACTAACTAGGCCCGGATCATACATCCTTCCACTATTTCGAACGATTTTCTCCTTACTAATATGAGGGGATAGTCCTGGCCGGTACGATCGATCACTCGTCATTGCGTCAAACGAATCGACAATCGCAAGAATTCTACTGTAGAGAGGTATCTCATCTCCTCTTAATCCTGCTGGATACCCTTTTCCATCGTACTGTTCATGGTGATGTAAAATTCCGTTTAATACAGCATCGGAAAATCCAAACGACTTTGCGAGCCTCATGCCATCGTTCGGGTGCTTTTTTATAATTTCATACTCATGTTCCGTTAACGTTCCTTCCTTTAATAGGATCGCATCTGGCGTCTTTATTTTTCCGATATCGTGCATCATGCTGGTCATTTCAAGTTCATCTAAATCGATTTCATCATTATCGAGGGATTCTGCGAGCATAACCGCATAGTGGGCTACCCTTTTTGAGTGCCCTTCTGTATTGATATCTTTTGCCTCAACCGCTAATGAAAAGGCTTTGATTCCATGAAGCATCGACTCTTTTTCCTCCACTGTATTTGTTAATCGCGTACGAACCAAGGTTAATAGAATGGCAAATACGAGAAACATTGAAAGGAAGACCGATTGAGTAAGCAATGAACTCTTTGTTAAAACGAGAAAGGAAAAGAGCGAAAGTCCGATTGAAGATACATAAAGTCTTTTGTCCGATAACAATAATGCATTGATTGGTATGAAAAAGTAAACGGCCTCTATGAGTGGGATGTCTATGAAGTAGTATGCAAGTGAAGCTATGTAAATTGAGTTCAGCATATAGGTAAGCTCATAAAACTTAGGCTTTTTAAGCTCTATTATGTATGTCGGAATAAATCCAAGCAAGAACAATGAAATAAACGGTATGTAATTGTCTACCTCTTTAATAAAGAAGTGAATGCTGGTAAGAAGCATGGCACTGAACAAAATGATGAGTTGAGCATTTATCGTAAAAGATTTCATCTCGAGAGCTCCCCTGAGAATTTTGTCGAATATTGCTTATCACAATCATTATAACTTATTTTTGCTCTTTTTCCTATATCAACCAGTGTTTATAATAAAGTACGCGGAGATTTTCCTACGCTCCAGTTTTAGTAAAATGCATCTGGGTTAATGTTCAGGACATTTGTGAGGAATAAATTGAGGGATCGCACTGTTTTCTGTGCAAAATCCATCCGCCGAATGCCAATTTCAGTGGAAAAACCGAATTATGCGTGAGTTGAGATGCTATTGTACGAGATTTAACGGCTTGAATCCCCATTACGGACGTTAATTGAATCACGGAATTCGATATATCGACCACGAATTGAATTATATCAACCACAGAATCCAATATATCGACCACGAACTGGATTATATCAACCACTGAACTCAATATATCGACCACGAGTAGTAAAAAAGACCCGAAAAAACTTTGTGCGTATCGTAAAAAACATACTCACTAGTACATTAAAGGAAAAAAACTGAACCCGGGATTCCTCACCGTCAAATTAGGTTTAGCTGAAAGTTTATCCTTTCATAAAAAAAGTGCCTAGGCATGTTTTCCATCGCCTGGCACCTTTCCGATTTTTAAATAGTTATCTTCTAAAAACGTTCTGGTGGATTTCGTTTGCCATTCGCCTTCTACGTAGTCTCTCCAACCTTCGATTCCGTACCTTTCGTCGGATTCTAAGTATGATCATTAAAACGAGAAGCAGGAACACACCAATTACGATCATCGGCACAATCGAAACAATCCATGAAAGTAAACCGACCGATTCCTTTGCCTGTTCGGCCTGTGACTCACTAGCCACCACTTTTTGATCCATTTTTGGTAATAACGGAAACGATGCAATCTCTTCATGCTGACTGTTTTCAACGACCAAATATCCCCGTTCATCAATCTTCGTCTTAACGCCTTCCCCCATTTTATGAGTAAAAAGCTTCTCCTCCTCGATACGAATTTCCTTCCCATCCGAATTGTGTAAAACAGTACCCTTCTCAATCGTTCCTGTTTCAAAATTTCCAAATCCGTAATCAAGAAGTGCAATCGTATCCTCGTATGCTTGCTCGGAAGTATCAGCTTTCATTGTTACAGCAATCAAAGTCGTACCATTTCGTTTTGCCGCAGTCACAAGCGTATGCTGGGATTGATCGACATATCCGTTCTTAACTCCGATCACTCCATCATAGCGCCATAGAAGCCGATTGTGATTGTAAAGTGTCGTTTCCCAGCCTTTTCCAACCCATTCCATTTCCTTCGTGCTTACAATTTTCCTGAACTTCGGATTTTCAAGGGCGTACTTCGTTATATAAGCCATATCATAGGCTGTTGTATAATGGTTTTCATCAAAAAGGCCATGCGGATTTGTAAAGTGAGAGTCGGTTAACCCGAGCCCTTCTTGTACAAAAGTGTTCATCCTTTTGGCGAAACGGTCTACACTCCCTGACAAGTTTTCAGCAACAGCAACCCCCGCATCATTTCCAGAGTTGATCAGCATCCCTTTTACAAGCTGGTGCAGCTTCATTTTTTCCCCTTCTAAAAGATAGACACTGGTTCCCTCAGCCTCAACTGCTTTTTTACTGATCGTGGCCGTTTCATCAAGCTTTCTAGATTCGATCGCCAGGATTCCGGTTAAAATTTTTGTAATGCTCGCAGGAAACATACGCTTTTCCGATTGGTCCTCGTATAAAATTTCTCCTGTAGAAGCGTCAATTAAAATTGAGGTTTCACTATATAAATTAGTAGGTTGATCCGTGTTTGCGTGTACGCCGATCGGAATCGACCAAACGGTATAAATGAGAGCTGACACACATAGTAGTTGTATGATTCGTTTCATTTCCTTGTACCCCTAGCAAAAATAGTATGTAGTTTTATAGTATTCGAAATGAGTTCGTAAATTGTCAGTGTATGTATTAATTACCATTTTGCTCGATTTGGGGTACTTTCGCAAAACAGGATTTACCAGTTGTTCTACTATATTAGGATTCTATAAACATCAACTCCTGAAGATGTGAAAGATCCTGTGGAAAAGCAAGCTCTAATGAATTAATTTCATCTGACTTTACCCATCTGATTTCATGTATCAAATTATCCGGATCTTGGATTTTAGCTTGCCCACCTACGATCCGCACAAGGAAATAGTGGACCGTCACCTCATAGCCATAACTATGCCCATTTTTCACATGCAGTGGTCTAATAATTTCGCCCTTATAGCCTGTCTCTTCTTCAAGCTCCCTTAAGCAGCAAGATTCAAAGGACTCATCAATCTCTTTTCCACCAGAGGGCACAGTCCAAAGTTTCGGTTCATCCTTTTTTCCTTGTTGTACCATCAACAAGCGGTTTCCTTGAATACATACAGCTGCTGAGCCAATCCATTTCATCAAATCCCTCCAATCGGCGAGCACGAACTCTTCATATCGACAGTTCAACTCGATTTCCCCTCCAAACTGTCCGCATAAACCCTTCATAGCGACAGTTCAACTCGATTTCCCCTCCAAACTGTCCGCATAAACCCTTCATGGCGACAGTTCAACTCGATTTCCCCTCCAAACTGTCCGCATAAACCTTTCATGGCGACAGTTCAACTCGATTTCCCCTCCAAACTGTCCGCATAAGCCCTTCATGGCGACAGTTCAACTCGATTTCCCCTCTGAACTGTCGTGCATGAGCCCTTCATGGCGACAATTTGGCTAATTTTCTCTCTTTCCTTCTACTACTTCGACCTAACACACCAACCTCTTACTCTATATGTAGAATATGTGAAGCTCGATCCACTTAAAAAAGGGTTGACCCATAATTTGAGCCAACCTCGTTTTACATTTAATTATATTAGACTTTTAGTTCTTTTTGGTCGTTTCCTTCTTGAAATGATCTCTTCTCCTGTTTTGATGTTGAGAGAAGAATAGCGATCAGATCGCCCTGTCTTTACGTCCAGTTCCTGAATTAAGATTTCATCGCCATTTTCAAAAAGAAATCTTGGGCAAACCGATACCTTGTATTCATCAACAATCGCAAATTCATCATCTAACCGCAAAATCTTTCTAGGGCTTGTCTCAACTATAGGATACGCCGAAATAAAGAGATTGCCTTGGAACACCAATAAATCTGCAGGTGCGAAATGGGTTCCAAGTTCAACAAAATCGATTGAACGACCTTTTAAAATATAGAGACGCGCTGTATCCAAGTCAACGACATAAGCAGAAACACAAACATCGTGATCGACCATCTTCACATCCCAGATAAAACCATCAATTTCCCACTCTTGAACAAGCATCAACGTATCCTTTGAAAACTGATAGACGGCACCTGTTTCCCCGTTCCCCTCACAAGCTACGATAATGTGTTCAGGAAACTCATAAATATTCGGAGTACCGTAAACTACTTTTTTCATTACAGATCCTGAATGGGGATTAAATCCTACGAGATCGAACTTCCCTTTTTCGTCAATCCGATAATAATACCATTTATTCTGTTGATCATCGATATGAAGATCCTTACTAGATTTATAGGACTTTTCACCCTCATTCATATTATTATATTTCATCCGGTTGGACTGTGCTAGTTCATCGGAAGTATAAACTGGGCCTTTGGGATTATCTCTATTATAAAATAAATTGTTCATTTTTCCCATTATGCTGTCCTCCCTTTCATGTCATAATTAAAATAGGCACATTCTTACTATAGTTATTATGAAAATTTTCCAAAATAACTGAAAAAACAAGCAAATAACCCTAACTAGCTGTTCAATTTATGTTATATTTATTTTAGCAAAGGAACGTACAACCTTGTATTGGGAAAACTAGTAGTTTTGGTAGACATTATTCAAGGGGTTTACGGGTCAATTTTCCCAAGTTACAAAGGGGGGATATTATGATTGGACAGCGAATAAGATATTACAGAAAGACAAAAAACCTCACCCAAGAGGAACTTGCGAAGGGCATATGCTCCGTCTCCTACCTTAGTAAAATTGAAAACGGCGACGCCAAATCTAGTGAAGATGTCATTGAATTGTTGTGTGAACGCCTTGGGATATCCCCCGAAGAAAAACAGCTCGATGTTAATTTAGTAGGAATGCTTAATGAGTGGAATTATCTGATGGTTCTCCGTAAATATGAGGAAGCCGAAACCACACATAATAAAATTAAAGAGTATATACCACTTATTGAAGATCCCAATACTTTAATAAGATATCAATTATTTTTAACTAGGTATTTTATTACAACAAATAATAAAACAAAAGCCTCAAAACAAATTTTGGAATTAAATAAGTATTATGAGACACGTTCTGATGTTGCTCTTAATTTCTATTATCACTTTATAAATGGATTATTTAATCATGTTGAATCCAATTACTCACAAGCAATAAAACACTTTGAGAATGCTGAGGCTTATATTCAGCACACTCCATTAAATCAAGTTGAGTTAGCAACATACTATTACAGCGTAGCATTAACTCAGACTCATCTCTTTCACAATACCGCAGTAATAAATTATGCATACAAAGCGCTAGATATCTTTGATAAAGAATACAATTTTACTAGAAGTGCGGATTGTCAAATATTACTTGGAATAGTGAACAGACGAATAAAGAACTATTTACAGTCAGAGTATCATTTTAACCAGGCGTTAAAGTTTGCAATTTCATTTAATAACTCAAAAAGTTTAGGAATAATTTATCACAATTTAGGATTTGTTTATTCTAATAAAGGTGACCCCGAAGAAGCAATAAAATATTATTTGAAAAGTCTGGAGATCAAAAATAAGGTTAAGGATTCTAACTTACAAGTTACATATTTTCTCATTGCCAAAGAATACTACAATCTAGAAAATTACGAAGAGTCCAATAAATGGATGCAAAAAATAAATATTCAATTAGAAAAAGAACCGAACGATGAGTACACTATTCATTATAAGATTCTAAAGTTGAGACTTAATCAACAATCTGGTAAAGAATATGAAAATCTGCTAAAAAAACAAGCAATTCCATTTTTCGAAGATAAAAATATTATGGAATATGTTTGTGAATATTCAACCCTTTTAGCTGATTACTACTATAAAAACTCACAGTACAAAAATGCTAGTGAGAATTATAAATTAGCACTTAAAGCTAGTCAAAAATTCTTTTAATAAGTTATTTGAGGAGTGAACGTTATGAAAAAAGTTTTAATTATACTAATCGGTTTATTTTGCTTAATGGTGTTTACTGCTTTACCTAACAATTATTACTCAGCACATGATGATACACCTGATCTTTCGTTTGAAAGCTCTTCCTTTCTAGCCCATGACGATACACCTGACCTTTCGTTCGGGGGTTCTTACCTATTAGCCCACGATGATACGCCTGATCTTTCGTTTGGGAGCTCTTCCCTTTTAGCACACGATGATACACCTGATCTTTCGTTTGGGAGCTCTTCCCTTTTAGCACACGATGATACACCTGATCTTTCGTTTGGGAGCTCTTCCCTTTTAGTACACGACGACACACCTGATCTTCAATTTGAAAGGTATATAGGGTGAGTCTATGATACAGATGAATGAACGTTGTTTTTTACTAGATGAAGTTCCACCACTAATGTCTAAAATAAAAAAGGAAGGCTAATCGCCTTCCTTTTTTTAATACCTAATTTTCAATTTCCACTTACTTATTCCTATTCCTATAAAGTAGGTAGATGAAGTATGGTGCTCCGATTGCTGATGTAAATACCCCTGCTGGCACTTCAAGTGGTGCAAATGCTGTTCTCGCGATTAAGTCCGCTCCCATTACAACTATTCCACCAATCAGAGCCGACACCATGAGCAATCCCCCAAAAGAAGAGCCTACTAGCTTCCTGGCAATATGAGGTGCCATTAATCCGACAAATCCGATACCTCCTGCGAATGCAACCGATCCACCGGCTAGTGCAGTACTTAAAAATAAAAGCAGCATTCGATCCTTCTGTACCTTACTCCCGGCTCCCGTCGCAACATCTGCCCCAAGCTCTTGGATATTCAGTCTCCTTGCCATGATGAAAACGGCAATAAAAAGTATACCCATCCACGGCAGTAATGTAGTGATTTCGCTCCAGTTTGTACCGTTAACACTTCCGGTAATCCAAATGTTTGCTTTAGATGCTGTAAAAATCGGACCGAGGATCATCATCATTGTCGTGAACGCTTGTGCTGCTGCAGATAATCCAATCCCGATCAACACAAGTCGGATCGGTGAAACCCCCTGACGCCACGCCAATAAGTAAACAAGAAAACCCATAATGACCGCGCCAAGAAAGGAGGCGAGCGGCATCCAATGAATACTGACAGTCAATGAATTACTTCGATCACTAAAAGCAGCAAGGAAACCAACTGTCGCAACAGCAGCTCCTCCAGTTATCCCGATAATGTCTGGTGATGCTAATGGGTTCCTGATAATCCCTTGTAGGATCGCGCCTGATAATGCAAGTCCTGCTCCAGCCAATAAAGCTAATATTATACGAGGCATTCTAAACGATCGGACGACCAGGTTTTGCATATCTTCTCCGTAGCCGAACATGGATTTTACAACATCTATAGGTGAAATCCAGAGCTGACCAACCCCGATGCTTAGTATCATCAACGCGATAAATCCTACTGCTAAACTAAGAACGATCCATGTCGTTTTTGTATCAAATAGCAATGAAAATGCTTTGTTCCTTATTGATCTGTATCTCGCCATTATTCATTGAACCCCTTTCGAGCAATGTATATGAAAAAGGGTGTTCCGATGATGGCAGTCATTACACCCACGGGAACTTCACTTGGCATAATGATATAACGTGCCCCAATATCCGCTAACAAAAGCAGCATAGCCCCTAGTAATCCACTATAAGGAATAACCCATCGATAATCGATTCCGACCAGCCATCTAGACACATGCGGGATCACGATGCCGATAAATCCGATCGGCCCTGCAACAGCAACTGCCCCACCTGCTAATACGACGATAATAAATGCACCGACTAGTTTGACGGCAATAGTCTTCTGTCCTAAACCGATCGCGACATCTTCCCCCATGTTAAGGATGTTCATTTTTCCACCTATAAAAAGGGAACACACCCAGCCAACTACTAAATAAGGAAGAACCGACATTAGAATCGAAAGGTCCCTACCTTGGACTGAACCAGCTAACCAGAACAAGACTTCCTCTAATGCCTGTTCGTTCAACGTAAGGATTCCCTGTGTCATCGAAGCAAATAAAGCAGTAATTGCCGCACCAGCAAGTGTCAGTTTTACTGGAGTCAGTCCGTCACGCCCCATCGATCCTATAATATAGACGATCAAGGCCGCAACTGTTGCCCCGGTAAACGCATACCATTTGAACATATCCAATGATGAAACCCCTATGAAACTCACAGCAATCACGACAAAAAAGCTTGCCCCTGCATTGACACCGAATATACCAGGGGACGCCAACGGATTTCGTGTCAGCCCTTGCATGATTGCTCCTGAAATCGCAAGGCTTGCTCCAACTGCTGCAGCAATAAAAGCCCTTGGAACCCTTGTTTCTTGAATGATAATGTGTGAATTGGAACCATCAAAATTTCTATATGAATCTATAACCATAGCAAGATTGATATCTGTATAACCGTAGATGACACTTGCCAACATAAATAATAAGACGAGAAGCAATCCTACTCCTACCCCTAAAAACCTAATCCCATTGTTTAATAACATGTCTGTTGTACGACCCTTCTATAATAGGTTGTTCAAAAAGTCCGGAGGCTCACACGATGTAAGTCCGTTCGACGTTTTCAAAAGTATGAAGCAGTTGGTCGAACTTCATTCAATAACTGCCGAATTTTTCATTAATCGGCCTCCCCGGTCCTCACGTACATTAAAAATTAGATATTCCAAATTAAAGTCTAATTTATCTAAAATATACTGTCAACGATATTGAGAATCATTTTCAATTTAACTGTTGACTTTTCCATTTTATCATTATATTATTTTAATTGTGAATGAGATTCATTATCAATTATATACATAGGGGGAAGGTCAAATGGCACTAAGAAAATTTTCAGCCGTAATGTTGGTATCGATGTTTGCTTTACTGTTCATCCTTGCAGGTTGCGGATCAGATAACGGAGAAGGTTCTGCAGAAGAAAAAGATAACGGATCGAAAAAAGAGAATTCCTACACTGTCGAGCACGCAATGGGTGAAACCACAGTTAAAGGTAGTCCTGAGAAAGTTGTTATTTTAACGAATGAAGGTACAGAAGCAATTTTATCAATGGGTGTGAAGCCTGTTGGAGCCGTTAAATCATGGACTGGCGAACCTTGGTATGACCATATTACTGATCAAATGGAAGGTGTTGAGGTTGTTGGTACTGAAAGCGACATCAACCTTGAAGCCATCGCTGCATTACAACCAGACTTAATCATCGGAAACAAGATGAGACAGGAAAAGCATTATGAGGCTTTAAGTAAAATTGCCCCGACCGTGTTTTCTGAAACACTTCGAGGTGACTGGCAAATCAACTTCAAGCTGTACGCAAAAGCACTTAATATAGAAGAAAAAGGTCAGGAAGTTCTTGGAAACTATGAGAACCGTGTTAAAGAAATTAGTGAAAAGCTTGGCGATAAAAAGGAATTAGAAATTTCGATGGTCCGGTTCATGGCTCAAGATGTTCGGATTTATCACAAGGATTCATTCTCCGGAATCATTCTAGAGCAACTTGGATTCAATCGCCCTGAAGGTCAAGATGTAGATGATTTTGCAGAAAAAGGCGTTACGAAAGAACGTATTCCTGAAATGAATGGAGACGTCATCTTCTACTTCACTTATGAAACTGGAGATGGAGAAGGAAATAAGGTTCAAGATGAATGGACTAAGGATCCACTTTGGAAAAACCTTGAAGCCGTTAAAGCAGGAAAGGCATATGAAGTCAGCGATACCATTTGGAACACAGCCGGTGGTGTAATTGCTGCGAATAAAATGCTAGACGATATCGAAAAGTTCTTTCTAGAAAAATAAACGGAATAACAAGAAGCTGTCGATCATTCGGCAGCTTCTTTCTTTTTGAACAAAAAACATGTTGGTGCGTGATCAGGTTCACTAAAGCCAGCCGCCTGCAAAAAGCTTTCTGCTGTCGTTAATCCGACATGGCAGAACGTTGTCTTGATCGCCTTTTGTTTGTCTGCTTTTTCATCCGATAATGAAGTGAAGAAGCTTATGAGGCTGCCTTCACGCTTGATGATTTCCTGAGCGATTTTGGCGTTTTCAATGGTCGATTCAATTTTTCGGCGATGTCGTACGATTCCTTTATCCTGAAGCAGTTTTTCTACTTTTTCAGAATCAAAGTCTGCTACTCGATCAATCTTGAACCCTTCGAATGCAGCACGAAAGTTTTCGCGTTTATGTAATATCGTTTTCCAGCTTAATCCTGCTTGGAAAATTTCCAGCGTCAACGCTTCGAACAATGCATCGTTATCTGTAACTTGTCTCCCCCACTCTTCATCATGATACTGTATTAACTGAGAATCTTCTTCGCACCATTTACATCGTTGTCTGGTTATTACATTTGTCATAATTACACACTCCCCGCCCATCTTATTCCTACATTCTATCACAGCAGATTTTTAGTTTAAAAAAGCATGAGCGCTCTATGAGGACAACAATCTCCCTTTTTTACCATTCGCGTGCTTTATGCACCCTTATTGATGATCGATTCAGCAAAACTGGTACAATGTTTGTATTAGAATGAAACGGATTCATACTTTGCTACGTCAAAAGAATTAGAACCGGTTCGATAAGGGGGTCAACCGATTGGAAGAATACAAACCGAAGAAGCAATCATCGGTACAAATCGATAACATAATCGGCCGTTATCCAAAGGATGAAGTGATCGAGCATTTGATGGATCAATACGGTGAAAAACTAATCCGCCTTGCCTATACGTATGTAAAGGATTGGGGAAAGGCCGAGGACATTGTACAGGAAGTGTTTGTAACGTGTTACACGAAGCTTGATACATTTCGTGGTGAATCGTCTGTGAAAACTTGGGTGTATCGAATTACAATCAACCGATGCCATGACCATTTAAGAAGCTGGTCATTCCGAAACCTTCATTTTACAGACAAAATATCGAAGTGGATAAAAGGGGAAAAGTCAACCCTTGAACAAGAGCTGATTGCACGAGATGAAAAAGAAAAATTGGCTAGCCAGATACTTACTTTACCGATCAAATATCGTGAAGTGATGCTCCTCTACTATTTTGAGGAACTGACCGTTCAAGACATTAGCCTGATGCTGTTGTTAAATGATTCAACCGTAAAAACGAGGCTGCACCGCGGAAGGCAGCTGTTAAAAGAAATCATCACTTCAGAAAGGAGCTCAGACGATGGAAGAACATCTTAAAGATCTCAATCAAACTCTGAATCGAATGATCTCTGAAGAACCAAAATTCACAGAGCAAAATCGCTCAAAGATCCGTAAAGTGATCTCGAAAAAACGAAATCAATCGGGTAGTAAATATTATCGAAACTGGAAGGCATTCATTAGTGTGGCTGCGTCTCTACTCCTTATTGTTGCTTCCGTCCAGTTTATTCTTAACCAGTCCAATGGATATGAATCATCAATGGATAAAGCAAGCGGTGGTAGTGACGCTTCTGCTGACCAAAGTGCTGCGGCTGATTCAGCTGAAAACGCCGCTACTCTAGAAAAGTATTCGCAACATCGAGAGGAATCAAAAGGGCATGCTGAATCGACTGCAGAAGCCCAAAGAGAATTCAATGCCTTAGATCAGAATACTAAGATGATTGACCAGAAAACCATCGAGGGACCTGTCCTGCCGTTGAATGAGAAGCTTTTAAACGTGTATGAGAAATTCAGCAATAGCCATGATCAACGAGAGCTTGAAGGTTTGGAACCATTCGAGGTGATGCAGCTTTATTACTATGGTGTACAACAAGAAAATCACAGCACTCAATATGACCTGTATTCTCAGAAATCTGGGGGTACACCAGAATCGAAACAACAATTCTTGGACTCTATCAAGAAGCATCCTACATCTAGGTCGAGCACTGAAAAAATGCTCAATGAGTTAAACTCTGTAAAATCATTTGATCTTGGGATCGAACTGAACCCGTTGAATCAAAAAGAGGCTTATATTACGTGGGGCGGAACTGGGGAATCGATGCGTTTCTTCCGTTTGATTTTTAACGAGGAACTAAACGTCTGGACGGTTTCTTGGACTCCAATGCAATAAATCAAAAAGACTGGCCCGGATCATTGATATTGGGTCAGTCCTTTATTTATTCATTTTTGAATCCGATGGTACGTTTCGCAGTTTCTTCGATTTTTCACCCCTATTTAGGCTTCAAGGCGCTACGATTTCAACCTTAATTCGGTCAGGGTCTTCCAAATAAACAGCATAATGGTTCATCCCGCCTGCATATGGGTGCCGATTTTCATACAGAATCCTCACCCCTTTCTTCTTCAACTCCGTAGTGAGCCGATTGACTTGATCTATCGATTCTCCATAAAACGCAAGGTGATTCAATCCAACTCTGCAACGGTGATACGGAACGTCTAGATGTTTCTCTTCTGCTTGAACAAAAACGATATATGAATCCTTCAGCTTGTAGCTTCGACCTTTTTCCCATTTTTGAAATTCCGTATAACCAAGCTCGCCAAGAAGCCATCCCCAAAAATCGATCGACTTCTGTAAATCCGATACGTATAACTCGATATGGTGAATCAGCCCTGCTTGTTTCTTCTTTTGCATACCTTTTCTCCTTTCTTACATTTGTTGAGGAGATTTAATGCCTAATAAACGTAATCCTTCATTCAAAACGATTGTGACTGCTTCTACGAGAATCAGGCGAGCATGTTGTTCTTCGTTGGTACCGGATAAAATACGCACTTTTCCATAATATTGATTGAAGTATCGGGCTAATTCAATCACGTATCTCGAGATAACCGAAGGCTCATACTCTTTGTAAGCACGTTCAACGACAGCAGGGAATTTTTCCAACGTTAAAATAATCTCCCAGGCACACGGTTCCTTAACAACTTCAAGCAAGTTCAGCTCGGATTCCTTCTCGTAATTCCCTTTCTTTAAAAGCGTACATGCCCGAGCATGAGTATATTGAACATATGGGCCCGTCTCGCCTTCAAATCGAAGCATAGTTTCTATATTAAATTCTACACTGTTCAATCTTGACTGCCTCAAATCATTGAAAATGACCGCACCTACCCCAACCATCTCTGCAACCTTTTCTTTGTCCTCCAACGTCGGGTTCTTTTCGGTAATGTTGTTTTCAGCCTGGTTAATCGTTTGTTTAAGAACTTCCTCGAGCAGGATCGTCTTACCTTTTCGAGTTGACATTTTCTTGCCGTCTTGAAGAATGAGTCCAAATGGAATATGGTGCATGTCGTTTGCCCACTCATACCCCATCATATGAAGAACCTTTTTAAGCTGTTCGAAGTGAAGGGATTGTTCTTGACCGACCACATAAAGCGATTCCTTGAAATCATAGGTGTTTTTTCTATATTGAGCGGCAGCAAGGTCCCGTGTTACATAAAGACTTGCCCCGTCTTTCTTTTTGATCAATGCGGGTGATAAATCGGAATCCGATAGATCGACGACCATTGCACCTTCTGATTCGACGAGCAATCCTTTTTCTGTGAGCTCTTCGACAACAGGGAGCATTTTATCGTTGTAAAACGCTTCACCGTGCAAGGAATCAAAGGTTATATCAAGCAGGTCGTAGATTTTTTGAAAGTCTTTCAGCGATTCATCACGGAACCATTTCCATAACGCTTCTGCCTCTGGGTCTCCCTCTTCCAATTTCTTAAACCAGCTTCGCCCCTCATCGTTCAACGTTTCATCCGTCTTCGCCTCTTCATGAAAACGGACATATAATTTATTTAATTCCTTGATCGGGTTTTCTTTGACGAGACTTTCATCACCCCATTTATGATAGGCTGTCATGAGCTTTCCGAACTGGGTACCCCAATCGCCGAGATGATTGATTCGTACAGGCTCATATCCGAGCTTTTCAGCGATATTGGCAATCGAGTTTCCAATCACCGTCGAACGTAAATGACCCATGGAAAACGGTTTGGCTATGTTCGGAGAGGAAAGATCGATCGTAATCGTTCCACTGCTCGACCCTTCAGCAGATCCATATTGGTTTCCTTTCGTTAAAACCTCTCTAATGACATTCGCAGCGATCGGATCCTTTTTAAGAAAAACATTCAAGTACGGTCCAACCGCTTTCACTTGCTCAAACACGTTTGATTCGGCAAGTTGTTGTTCAAGCCATTGGGCGATGACCGCTGGAGACTGCCTCAATTTTCGAGCAAGGATAAAACATGGAAAAGCCAAGTCTCCTAGGGTGTTATCAGGCGGGATTTCGAGCTTTTCAATGAGCTCATCCTTAGTTACATCCGTAATGATCTTCGCAATTTCCTTTGCCGTTAGTTGTTGAATTGTCATCATATAAAATCACTCCTTCTATTTGATCTCAAAACGCATCACCACAAGACTTTCTCACCAAAGTGACGGAAACGAGATCAACTCGTTTCTTCCTTACTTCTTTTCATTCCAAAAGGTCGCCTCGCCCGCTTGGTTCCTGTTCTTTCTACGCTTTAGAAAAACGTCTTTTCAGGTGAAATTTATTGATTTTACAGAAATCCGATTGTTAAATGCATCAAAAAGGACAAATTGATACAAAAAGCATATCCGAGAATCATAAATTGTGGATTTTGATGTCTCTTTCAAGGTGGTTTCCGCGACCCAGCATCATATTGCAATAAAAAAACGCCTCTCAAAAAATGAGAGACGAGTATTCCCGCGGTACCACTCTGCTTGGAACTATCACCAACAGTAAAATAGTTCCCTTCTTTACCCCCTTAACGCGGGGTAACGGCTTTTCCTACTTCATTTCTTCAAAAAAGCTTCTCCGAGGTGCGGTTCAGTGCTTGGACCTACTGGACTTCCACCAACTCCAGTTCGCTAGAAGGTACACAAGCACTTACTCTCCTCATCATCAACCGAATCTGTAATTTTCACTATTATAATCTTCTTTTTTCAAAAATGATACCCTTTTTTATTCATAATCCTAGGACTTGTCTGATAAAATTGTTATGATGAGTGTTACGATAATACCATTTTATGGTTTGTTTGTTTCGTTTTATTGATAATCGGTTATAGATTCAGAGAATTATGGAACTTTTTTCATTTAAATTCGTCTTTATGTATGAACCGTAATGGACATTTATGCTTTTGCTTTACTGGGAGGTAGCCCTATGTTTAATCATACACGAAAATATAATACGATCATTATTACAGCTCTCATTTTATGGATTAAAACCTATGTTGTTTATAAGCTTTGTTTTAGCTTGCTAACATCTGATTGGAAACAAGAAATCATTCTTTTTATTAATCCACTCAGCTCTGTACTGTTTTTACTTTCACTCGTATTTCTCTTTTCAGAGCGGGTTCGGAACCGATTTACGCTGATCATTGCATTGTTGCTCTCATTTATTTTATACGCAAATACACTCTATTATCGTTTCTTTAATGATTTTATTACCGTACCCGTCCTATTTCAAACGAATAATGTCGGGGATATCGGCAACAGCTTACTTGCACAAACGTATTGGTACGATATCTTTTTCTTTCTAGACCTGATTGTTCTTTTTTATTTATTCAAGCGGCAATCTTTCCAGCCTGTACCGGTAACACGAAAGGATTTTTCAAGAATCCTCGTAACTGCGCTGCTTTTACTAATTGTGAATATTGGACTTGCAGAATCGGAAAGACCACAGCTGTTAACCCGTACGTTTGACAGAGAGCTGCTTGTCAAAAACTTGGGAACATATAACTACCATGTCTATGATCTATTACTGCAATCCAAAACAACTGCGCAAAAGGCAATGGCTGACAATGTTGATGTTGTCGAGGTGAAGGAGTATACCGATAAAAAGTCCGCTCCAGCAAATCCTGATTTCTTCGGATTGGCAAGAGAGAAAAACCTCATTGTCATCTCAATGGAATCAACCCAGCAGTTCGTCATCGGAAGAAAGGTAAATGGAGAAGAAATCACACCATTTCTTAACGATTTTATAAAGGAAAGCTATTATTTTGATAACTTCTACCACCAGACTGGTCAGGGAAAAACCTCTGACTCTGAATTCTTGCTCGATCAGTCTCTTTATCCGTTGCCGAGGGGAGCTGTTTTCCAAACACATCCACTGAACGAGTATCATGGTACTCCAGAAATCATTAATGAATATGGGTACTACAGTGCTGTATTCCATGGCAATAATAAAAGCTTCTGGAACCGGGATATCATGTATAAAACAGTTGGTTATGATAAATTTTTTGCTGAACAGTACTACACGATAAACGATGAGAACAAAATCAACTACGGTCTGAAGGATGTTCCTTTTTTCAAGCAATCAATCAAGTATTTAAAGGAGCTGCCTCAACCGTATTATACTAGATTCATCACGTTAACCAATCACCACCCTTACAAGTATGATGAAGAGGATCAAATGATTTCCACCTACAATACAGAGGATCCAATTGTTAACCGCTATCCTGTTACAATACGATACACGGATCATGCGATAGAACAGTTTATCCAGGACTTAAAGGATGAAGGAATTTACAATGATTCGATCATCATCATCTATGGGGATCATTATGGAATATCTGAGCGCCACGACGAGGCAATGGGGCAAGTGTTAGGAAAAGAAATTACACCCTATGATAATGTACAGCTGCAGCGTGTACCGTTAATTATTCATATCCCCGGTCAAGAAGGTAAGACCATCTCCCAAGTGTCCAGCCAAATTGACCTGAAACCTACCATACTGCATCTTTTAGGAATCCAAGCAGATGGGATACATTTCGGTACTGATCTCTTTTCAAAGGATCATAAACAACTAGCCGTATTTAGAAATCGAAGTGTTGTTGGGAAAGATTATATTTATACAGATGAAACGTGTTATGAGCGTAAGACTGGAAAAGAAATTCCTGTTGAAACCTGTACGGATATCAAGGAACAAGGACTTCACGAGCTCGAGTTATCCGATGGGTTGATTTATGGCGACCTACTCCGTTTTACAGATTTCGCGACAAGTAAAAAATAACCGAAGCTGACCCAAATCATCGATAATTAGTAGATGTTGGGTCAGTTTTTTCGTTATTGATTGGGTTGGGGTACGATGAACTCCACCCTTTTTCGTTTGATCGGGTATGCTCATCCCTCGCTGCCATAAAGTAGTTTCTATTTAAAGAAAACTCGGCGATTGCCGAGCCTTCAGGCGAGAGCAGAGTCGTAGTTGCGCTTATACTAGGGACGTAAACTTTTCTCCAACGTCGGTAATTCTTCTTGCTGAAAAGTTATAATTTCCTAACGTGTAAAGAAAACTCGGCGACTGCCGAGCCTTCAGGCGAGAGCAGAGTCGTGTTGCGCTTACACGTTTAGAAAGTATTTTTATACTTTCTAAACGTGTTAAAAATCATTAAACAATCCCACTAGTTTTGTCGATATTATTAGAAACGATAAAGCGCATGATTCAATTAAACCTTGACATAGACTTAGCTAGTTTACACAGGTATCTTCTTTATGTGGAACACTGTCGAGAGAATAGATTAAGTGAGGATGACTTGCAAATGGATAAGACTTCAGTGATCGGAATCATATTAGGCATCATCGCAATCGGGGTAGGGATGATCATGAAAGGCGTAGACCCTACAGCCTTATTTAATCCTGCCGCAATGTTAATAATCTTCGCCGGAACCGCCGCATCGATTTTAATCGCGTTTCCGATGAGTGAGATCAAACATATACCAAAACTATTTAAAATTCTTTTTACCGATAAAAAGATGACAACCGTTAATGAGCTTATTCCAATTTTCAGTGAATGGGCAACAGTCGCACGAAAAGAAGGATTACTTTCACTTGAAGCCCATGCGGATGATATTAATGATCCTTTCCTTAAAAATGGAATGAAGATGGTTATTGATGGTCAAACACCAGAATTCATCAGAGATGTGATGGTCGAGGATCTTTCCGCAATGGAAGAACGACACGAAAGCTGTGCCGCTATCTTTACACAGGCCGGGACGTACGCACCTACACTCGGTGTCCTTGGAGCGGTCGTCGGTTTGATTGCTGCCCTGGGTAACCTCAATGACATTGAAGCACTTGGACATGCAATTGCTGCCGCATTCATTGCCACCTTATTCGGGATTTTTACCGGATATGTCTTATGGCACCCTTTTGCAAACAAGCTTAAGCGAAAATCGAAACAAGAAGTGATGGTTAAACAAGTGATGGTTGAAGGTATTCTCTCCATACAGGACGGTGCTTCACCACGCGTAATTGAAGAAAAACTGAAAATCTATATACCTGCTAGTCAACGAAACGAAGAAGATGCTCCTGGCTTACGGGAAGGAGCGGAGCAAAATGCTTAAAACACGCAATAAAAACAAAAAGGAAGAACACATCGATGAATCGTGGTTGATCCCTTATGCGGATATGCTGACGTTGTTGCTCGCCCTTTTTATTGTGTTGTTTGCAGTCAGTACAGTTGATGCGCAAAAGTTTGAAGATATGGCGAATTCCTTTAAATCCGCTTTAAATGGTGGAACAGGAGCGATGGATTACACGAGTCCGGTCAGTGTCGTTGAAAAAAGTTCGATTCCAACAGCGGAACGTTCCATCACCCCTGAGGATGATCGACCAGAGCAAGCTACCCAGAAAGCTAGCCTCGATCAGTTACAGCTGGCAGCAATCAAGAAAAAAATCGACGCATACATTGAAGATAAGAATTTAAGTAAAAGTCTTCGGACAACATTAACGGAAAGTGGCTTGATCATTACGATTCTAGATAATGCTCTTTTCGATTCAGGAAGTGCTCATGTTAAGGAAGAGGCCGTTGGTCTTGCTGGGGAGATTTCTCAGCTTCTCGTCACAGACCCCCCTCGTAATATCATAATTGCTGGCCATACTGATAATATCCCGATCCAAAACAGCGAATTCCAATCTAACTGGGAGCTGAGTGCTCATCGATCGATCAACTTTATGAATTTACTTTTGCAAAATGAAAAGCTGGACCCTAAGAAATTCAGTCAAGCCGGCTACGGAGAGCATCACCCCGTCGCTCCGAACGATACATCAGAAGGCAGGGCAAAGAACCGCCGGGTAGAAGTGAAAATACTACCATTCAACCAATGATCCCACTTAAAGAAAACTGGGCGATTGCTGAGCCTTTAGGCGAGAGCAGAGTCGTAGCCCTAAAGGATGACCTAAAGGCCCTTGCGCTTATACTATAGAAAGTATTATTTTACTTTCTAAACGTGCAAAAAAGATGCTGATTCTCTTTCGTAGAGTCAGCATCTTTTGGTTTACTACAAATTGAATAGTGTTATGACACTTCAACGGCAATTAGAACGAAAAGGCTGATTCTAGATCGACTAGCTTTCGTTGATTTTGAATCAGCCTCTATTTCTATATCATTCGTTGAAAGCGTATTACGTTTATGGTGTTACGACGTTCGGGGCTTTTAACACCGTGATCGGCTCTGTTAAATTATAAGGTCCGATACGTTCGAAATTCGTATTCACGAACTGTACGTTTTCGTAACCGAACTGTTCTGCAGTCAATAACATTGATTCGATCATTGCTTGATATAAGAGGTTTTCCTTAAACTCTGATCCCTTGCTAAACTCAATTACCGCTGTTGTTCCATTCTCACTTACCTTTTTGATGAACACGTTTCGCTGAATCGTTTCATGATATCCGAATCCATCATTATTTTGCTTCATTAATTGTAATGCTTCTTCCAACGATTCTGGTTTATTTTCACCGTTCAATTTAATTCCGTTCGTAAGTAGATACGTACCGTTTTCACTTAGTAATGCACTGACGCCTTTCTCAGGAGCTTCTACATCAAGCTGTTTATAACTTCCCATGTGCGGCAGGTCATAGCCTGCAACACCATTCGTTTGGAGTTTGATGATGTCATAGCCTGATTCGTACGCGGTATACTGAATGGTTTCTAAAAACATCTGTACCCCTGTCGATCCTTGTACTGAATTCGGAGCAAGGTCTACGACGAGTGCATTTTCCTCTTGAACTTCAGTAAGCTTTATATCTTTTAAAGCTAGTATGATATTTTCACTGACACCATATTTTTCAGGCTGGATTTTATTCAGCGCTGTATTTATTGATTCCACACGTGTTAAAGATTTATCCACGAATGTACTTAACGGAACCGTTCCCATTGCCTCTGAGTCAGGATAATAAAGAGTGACGACCTGCTTGCCTGCCGGAACATCCTGAACTCCAGGATAAAACACCATATCTCCCTCATACGATCTCGTTTCGATTGTATTTTCAGTTGATAGTGGATCGGATTCCGGAGCCAGCAATGTTTCTGCTTGCTGCGGTTCATCTGCCTTTTTCAGGCTGGATTGCTCATGATCTGTTGAACCATGGTTTTCAACACCTGCTTCTTCACCCGGTGGCGGCGAAAGTACGGTATCTTTTAAAATAGCCGGTGAAATAATCGCTGCGATGAATAAAACACAGGCAGCAGCCAGTACGGGCATGAATCGTAATCGCCTTTGTTTCGGTTTCGATCTGGACCTTTTTTGCTCCATTTTTTCATAAAGCTCTTCCTTCGACTGCCGATCCTTCATTTTTGGAAAATCCTTCAGCGTCTGAATGATCTTGTCTTCGTTCCATTTAGATTGTCCCATTTGACAGTTCTTCCTCCTTCAAGCTGTCCTCGAGGATATTTTTCAATGTTTTTAATGTACGATGCTGCACCGTCTTCACTTTTCCTTCCGTCCATCCCATGATCGCTGCGGTTTCTTTGATTGAAAATGAATGGATATATCGTAATAGGATGACCTGATGATGTTCTTCTTTACATTTTGAAAGAGCTTCATATAATTGTTTCACCGATTCACTCTCGTCAATGATTTCATCGGGCATTTTGTCAGGATGGACTAATTGATTCTCTTTCTCTTTTATATCAAAAATGCCAGATATCGTCTTTTTTCGTCTTTTTTGTTTACGAATATGGTCGATGGCAACATTTCTTGCAATTGAGAAGAGCCAAGTTTTTTCACTGCTGTCCCCTTTAAAGCTTTGATAGGAATTAAGGACTTTGATGTATACATCCTGAACGAGATCTTCGGCTGTATTTCGATCTCTTACCAGATAAATCAGAAATTGAAAAAGTGACTGGTGATAGTCAACATATAACCGGTTAAATATATGTTCCAACACTTCTTCCTCCCCTTCTTATTATGTTAGTCGTTTTTAACTTAAAAAGGTTTCAATCGCGACTAGAAAATCACTGAAAAATATTTTTATGTAGTTAACATGATGTAAAAGAATGTCGATATAATTAATAGAATGCAAAGTTCGGTCTAATTTGAATGGGGGAAATAACAGAATGTCAGTGAAAAGTACCGATTCAGCAAAGAAAGTACCATTTCTAAATCTACAAAGAACAATAAGGAGTGTCGGAGTCAAGCTATTCCTTGTTCTTGTAATCAGTTTACTTATCAGTACACCAATCTCAACACTATTGAACAATCTTATTTCAGATTACATTTCAAGCAGCATTTCCATTCTTCTTAATACAGTCATCAATTTAGCTGTTACTAGTCTCTTCATTATGTTATCAGTTCGATTTATCATCCTAAAACCCCTTCAAGAAACGGTCAGAGCAATGAAAAATGTTGCTAAAGGACAATTAACGACTGAAATAAACATTCGGTCCAATGATGAATTTGGTCAATTGTCTAAAGCGTTCAACCAGATGACAAAAACGTTACAAACACTGATCCATGATGTGACCGTGAATGGTGAACAGGTGGCTGAAACATCTGAACAGTTCATAAAGCAAATACATGCTACCCGGTCATCCTCTCAGGAGATCAGTACGATGATGGCAGAAGTAGCAAGTGGTGCTGACACCCAGCTCTCAGGTGCTGAACAAACTGCTCATATCATGGAAGAAATGACTGCTGGAATTCAACGTATCGCAGAATCTGCCTCCATTGTTGCAGAAATGTCTAATAAAGCAACAGAGGAAGTTGATGTCGGTAAAACATATATGGCAAAAGCACGTAAACAAATGGATGCGATTGATAGCGTTACCGATAATGTTGCAGAAGAAATCCAACACCTCAATAAGCAATCGAAAGAAATCAATCAAATCGTCAATGTCATTACCGAGATCGCGAACCAAACCAATTTGCTTGCACTTAATGCTGCAATCGAGGCTGCAAGAGCGGGTGAACATGGGAAAGGCTTTGCAGTCGTAGCAAAGGAAGTCCAAAAGCTAGCAGAGCAATCTGAACAATCCGCATCGCAAATTTCCGAACTAGTAAAACGGATACAATCTCATACACTGCAGACCGTTTCTACAATGGAAAAAGGTAAGGATGAAGTTAATAACGGAACAGTGGTCATTAGCGATGCTGAACAAACATTTGAAAAAATTGCGGGAATTATAGAAGAAGTTGCCGGACAAGTCCAGGATGTATCTGCATCGGTCGAAGAAATCTCGGCAAGCTCCGAGCAAGTCCATTCTTCTACATCGGAAACCGCTAAGATAGCCCGAGGTTCTGCAACACAAACACAACAAGTATCCGCAACAACAACAGACCAATTAAACACGATGGAATTAGTAAATCGTCAAGCGGATGACTTGACGAAAACCGCACAGGCATTGCTGAAATCCGTTGCATCATTCAAGCTGAAATAACAAAAGTAATTTAGGGTGACTTCCAGTATGGCAGTCACTCTTATTTTTTTTGCCCTCTTTTTCTTAAGACTTAAAGACGCCTCCGCTTATTTCTTTCCATCTTTTGCATAGTTACTCTAAAAATGGTAAACGTAAGAAGTGAAAATCAAGTTAGCATCAGACTTTTTCAAAACAGAAATAAACGTTCAGGATTTTGAAAAAAGCTTTACTGGGAAAGGATTTTCTCTTAATGAAGAAATGGTGGCAAAAACGGAGCCGTCCCAATAAACAAAAGGAACCACAGTCACTCTCAGCTCTCCTAGAGGATGTAAAAAATTCAAAAGACTTTGTTCATTACAAAATTAGTAATGACCATGGTGACGTATGGTTGTCTTATATTAAAACGCTTGTAGATACAAAAACTTTGCAGCTAAGTATATTACCAGCAATCCAACATGTAAAAAAACAGTCTCTAGAAGATATAAAAGGCCAGATACCAATTGGACATGTAACAGTTACGGACGATATTACGGAGATAAAAAACAAAATTTTGGGTGGACATGTGATTGTCCGACTAAATGAACATAGCAATCTATGCTTACTTATTAACGCTCTTGCTAAATCCGGTAGAGAGATTGCCGCTCCAGAAATTGAGTTCAGTGTACTTGGTCCAAAGGAAGCTTTTGTTGAATCTATTGATACAAATATTCAGTTAGTTAGGAAAAGGCTTCCCAGCACACGGTTTACAGTCAAAGAAATGAAGGTAGGGACAACCTCACAAACACGTGTGGCTGTTCTTTATGTAGAAGGTATCGCTAATACTGAAAACGTCAATACTGTTCTGCAGCGAATTGAAGATATTGATTTTGATCAAATTACGGATAGTTCATTCATTACACAGCTCATTTCTGATAATCAAAACTCACCTTTTCCTCAACTGATTGATACAGAACGTCCTGACCGGGTTGCTGCTGTACTTGGTGAGGGTAAAATCGCCATTATTGTTGATGGTGGTCCGCAGGTGTTGATCGGTCCGACTAATCTGGTTGAGTTCTTCTCTGCGTTTGAGGACTATTTTTTAAACTGGCATATTGCAACAACGTTTCGATTGATCCGAATGGGTTCAGTTTGGTTTTCGATATTTGCAACACCCCTTTATGTCGCAATCCTAACCTTTCATTATGAGTTGATTCCAAAGGATCTATTAAGCACCCTTGTAACTTCCAGAAGTGCAATACCTTTTCCTCCTATATTAGAGGCATTGATCCTAGAACTGGCGATTGAGCTTTTGCGTGAAGCAGGAGCAAGACTACCAACGAAGGTCGGCCAGACAATCGGTATCGTTGGCGGTATCGTCATTGGAACCGCTTCAGTGGAAGCAGGCTTAACGAGCAATGTGTTGTTGATTATCGTTGCCCTTGCCGCCCTTGCTTCCTTTACGACCCCAGTCTATAAAATGGGTAATACGATCCGATTGATTCGATTTCCATTTTTGCTCTTCGCCCAACTATGGGGCCTTTTAGGGATTATGTTATGTTTCTGCTTTTTACTTGTTCATCTTCTTCGTTTGGATTCGTTAGGCAGACCTTACTTAGAACCATTATTCCCACCCCGGGTTCCTGATCTTAAAGACACGATTATACGCATGCCTTTTTCTACACAGTCTTTGCGGCCGATAAACCTTCAACCCGAAAGTACAGAAAGGTTTAAAAAGAAAAAGGCAAAGAAGAAGAAGGATATTGATGAATAGGTACACAGTCTGAAGGGAGGGATATGATGAGCACTCCAATACCAAACCGTTTTCTCGTGTCTGCTGGGATGGCTTTTTTCCTCGTACACTCTATGCAAATTGGTATAGGGATCCTCGGTTTTCAACGGTATATTGCGAAGGATGCAGGCTATGATGCATGGATCTCCATCTTGATATCAAGTGTCTCCATCCATATAGTACTTTGGATGATGTACAGTATGCTCAATAAAGAAGAGGGCGATTTGATTTCGATCCATCAAAGGGTTTTCGGAAAATGGTTCGGGGGCTTTCTCAGTACCGTTGCTGCATTGTATTTTCTGTTTCTTGGGGTCACTGTATTACGGAGTTTTATGGAAGCCATTCAAGTATGGATGTTTCCAAACCTGAGTATGCCTTTTTTCCTTGCCGTTTTTCTTATATTGATTTATTACACGATATCAAGCGGGTTTCGAGTTGTAGCAGGGATTGCCTTTTTCGGTGTTATCATCCCTTCCTTTTTGATTTTATTTATATTTTTCCCATTTCAATACGGGGATTGGGATTACTTACGGCCTGTTATGAATCATTCCTTTATGGATCTCTTAAAGTCGGCGAAGGTTGTGACACTTGAGTACATTGGCTTTGAAACGATTTTACTTATGTACCCCTTTATTAAACATGGAAAGCAATCGCAAAAATGGGCTCAGCTTGGTGTGTTGTTCTCAACATTCATCTATGTTCTTACGGCGATAGCTGCTTTTGTGTACTTTAGTGAAGCTCAGCTTGAACGGACAATTTGGGCTACCTTGAGTATGTTTAAGATTATCGAATTCCCTTTCGTAGAGCGATTTGAATATCTTGCAATCACAACGTGGGTTTTAGTTATTTTTCCAAATATATGTATCAGTCTCTGGTGCTCGAGCCGTGCCATCAAACGAACCTATAATTGTCGACAACGATGGGTTCTCATCCTCGTACTTGTCATAACATACGTCGTACACCTAATTTTTAAGGATCGTGAAAGCATCGATGTATTCATCAATACAACCTCTAAAACCGGCTTCTACGCCCTTTATGTTTATATCCCGCTGTTATTCCTGCTGTTCCACTTCAAAACGAGAAGGAGACACAGAAAATGAAACGACTGAGCCTTATTATAATTTGTGTAGTTCTGTTAGCTGGTTGTACAGTTGAGCGTCGCATTTTAGATGATATTTATTTGATTACACTTGCAGGCTATGACTTAAAGGAAGATAAAATTCAATCTACGCTAGTCGTTCCAATATTTCAGACGGGTGGAGGAGTACGAAATGAGTATTATACAACAGAGGGGGTCCTTAATAAGGAACTGACAAAAAAGGCAACGTTGCAAGCACCAAACCCCCTTTTTCCTGGAAAGATTGAAGTAGCCCTGTTCTCAGAGGATTTCGCAAGGAAAGGGTTCATTAAAACAATGGATGTATATCGACGTGATCCAAGTATCAGTGCAAATGTAAAGCTTGCCGTTTATGATGGATCGACCAAAGAATTCATCCATAGTCAGGATGTCCAGAACATGGATCTCGGGAGGTATGTCGTAAAAATCATTGAACATTCAATCGATCAGGAAATCATACCGAAAACAAACTTGCACCTTTTTTTCCAAAAGTACTTTGGAGAAGGAGAAGATCCCTTTCTTCCACTTTTCACATTAAAAAAGGGCAAGTTGAAGCTAAAGGGGCTTGCCCTATTCAAAGGTGACAGAATGATCGATCATGTTCCTGAAAATAAGTTACATCTGTTCTCATTACTCCATAATAGATTATTCAATTTCGCATTAGAACTTCCCCAATCAGAAATCCAGGTTGCAATTGGTAATATTCGTGCGGAAAGGAAAGTACAGGTTACAGGATCCTTATCTTCACCAAAAATAAAAATATCCATTGACCTCGAGGGTAATATTAACGAGTTTTATGGTGGGAAAAAAGGGCTGGAAAAGAAACTTAAAAAAATTGAAAAACAAATCGACAAACACCTTGAAAAAGAAGCTAAAGTGATGCTTTCTTCTTTTCAGGAACAAGGCATAGACCCTATAGGAATAGGAAAAGAAGCCAAGGCCGAATTTCGTGATTGGGATGCGAAATCCTGGAAACAAATCTATCCTGAGTTAGACATCAAAGTCGAGGTGAATACGAATGTTCTTGAAACAGGGGTCATGCGTTAAAAACAAGGTATCTTCTACTTTTTATCGAATTTCATATACAATGAAAGCATGGAAGTGCTAAATTGAGCGGATAAGGGAGAGGGAGAGTAACCGGAATTATGAAGTCAACCAAGAATCAGTCGTAAATCAAGAAGAAGTTTTGAAAATCCGAATCAGTTTCCTTGAATTGATCGCAGAAGCATTTTTTCAATCTGACATTCAGGAAATCATCTCGAAAATTCATACATGGGGACAGACAACGGGAGAATCAGCAGTTGAATATGAAGTAGACCTTTCAACGGCCATCCAATCCTTACCGGTTTATCGTGAAAAAATATGGGGAGTAATCGAAGAAGTCTCAATAAAAGAAAATTTTGACCTTACAACTGTTTTTCAAGCAAGTCGAATCTTTCACCCGATCCTTGATGAAGCAGTCTATTCATTCAGCTTGGCCTATGTAAATCACCATAAACACACGTTGGAAGTTGCAATGAAAGAAATGGATGAACTCTCCGTTCCTGTGGTTCGTGTCACAGATGATGTCGGGGTTTTACCATTAATCGGTGCCATCGATACACACCGAGCAACCATCCTTAGGGACCGTACAACCGAACGTTGCCTCGAGTTACAGCTAGAACGACTTGTCATTGATTTATCAGGTGTCCATATGATTGACACAATGGTCGCACAGAAGCTATTTCAAGTCATTCAATCCCTTCGTTTATTAGGAGTCAAGACTTTATTGACGGGAATGAGGCCTGAGCTTGCACAAACGATGGTACAGCTCGGTATATCCTTTGATGGAATCGAAGTAATCGGTTCCTTAAAAGATGCCCTGAAAAAATTAACGATTACGCAAACATAATCAAATCAGGATTGGTTTAAACTATTCGTATCCCTCTATTGGAGGTGAGACGAATGGATACCAAGTTTGAAAATCAATCCATTCAAGGGACTCTGCCTCATCAGGCAAATGCTCCTGTATTTGATAATGTTTCAGAAGAAGATCGAAAGCCTTTTGTTAACGAGTATGGGGTTACTATCGGAGACAGTCATTATGAATCGGAGAACTCTCCACTCAACCAATGGAGCGACGATACCGACCCTTCAGTAATGTCTGGTGATGAATGGGTGCATCCGTATAATGACATTGGCTGGAACTCTTCTGAGAATCGGGAGCTGGCGGAAGAGGACAGAGCACCAAAGGGCAGTCCGTTTATGCATCCGACAAAGGATGTAAGCTACGCCCGAGATTAAGCATAGAGGGTTGACCGAAAATAGTATCGGTCAACCTTCTTTTTTGTGGGGATTAAAAATTTACCAATTGTATTGTCCACAATAACTACGAATGTGGACAAGAAAACCAAATATATGGTTAATTCTGTCCCGAAAAACCGTGAACGAGGATAGGGCTGACCCAAAAGAGAAATCCCTTCAAATTGTTTCAGTCTTCTACCATTGCAAAATAATTGATGAAAAATACAAGTTGTATGTGCAAATTCTTATTTATGAAAGTGTTTACGGTCTTTAATTAAAGGCAAAATGGAGGTTTCTCGTGTAACTGGGATTCTTCTCGTGTAACGCAGATTTTCCTCGTGTAACTCGGGTTTTTCTCGTGTAATCCGGTTTTTTCACGTGTAACACATATTTTTGGCGTGTAACTTGAACGGTTAAGGAGGGACTGACGAGTTTTGAGTCAGCCCCCTACCTACTCTTAATAAAAAGACAACCTAGAATCCGTAAATCGTCATTCCGCCGTCTACAAATAGCGTTTGGCCTGTTACATACGATGCTGCGTCAGATGCGAGGAATACAGCTGGACCGACCAATTCTGGTAGCACCCCGACTCGCTTAAGCGGTGTCCGGTCTAAAATGGCACTTAAATATTCCTCATCCTTTAATAGCTTCTCGGTTAGAGGTGTTTTAAAATACCATGGTCCGATCGAGTTGACATTGATTCCATATTCGCCCCACTCCAAGGCAAGATTTTTTGTCATTTGGATTAGTGCTGCTTTCGTACTTGCATAAACGACCCCTGTTCTTAACGCCGTTGTGCCAGCAACGGAGGCAATGTTGATGATTCTTCCTCCGCCCGCTTCCTTCATACTTTTACCAACCTTTTGTGACATCCAAAATGCAGATCTTAAATTCGTGTCCATGATCGTTTGCCACTCTTGATCGGTTACCTCAAAAGCGGAGGAGCGAATATTCATCCCTGCATTGTTTACTAAAATATCGACTTTTCCGGTCTCAACAAGTATGGACTCTACCGAAGTATGGATTTGGTCATGGTCAGTCAAATCAGTTGGATAGACGTATGCTTTCTGACCTTTTTCCTGGATAATCTTTGCTGTATCCTCTAGGTCTGACATTGTTCTGGCCATTAAAACGACATCGGCGCCAGCATCTGCGAACCCGACTGCAATCGCTTGGCCAATCCCTCTTCCTGCTCCAGTTACAACCGCAACTTTATCTTTGAGTTGAAATGATGGTAATACGTTCATTGGTTGTCCTCCTTTTCTGATAATTGTACATATGAAAAATGGTCAGTGCCAGAATTTTGTGTTGGGAATGGGTTACGACAATATGGAAAAGACCTAAGTAATGAAAAATCATCACTAAGGTCTATTATTGATAGGTATTCAGCTAGCTAAAGCGAGGATGTCTTTCGGACTTTCGTTTCAAATCTTCGTTTACGCTTTAATTCCTTCATAAATTCCTCTACATAACTGAATGTATCATATAGAAAAAGTACTAAATCTCCTGGCTTGGAGTGTTTCCATGCCTCACGGAACGCTTGTAATTCATTCAATTCGATGATCCTGTTTTCAGCTGATAAATAATCCTTCAAGACATTATCTAAAAGGGTAGCAATTTCATTCGGTTTTCGTCCCCTGAGATTTGCATCCTCTTTTATGACAACAAGATCGGTTTCTTTACCGACAATTGAAGCTATATTGCGGACTTCCACATCAAGACGATCACCAGGAGCCGAAACAGCGGTTATCATCCGGTCACAAGGAATTGCTTTAACTGTCTCATAAATAGCCTTCAACCCTGCCATATTGTGGGCATAATCGATAACAAGTGTACGTCCGTCGTGATCAATTTTGTTAAACCGTCCTGGACTCTGATAAAAGTCAGGAAAAAACGTCAATACTTTTCGGCGAAGTTCCTCAATAGAGACTCCAATTGAGTGGGCCGATGCAACTGCCTGCAACAAATTGCTGATGTTGTGTCGGGCATAGCCGTTAAACGTAATAGGTATGTCCGCATGCTTCATAAACTTGTCTGCTGAGCCATTTTTCTCATGGATAATCCAATCGTCCTTTATATACCATACCTCTCCATTTTTATCTTTGTGCCCGGTTACAACTGGATTTTCATTTGAAAGAGAGGTGAAGATCACTTGTCCATCTGTATGAGTGCACATTTCAGCAACCGCCTGATCATCGGCATTCAGCACACAATAGCCCTCCGGATGAACGAGTTCAGGGATTAGACGTTTTAATTTCCGTAATTCTTCGATTGTTTCGATCCCATCGAGTCCAAGGTGATCCTCAGAAACGTTGGTTACGATACCGACATCGCAAAACCTGAATGCCGTCCCTTCACGCAGCATCCCCCCTCTTGCTGTCTCCAGTACCGCTGCGTCTACCTCTGGGTGGTGAAGAACCTTTCTTGCACTCACAGGACCGCTGCAATCTCCATCATCAATACATTGGTCTCCAATAAAAACACCGTCTGAGTTCGCCACCCCGACCGTCTTATGTTCGGATTTTAAAAAGTGTGCGATTAATCGAGACGTCGTCGTCTTTCCGTTCGTCCCTGTTACTGCAATAGTTGGAATACTTGCTTCCTTACGATTCTTAAACAAGTAATCCGCAATCGCTCCGCCTACATCTCTCGGTTTACCTGCGCTTGGGTAATGGTGCATCCGGATTCCCGGTGCAGCATTCACTTCAATGACAGCAGCACGACCAAGCTTGTACGCAGCTGAAATGTCTTCGATGATCATATCAATGCCAGCAATATCGAGCCTAATCGCCCGTGCAGCCCGCTCTGCAATCGTACGATACGTACTATGAACCGTATCAGTCACATCAATTGCAAGGCCTCCTGTTGATAGGTTTGCATTACCAAGAAGCTCTACGACTTGTCCTTTTTCGGCGATTGTTTGTAATGCAAAACCTTTTGTTTTTAAATAACACGTAACCGAGTCATTAATCGGGATTTTTGTCATCGGCTTTTCATGACCGTCCCCTCTCAACGGGTTATTATTTTCTTTCTCAATTAATGCTTGGATCGAATCCTTCCCATTACCAATAACAAAAGGTGGCAACCGTAAGCTGGCTGCTTCCATACGCCCATCAATGACAACAAATCGATAATCATCTCCGTTAAAGTACCGTTCGACAATAACCTGCTCGTTTTCACTAAGACACGCATACCCAGTAAGCAACTCTTCTTTTGACTCGATGTTCGTTATGACATCTTTTCCCTGTCTACCGCTTATTGGCTTGATCACCAATGGATAGCCAAGTTGGTTGGCAGCCTTAATCAGCTCACCTTGATTGGAAACGACCTTCCCTTCTGGTACAGGAAGTGCTGCTTCACGTAAAAGTGTTTTCGTAACTTCCTTGTCACATGCATTTTCAACCGCCACAAAAGAAGTTTGACTTGAAATCGTCGCATGCATCAACTTTTGTTTTTTTCCTGTTCCAAGACGAAGCACGCTTTCTGTCCCGACTTGTTCTACCGGGATTTTTCGTTTATAAGCAGCATGGTAAATCGCCTCTGTGCTAGGTCCCAGCTTATTTTTATAATATAGTTCTTCTACTTTTTCCACATAAGAATCAATCGTAAAGACAACCGGATCTTTGAATAGCAGTAAGCTTACGATCTCCATCGCTGCATGAAATGCGTAAATCCCGGATTCCTTTTCTTCATACCGGTACGTAACATAATAAATCCCTTTTCGCTTACTCGTAATCGTCTTCCCTCTTTTAACAGGTATGCCTGCAAGAGATTGTAGCTCAATCGCAATATGCTCAAGAATATGGCCCATCCAAGTTCCCTCTCGTAGTCGCTCTACAAACCCACCTTCATAGCCACGTGAACATGTATGGGTATGGAGTGTGGGCATCGCCTCTATTAAGCGATCTACAAAACCTGGAAGTTTATTTGATGGCTTTTCTTCAAGCTTTTCAATATCTAATTCGATCCAAATCATAGGTTTGTAGCTATAATAATTCGGTCCCGAAAGATATTTAATCCGATTGATTTTCATCGGGTTGTCCTCTTTTCTTTCATAATTAGTTGGCGCGTTTCAAGGTCAAATCGATATCCTTTTGCGAGTGAGTGTAACTGTACCCCTGTGATCGTAACCTCCTCACTCTCGGCCTTTTCCGCAATATCAACAAAAGACAGTTTACAACCATCAATCACTGTGACGGAATGCTCGCCGATCACTTCAAAATACCTTCCACCTTCACGTACCCATACTGCCGTATTCTCATCGATCCCTACTCCGATAATTTGAGGATTTTGTGCGATAGCATGCAATAGCCTTCCGAAACGAGCTCGTTGCGAAAAATGTTGATCGATTACGACATCCTCTAAGAATCCGAATCCAACACCCATTTCTAGGTTTGATTTTTCGTGATTTGCTTTCGTTTTACCAGATACAATCATATGACGGCTCATAATTGCTGCGCCTGCACTTGTTCCAGCGATAATCATCCCTTCGTTCCAAGCCTTTTGGATTCCTTTGAAAAAACTAGTCCCGCCAATAATGCTTGAAAGCCGGTTTTGATCCCCGCCAGTCATGAACAAGGCTGAAAGTGTATGGATTTTTTCAAGAAATACAGATTCCTCTGCTTTCGGTCGCGTATCAATATGTAATAGTTCAACCTTTTGCGCACCTAATTTCATGAAGATGTCCCGATATTCCCCGCCAACCTCATCTGGATAACCTGTTGGAGTAGTCAGTATTCCGATTGTTCCCTCTCTTGTTTTCGTGTCCTTGATGAATGTTGATAGGATCTCCATATCCCCGTCCTTATCTTCATTCCCACCGATTATGAATAAATCCCCGCTCACCTTGTTCGTCACACTTCATCTCATTCCTTTTCTATAAAATGAAGTACTAAAAGTCGATGTTTCTTTTACAAGTATAGTCTGTTTCAGCACATACAAAACTGAAAAATCACCCACTTTTTAAAATGAGTGATTTTTAAATAGTTTATTCCATGAATTTGATATTTATACCCGACTATAGTAAAAACATTGCGACGACCGTCGTGACGAGTAAACCGACGATTACTGGGATCATGTTCCGCCTTGCTAATTCGAATGGGTCAACGTTACAGATTGCTGCTGCTGGAATGAGCGCCCATGGTACGAGCGTGCCTCCGCCAACCCAAATTGCTGCAATTTGCCCGAGTGCTGTCAGCGTTGCAATTCCTTTTCCGATCGCTACAGCAAAAAGTCCAGCAATCGATCCTGCTAAGGAGATTCCCGAGAATCCTGAGCCATCCAATCCTGTGATTGCACCGACACCTGTCAAGGTAAAGGTTGCAACCGCTTCATGAACCGGTACATTGTTTGCGAGGGCATACCCTAGGTCGTTGACAATCCCTTGCGACCCTTCTGGCAGATTTTCACCGAAAACGGCGATAAATCCGGCATCCCCCATATAGAAGAATGCGGCAATCGGAATCACTGGCCCGAATACTTTAAAGCCGAATTGAAAGCCTTCGATAAGGAAAGCTGTAATTTTTTCTAGCCCCTTATCTTGATATCCGAGCATTGAAATGAGCATTAAGATGAATATGACTGTTCCGCCGATTAACGCGGTAGCATCTCCACCTTGAAGGTTCAGCGTGAACATGACCGTCACATCAATCAAGAATAGAATCGGAATCAAAACCGCCAGCAGTTTCTTAGAACGGTCTGATAATAACTGATCTCCTTCTGCTTCATTTGTAAATTGAAGTTCTTCCTCTGAAACTTGGAGCGTCCCTTTTTGCATATCCTTACGTAAAATCCAATATGCGAGAACCGTAGTCACGACACCCATTACAATCACAAGAGGAACACTGGCAGCCATCACATCTCCTACTGGAATCCCTGCAGCGTCTGCTGTAAGCTTTGGTGCCCCTTGAATAATATAATCACCTGAAAGTGCGATTCCATGACCGAACAAGTTCATCGCCATCGCTGCACCTAGTGCCGGCAGCCCTACACGTAATGCCACTGGTAAAAGAACCGCACCTAATAGGGCAACTGCTGGAGAGGGCCAGAAAAACCATGAAATGACCATCATGAGAATCCCGATCGTCCAATACGCAAGCGCAGGTGTGCGAATGAATTTAGCAAACGGCGAAATCATAACCTCATTGATTCCAAGCCTTATGAGAACCCGACTCATTGCGACAATCACCGATATGACCAGAATCGTACCGAGTAATTCCTTGATTGCATAAATAAAACTGTTAAAGATCCCGCTGACCGCAATACTTAAGGATGAAGTCGCAATCAGACCGAGTAAGAACACACCGATTACACACACCAATGACGTATCCCTGCGCATTATCATCACGCCGATGATAATGAGGATAAACAATAAATAAACACCGTGTAGAAGGGTAAGTTCAATCCCCATGTATGCTCCCCCATTTGTGATATTCGTCTGTAGTCCAGAATATGCAGGATCAAATCCAACGGTGAGGCGGAGTGTTATAATTAATAAATACTGGAATTGTAGGAGGGGATATGATGAAAAGCTATATACTTCGCTGGTTATTTCGACTCAACGTATCGAAAAGCACACTGATTATCACTCTATTAAGCTCCCCGTGGCTGGTTTCATTGTTTTTGAAAGATACAGGGATTGCGACGGCTATTCTTTGGGCGTACACTGCTGTCGGTTATTTTTTCATCTCGTTTTTGCTTCTGTTATTTTTAAAACTGATCTCGACGATGAGGAAGTCCGAGGTTCGAAAAAGACTCGTAACGTTTGCGAGGGTCTACATACGTTTTCATGTTGCATCCGCCTTACTCGGCGTTTATTCGCTCTATTTTCATGTTTCTTATATGCTGGATTCAGGCTGGGTGAAGACTTCAGTAGGTTTAGCGGGGGTACTCGCATTGATTGGATTAGCCGGTGTGCTTTTCACAGGTTATTTACGTAAACAAAAATCATCAGGAAGGAGACGCCGCTATCACCGATATTTTGCTTATGTGTTTGTGGCGTCTACAATCCTACATATGGTTCTATGATGCTGTCTATCCGGCAAAGATTCATTTTGAGGGGCACCATTGAACCCGATTCGTTCCTACAAACTCCATTTGGTAGATCTCGTTTGTAAATCAATCCACTCGGGAGTTTTTACGAGGATAATTTTATGCTGCATTTTTGATCCTAGCTATATGTTAGTTCCATGACGGTTTTCACTTACGAGGCTTACTTTTTCCACCAATCTGT
This sequence comes from Alkalihalobacillus sp. AL-G, assembly GCF_030643805.1. Lineage (GTDB taxonomy): Bacteria > Bacillota > Bacilli > Bacillales > Fictibacillaceae > Pseudalkalibacillus. The sequence continues at coordinate 267,440 of NZ_CP094656.1, read as the reverse complement.
ATACAGCGTTATTTCTTTTTCGCGTTTATGTCTCGTCTTCAAATAATGGCTTTCGAGCCTTTGCTTCGATTCTCGCTTAATCTCTTTACCTTCGAGATAATCATCAATTTCATCGTAGGTGATACCGAGTGCCTCTTCATCCGGAAAACCTGGACGCTCTTCCTCAAGGTCTGCAGTCGGTACTTTTTTATATAGGGATTCAGGTGATCCTAATTCCCTCAAAAGCTGCTTCCCTTGGCGTTTGTTCAACCCGAAAAGTGGTGCGATATCGCAAGCTCCATCCCCATGTTTTGTAAAAAAGCCTGTGGCCGCTTCAGCCGCATGATCGGTCCCGATGACGATGAGGCGATAATGTGCGGCAAGGTCATACTGAACCTTCATCCGCTCACGAGCCTTCGTATTCCCTTTTAAAAAGTCGCTAAGCTCTTCACCTGTCGCCTCTTTAAAGGAACGAAAGGACGCATCGACCGCTCCCTTAATATTGACAGTTACCGAGCGGTCAGGCTGTATGAAACGCAACGCCTGCTGTGCATCATCCTCGTCATGCTGGACTCCATACGGAAGACGTACCGCAACAAATGTATATTCATCGCCAGTTTCTTCGCGCAATTGTTGCACTGCCATCTGTGCCAGTTTTCCGGCTAGACTTGAGTCCTGCCCACCGCTGATACCGAGGACAAATCCTTTCATCCCGGTTGCTTTTGCATACATTTTCAACAAATCCACACGATTTATGATTTCCACCTCTGGGGCAATTTCAGGCGATACTTGAAGCTCGTCAATAATTTCTTTCTGTAAACTCACTTTATTACCTCCATTTAATCGGTAAGTTACTACGTTTCATTAGTGTATTAAAGTAATCCTTTTGGCATAAATAACCAAAGGATACATACATTTTTGTAATATTCGTAGGAGATTAGGACTTGCAATAACTGGTCCCATTGTATCATGAGAATTTTTTCCATTAATGATAAAATTGTATAAATACGATAAGCTTCGGCTCTCGAGGGCGGTCGGCACTACACTCGAAAGGGGTGGTGTAACAATGACAGTATATCAAACGTTGATGGTTGCCATCTCGTTTGCGACGTTGATAATCGGCGTGTTGTCATTTCCTTATAGAAAATAGACCGCCCTTGAGCTGCACACTTTAGGTCGCGGTCTACTATTCTCAGCCGAATCCCTTCTCGGGAAACAAGCTTTGTCGTATTCCTCCAAAGATGTTCACGCACCTTTGGGGGTTTTTTTTGTTTAATAAAAGTTTTTCTTTTTCGAATTCTTAAAAATCTTTTTTAATTATAACACCACTTTTACTGTATGTCATTGCTTAATTGAATAGAAGTGTAAAATTTTCCTCTTTTTGTTGTTTTTTGTACTTAACTTACACGCTTTTGTCCATGCACGCCATAAGTCGGTGTTCAATTTCCTGCGCCATAGCTGTAATTTCTTCATCTTCCACCATCGTGACAAGTGCGGTTGGCTTTGGCATCCCGATTTTTGTCACACCCTCGTCCTCGTATACAACCATTTTACAAGGAAGGAAGTAGCCGATCATCACATTCTGATTCAGGACACGTTGGGCTTCAGCCGGATTACAAACTTCAAGGATTCGGAATGAACGCTCAAATTCGAGTCCTTTCTCATTCAGCTTATCTTTAATATTAAAATCCCAAAGCACTCCGAACTTTTCCTCTTTCAGCTTCTCCTCAAGATTTTGGCACGCTTCGTCAACAGATTGTTCTGTCAATACTGTGTAGTGGAACATGTTTTCCATCTCCTTTAGAATATGATTGCCTCTACTTTATATTTCTCATCTAATACTTAACGATTAAAATTTAGTTGGAAAACGAATGCGATGATATAGCTTATATTGAAATTTCCCCTAATCTTCTGCTGTTAAAACCTGGCTACAAAAAAATAACCTCCAAATAATAACGGAGGCCCATAAATCTTTCATAGTCCCGTAAAGTTGTTTGTATCATTGCCGTGATTTTTATGGTCATGCTGTCGTCTACCTTCTTTTACATTTGCATGACTAATCTTCCGCTTCCGTTTAGAAAGAACGTCGTAAAGAATTCCAAACGCTATGAGAGCTACAACAAAGCCAACTGCCCACATCCAAAGGGTCATGCTTTCCACCTCCCTGTCTCTTGCATACTTATTTTGACAGAGGGCTCGGTATTCCTTTTTTAAAGATCAACTTTCGGTAACTTCCATTTAAAAAGATTGGAACTGGAATCAGAGCTTCTAATGAACTGGGTCCACCATGATTCATTACTTTTCCCCTTGATTTGACTATTGGAGACCTTCAATTAAACATGGATGAAGATAATTCGTCCATACATTTTATTAACTATCAGGAATGGTGTCCACCCGTATGGATTAATTCCTTTTTTCTTTTACTCTAAGCAATCGGAGTCCGTTGAGTGTAACGAGCAGGGTCGCACCCATATCGGCAAATATTGCAATCCAGAGCGTCAACCACCCCGGGATGACGAGCAATAATGCGACCAATTTAATGGCAATGGAAAAGCTGATGTTTTGTTTGATGATCCGCAACGTCTTACGGCTTAATTGTATCGTGAATGGAAGCTTTTTCAGATCATCTCCCATTAGTGCAATGTCTGCGGTCTCAAGAGCGGTATCTGTCCCAGCACCACCCATGGCAATTCCGACTGTCGAGGCAACAAGTGCTGGAGCATCGTTTACCCCGTCACCGACCATAGCTACCCGGCCATATTGATTTTGAAAGTCCTTTACATATTGCAGCTTTTCTTCAGGAAGAAGACCTGCTTGAACTTGATCCATTCCGACTTCCTTCGCAATCGCCTTTGCTGTCATCTCATGATCACCTGTCAACATGATCGTATTCGGGATATTGATTTTTTTCAGTGCTTTTACAACAGATGCACTCTCTTTGCGAACGGGATCGGCTACCGCAATCAGAGCAATAACTTCCCGGTCTGTCCCAACAGCTATGACCGTTTTCCCTTCCGAACGCAAGACCTCGACTTTTTCAGTATGCTGCTCAGTTAAGGATAGCCCAAGCTCACTGGTGAACAATCCAATACTTCCGGCATAAAAAGAAGTGTCATTAATCTTTCCGTATACACCTTTACCGGTTAGCGAGCGAAAATCGTTCAACAGAGGCTGATTCTCTAAGGATACCGCTAACCCTTCTGCCTTCTTACAGATTGCTGTTGCTAGTGGGTGTTGGGACTTCCTTTCAAGCAGTGCGGCAGCCTGTAAGACTTCATGCTCTGAATAATTGGATAAAAGGAACACATCAGTAACCTCTGGGGTCCCTCTCGTTAATGTACCTGTTTTATCGAAGGCAATCGCCTGTAGTTTACCAGCCTCTTCAAGGTAAACGCCTCCTTTAATCAAGACGCCATTACGAGCCGCATTACCGATTGCTGTCACAATGGAAACAGGTGTCGAAATGATGAGTGCACACGGACAACCGACAACAAGAACCGCAAGTCCTTGATAGAGCCACTCACTCCAGCTGCCTCCCAAAAGTGGTGGAATTGTTGCTACACAAAGCGCTACGACAATAATAATCGGCGTGTAGTATTTTGCGAACTGATCAATAAACGATTGTGAAGGGGCTCGTTCCTCCTGTGCCTCTTCCACAAGATGAATGATTTTAGCAAGTGTCGTATCCTCTACCTGCTTTGTTACCTCCACCTCAAGAAAGCCTTCTTCATTCAATGTTCCCGCAAAAACGTCATCCCCTGTTATTTTTTGCACCGGAACAGATTCCCCTGTAATTGCAGCTTGGTTGATTGATGACGTTCCAAGGCGTACGACCCCATCCATCGCGAGCTTTTGTCCAGGTTTAACGAGCATCACATCTCCTATTTGAATGTCTTCAACTGGCATCGATACCTCTGAACCGTTTCTCCAGATTATCGCTTCTTTTGGGGCGATGTCCATTAAACCACGTATCGATTGCCTCGCTTTGTCCATTGAATACGACTCAAGGATTTCGCTGATCGCAAATAGAATCACGACCATGGCCCCTTCTCCCCATTCTCCGATAATGACGGCCCCAATGATCGCAATCGTCATTAACGTACGCATGTCAAACTCGAAACGGAGTAGGTTTCTCAATCCTGTTTTGAATAAACGATAGCCGCCAAATGCAATTGATCCCGCATAAAATAGAATGGATAAAAGCGATTCTTCGCCAATTGAAAGGGCAACGATCCAACCAACCAACAGTAAAGCTCCTGCGAGCAATACATTCATATGCCGCTTCCAAAACGGCTCTTTCCGTTCTTCTTCCAACTGATGCTCCGGCCGTATCTTCAGGCTTTCAAATGCACCGGCTTCTTCAAGGTCAGTGATCTTGGTTTCGCCTATAACCGTAAGCTTAGAGGCAGTGAAATTTACTTTTGCATCAAAAACACCATCCAGGTGCTTTACGTTCGTTTCGAACTTTTTCGCGCAGCTTGCTCAGGTGAATCCCGAAACACGATAAACTTGCTTCGGGGCTTCTTTAACTTTTTGTTGCTGTGTCAAGATGTTTCCCCTCCTCAATATGGGAAAAAGCAGTTTGGATTATTTTTCGGACATGATCATCATCCAAGGAATAGTACACAAGTTTTCCTTCTTTACGGTATTTAGCGAGTCCCATGTTGCGCAGCAGCCGTAAATGGTGAGAAGCTGTTGCGACAGTACAATTGACAATATTAGAAACATCACAAACACAAAGCTCATTTTCAATCGATAAGGCGTATGCAATCTTAATCCTAGTATCATCCGAAAGTGCCTTAAAAATTTTCGCAACAGACATTGTATCCTGCTTTTCAATATCCCTGTTGATTTGATTGACCTTATCCTCATGGACACAGGTCACTCTACATACATCATCCTCTGGCATTTTGAACCACCTCACGCGTATTTTCATTCAAACATTCATTTGAATATTAGTATATTTGTTTGAATCATGAATTGTCAATGAATTGAGAAAAGCACTCTCGATGGATCGTTCATTCTCCAAAGGCAAGTGCTTTTTCATGGTAAGATCCGATTTTTAATCTAAGATAATTGCGAAAATTGTAAGCGGACTATAGTCTGTATCCCCCCGAATATGGTCAGATTTTCGTAAAAGAATCTTGCTGGAATCCATACTTAACTTGTCTTTCCTTGTCTAATGTTACATATAGCAGTATGAAGATTCGCTATTTTTCCAATTTAGCTATCCGATTTTCACTACTTGACCAAAACGTTCGACCCGATCATCCTCAACGATGATACCAGAATCATCCTTACATCCATAAACAGGAAGTTCATGTCGCTTTGAAAAATTTTCAAGATCATCCCAATGTACTTCCTTTGAATAATGTGGTAAAAAGTGCAACTGAACAAGGTCAAACCCACGAGTGTCTTCCAATTGTACATCGTTCGGGTCAATAATACCTGCAACGTCAATCGTCGTGCTCATCACCATCGCACCAGCACTGACACCGATCAACATTCCTCCGTCCCTTACATACTCAGTTAAAAATGAAACAAGACCCCTTTTTTGAAGATTACCCAGAAAGTAAAACGTGTTACCACCCGAAAGAAAAACCGCATCACATTGATGCAACCGTTCCTTATTTTCCTCATCATGCTCCTGATCGATGTCGCAATACAAAAATTCTCGGAATCCAATTCGCTCCAAATTCGGCTTCATTTTTTCAAAATAAAACCTTTCCCGATCATATTGGGAGGGAATATAGCCTAAACGTGCCTTCCCCAACTGAATTATCTGCTTAAGCCTAGCCTCCAGGTTTGGATTCAGACTTTCCGTCAAGCTGCTGAGTAAAACCATTCTCACGAGCGATCACTCCTTGTTGTGATAAACCTAGCGAACTTTAGATTTGTGACGTTAAGAAATTCTCCTTTTACTATTTCATAGAAAAGAGAGCTGTTCAAATATCAGCTCTCCTTTCGAATCCTTTTAGTTTATCCACTCATCAACAAGGTCCTGATTATCCTTAACCCACTGCTTGGCTCCTTCTAGTGCATCATCGTTTTCATTGATGACTGCCATCAGTTCACCTAGAGATTGGTCATCCATTTCCCAATTGTTCATCCATTTCAGAACTTCAGGAAAGTCCTCTTTGAACCCTTTTCTCGTCATGAAATAAATGTCATCTGGTTCTCCATAAACCTTTTTTGGATCTTTTAAGTATTTGAGTTCATACTCGGCGAACGCCCAGTGTGGATTCCATAGTGTTACGATGACCGGCTCTTCATTATTATAGGCTTTATCTAATACACTCATCATCGCAGGACCGGAACTTTCGACCAGTTCGTAATTCAAATCATACTCTTTGATCGCATCACGTGTCAGTTTCATCAAGCTTGCACCTGGGTCAATTCCTATTAATTGAGTAAGTCCAAGCTCATCTTTCTTAGCATTCAACTGCTCAATACTATCAATGTCCATATATTTTGGAACGACCAATCCCAACCCTGTCCCTTCATACCATGATTCATGAAGTGCGATTTCGTCTTTATATTCTTCGTATAATGGTTTATCTGTTGTAGGCAGCCAAACTTCAGGGGACACATCCAGATCACCTTGTGCAATGCCAGCCCATACAGGAGACTTTTCCATCGATTTCAATTTGACCGTATAACCCTTCTCTTCAAGGATGACCTTCCACATATTTGATATCGCAATGTTTTCCGCCCAGTTGTTCAATCCGAAGGTAATGGTCCCTTTGCTTTCTCCGCCGCTTCCATTCTCACCGCCAGCACAGCCTGCCATTGATAGAACCGCAAGTGAGGTTATAATAAGTGTAGAAATGAATTTTTTCATATGTAACTCCCTTTCTCTTGAAATTTTGATAGGTGCAATGTTTTTCGCTGTGGATAGACTCGGACACGTGTAACCGGTGCATCTACCCTGATTATGTTTACTACTTTTTCTTCCGCAAAGCCCCTAAACCGGAACGACCACACAGTATATATGTATAACAACCCCATTAAAAGAAGTCAAACGAAAAAAGCCCCTTCTCCAAGGAGCTTTATATGAATAATCAATCATGCTGATTCAGTATGCTATCGGCCTTCACAATTTGCTTTTTGACCTGTGAAGTCGCTGTACCACCAAGGCTGTTCCTTGCGTTCATCACATGTTCAGGTGCAAGAATTTCATAGATGTCATCTTCAAACAATGAGCTGAACCGCTTATATTCCTCAATTCTTACCTCCAATAAGTACTGTTGATTTTTAATCGCATACAATACGATTCTCCCGGTGATTTCGTGAGCCTCTCGAAATGGAAGTCCTTTTGTAACGAGGTAATCGGCAAGATCGGTCGCATTCGAGTAATCCTCTGTCACCGCTTTTCGCATCGTTTGGCGATTGACCATCATCGTCTCGATCATCGGAGCTAAAAGCTTCAAGGAGCCTTCGAGTGTTTCGACCGTGTCGAACATCCCTTCCTTATCCTCCTGCATATCCTTGTTGTAGGCAAGTGGCAAGCCTTTTAATACCGTAAGAAGTCCGATAAGGTTTCCGTATGTACGGCCGGTTTTCGCCCGTAATAGCTCTGGAACATCAGGGTTCTTCTTCTGCGGCATAATGCTTGAACCAGTACAAAATGAATCATCCAGCTCGATGAACCCGAACTCCTGACTCGACCAAATTACAAGTTCCTCAGATAACCTTGAAATATGAGTCATCGTGATTGATGCAATTGAAAGGAACTCAACAATGAAATCCCGATCGCTTACTGCATCGATGCTGTTCGCATATACTGAATCAAACTGTAATAGATCTGCCACCCGGTCCCGATCAATCGGAAACGTTGTCCCTGCCAAGGCCCCTGCACCAAGCGGCAGAACGTTAATTCGCTTTTGACTGTCATACAGTCGTTCCTTGTCTCGTTCAAACATCCAAAAATACGCCAACAAGTGGTGGGCAAACGAGATGGGTTGAGCACGTTGTAGATGTGTATATCCTGGCAAAATAGTGTCTATGTTGTCTTTCGCCTGTGCTAAGAGTGCCGCTTGAACGGCTTCAATCAATTCAATAAATTCGACTGTTCTTTCCCGTAAATATAAATGCATATCGGTGGCTACCTGGTCATTTCGGCTACGGCCAGTATGAAGCTTGCCGCCAACCGGCCCGATTTCATCAATCAAGTACTTTTCTATGTTCATATGGATATCTTCATGTTCAACGTGAAAATCCAGTGCTCCTTCTGAAATCTTTTTTTGTAGAGATTGAAGACCTGACTTGATTGTGTCTGCATCTTCCTCCGTGATAATGTTACATTCGGCAAGCATTTGAACGTGTGCTAGGCTTCCTATTATGTCTTCCTTTGCTAAACGCTGATCGAATGATATAGATGCAGTGAATTGTTCGACAAGCTGGTTCGTTTCTTTTGTAAACCTTCCGCCCCAAAGCTTCGACATCCGTTTCCCCTCCAAATCGTTTAGTTAGACTGTACGCCTTTTTGCGCGGGTTCCTTTTGATTCACTTCTGTATAGGTTTTTGTTGATAGCCCCCACAGTTTGATAAAACCTACTGCTGCGTTGTGGTCAAATAGATCCCCTTTCGAATAGGTTGCAAGTGCTTCATTGTATAAGCTATGTGCAGATTTACGTCCGACCACCATGAAATTTCCTTTATAAAGCTTCATTCTTATCGTCCCGGACACAACCTTTTGTGTATCCTGAATAAAAGCATCAAGCGCAGTCTTTAGCGGTGAATACCATAGTCCATCATAAACGAGCTGTGCCATTTGCTGATCGACCTGGGTTTTGAACTTTGTCACCTCTCGAGGTAAGGTCAAAAATTCCAATTCTTTATGGGCTTGGATCAAAAGGATTGCCGCAGGATTTTCATAGACCTCTCGCGATTTTATTCCGACGAGACGATTCTCAATATGATCGATTCTTCCGATTCCATGCTTACCGCCCATAACATTTAGCGATTCAATCAGGGCAACGAGTTCCATCTCTTCACCATTCAGGGAAACGGGCACACCCTTGTCAAATCCTAATTCAATATACTCAGTTATATCTGGTGTCATCTCAATCGGAGCAGTCCAATCAAAAGCACCTTCTGGCGCCTCATTCCATGGATTTTCTAACACTCCTGCCTCGCAGGCACGTCCCCAAATGTTAGCGTCAATCGAATATGGATTATCTAAATCAACTGGAATCGGAATATTGTGCTTATCGGCGTACTCGATTTCCTCATCTCTTGTCATCCCCCATTCGCGGACTGGTGCCAACACTTCAAGATTCGGGTTCAACGCCTGGATTGACACTTCGAATCGAACCTGATCATTTCCTTTTCCAGTACAGCCATGAGCAACAGCAACGGCCCCGTCCTGTTCGGCTACTTCAACAAGCAGCTTCGAGATCAATGGTCGGGAAAGTGCGGATGATAACGGATATTTCCCTTCATACAAACAGTTTGCTTTTAAAGCCGGAAGCAGATAGTCCTTTGCAAGCAGCTCCTTCGCATCGACCATAATCGCTTTAATCGCACCAACATCGAGCGCCTTCGTTTTGATCGCTTCAAGGTCTTTTCCTTCTCCGACATCCAAACCTAGTGCAATCACATCATACCCGTATTTTTCTTGTATCCATTTCACCGCAACAGATGTGTCCAAACCACCTGAATAAGCTAAAACAACCTTATTTTTATTCAATACCCCTCACTCCTTTTGTTGTATTAATATTTATTATAATGTATTTTTATTCAATAAACACTACAATACACTTTGATAATTGTCAACACTTTTTCTACATACAAATACGTTTCCTGTTTTAACGTTCAAAAAGACGATCGGACAGTATCTGTTCGGTTAAATCCAACCCTGAGAACGACCTATCTTTCAATCAATCTTGGTCTATTTCTTGCAATAAAATAAATTTTCGTTTAGTGTTAGAAAATGGGATTACAACACCCCCACTTCTTAGGGCAGTATGCGAATTGTATTCTGAAGGGAGATAGCCAACTTGAAAAAACTAATGAAATTCGCCCTTGTGGCGTTACTGACTGTTGTACTTGCAGCGTGTAATGGAGATGAAAAAGGCAACAAAGATAAAGAAGAAACAGCTCCAAAAGAGGAAAAGAACACTCAAGTTGATGAGAAGAAGCTTGAAGAACAACAAATAAAAGAGGATAAAGTCATTGCGTTGGTCAATGGTACTGAACTTAAAGGTGCCGATTACAACCGTGCACTTTCTCAAATTCAATTGCAATATCAACAGATGGGACAAGACCCGACAACCGAAAAGGCTGAAAATCAAATAAAAGACCAGATCCTGAAAACCCTTATTGACTTTACAGTCGTACTCCAAGACGCTGAGAAAAAGGGGTACAAAGCATCTGGTGAAGCCGTTGAAAAAGAATTGACAGCTATTAAAAAGAACTTTGACAATGACGACAAGAAATTTGAGGAAGCATTGAAAAAGAACAATATGACCGAGGATGAGTTAAAAGCTCAGCTCGCCAAAAACCTCACGTACAAAACCTACATGGAAAAGGAAATTAAAATTGAAGATGTTTCTGAAAAAGAAATGAAGGACTACTACAATAAATTCAAAGAACAAACAAAAGGGAAGGAACCACCTCCCTATGAGGATGTAAAAGGACAAATCAAGATTCAGCTTGAAAGCCAAAAGAAACAAAAGAAAATGACTGAAAAGATTAAACAGCTTAAAGAAGATGCAGAGATTGCAGTATTGATCTAAAAACAGCCCATGCGGCTGTTTTTTTGTCTCTCCATCACATTTTTAAAGGGATTGTAAAAAAGATACAGAATTCAGTTATTACAGCTTGTCGGGAAGTAGTTAGGGGGGTAATGTTTGCAATTGGTTCGAGGCGTAGTAAAAACTTGCTTGTTATATTTAGCCGCGTTGATCGTAATTGTCCTTGTTGTTTTAGCACCCCGAGAGGTAACGACGGTTCCGAGCAAAAACCACCCAGCCGTTATCGAGTTTCAATATGGATTCAATTGGTCCGTTTACAAGGATAACCTTATACAATATGTCACGGGTATTTGGGAAAACAATAGTTTAGGCGGAACGATGTACCCTCATCGTACTGTCGAAGAAGAAATCGTCGAGTATTTGCCGCGGAGCCTGCTTATAATCTTGACTTCCTTTATTATCAGCATTCTAGTTGGGGTATGGAAGGGGATTTTTGATTATCTTAATACGGCAAGCCGGAAACGAATACTAGGCAAAAATGCGACCTCTTTTTTCCTTGCAATCCCTGATTTTTTCCTGATTCTATGTTTGCAATGGTTGGTTATTTTTTATTTTCCATTCATTGAATTTTTCGGCTATGATCATTGGTATAGCTTTATCCTCCCTTCGATTCTCGTTTCTATCTATCCGCTTATGTATATCGCGAGAATCACTTCAGGCGCGATTGAAGGTGAAGAAATACAACAGTATGTCCTTGTCGCAAAATCGAAAGGGTTCACTCGAAAAATCATTCTCTACAATCATATTTTGAAAAATTGTTGGGGGGCAGTTCTAAGTCATTTATCTTCAGTCATGTTGTATATCCTATCGAATCTCCTTATCGTTGAATATTTACTTGATTATAAGGGTGCTGCCTATCGATTGTTCAAAGCCTTTCACTACACGAATGTATATAGCATCGGATATGTATCCGAATACGAAGCTGAGATGGTTATTGGTCTAGCCATGAGTTTTATGATGATTGTTTTTGTCACTCAGCTCATCAGTCAGGTTGCTAGAATTTATGTGGATCCACGATAAGGAGTTCTTCGATTATGACGAAAAATAAAACACTTTTGGTTGGAAGTTTCATGTTTTTAATCGTGCTTTTTATGATGTTGGTCGGTCCTCATCTATCGTTTATTGACCCAAAAGCTGGAGAGGAAATCGTCCGGGTTGAGGAAGGTGTGATTACTGCACCTCCCTATCCGCCGTCACTCGAAGATCCATTTGGCTCAACGGAACGAGGAAGGGATCTATTGAGTTTAGTAGTAATAGGTACAAAGGATACGTTGTTGCTCGTTTTTGCAGTAACTGTCATTCGATACATACTCTCTGTTCCTTTGGCTTTGTTCGCTACGAAAAAAAAAGGTTTGTCACATTGGATTCTCAACGGCTGGAACCAGCTTTTTTCCGGGTTGTCTGTCCTGTTTTCTGCGATTTTACTTCTGAATGTCCCTTTTTTGACGTTCAATGAAAATCGTGTCTATTGGTCAATCCTGATCCTTGCTCTTATTGAGGTTGGGAGAGTTGCCTATATCTTTCAACAGCAAACATATACGATTTCAAAATCTCTGTACATTGATGCGGCGGTAACCGTCGGAAGCCACCCGCTCTCGATTTATTTCCGTCATTATCTTCCGGCTTTGATGCCGAAAATCATTTCAACCTTTTTTATCGACCTTGGACGTGTCCTATTGTTGATTGGGCAGTTGGGAATCTTCAGCATCTTCATTAACCAGAAATTGGTGCAGCTCAGTTTCAGTCACGGTGAATTGCAAAATACAAGCCACAACTGGGCGACATTACTCGGAACTGCCCGGGGGGACTTGCTTACGGCCTTTTGGATTCCTTTCTTCCCGGCACTTGCGATCACATTTACGATCATTACCTTCAATTTGTTAGGAGAAGGTTTGCGGCAACATTTCGAACAGCCTTCAAGCTCTCGATTTCAGCTGCTCTCGATTATTAAAAGTAAGAGGATGCGGGGCATAAAACGGAAAAATGACAACGTTGGTGCTTAACGTTTACTTCGGTTCGATGTGGACGTGCACATCATAAACACCATGCTCCTCCATCAATGCCTTCTCTACGTTAGTAGAAATATCATGTGCGTTCCGAATGTCCAGGTTCGGGTTTACGAGAATCACCAGATCGACGACAATGTTGTTTCCGTAGCTTCTTGCTTTAATATCTTTTATTGACTTTACGCCAGAAACATTTCGAATCGTTTCCTTATACAATTCAATTTCTTCCTCATCAAACCCATCGGTTAAATGGTGCGATGCTTCTCGGAATATGTCCCATGCCGTTTTACAAATAAGCAGGCCGACAATGACCGCCGTTAATGGATCAAGCCAAGGCAAGCCGAACTGCGAGCCAATGATTCCGACCACAGCTCCAATACTTACCCATGCATCTGAAAGGTTATCCTTCGATGCTGCCTTCAATGATTGACTGTTGATTTTATTCGCCAACCGCTTGTTGTACCAATAGACCCCATACATGACAATTACCGAAAAAACGCCTGCCCATGCTGCAATCAAATCCGGCGCTTCACTGTTCCCTTTAAATGTGTCTTGGATCGCTCCATATAATACTTGAATACCGACAATCATCATGATAAAAGAAGCAATCAATGATGCAACCGTTTCTGCCTTCCAATGTCCGTAAGGATGATCTTTATCCGCTGGGTTGCGAGATAACCTCAATCCGATCAGTACTGCTAGAGAGGCAATGATATCCGTTGCATTATTGATTCCGTCCGCCTTTAATGCTTCCGAATCAGCGGTATGCCCTATGTAATATTTCAGCGCAGATAAAAAAAGATAAGCAAAAATACTTATCACAGCACCCCGTTCTCCACGTTTTAAATCATCGTATTTTTGTTGATCCATCGTAAAGTCCTCTCTGCAAATTAATCCTCAACCATCGTAACAAGCAGAAGGCTAGTAAGTCTACAGCAATGTTTTTAACCATTACTATTAAAATAATAAGCATCCAAAAATGTTGGTATTGGTTAAAAATGTTATCCTGAGCAACTGATTACGCTTCTTTATACCATCCATCGTTATTGTGTGGAAAAAATACCGTATGATTCAAATACCATGGTGAACTTGATCCAGCCTATTATTATAATAAATACTCTAATATTGATTGAAGTGAGTAATTGTAGCTTCTTCTCTTATTTTGTCATTTATCCTACTCTAACCATGGATTATACAGAATTCCGCAAAGTAACAAATTGGAACTTTAATCTAACATTACTTTGGAACTCTGCAGTATGTTGTGAAAATCCTGCCTTTCATATTTGGGAAACTTTTTAAAAAAGCTGTCTTTTATCAGCAAATAATAAGCTGGATTTTCCCAATATAACAAACCGCCAAATTATGGCAGAGTTTTGATAAGCGGCCGCAGAAAGAAATTATTATAGAATTTAAGGAGGATTTTTGAATTAATGAAGGAGAGGATTTTTTTGAAAAAACTACTAATTAGTTCTATTCTAGGGGTTTTGTGTTTGTCTATTTTTCCAATTAGCACTTTCGCCTACGAGTATTGGTATGATCCAAACAATACTGATAACGCGTGGGAATTACTTGGAGGAATTGATGATGGAGATTTAGATATATTTGCAGACAACAACTTTACGATCAATAATACTACATATGACTTTGCAACAGAGTACAGAGATGCTTATTCAGACTGGTATTCTAGCGTGGGACCTTTGTATATTACTGAAAGTAATAGGGGTACAAATAAACTCTGGTTCTATGCAGATGATTATGGCGAACAGGGACTAAACGGATGGGCTTCTTTCTATTTAGATGGGAATCGCCAACAAGACTGTAAATCATGTTCATTAGAGGGTAATTACGACTTAGCTAAGACATATTTGAATGCACATGACTTAGAAGACGGTACCCCTTTTACATCAGCAGAAGTTGAAGCTGTTGCGATACATGAAATAGGTCATGCTTTAGGCCTATCTCATGAAGATGATGAAGATGCAGTAATGAATACTTATAATGTAGATACTGGTAACTTTAATGTATTATATGATGATTATGGTGTTACAAATCTTTATAAAAATAACTAAAGGGGGTTAACCATGAAGTTATTAAAAGTAATTTTAATTTTAACTTTATTAATGAGTGTCATTGGATGTGGAATGCTAGATACAAATAAAAATTCATCTAGTATCATAAAGGAAAAAGAAGAAATCAGTGAAATATCAAATAGTAGTAAACCAACTCCTGTAACAATTGCTTATGTTGAAACCCATTACAAAACCCTTGAATCCATCGTTAAGGATTCTGTATTGGTTGCGGAGGTTCAGGTTAGTGGAGAAGCAAAACAAATCGATTATAAAGGTGCAACATTTATTATACATGACTTAAATGTAAAAGATGTAATTGTTGGAAACCAAGACTTAAAAAACAAGACAATAAAATTAATGGAAGTTGGGCTCTCACCAAAAGACCTGAATGTAATTAATGACAAAAAGAAATATTTGGTATTTCTTACAAGATACGAAGGACCTGTAACTGATGATACGTATATTATTACAGGAGTTTATCAAGGTAAATTTAAAGTAAATAGCGATGGTTCATTAAAATACTCAGGTCAAGATGTAGATGGTGTAACCTATTTCCAAGAAGAGTTTACCAAGAAAAACAAACTGAAAGATGCGAAAGTAAAGATTAAAGAAATAAAACAAAAATCAAAAAAATAATTATATGAGTTTTAATTGGTGCATGAAAATGGGTACAAGCCTATATTCAATATTGGTTTGTGCCCATTTTATTATCGAATATTCTCCTTTTACCTAAAGGATATTTCATATTTCATTATCCTTATTCGTCAGCTTAAAAATCTCTTTTGATTCAAATAGATCGATAACTTGATTCAGCCAATTGTAGTAACTAATCGCATACGTGACCTTATCGATATCTTTTTTTGCTTGTTCTGCGACATCCTCGTTTGGTGCATGTGCTATCACATTTTTAAAGTCAGATAGAGACTTCGTCAATGCCCCCATATTCATCTGAGTTCCCTTTCTCCATTGAGCACAAAACCGATCTATGAAGTTTTGATACCAGTCTGCTTTTATTTGATATAAATCCTTACGTTCTCCCTTCCTCCAAACCTTTTCGACCATATCTAAGTCGATTAACGTTCGCACTCCAGTAGACATACTTGTTTTGCTCATATGAAGCTCTTCTTTTAATGCATCGAGCGTCATCGGTTCATTTTCAAAATAAAGAGTTCCATATATCCGTCCGATCGAAGGAGTTACACCGTATAAATGCATATTTTGTGCTACTGATTCGATTACACGTTCACGCGCTTGTGCGATTATTTCTTGGTTATCCATATGTCACCTACCCGTCCTAATCATAAGAAAAGCGAAAGCGCCCTGCTTAGCCACGAAAGTCACTGGAAGACTGACGGGGAGGCTGTCGCCGCCACAGGAAGTCTGAAGTGATCCGAGTGGCTGGGTGCTGGAGCTAGACATTACTTATACTTCTTGCCTTTCAATAAAAGGTACTTTTGTAGCGAGTATCTCGTATACCCTATGCTGATTTACATTTTATAGATTGAAAAGACCGATGTAAAGCTAGGCCGAAGTGAGCATTTTAGAGGATATCCAACCATTTATAAGAATGCGTAAGTTTAGAACGTACAGTTTTTACTGTATGAACTATATCAATTGTATATGCCGATTTTTCACGTTTGTTGCTCATTAGCATTGTCTTTATACTTAGTAGGTATGCAAAGGTAACGGGACTAAATTACTATCCACAGGTAACGACAATTGTTTACAAAAGAATAGAGGTGCAGAGATGGCTCAAACAAAGATAAACGTACAGAATGTCACAAAAGTCTTTGGGAAATCCCCAAAGCAAGGGGTTAGTCTCTTGAATGAAGGGAAATCGAAACAAGAGATCTTAGAGGATACTGGCATGACAGTTGGTGTCAATAAAGCGAATTTTGAAGTGAATGCTGGTGAAATATTCGTCATAATGGGACTTTCGGGTAGTGGGAAATCCACACTGGTTCGAATGCTGAATCGTCTAATCGATCCGACTGACGGGCAGGTCTTAATTGACGGTAATGATATTGTAAAACTAAAACCGAATCAGCTTCGTGAAGTAAGGCGGAAAAAAATGAGCATGGTCTTTCAACGCTTTGCCTTGTTCCCACATCGGACAGTACTGGAGAATACAGAATACGGTTTGGAAGTACAAGGATCTGATAAACAAGCGCGTAAGGAGAAAGCATTGGAATCATTGAAGCTTGTTGGTTTAGAAGGTTACGAACACAGTTATCCAAAAGAGCTTAGTGGTGGAATGCAGCAAAGGGTCGGATTAGCTCGCGCCCTTGCAAATGATCCGGATATTTTGCTGATGGATGAAGCGTTCAGTGCACTCGATCCATTAATTCGAAAAGATATGCAAAACGAACTATTAGAGCTACAGGAAACAATGGAAAAAACAATTGTCTTTATTACTCACGATCTCGATGAAGCATTACGCATCGGTGATCGAATTGCGTTAATGAAGGACGGAAATATCGTCCAGGTAGGTACTCCAGAGGAGATCCTTATGAATCCTGCCAATGATTATGTCGAGCGTTTCGTGGAAGATGTCGACCTTTCAAAGGTACTAACCGCTGCACATATAATGAAGCGGCCGGAAAAGGTCCGAAATGACCGAGGTCCGCGTGTAGCCTTACAACTAATGAAAGATGAAGGCATTTCAAGTATTTATGTTGTGGATAAAAAACAAAAGCTGATCGGTGCTGTAAATGCTCAGGATGCTTCTGATGCAGCGAAAAACAATCAGTCTCTTGAAGATATACTGCTACCGGATTTGGCGACCGTTACACCAGATACATTAATTGTAGATATGTTTGAAAAAATGGCTGACTCAACAGTGCCGCTCCCAGTCATTGACCAAGATAACCGACTGAAGGGTATTGTTGTTCGTGGTGCTGTCATTGGTGCACTTGCCGGTAATGAAAGTCATTTAAACGGAAATGGGGTGAAGTAGAAATGCAACTATTTCCGAAATTACCGCTTGCCAGTTGGGTCGATCAGGCAGTAGTGTTTTTGACCGAATCCCTAGGTCCACTCTTTGGCGTCGTTTCAAAGGGAATCGAAGGGTTTGTGGATTTCTTGGTATTTGTGTTATCCTCTGTACCTGCCCTGATTTTAATCGCGATATTTGCAGGGCTTGCTTGGTGGGCGAGTCGATGGACCATTTCCCTTTTTACCGTAGTTGGATTATTTTTGATACATAATTTAGGCTATTGGGATGGAACAATCGATACGTTAGCACTTGTGTTATCCTCCGTGATCATTTCAATTATCATCGGGATTCCTATCGGCATATGGATTTCACAAAGTGATCGATCACGGGATGTCATTACACCGATTCTTGACTTTATGCAGACGATGCCTGCTTTCGTTTACTTGATTCCAGCAATTATCTTCTTTGGAATTGGTGTTGTACCGGGTATTATCGCTTCCGTTATCTTTGCGATGCCACCGACGATCCGCTTGACCAATTTAGGGATTCGTCAAGTACCTGAAGATTTGATTGAAGCATCCAATGCATTTGGATCAACAACGAAACAGAAATTATTCAAAGTTCAACTGCCATTAGCAACCCAAACGATCATGGCTGGAATTAATCAAAGTATTATGCTTGCCCTTTCGATGGTTGTCATTGCATCCCTTGTGGGTGCACCGGGCCTAGGTGCCGACGTCTATCGGGCAGTAACACAATTAAAAGTTGGAGTTGGTTTTGAAGCTGGTCTTGCTATTGTTATTTTAGCAATTGTATTAGATCGGATTTCTCAAAATATAGGAACAAGCAAAAACAACTAAGGGGGATTTTTACATGTTTAAAAAGAAATTTCGTTTTCTAGGATTAGCAATGCTACTCGCGCTATCCGTTGTGCTAACTGCATGCGGTAGTGGTGAGTCAGATGAAGGATCAAGTGATGGAGAAGGATCTGAAAGTGCAGCATCCATCGGTGAACAATTAGAGTATAAAATTACAGGAATCGAGCCTGGTGCCGGGATTATGAAGGCGACAAATAAAGCATTAGAAGAATACGAAAGCCTCGCTGATTGGGAGCTTATCGAATCTTCATCAGCAGCAATGGCAGCAGAGCTACAAAAAGCTATTGATAACGAAGAACCGATTATCGTCACTGGATGGACACCACACTGGATGTTCTCAAAATTCGACCTTAAGTACCTTAAAGATCCAAAAGGTGTTTATGGAGAAGCGGAAAACATCGAGACGTTTGCCCGTAAAGGGTTAAAAGCTGATCAACCTAGTGCGTACAAAGTGCTTGACCAATTCAAATGGACTCCTGAAGATATGGGTGCTGTAATGGTAAACATTCAAGAAGGTATGAAACCGGCAAAAGCAGCTGCAAAATGGGTTGAAGAAAACAGTGGTAAAGTAGGAGAATGGACGAAAGGCGCAGAGAAAGTTGATGGCGAAGAGGTTTCTCTTGCATATGTAGCATGGGATTCTGAAATTGCAAGCACGAATGTCGTTGCAAAAGTGTTAGAGGATCTTGGCTATAAAGTGGAACTTATTCAATTAGATGCTGCTCCAATGTTTGCTGCCGTAGCAAGTGGTGATGCAGACGGAATGGTAGCAGGATGGTTACCGTTGACTCATAAAGACTATCTCGAGCAATATGGTGACAAAATGGAACGATTAGGACCTAACCTAGAAGGTGCAAAAACAGGGCTTGTCGTACCAACCTACGTAGAAGCAGATTCTATTGAAGACCTTAAATAAAAAAGTTTTCAGATGAAAGAGCGGACTTTGATCCGCTCTTTTTTTATTCCCTTTTTTCCTTAAATTAAGCTGGTTGGATAAAAACCAAACGAACATTCAATACTAATTAGAGTACAAAATTATCATATTTGCACGGGGGTGATTGTAAATGAACCAACTTACTACAAAGGAACTCTCATACATTGAGGACGAAATCCGGGCTGAGGAAATTACCGCAAAAACAATTAATTGGTGTGCTTCCCAATGTGAAGATATTGAGCTCCAGAATCAACTAGAAGATATTGCCGAACGTCATCAAATGAAAATTGCGGATCTCTCAAAATATTTTAATCGTTCAATGAACGTCCAATAATGGTGGAGGTGATATATTATGCCTAATAATATGAAAAACCGTGGATTGACGGATCGTGAAATGCTCCAGCTTTGTTTGGAGTTAGAAAAAGGAAGATGCAGAAGCAGCAGTAATGCACTGTTAGAAACGAGTCATAAAGAGTTAAGAGACGTTTATAAGCATTGCTTTGAAAATGCAGAGCAGAACCAAAGTAAGTTATTTGAAGTCATGAAAGAAAAAGACTGGTATAAAGTAGAGCCTGCTACGACCGAACAAATTGGAAAAACACAAGCATTAATGCAGAACAACCTACACCCCGATGATCAGTTTTAAAAAGTGCCTGTAACGAGGCAACCGAAAAAGGTGGACAAATGACATGGTTCAAAAAGATAAAAGTCAATATCAAGTAGTAACAGGACCGTACAATGAGAAAACGACAGGGTTGAAATTCGGATACGAATATTCATCTGGAAACAAAACAGGTGGATTCCGGGCAACTAAGAAGGATCCAAATCATAAAGAATGAAACGATAAGGAGGATTGGTCAGAATGGCAAAAGGAGAAAGATTAAATGAAGAAGCTGCACGAAATAATAATTTACATTCCTCAACCATTAGAAATGATGTTGAATTGTCTAAAGAGCTGCAGGATAGAAAAATTGAAAAAGACGCTAATCAGACACGAATTTCGAGAAGCTAAAAAATTCGTCCAAAAAACGAATTCAATTGAAGCTAGGTTTGTGCGACTTGCTTCAAGTTAAGATTGTTGCTGCTTGCAACCCAAAACCTTTCCAAATACTATTGCATCAAGTGCTGGCAAGGTTTTCTTCACTTCAGGAACGAACTTAAAACCTGATTTCGTAACTAAGTTACAGTAATAAGGCGTATTTACGACGCAAAAAACCTGGTGTGATTTTCCACACCAGGCTTTCGGTAATTAAGATAATGCGGTCGTCAATTCAGGAACAATTTGCTTTTTACGCGATACGACACCTTTAAGGACAGCTATCTGGTCGGTCAATGTAACTCCGAACGCCTTTTCTACCGCGTCTATTTTCTCTCCGATCGGAAGAACAGTTGAATCATTATCAAGAATATCCGTAACGACCAATACGAACAAATCAAGGCCTTTTTCTTCAACTACAGCTGAAATATCTTTGACCAGTTCTTCCTTGAACTTAAGGACATCATTCACATCAACCGTATTTACTTGAGCAACCTCAACCTTGCTGCTCCCCATTGTGAATTCTTTTGCATCAAGTGAGATGAGTTCCTTTGTTGTTTTACCACTGATATCCGCACCTGCACGAAGCATTTCCAATCCGTATTCTTCAGCATTGACCTGTGCGATTTCAGCTAGTTCTTTCGCAGCTTTTACATCTTCATCCGTACAAGTCGGTGATTTGAAAAGCAATGAATCCGAAATGATTGCTGAAAGCATAAGGCCAGCAATATTTTTAGGAATCTCTACCTCATGTTCTTTGAAAAGCTTGTTCAAAATCGTTGCAGTACAACCTACCGGCTCAGCCCGATAGTAAAGTGGATCTGCTGTTTCGAAGTTTGCGATTCGGTGATGGTCGATTACCTCAAGTACTTGAACCTTTTCGATACCGTCCGCACTTTGTTGACGCTCATTATGGTCGACCAAAATGACTTGGTTTACCTCATTGGATACGTTCTCGACAAGACGCGGAGCCTCGATGTTGAAATACTCCAAAGCGTATTGCGTTTCTTCATTTATATTACCTAAGCGTACAGGTTCTGTATCCATACCCAATTTATTTTTTAAAAATGAATAGACAACCGCTGAAGTAATTGTATCCGTATCAGGGTTTTTATGTCCGAAAATTAAAGTATCAGCCAAAATAAGTACCTCCTATGAAAATATTCTTCCACCAAATTATACACTATTTTACGGTGGATTTTCAGGTTCAAAATAGAATTGCAACCCAAATTACCTCTTTCTCATTCATTCACGCTATGCTTTTTATTAAAATCAACGGAATCCGACTGGAAGTCAGCTTTGGTGGGGATCTTGTTCGTCCGTTCAAGTGGTTTTCGTTTCACTCTTGGCATAAACTCTGCATTGTTGTACTCCTTTTCAAAGCCTATTAAAGCCATTTTTACAGATAGAATGGTTACTGTGAAGAAGAGGACAGGAACAGCCGTAATCCATGGGGATCCTGCCCAGATGAATTCCCACCATAACCCGAGCAGTCCAGACCACTCATTGGAAATTGAAAACTCTCGTGTAACATTATACATATCTTTTTGATAAGCGTAGCCTCCAACAAATATCATCAATAATCCGAGGTGTGCAAGAAGCAATAGGACTTGAACCAATTCACGCAGGAAAATCATGCAAAACTGTGGTACTAGGTACGGCATCAAATGCTTCCTTATGATTTGTCTCTTTCCTGCCCCTAGCACTTTGACGCCTTCAATGAATTCTTTTTTCATGATTCGGTCCGTTTCATTCATGACAAGAACCGAAATCGTAGGAATGGCGATCAACGTAAACACGGTGACGAACAAAGCATAGTGTTCCAAAAGGGAATAGGTATAGACATTTCCAAAGCGCTTGGAATAAATCATTACCCAAACTAGTATGAAGTAACCGAGCAGTGTTGCTGGAAAGTAATTCGATGCGTCCACGACGGATGCAATCCATTTTTTCCATTTCGGTACGAACATTCCTAAAAATACACCGATAACAGCTGACATGCACAACCGTAAGAAAGCCACGACAAATGCTATCCCGAGGGTGTATTTTGATCCGATCAAAATCAGGTTCAGTAACGGGCGACCGAAATGGTCTGTGCCGAATGGCGGATAATCCATCGGGCTGTATGGGTGTTTAAGCAGTTCGCCATTCTCATCATAAAGCAACCCCACAACTGGAGTCACATCATTTTTAATAAAGTAATAACCAATGCTTGAAAACAAGATCCCTAGGGTGAACAGAGAACTGACCATGAACATCGGATTCCGTAATAAACGCAATACGAACATCAGATCACCACCTCTTTTCCAGTGGTACGATGGATGATGATCTTACTCACCAAAAGAATTAGGCAGACTGGGATATAAAAAAGAATCAGACTTAATGCAATGACGTCCGTTTGATTGTAGTTCAGTATGTATTTCGTCAGCCCGCTTATGTTGAACAGCCTTTCTAAAATGATCAAATTGGACAGCATAATCCAAATGATTGCTTTAGAGTGGCTCGTGACACCGATGATGGCATTACGGAAAATATGCCTGAGGAATATAGAGTTCTGCGCCAATCCTTTACTCGTCGCGAAATCGACATACGTCTGCTCGCACTCTTCAATTGTCATGAACAGCGACACTTTGAAAAAGAAAAGCGTCGGTAAAAGGGCTAACACAAGAATCGGAACGAAATAAACCTGTTCAAACCCGCCTGCGATCGGAAACAAGAGAATTTCTGTCTTTTTGAAAAACCAGATGATGAAAATTTGGACGACAAAAATCACGAAAATATCGGGTAAGGCTTCCAATAAGGAAAGTACATTTGAAATTTTACGAACAGCTCGCTTTGAAAAGAAGGATGTTATATACGTGAGAAGAACCCCTCCAAGAATTGATACCATTAGAGCGGTCAGAAATATCTTCATGGAATATATGTAATACTCCCAAAAGACCGGGAACACCCTATACTGTTGATCCGTCCAGTTGTAAAACTCTTGGCCGAATTTGTAAAGATAGATATCCTTGTAAACCATCATATCTTGGGGATGCGTGAGAGATACAACCGTATTTTTCACATAATGAAAATAATTCGAAAAGCTGAAATCAAGCCCATACATCGTCATCCCGAGAAATGCTGAAATCAATACAATCCCGATTATGACAGCAATAAATCGAACGAAACTACTTATGACTGTTTTCACCAAAAAAACACCACCCCGAAACCCCTTTATATATACAGACGACCTAGAGACGAATTGGGTGGAAAAAAGAAGGGAGATATTACCTGAAACTAGTAATATCACCCGGAACAAGCAGGGAAATCCCTTTTTATCGGTTGCTTGAATCGATACGTATTCGACAGCCAAATGAGATTACCAAAACATAGGTGTACATACTTCTTGCTTCCAACACGACCAGAAATAATCGTCACACCTTCTGCAGCATAAATTGCTCTCCGTACTCACCATGATCGTGAATCGCTGGATGCTCGGTCTGAATCGTCGAATGCTCGATGCCATACTTCTCTTTTAACATCTCATCAATGGCTAAAACGACATCGAATGACTGAATGCCTTCACAGATAAAAACGTGAGCGGTCAACGAAAAGTGATCGGTTGAAATGGTCCACAAATGCATTTCATGGACGTCCTCCACTCCATTCACCATACCGATGTCCTCTCGGATAAGATCAAGATCGAACTTGTCTGGTACCGATTCCATTAAAATGAGGTACGACTCTCGAATAATCCTTGACCCACCAACGAAAATGATTACGCCAATAACGATGCTGATCATTGGATCGAAAAAGTAAAATCCCGTAACGTAAATGAGGATACCCGAAACAATGATTCCAATTGAGCTAAGTAAATCGCCGATAAAATGCCAGAGTGCACTTTTAATATTCAGGTTCTCTTCCTCTTTTATGCTCCTGCTCAATATATAGGTTAAAACCACATTCACGATCAACCCAATGGTCGCAATGATCAACATCAATTGCAGATTGACGTCCTGCGGGTGGATCATACGCCTGATCCCTTCAATAAAAATCCCGATCGCAATCACGGCGAGTGCAAGCCCATTAAGAAAGGAGGCGATGATTTCAAAACGAAGGCGTCCAAACGTATACCTTTTATCTGGGTTCCGTGTTGCCATATAGATCGCAACCATGCTTAAACCTAAAGCGACGACATCTGAAATCATGTGTCCTGAATCGGATAAAAGCGCAAGAGAATTGGATAATAAACCACCTACAAGCTCGACAATGGTAAAAAACAATGTAAGCAATAACGTAACCCATAACGTTTTCTTGGATTTTTGCTGCTCTTTTTTATGATTGAGGTGATGATAATCGTATTTTTGCACATCATCCACTCCCCTATTTTATAATAATTATCATATAATATTTATAACAAAATAACCGAAGTGTGTCAAATTTAAATGAGAATGTTTTCTACTAATTGATAATGATAATTATTACTAACAGGGTTTTGAAAACTTTTAATGATAATTATTATCATGTTTGTTTTTTATGTAAAGTATAATCCCTGAACTGAAATCTCAGTGGACAATCTTACTTTTTACGCGAGGTGAGGTACGATTTTGCTAAGTTAATAGTATGAACCCCATTTAGAGACGTTAAGTCAGTCAGGGAATCGTTTTTTCGGCCACAAATTGAATTATTTCGGCC
This sequence comes from Alkalihalobacillus sp. AL-G, assembly GCF_030643805.1. GTDB lineage: Bacteria > Bacillota > Bacilli > Bacillales > Fictibacillaceae > Pseudalkalibacillus. Next base: position 242,169 of record NZ_CP094656.1, on the reverse strand, counting down.
GCGGAGCGTAATAATTCGGCCACACATAGTAAAATAGACCCGAACAAACGTTGTAATCCAGTGCAAAATGCATAAAAAACCAGGCCAAATTGCTAAGCCTGGTTTTCATTCAGTAACCTACATGATTTAGTTTCGTGGATCTACATAATCAGGATAATCGGTAATGATGGCGTCGACGTTCATATCCAAAAGAAAATCAGCCGTTTCTTGACTGCGTACTGTCCATGAGGAGATTCCCATATCTAGGGAGTGAACTTTATCGACTAATTCTTCTGTAACAATTCTGTAGCTTGGGTTAAAGTATTCGGCATACGAAGCAAACTCTTTTAATGCTTGATCGGTGGTATCAGCGCTTGATGATGTCAAAACGCCGATTGGAACATACGGCAGAAGCGAATTAATCTTTTCCATTGATTCAAAATTAAAGGATTGGATGATAATTTTTTCATTTTGAGGTTTATCTAGGTTTCGTTCTTTTAACATCATAGCAACCGTCTCTTCAATACCGGGATAAAGCTGCGGAGCTTTCAGTTCTATTAAAATACCAATCTTACCATGATATCTCTCAAGAACTTCTGCGAATGTAGGAATCTCTTCACCAGCAAACTCTTCTCCCATCCAGCTGCCAGCATCAAGACTTCTGATTTGCTCAAAGGTTAAATCCTTGACAGATCCAGTTCCGTTCGTAGTTCTGTCCACCGTCGTATCATGAATAACAACTAGTTGGCCGTCCTTACTCCTTTGTACATCAATTTCGATATAATCCGCCTTCATTTCAACTGCCTTGTCAAACGCAGCAATGGTGTTTTCAGGTGCATATCCGGATGCTCCACGATGGGCTACGTTATCAACTTGTCTAATTTCACCTGTAGTTTCTTCTGCTAAAACCTGTTGAAACGGAACAACCAACATTGCTAAAGCTAGCCCCATCCCTAGTACCGTTTTCTTCATTCTCCTCATCTCCTATTTTTAAAATTTCTTACACGGTCAATTCTAGTAGATGAGTGTTGATTCAATATGAAACTACTTTTTAGTTCACATTAAGAGAATGTAAGAGAAAATAGGAAAATGTTCTCCCTTTCATTTACATCTCTAATTTCTTATCTCGGTTTAAAGCCTTTTTCCTCTTAGTTTTAAAAGGTAGATTGCCCGTTGCTAGCCAAGAGCCGATCAGAATCAATACGAGCCCAGTAATAATATTCATCGTAAACGGCTCACTAAGAATCAACACACCGAGCAGAACAGAAAAAACGGGTGAGACATACGTGATCACCATCGCCTTACCTGCTCCTACCTGACCGATCAAGCTGTAAAAAAACATGTAAGCTAAACTGGTACAGAAAATTCCAAGAACGACCACGGCAACTATTCCGCCAAGTGATACCGAAGATTCCGATGAAAATATAAGCGCTGGTATGGCCAGAAGAATGGAGCTGATGATAAGTGTTCCGACGGTTGTAACAGAAGCGGGGATACCAGAAAAGTACCGCTTCACTACGATCCCTGCCAACGCATAGCATGCACTCGCAATTAATATCGCTAATGATCCTCTTAATGTGCTGCCTTGAAAGTCCAAGCCTAGCAATGCAATAATTCCAATAAATCCGACGACCAATCCTACAAAACGGCCACCCGTAATACGCTCTGACTTATCAAACGGTATAGCGAATATGGCTGTAAACAGCGGGCAAGATGCAACAAGAATACCGGCTAGTGAAGAAGACACGGATAGTTGACCGACAGAAATCAATACAAATGGTGCGGCAATGTCTAAGATTGCAAGAATCACTAAAAAGCCCCATCGGTTATATAAAGCACGGAAGTCTCCTTTATACAGCACGATAGGCAATAGTGTAAGTGCACCTATAAATACTCTCCAAAAAGCGATTCCAACAGGTGAAATTCCTTCATGAGTCGCTAATTCTATGAAAAAATACGGAATACCCCACAATAACGCAACGGTAAAAAATAGAATCCAAGAATGCACCTTCATTCAACAACCACCTTATTATGTACGCTGAGTTTTCAATGTAGAACGATCATTCCTTTTTGCAAAAGATACAACCCTATTATACACACAGCCCATCTCACAAATGGAAATATAAGCAATCGAAAATTAAATCCTTTTTTCACAACTTTAAAACTACAAATAAAAGAACCGAGTACAAGCTTCGATTCTTAACAATTTATTCTCTTTGATTCGTCTTTATCGCTATTGCCTTAATCTATGTAAGTGTTGAGCACATTTCGTATCGACTGGTTAAGTTTACTCACATTCACTGCGTCCACTTGTTCATCATCGACATCGTATTTTCGTTTCAACTGAATGATTCGCGTGACACTTGCATTGATTCTTTCTATAGATATTTCTCCATTTTGGACTGCACCATTCAATGAATCGACTGCAGCTACAACGTTCTCATAATCGTGTGCGACTAACACAATATCACTGCCTGCTTTCACGGATTCCACAGCTGCCCGGCCGATTTCGTAGTTGTCGGTGATTGCTTCCATTGTCATGTCATCGGTAATGATAACCCCATTGAAGTTTAATCGTTTTCTTAGAATGTCGGTGATAATCCTTTTCGATATGGAAGAGGGAAGTTCAGCGTCGAGTTTCGGCAGCAATATATGGGCGGCCATCACGACATCTGCCCCTTCACCGATAGCTCGTTTAAATGGAATCAGCTCAAGTTCTTTTAGTTCCTCAAGGTTTTTATCGACTTCTGGAAGCTCCAGATGTGAATCAACAGAAGTATCGCCGTGCCCGGGAAAATGCTTGATGACTGAAATGATCTTTTGTGATTGAATGCCTTTCATCGTCTCGATACCAAGCGAACTTACGATTTCTGGGTTGTTCCCAAATGATCGATCGCCAATGACTGGGTTATTCGGGTTGCTGTTCACATCCAGTACAGGCGCGAAATCAAGATTAAACCCAAACGCTTTCAGCTCCATTCCTAAAAGGGCACCGATTTCGTATGATAACTTGGGATTATTAATTGTTCCGATCTGTTTATTTGTCGGAAGCTTAATGATGTCCCCAGGCAATCGGGATATTCGCCCACCTTCCTGGTCCACACCTAACAAAAGCGGCAAACGATTATGCGCATTTTCGGACTTTATCTGATTCAGCAGTTGAACGGTTTGTTGCGGCGTTTGCAAATTTTCCGGATAAAAAATGATACCGCCGACTTTATCGTTGTTGATTAAGGATCTTGTATTCGCATTTAGTGTCGGTCCGGTAATGCCGGCAAAAATCATTTGACCGATCTTTTCATTTAAACTCATGTTTGAAATGACTTCGGAGATCGCCTTTTGCTCATCATCATCGTTTTTATACGGTGTATATACGGAGACATGATGGACATTTGGATCCGGCTCACTGTCTGTCGGTTTAGGTAAAACCCATTTCAGTTGATACATTGAATTGACTTGATATACGAGAATGATTTGGTCATGCGTTTCATCCTTATAATAGCGAACCTCATCTGGTTCCCCGCTAACCTCTTTGATTTCATTTAATTGAATCGTTTGCAATTCAGAATGAAACGACCGGATATCGAAAATCAGATCGTCTTTATAACCGAGCGTCACGTGGTGATCAGGATAGTTTACGTAGAATCCGTTCGGAAATTCATCCGTTCTATCTGGTTCTCCCCATTTGTCTTGTACTGCCTGAATTTCGGTACTGCCTGCCATAAAAGGGGCATGCAGCACTTTCCCTTTTTTAGATAATGAAAGGATATCACGAACGATTGACTCTGGATCACTATTTTCCGTGTGATCCGGCTTTTCCTCTATTGTAGGTGGCTGACTCGGAGCAGGATTGTCCTTGTTTTCAAGCTTCCCATCATCTCCTCCGAAAAGCTGAATAAGACCAAAAACGATTGAACTAAAAGTTACAACATATATGATTTTCTTTAAGAGCCTTTTATCAGCTTTTCGCAAAGGGATCCTCCTATCTCTCTAACAACTTTTATTATTCTAGTGACTCTGCTATTTTTATAGCCTCATCGCTTGATATTAAACCGCCGATCATATAATGAAACTCTTCCGTATATAAATGCAGTTCAGCGCTTGAATCATTCGGATCGTCTGGTTTGAGGAAACCTTCATCCCCGTTTATCGTAATCCTTTTAAAATTATTGTATCCGAATTGCTGCGTATTAGTATCTGCTATTACCAAGTAGGATTGGTTTTCCGAAGTATACGTGAAGATAACCTTTGTTGCTTTCCCTTCACTGTTCTCAAGTGCATGTATCCTGCTCAGTTCAAAATACTCAGGATGATATGCAGGCACCATAAGACCATCTCCAAGTAACTCGATTGCTTCCTCTTTTGTTTTTAGATCCACATAGTCAATTAAGGTTGGATCTGTTATCGTATTCGAATCTCCAGCTAATGTACCCACCTTGTTATCAATCGGCGTCTCATTTAAATTGATATCCTCACCAGTATTTGTTTTATTTTGCGAATCAAGGATCATCGGTGTAAGCATCACTAATATACATGCAAAAGTTGCTACAGATACTGTACTAAGGGTTCGTTTCTTCCATATAAGATTTGATAACCATTCAAATCTGGTGTTCCGCTTATTAACCTTTTTTCGTACTTCATCCTTAAATTCAGCGTTTATGTCGAGACCTTCAAATAGTGTGTCATCCGCTTCGTCCTTGAATTGTTTGTGTAAATATTGTTTCGGATCGGTCATTGGTCTAATCCCTCCTTTTTCAAACACTCCTCTAATCGTTTCCGAGCTCTATGCAGCCTGCCGCGAACTGTCCCGTCTGGCGTTTCGATGGCTTTCGTGATTTCAGCAGTACTGAGGTCGAGATAATAGAATAGGTATAAGACCTCTCGATAATGTAGAGGTAAATTCAATACATGTTTTAACATATCTGTATTGTTTATTCGTTTTAAAACTTCTTCTTCAACACTGAATTGAGAGCTTCCATCTATTAAAAAGGGATCGGTCGGTTTCTCTGAGGATGCCTTTAAACTCATTTTATCCCTGCATAGGTTGATAGTTATTCTGATAAGCCAAGTCTTAACACTGCTGTCCCCACGGAATTTTTCCCAGTTCCGGTAAGCACGGATAAATACCTCTTGGCTTACATCTTCAGCTAAATGCCGGTCACCTAGGTAGAAAAAAGCCGTTCGTAATATGGTTGAACCGTAGCAGTCCATCATTTTTTCAAGAGCTTTAGATGGTTCCTTCGAAAAGGATTGAATTCTGTCATCGTGGGACTGCCCTTCCATTTTAACCACCTCCGTACGATTAGACGATACCTACTGTACATCCGCTACACTATTTTAAAAATATTTCGTTCAAAACATAAAAAAAGAGCATCTCTTGGGAAAAGAGATACTCTCTTGAACTACTTTTGCTTTCGTTTAATCAGCTTTATCAAAATCCGGTGCAATCGCTTTTTTAATGAATAAGGCGATCCCGAACGCAACAACACTTAACGCTAGTGCAAACCAATAGGCGTGGTGTACACCGTGAGTCATCGCTTCATTCATGATTTTCTCTGTTACAGGTCCGGATTGCTTTTCTAAATAACTGTTCTCACCTTGACTCATTATGCTTACAAAAATTGAAACCCCGAGTGCACCGCCGATCGGTTGTAAGGTGTTCCCGATAGCTGTACCATGGGGATATAGTTTCTTCGGCAATTCATTCAATGCATTCGTATGAGCGGGCATCATAATCGCTGAGATCGACAGCATCAATAAGATATAGACAAAAATGAAGGACCAAATATGCATCGAAGGATTGATATTGCTGAAGAAGATCATGACCCCGACTAATACGAGCGTTCCAGGAATCATCAGCTTCCTAGGTCCAAACTTATCGAACAGCCCCCCCATCACAGGTGACATGAGACCGTTCAATAACGCACCTGGTAAAAGCAGCAATCCTGCTAACTTTGCTGAATATCCGAGAGGTCCTTGCAAATACATCGGCATTACGATTTCAGAGGCGAACATCGCCATGATAACAAGGACAAAGAGACTGACACCTAGTGAATAGTTTTTATATTTAAAAACACGGACATCTAACAATGGTTCCTCTAGTTTCAATTGGCGCAGGACAAAGAACAATAAGCTTAATAGACTTGTAAAAATGATCGAAAGAATCTTTACGGATGAAAACCCTTCAGGATCCTCTCCTGCACTGCTGAAGCCATACACAATTCCACCAATCCCGATTGAAGAAAGTACGATCGATAAAATATCAACCTTCGGACGTGTAACCTCTCCGACGTTTTGCAAAAACTTTATTGCAAAGAGGATTGAAAACAATGCGAACGGAATGACGAAAATGAATAACCAGCGCCACCCAAACAAGTCAACGATGACACCCGATAAGGTCGGACCGATTGCCGGAGCAAACATAATGACCAATCCAAACGTCCCCATAACTTTTCCACGAACTTCAGGGCGATACATGAACAGCAACGCATTCATAATAACTGGGATCAACAGCCCGGTTCCGACCGCTTGGATCATACGTCCTGTTAACAGCATCGGAAAATTAATCGCACAAGCAGCGATAACCGTTCCCATTAAAAACACGGCCATGACACCGATGAACATTTGTCTTGTCGTAAACCACTGGATCAACAATGCAGAAATTGGCATCAAGACACCCATCACGAGCATAAATCCAGTAGCCATCCATTGAACGGTCGGTGCATCTATGTCAAATACGACCATCAGCTCTGTCAATGCTATATTAAGTAAGGTTTCATTTAATATGGCAAAAAAGGCACCAATCATAAAGGTGACTAAAATTATTTTCGTATTGAGCTTCGTTTCCATGTTATTCCTCCAAAATGTTCCACCATAATAAAAATCATACTTATCTATAATCCACTATCCTGAACAATTTCTCAAGTAATTTTGCTTAACAGTTAACTTTTGGAACTCACCCCACCACTTGCCCAATAAAAGCTCATCAATGAAAGAACAAACACAAGATGGGTCCAGCATAGATATACATTTTTTTATTATGAAACATAAAAAACCTCCCAGCCATTTCTGAATAGGAGGCAATGAGTGTTATATAGCAAATAGAACATTTACAAAATTGGTTGTAAGTTTCTAACCCCTATATAAGTACATCTCTAATCCTAATTCAGAAAAGGTATCGCTAAATGAACATCTGAACAGGAAGAGAGTACACTACATTCATCAGGTGAAAAAGTACAGATGAATCCTATTCAGAAAACCATTTCGTATAACGACTGTTTTTCATGCAATAGGATCAGTAGATCATTGTACTTTTTCACCCTTTCGTTATTTGATATCTGTATGTTCTGCACATTCAAAATCAACGTCTTTCTTTTCAGCTCTTTACCCTTGTATGTTCGATAATGCGATTCATCGCTTTGATTTGGCCCATATGGCCCGCTTCATGGAGTAACGCAAAACCAGCCATTTCCCCAAAGGTTTCAAGCCCAAAAAACGGTTCCTTCAGCGTTTTATTGAACCGTTCGGCAGGAATTTGCTGCAGACGATCCAACTGATCCGTTAACTGGATAGAGAGATCTTTTATGGCAGGTACACCGCCTTTCCAATCAGCAGGCTTTGTCCCCTTCCCGAACAAGTCCGTATAGTTTGTTGGTAAGTGAGTCGTATTGTCAGGAAAGCCGAACATCACCTGCTCAGCGACCGTTAAAACATGGCCGATTTGCCAGTGAATCGTGTTGTTGAAACCGTCTGGTTGTACTTTCGCGGTTGTTTCCGAGACTTCTTGAATAGTTTTCAAAAAAAACCCTCTCGTCAACTCAAACTGTTTAAATATTAGTCGATCCATTTCAAACTCTCCTTTCCGAATTCACTTCCTAAATGTACCAAATGAAAAAGGGATATGTGAGAGTCGTTGGACCTAAATACGTTAATGAGTTATTTCAGTCGTCTTATTGATACGCTCTTTCTTACTTCGTCGGAAAAAGAATAACTCATATAGAATCGGGATTAAAATTAATGTCAATAACGTCGATGATGCTAAACCACCGATAACGGTAAGAGCAAGCCCTTTTGAAATAATAGTTCCCGATGATGTCGTGAACGCAAGTGGCAGCAATGCCGCAATCGTAGCCAATGCGGTCATCAATATTGGACGCAGTCGTGTTTTGCCGGCTTCAATTAATGCTTCACGAATGGTCAATCCTTTTTCTTCTTGATTTCTGGTGATGCGGTCCGTCAAAACGATCGCGTTCGTTACGACAATTCCGATCAGCATCAGGAACCCGATCATGACACTTATCGATAGTGGTTCTTTCGCAAGAAACAGTGCGGTAAAGGATCCAATCGGAACAAATACTAAGGATGAAAGGATAATGATCGGAATACGCGCTTTACCGAATGTAATCAGCATCGTCAAGTATACCAAACCGATCGCGGCAATCATCGCAATCCCCATCTGCTGGAATTGCTCGGTTGTTTCTTCACTTCCCCCTCCGCTTTCAAACGACACGCCTTCCGGTAATTTAATATCATTTTTCACCCCAGCTGTCACTTGATCTGTTACAGCTTGGATATCATTGCCTTTTACCTGTGCGCTGATTCGGGCGAATACCTTGCCATCCAGCTTTTGAATCGAAGTAAAGCTTTCGATTTCTTTCACATCTGCTATTTCTTCTAAATTCACAGGACCCTTTTGACTAAAAACAGTCAATTCCTGAAGGTCGTTCGCAGTCAATTCTTCGTCATACGAAAGCTGTACCGTTTTAACGTCTTCATTCAGTGTCAACTCTCCTACTTCAACAGGCCTTGTTTGATCGGATATCGTACCGAGTACTTGCATGCCCGCAACCCCAAACTCCGATGATTTACTCGAATCAATTTCCACAAGGTATTGTCGTTGTTTATCGGTAAAGTTATTCGTTACATTTTTCAAATCCTCGTTCTTTTTCAAGTATGCTTCGACTTTTTTAGCCGCTTTTTGCAATTCGTCCAAATCGTTCGAGTATAGATCAATCATGATGTTGTTGTTTGTCGGAGGGCCACCCATTGCAAGCTCTTGGACAGTGAATTGCCCTTCTTCCGCTTCCTCACCCATGACAGCCTCCATGTCTTTTCGCAGCCCTTTTACAAACTCATCGACTTGGACACCATCTTCCAACGTGAGAAAATAATTCGCTTTGTTTTCCAACTTCAAGCCGGTAAACATATCTCGGCTTCCAACTGCTGCAGTAATGTCTTTAATTTCGTTTTGCTCGTTGAACAGTTCTTCAATTTCTAAAGAAACCTCATTTGTCCTAGCCATCGTTGTCGCAGCAGGCAACTCAATTGATGCGGTTAAGATCTTTTGCTCCTCATTTGGTAAAAATGTAAAGCCTAATCTCGGAACTAGCATGATCGAACCGGCAAGCAGCAAACAAGCAATAACGATGGTAACCACCTTATGATTTAAAGATCGCTCAATCAACTTTGCATATTTTCGTTGTAAAAAGCCTTCCTTCTCTTCCTTAGGAACCCGTTTGAACGAATACTTCGCTAAGATCGGCACTAACGTCACCGATACGAGAAGAGAAGCGATAAGTGCAAACGTAATCGTCAGTGCGAAAGGCATGAAGAACCCGCCTGTTTCACCTTCAACAAAACCTAGTGGCAGGAAGACGACAATTGTCGTGAGCGTTGAAGATACGATCGCTTTAATGATTTCTTTCGTCGAATCGATGATCAGCTCACTGGAAATCTTCTCTTCACCAGCTCTCCGGGCACGCCTGAAAATGTTTTCGATCACGACGATACTGTCATCGACCACACGACCGACCGCAACCGCCATTCCACCCAACGTCATCATGTTCAAAGAAATATCAAGCTGATTCAGAAATATCGATGCAAAGATCAACGAAAACGGAATCGAGATGACCGCAATGATCGTCGCACGGATATTCCGTAAAAAGAGCAGGACCGCAAGTGAAGCAAATACTGCTCCCAACAATCCTTCACGTACTAGCGTATGGACCGAATCCTTCACGGTCGAAGCTGAATCAAAGCCGATGTAATAATTCATTTTGTCTTCGTACTCATTTAATACGCTGGTCACTTCATCCGCAACCTCGACCGTATTGGCATCCTGCTTTTTTGTAACGACGAGTGATATCGCATCCTTCAGATTGTATCGTGTTAGTTCTGTTTGTTTCGTGACCTCTTCAACGTTTGCGATGTCTTTTAAAAATACAGGAGTTGCATTTAGCTGGTTTATTCCCGGAGGCAATAGTTGAAGGTTTTCAAGCTCCTCAATCGTTTCGAGCTTCTCTTCGACACGGACGGAAATCTCCAGATCATCGGCTTGTACCTGTCCGGCAGGAAACGATAAATATTTCGCGTTGATCTGCTGTTGGATACTGCTGAGTGTCAGTCCGCTTTGCAATGCTTTTTCTTTATCGACCGTAATTTGAACCAAGTGGTGCTCTTCACCGGCAACCGCAACATTTTGAACACCCTTTACCTTTTTAAGAGCAGGGACCACTTCCTCTTCCATGTACGTGGTTAAATCCGTATCCCCCTTGGCAAACACGGAAATATCGTAAACCGGTATCATACTGAGGGAGAACCGCAAAATATCGGTTTGTACGTCCTCTGACAATTGGGCCTGATCGATGGCCTTAGCGACCTCTTGCTCCATTTTATCCAAATCGGTATCATACGGGAAAGTTAACGAGACGATCCCGACATTTTCAAAGGATGAGCTCTCAATTGTCTCGACACCTTGTATGTTTTTAACCTGCTCCTCCAACTTCATTGTGACGTTTTCGTTCACATCATCTGGAGAGGCACCTGGATAGATTGCTTCAATCGTTAATACCGGGCTTTCAATGTCAGGCAGCATTTCCATCTTCAGGTTCGAAAACGAATACAAACCTCCGAGAATAATTAGAAATGTAATGATAAAAATTGCAGCAACATTCTTCAAACTGAACTTAATCAAAAAATTCATAGTTCCATCCTTCCATTTTTTAGTCTGTTCGCAAATCTTATTTTACAGCGTTCAATGGTTTGTTCCATTAGACTCGGGTGGTGTCTTCTTCTAGGGCTTGCGACCGAGAAATGTGTGAGCAGCTTCCTTTGCCAATCAGAATAAACGTGTTCTATAAACATCCACTTAAAAAATTCTTAAAAAAATATAAAAACATCATATGTACTTTGATGTGATTAACGAAAAAAACACCAGTTTACGCTGATGTCTTTTCAATGAGACTTTACAGTGTAGCAATAAATTTATTCAATCGGTTCGAAATGCTTCCTTCTACTCACACTGTGGGCAAGGATGTAAATGAAGAAATATATGGGTACACCATAATAATACTCCCATTTTACTGGTACATAGACATCCAACCATGAAAAAAAGGGTTCAAATACAAATGCAACGGTCAGTGCAAAAAATACTGCCTTTATAAAAGGGTTGATTTGCGGTTTAAATTGAATCAACAACATGGTCATCACTGGGAAAGCACTTACATCCCATGGTACAAAAAATGTGTGAATATATGGTAAGGGTGTGTATAAATAATGCCATAGCCCGAATGCTACTCCGATCGAATCAAGCGTTGAAGTGACTAAATAAACAACTAACCCTGACAACAATAAGCGGTTGGTGCTTTCCTTTTTTCTTAGGAAGAACCAAAAAACCCAGGGTAAAACCAGTATGGTCATAGTCAGCCACCAACGCCATGTGAGAAACATATCTTCCGTCCAGATTATTATATAGGAATCATTCAATTCCGCTATTGTATTATGGATTTGTGACATCTTTTTTGAGACTTCATTAACCATAGTAACCTCACTATTTTTTGTATTTTATCTGAAGAACATCCTCCAGAGGTGGTACAAAAATAACTCAAAAAAGCATAATGACCGTTGAATAAAGAACTAGAGTCACAACAATATCACTTGATCTCCCAAATTATTCCTATTTAAATTGCCCACATTTATAAAATTTAAACAAAAGCTAGTGAATAACAACACCTTTTAATAATCATATAATTAAAAATGTATTTACCTTGACCAGGGACAGGTTCATACGATTCACCGCTAAAAAAAGAATCGGGAACGTACATATTAAATGTACGTTCCCGATTCTCGTGATAGACTGGACTTATGTCTTTATATCCCATTTATTTATTTTTTCACAGTCCGAGGCTCCAAAATTTGCCGGACTGCCCATTTCCCCATGCCGACTGTGACCTCTTCGCGATAAAGAAGTTCAATCATTTTTGCGTCTTTCTTATTCCACGTCATTACCTGTCCTTCTGAGTAAGGATATAAAATGCTCGTTGGGTCGTTTTCAAAATGGTTATACAACCCGACTGCATGTGTCAGTTCATGGATGATCGTTGCTTCTCTCTCACGTTGGGTTATATCCGTAGCAACCAGAACAATCGCTTTTGTAATCCCCTCTTCATAATAAACTTCTTCGGATTTTGCAAATCCGATTACCATCTTTTCCCCATTCACGATATCGCCCTCGAACCCATATGAACTAAAATCATCAACAGATGTAAAGTACATGTTGATTTGATTTTTAAAGAATTTGATACTGGCGTCCTTCTTATACGTTAATGTGAACGGTAACATTTCATTGAGTTTCTCAATCACATCTTTTGTCTTCTTTATATCTTGCTCGGTTGGTTTACCGTGTACAATGACATCGATGTCATCGGTGAATTTGAATAATTCCGTCTCATGTTCAAAATAAAAGTCTATGAACATATCAATCTCTTTTTTCGTATAGGTCGTATTATCAATTGAAAATGTATATTTCGCTTGAGATGATAATCCATTATCTTTAAATGCGGTAATCCGTAATACATGCTCCCCTTCCTTTTTAATAGGAGTATTGAATGTATACGGAAATCCATCCACCGTGGCTTCGTAGGTTACATCTTCTTCGTTGATCAATTCAAACTTCGCTTCCTTAAAGTAGACAGACTCTACACCATGCATGATTGCGGGTTTACGAGGTGGGGTATCATCTCGTTCAAAAGTGATATTTTCGATTTTGTCTTTCCATAAAATAGTTGAACGGACAGTCAGCTCGTATTCGCCGTTTTCCGTAATTTCATATCCATTTTGAATGGGTTCACCATTCAGTTCTATATGCAATTTTCCAAATCCATCTTCGATTTGGATGATCGGATCCTCCGCGTACACTTTTCCATTTCCTACGCCTTCAATAGTGAAACTAGGTTGCACAGATAAAACGAGGAACGAAGAAAAGAGAAATAAAATAAGCAGAGCAATTTTTTTCATAGCCTTCACACTTCTCTCTTATCGTTCATTTATGTATATTTAAGCCTTTTATGTTACCGGTTTGACTACATGTCGAATTGTAAAGTAGGTTCCCTTGAATAACAAGACTTTTGAAAAAATTTCAATAATTTACTAGATTTCAATGATAAGCTCTGCACAAATTATAAAAACCCCTTGGGGACAAGGGGTTTTTACGGATTTTATTCTTCAGATTTTTTGTAATGGTTCAAAATGTTTCATAAAAACCATCCAAATCGAACCAATATCTAAAGATGTACTCCTATCCCTGGTCCGAATGGGATTCCGAATACTGCAAAAACGATGAGAAGCACAAGCCAGATGGCATAGAAGATGATACTGTATGGCAGCATGAGCGAGATAAGTGTTCCGAGACCTGCCTTTTTATCATATTCTCTCATGAAAGCTAGTACGATCAATATATACGGATTAAGAGGTGTGATGATATTCGTTGATGAGTCCGCAATCCGGTACGCTGCTTGTATGAATGCAGGATGATAATCCAGCAGCATCAACATCGGAATGAATACAGGTGCTTCAAGTGCCCACTGAGCAGATCCACTAAAGATGATCAGGTTCAAGACAGCTGTCAGCATCGAAAACCCTACTACAACAGGTAGACCCGTCAGGTCCATCGACGTTAAGAATTCAGCACCATTTACCGCTACCCAAGTCCCTAGGTTACTCCAGTTAAAATAACTGATGAACTGTGCTGCTGCGAAGATAAGTACGATGTAACCCGACATATCCTTCATCGCTTCACCCATATATTTAGGGATATCCTTAGAACTTGTAATTTTTTTCATTGTGATTCCGTATGCAACACCAACCGTTATAAAGAACAAGAGAATGATCGGTACGATTCCACTTAAGAATGGAGAAGGAATGATACCGCCCTCTTCATTTCGTAACGGTGAGTTTGGCCAGAACAGCATTAGTGCTACTAACCCAAGATAAACCAGACCAGCAATCAAGCTGTTCCGTAAAGCTTTTCCTTCAAGTGGGCTAGCCTCCTCCAACTCTTTATCTACCTTCCCTTTATAGACACCCAATCGAGGCTCGATAATCCTTTCTGTAATGAGAGCGCCTACAATTGATAGGATGATAACAGACGTACACATGAAATACCAATTATCGACAGGAGTTACGATAACATTTTCAATACCAGAAGCCTTTGCCGCTTCCGTTGAAATACCCGATAATAAAGCGTCTGTTCCGGCAATGAAAATATTAGCGGTAAAACCAGCTCCCACTCCTGCAAATCCAGCCGCTAATCCTGCCAACGGATGACGGCCAACAGTATAAAAGACCATCGCCGCTAATGGTGGAATTAGGACAAAAGCAGCATCCGATGCTAAGTTTCCTAATATCCCGATAAAAATGACAGCATACGTTATGAGTGCTTTTGGTGCATTCAAGATCGATTTCTTTATGACACTCTCAAGTAATCCTACTTTTTCCGCAAGCCCAATCCCGAGCATCATCGCTAACACGAGTCCTAACGGTTTGAACCCTGTAAAGTTCGTTAGCATGGAAGACAGAATATACTGTATACCCTCACCTGAGATGAGGCTCCGGATTGGAAGCTCTTCACCTGTGCCAGGATGGACAACAGTGACGCCCATACTGTGTACAAGCCAAGACAAGAGCATGACAAATGCAGCCAAATAGACAAAGATGAAAAACGGATCAGGAAGCTTATTTCCGATACGTTCAATCCAATTTAAAAAACGGTAAAGACCCTTCGATTGTTGCGGGTTGTCCAGATTTGTTTGAGGCTGTGGCAATTTATTCACTCTCCTTTTACTGATTGTGTATTAACGGAATAATTCCTTTATCATTCCGTTAATACACATATTCGTCACAATTTTCAAAAATCCTTCATTTTTCTGAAAATACACGGGGTAAAATGAGGTTAAATCCCTACCCCCTCCTCACAATACGTCAGCTCATACACCTTCCTCGGGCGGCCTCGCCCTGTCGACTCCTCTCCTATCACTTTCGCAACACCGATTCGTTCCATTTCAGCTAATATTCGACGAGCATTCCGTTCCGTGCTCTTCAACCAGCGTGCCAGGTCTTGAGATGAGAGTGACGATTTTTCATAATGATAAGCGAGTGACTCGATCTTCGCTGCTAAGGATGAACTGATTGAAGCATTCTTGAAAATCCTTTCCCATTCCATCCCTTTATTCCTCGTTTGATAGGCGACTTGCTCGTTCCCATCCAGGTATTTCGAAACCGCTTTATCCTCATTGATTGTAATGACGACCGGTCCCTCTTCCTCTCTTGCATAGTCGAATGCAATCCGGACGTGCTCCTCTGCTGCTAAGACGGTTTGACCATAGCCGATTCCGATTCTGACTGAAAGCTGACTATTGACATAACATTCATCTATTATCAACTGGATCGATTTTCTTTTCGTGAAAAGTTCTAGCTCGCCTCGGGTCGTATAAATGTAAAAGAGGCCATCTCCTACCTGAACGATCGAGCCATTTATTTTTTCTACAAAATCAAGTAAAACTCGCTTCAACTCCAATTCTTGGTGTTTCACTTTAAAAGAAAACGGATGCTCACCTCCCGATGCAGGTGCATAAATCACTTCAACACCGACAATCACTAACTGAGATTTCCGGTACCAGCTCGACTGCGCCCGTTCCTTAATTAAACCTAATGCTCGATGAACGGCGAGCTCTGATGGTACAACACGATATACGGGAACCCCCATCTCCTTCAACGCTACGTACACGGACTTGATACAGGTGATTGCTGCATCAATTTTTCCTGATGTGTAGAGTTTTCTATGAAAATCGATGATTTCTTCTGCTGGCAAATATCCAGCGTACGAATTCGAATGAATCGATAAACCATCTAACGAAAAATAGTCCTTCACTTTTTCAACCTCATCGACCTGCAATGTGTCTAAACTTAGGTGCTTTAGAATTCGGCCCTCTTTTACAAAAGCCTCGAGCAAGGTTCCAAGAAGACTAGAGCCATTTAACGGCGTGAAGCTTCCTTCTTCCTCAGTAATGAGCCCTTTTGACAAAGCATAATAATATGGAGCTTGCCCAGAGAAAAACCATTGTGTGATAGAATCCCTGTTCTGATTGATGATATCCTCTGTTTCTTCTGTCTGTTTATATACAAACGGATCAAGCTCTAATTCTTTAAAATGCTTGCCTGCTTTCATGATTTGTTCAATAGAATCTTGAGGTCCTACAACCCCGATCCGAATCTTCATATCAATCACCCGCCTCTATGGTCAAATAACTTGCTATTAGTTCTACTCCCATCTGAAGATCCCGCAGTGTCGCATGCTCATCAGGATGGTGACTGACCCCGTCCTTACACGGAATGAAAATGAGTCCAGCTGGCCACTTTTGTGCTATGTTCATGACATCATGGCCTGCCCCGCTATTCATCGATAAACTTGAATAACCAGCACGTTCACCTGCTTGCGCCAGCTTCTTCTGTACCTCAGAATCTAAATGAACCGATTGGTTATCGACCAATTTTTCTACGTGAACCGTAACCTGGTAATCAGCATTAATCTCCTCACACTTCACCCGAATGCGCTGTTCGACCTCCTTTTTCAGTCCGTCATCAACGCTTCGGATATCAATTCCTGCCTCTACCTTTGAAGGAATCACGTTCATCGCATTCGGCTTCAGCTCCATCGTACTCACAGTTGCGACGACTGGGTTTTGATTGAGATCCGTAAACTCTTTAGCCGTCTTCGAAACAAATGGAACGAGTGGTGCGATGGCAACCAATGCATCCTGACGTTTGTCCATCGGTGTTGTACCCGTATGACCCGCTTTTCCTGACACCGTTACCTTGAGACGAATTGGACAGGCAACACCATGGACCACCCCGAAATTCTTCCCGCTCTCTTCTATAAGGGTACCTTGCTCGATATGGAGCTCGACAAAGGATCCGATCTCCTGCTTCTGTCTCTCAGCCTTCGGGAATTTACTCCAATCAAAGCCAACATCCTGGACAGCTTGTGCGATCGACGTCCCTTTAGAATCCACAACAGTTCCAATCTCGGAATCTAGTATTCCGGCAATTGCTTTACTGCCTATTGTCGAGACCCCAAACCGTGCAGACTCCTCCGAACGGAAGCAAATGATCTCAATAGGACGCTTTGGAACAAACCCTCGATCCTGTAAAAGCTTCACCGCACCTAAGCCGCAAAGGATTCCAGCGGTGCCGTCATATCCTCCTCCCTCAATGACCGTATCAAGGTGAGACCCGACAGCAACGGCAGAGTCAACAGCCGTTGCTACACTTTCCCATCTTGCAATGACATTCCCTGCGACATCCTCTCTGATGCTAAGGTCTAAGCTTTCGGCTATCCTTTTAAACTCTTGAATTGCTTTATTTTCTGCTTCCGTATAGCCCAATCTCGTATAACCGTTCGGTTGCTTCATAGTGTCGACGAGATTTAACTGTTTTAAGTGATGGTCCAACCAATCCTCCATCCGGCGACCTCCTATCGTAGTATCTATTGTTTTTTTCGATTATCATATCGTGGCTCATTGAACGCTCACGACTTAATATAATTCTGGATCACTTTTGAAAAAGCTTCAACCGCTGTTGGAATGACTTGTTCATCAAAATCAAAGCGTGGGTGATGATGGCCCGCTGGTAACGGTGAACCAAAAATGAGAAACGTTGCGAGACCGCCGTTTTTTTGCACGCGATCGATCATGAAGGATACATCCTCTGAAGCTCCCAATGGCAGTGCATGATGTATTTTTGTGATCGTGTCGCTTTGTTCACATGCTTTTTTAATTAGTGGAATCAATTCCTCGTTACAATCTACCGATATCGCGGTTCCTGCGACCTCTGTTTCCACCTTTACATCATAGAGATCAGCGGTTGCTTGAATAATACGTTCAGCCTCTTCAACCATATATTCATTTAATTCAGTCGTGAAGCCACGCGTTTCAATCTCCATCCGCGCATAGTCTGCGATAATGTTACGTCCGCTCCCTGCCTCTAGCCTTCCGATGTTGATTCTTGTTGCCCCGTCAGCATGCCGGGTAATCCCATTCAGATGGAGACTGGCCGCCGCTGCTGCAAGCAAGGCATTCTTCCCGCGATTCGGCTCTAATCCAGCGTGTGCTGATTTTCCACGATAGACGACGTTCATTTTTGTTGTTGATAAAAAGTTAGTTGTAGTTGCGGCTATTTCGCCGGCCGGGATCGAATGAATACCAATATGACCGCTTAGAAAAAGGTCGACATCATCCAGCCACCCTTTTTCCACCATCGTTATCGCCCCTCTACCACCCTCTTCAGCAGGCTGGAAAAGCAGCGTGAATCGACCGTTAAGCTCATCCTTGAACTTATGGATGAATTCGGCAACACCAAGACCTATGACGGTATGGCCATCATGACCACAGGCATGCATCGCGCCTTCCCGCTTGGATACAAAACCATTTTTAGCAGGAAGATGACCCAGATCCTTCGACTCCTTGATTGGGAGGCCGTCGATGTCAAAACGAAGAGCAATATGCTTGCCAGTTTTTCCTGTGTCAAACTCAGCAACGAGTCCTGTGTTCCCTCCCTTCATTTTTTCCAGCCATTCCGGAGGAACACCCATATCACGTGCACGACCCTCATTCGATCTGAGATCAGCATCGTTTGGAACCCCGAGGCGCTCGCCCTGAGCAAGAGCGTCCTTGCCAACTGTGATACGAAAACCTAATTGTTTAAGCTTTCCCCCAATCTTGTAGGTGGTTACATATTCGGTCCAAGCAACCTCTGGATGTCGATGAAACTCTCTTCGTTTTTCTAATAAAACAGGTGTCATTGACGATAGAAACTCATTTAACCGATTGTTCATTTGCAGTTTCCTCCTGCATCCTTTTGATTAAGCCGCGATAAGGTGTCGATCGCAGCCTGTGTCATCAGTTTGATCCCAAGTGGAATCGCCTCTTCGTTTAATTGAAAGGCTGGATCATGAAGGGGCTTTTGTACTTCTCCGATCGAAGTACCGAGCCAATAATACACACCAGGATAGTTTACTAAAAAGCGACCGAAGTCCTCGCCCCCCATTGATGGTGGCAGACTTGGAATCGACTCCTTACCAAACATACTTTGAGCGGTATGTTTTATGAGGTCCGCCCACTCAGGCGTATTTACGGTTGCCGGGTATCCGTCCAAATAATCGATATCCACCTGTGCCCCCATTCCCTCCGCTACACCTTTTACAATCGCGTGAAATCTTTCCTTCACTTTCTGTTTCGTCTCGTCCTGAAATGTCCTCACTGTACCTTCCAACGTCACCTCATCTGCTACGACGTTGTACCGGTATCCACCTTCTATTTTTCCGACTGTAACAACAGCTGAATCGAGTGGATCGACATTCCGGCTAACAACTGTTTGCAGAGCTGTGACAATATGATTGGCTGCTACAATCGCATCGATTGTCTGATGGGGCATACTTGCATGACCGCCCGCTCCCCTAACAACAATTTTAAAACGATCGGAATTCCCCATGATCGGACCTGACATGACACCAAATTGACCAACCGGAAGATCCGGCCATACATGCTGACCGATAATGACGTCAGGCTCATACGTATCAAACACGCCATCCTTCATCATTTGTTCAGCCCCACCTTCTGGAGCATTTTCCTCAGCAGGCTGAAACACAAGCAGGACCGTGCCTTCAATACCTTCTTTTATCTGATTTAAGGCGACACCAACGCCTAGCAGCATTGCAGTGTGGGCATCGTGTCCACAAGCATGCATTTTCCCTGGATTTTTAGAGGCAAATTCTAGGTCTGTTTTTTCAGTAATCGGCAACGCATCAATGTCCGCTCGAAGTGCTATCGTTCTGCCAGGCTTTCCACCTTCAATGATGCCAAGCACTCCCGTTTTCGCATAGCCAGTCTGATACGGAATTCCATATTGATCAAGCTTTTCTTGAATCTTTTTGGACGTTTCAAATTCTTCCCCACTAAGCTCAGGATTTTCATGTAAATCCTTACGAAAGGTCAATATATCCTCGATTAAGTCGAGGCTTGTCCCATTCACACTGATCGTCATCTGCCTCTCCCCTTCTATTTAAGTTGTGTTCAAATGGCTAAATGTTAGAATAGTCTTAGGAATTCGGAAGAACTAAGTGATTTTAGGAAAAGTTCCTTTTCAATTCCGTTATTAATAGATATACGAGATTAATCGTCATAATTCCTCTAATTTTCAAAAAATAATGTTCGCAAAATTAAAAAGGACCACTGATCATTTTTGGTCAATGGTCCTTAAAAAGTATATGGTTTTATTTTTTTACGAGTACTTTGGATTTTGCTTCGATTCGGCGTCGGTGCAGAATCGGTTCTGTATATCCGTTCGGTTGGTTATGGCCTTCGAATACCAATTCGCAGGCAGCCTGGAATGCGACGGAGTTTTCAAAGTCAGGAGACATCGACTTGTAATCCGGATCCCCCGCATTTTGCTCATCGACCACCTTTGCCATCCGTTTGAACGTTTCCAGCACTTGCTCTCTCGTGCAGATTCCGTGATGCAGCCAATTGGCAATATGCTGGCTTGAAATTCGGAGAGTCGCCCGGTCTTCCATCAGTCCAACGTTATGGATATCAGGAACTTTCGAGCAGCCGACTCCTTGTTCCACCCAGCGGACAACGTATCCCAGAATTCCTTGCGCGTTGTTATCCAGTTCCTCTTGGATTTCCTCCGGGCTCCAATCAGGGTTTACGGCCAATGGAATTTCGAGGATATCATTTTGATAGTCCACCAGTTTATAAGCTAAATCTCGTTGCACCTCGGAAACATCGATTTTATGATAATGGAGTGCATGTAGTGTTGCCGCCGTAGGGGATGGTACCCACGCCGTGTTCGCTCCGGCTTCAAGCTGGCCTCCCTTTTGCTCTAGCATATCCGCCATACGGTCCGGCATCGCCCACATTCCTTTACCGATTTGCGCGCGGCCTTGCAATCCGCTTTCAAGTCCTGCTTTTACATTTGATTTCTCATATCCCTGCAGCCATTTCGATGATTTCATCTCATTCTTACGGATGACTGGACCTGCTTCAATCGACGTATGGATTTCGTCTCCGGTACGATCCAAAAAGCCTGTGTTGATGAACACGATGCGTTCCTTCACTTCACTGATGCAAGCTTTCAAATTCAATGTCGTCCTGCGTTCTTCATCCATCACACCTATTTTCAGGGTGTTTCTCTCAAGTCCAACGATATCTTCGGTACGATTGAATAGTTCATTCGCAAAGGCAACTTCCTCTGAACCATGCATTTTCGGCTTAACGATGTAAACCGAGCCTTCCTTGGAATTGTTGTAACCTCCATTTCCTAAAACGTCTTGTTTCCCGATCAGTCCTGTAATGACAGTGTCCAGTATTCCTTCTGGAACCTCATTTCCGTTATGGTCGAGAACCGCATTGCTGGTCATCAAATGCCCGACGGTCCGGATAAACATGAGTGATCGACCTGGTAGAGTCAACTCCTCGTTATCCGTCGTTTTGTAATGACGGTCCGGATTCAGTGATCGCGTAACGGATTTACCGCCTTTTTGAAAGGTGACGGATAAATCCCCCTTCAGTAAGCCCAGCATGTTCCGATAGACCAATACTTTATCCTCGGTATCAACTGCAGCGACTGAATCCTCGCAATCCATGATTGTCGTCAACGCTGATTCCATCAATATATCTTTAACTCCTGCCTCATCCGTCGATCCAATCGGATGTGTACGATCAATTTGGATTTCCAGGTGGAGTCCGTTATTCTTCAATAGTACCGCTTTAGGTTCCCGAGGTTGACCCTTACATCCGACAAGCTGGGAAACATCCTTCAAACATACAGTTTGTCCGTCTTTCAGTGAAACCGAGAGTTCGCCATCGACGATTGCGTAGGAAACAGCCTCTTTATGGGAAGAGCCGGTCAATGGAACGGTTTCATCGAGGAATTCCTTCGCGTATGCAATCACTCGATCTCCGCGGACCGGATTATAGAAGTCCTTGCGCACAGCCCCATTTTCTTCGGAAATTGCATCTGTTCCATAAAGGGCGTCATAGAGACTTCCCCAGCGTGCATTAGCGGCATTGATCGCATACCGGGCATTATTGATCGGTACGACTAGTTGAGGCCCCGCTTGAGCTGCAATCTCATCATCTACATTTTCCGTCGTAACCTCGAATTCCTCAGGTTGAGATTCTAAATAGTTGATTTCTTTTAGAAATGACTTGTAAGCGTCAAAATCGAATGTTTCGAAATTCTCCTTATGCCAGTTGTTGATTTTTGTTTGTAATTCCGTACGCTTTTCCAACAATGATTTGTTTTTCGGAGATAATTCTTTTATGATACCTTCCAACCCAGACCAGAACTGTTCACTTGTCACTTCACTGCCTGGTATTGCCTCTGAATTGATGAACTCATATAATTCTCGTGCGATATGAAGATCGCCGACTTGCACGTAGTCACTCATGGTTCATTCCTCCTTACATACTAAACAGTTTAATACGGCCTACTTTAAAAAGATCATTTATGATGATAGCTTCAGAACAATCGTCTCTATGAATTTTCCGCCTAGGTAAACACCTGCTACTCCAAGGACACCAGCTAATATCGGGGGAGCAGGCAATGGCAGCTTGATCATTTTGAATACAGCACCAACTACAAATCCAGCTACTAGAGCGAGTACAGCATCTTTCAACATAGTATCCTCCTCAATCTGTCTCTATTGAAACGTTTTTTCTAACTCAAGAGCCTTGAGGTTTTGGCTAAACGGTTGTGAAACGACTCCTTTTTCGGTAATGATGCCTGTGATAAGATCATTCGGTGTGACATCGAATGAGGGATACAACGCATTCGTGCCTTCCGGTGCAATCGGTGTACCATTCAAGTGTGTTACTTCCTTCGCGTTCCTCATTTCTACTTCGATCGACTCCCCGCTTTCTGAGCTGAAATCAATCGTGTGACTCGATGTCGCGGTGTAGAATGGAACTGAATGAGCCTTTGCAGCTAACGCATGCATATACGTTCCAATTTTATTGGCAAGGTCCCCGTTCCCTGCTACCCGGTCGGAGCCGACGACAACCTTATCAATCATCCCTTTACTCATGCAGTAGGCGGACATGTTATCAGTAATCAACGTATGAGGGATGCCGAATTTCTTTAATTCATAGGCTGTAATCCGAGCCCCCTGCAGATATGGCCGCGTTTCACACGTGAAGACGTGGATTTCCTTACCGAGGTCGAATGCCTTCCGTATAACCGATAGAGCACGACCGCCGTAGCCAGAGCCTCCGACTGCCCCTGAGTGGCAATGGGTCATGATCGTGTCGCCATCCTTGATCAGGGATGCACCGTGTTCGCCGAGCTGATGTTCAAACGCAAGCTGGCGTTCTAAAATTTCTACTACCTTCTGTTCAACCTTTGTAATCAATTCTGTTCCTTTACCATTTACAATGGATAAGACTTCATCGATCGTTTTCATAAGGTTGACCGCTGTTGGTCTTGTACTTTTAAGCAATGCCCCTGCCTCCCGTATGCTTTGTTCATGGCCGGTCGAATTCAATGCAGCAAGGTACAGGCCGTAAGCTCCTGAAATACCAATTGCTCCAGAACCGCGAATGTTCATGTTCTTTATCGCATCCGCCAGCTCTGGCACCGCTGTAATCGTATAAACCTCTTCTTCAAATGGGAGCTTCAACTGATCAAGCAATTTCAGTGTGCCGTCTTCAAACCATATCGGTAAAGCAAGCTTCTGTTCAAGAAACTCATCAGTAAGCTGTTGGATCGTTTTCATAAAAGATACCTCCTTATTGAGTCACAGGCACCGGTAGGTTCGCCTTGATTTGTGAAGAGATGAAGGCCTGTTTTGCAGTTGCTTCTGTCAAATCTGCCACATTATAAGCCGCTTCAAGAGTTGGTCCGACTGCGCAAATTCCGTGTTGTTCAAGAAGGCATACTTTGATTCCAGGATTGTTCTTATACACATTGGTTACATTCTCTGCGAGCTCCTTTGATCCTGATGGAGCGACACCCGCTACAGGCACATACTCGAGCAGCTTGCGGGCTGTAACCGTAGGAAGCGGAAGCTCCTGGCCTAGAATCGCATACCCAATCGCATAGTTCGGATGACAATGGACGACCGCATTTACATCCGGACGGACCTTATAAACACCAAGGTGAAAGCCGATTTCTTTAGACGGTTTTCCCTGTCCTTCGATGACTTCCCCTTCCATATTGACGATAAGAGCATCTTCGGTTGTCACTTCACCAAGACTGACACCGCTTCGTTTGATCAAAACCGTATCTGTTCCTGGTATACGTACGCTGATGTTTCCTCCCGTTGCTTGTGTGTAGCCTTTTTGATAAACCTTATGAGAGACATAAGCCAATTCTTTTTTTAGTAATTCGACCGACATGTTAAACCCTCCTAATTGTAATTTTCACGTTGTAGCTCATCATATCTTTGTTTAAAGTAAGGAGCGAGCTGATCTGCCAGCTCTACTTGTTGTTTAGAATGAGACATAAGGTGTTCCGTTCTTTCCCGAACTTCCTCAAGGATCTCCCTCTCATTCAATGTAGTAAGGCTCCCATCCTTCATCACCCACTCGCCAGCGACCATCACTGAATCTACCGACCTTCCATTTTCCTGAAATACGAGTTGTGTAACAGGATCCTGAAGGGGGGTAAAGGAAGTGCCCGTCGCTTTTAAAAACACGAGATCAGCTGCAGCACCTTCCGTAATTCGTCCTAATACACTGTCATTTGAAAAGACACCGGCACCGCCAGCCGTTGCCATCCGCCATACATCCACAGATTGAGGCCACTTTTGATAGTCTGGTTCATCTACACGGTGCCACATCGCGGCTAATCTCATTGCTTCGAAAAGATTGTGCTGGGTACCGCAATTCGATGCGTCTGTCCCAATTGCGAGTTTACTTGTTTCATTTAAAAAGTGATGGATCGGAGCTTTGCCGCTTCCCAAGGTCATATTGCTCGCAGGATTATGGACGACTGTCACACCGTGACCCCTAAGAAGCTCAATTTCGTTATTTTTGAGTATTACAGCATGTGCAACGGATAGTTTTTCTGAAAGCAGTCCGTGCTCCTTCAAATGGCCGAATATTCCGTCGGGAAACGTTTCCACACCGCTTATCAGTTGCCCCTTCGTTTCGAGCAAATGAGTGTGTACTGCTAATCCGAACTCTTCACTTAATTCCCTGCACAGGTTCAGCATGTCAGAGGAACAGCGCTGTGGTGCGTTCGGACCGAGCATAATTTCGATGTTTCCGTTCTTGTTGTGCCAGGCCTCAATCAGCCCGCGGTAATAGTCATCTACCTCACCGACTGACTTTCGTGGTGCATCGTCAAGCTTTTTCTTAAAATAATTCGGCAGTTTCACGTTAAGAAAATGATGGTCCGGTACATCATGCATCATCGGAGCAAACCCTATACGCATTCCTGTTTTCTCGTAAGCCTTTAACGCAGCATTCGATCCAACCAAGTGTGGATAGTGATCGATACATGCAGTCGTACCGTTTTTGATCATCTCGATCGCCCCGAGTAAAACGGCGAGCTCCAACTCTTCTTCTGTTAACGAATGCCCATAAGCAACGGTATAAAGCGACCAGATTTCCAATGGCAGATTATTCGTTGTCCCTTTTAAGACATTCGAATAAGAGTGGTAGTGGGCATTCACCATACCCGGTATGACAATCCTTCCGGAAGCATCGATGGTCTCATCGATATCCGAATCGATTGGCAAACTCCCAGCCCGGACTTCCTTGATCTTATCGCCGTCGATAAGGAGGCTTCCCTCAAACACCTTTGACGAACTGTCAACGATGGTTGCATTATGGATCAGCTTTTTCATCAGCTTACTGGAACGCTATTTTTGAGCTTTTCTTCCCGAGCTTTCAATGCGCGTTCGTATGCCTGCTTCGCTTCAGATTCTTTATTCGTATCAACTCGCTTGATAGCCGCCAAGAAAAGATCGATCATTTTCTGTTTGTTTTCAATGACGACATTTTTGTGCATTTCAAGATCTGGTGCGACATCACTGATTCCGGCTGCAATATCGGTGGTCAATGTCACAACCGAATAGGCAAGGCCGAGTTCTCGTGCAAGGGAGGCTTCCGTACTATTCGTCATGCCGACAACATCCATTCCCCAGTTTTTATAAAGCTGGATTTCTGCCCCTGTCTCGTAACGAGGACCGTCTACACAGATGTACGTTGCTTTCGGAACAAGATCGATTCCAACCTCTTCTGCTGCTTCGAGGAAATTCTGGCGAAGATTTTCGCAATACGGGTTCGTGATGTCCACGGAGTACTTTCCATATGTTTTCACTCGGTTCGTCGTCACATCGACAAACTGATCGAGAAGGGCGAATCCGCCGACTGGGATATCAAGAGTCAATGAACCGACCGCACACATCGAAAGGACATGTTCAATACCGAGTTCTTTCAATGCAACCATGTTTCCCCGATAGTTGATTTCATGTGCAAGCGAATCATGATTTTTGCCATGACGCGGCAGGAAATAGACTTCCTTATCGGCGTAGTTCCCTTTATATAAGAACACATCCCCAAAGTCTGTCTTTACGTTGATTTCCTCCGATTGCTCCAATAGATCGTAAAATCCTGTACCTCCGATTACTCCCACTTTTTTCATTGAATGACTGCTCCTTTCTCACCTAGTTTTATTTATTTGTCAGTAGTGATGGATAAAAATAAGGCTTGCCTGATTTTTTCTTAAGTTCGTCCCATTCATGTAAAATCTTGAAGGCTTCCGTTGACACTGCGATTGATTGTTCGACCCCGGACTTCTGATAGGAAAATTGGTCTTTGATTCGGTTGGCTACGACGGAAAATACTGCTCCAGCTCGTAATTTAAAGAGACTGCTTAGTGTCAGGACAGTAGCCGCTTCCATTTCGAAATTCACAACACCAGCCTGCTGTGCATCTTTTATAATTTGATCCATGAATCCCTGGCGGTAGTTATTGAATCCTGGGCGCCCTTGTCCGCAGAAGAATGAAGCGGAAGTATACCCGATCCCGACATGGTAGGTGACGCCTAATCGTTCTGCCGCCTCAATCAATGCCATGACAACTTCTTGATTCGCAACTGCCGGGTACTTTGGATCGACATATTGATCACTTGTCCCGTCATACCTTACAGCTCCAGAACAGATGATGAGATCCCCTGGTGCAATATTCTCTTGAAGTGCTGCACAAGTTCCTACTCTGATGAAGCTATCAGCACCCACTTCTGCCAGTTCTTCAAGCGCACTGGCCGTCGAAGGTCCGCCAGCACCTGTTGAACATGCTGAGATATCTACCCCGCCGACTTTCCCAGTATACGTGACATGCTCGCGGTAGCTTGCAATTTCCCGCTTTTCATCCCAGTGCTCAGCCATCATCGGCACACGGTCGGGATCACCTGGAAGCAGCACATATTTCGCTACATCGCCTGGACGGCACCGGATATGATATTGTGATCCATCTTCCAATTCAGGACGGTTGGCTTTTGTTTCCCATTTGTTTTCAAGTTCCTGCAACAATTTTTTCTTCCTCCTTTTGGTTTTTCCTATACCAATTTACAAGTGAATCCACTGTTAGAAATGTTTGTTTTTGATCCACATAGGATAGCTTTTCAGCCAGTTGGGTTATTTGCGGAGGCTGAAGACCTGCCTGAATCATGATTTCCTTGTTGCGGAACACGACATCCGCCTTTTCATCAGCTATTTTTCTGCTGTTGCTCATGACCA
Source organism: Alkalihalobacillus sp. AL-G (assembly GCF_030643805.1). Taxonomy (GTDB): domain Bacteria; phylum Bacillota; class Bacilli; order Bacillales; family Fictibacillaceae; genus Pseudalkalibacillus. The sequence goes on along the minus strand of NZ_CP094656.1, from coordinate 214,112 downwards.
CAACTCGACAGTTGAGCTCACCGATCAGCTTCATATCATGACTGATAAGAACGACAATATGTCCATGCTCTTTGAACGTTCTGACTAGGTCCAATACTCGTGAACAGCCTTTATGATCCTGTCCTGTCGTCGGTTCATCCAGAACGACTACCCGTGGAGAGATTGCCATGATCGAGGCCATCGCCACTTCTTTTCGTTTACTGGAATTAAGATCAAAAGGATTAGTATCTAAAAGATCGCGTAAATCAAACATATCAATCGCTTTTTTGGCACGCGTCCTGATTTCGTCATCCGATAACTTTAAATTTTTACAACCATAGAGAAGCTCCTCTCTCACAGTTGGTAAAAAAGTTTGGTGATTGGGATTTTGAAAGACATAGCCAACCATACTTGAAAGTTTTGCAATACGTTCTTTTTTCGTATTCAGGTCTCCAACGAATACGTCCCCGTCGGTCGGTTTCAATAACCCGTTGAAATGTTTGACCAATGTCGTTTTACCTGATCCATTACTCCCAAGAACAGCAACGACTTCCCCGCTTCCGATATCAAGATCAATTTCTTCAATCGCTTTTACGCCGTTCGGATATACATGCGATGCATTTTTGACGGAGATAAAAGGTTCCATTTCTTTAATACACCTCCCCAATTCTCGTTCTCCTTTTAAAGGCTTTGGTAGCTTCTTCTAAAGTAATTGGCATTTCCATGTCCTTATCATCAAATTCTTTATTGATCTTGTAGGAAAGTTCAGATACCTGCGGACCATTGACACTTAACTGATGAAGCGATTCCAGTTCACTGAAAATCTCTTTTGGTGTTCCGAACATCTTACATTCTCCCTCATGTAAAACGAGAATCTTATTACAATAAGCAGCAAGCCTCTCCACTTCGTGATCGATGATGATCCCTGTCATCCCTAGCGATTTTATGTCTTTCAGTACATCGAACACTTCATTTTTCCCCTGTGGGTCGAGCATGGAAGTCGGCTCATCCAAAATCATGAGATTGGGACGCATAGCCAGAACTGCTGCAAGAGCAAGACGTTGCTGCTGTCCTCCTGATAATGCTAGCGGACTTCTTTTTTCATACCCTTGCAGCCCTACTGCCTTTAAGGACTCCTTGATCCTGTTCACCATCTCTTGTCGTTCAACGCCAAGGTTACCAAGTCCAAACGCTACTTCTTCCTCAATCGTCATTTGGGACAATTGGTTTTCAGGCTCTTGAAACACGAATCCAACACTACCTGCCATATCCCCAACAGATTGCTTGGAGACATCTTTTCCATCAACCGTTATACTACCCTTGATTTCTCCTTCAATCACAGTCGGTACTAAAGCATTCAGACTCATTGCAAGCGTGGACTTCCCTGCACCTGTTGGACCGACGATGCCTAGGATTTCACCATATTCCAATGAAAAACTGATATCCTTCAGGACAGGGGAATCTGTATCAGGATATTGAAATGTAAGGTTTTCTACGATGACCGCTTTATTTTTCTTCATACGTTCCATCCTCCAATCCAACTATGCACCCGCTTGTATAAAAATTTCACAGCAAGAATACCACAGACAACCCAGACCGTAATCAACGAGCTGATCAATAACACATCTGTTGTCAAAGTTAAAGCACCGCTTGTCACCAATCTGAGATAGATTTCACCAACCAACGCGAGTAAGAGTCCGCTTAAGAAGATATAGTCTAGTTTGGAAATCTTTGATTCTCGAAGGCTTGTCTTCTTTCCTTTTGTGCTGAATCCTCTGCATTCCAATACATACGACAATTGATGAACCTTCATAAAGGTAATGATAAATAACGGGGCGAAAAGAGGAATCAAACTTTTCACCCGCTGAATGACGCTTCCTTTTACATCAAGGCATCGTGCCTGCTGGGCTTCCATGACGATCTTAGCTTCTCTCGCGATGATTGGAATTATTTGAAAGGTTGATAGCAGCATGAAAGCTGCTGAGTGCGGAACTTTCCACTTTATCAATGCCGCCGCTAGATCGGATGGGTGTGTTGTCATCACAAACAAAACTGCGCCAGTACCGATCACCAATATCCTGAAAGACATGACTGAAGCATAAACGAGCGATTCATATTTGAAGGATACAGAACCAATCTCCCAAATTACGGTCTCCCCGATCGGGTTATAGATTCCGTGCACCGTCATGATCAACACGACAAACAGCATCAGAAACTGCATAGAAATCAGATATTGCTTGAGCAGCTTGGACATAAAGACAATTGGCAGCAAGAAGACCAACAACACCAACTGAAAAGCCGGATCTCCTAGCAAAAACGTACTGATGACGACAAAGAGCAGAAAAATGATTTTTGTTCTCGGATCAAGCTTGTGGATCAGACTGTCCTTTTGTACAAACAGGCTATTCACATTTTTTCCTCCTTTATAAAACACAATTGCCTACCTTATTGAAGGGAGGTGATCATTCTCATACGATTGCAGTAGAGTCTCTTTCTATAAGTGTCGGCCGGAACACGAGCGTTTCTTTGAATTGCTTCTTGCCTTCAATCGTCTGAATACCGAATTCAACTGCCCTTGCTCCCATATCACCGATCGGTGTTCGTATCGTTGTGAGTAATGGGTACAAAATCTGTGCATATTCAGAATCATCAAATCCGACAACTGAAAGATCCTCTGGGATAGACAACCCTAACTCCCTGGCTGCCCGGTACACGCCAGTGGCAATCGCATCATTTCCAGCAAAGACGGCAGTCGGACGATTTTCTTCTTGTAGAAGTTTCAGACCATTCTTGTATCCGCTTTCAATTTTGAACTCATCTGTGATGATCCAGTCTTCATTGATTGAAACCTCAAATTCCTTCAGTGCTTCTTCAAAGCCTTTTTTACGTTCAATGGTTGCATAAGAACTCGTCTGTCCGGTGATATGTGCGATCCTGCGATGCCCCTTTTTTAGAAGATGAGTGGTGGCTGTGTGTCCACCTTGAAAGTTATCAACAAGCACTTCATCCAACTCAACACCTTTTACGGTACTTCCTAAAAGAATGACGGGTAAGTCAGGATACCCTTCGATCAACTCTTTGATATTTCGGTCCCGCACTTCTGGCGTTGAAAAAATAATCGCGTCTACTCCTTTTCGGACTAAAAAGCTTACGTATTCAGCTTCCTTATCAAGGTCATTATCGGTATTGCAGAGAATGACATTGTAGCCATATTTATTGGCCATGTCTTCAACCGCTCTCGTCAAATCACCATAAAAAATATTTTTGATGTCCGGGATGATCAGTCCGAATGTCGAGGTTTTCTTGTTGATCATAGCAGAAGCGATCATATTCGACCGAAAATTAAGTTCTTTCACGGTTTTGAGAACCTTTTGTCTCGTTTCTTCACTTGTGTATCCACTATTGTTCAGTACTCTTGAAACAGTGGAAATCGCAACATTTGCACGTTTTGCCACATCTTTAATCGTAGCCATTTGTTTTTCACATCCTATTGAAATATGGAAACGTTTCCCTTATCTGTAAAAGTAGTTTTTTGTATTACTTGTCTACTATTATACGTTTTGGTTTTTAAATTTCAATAATATTTTGATAATTTTATCGATTTTTGTGGAAACGTTTCCTGATATCCCAATAGAATAAACCTTTTATACGGTTGCTGCAGCCCTTCTTGTTTTACTAACCTGATTTTTCAAGGAACCGATCCCTTCGATTCGGCACTCGATCGTATCGCCTTCCACCAAATAGCCAGCACCTACTGGAGCTCCTGTCAAAATTACATCTCCAGGCTTCAATGTCATCACAGTGGATAGATAAGAAACCATTTTTTGAAGTGACAGGATCATCAAGCCCAATTCGCCATCTTGCTGTTTCTCATCATTCAAATAGGATTGCACGTGGATTGATTTAAGGTCAAGGTTTGTCTCAATAGCTGGACCTAGCGGCGTGAATGAATCGAATGATTTTCCGATTGTCCAATGCCCATCAGGGTGAAAATATTCAGGGGCAGTGACATCGTTTGCAACTGTGTATCCGAAGATATAATCGTTGACTTCACTTTCAGAAAGATCTTTAGCTTCCTTTCCTATGATGACAGCTAATTCTGATTCGAATTTAACCTTATCCACTCCATTCGGGAGCTTAATCGTCTCTCCAGTACCGATAACTGACGAGGTCGGTTTGAAGAAAAACACTGGCATATCAGGAAGGTTTTCTGGCAGCTCCTCTTTTGTCGAAACAAAATTCGCCCCGATTCCAATAACCTGGTTCGGCACAACCGGAGAAAGTAAAATCACTTCCTTTTCATCGTAGATAGTTTCTGTTAAAATCCAGTAGCCAAAAATATCCCCTGTTATTTCTTTTATTCTTGAATCTGTGAGTAAACCGGTTGAAATCTTATCAGTACCCTTCAATTGAAAACGAACAAATTTCACTGCCTACACTCCTTCTGTTAGTTAGTTCTTTGTGATGAAATGCCTTTAACGAAAAAGGATCATGCGGTCAAATCGTCATCTTTACTTTTTGTACGGTTATTTAATCCTAGCTTTTCGCGAATTTCTTTTGCATTAGGTAAGTAGCGTGCAGGGAAGATTTTCAAAATACCCCAGACGATATAGAAGGTTAAAATTTTATCAAGCATTGTAGTTGGCATGTTCGCTATGAATGCTGAGCTGAAAATACTTTGTCCAGTTGCGATCAGTCCCGCCGTAATGACATCGTTCGTATGCCCGGAGAAACCTCCGAATACAAACACTGATATAAAGGTCGCGATTACAGCTCCAAGTGCACCTGTTATCGCCCCAGCAACAAGAACCTTCCAAAACTTGTTGAACCAGCCTTTCTTATAGAACAAATAAGAGAGATAAGCCACAAACATTCCAACCAGAGCAAATGGGAAGTATGTCCACCTGACGATGAGGCCCAGTACTGTATTGGTCAAGAGAGCGGTGACAACACCCCAAATCGGACCTAGCACAATTGCATTCAATACGGTACCGATATTATTCAAAAACAACGGTAGTTTCAATAATTCTACGATCGAATTTGCAACCCAGTTCAACGCGATACCAGCAGGAATCATTGCAACAAAGAAACTCGAATTCATCTTCTTTCTCATCATTTACCTCCTCAAATCAAATTTTTTGTACTACTGCCTGGAAAGCGCCTTTTTCATCCCACCTCCTAACCATTACTCACCTATGAATCCGCTTTCATAATTGGTTGTGTGATTTCTAATATGCTGAGTTGTTTGCGGTTTCGAATAGGTTGTCCATCTTTCCAGATGATGTGGAAACGTTTCCCTAAAATATAGAAAAAGATGTCTTTACCATTTGCAAAAAACGGATAAATGATACCTTTTCCCATTGTTTTAAATATAAAAACGTTTCCCGTTTGTTCTTATTATACATACCTATTTATTTATTTCAATAATATTTTGAAAATAACAATAACTCACTGGATTGGGTTCGCGCTGTTGTAGGACGTGCTTAGGATTTTTATAGCGACCATATCGTATTCTCTATCATTTTATGAGTGGCTCCCATTCGCATTATTTTCTAGTTGTTTCCGTTGAAATTCCTTCAAAGTTACGTTTACTCATATTTGATTTCCCCGTTCTCTCCATTTGTTTTGATGGTTTTCTATGTTAGTTTACACAAAAAATCCCGAATAGTGGACTTTTTTATAAGTGTCCATTATTCGGGATATAGTTTAGAACTAATGATCTCTTAGGGTGAAATATATTATTTATAATATACGACTTCTTTGTAACTCAACAACAGAACAATTTTTATACCTATCCTATTCCACTGTAACGCTTTTAGCTAGGTTCCGTGGCTTGTCGACGTCGCAGTCGCGGTGCAGTGCTGCGTAGTAGGCGATAAGCTGCAACGGGATGACGCTGACGAGCGGTGTCAGGTATTCATGTACGTCTGGAATGACAATGCGATCGCCATCATCATGCAGTGACTCTGTACTGATGACACATGTGTAGGCACCGCGTGCCGCAACCTCTTTTACATTTCCACGAATGCTTAGGTTCACGTGTTCCTGTGTTGCAAGTGCAATGACAGGAGTCCCTTCCTCAATCAAGGCGATTGTGCCGTGCTTGAGCTCTCCTCCAGCAAAGCCTTCTGCCTGGATGTAGGAGATTTCCTTAAGCTTTAGTGCACCTTCCATAACGACATAATAGTCAAGTCCGCGTCCGATAAAGAAGCAATTGCGTGTGACTGCAAGGTATTCACGTGCAATCCTTTCAAGCTCTTCCTTCTTATCACAGAGAGATTCCATCGCATTGGCTACGATACTGAGTTCCTTGATTGGATCGAAGTCGAGTTCAATGCCTTTCGCACGCGCTGTATCGACTGCAAGAATCGCTAGAACCGCCATTTGTGCTGTATACGCTTTTGTTGATGCTACAGCGATTTCAGGTCCAGCATGCAGCAATAACGTGTAGTCCGCTTCACGGGACAGCGTTGAACCTGCTGCGTTTGTAAGCGTCAAAGCCTTGTGACCAAGTTTCTTCACCTGCACGAGCACTGCACGGCTGTCTGCCGTTTCCCCGCTTTGCGAAATGAAGATGAACAATGGTTTTTCAGACAATAACGGCATGTTGTACGAAAATTCACTCGCAATGTGAACTTCAACTGGTACTTCGGCAATCTTTTCAATCAACTGCTTACCGACAAGCCCTGCATGGTAAGACGTTCCACAGGCGATGATGTAAATGCGATCCGTCTTTTTCATCGCTTTACGTACATCGTCATCGAGCTTCAAATTACCCTTTTCGTCCTGATATTCTCTAATGATATTACGGACAACCAAAGGCTGTTCATCAGTTTCTTTTAACATATAGTGAGGGTACGTACCCTTTTCAATATCGCTTGCGTCAAGCTCTGCTGTGAATGGATCACGAGCAATGCTTTCCCCGTCCAGGTTCTTGATCGTAACGTCATCGCGTGAAACAAGCACGATCTCTTCATCCATCAGCTCAACGAATTGGTCTGTTTTTTGGAGCATGGCCATTGCGTCACTTGCAACAACGTTATACCCTTTACCAAGACCGACTAAGAGCGGGCTTTTATTTTTCCCGACGTAAATCGTTTCCGGGTTTTCATTATCAAGCAATGCTAATGCATAAGAGCCCTTTAATAGTGATAATGTTTCGCGGAATGCAGATTCAACGTCATTCCCCTCTTTCACAAAATGCTCGATCAATTGAACGATGATTTCTGTATCCGTTTCACTCTCAAGTTCAACGCCACTCAAGAACTCTTTACAGATTTGCGTAAAGTTTTCGATCACTCCATTGTGAACGAGTGTAAAGCGTTTCGATGTACTTTGATGTGGATGCGCGTTCGTTTTACTTGGCGGGCCATGAGTTGCCCAGCGCGTATGTCCGATTCCAATGTTTGCTGGTACGTTCTGATCCACGTTTTCACGAAGAGTGGCAATCCGTCCTTTTTCTTTAAAAACATGTACGCCTTCCTCGTTCAGTACTGCGATCCCTGCAGAGTCATATCCACGGTATTCAAGCTTCTCTAATCCTTTTAATAAAATTTCCTTCGTATCTTCTTTCCCAATGTATCCGACAATTCCACACATACTTAATAGACCTCCCTGTTGGGGGGAAATAACTAATAGTATGTTCAAAAAGGAGAGTAAAAAGCTTAGTCTCATTTCCCTTTGGACTTTTTGAACAACCTCTAATAGGGGCTACCGCCGCCCCAACATCATATAATTTGTTTCATCACGATCAATACCCTTGTTCACAGAGTCGCCTCTATGGTTTAGATAATGACTTTCCGGCTGTGATGAATCACCGAGAGGTATCCGCCGATCCAATTCGATAAACCTCTTCCTCGTCAACTATTTCAGCACTACCGCAGTGTCGGAGTTTTCACCGAAAGAAATAGTCCAGGCGCTTTGATTGAAATGTTCCGCTTTAATGCTCCTTTCTATATTTGAATAATAGGCTTTGCCAAGCACATGCTTTAGCATAGTCAGTTGCCTAATGCGAAAATCATACATCAGAATTTGCTAATCGTCAATGATTTAAATGTTTAACGTTATTGTAAAAAATATGCATGAGCAGCTCGTTTCGTGTGTACGGTGTCAGCTACCCATACATAGTATTCGTCGTTTTACTGATTTTCTGTCTATATTTTAAATAGGGACGAATTTAAACATCCGCTATTCCTTAAACCCCAATTGCTCGTGAACAACTCCAGCAATTTGATCCGCATATTGTTCGCAAAGCTCTTCAGTCGGCGCCTCGACCATAACACGGACGAGTGGTTCGGTTCCGGATGCTCGTACGAGTACACGGCCATTTCCTGCGGTTTCTGTTTCGACCTGCTGAATAGCCTCTTTCACCGCTCGATTGTCCAGTACATGATGCTTATCGGTCACCTTCACATTTTTCAAGCATTGCGGGAACTTTTGCATTTCACCTGCAAGCTCTGACAAAGGCTTTTTCGTAACCTTCATGATGTTGACGAGCTGCAATGCTGAGAGCAGTCCATCTCCAGTTGTACCGTGATCCAGGAAGATGATATGTCCGGATTGTTCTCCGCCAAGATTGAAGTCACCATTACGCATACGTTCCATGACGTAACGGTCACCGACGGCAGTCTGTTCGGACTTGATTCCCGCACTTTCGAGTCCTTTATAAAACCCAAGGTTACTCATGACAGTAGAGACAATGGTATCCTGCTTTAAGCGGGCTTCACTTGCGAAGTGTTTGGCACAAATGAACATAATCTGATCACCATCAACGATTGTTCCTTTTTCATCGATCGCAATTAACCGGTCACCGTCTCCATCGAAGGCAAGACCGACATCGGCTTCTTTTTCCTTAACAAGCTCTGCAAGCTTTTCTGGATGTGTGGATCCGACACCGTCATTAATGTTCAAACCGTTTGGCGAAGATCCGATTGTTGTAATATCAGCATCAAGGTCTGCAAATAAATGTGGTGCAAGCGACGAGACAGCACCGTGCGCACAATCGAGGGCAATGCGAAGTCCTGAGAACTCCTCGTCAACCGTTTGCTTCAGGAACTGCAGGTACTTCTGCCCACCTTCAAAATAATCGCTGACGAGGCCAAGATCTTTTCCAGTCGGACGCGGAAGTGTGTCATCTTCCTTGTCAAGCAGCGCTTCAATTTCCAGCTCCTGCTCGTCTAACAGCTTGAACCCGTCCGATCCGAAAAATTTGATACCGTTATCGCCGACAGGATTATGTGAAGCTGAAATCATAACACCTGCTTGAGCTCCAAGTGCTTTCGTCAAGTACGCAACCCCTGGTGTTGAAATGACGCCGAGACGCATGACTTCTGCACCGATGGACAATAGTCCAGCAACAAGTGCACCCTCAAGCATATGACCGGAAATCCGTGTATCCCGTCCAATGATGACTTTTGGTTTTTGGGTTTCCTTTGTCAGAACATAACCGCCGAAGCGCCCAAGCTTAAATGCCAACTCGGGTGTAAGCTCGGTGTTTGCTACTCCTCTGACTCCATCTGTTCCAAAATATTTACCCATATATAAAATCGCTCCTTCTTACCTTTTCACATTATGCAGATCTATTGCTGATGGTTAAGGTCGCTTCCGACAGTTTACGTTCAAACGTGAATTGATCTGGTACATCAACTTGAATTTCTACATCATGTTGTCCTTTTTCAAGGCTTTCAACATCAACAAATGCTACGATATCATCCTTCGATAGGCTTTGTAAATCCTCTTCATTTCCTTTTACCGTCAATTCAAATATTCCACTCTGCGGCTCGATGAAGGAAGCCTGCTCACTTTCCGATAATCCGCGAATTTGAATGGCTAAATCACTGAATGTTCGCGAACTTGCTGTCGAGTCTTGAGAATCTCCATCTGTGGACGTTTCTTCTACCTGTCCGACATCTATTTCGACACTTACTTTTCCTGGAGTTGAGTAGAAGGCACCTTCAGGAAGGGGCACATCAACTTCGATCGTCGTATCCTCTGTAATTTTACTTAAATCAATCGGAATATTGATTTCACTAAGTTCGTCCAAAACGGCTTCTGGTGCGTAAACGCTTATTTCCTCTTCACTAAGTGTAGCGGAAATAAGCTCAAGATCCTCAGCAAGAGTTCCTTGTTCATCAACTGAGATCGGAACTTCTTTATTCGGGTTGTCAATCGGTACTGTTACTTCGATAACTTCAGGATCGAATTCGATTTCGATTGGATCGAAGTCTTTGTTATACGCCTGTAGCTTAACTTCCTGTATTATTGTATCCTTTGTATCTGAAACGTTAACGAACCCTCGGATATATGCAATTTCATCAATGAGTTCTTTCGCACCTGTTATAGTGATTTCATCAATTTCAAGTTCCGGATCACCTGCAATATAACCCTTTGGCAGCTTATCCTCGTTAATCAATTGGACCGTTACCGGGAATGTTTCTGTCGTCTTTTCATGCAACGTAACCGTGATCGTTTCATCGATAAAATGGACATCAATATTATCCGGGACATTCGGTATTTTTATAGAAACGTTGTATTGGCCAGGTCCCTTTCCAGTCAAGTCAATGAATGCAGTCGGTTCCCGTTTCAACTCGAAATTGGTCAAGTCTGCTTGAGATCCTGTAAACTCAACCTTGATCCGATCCGGCTTTCCCATCAGTTCATACTTCTCTTCATCGTATTTTGCTATAAGTTCAACCGTCTTAGGTAACGTGTCGCCACCAAGATTCGTATTATTGTCGCTTTCTACCAACGAATCATCATTGTAAACCGTCGTATACATCATTAAAGCAATGAGGAAGGCTGTGATTTTTACAACCCAATGGCTGTTCAGTAATCTATCCATCCTTCTTCCCCCTCCAGTTCCACTTTGATGATGAGGAAGTTGACTTTGTCTTTGCTAATAATTCCGCCTCTAAAAGTTTTCGTAACATATCCTCGTCTAAGTTACGGTAAAGCTCTCCATTTTTTGTGAGAGAGACGTTACCAGTTTCTTCTGAGACAACGAGGGTCACACTATCCGTCACTTCAGAAATTCCTAATGCAGCTCGATGACGGGTACCTAATTCCTTCGAAATGAATGGACTCTCTGACAGCGGCAGGTAACTCGCTGCTGCAAGAATTTGATTGTCATTAATGATGACGGCTCCATCATGAAGCGGCGTATTCGGAATGAAAATGTTGATCAACAGCTCCGAGCTCAATGTCGCATTTATCGGAATGCCTGTCTCTACATAATCATGAAGCCCGGTTTCCCGCTCAATCGTAATAAGTGCACCGATACGACGTTTCGCCATATAACTTGTAGCCTTTAACATCGCTTCAACGGTGTTTCTCTTTTCTTCTTCCTCTGCAATCATCCCGCGTGAGAAAAAGCGTCCGCGACCAAGCTGTTCAAGTGCCCGGCGAAGTTCAGGCTGAAAAATGATGATAATCGCAAGGAAACCATAAGGGAGGAACTGATTCATCAACCAGTATAGTGTGTTCAGCTTAAAGACCCCGCTAAAAAACCAAATTGCAATAATTACGGTGATCCCTTTTAACAGCTGAATCGCCTTAGTTCCTTTGATCAGCATGATTAGCTTGTAAATCACGTAGGTGACTAAGAGGATATCTATTATATCATTTACGTACGTTAGAATATTGAAGTTTTCGATCGGGAACATAACGCATCCTCCAAACTGATCGACTAAGTTTCATTGTTACTAACAAAGGTCAGTTTGTTACTATGTAACTTTTTTATTATATCATAACTTGGTTGTTAACTTCCTTTTTGAGCTAACATACCATTCGATAAGGACTTGTTTTTCTGTACTGTGCATTTGTTGAAAAAACTCGTCCATGGTTAGAATCCCCCTCTAGATAGAGAATATAAGAAAGACGAATGGATGACCATTTAACAGTCATCCTGATCGAAAGATAGTTATAATTCTTTACGTGCAACAAAAATCAATTTGAAACGAACCAGCCCTTCATCGCCTCGAAGCCTTCTTTCACTTTGTACCATACCCATTCGGTCACACGATGAATCTCTTCACTATCTCCTGCGATGTGGCCAGCGGAAGCAAGATAGTGAGATCCATTAATCACGGTTACATCCCCCTGAACTTTTCCGGCAATCTCGACATCCCCATTATGAACGACAAGGTCACCCTTAACTACTTCACCCTCAGGGACAATCACTTTGCCAAGCTCTTCATCAATCCTCACTTGTGCCCCATTCGCTGAAACGGAAATCGGTTCATTCGTGTGACTTCCCCATTCACTGAATATCGCACTCGACATCAGTAACAAGAAGACCACAGCTGCCGTTAACAGTGGGTGTGATTTGAACCAGCGATTCGCCTTTGTTGATGTTTTTTCCTTTGGCAAACGGTCCAACACTTTTGAAGTAAAACCATTGGGCGCCTTTAATGTACGGTGGATGTCCAAAAGGTGATCGACAGATTTGATCTCTTCAAACTTCTTCTGGCACCTCGAACACGCCTTTACATGCTGCAATAACTCTATTTTTTCTAGCGGCTCAATCGTCTCATCGATCCATTTATACATGTATGAAATATACTTATGATCGCAATTCATCCTAAAAATCCTCCTAACAATCCAAGTCAGTCAACCGTTTCCGAAGCGCCTCTCGGCCGCGATGGATACGTGTTTTGACTGTGGAAACCGGAATCTGTAAAATTTCACTGATCTCTTTGAGTGACAGCTCCTCCAAATATTTCAGCGTGATTGCCGAACGGTATTTTGGCGGTAATTGTAAGATCTCTAGTTGTATACGTTCTTGTAGCTCAAAGGTTTCAATTTTTTCTTCAGGAAGTTGTTCGGCAACCGCAACTTGAGAATATAAGGTTAATCCATCACTTCCAGCAACATCTGCATCAAGATAATAATCCGGTTTTTTCTTTCGTAGCCGATCAATTGTCAAGTTGGTTGCGATCCTATAAAGCCATGTTGAAAATTTATGTTCCTCATTAAATCGTTCAATATGTAAATAAGCACGCAAAAAAGCTTCCTGTGCCATATCCTCAGCCTCATGACTGTTTCCTAGCATACGGTAGCATATATGGTAGACCCTATTTTTATAAATATCGACTAGCTCTTCAAAGGCTTTTTGATCTCCCTTTTTTACAAGCCGGACTAAACGTCTAATCGTTATATCCATTTTCAAACCCCCGCCCCTGTGAACATAACTCAAGCCTAGACAATACCTAAATTGTAATTGCCTATATATTGAGAAAAACACCCACCCACTATTTTAACATGGGACAACTTCCAATTGACGATTAAATTTGTAAGATTTAGGTTTATTTTTAAGAACATCGGGAATAGTGGTTAAAAAGAACCAAGAGAGAGAAAGCAGGGTGATCGGCATGTCGAAGGAAGAACGCTTTTTACTGGATGAAATTGAGCTGTCTCGTAAGAAGATGTTGACGTTGGCTAAAGAAATGTCTTTGTTTTCAAATGAGGTAGTTGAAATCAGCCAATATTTAGATGATCTACTGAACCGATATGACGATGTTAAAAATAACCTGGACCGTGTATCTTAGTACGACATGGAAATAGGAATGGGAATGACTCAAAGTCATTCCCATTTTTGTGCTTGTTTTAGTTACTTATTATATAAGTTTTTCACCAAATAGCGATCCGACTAGGCCTACTGCAACAGTCGCGGTCTTATTTTTATCATCTAAAATCGGATTCACCTCAACAAACTCTGCTGACGTTAGAATATCCGCATCAGCGAGCATTTCCATCGCAAGGTGACTTTCACGGTAACTGATTCCACCTAATACAGGAGTCCCAACTCCAGGTGCCTCCGCTGGATCCAACCCATCAAGGTCAAGGCTTAAGTGGACACCATCGGTTCCGTTTGAAACATATTCAATCGCTTCCTGCATCACCTTGGTCATGCCCATCTTATCAATTTCATGCATCGTGTATACTTTAATACCCTTTTCTCGGATAAGCTCACGTTCACCTTCATCCAAAGATCGTGCCCCGATGATTACAATGTTTTCCGGTTTGATTTTAGGTGAATAGCCTCCGATCTTTGTAAGTTTTTCATCACCGATCCCAATACTTACAGCAAGCGGCATCCCATGGATGTTCCCACTAGGAGAAGTATCACCAGTGTTAAGGTCTCCGTGTGCATCGTACCAGATAACACCAAGGTTTTCATGATGCTTTGCAATTCCAGTAAGTGATCCGATTGCGATACTGTGATCTCCACCTAATACAAGCGGGAACCGATCGCTATCAATTATTTGATTCACACCATCTGCAAGATATGTACTTGCATCAATAACACCCGCAAGGTTTTTAAGATTCGTTTCTGTACTTGCTACCTTTTCACGCTGAGGAACCTTAACATCACCATGATCCTCAACGTCATAACCGATGTTCTCGAGGCGTTCTACTAGTCCTGCATACCGCATTGCACTTGGTCCCATATCGACACCTCGACGCATTTGTCCGAGATCCATCGGGGCACCTATTATTCCTATTTTTTTCTTCATATTTTGCCTCCTCAAATTCAATTGCTCTATTTCTATTGTAGGGGTTCGGCTAGTGGTGGTTCAACCGGACAACTATATGCATAGTTATACGCCTATACGGTGATTACTGAACGGATTATGGATAATTATTAAGCGTTTACATGATTTACTGCTATTATCTTGCACATAATACAGTATCGGCAATCGCAAATGACGATTTGTATACATATTATCTAATTCAATCAGATGTATTTGGACTGTTACAAAGAGTAAATTGAGGATGGCGGCATTCTCTGTATAAAATTCATGCATTAAGTTCAATTTCGATGTAAAAAATGTTATTTCGAGTGAGTTGACGGGCCATTTTGGGAGATTTACTAGCATTCACCTTCTTTAAAATCGATAATTCGGCCACGGAATGCGATAATTCGGCCACGCATAGTAAAAAAGACCTTAATTAGCATTACGCTTTAACTGACAAAGTGGTTATACTTTTCTCACGCATTAAAAAAACCCTCAAAACCGATTGGTCTTAAGAGTTTACTTTTTATGTATGGTGGAGCCTAGCGGGATCGAACCGCTGACCTCCTGCGTGCAAGGCAGGCGCTCTCCCAGCTGAGCTAAGGCCCCATAATGGAGCGGGTGATGAGAATCGAACTCACGACCAGAGCTTGGAAGGCTCTTGTTTTACCACTAAACTACACCCGCATATTCAATTATTCTTTCGAAAGTCTAAAATGGTGAGCCATGAAGGACTCGAACCTTCGACCCTCTGATTAAAAGTCAGATGCTCTACCAACTGAGCTAATGGCTCCTAGTAAGGTGATACTCACCTTATTTGTCCCTTCCTACGTTCGGGACAACTATTAGCTATCCTAGTAGAAATGACTTTTGTAGATGGTGGAGGGGGACGGATTTGAACCGCCGAACCCGGAGGGAGCGGATTTACAGTCCGCCGCGTTTAGCCACTTCGCTACCCCTCCAACAAAAAAAGACCTATCGTTATCATCATATAAGTGGTGCCGGCCAGAGGACTTGAACCCCCAACCTACTGATTACAAGTCAGTTGCTCTACCAATTGAGCTAGGCCGGCGAAGTAATTAAGAAGTTATTTCATTTTCCTCGTCCCGATTTCAGAAAGCATCCCATGATGACCCTCAATCGGTACGCTGAAGTCAAGCGTTGCAGCTTATTCCGACGTGCTCTACCAATTGAGCTAGGCCGGCAAGTAATTGTAATTAAAATGGTGGAGGATGACGGGATCGAACCGCCGACCCCCTGCTTGTAAGGCAGGTGCTCTCCCAGCTGAGCTAATCCTCCGTTATAAAATGGTGACCCCTACGGGATTCGAACCCGTGTTACCGCCGTGAAAGGGCGGTGTCTTAACCGCTTGACCAAGGGGCCTTTATTAAATTTACTAGTGGAGCTTCCAATCGGATTCGAACCGATGACCTCTTCCTTACCATGGAAGTGCTCTACCTGCTGAGCTATGGAAGCAAATGGCTCCACAGGCAGGACTCGAACCTGCGACCGATCGGTTAACAGCCGATAGCTCTACCACTGAGCTACTGTGGAATAATAAGAAAAAATCAGTTGGCCCGGCGATGTCCTACTCTCACAGGGGGAAGCCCCCAATTACCATTGGCGCTGAAGAGCTTAACTTCCGTGTTCGGCATGGGAACGGGTGTGACCTCTTCGCCATCATCACCAGACCTTATTTTAAGATCCACAATGCTTGTCTTTAGTAAGACAAGATATATAATACTAAAAATAGCTCGTGTTTTCAAGGGTTTTTTATATAAAACTCATTCCCTCAAAACTAGATAACGTCCATTCTTGATTCAAACATCGATTTTTTGAGGTTAAGTCCTCGATCAATTAGTATCTGTCAGCTCCACGTGTCACCACGCTTCCACACCAGACCTATCAACCTCATCTTCTCTGAGGGATCTTACTCGCTTGACGCGATGGGAAATCTCATCTTGAGGGGGGCTTCATGCTTAGATGCTTTCAGCACTTATCCCGTCCACACGTAGCTACCCAGCTATGCTCCTGGTGGAACAACTGGTACACCAGCGGTGTGTCCATCCCGGTCCTCTCGTACTAAGGACAGCTCCTCTCAAATTTCCTGCGCCCGCGACGGATAGGGACCGAACTGTCTCACGACGTTCTGAACCCAGCTCGCGTACCGCTTTAATGGGCGAACAGCCCAACCCTTGGGACCTACTTCAGCCCCAGGATGCGATGAGCCGACATCGAGGTGCCAAACCTCCCCGTCGATGTGGACTCTTGGGGGAGATAAGCCTGTTATCCCCAGGGTAGCTTTTATCCGTTGAGCGATGGCCCTTCCATGCGGAACCACCGGATCACTAAGCCCGACTTTCGTCCCTGCTCGACTTGTAGGTCTCGCAGTCAAGCTCCCTTGTGCCTTTACACTCTGCGAATGATTTCCAACCATTCTGAGGGAACCTTTGGGCGCCTCCGTTACACTTTAGGAGGCGACCGCCCCAGTCAAACTGCCCACCTGACACTGTCTCCGAACCGGATCACGGTCCTGGGTTAGAATTTCAATACCGTCAGGGTAGTATCCCACCGACGCCTCCACCGAACCTGGCGGTCCGGCTTCTTAGGCTCCTACCTATCCTGTACAAACGATACCAAAATCCAATATCAGGCTACAGTAAAGCTCCATGGGGTCTTTCCGTCCTGTCGCGGGTAACCTGCATCTTCACAGGTACTATAATTTCACCGGGTCTCTCGTTGAGACAGTATCCAAGTCGTTGCACCTTTCGTGCGGGTCGGAACTTACCCGACAAGGAATTTCGCTACCTTAGGACCGTTATAGTTACGGCCGCCGTTTACTGGGGCTTCGATTCAGAGCTTCTCCCGTAAGGGATAACCCCTCCTCTTAACCTTCCAGCACCGGGCAGGTGTCAGCCCCTATACTTCGCCTTACGGCTTCGCAGAGACCTGTGTTTTTGCTAAACAGTCGCTTGGATCTTTTCACTGCGGCTCTCTCGGGCTTGCACCCTATCAGAGCACCCCTTCTCCCGAAGTTACGGGGTCATTTTGCCGAGTTCCTTAACGAGAGTTCTCCCGAGCATCTTAGGATTCTCTCCTCGCCTACCTGTGTCGGTTTGCGGTACGGGCACCTCTTTCCTCGCTAGAGGCTTTTCTTGGCAGTGTAGGATCAGGGACTTCGGTACTTTAGTTCCCTCGCCATCACAGCTCCGCCGTTCTGGTGGACGGATTTGCCTATCCACCGGCCTAACTGCTTGGACGCGCATATCCAAAAGCGCGCTCTCCCTACCTTCCTGCGTCCCCCCGTTGCTCAAACGGAAAGGAGGTGGTACAGGAATTTCAACCTGTTGGCCATCGCCTACGCCTTTCGGCCTCGGCTTAGGTCCCGACTAACCCTGAGCGGACGAGCCTTCCTCAGGAAACCTTGGGCTTTCGATGGAGAAGATTCTCACTTCTCTTTTCGCTACTCATACCGGCATTCTCACTTCAAAGCGCTCCACGAGTCCTTCCGGTCTCGCTTCTCTGCCCTTTGAACGCTCCCCTACCACTGTACCATCGGTACAATCCATAGCTTCGGTGATACGTTTAGCCCCGGTACATTTTCGGCGCAGAGTCACTCGACCAGTGAGCTATTACGCACTCTTTAAATGGTGGCTGCTTCTAAGCCAACATCCTGGTTGTCTGGGCAACTCCACATCCTTTTCCACTTAACGTATACTTGGGGACCTTAGCTGATGGTCTGGGCTGTTTCCCTTTCGACTACGGATCTTATCACTCGCAGTCTGACTCCCGTGGATAAGTTGCTGGCATTCGGAGTTTGACTGAATTCGGTAATCCTGTGGGGACCCCTAGTCCAATCAGTGCTCTACCTCCAGAACTCTAGCCACGAGGCTAGCCCTAAAGCTATTTCGGGGAGAACCAGCTATCTCCGAGTTCGATTGGCATTTCACCCCTACCCACACCTCATCCCCGCACTTTTCAACGTGCGTGGGTTCGGGCCTCCATTCAGTGTTACCTGAACTTCACCCTGGACATGGGTAGATCACTCGGTTTCGGGTCTACGACCACGTACTCGATTCGCCCTGTTCAGACTCGCTTTCGCTGCGGCTCCGTCTTTTCAACTTAACCTTGCACGTAATCGTAACTCGCCGGTTCATTCTACAAAAGGCACGCCGTCACCCGTTAACGGGCTCCGACTACTTGTAGGCACACGGTTTCAGGATCTCTTTCACTCCCCTTCCGGGGTGCTTTTCACCTTTCCCTCACGGTACTGGTTCACTATCGGTCACTAGGGAGTATTTAGCCTTGGGAGATGGTCCTCCCAGCTTCCGACGGGGTTTCACGTGTCCCGCCGTACTCAGGATCCACTCTGGAGGGAGCGACGTTTTGGCTACAGGGCTGTTACCTCCTCTGGCGGGTCTTTCCAGACCACTTCACCTACGCCGTTCCTTTCTGACTCCGTATAGAGTGTCCTACAACCCCAAGAGGCAAGCCTCTTGGTTTGGGCTGATTCCGTTTCGCTCGCCGCTACTCAGGAAATCGCAATTGCTTTCTCTTCCTCTGGGTACTAAGATGTTTCAGTTCCCCAGGTCTGCCTTCTCATACCCTATGTATTCAGGTATGGATACTGTCCCATTACGGACAGTGGGTTCCCCCATTCGGAAATCCCCGGATCAAAGCCTACTTACAGCTCCCCGAGGCATATCGGTGTTCGTCCCGTCCTTCTTCGGCTCCTAGTGCCAAGGCATTCACCGTGCGCCCTTCATAACTTAACCAATGATGCTCACGATCGCTCGTGAGTATCGGTTTTCATGATGCCGAAGCATCACATTAACGCATAGTTTCGATGTCTTGTTATCAAGAATTTTCGTTATCTAGTTTTCAAGGAACGAAGCCGCTGCATCGAATCAACTTCTATGCAGCTTTGCGCCGAAAAAGCCATCTTCGTTAGCATAAGCTCGTAGATGCAGGCGCACGTTCTCCATTTACATGAAGAATGTTCTGAAAGAACAAATAGCTCTTTCAAAACTAAACAAAAGCCAAAGCGTGACTTGCCCATGGATGGGCTGACGTCGATGTTGTCACAGGACGTGACGAACTTAATCGACGTTCTTAATGTCCTAAAAGGACTCCTTAGAAAGGAGGTGATCCAGCCGCACCTTCCGATACGGCTACCTTGTTACGACTTCACCCCAATCATCTGTCCCACCTTCGGCGGCTGGTTCCAAAAGGTTACCCCACCGACTTCGGGTGTTACAAACTCTCGTGGTGTGACGGGCGGTGTGTACAAGGCCCGGGAACGTATTCACCGCGGCATGCTGATCCGCGATTACTAGCAATTCCGGCTTCATGCAGGCGAGTTGCAGCCTGCAATCCGAACTGAGAATGGCTTTATGGGATTCGCTCAACCTCGCGGTTTTGCTGCCCTTTGTACCATCCATTGTAGCACGTGTGTAGCCCAGGTCATAAGGGGCATGATGATTTGACGTCGTCCCCACCTTCCTCCGGTTTGTCACCGGCAGTCACCTTAGAGTGCCCAACTGAATGCTGGCAACTAAGATCAAGGGTTGCGCTCGTTGCGGGACTTAACCCAACATCTCACGACACGAGCTGACGACAACCATGCACCACCTGTCACTTCGTCCCCCGAAGGGGAACCTTCTATCTCTAGAAGTAGCGAAGGATGTCAAGACCTGGTAAGGTTCTTCGCGTTGCTTCGAATTAAACCACATGCTCCACTGCTTGTGCGGGCCCCCGTCAATTCCTTTGAGTTTCAACCTTGCGGTCGTACTCCCCAGGCGGAGTGCTTAATGTGTTAACGTCAGCACTGAGGGTGGAACCCCCCAACACCTAGCACTCATCGTTTACGGCGTGGACTACCAGGGTATCTAATCCTGTTTGCTCCCCACGCTTTCGCGCCTCAGCGTCAGTTACTGGCCAGAGAGCCGCCTTCGCCACTGGTGTTCCTCCACATATCTACGCATTTCACCGCTACACGTGGAATTCCACTCTCCTCTCCAGTACTCAAGTCCCCCAGTTTCCAATGACCCTCCACGGTTGAGCCGTGGGCTTTCACATCAGACTTAAGAGACCGCCTGCGCGCGCTTTACGCCCAATAATTCCGGACAACGCTTGCCACCTACGTATTACCGCGGCTGCTGGCACGTAGTTAGCCGTGGCTTTCTGGTCAGGTACCGTCAAGGTACCGCCCTGTTCGAACGGTACTTGTTCTTCCCTGACAACAGAGTTTTACGACCCGAAGGCCTTCCTCACTCACGCGGCGTTGCTCGGTCAGACTTTCGTCCATTGCCGAAGATTCCCTACTGCTGCCTCCCGTAGGAGTCTGGGCCGTGTCTCAGTCCCAGTGTGGCCGATCACCCTCTCAGGTCGGCTACGCATCGTCGCCTTGGTGAGCCCTTACCTCACCAACTAGCTAATGCGCCGCGGGCCCATCTGTAAGTGATAGCCGAAGCCATCTTTTATCTTCTCCCTATGCAGAGAGAAAAGTTATCCGGTATTAGCCCCGGTTTCCCGGAGTTATCCCAGTCTTACAGGCAGGTTGCCCACGTGTTACTCACCCGTCCGCCGCTAACCTCAAAGGAGCAAGCTCCTCGTTGGTTCGCTCGACTTGCATGTATTAGGCACGCCGCCAGCGTTCGTCCTGAGCCAGGATCAAACTCTCCAATAAAGTTGAAGTTTGATTTGCTCATAGTTTAAATAATAAAAATTGTGACGCACATGGATGTGCTAACTTCGGTGTTGTCACAGGACGTGACGTTCTTAACCGAAGAACCATAAATCCATGTAGGTCCGTTTCACGCTTGGCTTTTGTTCAGTTTTCAAAGAGCTTTTATAGATCGGTTTGTTCCGATCATATTCGCGTTGTCGTTTTGACAGCGACTCAATTAGTATACCACGGGCTGAAAATAAAGTCAATAACTTTTTTCAAAGTGTTAACTAGCTGTTTTCAGCAACAGAAACTACTATATCAGGGCATTTAGAACCTGTCAATAACTTTTTCTATTTTTGATTCGATATCCGATGACGCATATATTTTACACAATCGGCTGGGGTTGAAAAGCGCTGTAAGATACGAAAAACGAGCTGGTAGCGTTCTTCCATTGCCCGTTTGATGATGCCCTCAATATGATGATCCTCGAGGTCATGTAATAGTTCTTCCAGCTCTTTCTTTAATACGTACTCCATTTCCTTAACTTCTTTTTCGTTTAATAGACATCCAAGCACGGAATCGACCCCTTCACTTTTTTATATCCATTATCCCTTCTTTTTCCAAATTATATTCCAAGCGGAATTTGGAGACAGGTCTATCTTGTCCAAGATTGCATATATATGTGTATGAAGAAGCTCGGACGGGAGGTCTGTTCATGAATTTCTTTTGGGTCATAAACGGAACGCGTTTTAAACAATACTTGATTATTTTGGTTGCTGCTTTCTTTGCTGCACTTATAGCATTTGTAGAGGGAAAGGATCTTGCTGTTTTTGAAACGAAGGATGGGGAGCCAAGGGCGATCTACAAGGCTGAGACAAAAGGGAAAAAAATTGCTTTAACATTCGATGTGAGCTGGGGGGATAAACGGATTCACGAAATTCTCGACTTTTTGAAAAAGGAAAAGGTGAAGGATGTAACGTTCTTTTTATCTGGTGAATGGGCAGAGCGACATCCGGATATTGTGGAAAAAATCGTAAAGAACGGACATGAGATCGGAAGTCTTGGGTATCGGTATAAAAGCTATACAGAAATGGAGAATGCCCAGGTTCGAAAGGACATTTTAACGGCTCAACAAAAAATCAAAGAGGTTTCGGACCAAACAACAGATTTATTAAGACCACCAAACGGCCACTTTGACAAAGATGTTTTAGAAATCGCGGATAAACTCGACCACACAGTCGTTCATTGGAGCATCAATACGTGGGACTGGAAAAACCCTGGTCCTGAGAAGATTACTGAAACGGTATTATCTCGGGCAGATAGTGGGGAAATTGTTCTTTTTCACGCTTCGGACTCCGTAAAACATACGCGGAAGGCTCTTGAAACAATAGTTGATGAGCTAAGAAAAGACGGATATGAGCTAGTGACTGTCGGTGAATTGGTCGCGAATACGGATAGTAAAAGTACTGAAATTAAATGATTTTAAAGAAAAAAGGACTGAAGCGTGATATCAGTCCTTTTTGTTTATAAGTCGATGTAGAATGAGTACCTGCCATGTGTTACATGCTAATAATGGAATAATGGATAACCAAAGCCAAAGAGCGTCGTTTGTCTTTAGCACCGGAAACCACTCGATTGTCGTTACAGCTACGATGAAAAATAAGGTTGGAATAAATGCTTGTTTGTTCGTTTCCCTCTTTTTTATAAAGGCGACAACAGCCCCGTAGCCAAGCAACGCTAAAGGCACGATGAGAAATGGAAGGATTGAGGTATCAGCATCATCAAAAGCGATGTATCTTAAATAAAAAAGATCGAACACGACAAAAACTAATATTAAAAGCTGTACCCAGCTCCATAATTGGACTGACTTGAAAATCCCTAACCCGAATCGGTGTATCGTTAAATACGCAAAGTACCCCATTTGACTGATGATACTAAAGATAAAGCCATAGCCCATTAACCAAGCTAACATAAAGAAGAAGCTACCTACCCCTTCGATATCTTGCCAGCGTAACAACATTCCAACGATGATTGCGCTGACTCCTCCGATTAATAATGTGGTAAAAAATAGATAAACCCATTTTCGTATATTCACTGTTCATATTTCCCCTTTTAGAGGATATTCAAAAAGTAACCAGATTTCTGATTCATTTGCTTTTTGAACACACACTAATTTTATTCCGTAACGATTGTATCAATCCACTACTAAAAAAGCCAGTTTCCTTTATTTAGTCCGCATATTTGTCACATCTTTCTCTAACGCTAAAGGTAAGATTGATTTATTGAAAGGGGCACTCTAGGATGAAAAACTGGATGTTCGTCCTCCTCATCTCCTTCGGTTATTTGTTTTTACAAGGGTGTACACCTGCGGAAGCAGAAGGCCCGGGGAGTTATGAAGAAACGAAAAAAATGCTTGTCGATCTTTTAAAATCAGACGAGGGTAAAAAAGCAATAAAAGAAGTTTTAACCGATGAAAAAGTAAAGCAAGAAATCATAATGGATCAAGCCTTTGTAAAGAAAACCATTGAGGAAACGTTGACATCAAAAAAGGGGAAGAAATTCTGGAAAGAGTTAATGAAGGATCCGAAGACTGCTGAGGCACTTGCAAAAAGCATGAAGAAGCAGAATGAGGAATTGCTTAAATCATTGATGAAGGACCCCGAATACCGGAAAATGATGATTGAAATCATGAAGGATCCGGCTTTGGAAAAAGAAATTATGGGCTTACTGACCTCTCAAAAGTTTCGTGAGCAACAGAAAAAGGTCATGATGGAAACCTTTGAAAGTCCACTCGTAAAAGCTCAAATTGCAGAAATGGTCAAAAAATCAGTTGAGGAAGCAATTAAGAGCGGGGATGCCTTGAAAAAAGAAGAAGGTAAAAAAGACGATAAAGGCGGCGGCGGTGGACAAAATCAAGGCCAGCAGTAATGACAATGTAAAAAAAACGAAAAACAGGCACTTCCTGTTAAATCCGTTGGAGTGCCTGTTTTTCAATTCATTCAACGCCCCATCGTTCACGAGGGCGTTTCCGTTTTCTTTATCCTTCTACTTTTTCTATGACCTTTTGGGCAATTTGTTGATATATTCTTCCGATTCTTGAGCCTTCTCTATAAATCGATGGCGCAAAATCTTCTTCATGCATTTCGGGCTGTCCAAGTGGGATCCTTCCAAGAACTTCGGTTTGAAGCTCATCCGCAAGCTTATCTCCCCCACCTTGTCCGAATACATATTCCTTTTCACCGGTCGTTTCACTTTCAAAATAGGCCATGTTTTCGACAACACCAAGTACTTCATGTTCCGTTCTTAAAGCCATTGCACCTGCCCTAGCCGCAACAAAGGCGGCAGTCGGATGTGGAGTGGTTACAATAATTTCCTTGCTTTGCGGGAGCATTTTATGAACGTCAAGGGCTACATCTCCTGTTCCTGGTGGTAAATCCAGGATTAAATAGTCGAGATCTCCCCACTCAATATCGTTGAAGAAATTCGTCAACATTTTGCCGAGCATTGGCCCACGCCAAATGACAGGTGCATTATCTTCAACGAAGAAAGCCATTGAGATTACTTTTACACCAAAACGCTCTACCGGAAAAATTTGCTCTCCGACAACACGCGGACGCTCTGCTATTCCCATCATATCCGGCACACTAAACCCGTAAATGTCGGCATCAATCAAGCCAACCTTTTTCCCTTCTTGTGCCAAGGAAGTCGCAAGATTAACGGAAACAGTTGATTTTCCAACTCCACCTTTACCACTGGCAACAGCAATAAATGTCGTTTCTTTTTCCATGACCGATTTGTTTTCGCCGCCAGAAGCATGTTCAGAGTGAGCGTTCTCCCGTTGTTCAAAGCGCAGGCCGACTGATTCGACTCCTGCACTTTTTAATGCGTTGACAATTTCTTGTTGCAGTTGCATTTGTTCAGGCGAATTGGATTGAGCAATAGCAATTTTTAGGCTGACATAATTTTCTTTTACCTTCATCTCTTTAATGCTATCTGCTTCGACAATGCTTTTATGTAAAAATGGCTCTTGAATAGGCTTTAAAATTTCGAGTATTCGATCCTCTGATAACACAGTCCAACACCATCCTTTTTATGATTTCGTCCACCTACAAGTATAACACAAAAGGAATTCAGGCACCGAACAGGGCGCCTTGATAATCCCATGGGTTTCCGGGAGATGATTGCTCTACACGATAATCTCTGTTCCCGCTTTAGAACTACGTGTCAATAAACAAACCCCTTAAGATTCAAGAGGTTGTTGATATTCAATCGGTTCCTCACTCCTTTAATGGTTCTTTTGCGTAGTACCGAAGAATTCCTTGGTAGATGGATGCAGCAACTTTATTTTGGTATAGCTCACTTTTTAAAAGCTCTCGTTCATCCGGATTCGAAAGAAAACCTACTTCAACTAATGCTCCTGGAATCGTTGCCTTTTTTACCATGTAAATATTGTTGATCGGTTTCGCTTCACGTTTGGTATTTTCTAAATTACGGCGGATTTCTGATTGAATGAATTTTGCAAGCTTCTCATTTTGTTCTAATGCAGGATTGTAAAAAACTTGGGCGCCGTACCATCTTGATGATGGAATTGCATTCAAGTGGATACTGATATACAGGTCACTTCCAGAAGTATTGATAATTTCTGTTCGTTTTAAAAGGTCCTCGGTTTTACGATGACGAAGTCGCTTTGTTTCTTCTTTCGCAAGATCCTTATCGGTTTCACGTGTCATGACGACAAGCGCACCAGCCTGTTGAAGATAATCCCTTAATTTTAGCGAAATATTGAGTGCGATATCCTTTTCAAGTACATTCCCTTTTCCCACCGCTCCCCCATCGACTCCCCCGTGTCCCGCGTCAAGAACAATAATTTCCCCTGTCAACGGCAGACTCCAGGTGGACCAAGAATGGTTCGTTAGTAATTGATGTTGAATGACATATACTAAAAGACCGGCACACAAACCGATCAAACCCCATTGTATCCACTTTTTCACCATTTTCCCTCCCGCTTCCCATTCCTTGTACATATGTATGGGACAGGTAGGGAAAATATACCTTTATCCGTTATTCTTTAATGTAGCCGCATTTTATAACGACGCTGTCCCTTTTCGAATCCTTCACTCCACCAACGCTGAACAAACGCTTCACAACACATATGGAGTGATTCTAAAATCTGGTCCGGTGCATAGCTCCAGAATTGCCAGTATTCAAATAACGTATCGCTAAGCCGCTTTTCGGCTTGTTCACTTCTCTGTTTAATGCTTTCGATTGATTCACCATGATAACCGAATCGGCTGAATTCTGCTCCTAATAAATACGCTTCGATTGCAATATCGATGCTCGTATCCTGTATCTCGTCTTGAAACAAAAGGCTATATTGGAAAAATGGAAAAAACAATTTATTGAATTCTGTTTTTAACCCATTCAAAGATAATTCCCTTAATACTTTTCGTTCGAAGGTTATTCGTTTCTTGTACTGTTTTTCACGAAAGGTGGTGATCACATTCATTCGTTGCGCCTCCTTTGTCATTAGTGTTCAACAGCAAAATCGAATCATACTATGGCAACTTTGGTAAAAGGCGTTATGTATATGAGTTGGTTAGCCGTATTACACTAAATTTGAGCAGAATTGGGAGGAGTGTGTGCCGAATTGTGCTCAACACTCTAATTTTTGGACTGAAATATAAGGTTTCGTGCTTATTTCTGTGTGTAGTGCAAATTAATCGGATTTCATGACCAATAATTGTCCCTCAATACACTGACACTTTAGTAATATAGACCCAATAAATCGGATGACGTTAAATTATTTCAACCACAAACTGTTTATATCGACCACATAACGTAATATATCGACCACGGATTGAAATATATCAACCACAGAACACAATATATCGACCACGCATAGTAAGATGGTCCTTTAACTCACTATAAAGCAGTACAAAACAACAAAAAAAGCCCTGGTTGCTGTAACCAGAGCTTTTGCAAATGAATTTCGATTAACGCTTTGAGAATTGTGGTGCACGACGAGCGCCTTTAAGTCCGTACTTCTTACGCTCTTTCATACGAGCATCACGAGTCAGGAAGCCTGCGCTTTTAAGAGAAGAACGCATTTCAGCATCTACTTTTAACAATGCACGAGCAACTCCGTGACGGATCGCACCAGCTTGACCAGTGTATCCTCCGCCTTCAACATTAACGAGAACATCGTATTTTCCTTCAGTTTCCGTTAGCACGAGCGGCTGTTTTGAAATAACTTTTAATGTGTCTAGTCCGAAAAATTCGTCTAGAGCACGACCGTTGACGATAAAGCGTCCGTCACCAGGTACAAGACGTACACGAGCAACAGAGTGCTTACGACGGCCAGTTCCGTAGTATTGTACTTGAGCCAAGTTAAACCCTCCTTATTATTATCCGCGAAGTTCGTAGTTTTCAGGATTTTGTGCTTGATGTTTATGCTCGTTACCTGCATACACATGAAGCTTCTTAATCATTTGTCGTCCAAGGCTGTTCTTAGGAAGCATGCCTTTGATTGCAAGTTCAAGCATTTGCTCAGGGCGCTTGTCACGCATTTCCTGTGCAGTTCTTGTCTTGAGTCCGCCTGGGTGTCCAGTATGACGGTGATAAAGCTTATCAGTAAGCTTCTTTCCAGTCAATTCGATCTCACTTGCATTTAAAATGATGACATGATCACCAGTGTCAACGTGTGGTGTGAACGTTGGTTTGTGCTTACCACGAAGAATTGATGCAACTTCAGTAGAAAGACGTCCAAGTGTTTTGCCAGCAGCGTCTACCACATACCATTTACGTTCCATTTCTTTCGGCTTTGCCATATAGGTACGCAATTCATTTCCCTCCTATTTCATTCCGTTACAAATCATCTATTTGTTATACGATTCGTTTTTTCACTTCGTACGATTTCCAAATCCGGGGCTAGTGGATTTTAGAAATACCAAAGAACATCTTATAATATATAGACAACGATGTCAAGTGTATCAACCGTTTTATTCGAATTTAATCCCTTGAAATTATACGTACCCTAGTAGGACACGTGCCAAAGGTAAAGCCCATGGGCGGGAGCAGTCTTTCCAGCCGCATTACGGTCCTTTGCTTCCATCATGGGAGGTAGTATGTCCGCAGTAATACGACCGCTTCCAACGTCTAAAAGAGTACCCACTATAATCCGCACCATGTTGTACAGAAAACCATTCCCTTTAACAATCACGACCAGTTCATCTGCGTCTTCAACTAGATCCAGCTTGTAAATGGTACGGACGCGATTCTTCACCACCGACTTTGTTGAGCAAAACGAGGTAAAGTCATGTGTTCCAACGAAATAACTCGTAGCCTGTTTCATTGCCTCAACGTCAAGTGCGTACGGAATATGGTACGTATAGTTACGTCGAAACACATGCGAATGCTCCCCATTGAAAATTCGGTACCGGTACTCTTTTTCAGTCACATCAAAACGTGCGTGAAAATCCGAATGCACGTTTCCCATCGATACTATACGTATGTCACTTGGCAGCTGGGCATTCAAAGCACGGATCCATCCACCTGGTTCAATCGATAAGCCAGTGTCAAAATGAAACACCTGTCCTACTGCATGGACACCAGCATCTGTACGGCCTGATGCAGTCGTTTTCACATATTCTCCTTTATGAATACGACGGAGCACTTTTTCAAGCTCTCCCTGAACCGTCCTCTGCTTAGGCTGTACTTGATAGCCAGAAAACCCTGTTCCATCATAGCTGATAATACCGCTTATCCGCTTCATTGTACTCACCCTCTAAGACCTTACTAGCACTAATGCCAAAATTAATACACCCATACTCAACAAACCTAAGGTGTCGCGAAACTTCCACCGCAATAGCCTGAGCTTTGTTCGCCCCTCACCGCCACGATAACCGCGTGCTTCCATAGCCAAAGCAAGATCCTCAGCGCGTTTAAAGGCACTGATGAATAGTGGGATCAAGAGCGGAACAAATGCCTTTATCCGTTCTTTTATCGGACCACTCGTAAATTCAGCACCTCTTGCAGACTGTGCCTTCATGATCTTTTCTGTTTCCTGTAAAAGGGTTGGGATGAAGCGTAAGGAAATCGACATCATCAAGGCAAATTCATGAACAGGGAATTTCAACCGCTTCAATGGGCCAAGTAAATCCTCAAGTCCATCCGTGATATCAATAGGTGTTGTCGTCAAGGTGAGTAAGGATGTGAGTAAAATCAAAAAGAACAATCGTAAAGCAATGAAAATCCCTTTTATTAAACCACCCTCGTGAATTTTAAACAAGAATAGATCAACCAAAACAGGACCTTCCTTTGTCATTATTAAATGTAAAAGGACAGTAAAGAGAACAATCCATAAAATCGGCTTCATCCCTTTTATCAAGTAAGAAATCGGAACCCTTGATAGAACAGCACTACCAACCGTAAAAACGCCTAAAAAACCGTAGCTCACCCAATTGTTTGCAAGAAAAACGATAAGTACAAAAATGAAGACCGAAATCAATTTTGAGCGCGGGTCCATACGATGGATCGGCGATTCTGCTGGTACATATTGACCGATTATTACATTTTGCATCATGGCCTCGTTCCCACCTTTACAACGTCGCGAACGGCCTCTAGAACCTCTTCAAGTGTAAGTGCCTGCGGCAGCTTAGTGTCAAACTGTTTCTCAAGCTTTTTTATAAAACGGAGCGATTCAGGAACATCGAGACCGATCTCCTTCAGCTTTTCTTCATATCCGAAAATCTCGGTTGGAGACCCTTGCATGAAGACCGACCCCTTCTCCATCACGATAATTTGTTCAGCGTAACGGGCAGCATCCTCCATACTATGTGTCACAAGAATGATCGAAATTTTCTTTTGTTCACGGAGAGCCGCAAATAGCCCCATCATTTCACGTTGTCCACTCGGATCAAGCCCTGCTGTCGGCTCATCCAAAATCAACACTTCCGGTTCCATCGCAAGCACACCCGCTATTGCGACACGACGCATTTGTCCTCCACTTAGCTCAAACGGGGATCGTTGTAGGTATTCCTCGTCAAGTCCAACAAGCTGTAACGTTTCCCTTGCCTTTCGCTTGGCCTTTTGTTCACTTGCACCAAAATTAAGCGGACCAAAGCATATATCCTTTTCGATTGTTTCCTCGAACAGTTGATGTTCAGGGTACTGAAAAACCATTCCGACCCGCTTGCGAACACCTCTGAGTTGTTTCGCCTTTTCATGCGGACGAATGACCGTATTCCCTGCATGAACCGAACCAGACGTTGGTTTTAAAAGTCCATTCAAATGCTGAATCAATGTCGACTTACCCGAACCTGTATGCCCGATGATTGCATAATAGCTCCCTGATGGTATATGAATGGAAACATCTTGAAGAGCACGCCGTTCCATCGGAGTTCCCTCGTTGTATAGATGGCTTACTTGCTTTGTCGATAAGTCCATAATGCTTCCACCAATTCTGTTTGAGTTAAAGTCGGCTGAGTCAGTTCAATACCTTCCTCTTTAAGCTTCTGTTGTATCGATAGTGAGAACGGTAATTCAAGTCCGGCATCCAATAAAAGCTCCGGTTGCTGAAAAACCTCTTGGGGAGAACCTGACTGTACGATTTTTCCTTGCTTCATCACAATCATTCGATCCGATTGAACAGCTTCTTCTAAATCGTGTGTAATCGACAAGACCGTGATGCCATCCTGTTTGTTCAATTTATGAATGGTCCCGAAAACCTCCTGCCTTCCTCTCGGGTCAAGCATACTCATTGCTTCATCGAGAATAATGACTGAAGGCTTTTGTGCTAGAACACCCGCAATTGCAATTCGTTGTTTTTGACCACCTGAAAGATGATGCGGCTCCTGGTTTTCATAGCCCTGCATCTGTACTTTTGATAGACTTTCCTCGATGCGCTGGATCATCTCTTCTCGGGGAACTCCATTGTTTTCAAGGCCAAATGCTACATCGTCCTTGACGGTTGTGCCGACAAATTGATTATCCGGATTTTGAAAAACCATACCAACACGTTTACGGATTTCCCATAGGTCCTTTTCACGCTCCGTCATATAGGTCCCGATTTCTACGGTTCCTTTGTTCGGAATCAACAACCCGTTTAAAAGTTTCGCCAATGTCGACTTTCCAGAGCCGTTATGTCCGACAACCGCGATCCATTCCCCTTGTTCGATTGTTAGATCAATATCCGAAAGACGGTACGGACCGTTCTCATCATACCTAAATGATGCGTTTTTTACTTTAATAAGCTCGGTCATTTCAATCCTCCTCTAAATGGAACTGACTCGACACCCTGTCAATCCCCTCTACTCGTCTATTCTCAGCTTGTATATGTTCTTCGCAATCCATTTTTCTGAAAGGATGATAACTGCGATTTGTAATTTTCCAATTATGCCCGAGACAATACAAAAGCGCATGTGCCCCTGTTTTAGGTGCGACAAGCGCTGGAAAGTGTTTGCCTAAACAAGGCTCTACAGAGGTTCCTCAAAAAGTCCAGTGTTCCTCATTTGTAATTCCTATCTCTCTTAATGAGCGAAAAAAGGGCACAGAAGCAGTATCTCAAAAGATTCTGTCCCGCCCTTTTCGCCGATGTTATTTTGCACATTATTTTGTTTCAAATTAAACTAATTCAATAATAACCATTGGTGCACCATCGCCGCGGCGAGGACCAATCTTCTGAATTCGAGTGTATCCACCCTGGCGTTCTTCGTAGCGTGGAGCAATATCACCGAATAGCTTTTGGATCGCATCTTGACCTGACTCTTCGTCTGCTACTTCCTTACGAACGAAAGCTGCAGCTTGACGACGAGCATGAAGGTCACCACGTTTCCCTAGTGTAATCATCTTATCAACTACGGAACGAAGCTCTTTTGCTTTTGCCTCAGTTGTTTCAATACGTTCGTTGATGAGTAGATCTGTTGTCAAATCACGGAGTAATGCTTTTCGTGCTGATGATACACGACCTAACTTTTGGTAAGCCATGAGAGGTCCCTCCTTTTTTGTTTATTTCTATATCTCTCTGTTTCTATTCTTCTTTTCGTAATCCGAGCCCAAGGTCTTCTAGCTTCTCCTGGACTTCTTCTAGTGACTTTTTACCGAGATTTCGAACTTTCATCATGTCTTCTTCAGACTTTTGTGCAAGCTCTTGAACAGTATTAATGCCTGCTCGTTTCAAGCAGTTGTAAGAGCGGACTGAAAGATCGAGCTCTTCAATCGTCATCTCAAGCACTTTTTCCTTCTGGTCTTCTTCTTTCTCAACCATGATCTCGGCCTTTTGAGCCTGATCCGTTAAACCGACGAAGATATTCAAGTGCTCTGTTACAATTTTTGCCCCAAGCGAAACAGCTTCTTCAGGTCGAATACTACCATCTGTCCAAACATCGAGGGTTAATTTATCATAGTTTGTCACTTGACCGATGCGAGTGTTTTCAACCTGATAGTTCACACGGGTAACTGGTGTGAAGATCGAGTCAATCGGAATGACACCAATCGCCTGCTCTTCAGTTTTATTTCCTTCAGCCGGAACATAACCCCTGCCACGCTTTGCAGTAATCTTCATTTGAAGATGAGCGTCCTTTGAGAGAGTCGCGATGTGGAGTTCAGGGTTTAACACTTCGACATCACTATCGTGTGTGATATCAGCAGCAGTTACGACCCCGTTACCTTGAACATCGATCTCAAGGGTTTTCTCTTCCTCAGAGTAGATTTTCAACGCAAGTTTTTTCAAGCTTAAGATAACTGTAGTAACGTCCTCTACAACACCTTCAATCGTTGAAAACTCATGCAACACTCCGTTGATTTGAACAGAAGTCACAGCAGCTCCTGGAAGAGAAGACAACAGAATACGACGCAAGGAGTTGCCCAGCGTGATTCCATATCCACGCTCTAGCGGTTCAACAACAAACTTCCCATACGCGGCATCGTCGCTGATCTCTACCGTTTCAATTCTTGGCTTTTCGATTTCAATCATTCAACAAAACCCTCCTTCAAAACGTCGAACCCCGGTCAGACCCCGTCGATCTAACCGAAATCCCTTAATAGGTAGTCCGAGTAATAACCTATTAGTATGCGTTGCTCGTTAATTCTTCATACATAACCATTATAGACAGGTTTCCAAATTGTAATACTTTAGGATTCCAAGAATCCCTCAGTGATTATACACGGCGACGTTTTGGCGGACGGCATCCATTATGAGGAACAGGTGTTACGTCACGGATAGCAGTTACTTCTAGTCCAACTGCCTGAAGAGCACGGATTGCTGCTTCACGTCCAGCTCCAGGGCCCTTTACAGAAACCTCGAGAGTTTTCATTCCGTGTTCCATTGCTGTCTTTCCAGCTGATTCAGCAGCCATCTGTGCAGCAAATGGAGTGGACTTACGGGATCCTTTAAATCCAAGGTTTCCGGAAGAAGCCCAGGATACTGCGTTTCCGTGCATATCAGTGATTGTAACAATCGTGTTGTTGAACGTTGAACGGATATGCGCGATACCACTGTCAATATTCTTTTTTACACGACGCTTACGAGTGTTCGTTTTACGTTGTTTAGCCATGTGAGTATACCTCCCTTACTATTTCTTCTTATTCGCTACTGTACGACGTGGACCTTTACGTGTACGAGAGTTGTTCTTCGTATTTTGTCCGCGGACTGGAAGACCACGACGATGACGAATGCCTCTGTAGCTTCCGATTTCAATTAGACGCTTGATGTTAAGGGATACTTCACGACGAAGGTCTCCTTCAACTTTAAAGCGGTCAACGATTTCACGGATTTTAGTCAATTCTTCTTCTGTAAGATCTCTTACACGTGTTTCCTCAGAAACACCAGCTTCAGCAAGAACTTGTTGAGCTGTTGACTTCCCGATACCGAATACATAAGTTAGTGAAATGACAACTCGCTTATCACGAGGGATGTCGACTCCTGCAATACGTGCCATTTAATGAACACCTCCTGTTCTTAGCCTTGTTTTTGTTTATGCTTTGGGTTTTCACAGATTACCATAACGGTTCCTTTTCGGCGAATAACTTTACATTTTTCGCAGATCGGTTTGACTGATGGTCTTACCTTCATTCCAAATACCTCCTTATGCCACGGACTCGTTACGTTCTTGGTTGAACTTCATTAGCTATTCACATAACGTGAATTAGATAATCGAAAATCCTTTAGAGCGAGGCACTTTCAATTCAAATTAACCGTTTCACTCACTACAGTTTTGACAGCTTAATCCAGCCGCAAACACGATTTAACAGTAAATGTCTATTTGTATCGATACGTGATCCGGCCACGTGTTAAATCGTACGGAGACAATTCTACGGTTACTTTATCGCCTGGCAGAATACGAATATAGTGCATACGAATCTTACCAGAAACGTGAGCTAAGATTTTATGTCCGTTTTCAAGCTCCACTCGAAACATAGCATTCGGCAGTGGATCGATAACGGTTCCTTCTACCTCGATTACATCTTCTTTAGCCATCGATTTGTTCTCCCTTCTCAAGCAAATCGGCTTGATCATTCAAGAATTTCGACACGGCAAACCGCAATTTCCCGTTTGTCACACGTCCTGTTTCATCGATGCTTCGCTTAACTTCGGGCGAAATATATTGAAACAGCTCAAGATGATTGATGTTCTTTTTCTTTGCCCGGTCATGTTTTCGTTTATCACCGTCAGCGATGAGGACGAATTTATCATCCACGATACTCACAACAATACTCACCTGACCAGCATCCCGTCCTCGCAATATTTGGACCAATTGCCCAATCTGCGGAACCGGCTCGGATTCACTCACCATTTATCACCTTCACTTAGGTTTTCGTTAAAATTTCGAAACCACCCTCAACAATTGCAATGGTATGCTCGAAATGTGCACAGTTTTTACCATCCTGCGTAACTACGGTCCAGTTGTCTGCTAGTGTCCGAACATATCGTGATCCTGCGTTTATCATCGGCTCGACGGCAAGAACCATTCCCGGCTTCAGCCTTGGTCCTTTTCCTGGCGGTCCAAAATGCGGGATTTGTGGATCCTCGTGCAAATTTTGTCCGACTCCGTGGCCGACGTATTCCCGAACTACCGAAAAGCCTTGTGTTTCAACATACGATTGGATCGCATGAGAGATGTTTGTGAGCCTTTCTCCAGGCTTCGCTTCCGCAAGACCTTTATATAACGATTGTTCAGTAACGTCTAAAAGCTGCTGGTTCACATCGGAAATTTCCCCGACACCGTATGTCCAAGCTGAATCCCCATGATATCCGTTATATTTCGCACCGATATCGATTGAGATGAGGTCTCCTTCTTTCAACACTTTTTTACCTGGAATCCCATGAACAAGCTCTTCGTTGACTGAGGTGCAAATACTTCCAGTAAAACCATTATAGCCTTTAAAGGAAGGAATTGCATCGAAGCTGCGAATGAACTTTTCTGCAATGGAATCAAGTTCCTTTGTTGTGATTCCTGGTTTAATGTGCTTCTGAAGTTCCTGGTGTGTCAGAGCAACGATCTTCCCTGCTTCACGCATGATGTCGATTTCCCGAGGAGTTTTATTAATGATCATTACTTCAAACCTCCAAGGAGTTGATCGATGTCAATGAATACCTTTTTAATCCCCTGATTTCCATCAATGTTACGGAGATAGCCTTTTTGATCGTAAAACGTAAGAAGCGGTTTCGATTGTTCGATATTTACTTCAAGTCTGGTTTTAACTGTTTCTTCATTATCATCTTCACGCTGATAAAGCTCTCCGCCGCACTTATCACAAACGCCGTCATTTTCAGGCGGGTTGAATATGGCGTGATAGGTTGCTCCGCATTGCTTGCAGATTCTACGGCCAGTCAAACGTTCCATCAACTGTTCTTTATCGACATCGATATTTAAAACAAAATCGATTGAACGATCCATATCAGAGAGGATGTTTTCAAGCGCTTCAGCCTGTGCGACTGTGCGGGGAAACCCATCAAGTAAAAAACCGCTCTGACAATCGTCTTTCCTCAACCGTGCTTTTACTATTCCGATTGTGACGTCATCCGGGACTAAATTACCTGCATCCATAAACGATTTGGCTTTTAGTCCAAGTTCGGTCCCTTCTTTAATAGCAGCTCGGAACATGTCACCTGTTGAGATATGGGGGATCCCATATTTATCAACGATCTCTGCGGCCTGGGTTCCCTTTCCGGCACCTGGCAGACCCATGAGTACTAGATTCATCTAATCCCTCCATACGTCACAAAAACGTACGTTGTAAAGAGACAGGGGAAGATCGTTTCCCCGGTTCCCTTTTATTTAATAAAGCCTTTGTAATGACGTTTAATCAATTGGCTTTCGATTTGCTTCATCGTATCTAATGCCACACCGACTACAATCAGTAAGCTAGTTCCACCGATTTGTAGTGCTTGAGGCAGGTTTGCAATTTTAATAAAGAATATCGGTAAAATAGAGACAAGTGCCAGGAATAATGCACCAACAAAGGTGAGTCTGTAAAGTATACGGACAATGTACGTTTCTGTATTCTTACCTGGACGAATTCCCGGAATGTATCCACCTTGCTTTTTCAGGTTTTCAGCCATTTGCTCTGGATTGACCTGTATGAACGTATAGAAATACGTAAATCCGATGATCAAGGCTGAATATACGACCATACCAATCGGTGTTGTATAGTCAAATGTTCTTTGAATGAACAAGGTTACCGCATTCTCCTCAAAGAATCCAGCAATCGTTGGCGGTGCGATGATCAAGGATATCGCGAAAATCACTGGAATTACCCCTGCTGCGTTCACTTTGATTGGCAGGTGTGTTTGCTGCCCGCCAACCGGCTTGTTGTTTGCGACGCGCTTTGCATATTGGATCGGTATTTTACGTAAGCCCTGTTGAACAAAGATTACGAAGACCGTCAATGCAAGTGTCACAAGAAGGATCAAGAGCACTTTTACAACACTGATAAAGAGTGTCTGTTCACCTTCGAACTGCTGAGCATAGAACTGATTGACTGCCCCAGGGATCGCTGCAATGATACCAGCAAAGATCAGAATCGAAATTCCGTTCCCTATCCCTTTCGTAGTGATCTGTTCACCCAACCACATAAGGAAGGCTGTTCCAGCAGTAAGCACTAAGGCGATTAATAAATACGTCGGAATACTTGGGTTTGGAATTAGCCCAGGAAAAATGTTGTTGAATCCAATCGACATTCCGATCGCCTGAACGAATCCGAGAACAATCGTACCATAACGGGTAAATTGAGCGAGCTTTCGTCGACCAACCTCACCCTGCTTCGACCATTCTGTAAACTTCGGCACAACATCCATTTGTAATAACTGAACAATGATGGATGCTGTAATGTACGGCATGATACCCATTGCAAAAATAGAGAAATTCGCCAGGGCACCGCCGCCAAATGTGTTTAGAAATCCAAACACACTCATTTGGTTTTGAAAGTCAAGCACTGTTTTGTCTACATTCGGTACTGGAATGAATGTTCCAATCCGAAAGATGACAAGAATTGCCAGAGTAAAAAGTACCTTATTTCTTATATCACTTACGCGCAAAATATTGGAGACTGTACGGAACATTACATCACCTCAGTTTTTCCGCCTGCAGCTTCAATGGCTTCTTTGGCAGACGCAGAAAACTTATGTGCTTTAACCGTTAGTTTGGTTTCAAGCTTGCCGTTTCCTAGAATCTTAACTCCATTTCTTAACTTGCTGATTACGCCTGTTTCTAGGAGTAGTTCAGGAGTTACTTCTGTTCCTTCTTCAAAACGGTTTAATTTCTCAACATTCACAACTGCATATTCAACACGAGTTGGGTTTGTGAAACCGCGTTTTGGTAAA
The DNA here is from genome assembly GCF_030643805.1 of Alkalihalobacillus sp. AL-G. GTDB lineage: Bacteria > Bacillota > Bacilli > Bacillales > Fictibacillaceae > Pseudalkalibacillus. Next base: position 176,131 of record NZ_CP094656.1, on the reverse strand, counting down.
CGTCTTGCAAGTGGGTTCTGTCCACCTTCGAATCCAGGTCTTACTCCACCGCCAGAGCGGGAGTTTTGTCCTTTATGGCCTCGTCCACTTGTCTTTCCGTTACCAGAACCAATTCCACGTCCAACACGATTGCGGTTGCTACGAGAACCTTCAGATGGCTTCAATTCATGAAGTTTCATTTTCGGCACCTCCTCATGGATTATATCGTCTATTACGCATCAATTTCTTTAACAGTTACGAGATGTGATACTTTCCCGACCATACCACGTATCGCAGCGTTATCTTCATGTACGACTGTCTGGTGCATCTTACGCAATCCAAGTGTCTTTACAGTTACACGTTGGTTTTCCGGACGGCCAATGATACTACGAGTGAGGGTGACTTCTAATTTCTTAGCCATTTAAAATCCCCCCTTAACCTAATAGTTCTTCTACTGATTTGCCGCGTAATTTCGCAACATCTTCAGCTCGTTTTAGATTGCTAAGTCCTTCAATTGTAGCACGGACCATGTTGATCGGGTTGTTCGATCCTAATGATTTCGATAGGATGTCACCAACTCCTGCTAATTCTAGTACCGCACGTACTGGTCCTCCAGCGATAACTCCAGTACCTTCAGATGCAGGCTTCAAGAATACTTTACCTGCTCCGTAGCGTCCAGTGATTTGGTGAGGAAGAGTTGTGCCTACGATTGGAACATTTACAAGGTTCTTCTTCGCATCTTCGATAGCCTTACGGATTGCTTCAGGTACTTCCTGAGCTTTACCAGTTCCAAATCCGACATGGCCGTTCTTATCTCCAACTACCACAACCGCAGCAAAGCGAAAGCGGCGTCCACCTTTAACAACCTTTGCAACGCGGTTTACGGTAACAACACGTTCTTCAAGTTCTAGTTTATTTGGGTCAATTCGACGCATGATTTTCCCTCCTTCTATTAAAATTGTAGTCCTGCTTCGCGGGCTGCATCTGCTAACGCTTTAATGCGTCCATGATAGAGATAACCGCCTCGGTCGAATACTACTTCTTTATGTCCAGCTTCAACTGCACGCTTTGCGACTGCTTCGCCGACTTGTTTTGCAGCTTCAACATTTCCACCATACTCTACATCCACATTAGAATCTAATGTAGAAGCAGAAACTAACGTTACTCCGTTTTCGTCATCGATCAATTGTGCATAAATGTGCTTCGATGAACGGAATACGTTCAAGCGTGGACGTTCTGCTGTTCCGATAATATTACGGCGAACACGAGCGTGTCTTTTTTTACGCGAAACATTCTTATCAGCCTTTGTAATCATCCTACGCCACTCCTTTCCGTAATCTTGCGTTCCTATTTACCAGTCTTACCTTCCTTACGGCGAACGTATTCTCCTTCGTAACGAATACCTTTACCTTTGTACGGCTCAGGAAGACGTACAGAGCGAATATTCGCTGCAACAGCACCAACACGTTCTTTATCAATACCTTTTACGATTACTTTCGTATTTGCAGGTACTTCAATTTCAATTCCTTCTTCCGGAACGATTTCAACCGGATGAGAGTAACCAACGTTCAACACAAGCTTGTTGCCAGTCTTGTTTGCACGGTACCCTACCCCGACTAATTCGAGGGACTTTTGATAACCGTTCGTTACACCCTCAATCATATTGCCGATCAGGCTGGCAGTTGTTCCGTGAAGAGCCTTGTGAACCTTGTTTTCACTTGGACGTTCAACAAGCACTCGGCTTTCTTCAATGTTAATTTTCATATCTGGGTTGAACGTACGAGTCAATTCACCCTTAGGTCCTTTTATTGTTACAACGTTGTCGTCATTCTTGTTGACGGTTACGCCGTTTGGAATTTCAAGTGGTTTGTTTCCAATACGAGACATTCAGCTGCACCTCCATTCTTTCTTTCGATTACCAAACGTATGCTAAGACTTCTCCGCCTACTTGTTGTTGGCGAGCATCTTTATCTGTCATAATTCCTTTTGAAGTTGAAACGAGTGCGATTCCGAGACCACCGAGTACACGTGGTACTTCGTAAGCTTTCGCATAGACACGCAGGCCAGGCTTACTGATTCTCTTAAGTCCAGTAATAACACGTTCGTTGTTTGGACCGTACTTCAAGAAAATACGAATAACACCTTGCTTGCTATCTTCGATGAACTCTACGTCACGGACGAATCCCTCGCTCTTAAGGATTTCTGCGACTTCTTTCTTTAGTTTAGATGCAGGAACCTCGAGCTTAACGTGACCTACAGTATTTGCATTACGAATACGAGTTAACATATCTGCAATTGGATCTGTCATGACCATTACTAATTACCTCCTTCCCGACAATGGGGTTTACCAGCTGGCTTTTTTGACGCCAGGGATTTGACCTTTATAAGCAAGTTCGCGGAAACAAATTCTGCAAAGCTTGAATTTACGAATTACGGAATGCGGACGTCCGCAGCGTTCACAACGTGTATATTCTTGCACTTGGAACTTCTGCTTACGTTTTTGTTTAGCGACCATAGATTTTTTCGCCACAGTTTTCCCTCCTTTGGCTCACTATTTTTGGAACGGCATACCAACTTGAGTCAGTAGTTCACGAGCCTCTTCATCGGTGTTCGCAGTGGTTACGATTACGATGTCCATACCACGAACCTTGTTCACTTTATCATAATCGATCTCTGGGAAAATAAGCTGTTCTTTAACACCAAGTGTATAGTTTCCACGACCGTCAAAGGATTTCTTCGATACACCGCGGAAGTCACGCACACGTGGTAATGAAACGCTGATCAACTTGTCGAGGAATTCGTACATACGCTCACCGCGCAATGTAACCTTTGCTCCAATCGGCATTCCTTCACGAAGCTTAAATCCTGCTATTGATTTTTTCGCTTTCGTGATGACTGGCTTCTGACCAGAGATTTCAGTCAGTTCTTCAACAGCAGTGTCAAGAACCTTTGCGTTAGAAACAGCATCACCGACACCCATGTTGACTACGATTTTTTCAATCTTTGGTACTTGCATCACAGATTTATAGCTGAACTTCTCTACGAGAGAAGGAACGATTTCACTTTTGTATCTTTCTTGTAGACGATTCATTTTTGGTAACCTCCTTTCAACAATAGTGCTTATTTATCAAGAGCTTCTCCTGATTTTTTCGCAACGCGTACTTTCTTTCCGTTTTCTTCTTTGTAACCTACCCGTGTAGGTTCACCGGATTTTGGATCGATCGCCATAACATTGGAAGCATGAATCGGTGCTTCTATGTTAAGGATTCCACCTTGGGGGTTATCTTGAGAAGGCTTAGCGTGTTTCTTAACAACGTTAACTCCTTCAACGATGACACGGTTTTGTTTCGGTAATGCTTGAAGGATAACTCCTTGTTTCCCTTTGTCCTTACCGGATATTACTTGAACCTTATCGCCTTTTTTTACGTGCATTTTAGGCATAGCGACTTGCGCACCTCCTTACAAGACCAAGCTTGAATTCAATTTTTAAAGAACTTCTGGCGCTAAAGAAACGATTTTCATAAACTGGTTGTCACGCAATTCACGTGCAACCGGTCCGAAGATACGAGTCCCTCTTGGGCTCTTATCGTCCTTAACGATTACCGCTGCGTTTTCATCAAAACGAATATATGAACCATCTGGACGACGTACACCTCGTTTAGTACGGACGACTACAGCTCTTACAACGTCACCCTTCTTAACAACGCCCCCTGGTGTTGCGGATTTAACAGAACACACAATCATGTCTCCGATATTGGCATACTTACGGCCAGATCCACCAAGTACCTTAATGGTCAAAAGTTCACGAGCTCCAGAGTTGTCAGCTACCTTTAAACGTGATTCCTGTTGAATCATTTACGAGTACCTCCTTTCGGACTGAAGATATCGATCCGAACTTGAATTAGATAATAATAGATTCTTCCACGATTTCCATCAAGCGGAAGCGCTTATCCTTAGAAAGCGGGCGAGTTTCCATGATCTTTACAACGTCACCCATTTTTGCTGAGTTGTCCTCATCATGTGCTTTAAGCTTCTTAGAGTACTTCACGCGCTTACCGTACAATTTGTCAGTTTTATAAGTTTCAACGAGTACTGTAATCGTTTTGTCCATTTTATCGGATACTACACGACCGACATATACTTTACGTTGGTTGCGTTCGCTCATTTTTTAAGTCCTCCCTTCAATTTAAGCGTTCGTAATTCCTAGCTCACGTTCGCGCAAAACAGTTTTTGCACGTGCAATGGCTTTTCGGACCTCACGAATGCGGGCAGGGTTCTCTAATTGACCAGTTGCTAATTGAAAGCGAAGGTTGAAGAGCTCTTCTTTAAGAGTTTTCACGTTCTGTTCGATTTCTGCAGTGGTTAAGTTACGGAAATCATTAGCTTTCATTTGTGTCACCACCCACTTCTTCGCGTTTTACAAATTTCGTTTTGATTGGAAGCTTGTGAGATGCAAGACGAAGTGCTTCACGAGCGACTTCCTCTGATACTCCAGCTATCTCAAACATAATTTTCCCTGGCTTGACTACTGCTACCCATCCTTCAGGAGCACCTTTACCGGAACCCATACGTACTTCTAAAGGTTTTGCAGTATAAGGCTTAGAAGGGAAAATTTTAATCCAAACTTTACCGCCACGCTTCATGTAACGCGTCATCGCGATACGAGCCGCTTCGATCTGACGGTTTGTGATCCATGTCGAGTCAACTGCTTGTAAACCGTATTCACCGAATGCTATTTCTTGGCCGCCTTTTGCACGTCCGCGCATTTTTCCACGGTGTTCTCTACGATATTTAACACGTTTTGGCATCAACATAATTATTTTCCTCCTTCCCCTTGTTTCGTTCCTTTCGTCGGAAGGACTTCACCACGATAGATCCACACTTTAACACCTAACTTACCGTAAGTAGTGTCTGCTTCTGCAGTTCCATAATCGATATCTGCACGAAGTGTGTGAAGTGGAACAGTTCCTTCACTGTACGATTCTGAACGAGCAATATCTGCACCGTTAAGTCGTCCGGATACTTCCGTTTTAATTCCTTTTGCACCCGCGCGCATTGCACGTTGGATTGTTTGTTTCATCGCACGACGGAATGCAATACGATTCTCAAGCTGGCGTGCAATATTTTCAGCAACAAGCTTAGCATTAAGATCTGCTTGCTTAACTTCAAAAATATTTACGTGTACTCGCTTACCTGTTATATCGTTCAGGGATTTACGAAGTGCTTCGACTTCAGATCCACCTTTACCGATGACCATACCAGGCTTAGCTGTTTTAACTGTAATGTTCACTCGATTGGCTGCACGTTCGATTTCAACTGTAGATACAGCAGCATCCTTCAAACGCTTTTCAATATATTCACGAATTTTGATGTCTTCATGTAGTAGATTTGCGTAATCTTTGTCTGCGTACCATTTGGATTCCCAGTCACGGATGACGCCGACACGAAGTCCTATTGGATTTACTTTTTGACCCACGATTATCCCTCCTTCTTTTCTGAAACTACGATCGTAATATGACTTGTGCGCTTGTTGATGCGGCTTGCACGACCCATAGCTCTCGGGCGGAAACGTTTTAACGTAACACCTTCATCAACGAATGCGGTTTTTACTACAAGGTTGTTCGGTTCCATTTCATAGTTGTGCTCTGCATTTGCGATCGCAGAATTAAGCACTTTTTCAACGATTGGAGACGCTGCCCTTGGTGTATGACGCAAAATCGCAATCGCTTCTCCAACTTCCTTTCCTCGAATGAGATCGACGATTAGGCGAGCTTTACGAGGAGCAATTCGAATTTGTTTTGCAACAGCTTTAGCTTCCATTCGTAGTACCTCCTCTCTGGTTAACGTCTTGTTTTCTTATCATCAGCTGCGTGACCTTTGTATGTGCGTGATGGTGCAAATTCACCAAGCTTGTGTCCGACCATGTCCTCTGACACATACACTGGCACGTGCTTGCGTCCGTCATAAACGGCAATTGTGTGTCCGATGAAATCCGGGAAAATAGTAGAGCGACGAGACCAGGTTTTGATAACCTTCTTGTCATTGCTTTCGTTTAGCGCCTCTACTTTTTTCATTAAGTGATCATCTACGAAAGGTCCCTTTTTCAAACTACGGCCCATATTTGTACCTCCCTTCGTGCTGACTCATAAGTGTCTGACTCCCTCCTGATTGTATAAACAACCGGGCAAAAGGTGTGTCTGACACTTCTCTTTTGAGTCAACGCGTTATTTTTTACGACGACGTCGAACGATATACTTGTCACTTGGCTTATTCTTCTTACGAGTTTTGTATCCAAGTGTTGGTTTACCCCATGGAGACATTGGTGACTTACGTCCGATTGGCGCACGTCCTTCACCACCACCGTGTGGGTGATCGTTAGGGTTCATAACAGATCCACGAACAGTTGGGCGCTTGCCTAACCAGCGTGAACGTCCTGCTTTACCAATGTTGATAAGCTCATGCTCAAGGTTACCTACTTGACCGATTGTCGCACGGCAAGTGATCAAAATCATACGAGTTTCACCAGAGCGTAGACGTACAAGCGCGTAACGTTCTTCTTTACCAAGCAATTGTGCTTCAGCACCCGCAGAACGTACGAGTTGTCCACCTCGTCCAGGTTTTAATTCAATATTATGAATGGTAGTACCTACCGGGATATCCGCTAGTGGTAGTGCGTTTCCTGGCTTAATATCAGCATCAGATCCAGACATGATTTCTTGCCCGACCTTCATTCCTTTAGTAGCTAGGATGTAACGCTTTTCCCCATCAGCATAATGGATTAGTGCGATGTTTGCAGAACGGTTCGGATCATATTCGATTGTAGCAACGCGTCCTGGTATTCCATCTTTATCACGTTTAAAGTCGATAATACGATACTTACGCTTGTGCCCACCACCTTGATGGCGAGTAGTAATTCGTCCGTGGTTGTTACGTCCCGCTTTTTTGCTTAACGGAGCTAACAACGACTTTTCGGGTTGATCTGTAGTCAATTCACTAAAATCAGATGCCGTCATGTTACGGCGACCGTTTGTTGTTGGCTTAAACTTTTTGATAGCCATTTTCCTGTCCCTCCTTTACGAGTAAGTTATACCCCTTCGAAGAAATCGAGTTCTTTACTATCAGAAGTTAACTGCACGATAGCTTTTTTACGCTTAGCAGTGTATCCGAAGTAACGACCTACACGTTTCTTCTTTCCTTTATAATTTTGCGTGTTAACATTTTCAACTTTTACGCCGAAAATTTCTTCGATTGCACTTTTGATCTGAGTTTTAGTAGCACGAGGATCTACCTCAAATGTGTACTTCAAGTCACCCATGATCTCTGTAGAACGTTCAGTAATAACGGGGCGCTTAATGATTTCACGAGCGTCTGCCATTACGCGAGCACCTCCTCTACCTTTTCTACAGCATCCTTCGTCATCAATACTTTATCGTGGTTTAATACGTCCACCACGTTTACACCGTCTGCAGTCACTACAGTTACTCCTGGAATGTTGCGAGCAGATAGCGCTGCGGATTCGTTGTAATCAGCAGTTACGACTAACGTTTTAGATACCGCAGAGAAGTTTGCTAGTACTGTAGTCATTTCTTTTGTTTTTGGAGCGTCGAACTTAAGCTCTTCTAAAATGACCATACTGTTTTCTTGCACTTTTGATGAAAGCGCAGATTTGATTGCTAAACGACGAACTTTTTTAGGTAGTTTGTAGCTGTAGCTTCTTGGTGTAGGACCAAATACAACTCCACCGCCTACCCATTGTGGTGAGCGGATAGAACCTTGGCGAGCACGTCCTGTACCCTTTTGACGCCATGGTTTACGACCTCCACCGCTAACCGCAGAACGGTTTTTTACAGCATGTGTACCTTGACGAGTTGAAGCTTGCTGCATCACAACTGCATCATAAAGCACGCTTTCGTTTGGCTCAATTCCAAACACGTTATCATTTAATTCGATGTCCCCAACTTGGGAACCAGTTTGATTATAAAGTGTTACTTTCGGCACCGGTGTATCCTCCTTTCTTACTTAGCTTCTTTAGCCTTAATACCAGCTTCTACTGTAACGTAGCTCTTTTTTGCACCAGGTACATTACCTTTGATCATCAGCAAGTTACGCTCAGCGTCAACTTTGACAATTTCAAGGTTTTGCACAGTTACGCGCTTGCCACCCATACGTCCAGGTAGTTTTTTCCCTTTAAATACGCGCATCGGGTCAGTTGCACCCATGGAACCAGGACGACGGTGGTAACGTGAACCGTGACTCATTGGTCCGCGAGATTGTCCGTGCCGCTTAATTACACCCTGGAATCCTTTACCTTTTGATGTTCCAGTTACGTCGACAACGTCGCCTTCCTGGAATATATCAACTTTGACTTCCTGACCAACTTCATAGTCCGCCATACTCACACCGCGAACTTCCTTTACGTAGCGCTTAGGCTTTGTATTTGCTTTTTCAGCATGACCACTTGCAGGTTTGTTACTACGGGATTGTTTCTTATCGGCAAATCCGATTTGGATCGCTTCGTACCCGTCATTTTCAGCTGTCTTCGTTTGAAGAACAACGTTCGGTTCAGCTTCCACCACTGTTACTGGAATTACCTCACCATTTTCAGCAAAAACTTGAGTCATACCTAGTTTTCTACCTAAGATTCCTTTGGTCATTCGTCACACCTCCTATAAATATCTAAATTATTTTTTATACTTAGAGCTTGATTTCGATATCAACACCAGATGGTAGATCCAGTCTCATAAGTGAATCAACCGTTTGTGGCGTCGGCTCGATGATGTCGATCAAACGCTTATGTGTACGCATTTCAAACTGTTCACGCGAATCTTTGTACTTGTGTACAGCACGCAAGATTGTGTAAATCGACTTTTCAGTTGGTAATGGGATTGGTCCCGATACCTTCGCACCAGATCGCTTTGCTGTATCGACAATCTTTTCAGCAGATTGATCAAGAATACGGTGATCATAAGCCTTTAAACGAATTCGAATCTTTTGCTTTGCCATTATTTCCCCTCCTTCTCGTCCATTAGAATAGACAATTCTCAGTAGAAATTTACCGAACGTTCCCGCCATGGCAAAGGGGCCGGGTGTGTCCGCAACCTTCCACTTCATCGCAAATTAATAGCCAACATTCCTGATTATACTAGAGCACCAAGGCTTTTGCAAGGTTTACTAGCATCAATCAGTATCTGACCACACTTGAACTATTATAATGGTTACATTTGCCGATTGCAAGGAAATTCAGTAATGAATCCAAAATTTATGTATGGTAAATTTTTGTATCTTTTCGGAATGTGGTGATTTTTTTTCGAATGAGTGAATTATTGAAGATCTTTTGAGTAATCTTGTGCTGAAAAATGATGTTGGAGCCATGATCAGCATGTTTATGGTGGTTCATTCGATCCTGAAACTGCGAAAAACAGGATTTATCTGCGAAATCGGGGAATTATCTGCGAAATCAATATTTTAGTTAAATCTACTGAACATTTCGCGCTGGGTTCTGGTACTCTCTTTAATGTTTGACTCTATAATTAGAAATTTGACGTGGAATCTCGTCAGGTTGACGCGACTTTCAATTATTTAATGCGGAAAACGAACTTTTCACGGTGAAACAAGAGGGTTGGCGTGTTAATTGTGATTTTAGCGTCTAATTCGAGATTTTCTCGTCTAAATCGATGGTTTATAAAAGTATGTGTAGGGCCTTTTTCTAGACAATAGAAAAAGGACAAAGTACTCTCTAAGTTATCACCACAATAACCAAACGAGAGGAGCACTTTGTCCATGTCTCATTTTAACACGGAAAACCTGGACCTTGCCACTTTATTGAAGCTGTCCATGCAAGACATTCTGAAAGAAAAGGTAGAAATGATCCTTCGCGAAGAGATTAAAAATGTATTGAAAAGCGAACCTGTCGGGGAAAACAATGCACGGAACGGGTACTACTCACGAACGCTTGATACGATGTATGGCCGTATTGAAGACATGGACGTCCCACGGGACCGAAAAGGAGATTTCCAGACAGCTATGTTTGAACCGTATCAGCGACGAATGGTAGCTGTGGATGAACTGATCATCCAGCTCTATCAACACGGAGTGGGAGTCCGTCAGGTAGGTAAAATCATGAAAAGTCTTCTCGGGGACGACTACTCTCAAGGAACCATTTCAAACATCACTTCCACGGTAATGGAAGACGTGGTCGCCTGGCAAAAGCGCCCCTTGAAAAAGCGCTACTGTGCCCTTTTTCTAGATGCCCTGTTTGTAAAGGTACGCCGTGATACCGTTGGTAAGGAAGCCGTCTATATCGTTCTAGGAATCACGCCAGAAGGCCATCGGGAAATCCTCGGTTTTTACGTAGGGGGTATCGAGACGTCAAATGGTTGGCGTGAAATACTGGATGATTTACGCGAAAGGGGTGTCGAAGAGGTATTACTTGGTGTTTTTGATGGACTTCCTGGACTGGAAGAGGCGTTCCGCACCTCATTTCCAAAGGCGGATGTTCAGCGTTGCATTGTCCACAAAGTAAGAACGACTTTGAATAAAGTCCGCAAAAAGGATCAGGCCGAGTTTAGTCAGGATCTCAAGGAGGTCTATTCTGCCGAATCCTACGAAGAAGCGGAAGAAGCCTTTAACATAGTGAAGGGAAAATGGAAGAAACGATATAGTCGGGAACTGAAACTTTGGGAAGAAGAACTCTCTGTACTGCTTACGTTTCTCAACTATCCAAAATCGATTCGTAAGTTCATCTATACGACGAATCTTATCGAGCGTACAAACAAAGAAGTAAGAAAGCGACTCAAGACTATGAACAGTTTACCAAACATCGAGGCAGCTGAGAAAATCATCTATTTGACGGCCGCTGATTATAACGAGCGTTGGGCTAGAAGGAAACTCGCTGGCTTTAATCAGGCACTTGAGCACCTACAAAAACTGTTTATAGTACGATATGGTTCAGACAAGATTGAGGGATAAGCAGGCGTGAGTTGGTGCTCCGGAGGTGTCCGGAGCACCAACTCAACCTACCCAAGGGGTAACTTAAGAAGGTATATATGCTTACACATAATTATTGACACAACCTCTAAATCAAGAACATCTCGTGTAACTCGAGATTTTGGCGTCTAACTCAAGAATTTCTCGTCTAAACCGGGTGGGAATTAATAAGCTTTCCAGTCATAGGTGCTATAGGAACCACATAGAAAAAAGCACCCCGCATCAAACGGGGTGCTTTCCATTTATCGATCGAATCGATTATTCAACGATTGTTGCAACTACACCAGAACCTACAGTACGTCCACCCTCACGGATAGAGAAACGAGTTCCGTCTTCAATCGCAATTGGAGCGATTAGTTCAACAGTCATTTCGATGTTGTCACCAGGCATAACCATTTCAGTTCCTTCTGGAAGAGCAATAGTTCCTGTTACGTCAGTTGTACGGAAGTAGAACTGAGGACGGTAGTTTGAGAAGAATGGAGTGTGACGTCCACCTTCTTCTTTAGATAGTACGTAAACTTCAGCTTTAAACTTAGTGTGAGCTTTTACAGTTCCTGGCTTGATAAGAACTTGTCCACGCTCGATATCTTCACGGGAAACCCCACGAAGAAGCGCACCAATGTTATCTCCAGCTTCAGCATAGTCAAGAAGCTTACGGAACATTTCTACACCAGTAACAGTCGTTTTCTTAGACTCTTCAGCAAGACCAAGAATTTCGATTTCGTCACCGACTTTAACTTGTCCACGCTCAACACGACCAGTAGCAACTGTTCCACGACCAGTGATTGAGAATACGTCCTCAACTGGCATCATGAATGGCTTGTCGCTGTCACGTTCTGGAGTTGGGATGTATTCATCAACCGCATCCATAAGTTCGAAGATTTTTGCTTCCCACTCATCTTCGCCTTCAAGAGCTTTAAGAGCAGAACCTTTAACGACAGGTACATCGTCTCCAGGGAAGTCGTACTCAGAAAGAAGGTCACGTACTTCCATTTCTACTAATTCAAGAAGCTCTTCGTCGTCTACCATGTCACACTTGTTCAAGAAAACAACGATGAATGGTACACCTACGTTACGAGAAAGTAGGATGTGCTCACGAGTTTGTGGCATTGGGCCATCAGCTGCAGATACAACTAGGATAGCGCCATCCATTTGTGCTGCTCCAGTGATCATGTTTTTAACATAGTCAGCGTGTCCTGGGCAGTCTACGTGTGCGTAGTGACGAGAGTCAGTTTCGTACTCAACGTGAGCAGTCGCGATTGTAATACCACGCTCACGCTCTTCTGGAGCACCATCAATAGAATCGTATGCACGTGCTTCACCTTTACCAGACTTCTTGTGAAGAACTGTAGTGATTGCAGCAGTTAATGTTGTTTTACCATGGTCAACGTGTCCAATTGTACCAATGTTAACGTGGGATTTGGAGCGGTCGAATTTTTCTTTTGCCATGAGTATGTTCCTCCTTTAAATAAAAGAAATTTAATTGTTTTATTTTGTAAGATAGGTGAAGGCTTTGTCCACCTATCTTAGCTTACAATAAGTGATTGTTTTTGCACAAGCGGTAATTCAGCAGTAGTTACTCTCCGCTTACTTTTTTAATGATTTCTTCAGAAATGGACTTCGGTACCTCTTCGTAATGATCGAAGTGCATGGAGTATACTCCACGACCTTGTGTTCTAGAACGAAGTGTAGTTGCGTAACCGAACATTTCTGAAAGTGGTACCATCGCACGAATGACTTGAGCGTTACCACGTGCTTCCATACCTTCAACACGTCCACGGCGAGCTGTTACATCTCCCATGATGTCACCCATGTATTCTTCAGGAATAACAACTTCAACCTTCATCATTGGTTCAAGAAGAACTGGGTTACAGTATTGCTTCGCGTTTTTCAATGCCATTGATCCGGCAATCTTGAACGCCATTTCATTTGAGTCAACATCGTGGTAAGAACCGTCGACGATTCTAGCTTTCAAGTCGATAAGCTGATAACCTGCGATCATACCGTTTTGAAGAGCTTCTTGAATACCGTTCTGTACCGCAGGAATGTATTCACGCGGTACAACACCACCGACGATCTTGTTCTCAAATTCAAATCCTGCACCTTCTTCGTTTGGTTCGAACTCGATCCAAACGTGTCCATATTGTCCACGTCCACCGGATTGTCGTACGAACTTCCCTTCAACCTTCGCAGCCTTACGAATGGTTTCACGGTATGCAACCTGTGGAGCACCTACGTTTGCTTCAACTTTAAACTCACGCTTCATACGGTCTACGATGATATCAAGGTGAAGCTCACCCATACCAGAAATGATCGTTTGACCTGTTTCAGTGTTCGTTTCAGTTCTGAACGTAGGATCCTCTTCAGCCAACTTTGCAAGTGCGATTCCCATCTTATCTTGGTCAGCTTTAGATTTAGGCTCAACGGAAAGTGAGATAACTGGGTCAGGGAATTCCATTGATTCAAGAATTACAAGACTCTTCTCATCACAAAGTGTGTCCCCTGTTGAAGTATCCTTAAGTCCAACCGCAGCAGCGATGTCCCCGGAGTAAACAGTAGCAATCTCTTCACGAGAGTTCGCGTGCATTTGCAGGATACGTCCTACACGTTCACGCTTACCTTTAGTTGAGTTTTGAACGTAAGACCCAGAATCTAGCGTACCAGAATAAACGCGGAAGAACGTCAATTTACCAACATAAGGGTCTGTCATAACTTTAAATGCTAAAGCTGAGAATGGTCCCTTATCATCAGATGGGCGAGTTACTTCCTCTTCTGTTTCCGGAATGAAACCTTTAATTGCCGGTACGTCTAGAGGTGATGGTAAGTAGTCGATCGCTGCATCAAGTACGAGCTGAACACCTTTGTTCTTAAACGCAGATCCGCAAAGAACAGGGTAGAATTCAACATCAGTTGTACCTTTACGGATCGCAGCTTTCAATTCATCAATTGTAAGCTCTTCACCTTCTAGATACTTCATCATCAATTCTTCATCAAGCTCAGCAGCAGCTTCGACAAGCTTGCTGTGATGTTCTTCTGCAAGCTCTTTATACTCTTCAGGAATCTCTCTAGCACTTGAACGTGTACCAAGATCATCTTCATAGAAGTATGCTTTCATTTCTACTAGATCAATGATTCCTTCGAAGTCGTCTTCTGCTCCGATTGGAAGCTGGATCGCATGGGCGTTAGCACCCAGACGTTCACGAAGTGTTCCAAGGGAGTAGAGGAAGTCTGCTCCGATTTTGTCCATCTTATTTACAAATACAATACGAGGTACATGGTATGTCGTAGCTTGACGCCATACCGTTTCCGTTTGCGGTTCAACTCCGGATTGAGCATCAAGTACCGCAACAGCCCCGTCCAATACACGTAATGAACGTTCAACTTCAACTGTGAAGTCTACGTGTCCAGGTGTGTCGATGATGTTAATACGATGATTTTTCCACTGAGCAGTTGTAGCAGCGGATGTAATCGTGATCCCGCGCTCTTGCTCCTGCTCCATCCAGTCCATTTGAGAAGCCCCTTCATGGGTTTCTCCAATTTTATGAATACGACCGGTGTAGAACAAAATACGCTCAGTAGTCGTCGTTTTACCAGCATCGATATGTGCCATGATTCCGATATTACGTGTATCTTTCAAGGAGAACTCTCTTGCCATAGGTCTTTCTCCTTCCTTAATCTGTGATTAGTAGGTTTGTTTTCGTGATCAGATTACCAACGGTAGTGAGCAAATGCTTTATTTGCTTCTGCCATTTTGTGCATATCTTCACGCTTTTTAACAGATGATCCAGTGTTGTTAGCAGCATCCATGATTTCATAAGCAAGTCTTTCTTCCATGGTTTTTTCACCACGAAGACGAGAATAGTTAACCAACCAGCGTAATCCTAAAGTTGCTCGACGCTCCGGGCGAACTTCAACTGGTACCTGATAGTTTGCACCACCAACACGACGTGCACGTACTTCAAGCACAGGCATGATGTTCTTAAGCGCTTGGTCAAGCACTTCCATCGGGTCCTGGTTAGTGCGGTCCTTTACGATATTGAAAGAGTTATATAAAAGCTTTTGTGCTACACCTCTTTTACCATCAACCATAATTTTGTTGATAAGGCGCGTAACAAGCTTAGAATTATAAATCGGATCAGGTAATACATCACGACGTTCTACAGGTCCTTTACGAGGCATAATGTCCCCTCCTTTCAGTAATTAAATATCTTTCGGTGTCTTTTGAACAACCTCTATTATTTCTTTTCAGCCTTAGGCCTTTTAGTTCCATACTTAGAACGGCCTTGTCTACGATCGTTAACACCAGCAGTATCAAGCGCACCACGTACGATGTGATAACGGACCCCCGGTAAGTCTTTTACACGACCTCCGCGAATAAGTACTACGCTGTGCTCTTGCAGGTTGTGTCCGATTCCAGGAATATAAGCTGTTACTTCAATCTGGTTTGTCAAACGTACACGAGCGTACTTACGTAGCGCTGAGTTCGGCTTCTTCGGTGTCAGTGTTCCTACACGAGTACATACTCCACGTTTTTGCGGAGAAGAAAGATCTGTGTTTACTTTCTTAAAGCTGTTGTAGCCTTTATTTAGTGCAGGTGAGTCAGACTTTTTACCTTTAGAATGACGTCCCTTACGTACTAATTGATTAATTGTAGGCATGGTTTTTCCTCCCTTCTAATATGCGTATTTAATAGCCCACACATCCAGGTGGTTCATTTTTTGACAAAAGAAAGTTTTTGCGCAGGGCAAAAGAGCCCTGGCAAAAACATTTATCCTTTTATCGCAACAGTCGCTGCTCCTACGTCGATCCCGCATGCTTTTCCAAGCTTTTTCATAGATTCGACTTGGATAACAGGGACATTCTTCTCTTTCGCAACGTGAACAACCTTGTTCGTAATGCGAAGATCAGCGTCACCCGCAACGACGAGTTCTTTAACTTCCCCATTCTGAAGGGCTTTAATCGTTTGCTTCGTACCAACAATAATATCATTAGCCTGCAGTACTTTTTCATAAGACATATTATTTCCATATCCTCCAAAGTAACAGGTTTTTTGACGGAAGCACTACGTTATATTATCAGACTTGAAAAATGTTGTCAACAATTGAACCGTAAATTAATCTTGAGTAACCAATTCTTCAGTTTTTACTGCGTCTTCAGTTACTTCTGGTTTGGTTGTTTCTTCACCTGCAGGTACAATGTTTCGATAACGAGACATTCCAGTTCCTGCTGGTACAAGTTTACCGATGATGACATTTTCTTTTAAGCCGAGTAATTCATCACGCTTTCCTTTAATTGCCGCATCTGTCAGGACACGAGTTGTTTCCTGGAATGAAGCAGCAGACAGGAATGATTCAGTTTCAAGAGATGCTTTTGTAATACCGAGAAGCATTGGACGTCCTGTAGCAGGTCGACCGCCTTTAAGCAATACATCCGTGTTCACATCGGTGAAACGATTGATATCCATAAGTGATCCTGGAAGTACATTCGTATCGCCCGCTTCAATAACACGAACTTTACGCATCATTTGACGAACCATTACTTCAACGTGTTTGTCGCCGATTTCTACCCCTTGCATACGGTATACCTTCTGAACTTCTCGGAGCAGATAGTCTTGAACAGCTTCAATTCCAGCGACCTTAATCAATTCTTTCGGATCGATGGAACCTTCTGTTAGTTCTTGACCACCAATCACTTCGTCGTCTACTCGTACTTTAATACGAGCTCCGTAAGGTACCGTATAGGAACGGCTTTCTGCTTCACCTTGAACAGTGATCTCACGCTTATCACGCACTTCATTGATTGCAGTGACTTTTCCATCAAGCTCTGAAATGACTGCCTGACCTTTCGGGTTACGTGCTTCAAACAATTCCTGAATACGTGGTAAACCTTGTGTAATATCGTCTCCAGCAACCCCGCCAGTATGGAAGGTACGCATCGTAAGCTGTGTACCAGGTTCACCGATTGATTGAGCAGCAATGATACCTACAGCTTCGCCTACTTCAACTTCAGTTCCAGTAGCTAGATTACGTCCGTAGCAAAGGTTACACACACCATGCCGTGTATTACAAGTAAACGCGGAACGGATAACAACCTCTTCAACGCCTACTTCGATGATTTCCTTAGCGATGTCTTCTGTAATCAGATCGTTACGCTTAACGATGACACCATCAGTTTCAGGATTCTTAACTGTTTTAAATGCAACACGACCAATCAGTCGTTCTTCGAGTGGTTCGATTACTTCATTGCCTTCTTTTATTGCACGAACTGGTAAACCGCGGTCGGTTCCGCAATCTTTTTCGCGGACAATTACGTCCTGGGCAACATCAACAAGACGTCGCGTCAGATAACCCGAGTCAGCAGTCTTAAGTGCGGTATCAGCAAGTCCTTTACGAGCACCGTGTGTAGAGATAAAGTATTCGAGAACCGTCAATCCTTCACGGAAGCTGGACTTGATCGGTAATTCGATAATCTGTCCAGCCGGGTTCGCCATAAGTCCACGCATACCTGCAAGCTGTGTAAAGTTAGAAGCGTTACCTCGGGCTCCTGAGTCACTCATCATGAAAATCGGGTTCATGTTATCGAGTGAAACCATGAGTTTTTCCTGGATGACGTCTTTACAATTACTCCAGATTGCAATAACGCGATCATAACGTTCTTCTTCCGTAATAAGACCGCGACGGAACTGCTTAAGAACGTTGGTTACTTTTTCTTCGGCCTCTGCAAGAATTTCTTGTTTTTCAGAAAGGACGACGATATCAGATACACCTACTGTAATACCGGCCTTCGTCGCATATTTAAATCCAAGGTCCTTCATACGGTCGAGCATCTTAGACGTTTCAGTAATTTTGAAACGCTTGAACACTTCCGCAATGATTTTACCAAGAATCCCCTTCTTAAACGGTGAAATAAGGTCTCGTTCCTTAAGTTCTTCCTTAATATTTACAGTTGGGTCAACAAAGTACTTCTCTGGTGTAGCAACCTCGAGATTGTACTCAGTTGGTTCGTTGATATATGGGAACGATGGAGGCAAGATTTCATTAAAGATCAACTTACCGACCGTTGTCAATAACAACTTGCGGTTCTGCTCTTCTGTAAATGATGCTTTTCCAAGCACTTTTGCCGGTATCGCTACACGTGTGTGCAAATGTGCAAAACCATTATGATAAGCGGTGACCGCTTCATTTGTATCATTGAAAATCATACCTTCACCAATAGCATCTTTACGCTCTAGCGTCAGGTAATAGTTTCCTAACACCATATCCTGTGAAGGTGTAACAACTGGTTTACCATCCTTAGGATTCAGAATGTTCTGAGCCGCTAGCATAAGTATACGCGCTTCTGCCTGTGCTTCCGCTGATAGCGGTACGTGGACGGCCATTTGGTCTCCATCGAAGTCCGCATTGTATGCTGTACAAACAAGCGGGTGCAATCGAATCGCACGACCTTCAACAAGCGTTGGTTCAAATGCCTGAATACCTAGACGGTGAAGCGTTGGTGCACGGTTTAAGAGTACTGGGTGCTCTTTAATCACTTCTTCAAGAACATCCCAAACTTCAGGCTGAACACGTTCAACTTTACGTTTGGCACTCTTAATATTATGAGCAATACCTTTGTTTACGAGCTCCTTCATAACGAAAGGCTTGAATAGTTCAAGAGCCATTTCCTTAGGAAGTCCACATTGATACATTTTCAGGTTAGGACCTACCACGATAACTGATCGACCTGAATAGTCAACACGTTTACCGAGCAGGTTTTGACGGAATCGTCCTTGCTTCCCTTTTAACATATGAGAAAGGGATTTGAGTGGACGATTTCCTGGCCCTGTAACTGGTCGACCACGACGCCCGTTGTCGATCAAAGCATCAACTGCCTCCTGGAGCATACGCTTCTCGTTTTGAACGATAATGTTCGGTGCTCCAAGATCCAACAACCTTTTTAAACGGTTATTTCGGTTGATGACTCGACGATACAAGTCATTCAAGTCAGAAGTCGCAAATCGTCCTCCATCAAGCTGTACCATTGGGCGTAATTCCGGCGGGATGACAGGAAGTACGTCAAGAATCATCCAGTCCGTATCATTTCCGGAATGACGGAATGCTTCCAGCACTTCAAGACGTTTAATCGCACGAGTACGTCGTTGCCCTTGTGCGGTTTTCAACTCTTCTTTTAAAATTTCCACTTCTTTAGGAAGATCGATATCCTCAAGGAGCTTTTTAATTGCTTCTGCACCCATTTGTGCATTAAATCCTTTTCCATACTTTTCACGGTACGCTCGATATTCTTTTTCAGATAAAAGCTGTTTCTTCTCCAGCGGTGTTTCGCCGGTTTCTGTAACAACCCAGGAAGCAAAATAGATTACTTCCTCGAGAGCACGAGGTGACATATCAAGTACAAGACCCATTCGGCTTGGAATGCCTTTAAAGTACCAGATGTGAGAAACTTGTGCTGCCAATTCAATATGGCCCATTCGCTCACGACGAACTTTAGCTCTTGTAACTTCTACGCCACAGCGGTCACAAACGACGCCCTTATAACGGACTCGTTTGTATTTACCGCAATGACACTCCCAGTCTTTCGTTGGTCCGAAAATACGCTCACAGAAAAGTCCATCCTTTTCTGGTTTTAACGTTCGGTAATTAATTGTTTCCGGCTTCTTAACTTCACCACGGGACCAAGAGCGGATTTTATCCGGTGAAGCAAGACCAATTTTCATATACTCAAAGTTATTTACATCGATCAAGGGGTCTACCTCCCTTATGATATGCTGCTATACCCTTTATTCACCGACGGATTGGGTTTCCACGTTCAAGTTCAATTTATCGTTCGAGTTTTCCTCGTCTTCATCAATTTCACGCATCTCGATTTCTTGCTCATCGCTCGAGAGCATCTTGACATCCATCCCTAGACTTTGAAGCTCTTTGATCAAGACCTTGAAGGATTCTGGAACACCTGGTTCAGGAACGTTTTCGCCTTTAACAATCGCTTCGTACGTCTTCACACGTCCAACGACATCATCAGACTTGACAGTAAGGATTTCTTGCAACGTATAGGCTGCCCCATATGCTTCAAGTGCCCATACCTCCATCTCACCGAAACGCTGTCCTCCGAATTGTGCTTTACCACCAAGCGGTTGTTGGGTAACAAGTGAGTAAGGACCTGTAGAACGAGCGTGAAGCTTATCGTCTACCATGTGGGCAAGCTTGATCATGTACATGACCCCAACTGAAATACGGTTATCAAACGGTTCGCCTGAGCGACCATCATAGAGGACCGTTTTTCCGTCACGAGAAAGGCCTGCTTCGTCTAACGTTTCCCAGACATCCTCTTCTGAAGCTCCATCAAATACCGGCGTAGCCATGTGCAAACCAAGTTCTCTTGCAGCCATTCCGAGGTGAAGCTCTAACACCTGACCGATATTCATACGAGACGGCACCCCTAATGGGTTAAGCATAATATCAATCGGTGTCCCATCTGGTAAGTACGGCATGTCTTCTTCAGGTAAAATTTTCGAAATAACACCTTTGTTACCGTGTCGTCCCGCCATTTTGTCACCTTCGTGAATTTTACGCTTTTGGACGATGTAAGCACGGACAAGTTGGTTTACTCCAGGAGGAAGTTCATCCCCATCTTCACGGTTGAATACTTTGACGTCGTGAACAATTCCATCTCCACCGTGAGGTACACGTAGTGATGTATCACGGACTTCACGCGCTTTTTCGCCGAAAATTGCATGCAAGAGACGTTCTTCTGCTGTCAGTTCAGTAACACCCTTTGGCGTAACCTTTCCAACAAGGATATCTCCGTCCTTCACTTCTGCACCAATTCGGATAATTCCACGCTCATCAAGATTTTTAAGTGCATCTTCCCCGACATTCGGGATATCACGTGTAATTTCTTCAGGTCCGAGTTTTGTATCTCGAGCCTCAGATTCATATTCTTCAATATGGATAGATGTGTAGACGTCATCTTTAACGAGTCGTTCACTCATAATGACAGCATCCTCATAGTTATAACCATCCCATGTCATAAACCCGACAAGTACGTTACGTCCTAGTGCGAGCTCACCAACCTCCATCGAAGGTCCGTCTGCAAGGATTTCACCCTTCGTAACACGGTCTCCTTGACTGACGATCGGGCGTTGGTTGTAGCATGTACCCTGGTTCGAACGGATGAACTTCATCAAATTATATCGTTCAAGGTCACCTTGAACCTCTTTACCATCGACTTCTTCTATCCGGCGAATGAAAATGGTACTTGCTGAAACCTTCTCAACGATTCCTTCTGACCTCGCAATTACAGCTGCTCCGGAATCCTTGGCAGAGACATGTTCCATACCTGTTCCGACGATTGGTGATTCCGGTACCATTAATGGTACAGCCTGACGCTGCATGTTCGCACCCATTAAGGCACGGTTCGAGTCATCGTTTTCGAGGAACGGAATACATGCTGTTGCAGCAGAAACGACCTGTTTTGGAGATACATCCATGTAGTCGATCCGGTCACGCTTCGCAATAATATTCTGATCACGGAAACGGGAAATAACTTCTTCGTCAAGGAATGAACCGTCATCTCCAAGCTTTGCATTTGCCTGTGCGACCACATAATTGTCCTGTTCATCTGCAGTAAGGTAATCAATTTGTGCCGTTACCTTTCCTGTCTCAGGATCAACACGTCGGTACGGTGTTTCGATGAATCCGTACTCGTTCACTTTGGCATAACTCGATAATGAGTTGATCAAGCCGATGTTCGGTCCTTCCGGTGTTTCAATCGGACACATACGACCATAGTGTGAATAGTGAACGTCACGTACTTCGAATCCTGCACGTTCACGAGTCAAACCGCCTGGTCCTAATGCAGAAAGACGACGTTTGTGCGTTAATTCTGCTAATGGGTTCGTTTGGTCCATGAACTGGGAAAGCTGAGAGCTTCCGAAAAATTCTTTTATGGACGCAATAACCGGTCGAATGTTGATGAGCGCTTGCGGCGTGATTGAATTTGTATCCTGGATGGACATTCGCTCACGTACAACACGTTCCATTCTTGATAAACCGATTCGGAATTGATTTTGTAATAGTTCACCTACGGAACGCAGTCGGCGGTTTCCAAGATGATCGATGTCATCTGTAAGACCGACGCCGTGCAGCAGGTTGAAGAAATAATTAATAGAAGCAATGATGTCGGCAGGTGTGATGTTCTTGATAGAACGATCAATGATACCGTTGCCGATTACATTGATGACCTGATCCGTTTCACCTTCTAGTGGCGAATAAATTTTAATAGACTGAAGACGAATAGCTTCATCTTCTACTACTCCACCCGCCGGTGTAACTTCCGTAAAGCCTACATTTTTTTCAAGTGCAGGTAATATCCGATCGAGTACTCGGCGATCAAGAACTGTACCCTCTTCTGCAATTACTTCGCCTGTTTCAGGATCTGCTATTGTCTCAGCTAATCGCTGATTAAACAATCGGTTCTTAATATGAAGCTTTTTGTTAATCTTATAGCGTCCAACGTTTGCTAGATCATAGCGTTTCGGATCAAAGAAACGGGACTCTAATAAACTTTTAGCATTATCTACAGTAGGAGGCTCTCCTGGACGTAGTCTTTCGTAAATTTCAAGCAGAGCTTTTTCTGTTCCTTCTGTATTGTCTTTTTCAAGCGAATTACGAAGATACTCATCTTCTCCTAGTAAATCGATGATTTCTTGATCAGAACCAAACCCTAACGCACGCAATAAAACCGTTACCGGAATCTTTCTTGTGCGGTCGATTCGAACATGAACGACATCTTTTGCGTCTGTTTCAAGTTCTAACCATGCTCCCCGGTTTGGAATTACGGTTGCAGTAAAGCCTTTTTTACCGTTTTTGTCCAACTTTTCGTTATAGTAAACACTTGGTGAACGAACGAGCTGGGATACAATAACCCGTTCTGCTCCATTGATGATAAAGGTACCGGTATCACTCATAAGAGGGAAATCCCCCATGAATACTTCCTGTTCCTTCACTTCGCCTGTTTCCTTATTGATCAGACGAACTTTCACCCGTAGTGGAGCAGCATACGTTACGTCCCGCTCTTTGGACTCCTCAACAGAATACTTAGGCTCTCCTAAACTATAATCAATAAACTCAAGCACTAAGTTTCCCGTAAAATCCTCAATTGGAGAAATGTCATGAAACATCTCTCGCAAACCCTCATCAAGAAACCATTGATAGGAGGAAGTTTGGATTTCAATGAGGTTTGGAAGTTCCAAAACTTCATTAATTCTTGCATAGCTTCTCCGTTGGCGGTGGCGTCCAAACTGAATGAGTTGACCTGTCAACTGATTCACCCCTCAAATCCAGCATAGTATCGTAAAACTCCTAGTTTGTAATTAAACTAGGTAATATAGCAAACCTGGCAAAGCCAAGTTTAAGCACTAACAACACACAGTAATTCAATAGAAAGTTTTCATGCTTTCTAAACGTGCAAAAAGAAAAAAGGGTTATATAAACCACATTTTTCCCAATTAAACAAACGATTATACTATTTTTCCCAAACCATCTGATCTTTATGCAATTATTATCACAAAAAAATCAAGTTGGTCAAAATACACGTATCTTTGGCATTATACAATAATACCATAGGCCCAAAACCGAGTCAACGTTTTTTTGAACGAATAATAAAGTAACCTTTTTTCCGTGCTACAGTATCGACTTCATCAAAAATCACTTCTAATTTTTCGACGGCGGATGGAGCTCCCTGTTTCTTTTGAATGACGATCCAGAGCTCTCCCCCAGACACAAGGTGGTCGTATGCTTGTTCAAAAATTGAATGAACCACCTTTTTTCCAGCTCGTATTGGCGGATTCGTTACTATTGCACAAAATTCATTCCGATCAATCCGGTCAAATAGATTACTTTGATAGATGCTTACATTGTCGATCTGATTCTGATCAGCGTTCAAACACGAGAGTTCGATAGCCCTTTCGTTTACATCAACCATTGTCACCGTCTTTTCGGGAAAGGATGCAGCAATGGATAACCCGATCGGGCCATAACCGCAACCCATGTCTAGAAAATCATCACCATCGACTTCAGGTTTTACGAATGTCTCTATTAATAACCGGCTACCAAAATCAACTTCTTTTTTTGAAAAAACGCCAGCGTCGGAATAAAATCGAAACGACCGTCCTCTAAGTGTGTACGACCATTCCTTCATATCCCGCTTAGAAGTAGGTCGGTCTGAATAATAATGATCACTCATCTTGCCATCTCCCTGGCCTTTTATATCCATTAATACCTATTATTCTTTATTACTCAACGAACAACAAGATATACATAGATATACTGAAAAGTTTCGCATAAAACGCGAAAACACCTAGGCGTTGAAACTAGACATCCGTTCCAAATCAATCTCCGCATAAGTGTAAAAAAAGCTCGCGATGTTTCGCGAGCTTTTTTGTTTAATGGACTACTTAACTTCTACAACCGCGCCCACTTCTTCAAGCTTAGCTTTCATTTCTTCAGCTTCTTCTTTTGCAATGCCTTCTTTAAGTGGCTTAGGCGCTCCGTCTACTAATTCTTTAGCATCTTTAAGTCCAAGACCTGTGATTTCACGAACGGCCTTGATTACTTTGATTTTAGAAGCTCCAGCACTTTCAAGGATTACGTCAAATTCAGTTTTTTCTTCAGCAGCACCTTCACCAGCGCCACCAGCTACAGCTACAGGTGCAGCAGCAGTTACTCCAAATTCTTCTTCAATTGCTTTTACTAGATCGTTAAGTTCTAGTACAGACATTTCTTTAATCGCATCAATGATTTGATCTTTACTCATTGTATTATTCCTCCTATAATTGTGTTTTTTGATTTTAATTTTAAAAACTTAGATAAACGGTGTTAATAAATTGTGTTCACCACACCCTTTATTAAGCACCCTGCTCTTCTTTTTGATCTGCAACAGCCTTCGTAGCCAATGCAACGTTTCGCATTGGAGCTTGAAGTACGCTAAGCAGCATTGAAAGTAGACCTTCGCGTGAAGGTAGTTCTGCAAGTGCTTTGATTTCTTCAACCGTTGTAACTTGGCCTTCAATGACACCTGCCTTGATTTCAAGTGCCTCATGCTCTTTTGCAAAGTTGTTCAAAATCTTCGCAGGAGCAACAACCTCTTCATTACTGAATGCAACTGCTGTAGGCCCAACAAGATTTTCATTCAAACCAGCTAGTTCAGCTTCTTCAGCAGCTCGGCGAGTCATTGAGTTCTTGTACACTTTGAATGTGATGCCTGCTTCACGAAGTTGCTTACGTAGTTCTGTTACTTCAGCTACGTCTAAACCACGATAGTCAACAAGAATCGTCGATTTACTGTTACGGAACTGATCAGCAATTTCAGTAACTAATTTTTTCTTTTGTTCAAGTACGCTCATTCTTACACCTCCTGTTTTTCATACCGTAGAGTTGCCAAAGCAACTCATGAAAAAAGCCTTTATGTCTGTAGACATAAAGGCGTAGTGTCAGAAAAATCATAACGATGTATGAATTATCAACACACCTCGGCAGGAAATTAAGCGATTAATCGCACCTACTGTCTACGGTATGACCTATTCAATTACCGAGTGTTAGTATAACCTGCTGTAAATCAAAAGTCAACAGCTTATTTTGAAGTGAAGCTGTTTGGGTTAACTTTGATCCCAGGTCCCATAGTAGAAGCTATAGCAATGCTCTTCATGTATGTTCCCTTAGCAGCTGAAGGCTTTACTTTAAGCAGTGTTTCAATAATGGTAGTTAAGTTCTCAACAAGCTTGCCGTCTTCGAAAGACACCTTTCCAATCGGACAATGTACATTACCTTGCTTATCTACACGGTATTCTACTTTACCAGCTTTGATTTCTTGAACTGCTTTTTCTACTTCAAATGTTACAGTTCCAGTTTTAGGGTTCGGCATTAAGCCTTTTGGTCCAAGTACACGACCAAGCCTACCAACTTCACCCATCATGTCTGGTGTTGCAACGATTACATCGAAATCGAACCATCCTTGGTTGATTTTATTGATGTAGTCAGTATCACCTACAAAATCTGCTCCTGCAGCTTCAGCTTCCTTCGCTTTTTCACCTTTTGCGAAAACAAGAACACGTTGTGTTTTACCAGTTCCATTCGGAAGTACAACTGCTCCACGAACCTGCTGATCTGCTTTCTTAGGGTCAACCCCAAGACGTACAGCCACTTCTACAGTTTCATCAAACTTTGCAGAAGCTGTTTTTTTAACAAGCTCAATTGCTTCGTTTGCATCATATTGTGCAGAACGATCAACAAGCTTCACTGCTTCTTGATACTTTTTTCCTTTATTAGCCATTAAAATTTCCTCCTTAATGTGGTTTTTACGGATTAACCTCCCACTGATGCGCGCTCAGGCGCCATAAGAAGGGGGTGACTCACAGAGAGTCAGCCCCTATCTGCAATGCATGATTACTAGTCCTCGATTACGATACCCATGCTACGTGCTGTTCCTTCTACCATACGCATAGCAGAATCAACATTTGCAGCATTAAGATCAGGCATTTTCGTCTCAGCGATTTCTCGTACCTTATCACGCTTTACTGTTGCAACTTTATTGCGGTTCGGTTCACCAGAACCTGACTCGATTCCTGCTGCTTTCTTAAGTAATACAGCAGCTGGTGGAGTTTTCGTAATGAATGTAAAAGAACGGTCTTCAAATACCGAGATTTCAACCGGAATAATCATACCAGCTTGATCAGAAGTACGTGCGTTAAATTCTTTACAGAATCCCATGATGTTTACACCTGCTTGACCTAATGCTGGTCCTACTGGTGGTGCTGGGTTTGCTTTACCAGCTGGAATTTGTAATTTAACAACCTTAATTACCTTTTTAGCCACGTGACACACCTCCTTAGTCCGTGATGTGGTATATTGGGCGTTGAATGCCCTCCCACTCAAAACGAGCTCCCATTCGGAAGCTCCCCATTGTGTTACGGGTTATTTCAAACATTAAAATTCTATCATTTCTGTGCTTGTTTTTCAACTTTTTCTCGAAAGTTGTTCAAAAATGCGACAAATATATCTTATGGATAGCGGTGAATCAGAAACATCGCCGGCTAAAAACGAAACGTCGCATGTGACAACGCAGGCACAGATAGACTTATACTTAAACCGTTTTTCATATGCGCTCGTAGCTTAAAGTTTTTCAACCTGAGTGAAATCAACCTCAACAGGCGTCTCCCTGCCAAACATGTTGACATGGACCTTCAGCTTCTGTTTGTCGACGTCGATAGCCTCAACAGCCCCAACGAAGTTCGCAAAAGGACCTTCTTTGATCTTGACACTTTCTTTAAGCTCATAGTCAACCTCTGCTTTAGGTTTTTCAAGACCCATGCTAGATAGAATTCGATCAACTTCTTCTGGTAAAAGTGCGGTTGGCTTGGATCCAGATCCGGTAGAACCGACAAATCCCGTTACCCCTGGTGTATTACGGACAACATACCAAGAGTCGTCTGTCATAACCATTTCGGTCAACACATATCCGGGAAACACTTTCTTCATTGCCGTTTTTTTCTTACCGTTCTTAATCTCAGTTTCTTCTTCCTGCGGTACGAGAACTCGAAAGATCTTATCCTCCATCCCCATGGACTCAACCCGCTTCTCCAGATTTGCTTTTACTTTATTTTCATAACCGGAGTACGTGTGTACTACATACCATCTTTTTTCCATAACTTGTGAGGACACTTCGTCCTTTCCCTCCCAAACGGATATACTTTCCTAGTTTAGCCATCAGTCATCAGGCTTAAACGATTATTTTATTCGTGTATTGAAAAAGTTCCTTTAGAAGTTCGACTAAAAACGTTACGTCCTGCGCCTGCGGTTGCTCGGCGCAAAACAGCACAGGAAGTATACAAATCCGTGGTCTTGTAACAACGTCGAACTGACTAAACATCCTGTTAGCCCCGGTGCCTTTATTGAACTCCCTTTATTCAAATACAGTCGCGATGATCCAACTTAACCCCTGATCAACCAATGCAAAAAATAGTGTGACAAACACTACCGTCGATACAACTGTGATCGTGTATCGAGTTAATTCTTTACGTTTGGGCCAAGAAACACGCTTTAGCTCCCTAACCACATTTGATAAAAATTTACTTGTTTTCTGTGCAATGCCAGCCATCGTTTTACCCCCAGTTTAATTCAATATGAAAAACTTCTCTAGTTTGTAAAAATATTAGGTCAGTTCTTTATTTTGTTTCCCGGTGCAGTGTATGTGTCTGACATTGCTTACAAAACTTTTTTCGCTCCACACGGTTCTGCTCAGTCGTTTTGTTTTTCATAGTCGTGTAGTTTCGTTGTTTACATATTTCACAAGCAAGTATAACTTTTACGCGCATCGGTCATCATCTCCAGAATACCGTCGAACCATATTAAGCAATGCCAAGTTTTATCCATAGTTTGTCCATTTTATGCTATAAACTCTATCACAGGGGTATGTCCCTGTCAATGAAGCCTGTAGTCCGATAAAGGGCTGACACTACCCGGAAATTGTTGATCTCCTAAAAATGAGGCTGACTCCAAGAGCCAGCCTCTGTGTGCTATAAACCGATTTCCCTTAATTCAAGGTACCGTTCCAGTTTTCGCTTCACCCTCTGAAGTGCGTTATCAATCGATTTGACATGACGGTTTAAATCGACTGAAATCTCCTGATAGGATCTGCCGTCAAGATACAGCATCAATACCTTCCGCTCAAGATCACTCAAAAGCTCGCCCATTTTAAGTTCAATGTCATCGAACTCCTCCTGGTTGATGATGAGTTCTTCTGGATCCGTCACACGTGAACCACAAATTACATCCATTAGCGTACGATCTGATTCTTCATCATAGATCGGCTTGTCCAAGGAAACATAGGAATTCAATGGTATGTGTTTTTGCCTAGTGGCGGTCTTGATTGCGGTAATCATTTGTCGGGTGATACAAAGCTCAGCAAAAGCTTTAAAAGAGGATAGCTTGTCCCCTTTAAAATCTCGAATCGCCTTATATAAACCGATCATACCTTCTTGAATAATGTCTTCGCGATCCGCCCCAATCAAAAAATAAGACCGGGCTTTTGCACGGACAAAATTTTTGTACTTGTTGATTAAGTACTCTAGTGCGGCGCTGTTTCCTTCGTGAACCTGCTCCACAATGGACTCATCTTCAAGCTCGTCAAATTCCGGGTGTACAATCTCTTTGAGTTCAATGCTCACGAGAATCCCTCCGACCATGGCGACCTAAATATAGAAATATTATACAATGCTTATTCGACAAACGTCAACCGCTCACCGGTCACCTCTGCGCCATTTTTCAAAAATTTCTGCCACTTCTTCTGATAGTAGAAGGGATGATGAACGATTTTGCTTTTGAATATCTTGTACTTTCCTGCTGATCCGCTTCTCAATATTTTCTACTTCAATCAATAATTCACGAGCTGATTTCCGTAATGCTCCAAGTCCAAAGGTAACCCATTGTTCCAAGAAATCCGAGGTCGCAACATGAATTTTTGTACGGATATCTTTTAATTCAACTGCCAGCTTTTCAATTCGTTCATCTGCAGATTCATTTTCTTTTGTGAAAATGACCTCGATCCGATGGTTTTGATATTTCTTTTCGGTACCAGGAACATAATGTGCATCAAATACTACAATGACCCTCATACCTGTATAGGCTTGATATTCTGCCATCTTGTCCATTAAGATGTCACGAGCAGCGGCAAGATCATGATCTCGAAGCTTACGAAGCTCCGGCCAATCCCCTATCATGTTGTAGCCGTCTACCAGGAGGATTTCCATAGCTATCCACCATGTGGCTTTCTCTGCCGGTATACCTCGTACATAAGAAGGGCAGCGGCTACGGATGCGTTTAGTGAGGTTACCTTGCCTTCCATCGGCAAAGAAACTAGAAAATCGCATTTTTCTTTAACTAATCGTCCAATTCCTTTTCCTTCACTCCCGATCACAAGTCCAACAGGCATGTCATAATTGGCCTCGCGATAATCTTGATCACCATCTGCATCGGTCGCGACGAACCAGACACCCCTCTCTTTCAACTCCTCAATCGTCCGGGCGATATTGGTCACCCTTACAACAGGTACATACTCGATTGCACCCGTAGAAGCCTTTGCTACCGAAGAGGTTAACCCAACTGCTCTTCGCTTCGGAATAATAACCCCGTGAGCACCAACTGCATCTGCAGTTCGTAAAATTGAACCAAGATTATGCGGGTCCTCAACCTCATCAAGTACGAGAATAAAAGGCTCCTCGTTCTGTTTTTTTGCCCGGTCAAATAAATCTTCGATGTCGGCATAATCATAGGCTGCCACGTAGGCTAGTACACCTTGATGGTTTTTCCCTTCGACGATTGTATCAAGCTTCTTCTTTGGAACAAATTGTACCTGGACCCGTTCTTTTTTTGCCTGCTGAATAACTTGTCCGATCGAACCTTTTTGTGCTCCTTCAGCAATTAATATTTTATTAATATCCCTACCTGAACGGATCGCCTCCAAAACAGGATTTCTACCGATTATAACATCATTGTTCATTCTTTTTATCCCTTCCTTCAAAGGTTCTTCTAAAGGTAATTCAAAAAGTCCGGAGGCTCACAAGATGTGAGTCAGTTCGACGTTTTCACAGGACGTGAAGTACTTAGTCGAATTTCATTTAATTGCTGTCAAATTTCTTCGTTACTTGGTCTGGTCCTAAATAAGATATATGTACCTGCGTCTACAAGTGTACTCTAGGTTGTTAGCTTCCTCGGTACAACTCGTAGCCTTTATGCAAGTACCACTCGTCGTTCTGTTCCTCGAGACTGTCGCGCCTTGGGCTCACAGGATGTGAGTCAGTTCAACGTTGTAACAAGCCCGCGGATTTGTATGCTTCCTGTGCTGTTTTGCGCCGAGTAACCGCAGGCGCAGGACGTAACGTACTTAGTTGAACTTCAGAAATCTCGGCTCTTTATCCTCCTTTTTGAACACCCATTTCTACGATTTTAATAGCACGCTGGACAATGTCATCCAACCGCTTTCCGTTGCCCGAAAGATAATGGTAACCTATCAATGCTTCGAAGGCTGTCCCATAACGGTACGTCTGAATATCAGTGTTTTTTGGGATGGTGCCCATTTTACTGTTTCGGCCCCGCCGAACAACACCTTGCTCTTCGTCTGTTATTTCATCATCTTCAATCAACGTTCGTATGATGGTTGCCTGAGCCTTTGCAGAAACATAACCGGTTGCGAGCCTATGGAGCTGTTGTGGCTTAACCTCACCCTTCTCCAATAAATGATTACGAATATAAACTTCATATACCGCATCCCCGATATAGGCTAATGCGGATGATTTTAATTGCTTAGGATCAACCGTTGATGAAATGCTATGTGAGTTCATGATTTCCGTTTCCACCTTACACCTTGAGGAGTATCCTCTAGAATAATTCCTTGTTCTTGTAGATGATCGCGGATTTCGTCTGCACGCTGAAAATCCTTCTGTTTACGCGCTTCGTTTCGCTGCTCGATGAGCTTTTCAATATCCTCTGCGAGCAACTCCTGTGCAGCTTTTAATTGTAATCCAAGTACATTCCCGATTTCATTGAATACAGAAATAAATTCGGTAAGTACATCAACAGTTGTGTTTTTCTCTTCTAAATACAAGTTCGCTTCTTTCGTAAGGTCGAAAAGGACTGCGATTGCATTGGATGTATTAAAATCATCGTCCATATCAAGGATGAAGTGGTCTTTAAACTGATTGATCTTGTTCAGCCAGCTATCGTTATTAGTTCCGAGATCCGCACTGTGCTCGATGCGGTGTGTGAGGTTTCCGACAGTCGTTCGGATCCGTTCAAGACTTACCTTCGCACTATCTAGTAACTCATCAGTAAAATTGATTGGATGCCGGTAATGTACGTTGAGCATAAAGAAACGGAAGGCTTGCGGGTCGTACTTTTCCAATAGATCATGTAATAGAATAAAATTCCCGAGAGATTTAGACATTTTTTCGTTATTTATATTAATATACCCATTATGCATCCAATAATTGGCCATAGGTGCTTCGTTCAATGCCTCGGACTGCGCGATTTCGTTTTCATGATGAGGAAACGACAAATCCTGCCCTCCTGCGTGGATATCGATTGTATCACCCAGGTATTTCTTGACCATCGCGGAGCATTCGATATGCCAGCCTGGTCTACCCTTCCCCCACGGGCTTTCCCAGTAGATTTCTCCTGGTTTAGCGGACTTCCAAAGAACGAAATCAATTGGATCTTCTTTATGTTCGCCTACTTGGATCCGTGCCCCGACACGAAGATCATCAATCGATTGGTGTGAGAGCTTTCCGTAGCCTTTAAACTTTCTCGTCCGGAAATACACATCACCACCTGCAGCGTATGCATATTCCTTTTCGACCAATGTTCCAATAAAACGGATGATGTCTTCCATCGTTTCCGTTACACGTGGATGGCGATCTGCTGGATTGATATTAAGTGCGGAAACATCTTCATGATAAGCTGCAATAAACCGTTCAGCCAGCGTTGGTACGTCTTCACCTAATTCATTTGCTGCTTTAATTATTTTGTCGTCGACATCAGTGAAGTTTGAAATGAACTCGACGTCATACCCTCGATATTCAAGGTAACGTCGTACAGTATCGAATACGATTGGTGGTCTTGCGTTTCCGATGTGAATGTAGTTGTACACGGTTGGACCGCAAACGTACATCTTAACCCTACCTTCTTCAATCGGTTTAAACGATTCTTTTTTGCGTGTAAGTGTGTTATATATTTGAATGCTCATCGTGTTTCACTCCTTTTTTCAGTTGCTCGATTTCCTTTCTTAACCGCTCAATCTCATTTTCCATTACTTTGAAATTATCTGAAACCGGGTCAGGAAGGTTGCGATGGTCCAGATCTTTATGGATACGAATGCCATCTTGAATGACGACACGCCCTGGAATCCCGACTACAGTCGAATTGGAGGGAACATTCTGTAGAACTACAGAACCCGCTCCAACCTTCGAATTTTTCCCGATTGTAATTGATCCTAAAACTTTAGCGCCGGTTGCAACAAGCGCATTATCTTCAAGAGTAGGATGACGTTTTCCTTTTTCCTTACCTGTACCCCCGAGTGTCACACCTTGGAATAAGGTTACATTATTACCGATTTCACATGTCTCCCCGATCACGACTCCCATACCGTGATCAATAAAACAACGGCGGCCGATCCTCGCTCCCGGATGAATTTCGATTCCAGTAAAGAAGCGGCTAATCTGTGAAATACAACGTGCGAGGAAAAAGAGTTTCTTTCTCCAAAACAGATGAGCAAATCGGTGTGCCCAGATCGCATGAAGTCCTGAGTAGGTCAGGATGACTTCCAAATAACTGCGTGCAGCTGGGTCTTGATCGAATACCACATCTATATCTTGCTTTAATGTCTTAAACATAACCCTACTCCTTTCAATAAAAATGTATTTAAACCGCACGCTTAGGGGCTTAGATCGTGTAAACAAAGTACCCCTAAGGGCTGATTGATACTTCAAAATGAATACAAAAAAGCGCCACTGTGATTACTCACAGAGACGCTTCTGGCGCGGTCCCACTCTGTTTAGAAGAAGAAAGCTCTCCTTCTTCTCGCTTAGCCCCGTTAACGGTGGGGAATCCGCCTTTATCTACTCATTTTTCAATAAAGGTCTCAGAGGTGCATTTCAAGATGCCTTTCCTAAACCACTTACAGCCTGAGATGGTTTTCTCTAAAAAAGAAAGGGCATTCCTTACTTATCCTCGTCAAAGATTTCGCATCAATGTTTCTTTTACTATATTATATTTTCATTAAAATGTGTATTACTTAGTTTCCAAACTGCTCAATGGCGTTCTGTAGACGCATTATAACAACATCCTTACCTAGTAAAGATATCGAGTTCGGAAGTTCAGGGCCATGCATCTGCCCTGTCGATGCGATACGGATAGGCATGAACAGTTTCTTCCCTTTATGCCCTGTCGCCTTCTGGGTTGCTTTAATCGCAGCCTTAATTTCACTAGGCTCGAACGTTTCCATATCGCGAATTTGATCAATTAACCCTTGTAACACTTCTGGAACCTGTTCTTCCTTCAAAGTTTCTGCCGCTGCATCATCGTATTCAACTGACTTATTGAAAAACAGCTCAGTTAAAGGTACAATTTCTGCCCCGTAGGATAATTGCTCTTGATAGAGGGCCACAAGGTCTCGAACCCACTTTTCCTCCAGCTCTGAACGAGATTCTGGGATACGTCCCGCTTTTTCAAGATGCGGTACCGTCAATTCAAGGACATGCGCTAATTCAGAGTTCTTAATATACTGATTGTTCATCCACTCTAGCTTTTTCGCGTCAAAAACAGCCGCTGCCTTTGAAAGTCGTTCTGCGTCAAAGATTTCGATGAATTGCTCTTTCGTGAACAATTCTTCTTCTCCTTTAGGAGACCAACCTAAGAGTGCAATGAAATTAAACAATGCTTCCGGTAAATATCCGAGATCTTCGTATTGTTCGATGAACTGAATGATTGTTTCATCACGTTTACTAAGCTTCTTTCTATTTTCGTTCACAATCAATGTCATATGGCCGAACACAGGCGCATCCCACCCGAATGCCTCATAAATCATCAGCTGTTTCGGAGTATTGGAAATATGATCGTCTCCGCGTAAAACATGGGAAATTTTCATATGATGATCATCGACCGCAACAGCAAAATTATAGGTTGGAATCCCGTCCTTCTTTACGATGACCCAATCGCCAATCCCATCCGACTCAAAGCTCACACGCTCCTTAACGATATCATTAAACGTATATTCTTTATCGTGTGGAACTGCAAATCGAATGCTCGGTTTTCGACCTTCCGCTTCAAGCCTTTGTCGTTCTTCGACTGTAAGATGACGGCATTTCCCTGAGTAACGCGGCATTTGCCCACTGGCCTGCATTTTCTCACGTTCTTGCTCAAGCTCCTCTTCGGTACAATAGCATTTATAAGCAAGACCTTTATTGAGAAGGTCAGTATAATGTTCACGGTAAAGTTCGATTCGTTCCATTTGCCGGTATGGACCATAATCCCCGCCAACATCGATGCTCTCATCCCAATCGATGCCAAGCCATTTCAAGTAGTTAAGCTGGCTGTATTCGCCGCCATCAACATTCCGCTTTTGGTCAGTGTC
The DNA here is from genome assembly GCF_030643805.1 of Alkalihalobacillus sp. AL-G. Classification (GTDB taxonomy): domain Bacteria; phylum Bacillota; class Bacilli; order Bacillales; family Fictibacillaceae; genus Pseudalkalibacillus. The sequence continues at coordinate 140,989 of NZ_CP094656.1, read as the reverse complement.
TTCGATACGGATGATGAATTTCCCGTTTTGGCTTCTAGCAAATAAATAATTGAACAACGCTGTTCGTGCATTTCCGATATGTAAATGTCCAGTCGGACTTGGTGCATAGCGAACTCTGATATCCTTCGACATAATGTATTTCACCTTCCGTAGCTTTTTATGATTTTATATATTAAAACACTATCTATACCATTCATGCAAGCATGGGTTCAAATAAATTTTCACTTTTCCAATAAAATAACAGCCTGAGCAGCAATGCCCTCTCCCCTGCCGGTAAATCCGAGCTTTTCAGATGTTGTCGCTTTGACATTCACCTGATCCATATTCGCATCCAGAAGCTTAGCAATCACGATTCTCATCTCGTCAATGTACGGGGCCATTTTAGGCTGTTGTGCAATAATCGTAGCATCAACGTTCCCAAGCATGAATCCTTTACGCTTTGCAAGCTGAAAAGCCTGTTCAAGCAGGATTTTAGAATCGATACCTTTAAAATCAGCGCTTGTATCCGGAAAATGTTTGCCCAAGTCTCCTTCTCCGATAGCGCCAAGTACAGCATCCGTTATAACATGCAGCAGCACATCTGCATCCGAGTGGCCTAACAGACCTTTTTCATTCGGGATCTCGACTCCTCCAATGATCAGTGGTCTCCCTTCCACCAACTGATGTACATCAAACCCTTGTCCAATTCTAAACATCCTTATCCTGCCCCTCCTTCTCGTGAATGATTGCATTTGCAAACACCATATCCTCTGGTGTCGTCAATTTGATGTTCAAATAGCTACCTTCAACAATCGATACTTGTCCTCCTGAATACTCAATCAAGCTCGCATCATCTGTACCGATATAGCCTGATTTTTCAGCGGTTTCATGGGCTTGTAAAATATTATGAAGATGAAAAGCTTGTGGGGTTTGCACGGCCCACAAGCTGTTTCGATCAACGGTCTTCACAACCTTATGATTATTGATTTGTTTTATTGTATCTTTGATTGGTACAGCAAGAACAGCCGCCCCGCTTTGGTCAGCCTGAACGACGAGCTCGCGAATGGATTCTATTGACACAAATGGTCGTGCACCATCATGGATGAGCGCTAAAGATGAACCTTTTATTGCTTTTAACCCTTCGTAAACGCTGTTTTGCCGTTCTTTTCCACCAGGTACAATATCAATAACTTTTGACAGCTTATGCTCAGAAAACAATTGCCGAAGTTCATTTACTTCATTCCGATTACCGACAACGATTATTCCTTTACACCAATCATCCTGTTCAAACACCTGTAGTGTTCGAACGATCAGCGGTACCCGGTTAAGCAGTAAAAATTGCTTGTTTCGTTCCGCCTTCATTCGTTTTCCCCGTCCAGCTGCAGGTATAACAACAAAGTATTCCACAGTATTCATCTACCTTTGTGGCATATTTGGCAAACGATTCGCGTTGAGTTCCTGCGCCTCATTTCCCAATATTTACAGAGCCTTCTCCAATAGCTTTGGCTTTGCAAAAATCATTCGACCCGCAGATGTTTGCAGAACACTCGTCACAAGAACATCTATCGTTTTTCCGATATAATTACGCCCATCTTCAACGACGATCATCGTACCATCATCCAGGTAACCAACTCCCTGGTTCTGTTCCTTCCCGTCCTTGATCACCTGTACATTCAACTCTTCACCTGGAAGAACCACTGGTTTGACCGCATTCGCAAGATCGTTGATATTCAAGACTGGGACACCTTGAAACTCACAAACTTTGTTCAGGTTGTAATCATTCGTTACGACCATGCCGGAAACCAATTTCCCAAGCTTTACAAGTTTGCTGTCCACCTCTTGTACATCTTCAAAGTCACCTTCATAAATTTCAACCTTTATAGAAAGCTCTTTTTGAATTCTGTTTAAAATATCAAGACCGCGTCGACCACGATTACGTTTCAGCACATCTGAAGAATCTGCAATATGCTGAAGCTCCTCAAGTACGAATTGTGGGATAACGATTGGACCTTCTAAAAATCCTGTTTGACAAACATCTGCAATTCTACCATCAATTATGACACTCGTATCAAGGATTTTCAAGATTCCCTCTCGCTTCTCTTCCCCTTCTGATTCTTTCTTTTTATCCTTATTGGCAAGTCTTGCTGATGTGAACAAATTGACAAGCTCTTCACGCTTTTTAAACCCGAATCGAAATCCGATATAGCCTAGTAGTGCCGTTACAAAAAACGCAATTACGTAAACAACGACGTTAAGATCTATACTGTTTAATGCAAACATCGTCAAATAAGCTACAATCAGGCCAAAAATCAATCCCACCGAGCCGAACAACACATCTGCTACAGGAACTTTCATTAAAGATTCTTCAATCCACTGAATAAAACCTACAATATAATCCGCTAACCAAAACGTACTTAAAAAGAAAAGTCCTGCACCGATTACGATCCCAATATATGGTGAAGTTACAAACTCTGGCAGATCCCCAATATGAATCAAATTATTTAATAAACGAATAAGTTCGGGTACATACAAATAACCGAGCATTCCACCAATGACAATAAAAAATAATTGAACAATTCGCTTTAACAAGATTGTTCACCTCCTTCTTTTCATTATAGACAGTTCAAAAATTTTGAAACCTCTTTGTTGTTAATTTTACATAAAATAACAAGCAAAATACAGTATTTTTCACTCTTGTCACCATATCGTTAACAAATTGTCACTTCAAGTAACGAAGAAATTCGCCGTTAATTATTTCGTTGAATTTTTTAACCACCTATATGTGGCGGTCTAAAAACAGCTGCTCCTGGATCCTTTTCAACCCCTCTTTAATTTTACGAGCACGGATTTCCCCGATCCCTTCTACATCATCCAATTCTTCAATCGAAGCCTTTAATGTATTTTGAAGGTGGGTAAAATGTTGAATAAGATTTTCAACGATGAGGGATGGCAGTCTTGGAATCTTATTTAATATGCGGTAACCCCTCGGTTTGATCGTTTCTTCATAAATATTTGCAGAAGGGATATAACCAAGTAGCCTTACAATCGCATTTTCCTCTAAGAGTTCTTCACTGGTCAGTTTTTTAAGTTCATGCATCATCCGGAGCGGGTCAACCTTTGGATCCTTGGAATAATCTTTCACGATAAGAGCTGCCTCATCCTCGATATTGGATACCAGTTCCTCCATTTGCATACTGATCAAGCGTCCCTCAGATCCGAGCTCATTGACGTACTTAACGATCTCATTGCGAATCCGCAGTACCATTTCAATTCGATGAATCACCTGAGAAACCTCCTGAAAAGTTACTAACTCTTCAAACTCAAGGGCACCCAGATCGGTGAGACTCTGATCAAGTACCGACTTATATTTTTCCAGCGTTTGCAGTGCTTGGTTTGCTTTCGTCAATATGACGCCGATATCCTGCAATGAATACCGTATGTTTCCTTGATATAACGTAATGACATTCCTTCTCTGCGAAATCGAGATTACAAGATTCCCCGTTTGTTTTGCCACCCGTTCAGCTGTTCGGTGTCGAATTCCGGTTTCTTTTGACGGAATCGATGTATCTGGAATCAGCTGTGTATTGGCGTATAAAATCCGATTGCCTTCATCGCTTAAAATAATTGCACCATCCATTTTTGCAAGTTCATACAAATATGCCGGTGAAAACCTGCAATTAATCGAAAATCCGCCATCAACGAGTTTTTGTACCTTTTCATTAAAACCAACAACAATCAATCCACCTGTCTTTGCGCGAAGTACATTGTCGACTCCATCCCGCAGAGGTGTACCAGGAGCAATGAATTGCAGCATTTTACTAACGATCAGTTCTTTCATCGCAACGTCCATACATTATCCTCCCAAGCCTTGACGAAGCGTATCTTCAACAGTCGCTACGCCTACAACTTCAATTCCACTTGGCACCGTCCATCCTCCCAAGTTTTTTTCTGGAAGAATGACACGCTTAAATCCAAGCTTTGCTACTTCATGTACCCTTTGTTCCACTCGTGAAACCCGTCTTACTTCTCCAGTTAGTCCAATTTCACCAATAAAAACATCGGTAGGCTGCGATGGTCGATCGCGAAAACTGGATGCGATACTAACGGCAATCGCTAAATCAATCGCTGGTTCATCCAGCCTTACACCACCAGCCACATTTACGTATGCATCTTGGTTTTGCAACAATAACCCAACACGTTTTTCAAGTACGGCCATCAGTAACGAAACACGGTTATGATCGATACCTTTCCCCATACGTCTCGGATTCCCAAAGCTTGTTGGTGAAACAAGAGCTTGAATCTCAACAAGTACCGGTCTCGTGCCTTCGATTGATGCGACAATGGCTGACCCAGCTGCTCCATTCGAACGCTCCTCAAGGAATACCTCGGACGGGTTTTGCACCTCATCTAATCCTTCTTCTTTCATTTCAAATACACCAATTTCATTTGTCGACCCGAACCTATTTTTGACTGCCCGCAAAATGCGATATGTATGATGGCGCTCCCCTTCAAAATAAAGGACTGCATCAACCATATGCTCTAACAAACGTGGGCCTGCGATCGATCCTTCTTTAGTAACGTGTCCAACAATAAATGTCGCAATTCCTTTTGTCTTCGAGATTCTCATAAAATGAGAGGTACATTCCCGGACCTGTGAAACACTTCCTGGAGCAGATGTAACTTCAGAACGATATACAGTTTGAATAGAGTCAATGATCAATAAGCTCGGTTTTACATCTTCAATTGCTTTTTCAATCAGGTCCATATCTGTTTCAGCATGAACATACAAGTTATCGTCATTGATTTCGAGCCGTTGAGCTCTGAGCTTCGTTTGTTTAATTGATTCCTCACCGGATATATAAAGTACTGTATGTGCGTTCCCAGCAAGCTTGGCGGATGCTTGAAGCAGAAGTGTCGATTTCCCGATACCAGGGTCCCCACCGACAAGAACGAGCGACCCAGGAACAACTCCACCACCAAGCACACGATTAAGCTCACTTATTTTCGTATCTATTCGTGGCTCTTTTTCACTTTTAATTTTTGTAATTGGTTCTGGTTTTTGACTAGTGCCACCCGTGTTGAAAGAACGTCGATGTCCTTTTTCCTGTTGGATGACTTCCTCCACCATCGTATTCCACTTGCTACAGCCTGGGCATTTCCCCATCCACTTTGGCGAATCGTACCCGCAATCCTGGCATAAAAAGGTTGTTTTTCGTTTTGCCATTCCTTCTCCTCATTTCCTGAACGGTGTCCGTTACGATCGTCTCTATTGTTACTGCAATCATAACACAAAACCCTTCAGGAACTCCCATTAAATGCCGTTAAATAAGTCGACAAATCAGTATCGGAATAACGTATTTCCGGTTACAGGTTATTTACATAAAGCCTCCTAAAACTATTGTATTCATAAGTTGAATCCATATTGGCAAACAGCTGATTTTTATGAAAATGTTCAAAGAAAACTTTTCTTACGACCAAGGTTAGATTTAAGGTTGACTAAGGACCTTCAATGCGGCCGCCCTAATGTGCAGTAAAAAGAGGGTGGACTACCTGAGTCCCCCTCTTGTTGTATCTATTTCCCAGCCCCAACCAAGTTTACGGTAAAATCGTTGTCCTTAACATCGATCTTAACCGTCTGTCCTTTTGAAATGTTACCACTAAGGAGCTCTTCTGAAAGACGGTCTTCGACTCGTCTTTGGAGTGCACGACGTAATGGACGTGCGCCATAGTCGGGATCGTAGCCTTCTTCAGCAATCTTATCAAGGGCAGCATCGGTTAGCTTGATATCGATGCCTTGTTCTGAAAGCCGCTTTTGAAGCTGGTTGGCCATTAAGCCGATTATTTGTTTTAGGTGTGCCTTTTCAAGTGAGTGGAAGACAATCGTTTCATCAATCCGGTTTAAGAACTCTGGTCGGAATGCCTTTTTCAATTCATCCATCACTTTAATTTTCATACTTTCATATTCCTGATTTTCAGATTGTGCAGTAAAGCCCATATGCTTGTTGCGCTTTAAGGTGCTAGCACCAACATTCGACGTCATGATGACTACCGTATTACGGAAGTCGACCGTACGTCCTTTTGAATCGGTCAATCGACCATCCTCAAGGACCTGCAGCAATATGTTGAACACTTCAGGGTGCGCCTTTTCAATCTCATCAAGTAAAATGACAGAATACGGGTTTCGACGTACCTTTTCGGTTAATTGCCCGCCTTCCTCGTGACCAACATACCCTGGAGGTGAACCGACTAGACGACTTGTCGTATGCTTTTCCATGTATTCAGACATATCGATACGGATTATTGAATCATCATCTCCAAACAATGCCTCAGCAAGAGCTCTAGCAAGTTCGGTTTTACCAACACCGGTCGGGCCGAGGAAGATAAACGAGCCAATCGGTCGCTTCGGATCCTTAAGTCCGGCACGTGCACGGCGAATCGCTTTCGAAATGGCTTTTACCGCTTCTTCCTGACCGATTAACCGGTCATGAAGAATGGATTCCATCTTCAACAGTCGTTCAGTCTCTTCTTGTTTTAATTTGGATACCGGAATTCCAGTCCAGTTCGCAACAACGAGTGCTATATCTTCTGGCGTTACTTCTGTATTTTCTTGACCCTGCTTTTCTTTCCATATGTTTTTTGTTGATTCGAGTTCTTCACGAAGCTTTTGTTCAGAGTCTCGCAACGATGCCGCCTTTTCAAATTCCTGGCTTTGAACCGCAGCGTCCTTTTCTTTACGGACACTTTCGAGCTTCTGTTCAAGTTCTTTTAAATTCGGAGGTGCCGTATAAGATCGCAGACGAACCTTTGAAGCAGCTTCATCGATCAGGTCAATTGCCTTGTCTGGAAGGTAGCGGTCCGAAATATAACGATCAGATAATTTTACCGCTTCATTAATTGCGTCATCTGTAATCGTTACACGATGATGGGCCTCATAGCGGTCACGTAATCCTTGTAAAATTTGTTTGGATTCATCCTTCGTCGGTTCGTTTACACGAATCGGTTGGAATCGTCGCTCTAGTGCTGCATCCTTTTCAATATATTTACGATATTCATCGAGTGTCGTCGCCCCAATACACTGTAACTCACCACGTGCAAGCGCTGGTTTCAATATATTCGAAGCATCAATCGCACCTTCCGCTCCACCAGCGCCAATCAATGTGTGAAGTTCATCGATAAAGAGGATGATGTTACCAGCCTGACGAATTTCATCCATCACCTTTTTTAAACGGTCCTCAAATTCACCGCGGTATTTCGTTCCAGCTACAACTGTACCCATATCAAGCGTCATAACCCTTTTATCCCGTAGTGTTTCAGGTACTTCATTATTAATGATCTGTTGAGCCAGACCCTCTGCAATCGCTGTTTTCCCAACGCCTGGTTCCCCGATTAGAACTGGATTGTTTTTCGTACGTCTGCTTAGGACTTCAATCACACGTTGAATCTCTTTACTTCTGCCGATAACGGGGTCAAGGCTATCTTCACGTGCTATTACTGTTAAATCTCTAGCAAGACTGTCTAAGGTCGGTGTGTTCGCAGTAGCTGATGACCCTCCATGCGCGGATGAAGAGGATTCGTTACTTCCTAACAGCTGAAGGACTTGCTGTCGTGCTTTGTTCAAGCTGACACCTAGATTATTTAACACTCTTGCTGCCACGCCTTCGCCTTCACGGATCAGCCCGAGTAAAATATGCTCAGTTCCTACGTATGAGTGACCCAGTTTTCTTGCCTCATCCATTGATAGCTCGATAACCTTCTTCGCTCTTGGCGTATAATGAATGGTTTGAACGGATTCCTGGCCTTTTCCAATAAGGGACTCAACTTCTTTTTGAATTTTTTCCGGACTTAATCCTAAAACAGACAGAGCTTTAGCTGCAATTCCTTCACCTTCACGGACAAGACCAAGCAATATATGCTCTGTCCCTACGTTATTATGTCCAAGGCGGATTGCTTCTTCCTGGGCAAGGGCGAGTACCTTTTGAGCCCGTTCTGTAAATCGTCCAAACATCATCCTGATCACCTTCCTATTCGTTGTTCTTTTCTAATTTCAGCCGTTCACGAATTAACGTTGCACGGCGAATATCACGCTCATCGGGAGATAACGTTTGCCTTGCATACTGCTGTAAAAATCCCGGCTGAGTCAAGATCATCAATTCATTCAAAATTGTTTTGGATATACCTTCAATCAACTTCAAATCAATGCCGAGCCTAACATCCGATAAACATTTTGTTGCCTCTTTAGATTGTATGATACGACTGTTCGCAAGGGTACCTAGTGAACGGTAAACCCGATCTTCTAATTGAAGCTTCGAGGATTCAAGAAGGTTCTTTCTCGCCGATTTTTCCTGCTCAATAAGCTGAAGCACGACACCTCTTAAATCTTCTACAATATCTTCCTCTGATTTTCCTAAGGTCATCTGGTTGGAGATTTGAAAGATATTCCCGTGCGCTTCACTACCCTCACCATAAATCCCTCGTACGACAAGACCCAATTGATTGATTGCTGGTATGATTCTTTGCATTTTTTGAGTCAAGACAAGTGCTGGCAAATGCATCATTACGGATGCCCGCATACCTGTACCTACATTTGTAGGACAGCTTGTCAAATACCCTCGTTGCTCATCAAAGGCATATTCCAGCTTCTGCTCAATCCAGTCATCGAGACCGCTCGCCAGTTGAAGGGTTTCGCTTAATTGAAACCCTGGAAATAAACATTGAATTCGAATATGGTCCTCTTCGTTGATCATAATGCTGACTGACTCATCTTCGCTCATCAATACACCAGACTGTTTTGGTTCTTCAGCAAGGTTAGGGCTAATCAAATGCTTTTCAACAAGTACTCTTTTCTCAATCGATTTTAATTCATTAATATCGATATAAGATAGATTTCCTATATTACCATATGATTGATCCTCAAAATGTTTGCGGATTTGCTCGCTGACTACTTTGGACTGTTCATCCGTTGCTACCAGCGGAAAAACATCTCCTTTTAGGTTTCGGGCTAATCGAATTCGACTGCTCAGAACAATATCTGAATCTGGTCCTTCCTTTTTCATCCAGGGGCTGATGGCTTCGTTAATAAACCGTTCCAGAGACACCTGTTAACGCCCCCCGTCCAAACGTTTTTCATAAGACCGTATTTCATCCCGGACTTTTGCTGCTTCTTCAAACTCTTCTTGAACAATCAATTGTTGAAGGTGCTGCTTAAGCTGATCGATTTTCTTTCTTTCGAGCATATCGCTCCCAACTCGTTTAGGAATCTTTCCGGAATGAGTCGTATTTCCACCATGAATCCGTTTGAAAATAGGCGTCAGCTTCGTTCCAAATGTTTCATAACATTGAGCACATCCGAATCGACCAATCTTAGTAAACTGGTGATAAGTCAATCCACACTTTGGACATTGCTTTTGCTGTTGTTCCCGTGGTGCGGATGAAGTTCCCCCTATTGGCTGTTCAAAATTAAGTAACCCGGATAGTAGATTATGAATGGAAAACGAATTAGAACCAGGAATAAAATCTCCTTTTTCCTTGGCACATTGTTCACAAATATGAAACTCGTTTTTTTCACCATTTATGATTTTCGTGAAGTGCAATGTTGCCGGTCTCTGTTGGCATTCCTGACAATGCATGATGCCATACACTCCCCTCAATTTGTCAAACTTTATACTTTAAACTTTGTATCATAGCCTTAAGTAGATTTGCACGAAGTTCATCACGATAAGGTAAGGCAACATTGATGGTTGAACGATCAATTACACTACGCATCAGTCGTGCTTCTCTGACGTTAAGGATTTCTTCTTCAAGTAGTCGATAGATGATATTTTCACTTGCTGACTGGGTGATTCTTGATTTAATCAACATTATCACCTGATCCAAAAGCATCGTAGTGTTATCTAGTTCGACCTTTATAATCCGAATGTATCCTCCCCCTCCCCTTTTACTTTCCACAACAAAACCCTTTTCAATCGTGAATCTTGTGTTTATGACATAGTTGATTTGCGAGGGGACGCATTGAAATTGTTCTGCAATTTCACTTCTTTTAATCTCTATTTCTTTTTTACGACTTTTTGTAATGACTTCCTTCAAATGCGCCTCAATTATATCTGAAATGTTCCTCATCCCATCAAATCCCCCCCTTCGCTCTGACTTTGACTATCTTTGACTATAATTATAAACATTTGCAATGGATTTGCAAATGTTTCGACGTTTACATTATTGCCACTTTAACATATGGATAAACGTATAATTAGTCCGTCGCAAACACCTTATATACATGTTCGTTTGCCTGAATTTTATCATAGAGCTCCGGTAGCTTTTTAGCGTTTGTGACATGTACTTTGAACGTGTACTTTACCATAGAAATTGAGGCGTCGTTCGGGTAATCATCCACTGACAAACTAAGAATCGGCATCTTATAGCTTTCCAGCTCATTTACAACTTCTGATAACGGAACCTCTTTATTTTCAACAATCACCGTCAGATGCTGGTACTTTTGCTTTCTCAAGTAAAGGTCTTCAAATTTATTTAAAAACAGTAGACTCAAAATCATGACAAGGGTTGTAAAGACTGCTTCAAAATACATTCCAATACCAACAACTAGGCCTATTCCAGCAACAACCCAAATGGAAGCGGCTGTCGTCAAGCCCCTCACTGTAACCCCGTGAACAAGTATCGTTCCTGCACCTAAAAATCCAATTCCACTTACTACATAAGCTGGTAAACGGGATGGGTCAAATCCCTGTATATTTTCATGTGATGCTAAAAAATCGTCGAATCCAAATATTGATAAAATCATCATTAAACATGAACCCACGCCAACTAATAAATGTGTCCGAAAGCCTGCTGGATGCCTTTTAAATTCACGTTCAATCCCAACAAGCCCGCATAAAGCCGCTGCAAGCAATAGTCTGATCGTAATTATATCCAAATCATCGGTCCACCATTCAAGCAACCATTCCATTTTCATCTCCCCTGATTTTTACTAGTATAGGTTGGATGCCATTACTACATCCTATTGTTTATTGTATTCAATTATAGGCTACCCTCAAACATTTGTCTTTCTACATGTTTAAAAGTTGAAATAAATCACGTTTGTTTCACCTTTGGTGCCTGGCTACGTCCTACTCTCACAGGACGTGGTGGCTTTTAGTCAAAGTTCCCTTTTTATGTACCATTGGCGCCCGAGCTTAACTTCCTTGTTCGGCCTTCGGCCTGTGATGAACGTCAGATCTCTGCCTCATCGGCACTCGCTCCGGTCGTCGCTCCCTTGTTTCCTTGACCTCTTCGTTCCTCCCAGCCCTCGAACTCAATGAAGCGTTTGAGTCCTTGCGGACTTTTTTTATTCCAATACAAAAAAAGGATGAAACGAATCTGAATTCGTTTCATCCCTTTGCGCCCGGCGACGTCCTACTCTCACAGGGGGAAGCCCCCAATTACCATTGGCGCTGAAGAGCTTAACTTCCGTGTTCGGCATGGGAACGGGTGTGACCTCTTCGCCGTCGTCACCAGACTACTTATACAGGATGTGTTGACTTCGATGTTCACCACAGGACGTGGTGGTCTTTAGTCGAAGTTCCTTTGTTTAGGAACCCACATTCCTTCAAAACTAGATAACGTCCATTCTTGACTCAAACATCGATTTTTTGAGGTTAAGTCCTCGATCAATTAGTATCTGTCAGCTCCACGTGTCACCACGCTTCCACACCAGACCTATCAACCTCATCTTCTCTGAGGGATCTTACTCGCTTGACGCGATGGGAAATCTCATCTTGAGGGGGCTTCATGCTTAGATGCTTTCAGCACTTATCCCGTCCACACGTAGCTACCCAGCTATGCTCCTGGTGGAACAACTGGTACACCAGCGGTGTGTCCATCCCGGTCCTCTCGTACTAAGGACAGCTCCTCTCAAATTTCCTGCGCCCGCGACGGATAGGGACCGAACTGTCTCACGACGTTCTGAACCCAGCTCGCGTACCGCTTTAATGGGCGAACAGCCCAACCCTTGGGACCTACTTCAGCCCCAGGATGCGATGAGCCGACATCGAGGTGCCAAACCTCCCCGTCGATGTGGACTCTTGGGGGAGATAAGCCTGTTATCCCCAGGGTAGCTTTTATCCGTTGAGCGATGGCCCTTCCATGCGGAACCACCGGATCACTAAGCCCGACTTTCGTCCCTGCTCGACTTGTAGGTCTCGCAGTCAAGCTCCCTTGTGCCTTTACACTCTGCGAATGATTTCCAACCATTCTGAGGGAACCTTTGGGCGCCTCCGTTACACTTTAGGAGGCGACCGCCCCAGTCAAACTGCCCACCTGACACTGTCTCCGAACCGGATCACGGTCCTGGGTTAGAATTTCAATACCGTCAGGGTAGTATCCCACCGACGCCTCCACCGAACCTGGCGGTCCGGCTTCTTAGGCTCCTACCTATCCTGTACAAACGATACCAAAATCCAATATCAGGCTACAGTAAAGCTCCATGGGGTCTTTCCGTCCTGTCGCGGGTAACCTGCATCTTCACAGGTACTATAATTTCACCGGGTCTCTCGTTGAGACAGTATCCAAGTCGTTGCACCTTTCGTGCGGGTCGGAACTTACCCGACAAGGAATTTCGCTACCTTAGGACCGTTATAGTTACGGCCGCCGTTTACTGGGGCTTCGATTCAGAGCTTCTCCCGTAAGGGATAACCCCTCCTCTTAACCTTCCAGCACCGGGCAGGTGTCAGCCCCTATACTTCGCCTTACGGCTTCGCAGAGACCTGTGTTTTTGCTAAACAGTCGCTTGGATCTTTTCACTGCGGCTCTCTCGGGCTTGCACCCTATCAGAGCACCCCTTCTCCCGAAGTTACGGGGTCATTTTGCCGAGTTCCTTAACGAGAGTTCTCCCGAGCATCTTAGGATTCTCTCCTCGCCTACCTGTGTCGGTTTGCGGTACGGGCACCTCTTTCCTCGCTAGAGGCTTTTCTTGGCAGTGTAGGATCAGGGACTTCGGTACTTTAGTTCCCTCGCCATCACAGCTCCGCCGTTATGGTGGACGGATTTGCCTATCCACCGGCCTAACTGCTTGGACGCGCATATCCAAAAGCGCGCTCTCCCTACCTTCCTGCGTCCCCCCGTTGCTCAAACGGAAAGGAGGTGGTACAGGAATTTCAACCTGTTGGCCATCGCCTACGCCTTTCGGCCTCGGCTTAGGTCCCGACTAACCCTGAGCGGACGAGCCTTCCTCAGGAAACCTTGGGCTTTCGATGGAGAAGATTCTCACTTCTCTTTTCGCTACTCATACCGGCATTCTCACTTCAAAGCGCTCCACGAGTCCTTCCGGTCTCGCTTCTCTGCCCTTTGAACGCTCCCCTACCACTGTACCATCGGTACAATCCATAGCTTCGGTGATACGTTTAGCCCCGGTACATTTTCGGCGCAGAGTCACTCGACCAGTGAGCTATTACGCACTCTTTAAATGGTGGCTGCTTCTAAGCCAACATCCTGGTTGTCTGGGCAACTCCACATCCTTTTCCACTTAACGTATACTTGGGGACCTTAGCTGATGGTCTGGGCTGTTTCCCTTTCGACTACGGATCTTATCACTCGCAGTCTGACTCCCGTGGATAAGTTGCTGGCATTCGGAGTTTGACTGAATTCGGTAATCCTGTGGGGACCCCTAGTCCAATCAGTGCTCTACCTCCAGAACTCTAGCCACGAGGCTAGCCCTAAAGCTATTTCGGGGAGAACCAGCTATCTCCGAGTTCGATTGGCATTTCACCCCTACCCACACCTCATCCCCGCACTTTTCAACGTGCGTGGGTTCGGGCCTCCATTCAGTGTTACCTGAACTTCACCCTGGACATGGGTAGATCACTCGGTTTCGGGTCTACGACCACGTACTCGATTCGCCCTGTTCAGACTCGCTTTCGCTGCGGCTCCGTCTTTTCAACTTAACCTTGCACGTAATCGTAACTCGCCGGTTCATTCTACAAAAGGCACGCCGTCACCCGTTAACGGGCTCCGACTACTTGTAGGCACACGGTTTCAGGATCTCTTTCACTCCCCTTCCGGGGTGCTTTTCACCTTTCCCTCACGGTACTGGTTCACTATCGGTCACTAGGGAGTATTTAGCCTTGGGAGATGGTCCTCCCAGCTTCCGACGGGGTTTCACGTGTCCCGCCGTACTCAGGATCCACTCTGGAGGGAGCGACATTTTGGCTACAGGGCTGTTACCTCCTCTGGCGGGTCTTTCCAGACCACTTCACCTACGCCGTTCCTTTCTGACTCCGTATAGAGTGTCCTACAACCCCAAGAGGCAAGCCTCTTGGTTTGGGCTGATTCCGTTTCGCTCGCCGCTACTCAGGAAATCGCAATTGCTTTCTCTTCCTCTGGGTACTAAGATGTTTCAGTTCCCCAGGTCTGCCTTCTCATACCCTATGTATTCAGGTATGGATACTGTCCCATTACGGACAGTGGGTTCCCCCATTCGGAAATCCCCGGATCAAAGCCTACTTACAGCTCCCCGAGGCATATCGGTGTTCGTCCCGTCCTTCTTCGGCTCCTAGTGCCAAGGCATTCACCGTGCGCCCTTCATAACTTAACCAATGATGCTCACGATCGCTCCTGAGTATCGGTTTTCATGATGCCGAAGCATCACATTAACGCATAGTTTCGATGTCTTGTTATCAAGAATTTTCGTTATCTAGTTTTCAAGGAACAAAGTTCTCCATTTACATGAAGAATGTTCTGAAAGAACAAATAGCTCTTTCAAAACTAAACAAAAGCCAAAGCGTGACTTGCCCATGGATGGGCTGACGTCGATGTTGTCACAGGACGTGACGAACTTAATCGACGTTCTTAATGTCCTAAAAGGACTCCTTAGAAAGGAGGTGATCCAGCCGCACCTTCCGATACGGCTACCTTGTTACGACTTCACCCCAATCATCTGTCCCACCTTCGGCGGCTGGTTCCAAAAGGTTACCCCACCGACTTCGGGTGTTACAAACTCTCGTGGTGTGACGGGCGGTGTGTACAAGGCCCGGGAACGTATTCACCGCGGCATGCTGATCCGCGATTACTAGCAATTCCGGCTTCATGCAGGCGAGTTGCAGCCTGCAATCCGAACTGAGAATGGCTTTATGGGATTCGCTCAACCTCGCGGTTTTGCTGCCCTTTGTACCATCCATTGTAGCACGTGTGTAGCCCAGGTCATAAGGGGCATGATGATTTGACGTCGTCCCCACCTTCCTCCGGTTTGTCACCGGCAGTCACCTTAGAGTGCCCAACTGAATGCTGGCAACTAAGATCAAGGGTTGCGCTCGTTGCGGGACTTAACCCAACATCTCACGACACGAGCTGACGACAACCATGCACCACCTGTCACTTCGTCCCCCGAAGGGGAACCTTCTATCTCTAGAAGTAGCGAAGGATGTCAAGACCTGGTAAGGTTCTTCGCGTTGCTTCGAATTAAACCACATGCTCCACTGCTTGTGCGGGCCCCCGTCAATTCCTTTGAGTTTCAACCTTGCGGTCGTACTCCCCAGGCGGAGTGCTTAATGTGTTAACGTCAGCACTGAGGGTGGAACCCCCCAACACCTAGCACTCATCGTTTACGGCGTGGACTACCAGGGTATCTAATCCTGTTTGCTCCCCACGCTTTCGCGCCTCAGCGTCAGTTACTGGCCAGAGAGCCGCCTTCGCCACTGGTGTTCCTCCACATATCTACGCATTTCACCGCTACACGTGGAATTCCACTCTCCTCTCCAGTACTCAAGTCCCCCAGTTTCCAATGACCCTCCACGGTTGAGCCGTGGGCTTTCACATCAGACTTAAGAGACCGCCTGCGCGCGCTTTACGCCCAATAATTCCGGACAACGCTTGCCACCTACGTATTACCGCGGCTGCTGGCACGTAGTTAGCCGTGGCTTTCTGGTCAGGTACCGTCAAGGTACCGCCCTGTTCGAACGGTACTTGTTCTTCCCTGACAACAGAGTTTTACGACCCGAAGGCCTTCCTCACTCACGCGGCGTTGCTCGGTCAGACTTTCGTCCATTGCCGAAGATTCCCTACTGCTGCCTCCCGTAGGAGTCTGGGCCGTGTCTCAGTCCCAGTGTGGCCGATCACCCTCTCAGGTCGGCTACGCATCGTCGCCTTGGTGAGCCCTTACCTCACCAACTAGCTAATGCGCCGCGGGCCCATCTGTAAGTGATAGCCGAAGCCATCTTTTATCTTCCCCCTATGCAGAGAGAAAAGTTATCCGGTATTAGCCCCGGTTTCCCGGAGTTATCCCAGTCTTACAGGCAGGTTGCCCACGTGTTACTCACCCGTCCGCCGCTAACCTCAAAGGAGCAAGCTCCTTGTCGGTTCGCTCGACTTGCATGTATTAGGCACGCCGCCAGCGTTCGTCCTGAGCCAGGATCAAACTCTCCAATAAAGTTGAAGTTTGATTTGCTCATTAATTTAAAAATTGATCAGGGTTTATTTAAAAACCCGTTTCACGCTTGGCTTTTGTTCAGTTTTCAAAGAGCTGTTAATAATCACCCTGTTTTAAAGCGACTTCTCCATTATATCATCCACAACATTGAATGTCAACGTTTTTTTGTGACATTTCTTGGTGAACAAAAAAAGTGTTCTTGTTATCGAAGGGATTAAAAATGGTGGAGCCTAGCGGGATCGAACCGCTGACCTCCTGCGTGCAAGGCAGGCGCTCTCCCAGCTGAGCTAAGGCCCCAAAAGATAAGTGGTCGGGAAGACAGGATTTGAACCTGCGACCCCCTGGTCCCAAACCAGGTGCTCTACCAAGCTGAGCCACTTCCCGTAATATGGCGCGCCCTGAGAGATTCGAACTCCCGACCTTTTGATTCGTAGTCAAACACTCTATCCAGCTGAGCTAAGGGCGCGCATAAAATATATTTAGATTTCGATAAATGGTGCCGAGGGCCGGACTTGAACCGGCACGATAGTCACCTACCGCAGGATTTTAAGTCCTGTGTGTCTGCCAATTCCACCACCCCGGCATCATTGGAGCGGAAGACGGGATTCGAACCCGCGACCCCCACCTTGGCAAGGTGGTGTTCTACCACTGAACTACTTCCGCAATATGGTGCGGGTGAAGGGACTTGAACCCCCACGTCACAAGGACACTAGATCCTAAGTCTAGCGCGTCTGCCAATTCCGCCACACCCGCAAAATAATATAAATTGAAGTGGTGAGCCATGAAGGACTCGAACCTTCGACCCTCTGATTAAAAGTCAGATGCTCTACCAACTGAGCTAATGGCTCACTTAAAAAAGTGGTGCCGGCCAGAGGACTTGAACCCCCAACCTACTGATTACAAGTCAGTTGCTCTACCAATTGAGCTAGGCCGGCAAGTAATTGTAATTAAAATGGTGGAGGATGACGGGATCGAACCGCCGACCCCCTGCTTGTAAGGCAGGTGCTCTCCCAGCTGAGCTAATCCTCCATATGTAAGCCCGGCGACGTCCTACTCTCACAGGGGGAAGCCCCCAATTACCATTGGCGCTGAAGAGCTTAACTTCCGTGTTCGGCATGGGAACGGGTGTGACCTCTTCGCCGTCGTCACCAGACTACTTATACAGGATGTGTTGACTTCGATGTTCACCACAGGACGTGGTGGTCTTTAGTCGAAGTTCCTTTGTTTAGGAACCCACATTCCTTCAAAACTAGATAACGTCCATTCTTGACTCAAACATCGATTTTTTGAGGTTAAGTCCTCGATCAATTAGTATCTGTCAGCTCCACGTGTCACCACGCTTCCACACCAGACCTATCAACCTCATCTTCTCTGAGGGATCTTACTCGCTTGACGCGATGGGAAATCTCATCTTGAGGGGGGCTTCATGCTTAGATGCTTTCAGCACTTATCCCGTCCACACGTAGCTACCCAGCTATGCTCCTGGTGGAACAACTGGTACACCAGCGGTGTGTCCATCCCGGTCCTCTCGTACTAAGGACAGCTCCTCTCAAATTTCCTGCGCCCGCGACGGATAGGGACCGAACTGTCTCACGACGTTCTGAACCCAGCTCGCGTACCGCTTTAATGGGCGAACAGCCCAACCCTTGGGACCTACTTCAGCCCCAGGATGCGATGAGCCGACATCGAGGTGCCAAACCTCCCCGTCGATGTGGACTCTTGGGGGAGATAAGCCTGTTATCCCCAGGGTAGCTTTTATCCGTTGAGCGATGGCCCTTCCATGCGGAACCACCGGATCACTAAGCCCGACTTTCGTCCCTGCTCGACTTGTAGGTCTCGCAGTCAAGCTCCCTTGTGCCTTTACACTCTGCGAATGATTTCCAACCATTCTGAGGGAACCTTTGGGCGCCTCCGTTACACTTTAGGAGGCGACCGCCCCAGTCAAACTGCCCACCTGACACTGTCTCCGAACCGGATCACGGTCCTGGGTTAGAATTTCAATACCGTCAGGGTAGTATCCCACCGACGCCTCCACCGAACCTGGCGGTCCGGCTTCTTAGGCTCCTACCTATCCTGTACAAACGATACCAAAATCCAATATCAGGCTACAGTAAAGCTCCATGGGGTCTTTCCGTCCTGTCGCGGGTAACCTGCATCTTCACAGGTACTATAATTTCACCGGGTCTCTCGTTGAGACAGTATCCAAGTCGTTGCACCTTTCGTGCGGGTCGGAACTTACCCGACAAGGAATTTCGCTACCTTAGGACCGTTATAGTTACGGCCGCCGTTTACTGGGGCTTCGATTCAGAGCTTCTCCCGTAAGGGATAACCCCTCCTCTTAACCTTCCAGCACCGGGCAGGTGTCAGCCCCTATACTTCGCCTTACGGCTTCGCAGAGACCTGTGTTTTTGCTAAACAGTCGCTTGGATCTTTTCACTGCGGCTCTCTCGGGCTTGCACCCTATCAGAGCACCCCTTCTCCCGAAGTTACGGGGTCATTTTGCCGAGTTCCTTAACGAGAGTTCTCCCGAGCATCTTAGGATTCTCTCCTCGCCTACCTGTGTCGGTTTGCGGTACGGGCACCTCTTTCCTCGCTAGAGGCTTTTCTTGGCAGTGTAGGATCAGGGACTTCGGTACTTTAGTTCCCTCGCCATCACAGCTCCGCCGTTATGGTGGACGGATTTGCCTATCCACCGGCCTAACTGCTTGGACGCGCATATCCAAAAGCGCGCTCTCCCTACCTTCCTGCGTCCCCCCGTTGCTCAAACGGAAAGGAGGTGGTACAGGAATTTCAACCTGTTGGCCATCGCCTACGCCTTTCGGCCTCGGCTTAGGTCCCGACTAACCCTGAGCGGACGAGCCTTCCTCAGGAAACCTTGGGCTTTCGATGGAGAAGATTCTCACTTCTCTTTTCGCTACTCATACCGGCATTCTCACTTCAAAGCGCTCCACGAGTCCTTCCGGTCTCGCTTCTCTGCCCTTTGAACGCTCCCCTACCACTGTACCATCGGTACAATCCATAGCTTCGGTGATACGTTTAGCCCCGGTACATTTTCGGCGCAGAGTCACTCGACCAGTGAGCTATTACGCACTCTTTAAATGGTGGCTGCTTCTAAGCCAACATCCTGGTTGTCTGGGCAACTCCACATCCTTTTCCACTTAACGTATACTTGGGGACCTTAGCTGATGGTCTGGGCTGTTTCCCTTTCGACTACGGATCTTATCACTCGCAGTCTGACTCCCGTGGATAAGTTGCTGGCATTCGGAGTTTGACTGAATTCGGTAATCCTGTGGGGACCCCTAGTCCAATCAGTGCTCTACCTCCAGAACTCTAGCCACGAGGCTAGCCCTAAAGCTATTTCGGGGAGAACCAGCTATCTCCGAGTTCGATTGGCATTTCACCCCTACCCACACCTCATCCCCGCACTTTTCAACGTGCGTGGGTTCGGGCCTCCATTCAGTGTTACCTGAACTTCACCCTGGACATGGGTAGATCACTCGGTTTCGGGTCTACGACCACGTACTCGATTCGCCCTGTTCAGACTCGCTTTCGCTGCGGCTCCGTCTTTTCAACTTAACCTTGCACGTAATCGTAACTCGCCGGTTCATTCTACAAAAGGCACGCCGTCACCCGTTAACGGGCTCCGACTACTTGTAGGCACACGGTTTCAGGATCTCTTTCACTCCCCTTCCGGGGTGCTTTTCACCTTTCCCTCACGGTACTGGTTCACTATCGGTCACTAGGGAGTATTTAGCCTTGGGAGATGGTCCTCCCAGCTTCCGACGGGGTTTCACGTGTCCCGCCGTACTCAGGATCCACTCTGGAGGGAGCGACGTTTTGGCTACAGGGCTGTTACCTCCTCTGGCGGGTCTTTCCAGACCACTTCACCTACGCCGTTCCTTTCTGACTCCGTATAGAGTGTCCTACAACCCCAAGAGGCAAGCCTCTTGGTTTGGGCTGATTCCGTTTCGCTCGCCGCTACTCAGGAAATCGCAATTGCTTTCTCTTCCTCTGGGTACTAAGATGTTTCAGTTCCCCAGGTCTGCCTTCTCATACCCTATGTATTCAGGTATGGATACTGTCCCATTACGGACAGTGGGTTCCCCCATTCGGAAATCCCCGGATCAAAGCCTACTTACAGCTCCCCGAGGCATATCGGTGTTCGTCCCGTCCTTCTTCGGCTCCTAGTGCCAAGGCATTCACCGTGCGCCCTTCATAACTTAACCAATGATGCTCACGATCGCTCGTGAGTATCGGTTTTCATGATGCCGAAGCATCACATTAACGCATAGTTTCGATGTCTTGTTATCAAGAATTTTCGTTATCTAGTTTTCAAGGAACAAAGCCGCTGCATCGAATCAACTTCTATGCAGGCGCATATTCTCCGACTGATCGGAGGACGACGCTTTTTATTAAAGCGACGATTACTAATTATATTCTCCTATTAACAAAATGTCAACAGGTTTTTTGGTGGAGCCTAGCGGGATCGAACCGCTGACCTCCTGCGTGCAAGGCAGGCGCTCTCCCAGCTGAGCTAAGGCCCCAAAGGGGTATTGTATTAAAATGGTGGGCCTAAGTGGACTCGAACCACCGACCTCACGCTTATCAGGCGTGCGCTCTAACCAGCTGAGCTATAGGCCCAAACCGAACTCTTTATTTTTACATAAAAAAAGCTCGTTCATGGTGACTGCAAAATGCAGTTTCTTTGCTACCATGCGTCGAGGAATCCTTCTATAAAGCATTCACTTGGCAAACGCAGGCGCAAAAGCCTTTCGAATGAATTAAGCTCATTCAAAACTGAACAAAAGCTCAAGACGTGTATGTCCTAAAAGGACTCCTTAGAAAGGAGGTGATCCAGCCGCACCTTCCGATACGGCTACCTTGTTACGACTTCACCCCAATCATCTGTCCCACCTTCGGCGGCTGGTTCCAAAAGGTTACCCCACCGACTTCGGGTGTTACAAACTCTCGTGGTGTGACGGGCGGTGTGTACAAGGCCCGGGAACGTATTCACCGCGGCATGCTGATCCGCGATTACTAGCAATTCCGGCTTCATGCAGGCGAGTTGCAGCCTGCAATCCGAACTGAGAATGGCTTTATGGGATTCGCTCAACCTCGCGGTTTTGCTGCCCTTTGTACCATCCATTGTAGCACGTGTGTAGCCCAGGTCATAAGGGGCATGATGATTTGACGTCGTCCCCACCTTCCTCCGGTTTGTCACCGGCAGTCACCTTAGAGTGCCCAACTGAATGCTGGCAACTAAGATCAAGGGTTGCGCTCGTTGCGGGACTTAACCCAACATCTCACGACACGAGCTGACGACAACCATGCACCACCTGTCACTTCGTCCCCCGAAGGGGAACCTTCTATCTCTAGAAGTAGCGAAGGATGTCAAGACCTGGTAAGGTTCTTCGCGTTGCTTCGAATTAAACCACATGCTCCACTGCTTGTGCGGGCCCCCGTCAATTCCTTTGAGTTTCAACCTTGCGGTCGTACTCCCCAGGCGGAGTGCTTAATGTGTTAACGTCAGCACTGAGGGTGGAACCCCCCAACACCTAGCACTCATCGTTTACGGCGTGGACTACCAGGGTATCTAATCCTGTTTGCTCCCCACGCTTTCGCGCCTCAGCGTCAGTTACTGGCCAGAGAGCCGCCTTCGCCACTGGTGTTCCTCCACATATCTACGCATTTCACCGCTACACGTGGAATTCCACTCTCCTCTCCAGTACTCAAGTCCCCCAGTTTCCAATGACCCTCCACGGTTGAGCCGTGGGCTTTCACATCAGACTTAAGAGACCGCCTGCGCGCGCTTTACGCCCAATAATTCCGGACAACGCTTGCCACCTACGTATTACCGCGGCTGCTGGCACGTAGTTAGCCGTGGCTTTCTGGTCAGGTACCGTCAAGGTACCGCCCTGTTCGAACGGTACTTGTTCTTCCCTGACAACAGAGTTTTACGACCCGAAGGCCTTCCTCACTCACGCGGCGTTGCTCGGTCAGACTTTCGTCCATTGCCGAAGATTCCCTACTGCTGCCTCCCGTAGGAGTCTGGGCCGTGTCTCAGTCCCAGTGTGGCCGATCACCCTCTCAGGTCGGCTACGCATCGTCGCCTTGGTGAGCCCTTACCTCACCAACTAGCTAATGCGCCGCGGGCCCATCTGTAAGTGATAGCCGAAGCCATCTTTTATCTTCCCCCTATGCAGAGAGAAAAGTTATCCGGTATTAGCCCCGGTTTCCCGGAGTTATCCCAGTCTTACAGGCAGGTTGCCCACGTGTTACTCACCCGTCCGCCGCTAACCTCAAAGGAGCAAGCTCCTCGTCGGTTCGCTCGACTTGCATGTATTAGGCACGCCGCCAGCGTTCGTCCTGAGCCAGGATCAAACTCTCCAATAAAGTTGAAGTTTGACTTGCTCATAGTTTAAATAATAAAAATTGTGACGCACATGGATGTGCTAACTTCGGTGTTGTCACAGGACGTGACGTTCTTAACCGAAGAACCATAAATCCATGTAGGTCCGTTTCACGCTTGGCTTTTGTTCAGTTTTCAAAGAGCTGTTTTCGATCTTTTTTAAAGACCGTGTCGCTTATTGGCGACTTTATTAATGTACCACATGTGGGTTGTTGGTGTCAACAACCATTTTCAAAAGCTGAGAAAGTAAATTCCCTTCTTTTGTTCCTTCGTGTGTTGTCGCAAAATCATTTTTTAACGACGAAAGATAATATACCACCTTTCACCAAAGTATCAATACATTTTTCAAATATAATTTTTAAGATTTATGAATAAAGGGATTACCCTAATGTCGATGGCTTCTATAATAAAAAGAATCAGACGGCCTCTGACACAACATTTAGCTGAAATTACTTTCAAAGGATACTAAATGTCGTTCATGTAGAGGGTCTGATTCCTATCGTCCGGTTTGCTATTTTTAAAGTAAGTTAATCAACGGTGTCTCATTTGCGGGAATAATAGTACATCACGAATCGATGGTGAATTTGTCAGAAGCATGATAACACGGTCAATCCCGATTCCGAGTCCGCCTGTTGGGGGCAAACCGTACTCAAGGGCTTCGATGAAGTCCTCATCCATCA
Organism: Alkalihalobacillus sp. AL-G; assembly: GCF_030643805.1. GTDB lineage: Bacteria > Bacillota > Bacilli > Bacillales > Fictibacillaceae > Pseudalkalibacillus. The sequence continues at coordinate 117,513 of NZ_CP094656.1, read as the reverse complement.
TATGCGCTTCGTCATTTCCTTCTTCCCGCTCAACTAATTGAGCTTCGAATCGTTCCTTTTGATCAATCGGATCGTTTAACTCGGTAAATGCGTTTGCATGTTCACGTCCGACGATGAAAAGTTCAAAGCGGTCCGTAAAACGTGGATCTTCTTCATTCTTTTTCGCAAGTGGTGATATTGCAACCGGATGTCCATAAATAAACGTAGGTTGGATCAGTTTTTCTTCAACAAAATGCTCAAAGAATTCATTGACGACATGTCCAAACGACATCGTATTCTGAATAGGTACATTATGTTCTTTGGCGAGTGCACGAGCTTCTTCATCACTCATTTCTTGCCAGAAATCCACACCTGTATGTTCTTTAACTGCATCGACCATATGAATACGAGTCCACTCAGGCTTTAAATCAATCTCGTGTTCCCCGTAAGTGATTTGCGTCGTACCAAGTACCTCTTTAGCAATATGCGCAAGAAGGTTTTCCGTAAGAGACATTATGTCTTTATAGTCTGCATAGGCTTCATAAAGCTCAAGCATTGTAAACTCAGGGTTATGCCGGGTTGATACACCCTCATTTCGGAAAACACGACCTATTTCATATACTTTTTCAAGTCCACCGACAATAAGTCTTTTCAAGTGCAGTTCGATCGCAATACGCATATATAATTCCATATCGAGTGCATTATGATGGGTTATGAATGGCTTTGCAGAAGCTCCACCTGGGATTGAATGCATTGTAGGTGTTTCTACCTCTAAGTAGCCTGCTGAGTCAAGGTAACGGCGCATGGACTGCAGGATTTTACTGCGTGTAATGAATGTATCTTTTACTTCCGGATTCATAATAAGGTCCACATAACGTTGACGGTATCGTTGTTCGATGTCCTTTAATCCGTGGAATTTATCCGGTAGGGGGCGTAACGATTTCGATAGCAGAGTGAACTCAGTAGCCTTGATGGAAAGTTCCCCTACCTTAGTTTTAAATGCAATTCCTTTTACTCCGACAATGTCCCCAATATCAATAGTGTTGAAGAGGTCATATTGCTCCTCTCCAACGCTATCTTTACGTACGTAAATTTGAATTTGTCCCGTCAAATCCTGGACGTGGGCAAATCCCGCTTTACCTTTTCCGCGTTTGGTCATGACTCGACCGGCAAAGGTTACTTCATGGTTGTGTTCAGCTAATTCTTCTTTCGATTGTTCGCCAAATGCAGTAGTCATGGACTCTGCAGTATGGCTGCGTTCATACCTGTGACCGAACGGGTCGATCCCAAGGTTACGCAAATTATTTAATTTCTCTCGTCGAACGAGCAGTTGGTCGTTTAATTCGACGTCTTGACTCATCTAATCACTCCCGGGGTATATCTATTGATAGTTTGTTCAAAAAGTATCCAAGGACTCATTCCCTGTGTCTACAAGTCAATGCTCCGAGGTAACCTTCCTCGGTACAACTCGTTGCCTTCGTGCAAGTACCGCTCGTTGATAAACGGTGAATTTCTTCGTTCCTTGATGTTTTCGAGTTAGAAGCCTTCCTCCAAACTGTCGCGCCTCAGGCTTACACGATGTGAGTCAGTTCGATGTTGTTACAAGACATCTAAAAGCCTAACAACAATGCAGTTTTGCGCATAGTAACCGTAGGCGTAGGCGCAGGACGTAACGTATTTTAGTCGATCCTCCGTATATCTGAATCGTCTACTTTTTGAACACATATTTTAATTTTATATTACATCAATGATTTGGTATCGAATCCGTGTGCCGTGTAGATGAACAGTCACCATATCTCCCTTTTCCTTTAAAAGCAGTTCTTTTCCAAGAGCCGATTCGATGGATAGCTTTCTCGTTATCGGTGACGCTTCTACAGGGTGTACGAGGCGATACGTGTCCACCTCATCCAAAAAGATGTCGAGAAGCATTACAGTTGAACCGAGCGAGATGGTTTCTGTTCGTTGACCAGACAATAATTCTGCAGAATACAGGAGATGTTCAAGTTCCCCTATCCGCTTTACAGAAAATTCGCCTTCTTGTTTGTGCATTTCGGCAGTGTTGAACAATGGCTTGTTCCTTCTGTCATACACGTCTAATAGTTCCGTAGCTAGTGTCTTGATGCCTTCACTCGTAAGCTGGGGTGAATTTACACTCATACTCATCCTCCTAAAAGTTAGGTTCTTTGTGTAAACACCAAGAGGTATAGGTACTACTATTCGCCAAGGTTACAGATTTATCCTACCTGTTTTTGTTTTGCTTCAACTTCTTGTACATAGTCAAACAATACTTGCTCTAATTCTTGTCTTGTATCAAGCTCGTTTATCTTATTACGCACTTTCGCATTTTTCGGAAGGCCCTTCAAATACCATGCTGCATGCTTTCGCATTTCTTTCATCGCGATGTCCTCGCCTTTCAATGCAATTAATCGATCATAGTGGAGCATGCAAACTTTAATTTTTTCACTTGGGGTTGGGTCTCCATGAATCTTACCTGTTTCAAGGAATTGAACGGTACGGTACAGCATCCATGGGTTTCCAAGTGCGCCACGGCCGATCATTACAGCGTCACAGCCGGTTTCATCAAGCATGCGTTTGGCATCGTGCGGCGTGGAGACATCACCGTTTCCGATGACCGGAATTGAGACGGATTCCTTAACATCGCGAATGATATCCCAGTTTGCCTTTCCTTCGTACATTTGTACGCGTGTCCGGCCGTGCAGAGCAACAGCTTTCCCGCCTGCCTCTTCAATAGCCTTTGCATTTTCAACTGCCAGAATATGATCATCATCCCAGCCCATCCGCATTTTGACGGTTACTGGTTTTTTGACCTCAGGTACGACCGCTGCAACCATGTCGTGGATTTTTTGTGGATCCAAGAGCCATTTTGCCCCTGCATCACATTTTGTAATCTTAGGAACTGGACAGCCCATATTAATGTCGATGATGTCGGCATTCGTATAGTCATCCACGTGTTTTGCTGCTTCAACAAGTGTTTCCTTTTCACCGCCAAAGATTTGAAGACTCAAAGGTTTTTCCCTTTCATCGACATAAAGCATGCGCATTGTTTTGTCATTCTTGTGTAAAATCGCTTTATCACTAACCATTTCCGCACAAACGAGCCCTGCTCCGAACTCTTTTGCAATCAAACGGAAGGCCGGGTTACAGACACCAGCCATCGGGGCTAGGACAACACGGTTTTTTAATTGAATATCGCCGATCTGAAACATATTTTTCACCTCTCTACATATTGATTTGAGCTGTCTTTTGGAGACAACTCCTCTAATGTTATATTTAGCACACCTGTCAGCTTATCGATCTGGCCATCGGTTGGCAGTCGGACTCCTCGTTCAATTTCACCAAGGATTGAGACGGATACTTTCATTGCCTTTGCCAGGTCTTCCTGTGTGTAGCCTTTTAATTTTCGAAAAGCCCGAATTCTCCTACCCCATTGTTCCGTTTCCATACGTTTACTCCTTCATGGTTGATTCGTTCTTCTATGATGGTCGAAAAACGTTGATCCGTGTGTGGAAATTGTAGATCTGGCTGCAGCTCATAAAGTGGAATCATGACGAAACCTCGATCGAGCATTCTAGGGTGTGGTATCTTTAGTTCTTCTGATTGTATATTTTCTTGATTATACAGCAAAATGTCAAGGTCTAATGTTCGTGGTCCCCAATGTATTTCGCGTGTACGGTCTAATTTCTTCTCAATTTGCAAGAGTTCTTCAAGTAAACGATTGGAAGAAAATGCCGTTTCGATTTCTGCGACCATATTTAAAAAGGGAGCTTGTTCGGTAAAGCCTACCGGTTCCGTTTCGTAAATCGAACTTACACGTTTAACGGTTGTGTTTTTTAGCTGTCCGATCGATTGTAAGCCTCGTCGTAAATATTCTTCTCGTTCACCGATGTTCGATCCTAAAGCAATAAATACATCATTCATGACGTGACCTCGCTATTTCGATTGCGACGGATTCATAGTGCCCCGGAATCGGCGGGTCTGGTTTAAACACTTTTACGGTGCATGCATGGATTATTGGAAATGCATTCAATAATTCTTCTGTAATTTTTTCCGCAACGGTTTCTACAAGCTTTCGTGGTTTACCTTCAACAATATTTTTTGTGATTTCATAGGCCTGTCCATAATGAACGGTATATTCAATATCATCCGACCGAGAGGCTTTCGAAAGATCACACTCTAAGACAAGGTCAACATTAAACCGTTGTCCAAGCTTTTGTTCCTCTGGATAAACACCATGGTAACCATAAAACTTCATGTCATTGATATAGATTTTATCCATTCGAAACCGTCCTCCTATTGGTCAGCATTGCGTCCATCATCATCGCCATTCGTTTGTTCTCAAGTACATCATGAATTCGGATGATCTGGCAACCCTTCTGTATTCCGAGGCAAGTCGTCGCTCCTGTTCCCTCAACCCGCTCATCTACCTCGGCCTCAAGAACTTTACCAATGAACCCTTTTCGAGATGTGCCAAGTAAAACGGGATATCCCATCGTAGTGATTGTTTCAAGCTTGTTCATCACTTCAAGGTTATCTTCATACGTCTTTGCAAACCCAACCCCTGGATCCAATATGATATTTTCCTCATTAACTCCAGCGTTTTTCACAAGTTCAATGCTTTCACGCAGGTCTTTTACAATATCGGACATGAGGTGCTCGTAGTTGTGATTTTCCCTATTGTGCATGAGTATGATCGGGACCTGTAACTGTGCTGCTACTTCAGCCATTTGCGGGTCAGCCCTAGCACCCCATATGTCGTTGATGATATCTGCCCCTGCTTCGATTGCTTGTTTTGCGACTTCGGCTTTATACGTATCGATTGAAATAGGTACATCAATTTCTTCCTTAATCGCTTTAATAAACGGGAGGACACGCTTCAGTTCTTCTTCTTCACTGACCTCTTCAAAACCAGGTCGGGTGGATTCTCCGCCGATGTCGATGAGGTCTGCACCCGAATCGACCATTTTTTTTGCATGCTCAACGGCTTGCTCGATTGAGTTATACCTTCCACCGTCGGAAAATGAGTCGGGGGTCACATTTAAAATACCCATGATCCATGTGCGTTCATTAAGATCGACGGTTCTGTTTCCGAGCTGAATGTTCCATTGCTTCTCCATCCGATGCTCGCCTTTTATCAGCTGAAGAATATCCTTCCGTAATTGGTTGGAATCGTCGTTGGTATACGTCCCGAGTGTTTCCATTGCTTTTTGAATACCAAGCGTGTGACCAACGATGAGCGCATGTGTTTCCCCGCTCTCAAGCTCTTCAGCACCCTCATTTAACACGCAGTTCTGGCCGAACTTTACCAAAGAATGCTTTAGGTGCCAGGCGGTTTTCGTCGTTAACCCTTCAAGTCGGATTACCTTTTTACTTTGCAAAAGCAGTCCACGGCTTTCTGTATCAATTCTAGCCTCAATCGATAACAATTCATCCATCGCATCAGCTTCATTTTTCGGATAGAGAAATACTGGGTTGTATGGCATGGCTGAAAATCCTTTCTTATTTCTTTCTTGTATCGCGTTTATTCCGATCCTGGACGTAATGGTGGAATAGTGTAGTTGTAACCGGTCCATGTTCCCCGGGGTATCGATGATTTCCTATTTGTGAAATCCCGACGATTTCCTGAATAGAATTGGTATAGAAGCATTCATCCGCCTCAAGTAACACCTTTTTCGGATAATGACCCGTATAGTAATGTATTTGTAGTTTTTTACATAACGAGAGAACATATTGCCTCGTGATTCCATTTAAAATACCTGTATCGGTGGAGGGTGTGTAAATCGCTCCATCCATGACCCAGAAAATATTCGAAGTTATCCCTTCTGCTACATGACCTTCGGCAGTTAGAAAAATACCCTCCATACTTGAATCGCCACCAAGCTCCTGTTTAGCAAGGACATTATTTAAAAAGTGGTGCGACTTCCATCGTTTATCGCCTTCCGGAGTATTTCGGCGAATGTTAAGAAATTTCCCCTCTTTTGTCTTCATTGAAGTGGTAGCTTGTTCAAGCGGACTTCCATAAATGAGAACAGTCGGATCCGTGTATTCGATCGTTTTTAGCCCCGGCTCTCCAACACCTGCAGATACGTTCAGTCGTATGCTCGCATTAGTCCATCCATTCAACTGCATTAAGGTCTTCAAACAATTGGTGATTTCTTGTTTGCTCAATTCTCGTCTAATCTTTAAGTCTTTAAGCGCCCCATTTATACGTTCCAGATGATCATCGAGTAAAAATGGGTGACCATCATATAGCCGAAAGGTTTCGAAAACACCTAATCCGTATAAATATCCGTAATCAAACGGTGAAATGAATGCTTCTTTTTCCGAAACATACGAACCGTTTAAATAGAGATGCATTGTTCATCACGCCTATAAGTCTTGATAAAGTTTTGCAATAGCTGCTTTCCGCCTGAGGTCATGATCGACTCGGGGTGAAATTGCACCCCTTCAATCGGCAGCGATTTATGACGGATCCCCATAATTTCACCTTCTGCTGTTTCCGATGAAATCTCTAAGCAATCCGGAAGACTTTCTCGATTGACGATTAAGGAATGATAACGGGTTGCGGCAAACGGCACTTCAAAATTTTGATACACGGTTTTCCGATCGTGATGGATCAACGATGTTTTCCCGTGCATCAGCCGTTCGGCACGTACGACTTTTCCGCCGAACACTTGTGCAATAGCTTGGTGTCCGAGGCATACGCCAAGAATCGGAATTTTTCCAGCGAAATATTGAATCGCTTCAAGACTGATTCCTGCTTCGTTTGGGCTGCACGGTCCAGGGGAGATCATTAAGTGACTCGGGCTCATCTGTTCAATCTCTTCAATCGTAATTTCATCATTTCGGCTCACGTAAAGTTCCTCGCCAAGTTCTCCGAGGTATTGCACGAGATTATAGGTAAAGGAATCATAATTATCGATCATGACAATCATCGTTCAATCACCTCTTCCTCAGCTTGTTCACTTAGCTCTTTTGCATACCAGAGCGCCTTCGCCTTTTTCAAGCTTTCTTTATACTCTGCTTCAGGATTCGAGTCAATTACAATTCCGGCTCCTGCTTGGACATGCGCCCAGCCATCCTTACAGACCATTGTTCGAATCGCAATGTTCATTTCCATATCGCCCTCGAAACCGATCCAACCGATCGATCCGGTGTAGACGCCTCTACGAACAGGTTCCATTTCCTCGATTATTTCCATCGTCCGAACCTTTGGAGCTCCAGTAATCGTACCACCTGGAAATGTCGCCCGAATAACATCCATGGCATTTTGATTATTCTGCAATGTTCCTTGCACATTTGATACGATATGCATGACATGTGAGTATTTTTCAATGACCATGAATTCATTGACCTCAACCGTACCATATTGACAAACTCGACCAAGGTCGTTGCGTTCTAAGTCAACGAGCATGACGTGTTCTGCTCGTTCCTTTTCGTTTTCGATCAAGGTTTTTGCGAGTTCCTCATCTTCCCTCTCATCTCGGCCGCGGGATCGTGTACCGGCAATCGGCCTTGTGCTTGCCAGGTTCCCTTTTTTCTTAACGAGCAGCTCAGGTGAGCCATTTACAAGCTGAAATTCAGGTGTATGGAAATACCCCATGTATGGTGACGGATTAAACTCCCTCAGATGCTTATAAATATCGATAGGTTCAGTCTTATGTTTTTGTGATTGTCGAACCGATAAATTAACTTGAAAAACATCGCCGTTTCGAATGTACTCCTGTATTTGTTCCACTGCACCGATAAACGCTGTTTCACCCATCGAATACGGTTGGAACTGCTTGCCCTTTTCATCTGCCGATTGTATTTGTTCAGCGAGCGTTTCAATTTCTCCGAACCACTTCTTTTCGAGTTCGTCCACTTTCACTTTCCCTTGCTCTGATGCTCCCTGTTCAACATGAACAATGAACGTAAGTCGGTTGGTCTTTTTATCTAGGACAATGATCTCATCAAATAGAATAAAATAAACGTCCGGCATATCGAGATCATCCGCCGTTTCGTTCGGAAGCCGTTCAATCTGTCTAGCTACATCGTAACTGATATAACCAATCGCGCCACCTTTAAAATCAGGAAGCTCTTCTGTTCCTTCTGAAACAATTTCTGTCGTTTGAAGGTAGTTTTGGACAAGGTCAAGCAAGTCTCCTGTTTGTGTTGTCGTACCTTCGCTTGTCTGAACTTTTAATTCATTACCCTTCCCTTCCAAAACAGTGCTCGGCGATAGACCGATGATATGAAAACGGCCTCCCCTACCACTTTCAAGCAAAACGTGGTGCTGCTGATCTTGTGAAATCAATCTATATCGGTCAAACCAGTCATCCGAGTTATATTTAGTTGTTCTTGTAAATCTCAGCTTTATTGTCGATTGCATCAATGTCCACTCCTGATTGTGCTTTTTCCTCTTTCATTGTACATGAACTAAAGGTGTCTGACACGAAAAAATGACCACCAGTTCTTGACAGTCGTTGTCCAAACATTTAATAAGTTTGCACATACGATATAGGAAAGTATTCTTTACTCTCCAAACGGATTTGAAAGGAGTAAAAATAGTTGGATTCTCGTCATCCTAAAACAATCGAACCCTTTTTTGTGAATTCCATAGCAAAGAGTGGGACACATCTGTTGAAACAACTGATCGAGGGTATCCCATCGATTAAGCATTATGATAGCATTTACCAAGGAACCTACCCGCTTCAATACCAAAAATATAAAACTATTCTATCAAACATCCCCCCTAACCACTTCGTTAACGGCCACCTTTATTATTCAAGGCAATATATGGGGCTCTTCAACTCCTTAAATCTAAAACAGATTTTCTTGTATAGGGACCCGAGGGATATTGTTGTATCCTATGCGTATTTTTTTATGAAGTTGAAAAATAACCCCACCCGCCGTTTCTTTGTGGAAAACAATTACGATGTAAAGGGCAGGTGCGTTGCTTTAATCAATGGGTTTGAATGTGGTTATGTCAGTAGAATGAATATTAATGACTGGTACCGTCAATTTTTAGGCTGGAAATACGCAAACAACGTGCTTCCAATTTCTTACGAAAGTTTAGTCGAATCATCAAAATCACAGAAAAAAGTCCTCATGAATATGATCCGATTCTTAAATATCGAAAATGTACCAGGTTATATGAAGCTGACTGCAAAGGAGATGCAGAATTCCGTGCAACCACAAAAGTCTCCTACATACAGGAAGGGCAAGTCAGGGGATTGGAAAGTGGAATTTGATGATGCGACGAAAGATCAATTTAAAAAGGTGGCAGGGGATCTCCTAATTGAACTCGGTTATGAGAAGGATTATAACTGGTAAAATGATTCCTACTACTGAAAGAGGGTAACCAAACAAACATGCTGGTTACCCTTTTCCCTATTTATTTCTCATCAAATTGATATAGCGGTGTACTGAGATAGCGTTCCCCGTTACTCGGCAGAACAGCAAGGACCTTCTTTCCTTTTCCTAGCTGCTTCGCTACACGAATTGCAGCAGAAATCGCTGCACCGGAAGAAATCCCTCCCAGAATTCCTTCTTCTTTTGCCGCTCGCCTTGCATATTCAAATGATTCTTCTGTTGAAACCGTCAACACTTCATCATAAATATCAGTGTTCAAAATAGAAGGAACAAACCCCGCTCCAAGTCCTTGGATTTTATGTGGACCAGGCTTGCCTCCTGAGAGAATTGCGGAATCTTCAGGCTCTAATGCGTAAATTTTTATTGATGGGTAGTTTTCTTTTAAAACTTGCCCTGCACCGGTGATTGTTCCACCCGTACCAATCCCGGATACAAATGCATCCAGTTGATCACCCATTTGTTCAACAATCTCTTTTCCAGTCGTATCCCTATGAATGGCAGAGTTCGCTTCGTTCTGGAACTGTTGCGGCATGAAATACCCTTTATCCCGCACAAGCTCTTCCGCCTGGGCGATCGCTCCCTTCATCCCATCAGGCCCTGGAGTAAGGATCAGTTCAGCTCCGTACGCTCGTAACAGGTTACGGCGCTCCATACTCATCGTCTCAGGCATGATTAGAAGGGTACGATAACCTTTGGCCGCACATACCATCGCGAGACCGATACCAGTATTTCCGCTTGTCGGCTCAACGACCGTGTCTCCTTCTTTCAACTTACCTTCTCTTTCTGCGGCTTCAATCATTGCAAAGGCAATCCGGTCCTTTACACTACTTCCCGGGTTCATGAATTCAAGCTTCAGATAGACTTCTGCATCCTCTGGCCCTGTCAGTCGGTTCAGTTTAACGATCGGTGTTTCACCAATTAGATCAACAATAGACTTTCCCACTCTCATACCTTTCACTCCTTAATACCTAGTATTTTTATAGGAATAGTTGTGTTCCAATCATATCATTGACTGAATATTAATTCAATTACTTTGTTCTCTATAATGTTTACTCAGTTTCTCCCCATTAATGACGACATCTCTGGTCAATACATATAAGGTTGGTGCGATGGTAATTGCTATTCGGTTTCCTTTGCTTCATCACGTAATTTTATTAGATCCTCTTTTGTAAAATGGTAGGATTCACCGCAAAAGTGGCAGTTCGCCTCTGCCTGACCATCTTCATCAATCATATTCTGGATTTCTTCTTCACCAATACTGATCATTGCATTTGAGATTCGCTCTTTAGAGCACTGACATGAAAATTGAATAGGCGATTTATCTAATAATTTTACATTCTCTGCACCAAGTACGTTGTATAATAGCTCTTCTGGTGTCATTCCCTGTTCAATCATCTTAGACACAGGATCAATGGCTTGCAGCCGCTTTTCAATAAACGTGATCATTTCATCTGCAGCCCCCGGCATGACTTGAATGATAAAACCGCCTGATGCTAGAATCGTATTATCCGGATTGACTAAAACCCCAACTGCAACTGCAGATGGAATCTGCTCAGAAGAAACAAAATAGTACGTAAAATCGTCCCCTAGTTCACCTGAGACAAGTGGGACCTGTCCCGTAAAGTTTTCACGTAGACCTAGGTCTTTCACAACGGAAAGGTATCCATCTTTCCCAACTGCCCTGGCAACATCAAGCTTACCTTTTTCATTTTTATCAAAGTGGACTTGTGGATTTGATACATATCCTCGTGCCTCGCCTTTTACGTTAGCGTCTACGATAATCGCCCCGATCGGACCACCGCCTTCAATCTTGACTGTAAGCTTGTTACTTTCTCCTTTTAGCATCGATGCCATCATTGTTGAGGCAGTCATTGCCCGGCCTAACGCCGCTGATGCTGTCGGCCAGGTCTTCTGTCTACGTTGAGCCTCACGGATCATTTCTGTTGTATTTACTGAAAATGCACGTATATTACCGTCAAACGCCAATGCTTTTACCAAGTAATCAGACATGGAGAACTTCCTCCTTATATAGTTAAACTTCCACTATTATTGTTCACTGTTTTTACGGTAAATAAGCTGCAAACCCTTCAAAGTAAGAAAAGGATCTACAACATCAATGTGCGGTGACTCTTTACCGATCAGTTTTGCGAGGCCCCCGGTTGCAATCACTTTTGGATTAACATTCACTTTGGTCTTCATACGTTGGACAATCCCCTCGACCTGGCCGACATACCCATAAAAAATTCCGGCCTGCATCGCACTGACCGTATTTTTACCAATCACAGTGTCAGGACTTGTAATCTCGATTCTTGGCAGCTTAGCTGCATGTGTATATAATGCTTCAGTCGATATCCCTATACCGGGTGAAATCGCTCCACCTAGGTAGTTTCTCTGTTCATCAATATAACAATACGTTGTCGCTGTTCCGAAATCGACGATAATGAGCGGACTTCCATATTCATGTATGGCAGCAACTGCATTTACAATACGGTCAGCCCCAACCTCTCGCGGATTCTCTGTTTTAATATTAAGTCCAGTCTTGATTCCAGGACCGATTACCATAGGCTGAATCCCAAAGTACTTCTCACACATTTTTTCGAGCGGAAACATAATTGGCGGTACTACAGATGAAATGATGATGCCCTTTATGTCCCCAATCTCTAAACCAACATGTGATAAAAGATTGGTAATAAACATTCCGTATTCATCTTCTGACTTTTTACGGCTTGTTCCGATTCTCCAGTGATATTTTAATTCGTCCCCGTCATAAACGCCGAGAACAATATTTGTATTCCCTACATCAATTACTAAAATCATGCTTACCTCCACCATCTTTGCCGATTTCTCTCTTTAGTTATATCACAATCACTTATTGAAAACACGTATTGAAAATCATTATGACAATGATAATCATTCAAGCGTCCTGAAAAACAAAAAAAGGATTGACTCGGCACTGAAGGAGTCAATCCTTTTGTATTAATTAATCGTTTTTATTTTCATCAGTTGGAGAGTCTTCAGATGATGGGTTTTCATCACTTGTCGTTTCTTCCTTTTTCGTGATGGTCACCTTGACATCCTCGTCCTCTTCCTTTTTCTTCGGAGTTTCATAACCCTCAGGCATTTTCCCTGTTTCATAAAGCGATTTGATCTGTTCGCCATCGAGTGTTTCCACTTCTTTTAACGTCTCGGCGATCAGGTTTAATTTTTCCTGGTTCTTTACGAGAATATCCTTACAGTTGCTGTATGCGTCTTTAATGATCTTTTGTACTTCCAAATCAATTTCATGCGCAATCGCGTCACTGTAATTTTGTTCGTTTTGAATGTCACGACCGAGGAATACGTTTCCTCCCTGACCTTGCCCAAACTGCATCGGTCCAAGCTTATCGCTCATACCGAACTCAGTAACCATTCGACGAGCAATACCTGTCGCACGTTGGAAGTCATTGCTTGCACCTGTACTCACTTCACCGAATGAAATTTCTTCAGCGACACGACCCCCGAGTAGACCGGTAATCTTGTCGACTAATTCAGGCTTTGTCATAAAGTAGCGATCTTCTTTCGGAAGTGTTACCGCATACCCACCAGCTTGACCACGAGGAACGATGGTAACTTTATGGACAATCTCAGCATTGTCAAGTACGAGTCCAATCATCGTATGTCCGGCTTCATGATAAGCAACGATGTCTTTTTCTTTCTTCGAGATCACCCTGCTTTTCTTTGCAGGTCCAGCAATAACTCTATCTGTCGCTTCATCAATATCTTCCATATCGACTTTCTTTTTGTCTCGTCTTGCCGCCACAAGAGCTGCCTCGTTTAAGAGGTTCTCAAGGTCTGCACCAGAAAAGCCTGGTGTCCGCATGGCAATGGTTTTTAAATCGACTTCTTCAGCGAGAGGTTTATTGCGCGCGTGTACTCTTAATACAGCTTCACGCCCTTTAACATCAGGTCGACCAACTGGAATTTGTCTATCGAAGCGGCCTGGACGTAACAATGCCGGGTCAAGAATATCCGGTCTGTTCGTTGCTGCAACAATAATGATTCCTTCGTTTGCACTGAATCCGTCCATTTCAACGAGCAATTGGTTCAATGTTTGCTCACGCTCATCATGTCCGCCGCCTAGTCCGGCACCACGCTGACGACCAACTGCGTCAATCTCATCGATAAAGATGATACATGGTGCATTTTTCTTAGCGTTTTCAAACAAATCACGTACACGGGATGCACCGACCCCGACAAACATCTCGACGAAATCAGAACCACTGATCGAGAAGAATGGGACTCCTGCCTCACCAGCAACAGCTCTTGCTAGTAGGGTTTTACCGGTTCCTGGTGGTCCGACAAGCAAGACCCCTTTCGGAATACGTGCGCCAAGTGCAGCGAACTTTCGTGGATCTTTAAGAAATTCTACGACCTCAACGAGCTCCTGCTTTTCTTCATCAGCACCTGCAACATCCTTAAAGGTGACTTTCTTCTTTTCTTCATTATATAATTTCGCTTTGCTCTTTCCGAAGTTCATGACCCGGCTTCCGCCACCCTGGGCCTGATTCAGAAGGAAGAAGAACAAGATAAAGATTATGACAAAAGGAATGATCGAGGTGAAGAAGGTTACCCATCCACTCGTTCCCTCTGCTTGTTTGACTTCAATCTCAGCGCCCTTGATCAGGGTTAGGACTTCCTCACTCATTTCCGGAGGAATGTTCGTCGTAAAATAGGTTTCATCATCGTAGGACTTTAGCTGTCCTTGCACGGTATAAACCAAATTCTCCGGCTGCATGGTAATAGACTCCACTTCACCGTTTTCTAGAGCACTTACAAATTCGTCATATCTCAATTTTCGTTCGCCGTCATCACCGCCGTTAAAGAAGCTGACAACCCCAACAACGACAAGGAATATTAATAGATAGAATATTGTATTTCTAAAGATGCGATTCATCCCTTACCTCCTCTCGCGTGTAAAGAAAACGTACATGCAAATCATAATTTATAGTATCATAAATGTTCATTACTTCACAACAAAATGGACTTACTGAAGTGCGTTCAAAAAGTAGACGAATCAGAAACAAGAAGTTCAAGGCACGACAGTTTTGAGGACCGGAGTGTATGGTGTTAATACACGAGGACCGGAAAAACCGAGTAACGCAGAAATTCGCCGTTTATCAACGAGCGTTACTTGCACGAACACTGCGAGTTGCACCGAGGAAGCCTCCATCGTTAGCATGACTAGTTAGACGCAGGTGCATGGGCCCTTGGATACTTTTTGAACATCCTCTTCTAGTTCTGATAGACTTCCGGCTTCAAAACCCCAATGAAAGGGAGGTTTCGATAGCGTTCTGCAAAGTCGAGGCCATACCCGACAACAAAGGCATCAGGAACGGTAAAACCTGCGACATCTGGCTGTAGGTCGACCTTTCGGCCAGTAGGTTTATCGAGCAATGTAACAATCTTGATCGATTTCGCCTTTCGATGCTTAAACAATTCAACGAGGTAGTTGAGCGTAAGGCCACTGTCGATGATATCCTCTACGATCAGCACATCACGGCCTTCAATTGATGTATTTAAATCCTTGATGATCTTTACCTCTCCAGAAGAAACGGTTGAATTCCCATAGCTTGAAACATCCATAAAATCAAGTTCCACATGGATGTCCATGCGCTTTACTAGGTCAGCCATGAATGGAAGGGCACCCTTTAGAACACCAATTACGAGCGGGAAACGATCTCCGTATTCCTCTGTAAGCTGTTCAGCGAGTTCCTTCACTTTGACCTGAATTTCTTCCTCGGAAATCAGGATCTCCTCCATATCGCTTTTCATAAGTATGTATTCCTCCTAAACCTGATGCTTGTAATTTTCAAAATGGAGTGCCAATTTTTCTTGATCATGTCGATCTGCGTTTGATAATTCCGCATGCTTCATTAAAGGAATCCACACGATCATTCCCGATCCATCCTCAACAATCGGCCAAACGTCTCTTAATTCCTTAGTCAGCTTAGCATCAATGAAAATATCCTTCACTTTCCTGGATCCCTGCATTCCCTTTGGCCGGATTCGGTCACCATCTCTTCGTGTTCGAACGACTAATGGCCATTGAATTTGAGAGGGCTGAAAGAAAAAGGTGTCTTTTCCTTTCATCATATGTATGTTTGAATCGGCATGCATGGATAGGTTCCCAACAGGAAGATCAAGTACCTGTCCAGGCTTGAGACTATAAGTATAACCGCTATGTTCCCTCTTCTTTTCAAACGAAAACAGACATTTGTCGTAGCTTCGTTGAACGAGTAAACCTCTAGGAAGATTTATGGATCCAGAGGGGTTAAGGGATTCGATGAGCTTTATGCAATCCTCTATGTGTGTATACGAAATAATCGCAGGGTTCGTTCGATAAAGATAGTTTAATATTAGATGAATCCCTCTTCTTTGTAAAGGATTTGCCAGTCCCAAGAAACGCTCGACCGACAATGTCATTCGTTTGTCACATTTTTGCAGAATCACGCTGTCCATCTCATTTTCACAAATGGATTGTAAGAGCTTTTCGTCCTCAGTCAGTCGTTCACTTAATCGTTGAAACTTTCGATGTACATCCCGATTCTCTTCCTTAAGGAACGGGAGGACGTGTGTACGATAGCGGTTTCGTGTATAAGCTTGACTGTCATTACTCGGATCGATCCGGTATGGAATTTTCGCATCTTTACAATAATGCACAATTTCTTCCTTTGTTATTCCTAAAAAAGGTCGAATAACCTTACCCGCATGAAAGGACCTTTGTACCGGGATTCCGGTAATGCCGGATCCCTCGGTTCCACGGACCATTCCCATCAGCATTGTTTCAATCTGATCATCACCATGATGACCGAGAGCAAGATACTCTGCACCGTACTGAATCATCACCGATTTAAAATGGGTATACCTTACATTTCGGGCAGCTTGTTGTGGAGATTCACCCGTTTCTTTTATATATAAAGGGACGTTTTTTTTTACAGATGCAATGGTAATATCATGTGACTTACAATAATCTTCGACGAAGGCCGCATCCTCTTCCGATTGTTGACCGCGAAACATGTGGTCAACGTGTGCAACTATAAGTGTAAGATCCATCTCATCCTTCTTTTTAATAAAGTAGTCCAGGAGGGCCATTGAATCAGGACCGCCTGAAACTCCGACTACAATCGTTGAGCTTCTACGAATCAGTTCATGTTGCTTTACGAATGCATCAACAGCTTCGATCATCTTCCTACTCCCCTTTTGACTCTACCTTAAACAGAGCTAAACATCGATTAAGCCCATTTTACTTTTAAAAAGAGATCAATGCCAGAGACTAAACTTCGCGCAGGATGAACACGAACCCTTAACTACCAAACTTGCCGCTACATGTGGCCAATAAGGTAAATTGCATAAAAGGCAAACATAAAAAGGAAGATGAGTACGGTTTCCAAGGCTCCGCGACGTTTTTTTATTTTTTTCTGCTGATAACGCACATGCACGTGTCGATTGCTTGGTCGATGCGTGTTCTTTGGTTGTTTTGGTTGTTTTGGTTGCTTTGGTGTCGGTACAGATGATGTCGTTTTGGAATAATAGGAAAGTAAATCATCTTTCATATCCTGTGCTGTTTGGTATTTTCCATTGATTGCTTTATAGAGAACATTCCTATATTTCCGCAACCACCGATCTCGTTCTATGTACCTTTTTAACTGCTCCCATCCGCCCTCTTTTTTGTCAAACCGGGATGGGTATGCAAAGTTAATGATGATCATCGCGACAGCAAAAAGGTCGTAGGATGGATCTGCACGTCTCGAACCGAGCCCCCAAAAGCCACGAT
Source organism: Alkalihalobacillus sp. AL-G (assembly GCF_030643805.1). Lineage (GTDB taxonomy): Bacteria > Bacillota > Bacilli > Bacillales > Fictibacillaceae > Pseudalkalibacillus. The sequence continues at coordinate 100,349 of NZ_CP094656.1, read as the reverse complement.
CGAAAAACTCAGTATATTCTTTAATTGCTCTTCCGATCATCGTGGTCCCGCCGACATCCAACCAACGAATTTTTGGAGGGGGTCCTGAAATAAGAAGATTGTCCGGCTTTAAGTCGCCAAAAACCCACCCTGCCTTATGCAGATCGCTCAAATCCCCGAGTAATTGGATCAGGATGATACCAAACCATTCATCCTTCCGTTGCTTCATAAATGAAAACAGTGTGTCTCCCTGTACATATTCCATTACATAAAAGGGAATGGACTGCTGCGAAATGTTCCAATCATCCATTTCGATAAAAGAAGGCCCAAGCTTTTTTCCCTGGACCTTTGATAAATGTTTGAGAACATTCACTTCAGATGTAATCGATAAGCTGTCCCTGCTAACCTTTAGTGCTACCTTCGTCCCATTTCCTCGTGCCAAATATACCGTTCCGGTCGCGCCTGACCCGAGTTCCCGAAGTATCGTATATTGATGCTTATTCCATTTTCCAGATATGACTGTACCTGGATTGATGTTATTAACTTCCGGATTCTTCGATGTATTCATCATATCCACCTAGCAGCTTGCGTTTTGAACGTTTTTCTGAAAACAGTTCAAGTGCCTCTCTCAATGCAGGACCGGTCGGTGTAATCCCACCTGTTGAGATCTTTTTGAAGGTTTTTACAAGCGAATCAAGCCGAGTATCCCAATCCATAAGCTGATCAATCGATTGTCGTTTGCCTGGAAATGCATAGATTGCAAATGAATTATTCCCGGTCCTTGAATTCAGCGAAATTGAAAGATCGATCAACGATTCTTGGACGGTAGGGAGTTTATCATCCATACTTGCCGAAATATCAACTAAAATAAGCACTTCAAGGTCTACTGTTTCGCCAATTTCATCCACGACTTCCATAACCTCTCCCCGCTTATCCGGTGGAAGGTCCTCCATTTGCTGCCCATCACCGAGGATATGAGTCAGCTCCTTATTGATCAGGCCGTGGATTGTCTGAGTCATCGCTTTTTGGGTAACCATCTTAACGGTTTGTGAAAGCTGGTTCGCATACACGATTTGACTGATTCCGCCCCCACTCATGGCGATATCCTCAACCTCTTTTAGACCATGTTCACTATACGTCTCATTTTGAGATAAAATACCGATAACATTGACTGAGATTCCCTTTTCCTTCGCCAGTGCCGCAATTGCCACCGGATCCTCACCGTGGTTCGAGCATCCATCCGTAATCAGCAATATTTGCTTCAATGTTCCTTTACTCATAATAAATCCCCTCTCATTGAATAATTATTACCATGATGGTCAAGGAGAGGGGCTTTTATACTTTGATAGGAGGTTCAAACTATATTTTCACAAGGCTTTCAAGCTTGTTTTCGGATTACCTTCCTGCGTTGCGGGATCGTCGACCACTTCGGAATGTTCCGTTGGATTTTTGTAACGACTACCGTCATGTCATCATCAATTTCGCCGCTGTCCGTTCGAATTACTTCCTCAAGCAACAGGTCTGCGATAATCTGAGGGTCATCTGAGTCAATTTCTCGAATTTTTCGCTTCATCCATAACTCTTTATTTTCAACATGCTTAGGTCCTTCGAAGATCCCGTCGCTCATCATGACGAGAAGGTCACCTGCCTTCAGTTCATCGCTTACAACCTCCACATCAAATTCTTCAATAATCCCCATCGGAAGGTTACTCCCTTCGATCATCCTTACCTGTCCACTTCGTTTCACAAAGCTCGGGCTTGAACCGATTTTCAAAAACCGGACAGATGCATCCTGAAGATCAATCATTGCCAAATCCAATGTCGAAAATACCTCATCGGTCGTCCTTAGGGCTAATACAGAGTTCACAGACTTGATTGCGGTCGTTTCATCGATGCCGGATTGGAGAATCTTTTGCAGTAATTTCAATGTTTCATTGCTTTCGAGATGGGCGCGCTCTCCATTCCCCATTCCGTCACTTATTGCAACCGCATACTTCCCGGCTCCAAGCTCAATCATCGAATGACTGTCACCGGAAACCCATGCCCCTCCTTTCGCTGCACTCGACACCCCTGTTTCTACGATGAAATTTTGAGCAGAGCTGAACAAAACATGACAGTACCCATTCGGATAAGCAGAGCATTCTTCATTTTTTACGATCACCGTTTCCTCCAAAATATCGGATAAAAGGGGGGCGATCACCTTTTCTGATTCCCCACGCCCATTGCAGTAAGGAATGCTCATCTCTATGTCAACACTCCCTTTATCTAGAGAGTAGATTTCGATATTCCCAACCTCGAGACCAATATCATCAAGTGCTTCTTTAATTTGTTCTTCTTGAAGTTGATGATTTTCGCGTTCTCTTTGAATTTCTTTTGCAAAATTATCCATAACTTGAGAAACACCATGTAGTTGTTCTGCAACAAGTCGTCTACTCTCTTTTACCTGTTGTTTCAGTTTAATATTGGCATGATATTGACCAAGCTCATATTGAATCGTTTCCCCCACTTTTTTCGACCGGACACAGTGACGTTCCCATTCCCGCTGTAAGCCTCTGTCTTCGAGCTTTCCTTCCGGTGTGGTTTCAGCCATTATTTGCGTCATGAAATCGTAGGTTTTATCAAAGTTATTCACCCAGCAATGACGTTTTTTAAAGCAGGTTTGACATGTTTTTTCCGTTACATTTCCGAGAAACATATCCAACTCACGTTTCTCCTCATCTTCCTTTACACCTAACGTCCCAGCAGCCGAAAAACTATTTGACAGCACTTGGAACAAGTTAGAGAATTGTTCGACTCTATGTGCAGTTACATCGCGAATTTTCCGTAAATATTGTTGTTGTTCTTGCGTATATTCTTTTGTTCCGGGTATGTAGCGGGAGATTTTCGAGATTGCATTGTTCGGTGTGAGGAAGAACAACGCCATTGCAACACCCGATTCTAATAGGGTTTTTGTTAAAATTACATTTTCAGACCCATACAATCCGAGTAATAACGTGCCAATCAGCAGACCGATACCCACACCAATTTTCTTGCCCTCTTTTAAAAGACCACCTAACAAGCCAGAGAAAGCAAGCAAGCTCATTTGATAGAGGCTGTCGATGTTAGCTAGTCCAAGAATAAGGCCAGTCACGACTCCGACCGTAGAACCGATCGCAGCCCCGCCTACTATCGCAAAGACCAGCACCAAATAGCGTGAAAGAATATGTTCGATTGATAGATCATAGATTTGCCAGCCGATCGTTCCTGTCATAACAGAAGCTAACAATATAATAAAACAGACGATTTCTTCATTTTTTAACGAATGTTGAATCTTCCTAAGTGAAAGAAGCGGTATGCTTTGTAAAAAAATCATTGTAAGAATACTACTGAGACCCGCTTCAATTGTAACCATCAACAGCGTCCCAGTCGTAATCGGTTCTGAAGAAAAGGATAACAAGCTCATCCGCGTTATAAAGCTTGCTGCAAACACCGTAATCGGTAAAATCTTGTAATTGGTTTTTGCGAGCTTCGTAATGATAGAGTGGAGAACAAAGAAGACAATTAAACCGATACAGACAAATAAGCCCGTCTTATCAAATGTTGTTAAAGCGCCTGTTATTAAGGCAACTGCCGCAACACCCGCCCGCTCAGATTTAAGCAGAAGTACCGCTCCAAAAAACGGTAAAGCAAATGGGGATATTTCAGATAGGATGAGGGCTCGTCCAAGCAAAAAACCAGTACAGAACAACAATACACTCCAGTGGAGAAAAACGCGTTCTACCTTTAGCTTTGTCTCTTTTGTCTGCAACGTTACGTTCCGTTTTAATTTTTCTACAACTACGATCCTGCTTAGTATGTCGCTGCTTTCCGATCCTACCTTATGAATCATCCGTTGCACCACCCGTTAATAGATTTGTGCTCTCTATTAAAACACGAAGTTCATTCATAATTTGTCAAACCATCAGATTCTACTAAAAAAACTTCTCGACGGGTTTTGATGTTCGACGTCATTATGATTCATTTTTCAAATAGGTCTATTGGATGATTAGGAAATCGTTAATGTTCGAAAAAGGCTTGTACAAAGGGGTTGGGGGGTAAGGGTGTGCGAAAGGAAAAATATGGCGAAGTATTAAAGACCATTGCATTTTTTGTACTTTTAAAAAGGAACCTAAGCGGTTTTCCTTCGCTCAGTTTTTTTCCGAAGCTTAGCAGAAGGTAATTAGGTTAAATATTGGACGATTGCGATTGCGATGAATAAATCGAAAAAATTATTCAGTTGAGTGCAATTTAGGTTAAAAATGCAAATTTTGCGTAAGTTTAGAGTCGTTTTGGGAGATTTACAAGCATTCACCTTATCCAAAAACGCTGATTCAACCACGGAATTCGATATATCGGCCGCAAATCATAATATATCGGCCACACATAGTAAAAAGGTCCTGAATCGGCATTGCGCTCTTGCTGAAAACATATCTTCCTAAAAAAGCACAAAAAGGACCGACCTCAAAAAGGTCAGTCCCTATTCGAATTTGCTTATTGTTATGTATAATGGTGACCCCTACGGGATTCGAACCCGTGTTACCGCCGTGAAAGGGCGGTGTCTTAACCACTTGACCAAGGGGCCATTCTATTAATCTACTATTATAAAATGGTAGCGGCGGAGGGGATCGAACCCCCGACCTCACGGGTATGAACCGTACGCTCTAGCCAGCTGAGCTACACCGCCAAAACAAATATCTTTTAAAAGACACAACAAGAATAATACAAGATTATAAGATTCAAGTCAATAGTTTTTTCGACAAACATTTAATGGTATTCGATTCCATAAAAAAGAGACTGATTTGGATCAGCCTCTTCGTACTTGATTGTGCTAGCGTTTCCGATCAATGAACAATTTTTACTACAATCGGCAAGCAGCAGATATTGGTTAACCCCGGCGTGCACCGCGCCCCCCTCGTTTGGATTCGGTTTGCCTTTTGAGAGAAGTTAAACGATCCTCACTATCCTTTAAGAAACGATTCAATTTGTCCTCGAAGGATACGATTTCAGTGTTCGGTCTTCTCGGCTTTCCTCCTCGACCACGTGGACGATCTGATCTTGGCTTAAATTGCTTTGGTTGCTCTTTTGCCTTCTTAATCGAAAGCCCGATCTTTCCAGTTGGATCAACATTGATGACTTTGACTTCAACCTCATCCCCTACTGATAGATGTTCGTTGATGTCCTTTACGTAACGATCGGCAACCTCGCTGATGTGAACCAACCCGGTGATTCCATCTGGCAGCTCAACAAATGCTCCAAAATGGGTAATACCTGATACTTTTCCCTGTAATTTGCTGCCCACTTCAATTGTCATGTAAAAATTGCTCCTCCTTAAAAATTAAAAAACTCAAATTTACTAAAAGTCTGCGTTCAAAAATCACTTTTTGAACATCCTTTTAAACTCTGTGCTCAAGCCCATGAATATCCTCTATATTATACATCCCTTAAAAATAGCGTGTCAACGAGTGTCTTCTTAGTCTTCAGAGACTTTAAAGATCGTCTCTCCCGGCTTGGACATGCTGTGATCTCTGCGTGCAACTTCACCAATGTACTCCGGGTCTTGTAGTCTATTCACTTCTTCTTTAAGTTGTGATTTTTCTTTCGTGACTTCCTGTAATCGTTCCACAGCCTTTTGACGCTCTTCCTTTTTCTCTGCAATTACAGCTGATTGGGAGGTGATCGTAGATATCATGACGGTGAAAATGATGACGACAAGCACACCAAACGCAGTTAAACGGCGGATCAACCCTTTTTTCCGACGGACTACCCGTTGTTGCTTGAGATTTTCTTCTTTTACATAGTTTTCATTAAGGGCAGTTACTTTGCCGTTTCGCTGTACCATCCTGAACCTCCTTACCTTCTCAGTTTTCCAATCCAACTCTTCACAGTATTCGTTGACTTCCTTATAATTCCTGCTACACCTTTTAGATTTGTCCAAATTTTTTTCGGAATTAAGCGTAACAATAGCCTTCCAATCAGTTTTAATGGGTAAATAAGGATCCCTGTTATAAAAAGGAGTACGGATAATAGAAGTCTACCTATCATTTTACTGAAGCCAACGAGGAGATTCAATATTACTTTTGCAGGATTGTAAACTAGGATGGTAAAGGTCCTTCTTATCAAACGAATGATACCGATTGTTATCTTGATGATCCGCTCTAACAGTCTTTTATAAAGGGATTGTAATAAGCCCTGGTAACAAGCAAAGCCACAAAGAAGCGCGAGAAAAATGATGACACGAACCTCGCCTCTATTCACTTGCAGCAAAACATAGAAGATGATCAACGCTTGTAATACCCAGAATAAAATGTCGTTGATGAAGCGTAGCCAGTTCCAGCGTTTGCCTCTTGGGTGGAATCGATGATACGTATCTAATGTTGCACCAAGCCATATACCGCTTCCGATCATAGCAAGTATCGTATAGAACTGAACTGTGAGTGTCATTTGAATAGCTTGCTAAAGAATCCTTTGGATTTATCACCCTGTTGCTGATCGAGGTAAACCAAATCATATACTTTACCTTCGATGGAGACAAGGCCTTGATCCAGGTTAAGATTTTTCATTTTTAGGTTGTAACCTCTTACAGCTAGAAAGCCCATTGAGGTTTCCAACAGGAATTCTTCATTATCAAAGCTCTCAACCTGCTTTACACCTGTTATATCCAGTGCTTTCCTGCCACGCATTTTGACGTCGTGATCAGGTGCTGTTGTGGTGGATTTATTGTAGGACTGTCCATTGTAATCATAATATTGATCCATAGAGACTCCCCTCCTAATGGTTTGTACCAATGTATGAAAATGGAGGGGAAATTAGAACAAGCAACATTAGGCGCTGGAGTTAGACATCATATCTTCACCGCAAAATTTTAAACCTTTTAGCCATTCAAAAAAGACACCGGATACCGCTCCGGTGTCTTCAAAACCCCTGATAATAAATATCCTTTTTTTGGAGATGTACCTCTTCTTATACATGTTCTTCCGCAAACTTACGATTCACTTAAGACAGTGAAGCTGAGCTTAAAAATTATACCTCTTCCTGCGTTCGAGTCTCGCTTAAGACAGTATACATTGAGGCTGCATCCTCTTTTTTTGTGGTCTCTTTAAGTTGTTCAACCTGGATCGTGACGATCTTTTGCCCGAATCGGATTTGAAGCTCATCCCCTGGTTGAACAGTTGAGGAAGCCTTAGCGGCGTTCCCATTAATCAGGATTCTACCTTGATCAGATATTTCCTTTGCGACTGTCCGTCGCTTGATCAGGCGGGAAACCTTTAAAAACTTGTCTAAGCGCATTTATTTTACTGCGTCTTTCAGCTTGTTTCCTGCACGGAATGCCGGAACAGTAGATGCTGGGATGTTAATTGTTTCACCGGTTTGTGGGTTGCGACCAGAGCGGCTTGAACGCTCTCTTGTTTCAAACGTTCCAAAACCAACGAACTGAACCTTGCTTCCATCTTTAAGTGCACCTGTGATTTCTGAAAGAACACCATTTACAACCGTTTCTACATCTTTCTTTGTCATACCAGACTTTTCAGCGATATTCGTAATCAAATCGTTTTTGTTCATCTGTATGTACCTCCTCTTGGTTTCTTACCTTGTTTGATAGACAGATTCGTACGCTAGGCGCGGTCTCTGTCCATTCCAACAATAAATTTCTCTAAAAATCCGTTGATTCCTTCTTTTTCGGTAAAATTTTTGCTTGTTCCCAAAGGACATCCATTTCTTCTAGGTTTGTTTCATCAAAAGAAATCCCTTGTTTCGTCAGTTCTTGCTCGATATAACGGAACCGGTCATAAAACTTCCGATTCGTGCGTCCGAGGGCCAGCTGGGGATCAACCTTATAATAACGAGCAAGATTCACGAGTGCAAACAAACAATCTCCAAACTCAGCCTCCATCCTGTCCCTATCACTATCATCGACTGCATCCTGAAACTCTTTAAGCTCTTCATGAATTTTATCGTGGATCGGCTCAGCCTCTTTCCAATCAAATCCTACTTTCGCTGCTTTCTTTTGCAATAGCTCAGCCCTCGTTAATGTTGGGATACTTTTAGAGATAGTGTCTAGGAGCGATTTGGATTCTTGTTTATCATTGGATTTCTCGGCTTTTTTAATCTCATTCCATACTTCCGTCACTTCTTCTGGTGAAGAGAGCTTTTCGTCTCCAAAAACGTGCGGGTGGCGGCGGATCATTTTTTCAGTGATTGATTCAATCACATCCTCAACTGTAAAATAACCCTCATCCTCACCAATTTGCGAATGAAGCATGACCTGAAGCAACACATCACCAAGCTCTTCTGCGAGATGGTCATCATCTTCTTCATCAATCGCTTCGATTACCTCGTACGCTTCCTCAAGCAGATACTTTCGTAAGCTTTCATGTGTTTGTTTCTTATCCCAAGGGCAGCCGTTCGGTCCTCGTAACGTACGAATCACGTCTTTAAGTGTTGAGAATTCCCGGTTTAATAGAGCAGAGTCCTTAATCGGTGCCAAATAAATGGCTGTTAAATTATTCACTTCGACATGACGGTCCAGCTCATACAATGGGACGGTCACAAGCGATTCCTGTTTCGTGCCTGCTGCCGTAACCACAGTAACCGGATAGTCATCTGAATATCGTTCCATCAATAGCAGTTTTACATGTGAGGCTGTAAAGGAATCATACACCTGTGCAATGATAACGTGCTGCTGTAAATTAGGCTGTTCCGCAGTTAGTGAAACTCCGTCTAAGAGCTGGAATCCTTCGATCGGATCGATTTGCAGCACCTGAAACATTGCGTCCAGAAAGCTTTGCCCCCCATTCAAAACGACACTTGCTTGTTGATCATTTTTTTCCTGTAAAAGCAGTTGGACCGTTTGTTCTGCGACAAGTGGATGTCCAGGGACCGCATAAACAATGCTGTTCGTTTCAGACTCCTTCCAGAGCTGGTTCACAATCTCCCGGTAAACACTGCTAAAATCGGACGCCTGTTCATATAGGTGGTCGAAGCTTTTAAACTCTATTCCCTCGTTTTCAAGCTCCTTTACGACTGGATGTTCCTTTGTTCTTAAAAATAAGTGAGGCGCTTCTTTAAGCTGTTTATAAACTCCGAGTGGCATTTGTTCCAAGTCTCCTGCTCCGAGTCCTATTACCGTAATCGTATTACCCATTCCCACCGATCCTTTCCTTGTATAGCAAGCGAAGTAGAGCTTGTCCTTTTGGAAGCATCGCAATCTCTTCCTTTTTCCAAACATTCTGGTACAAGAGCGCTTTTACAAATACGATCCCACCTACCATTACGCTAGATAGTGCAACAAAACCTGCATAGGTTCTGCCTTCAAGTGTGTACAGCACCATCCAGAGCTCTTTCCACAAAGATGTAGCAATCGCCATTAGGACAAGTGCGGTTATGACCTTCCAGCTATAAAAACGTTGGCTTTTAAACACATCGGTCAAACGATCGATCATTATCATATTTAAAATGGTTACGATTGCCGTCCCGATTACCGTTGATAGTGCACTACCAGCAATTCCAAACATCGGAATCAGTACACTGTTCAATAATCCTTTTACGATTAACGCGACAAAAATGAACAGTACTGGATAACCGATTTTCCCGAGTCCTTGTAAAACCGCCGAAGACGTGATGGCGAGTGATCCGAACAATATTGCTGCACTAAGCAGTCCTAATGCAAACGATCCATCTGCATCCTGATACAAAAAAACATTTGTCGGAACGATGATGACAGAGAGACCGACCGCCGCAGCTCCACCGAATATAAAACTAAATTTGAGTGAGACGCCTGTAAATGTTTTGATCTGGGCATTGTCGTGATTTTGTTTTGCCTTAGCAATAAAAGGAATGAGTGGTAATGCCATTGCGGTTGCAATTACGGTTCCTAATTGCAATAGGGGCTGTCCACGGTCAAAAATCCCTTTGCTCACTATTGCTTCTCGCAAACCTGCACCTGATTCTAATAGAGCCGGTACGACTTGAAACGCATCAATCAACTGGAACAATGCGAGCATGACAGTGGTGACACAGATTGCAAAACCACCCTTTAATAATACCCATAGGGTAGGAATCATCCGGGACGTCTTTAAGGAGTTGATATTAAATGGTGTACCACCCTCCAGATTTCTAACATATAAAAGCAAGACAACGACTGACACTAGGCTTCCGACTAATCCGCCAAAGATCGCACCACTACCAACAGAATAATGGTCTGAGCCCTGAGAGACCAACCATACAGTCAATAGAATGATCATACTGACCCGAACAAATTGCTCAAGTACCTGCGAAACAGCAGTTGGTACCATTTCTCCTTCCGCTTGGAAATATCCACGTGTAACTGAAAGAATAGGTACAAACAAAAAGGCAAATGAAGCGACCTGCAATGGTTTCGTAAGCATCGGATCATGCATGAATCCTGAAATGACCGGAGATATGCTGTAAAGGGTCACAAATAACCCAACGAAAAAGAGACTTAAGCCTGTAAATGAATTTGAAAGGATATCTTTTATATCGTTATCGCCTGTATGCTCCGAAAGTAATTTTGATAGCATTAACGGGAATCCATATAGGCTCAGTGCAAATGCGATTGCATAAAAAGGATAAACCTGCTGGTATACATAAAGTCCGAGATCACCAGCAATGTTTTGATACGGAATTCGGTAAAAGGCACTTAGTACCTTTACGAGTATAGCTGCACCGGAAACGATAAACGTTCCTCTCCAAAACGATTTTTGTATATCTGTTTGATTCAACTTCTAACACCGCCTACAGCTCGACAATAATAGCCACATTATACCACATTTCAAGCCAGGAGCCCTTTTGCAGGAAAGACAACCGGCATAGGAGTTTTATGCTAAAGAATCATTCATTTTGTGATATCGATGATCCATTAAAGGAACTCTCCATCAATAAAGTTGATCTGCTCAAATCAAGCCTTCATGACTTCCGCGGCCGACGAGATTTTTCGTACTCTTGAATGCATTTTGTGCGGTAAAAGGAAACGATTCTGCCTCTTTCGTACCCTTAACCTGATCTTTTGCACGAAAAGGGAACGATGTGCACTCAATGAGGTTATCGAACTGCTGTTTTTGCACTTTTATCATGTCATAGCGGCCTCTCATATAAAATAAAAAAAGAAATGATCTGCAACGGGCTGAATCCCGTACAGATCATCCTTGTTTTTCCTAACATCCTTTATTGTTCCATCTGTTTAGCTAAAAATCCAGCTGCTGTTTCAGCAAGCTTTTGCTCAGTATCACCGACCTGCTTGTCCGTTTTTGAAAGTAAAATAACTGCACCGATCGGATCTCCATTGGCTACAATAGGGGCGATGACATGAGAGAGCGATTCACTATTACCATCGACGACCTCAACCGAGGATGGCTGCGGTGAAACAACACTTTTACGATCGTTCATCGATGTTTCAATCACCTTCCCAATACTTTTGTTCTGGTAATCCTTTTTGCCCCCACCTGCGACTGCGATAAACGTATCTCGATCTGATATTAATGTAATATGCTGGGTATGCTCATATAATGATTCAGCGTACTCCTGTGCGAAGTCCCCAAGTTCACTAATAGGGGAGTATTTCTTTAAAATCACTTCACCTTCTCGATCAACAAAAATTTCAAGCGGATCTCCCTCTCGTATCCGTAATGTTCTACGAATTTCCTTTGGAATAACGACCCGTCCAAGATCATCGATTCGACGTACGATACCTGTGGCTTTCATTCTTAGATGCCCTCACTTTCTATCGTTGCATGATAATGGAGAAACAATGGCATTTATGGTATAGCAGAAGAAAAATACCATTTCTTTTTCTTTAGTATCCGTACGTTATGCCAATCTATTCACAGAAAACGGAAAATTTTCTTGTTCGAAAAGCTAAAGCACTCTGCATGTGCGTAAAAACTTGAGGACATAACAACTATGCAGCAATCGTTTAATGCATCCTTACCTTCAAGCCTTAGGCTTGGACGGGTTCCTTTTTAGCATTGGGAAATTGATTCATGACCGTTTCAATCGTATCCAGTAACTTTGAATCGGATAAATGGCGGCGGTTGATCAGAACCTTGATTTGTTCCCCTGCCATACCGAGGTTCACATGGCGACCAATTTTATTAACAATTTCAAACAATTTACTTCCATCAATTCGTAATGTAGCTTCTTTTGATAAAAGGATTTGAATTTGGTGATTTTTAATTTTTTCAACCTTCAGCACTTTTTCCTTTTGAGCAAGCATTTTGATACGTGAAACAGAGAATAAGTTCGCAACCTGCTCTGGGTAATCGCCAAACCGATCAATCATCTCATCTTTAAGGTCCATCACATCATCTAGGCTGTTTATTGCTTTAAATCGTTTATACATGTCGATCTTCTGTTTTTCGTCACTTATATAGAGAGAAGGAATGTAGGCGTCTACATCGATATCCAATTCCAGGTTGACCGTTACTTCTTTCGGTTTATCCCCTTTTCGTTCCTCAATTGCCTCTTTAAGCATCTGGGAATACAAATCAAAGCCGACAGAATCGATAAAGCCATGTTGTTGAGCACCAAGAAGGTTACCTGCCCCACGAATAGTTAAGTCCCGCATCGCAATTTTGAATCCAGATCCTAATTCCGTGAATTCCTTGATCGCCTGTAATCGTTTTTCTGCGACCTCAGTAAGAACTTTGTCACGTTGATACATAAAGTAAGAATACGCAACCCTATTGGAGCGACCGACACGACCACGAAGCTGATACAACTGGGATAAGCCCATTTTATCGGCATCATGGACAATCAGTGTGTTTACGTTCGGGATATCAACCCCGGTTTCAATGATTGTCGTACTGACAAGAACATCATAATTTCCTTCTAAAAAGTCGATCATCACCGCTTCAAGCTCGTTTTCTTTCATTTGTCCATGTGCGTAGGCGATTCTTGCGTCAGGAACGAGCATCGAAATTTGCTCAGCCATTCGCGAAATCGATTCGACTCGATTGTATAAAAAGTACACCTGACCGCCTCTTGAAAGCTCACGCTCGATTGCCTCACGAATCATATTGCCACTGTATTCGACAACATACGTCTGTACAGGAAAACGATTTTCGGGCGGAGTCTCTATAACTGAAAGATCCCTCACACCGAGCATCGACATATGGAGGGTACGAGGAATCGGTGTTGCTGTCAATGTAAGTACATCGACGTTCGTCTTCATTTGCTTAATTTTCTCTTTATGTGTCACACCAAACCGCTGTTCTTCATCGATGATGAGTAGGCCCAGCTCTTTGAATTTCACATCTTTTGAGAGTAGACGATGTGTACCGATGACAATATCGACGGTTCCCTGCTTTAACCCCTTTAGCGTTTCCGTTTGTTCTTTTCGGGACCGGAACCGACTGAGAGACTTGATCGTCACTGGAAATTCTGCAAAACGTTCCTGTAACGTCTCGTAATGCTGCTGAGCAAGAATCGTAGTCGGAACAAGCAAAGCAACCTGCTTCCCATCGTGAATCGCCTTAAAGGCAGCTCGAATCGCTACCTCCGTTTTTCCATAACCAACATCACCGCATAAAAGCCGATCCATAGGACGCTCTTTTTCCATATCCTCTTTAATTTCGTCAATAGCCCTTAATTGATCCTCTGTTTCTTGATATGGAAAAATGCTTTCAAATTCCTGCTGCAATCCACCATCCCTTGAAAAAGCAAAGCCTTTCGCAGCTTCCCGCTCTGCATAAAGCTTAATCAGGTCATCAGCGATATCCTGCACAGACGACTTGACTTTATTCTTAACCTTTTTCCAGTCGCTTCCCCCAAGCTTGTATACTTTAGGCTCACTGGCTTCAGATCCTACGTACTTTTGTACTTGGTCGATTTGTTCTACAGGAACGTAAAGCTTATCATCCCCTGCGTATTTTAAATGAAGATAATCCTTATGGACACCATTGATTTCAAGCGTCTCTATGCCAAGGTATTTTCCGATTCCATGGTTAATATGAACGACATAATCTCCAACCTTAAGCTCAGAATAGCTTTTAATTCGTTCAGCGTTGGACATTTTTTGAGGTCGTCGAGGCTTTTGGGATTTCTTAGTGAAGACTTCCTCCTCGGTCAACACTACGAGCTTTTGCATTGGAAGCTCAAAGCCCCCATTCAAATCTCCAATCATGATTTGATTTTTTGATGAAATGATCCGGGTCTTCCCTTCGACAATTTCGGCACTAATATTATAATCAGCCAATACTCGCTCAAGCCGTTTTGCCCGATCATCATTTGCAGCAAGAAAAACGACGGCAGCCTTACTTTTATGCCAGCGTTCAATCTCAGCCTTAAGTACGTTAAGCTGTCCGTGAAAATTCTGCATCGACTTACAGGTCATATTAACGATATTTTGCGGGTTCGTATGCGGTACATGTCTGAGAAATAAGGATAAATAAACAAAGTTCTTTTTGCTATGCTGCAATAACATCTCATACTGATGGGATAAAGTAACCCCGGATAACATCTCGCCTTGATTCAACAGCGTCGTCTGCCATTCCGCCTCTTCTTTTTCCAACTGAGAAGAAGTATCCTGGATCCGGCTGATTTCATCCATGATGACGACGGTTTTTTCCGGTAAATAATCTAGTAAACTAGCGGGTTGATCGTAATAATAAGAAATGTATTTATAAATTCCCTGGAACGTTTGTTTTTGCCGAAGCTGTTCCACCTCATAACCGATGTGCTCAGCTAACTTTTCTTTTACACGATCATCCTTAACCTTTTTTAACGAACGAGCCAAGCCTTGTTCAATCTCTGAAATGCCCTTTCGGTATTGTTCCTCGAAAAGTAAAATTTCAGCTGCAGGTCCTATCGAAACGTTATCCATTTGCTTCTCAGAACGCTGTGTTTCGACATCAAAAAACCGAATTGAATCAACTTCAGTATCAAAAAGCTCTATACGAACCGGCTGTGACTCTGTAAATGGAAAGATATCTAGAATTCCACCCCGAATACTGAATTCTCCCTGCGAAGCGATCATACCCGAACGCTCATAGCCGATTGCTACTAACTTATCCTTCAATTCATCAAGGTCGATATCCGTGCCGACCTCAAAGCCAAGCTGACTATCTTTCCAAACCGAGCGTGGTGGAATGATCCGTCTAAGTCCAGCGATCGGTGTAACGATAATCCCCTTCGCTTGTTTGCTCAACCTGTTTAGTACGTCAAGCCGCTGTGATTTTAATTCAGGGCTTGCAATCGCAATCTCAGCAGATGTCAAATCGTTAACAGGATATAACGAAACCTCTTCCTCACCTACCAGTTCAACAAGGTCTTCGTATAACTTTTGTGCTTGAAAAAGGTTATGGGTCACGACCAGTTGAGGAGATTGATTCGTTTTGTATAGGCAGGCCATCATCATTGTCCTGGCAGACCCGGACAGGCCTGATACGAGTTGTTCCTTCAATCCTTCTTTCATTCCGGATACAAGAGATTGGAAATCGTCTTGATCGCAAAAATGATGAAGCAATCCTTGCATCATTTTCTCTCCTTCCTTTTGGCCATTGCATTACATTCTATTATAAAAATTTTTTTGTGCTTCCTAAACGTGTAAAAAAATCAATACGAAAGGCCTTGGTTGATCAAACAACCAAAGCTCATTACTGTATAAAAGAATCAAGTGCATGGTAATCTGGATTTTTGATTAACATCTCATAACAATCCTCACAGATGGACTTCACATGTAATTGTCCATCTTCATCGTATGATAAATACTCCTGTCGTTCATTCTCCGAAAGGTGGTCGAACCCTAGATTAACAGTATTGACAGAATCAACATCTATTTTTCCAATAGGAGTACGACAGTGCTTACATGAGTAATAAATGTTCAACAGCTGATCCTCCTTCACGACTCGATACTACCATTATGGTCGTGAAGCGTCGTTTCTATTCAACCGTTATACTGATTCATTACTTGGGTAAACGGGAGCTTCACCCAATCTTCGCATGCTTCTGTTGAACGCTGTAGTGCTTCATCAATCTGCGGTCTTTGGTCGGGGCGGAAGGTTTTCAACACATAATCTGGAACGGCTTCACCAACCTCAGGTCGACCGATACCGATACGTACCCTTTTAAATTCCTGAGTACCTAGATGCTGGATAATCGATTTCATCCCATTATGACCTCCGGCGCTTCCTTTTCCCCTTAAACGAAGCTTTCCTGGAACTAGATCTAAATCATCATAGATGACTAAAAGGTCCTCTACATCTACATTATAATAGTTCATTAAAGGAACGACAGAATCACCCGACCGATTCATGTAGGTTAATGGCTTTAGTAAGCATATTTTATGCTCCCCAACATTTCCTATTCCAAACAACCCATTAAACTTTTGCTTATTAAGTGGAATCGAAAGTCTCTCGGATAATTGATCGATCACCTTAAAACCAACATTATGTTTTGTGTTTTCAAATTTAGCACCCGGATTACCCAGGCCGACTATCACTTTCATTTCATCGAACCCTTCCTTTTTCCACCGCTGCAAAATTTTATTGAACATGGCATTATACTCCTTCTAAATCAGTAAAGTAAATGTTCAACCAACCTCTTTTAGTACTATTAACAGTATGCTTGAACACACAAAAAGGCGCAACCCACACGGCTGCGCCTCGTATTCCACTATCATTATTCCTTATCGTTCTCTTCACCCTCTGTTTTATCACTTTCCTTGATAACTTCAGGTTCTGCATCCGTTTCCTCTGCTTCCTCTTCCTCCGGTTCCTCAGTAGGTGGTGTTACAGAAACAACGACCTCTTCTGGATCTGTCAGAATTTGATAAGATGAATTTTCTATTAGGTCTGCTACCGTAAATGCATCGCTGATGTTCAATTCTTCGACGTTAACTTCAATTTCACTTGGAATGTCTGCAGGTAAAGCCCGAATCGAAACATCGTGTAAGAAATGCTGAACGACTCCGCCTTCTTTCGCACCAGCGGCTTCACCAACGAGGTGGATCGGTACATCAGCATCTGTTTCTTCATTCAGGTTGATCTCTTTGAAATCCGCATGAATGATCAAGTCTTTCAAATGATCCATTTGGAGATCTTGGACCATTACAGAATGCTTGCTTTTATCCACTGTTAATGTAATAACGCCATTGATGCCACCTTCACGAACTGTCTTAACGAAGTCAAGCCGATCCAATGAAATGGGTTGATTACTCCCTTTTCCATAAAACACTGCTGGAAGCTGTCCCTCTTCACGTAATTTTTTCGTAGATGAACGCGTGAAATCATTTCTTTTGTTAGCAGTTAAATTCAATGCCATAACGTAATCCCCTTCCTGTATCAGTTTAAAAATAACTATCTATGTTCCAAAAAGTAGGCGAATCAGAAACAAGAAGTTCAAGGCGCGACAGTTTTGAGGACCGAAGCGTATGGTATTAATACGTGAGGACCGGAAAAACCGAGCACTAGACTCTTCTTCGGAAGCGAAACATCGCACGAAGTAAAAGTGATTTCCTTTTACAAGGAACGTAGAAATTCGCCGTTTATCATTTGGATACTTTTTGAACAACCTCTATAAACTATACCCGAAAACAGTGAGGTTCAAACATAGATGACGGGATTAATCAAAAAGCTTGCTTACAGATTTTTGCTCGTGTACACGGATGATCGCTTCACCTAGAAGTTGCGCTACTGATAATTGGGTCAGCTTATCACTTGTTTTTTCTTCAGGTAATGCGATCGTGTTCGTTACGACAAGTTCCTTGATTTTGGAGTTTTCGATACGTTCAATCGCTGGGCCGGATAATACCGGATGAGTACAGCAAGCATATACATCGGTTGCTCCATTTTCAATCAGTGCATTTGCTGCAAGTGTAATGGTTCCTGCAGTATCGATGATGTCATCAATCAGGATCGCTGTTTTTCCTTCGATATTACCAACGATGTTCATAACCTCTGCTACATTCGGTCTAGGACGTCGTTTATCAATGATCGCGATCGGTGCCTTCAGACGATCCGCCATTTTTCTTGCACGTGTAACTCCTCCGTGATCAGGTGAAACGACTATGATATCATCAAGGTTCTTGCCTTCAAAATAATTTGCTAGAAGTGGTACACCGAGAAGCTGGTCCACAGGAATATCAAAGAAACCTTGAATTTGTGAGGCATGAAGATCCATCGTAATCACACGCGTAGCTCCGGCAGTTTCCAACAGGTTTGCAACAAGCTTAGATGTAATCGGCTCTCTTGATCGAGCTTTACGATCCTGACGTGCATATCCATAATACGGGATTACTACATTGATTGTGTTCGCTGATGCACGCTTCAATGCATCAATCATAATCAAGAGCTCCATGATGTGTTCATTCACTGGGCTTGAAGTAGATTGAATCACATATACTTCTCCACCCCGAATGCTTTCTTCGATGTTGATTTGAATTTCACCATCACTGAATCTTGTAACGGAACACTTCCCTAAATTGACCCCGATATGTTCAGTAATTTCCTCTGCTAAACCTTCATTGGAGTTGAGGGTGAAAACTTTAAGCTTTGAATCTTCATATTTAGCCATTATTCTTTCCTCCCGTGGTTGTTTTGTTTTTCCTGGATTTGAGAAATATAATTTTCTTTGTTCGTTTGACGGGCACGTGCTATAGACAGCGCTTCACCCGGTACATTATCAGTAATCGTTGATCCAGCAGCCACATAGGCATTCTTCCCAACAGTCACAGGTGCGACTAAGTTGGAATTACAACCGATAAACGCTCCGTCTTCAACCTTCGTCAGATGTTTGTTCTTTCCATCGTAATTGACTGTAATGGAGCCGCAGCCAAGGTTAACATCCTTTCCGATTTCTGCATCACCAATGTAGCTAAGATGGGAGGCTTTACTTCCGTCACCCATTTTTGACTTTTTCACTTCTACAAAATTCCCAACTTTTATTTCGTTTCCAAGCTGGGAATGCGGTCGAATATGCGCAAACGGGCCGATTACCGATTGATTTCCGACGTCACTTTCACTTACTATGGATTGTCGAATGGACGTATGATTTCCGATTGTACTATCGATGACTTCGGTGTTCGGTCCAATCACACAATCTTCACCTATTACAGAAGTACCCGTTAGTAATGTTCCGGGTTTTATTACCGTATCTTGCCCAATCTGAACATCAGCGCCTATATAGGTTTGCATCGGATCGATGATTGTTACACCATTTTTCATATGATTCGCATTAATCCGCGCCTTCATAATTCGTTCTACTTCGGAAAGTGCGACACGATCATTGACACCAATCGTTTCTTCAAAGGAAGGAGTCCGATATGCCGCTACGGTTTCTGAGTCATTCTTTACAATTTCGATTACATCAGGGAGGTAGTATTCACCTTGAACGTTATTATTGTTTACACGCTTGAGCGCTTTAAATAAAGTTTTATTATCAAAACAGTACGTACCTGTATTAATTTCGTTAACGAGTCGTTCTTCGTCGTTGGCGTCCTTATGTTCTACGACCTTTGAAACGGTACCATCCTCGTTCCGAAGAACTCTTCCATATCCTGCTGGGTCTTGTGCATGAGCGGTTAATAATGTGACTTTCGCATTTTCATCCTCATGATGTTTAATGAGAGCTTCCATCGTTTCCGAGGTGATCAGAGGTGTATCTCCACAAACCACGATTGTTGTTCCTTCTAGACGGCCGAGTTGTTCCTCAGCCTGCATGACAGCATGTCCAGTCCCCAGCTGTTCCTCCTGAAGAACGTAATCTATCTTCTGACCGAGTGTGGACTTTACATCTTCCGCTCCGTGTCCAATGACGGTGACGATTTTATCAGCGTTGACCCTAGTAATTTGGTCCACCACATGTTGAACCATTGGTTTCCCACATACAGGGTGTAACACTTTATATAAGCGAGATTTCATTCTGGTTCCTTGTCCAGCAGCTAAAACCACCGCATAACGAGTTGTCATAATTAGCCTCCAATGCACGTTTTCCTTAGGACATCCTAAAGTACAAATCAAGAACATCCTCTATTATCCCTTACGAATATATCTTATAATTCGGATATATTCAAGAAATCTAAGGATTTGTCGACAGATTGAAACATTCTATACGTGCAGGGGCGTTTTTTGACAAATAAAAGAACCTAATCGAAGAGATCAGGTTCTTAGTTGCGCGGTTTAGGATGCGCCTGCTTCTTCCAAAGCGGACTCCAGTTCTCCCACACGATGGTATTCGGTTAATACTGCTGTTTGAATTTTTTCACGAGTATTAGAAGTTATTGGATGCGCAATATCCCGGAACTCCCCATCTGGCGTCCGTTTGCTTGGCATGGCAACAAACATTCCATTATTTCCATCAATCACACGGATATCATGAACAACAAATTCATGATCGATGGTGATTGAAGCGATGGCTTTCATGCGTCCATCTGTGTTTACTCGACGAAGTCTTACATCTGTTACTTCCATTTTGAAAAACACACCACCCTTTTTTATAATACCAGCGTAATACGTAGTTTCTACACACTAGTAACATTTTCCTGCTCAAAATATAAAAAATAATTAAAATATTTTATTTTTTACAAAATAATGAAATTTCTGTCGATTTTCGCGAGTAATCAGAAATTGAAAAAAGCTGACCCAACATCTACGTTATAATGATGTTTTAGATCAGCTTCATGTCTCGAATTCATTCAGTTTTATTCACCTTGTACAAGTGCAACTACTTCGATTTCTACAAGCCCATCTTTAGGAAGCTTTGAGACTTCCACGCAAGACCGTGCTGGCTTATGATTTTCGAAATACTCTGCATAAACTTCATTAACTTGTGGAAAGTCCTCCATGCTTTTAAGGAAGACCGTCGTTTTTACTACTGTATTCAGCGATGCTCCCGCTTCTGATAACACTGCTTTGAGGTTTGCGAAAACCTGGTGAGTTTGCATTTGGATATCCTCACCAGCCAGGCTCCCATCTGGTGTTAATGCAATTTGTCCTGAACTATAGAACATATTGTTAACAACAATTCCTTGAGAATAGGGTCCAATTGCTTCTGGAGCATTCGTTGTATGAACCGATTTCATATCTACCCCTCCATCCGATCCAGGTAATTTCCTGCTTCAACTTGAATTCGTTTTTCCTTTGCATCCACGTGTGAAAGCCGAGCTACTGAAAAGTAATCATCAACAAGTCTTTCTTGGACTTCTTCGGATTCTACCAGTACTCCGATTCCAGCAAGGCTCGCATCAAACTCCTGAAGAAGATCCATCATGCCTTTAATCGTTCCGCCTGCCTTCATAAAATCATCGACAATTAAAACATTAGATCCGGATTGCAGACTTCTTTTCGCCAAAGCCATTGTTTGAATCCGTTTCGTCGATCCAGACACATAATTGATGCTGACCGTCGATCCTTCGGTCACACGGCTATTACTACGGACGATAACAACCGGAACATTAAGGTATGAGGCAACTGCGTACGCTAATGGAATCCCTTTTGTCGCAACAGTCATGACGACATCAATATCACGATCTGAGAACATAGACGCAAACATCCGACCTACTTTATCCACGATTGAAGGGTTGCCAATAATGTCTGTCATATAAAGATAACCACCTGGGAGTACTCGTTCCGATGAGCTCAAAAGAACCTTTAGTTCCTCGGTGACCTGTATCGCGTCCTCCTTAGAAACCCGGGGAATGTACTTAACGCCCCCTGCAGCACCAGGTAAGGTCACTAACCAGCCAGCACCTTGTTCTTCAAAGTTTTCTTTGATGATCAGTAAATCTTCACTAATAGAAGACTTCGCCGAACCATATCGTTCACTAAAGAACGAAAGGGATAACAATTGATGAGGATGCTGGAGGAGGTATCTAGTTAAGTCGACAAGTCTGCCACTACGTTTTAATTTCATACTTTTCCTCCAAAAACCGAATATTTTAATGATAATATAACACTTTTATACGTGTTTTTTCAATAACTATTCTGGTTCACCTAGCATCCGAACCATATAAACTTCATTACAAAATCCCCGCAGACCGTTATAAATCCGTTGTGCCCTGGACTCATGTAGTGTCAAACCAAAAACGGTTGGACCACTTCCGCTCATTAATACACCATCTGCCCCAAGGCGATCCATTTGTTCTTTAATATGGTTCACCTCAGGGTATTGCTGTAATGTTACAGACTCCAGAACGTTTCCGAGTGTATTGCTGATAAGGTTGTAGTCTTTCTGTTCAATGGCATTAATCATAATTTCCGTTTGAGGGTGGGCCACCCCGTCTAGATTCAGCTGACGATAAACGTCTGCAGTTGATACACCTAATGTTGGTTTTGCTAATACGATCCAGCATGGAGGAGGTGCAGGGATTTGACGGATGATTTCCCCCCTGCCTTTTGCAAGTGCCGTTCCTCCATATACACAAAATGAAACATCTGAACCAATCTCGGCACCGATATCAGCTAGTTCCTTTGTTGTGAGATTTAAATGCCATAATTGATTTAGACCTTTTAAAGTTGCAGCAGCATCACTACTACCTCCAGCTAATCCGGCAGAAACTGGAATTTGTTTGTCGATGAATATATGAATGCCATCTTTTCGACCAAATTTATTGCGCAACAAGTCAGCAGCCTGGTATGCCAGGTTCCTACTATCAGAAGGAACAAATCCACCTGATGATTCAATCGAGATAAGATCTTCTTTTAATGTTGTCAATTCTATACGGTCTGCTAAATCGATCGTTGTCATGATCATTTCGACCTCATGGTAACCATCTTCCCGTTTATGTAAAACATCTAATGTTAAGTTGATTTTAGCTGGTGCTTTTATTGAATGCTTCATGTCCTCACCTACTTGTAGTCAGTTCCGTAGTATTTTATCATAGTTCATTATCTAATTGTGCTGATTGTACGTGTTCGACTTAAAATCGCCACACGAAATTATAAAAGAAAGAGGCTGACCCCAATTGTATCCGGCATATGGCCCCTCCACCCTTAGTCGGATCGGAGTATGCGGATACGTCTCTTTGGGTCAACCCCTAATCGCAGCAGCTATTGATTATTTGTCATTTGCTCCTGTGCCTTTTCAATTGCACGCTTGACCATGTTCCCAGCATCTTTCGCACGTATTGCTCCCCAACCTTCATTTTGCACGGTATCATAGAAGCCTAATTCCTTTGCGATTTCTTCTTTTAAGGCATCTGACATCATTCCACGTCTTCTGCTCATCGATGCTAGCCCCTTTCAATAATAAATTGCTACCGCGATATTTTTAGTATGGTTGTACGAAGGGGATTTATATTACCTTATGTATCCATCCGATGATGAAAAAAGAAATACGACAGGAATCATGGGAAGTTTAGCCTAATTGTGTAACATATCTTGGTTTCGCAGTTAATTCCTTCTTTTTGCAGACTCCCAAGCGTCTTGCCGTAAATCAGCTGCTTTTTGTTACAGTTGACTCGACCTACGCCCTATAAACTGTCAGGCAAAGGAATAATCAGCAATTTTTACTGGACTTTTCGAACATCCGTTACAATGAAAGTTCAAAATGTGACGGATCAGAAGCAACACTGGCTAAAAGCGTCACGTCCTGTGACAACGCCAGTACTAGCACGTCCTGTGCGTCGAAAGTTCTAGGAAGTGAAGTTCCGAGGACCGGAGTTTAGTTCGCCTAAATGAGGACCGAAGGAACAAAACTGACAACGAAATTCGCCGCTTATCATACGACACATTTTCGAACACCCTCTATGGAAAGTAAAAAAGCAGTTAGACACGAATGCCTACTGCCCGCTTACCATCATACCTGTATCTTCAAAGAATGTTAATTCAACTGTTTCAGTTAATACATCAGCATAGCTGTAGGAAACACGTTCAAATGCATTTGTATCTTGATCCAATTTGACGATAAATACAGCTGGATATGTTTCTTCTAAGGTGCCGCTTCTTTCGATCGTTTTACGTCGTCCACCGTTTGCTTTCAACGTAAGCTTTTTACCAACTTGACCGTCCAATACACGTTTTATGTCCGGAATTGTTTTACCCATTCTACTACACCTCACTTAGACAAATTATAACATCATTTGATGCATTTTGTCAAAATAAAACTAAAATTATAGCAATCCTCCTTTGTTATTGTCAACGGTATTGCGCCTATTTTTTTTATTTTGCTGTTAGTTTGTACATTTTCAGCATTTTTATGTAAACCTGTACTAAAATATTGAAGTAGGATTTCGTAAACTGTACTACTCAATATTCAGATAAGATTTACTAAAAAAGCAAGGAAGCCAGACCTCCCCAACAAATGGATGTGATAACGGAGATGTCTGACCCTTATGGATTATTGTTTTGTGGAGTATAGTCTTAAACTTTTATTGTGGATCCGGTTTCTTCCTCTGATTTGATCGGCATACCTGTTCTTAGGAATCCCGTTGTTTCAACACCACCGATTCCATCTTCTCCAGTGATTGTATTGCGTAATACTTCCCAAACATTAATACGGTCTACAAACGATGTGAAGCTTATCTTAGATACAATATAAACAGGATCAAGGGCATGGATGTTCACTCTACCCGGTGAACTTGCAAAATTGGACCCTGCCCGAATCAGAGATTCAAAATGTGATTGACAGGCTCCAGCAAAAATCATTAATTGGTCCAGATGCGGGTATTTCTTCCGAGCATCACGCACCGTTCTTACGAAGTGCTTTGAGTTTCGATAGGCTTGGAGATCCTGTTTACTCCCTTTTGATCGAATATAAGCATCGTGACCAGTAATAACAAGGATGTCAGGAGCTACTTCTTCGAGGAGGGGCAAGACCTTTTCCGGCATTTCTTCTTCTTTCATATGAATCCCATATACAGGCACGTTCAATTTCTTATAAAGCTCTAAACATTTACTTAAATAATAAGGGTCTCCATCGACATGGAGAACCTTACCCGGCAGACGAAAATACGAATGATTCTTATCGTAGCCACCCGTTGCTGCATATTCCATCTTATGACGCAGCAGTTGGTAGTCCTGTCTGAATAAACGATAGGAAGTCTTTTCTTTCTCTTTAATTTTTTTTCGACGCTCCTGTTGTTCATCTCCATCCATCACCACAAGATCCTGTACGGGGGCATCGGCAATCAACCTCATATCTTCCCCTGCTAACTCTGCGGTTCCTTGATCGTCTGATAGTGCTGTGACACGAAATAACAGGTCACATTGATAGGAGTGTCTACCGACGATATCTCCCACTTTTATGGACATAATTTCTTCTCCCCCTCGAACGAGAGTGAAAACCAGTACTTCTCTCTAACCTATGTAAGGGGGAGCGAAAAAATGAATGTCATTTCTGTAATACCAATAGCTTGTTCGATAATATTGCAAATTCTTCAATAGAGAGTGATTCACCTCTCCGCCTTCCATCAATCTCTATTTCTTCCAATGCAGCTTCAATCTGAGGCTTTTGTTCTTTAGTAAAAAGATTATTTTGCAGGTTGTTCAGTAGTGTTTTTCTTCTCTGGGCAAAACTGGATCGGACAACCTTGAAAAAGAAATCCTCGTCCTTCACTTCTACAGGAGCAGCCTCCCTCAAATTCAACGAAATAACCGATGAGTCAACATTCGGCTGTGGGACAAAGACTGTTTTAGGTACTTTCACTTCCGTTTTTGGTTTCGCATAATATTGAACAGCAATTGATAGCGAGCCATAATCCTTAGTTCCGGGTTGTGCTGCCATCCGCTCAGCGACTTCTTTCTGAATCATCACGACGATGCTGCGGATCGGCAGCTTTTCGGTCAATAGCTTCATTATAATTGGTGTTGTAACGTAGTAAGGGAGGTTTGCAACGACCACCAAGTCCTCTACCTCGTCAAGTTCATCCTTGATTACCTGGTCCACATTAGCTTCAAGTACATCTGAATGAATGATTTTGACATTACTATAATCCTGTAACGTTTCATTCAAAATCGGAATCAGACGCTGATCGATCTCAAAAGCGACGACCTTTTGTGCCCGTTTGGCAAGATGCTCTGTCAATGCTCCGATACCCGGCCCAATTTCAATGACTCCACTCTTAGATGTGACCTTGGCAGAATCCACAATTTTGTTCAGGATATTTTGGTCAATTAGAAAGTTTTGACCAAGACTTTTTTTGAACTTGAAATTGAATTTATTTAAAATTGTTTTTGTATGTTGTGGTGTAGCAATATCTTTGTTCATTCGTTTTCCTCCTGGAACACTTGATGCATCGCTTGCTGGAATTCATCCTTCGTAATTTGAAACATTTTCAGCTTTTGATGTAGTTGCTTTCCGTTACTGTAACCGATTTTCAAGAGAATCCCAAGTCGCTCTCTCCTTGCCCTTGCGTTGGCACCTCCGACTAAGCCAGCATTAACAAGGTCTTGTGAGGTTACGATTTCTTCTCTATCCTCCAGTTGCTCACGAACGTTATGTAATGCCAATCGGATCGAATCGTCTGATGCATGTTCGATACCGACACCTTTATTATTCGCTGCAATCGCTTCTTTTTTCGGAAGGAATGCATGCTTACATCCAGGTACCTTTTCACGAATAATCCGCCGTATTCGTTCGCCAGGGTAATCCGGATCCGCAAACACAATTACACCTCTTCTTTCCTGTGCAAGTCGAATCTGTTCGATTGTACTTTCGCTGATTTCGGAACCGTTCGTTTCAATCGTATCTGCGTCGATCGCCCGTTTGATTGCAATCGTATCACTCTTTCCTTCAACGACGATTATTTCTTTAATTTTCATAAAAACCTCCAAAACGATGAAACCTTTTCAATAATAGAGACGTCTATATATACAAAGAGATTCTTTTCACATTATACCCTACTTGAAACGAAATAAAGAGACTGACCCAAATGTCTGTTACTCTCATTAGAGATAGTCAGACTTAGTGAGTCAGTCCCAGATATATCGGTGTGTTCAAAAAGGCACTTTTGAACAACCTCTATCAGTCTAAAATTTTGATAAGAACCGTTCGTCTACCCCAGCTATATGCTTCAGACTTCGTGTTGAAGAAGACGTCAATTTTGTTTCCATTGATCGCACCGCCTGTGTCCGCTGCTACTGCATAACCATAGCCTTCAACCCACACACGTGTTCCAAGAGGAATGACACTCGGGTCTACCGCAATCACCTTTGCGTTCGGGTTGGCTTTAAGGTTGACTCCAGTAGATGTAATACCAGAGCACCCGTTGCAATTGGCAGTATAAGCTGTGCTTGATACATAAAATTCACGGCTTGATGATGAAGGCTCACCACGGGAAACCGTATGTTGAATCTCTTTTGTACCGACTGCGACAATTTTATCTTTACTATCGCTGATTTTTTCGGTTTTAACAAGTTCTCGTGAAACTTCCTTGCCATTCTCGAGAATTACTTCATAATGCTTTTTCACTTTACCTTCTACACCCTGGGAAATAACTCTTTCTCTTCCCTCGGCAAGGTTATTATCTTTCCGTTTCACAACGGCGTAATCAACAGCCTCTTCCACTACATCGGTGACCTTTTCAACTCGAATGATATTAACCTGACCTCCCGTTTTGACGCGGGCATCCATGCCAGGTTCAACTCGATCCATTTCCGATAATTGAATCTTATGCTGCTCTAAAAGGTCAGCGACAGTAATCGAAGTGGTCCAAACTTTCTTGTCTTTCCCTCCATCGTTCAAGTTCACTTGAAACGCTTTATGGAGTTCAACTGTTAAACCATCTTTTATGCTTGAATCCAAATCAGGCTTGACTTTATCGTGCTCAGTAACCTGAATTTTTTCTGAAGACAAGAACTCCTTGACTGTATCTGCGGTCGTCCATAACTCATTTTCTTCACCATCGATATTGATGGTTACTTGATATGAAGGCGTCCAGCTTATCTTCATCTTGTGTGAGACTTTCGTATCTAATGACGGGTTCACGATGTCGTGAGAGCCCACCGCAATGTCATGTTCACTTAATACTTCCTTGACTGTCTCGGCGTGAGATTTCACCTGTTTTTCCTTCCCATCAATTGAGAGCGTCACCGTGTTTTTTGTCAATTCATAAGCACCGACACTGACGGCAGTTCCCAAAACAAGAAGTCCTGCGATGGTTACCAGAAGCCATTTCCCCTGAAACATCCTGGTCATTACAGCTTTTAGGCGGATCATCATCATCCGACCCCTCCTTTACAAAGGTCTGAATATACAACACCTGTCTTTCGTCAAGCAAGCCTCCTTTCCCCGTTTCGTCCCCATTATGCAAGGGAATGTTCCAAAAAGAAAGAAAAACTACTCGACAACCTTTCTGTCAATCGATGACGAACGTTGTATAAACTCGCTTTTATCTCTTTATCCTATCGTTTTTCGACATGCTTCCTCAGCGTTTGATGCCGAATAAATGAAAGGCATTGTCGGACGTTTTTTTTGCAATTTCTTCAAAAGATATACCTTTTAACTCGGCGATTTGTTCTGCCACATACTTGACATACGAGGACTCATTTCTCTTTCCTCGTAACGGATGCGGGCTTAAGTAAGGGCAATCCGTTTCAATTAAGATGCGATCTAACGGAATTTCTTGTGCAACCTCTTTTGGGCGCTTTGCATTTTTAAATGTGACAGGCCCCCCGAAGGATATGTAAAAATTCATATCCATGCACTCTTTGGCAATCTCAAGACTTCCGCTGTAACAATGCATGATGCCCCCAACTTCTTCGGCTTTCTCCTCTTTCAGGGTTGAGACCACGTCTTCTGTAGCATCCCGGTTGTGAATGACAATCGGAAGATTCACCTTTTTCGCAAGCTGAATCTGTTTGCGGAAAACGTCCATTTGAACGTCTTTTGGCGATTTGTCCCAGTGATAATCGAGGCCCATTTCCCCAATTGCTACCACTTTCGGATGTGATGCCAATTCCTCGATCCACTTTAGGTCTTCTTCTGTCATGTCAATGGCGTCAACAGGGTGCCATCCGACTGCTGCGTATATGAATTCATAGTTGTCTGATAACTCTAACGCACCATGAATCGTCGGCCGGTCGAATCCAACGACGACAATGTGAGAAACCCCTTCGTCCTTTGCACGTTGGATGACTTCTTCTCTGTCTTCATCGAATTGAACAGCATTCAAATGTGCGTGTGTGTCAAATAGCATCGTTATTAACACCTGCAATTGGTTATTTCTAGTCTATTTTCACTAGATTCTCAAAATACTTTCCTAGTTTAACATATATATAATGAAGAATTCTAATTCATTTGCTTGTCATTCTCGTTACAAATTCATTACAAGGACAAACCGTTCTAGTAATAATGTAAAAAAGGCTGACTCAATGCACGAGAGAAATACTCGTATATTGGTCAGCCCCTATCATTTTAAAATTTGCAGTTTCATCTGAAAGAGGAATTCTCTACTTGACGACGGCACCGTTCGGAAGTTCCTGGTCAATTGTCGCAAGCTTCAATTGACCGCCCTCACTTCCAGCAAGGACCATTCCTTCAGAAAGTTCACCGCGCAGTTTGACAGGCTTCAAATTCGTGACACAGATCACCTTCTTGCCAATCAGTTCATCCGCTTCGTAATACTGGGCAATACCAGAAACGACCTGTCTTGTTTCATTGCCTAGATCAAGCTGAAGCTTTAATAACTTATCTGCCTTCTTCACTTTTTCAGCCTTACTAATCTCCGCTACCCGAAGCTCAACCTTCGAAAATTCGTCAAAGGATATTTCATTGGTTGGTTCCTCTTCGTTCTTTACATCCGAATCGTCCTTTGAATCTCCTTCGTTTTGTGGCAGTGATCCGATCATTGAGGATTTGATGTAGTTGATTTCTTCCTCATTTTCAAGACGCGGAAAGATCGGGTTGCCTTTTTTAACTTCTGTTCCACCTGGAATTTGTCCGAATTCCTTTAGACTTTGCCAACTGGTTATCGATTCACCTGAAATCCCAAGCTGTTCCCACATTTTTGCAGGTGCTTTCGTCATGAACGGCTGTATCATGACTGAAATGTAGCGCAATGATTCTGCGAGGTGCGACATAACCGATGCTAATTGGTCACGTTGGTCCTCGTTCTTTGCAAGGATCCATGGTTGTGTTTCATCAATGTATTTATTTGTTCGGCTTACCAATTGCCAGATTGATGATAACGCAACAGAGAACTCCATATGATCCATCTCATTTTCTACTTTCGTTAAAGTTGAATCAACGAGCTCTTCTAATGACGTGTCAAATGAGGTCACCGGTCCGGAATACGCCGGTATTTTCCCATCAAAATACTTACTTATCATTGCTATCGTTCGATTTAATAGATTCCCTAGGTCATTTGCCAAGTCATGGTTCACTCGATCAACAAAGCTTTCTGGAGTAAAAACCCCATCTGAGCCAAATGGAACTTCACGCAAAAGATAATAGCGTAATGAATCGAGACCATAACGATCGATCAAGGTAACCGGATCGACAACATTCCCTTTTGATTTCGACATTTTCCCATCCTTCATAAGCAACCATCCATGTGCAAACACTTGCTTAGGAAGTGGTACATCCAAAGCCATTAGGATGATCGGCCAATAAATCGTATGGAATCTCGTAATTTCCTTTCCAACGAGATGAACATCCGCTGGCCAATATTTTTGGAACTTTTCCTCGTGGTCTGTCCCGTACCCTAACGCAGTAATATAGTTCGATAAAGCGTCAATCCACACATAGATTACATGCTTCGGATTACCAGGAACCTTAACACCCCAATCAAAGGACGTTCGAGATACCGCAAGATCCTCAAGCCCTGGCTTGATGAAATTATTGATCATCTCATTTTTCCGTGTTTCCGGTAAGATGAAATGTGGATTCTCTTCGTAAAATTTCAACAGTCGATCTGCATATTTACTCATCTTAAAGAAGTAGGATTCTTCCTTTACCTTCTGAACAGCTCTACTGCAATCCGGACAGTTTCCTTCTTCAAGCTGCAATTCTGTAAAGAAAGATTCACAAGGAGTGCAGTACCAACCCTCATACTCATCAAGGTAAATATCGCCTTGATCCATCAACTGTTTAAATATTTTTTCAACAACCACTTTATGACGCTTTTCCGTTGTCCGGATAAAGTCATCATAAGAAATTTCAAGCTTGTTCCATAGCTCCTGAATACTTTCGACGATCTCATCGACATAATCAATTGGAGGAACACCATTTTCCTCTGCTTTATCTTGAATTTTTTGTCCATGCTCATCTGTACCCGTCAAGTATCTGACATCATATCCACGTAATCGTTTATAGCGAGCCATCGCGTCTCCAGCTACAGTCGTATATGCATGACCGATATGAAGTTTTCCACTAGGGTAATAAATTGGTGTCGTAATATAAAAGGATTTTTGCTCCTCAGGCATGTCAAGGCCTCCTCTTGTTTCCATAAATTGTTTAAACTTTTATAAAATGGGGTAACAGTACATACGTTTTTTGAACACTCGATTCTAAGCTTAATTCGTTCTTATTCTATCATTAACCAAAGTGCGTGTTCAAAAGGATAATGAACATCCATTAAAAGACTTTTTTCTATTACTAGACATAAAATGACATTCTGCTACGAAAAACAATATATGTAAATGTCCACAGGATGACTATACGACCCTATCCAGGCAAAATGCATTCTAAAAACTATTACTATACAAAGTATTATGGGACATTCTTAATGTGAAATATACCCTAATGACCGCACTCCCATCAAGTAGTTTTTCTATATCAAAGGATTTATCACATCATTCGACAACACTTTTGTCGAAAATTGACGAATACGTGTCAATAAATAAAACTTTTGGAGTAAATGTATAGTAATTTAAATGGGTAAAAATTCCTGTTATTTATTTTCAAATGTTCAAAAAACAGTAATCATACATTTTATAAACACCATCATATGAGGGGGTTAGGGATATTACAAATTTTACAATTGTTTTTAGTTAAAAGAAAATGATTGACGCGTTTGGGAATCGCTGGTATTATAAGGGCATAATAGTTTTTGTCGAATAATGGCGATAAACATAGAGTAAAAATGCAACATACAATGAGAGGAGAATGTTAAAAAATGAAATCTACAGGTATTGTTCGTAAAGTTGATGAACTTGGTCGCGTGGTGATTCCGATTGAACTTCGTCGTACACTTGGAATTGCAGAAAAAGATGCACTTGAAATTTATGTTGATGACGACCGTATCGTTCTTAAAAAGTACAAGCCTAACATGACTTGTCAGGTAACTGGAGAGGTTTCCGATGACAACCTTACTATCGCAGGTGGGAAAATCATCCTTAGCCGTGAAGGTGCAGAGCAAATCATGAATGAACTAAATGATTACGTTGCAAAAACAAAATAATACTTATAAAAAAGGATAGCCAGCCGGCTATCCTTTTTCTATCTGCTTTTCCTTGGTGTTCAGCCTTAGGTGACCAGATGATGGGAGTGGATTCGTTCCCTCAACCTGAAAAAGCACACCCTCAGGGACAGTATCATCTTATGACTGATGCAGGCTTAAGAATTTCCGGTTCCATTTACAATCAAGGCTAAGCACTTCGATTTTTCTGATCATTCTTTTACATGATAGGCTTGATAGACGTCTCGTTTGGGGAGATTACGGTCTAAGGCGGTTTGTTTGATCGCATCTTTACTCGACATTCCCTGCTCCGCGATGTACTTCTCAACATGGTCCACTACCGAAAGCGAACTCCACCAAAGGTTCTCGGATTGACTCTTTATTTCACCGGTTCCCTCAATAACGATGCAAAACTCACCACGGATCGATTCTGTCTCACTCCATCGATAGAGTTCTTCTACATTCCCACGAATGATTTCCTCATATTTTTTCGTTAACTCTCTAGCCAATGAAGCATTTCGATCAGGACCAAGTGTGCTATGTAGTTCTTTTAACGTCTCTTTTATACGATGTGGAGATTCATACAGAATGAACGTATCTCGAAGCCCTGCCAAGTAGCCCAATTCTTCTTTCCGCGTTTTTTTATCTCTCGGTAAAAACCCATAAAAGTAAAAATGCTCTGTTGGTAGACCTGATGCTACCAAGGATGGCAATGCTGCATTTGCACCTGGTAAAGGTACGACCGGAATTTCACTTCGTACACATTGTTCAATCAATTCATAGCCTGGATCGGATACACCTGGCATACCCGCATCACTGACAAGAGCAATATCATTACCATCCTGTAATTTTTCCAGCAGCTTTTCTCCACTTTTAAATTTATTATGCTCATGATAGCTTTGGAGAGGAGTCGGGATCTCAAAATGGTTACATAGCTTTTTCGTTTGCCGCGTATCCTCTGCTGCGATCAAATTCACTTGTTTTAATAAATTTATTGCACGGAAAGTCATATCCTCTAAATTTCCGATCGGGGTGGGGATCACATAAAGCGTACCTCGTTTATCCATTGATTGATAACTTGATTGCTGCCACATCGACATTCCCCTCCTTCTCTTTGATAACTTCAAGCTTTTCAGATCTAGGAAGCTGTTTGATTTGATATTCTGCTCTCATTGCTTCCGTTTTCGTATGAAAGTGCTCGACATACACGAGTTCCACTGGTGTTCGCCCTCTTGTATACTTCGCTCCTTTTCCTTGCTGGTGGGTCTCGATTCGCTTTTTCAGGTTATTCGTATAACCGGTATATAGGCTGCCGTCGTTGCATTCTAAAATATAAACAAAATGCTCAATGTCCTTCATATAGCCTACGAACCTCCTCCGTGTAGTGGTTCTGATCATTATATACAATCACGGGCGGAAGCAAGCGTAAATCAGGTTTTCCACCTTTCGTTCCTTCAACAAGGACCATATTCGCATCGCGCCCTTTTTTCGGATAAACGAACTGAAGTCGTTTGGGTTCCAAGCAATATGTACGCATCAAAGATAAAAGATCCATTAAACGTTCAGGACGATGGACAAAAGCAGCCTTGCCACCTTGTCGCAGTGATTTTCCGGCTATCCTGATCACATCCTCCAACGTACAAAACAATTCATGCCTTGCAATGGCAAGGTGTTTGTTTTCATTGTGATCGTTCGGATTTTTGGAAGCAAAATATGGAGGGTTGCATGTCACTACATCGTATTGCACCTTATTCATTTTCTCGAAATCAAGTATATTCATCTCTTCTACATGAACACGATCAAGCTGATTCAATGTTACACTCCGCTTCGCCATGTCCACAAGCCGACCCTGTATCTCAACACCTGTAATGTTTCCTTTTGTTCGTGTAGTTAAAAGGAGTGGCACTGCACCGGTTCCTGTACAAAGGTCGAGTAGTTTTCCTTTTTGAATCGGAACATAGACGAAGTTCGCCAATAAGACAGCATCCAACGAAAATGTAAATACAGACGGACTTTGAATGATTTTCAGCTTATCTTTTATAATATAATCAATTCGTTCATCCTCAAACAATTCAACCATTAGGCTTTTCCCTTTCATAAAAGTATGTGTTCACAAAGGAAGATAAAAGCGTCACTTTATATTGCCACAACATAACGAATGCAATTAAAAAGACTGATTCGAATCAAGAGGTTGGCATCCATCGCAGCCTTCGTAACAAGAACAAGACGGAATGAGCCAGACCCTTGTGAATCAGTCCGGAAAAATAGAACCGTAATTACAGCAGCCACCACCATATGTAGAGTTGATGGGCTGTTAAACGGCTTTTATTTTTTGTTAAGAAATGACAAACAGAACAAGCAGTCACCTTCAGTTCGGATGCTCCCATAATGCAAATTACAAATATGGAAGCCCTCCTGATATAAACGGGCAAGATTGTCATACCCTTCTCCGACATCCGGCGTATCGCCTTTTGCATCAAAATCCTTAGAGGAAGGTTCCTTTGACTGTTTGCTATTCTCACCACCGCTATCTAATCGGCTCCGTAGATTACTGTTTTCAATTCCCAAATGATGATTTTCTTCTAGGAGAGCAGCTAATTGGACCTTTAGATCTCCAAGCTGTTTATATAAACTTCCGATCTGCTCTTCCATTTCACTAACTCTTGAGAAGATTTCTTTTTTTTCCACGGTTTCACCCCGTTATTCTGTAGCTTGTGAAACGGAGCCTTCATTTATGAGCTCATCCAGAGTAAATTCGATTACGCGTTCACGCTCGAAAAGATCCACTTGCACTAAGCGTTCAAGAATATTCAATCCAACGACTTTTCCACTTCCGTGAGGTGTAAGAATTTTCTCTCCGATGTCCGGAAGCTCTTTTTTAGCAGTTTCATAATCATCGTTCTCGTACTTCAAGCAACACATCAATCGACCGCATAAACCCGAAATCTTGGCAGGATTCAACGACAGGTTTTGGTCTTTTGCCATCTTGATCGATACAGGCTCAAAATCACCTAAAAAGGTCGAGCAGCAGAGCATACGACCACATGGGCCAATACCACCAAGCATTTTTGCCTCGTCCCTTACACCAATCTGGCGCAATTCAATCCGGGTACGGAAGATTGAAGCGAGATCTTTAACGAGCTCTCGAAAATCCACTCGTCCATCCGCAGTGAAATAGAAGATGACTTTGTTCCGATCGAACGTGTACTCGACATCAACAAGCTTCATATCGAGTTCATGTTCGTCGATTTTTTTAATACAAACCTGAAAAGCCTCTTTGGATGCTTCCTTATTTTCCTCGACTGTCAATTGATCCTTCGAATTGGCAACCCGTACTACTTTTTTCAATGGAAGAACGACATCGTTTTCTTCGACCTTCTTTTTAGAGAGGACTGTCTTGCCGTATTCAATCCCTCTCGCCGTTTCGACAATTACAAACGAATTGACATCGATTTCGTGATCACCAGGATCAAAATAATATATTTTACCCGCCTTTTTAAAGCGGACACCAATTACCTCATACACAGGTTTATCCCTCCTGCAATTTAAGCACAAGCTGCTCCATCAACAATTGCTGATTCATGTTCGCTTGTAACCTCCGCTTTGCCTCTAAAATCAGCATCATCTGATCATGAACCCGACGTTGTGAGCGCTTTAATGCTTGGTCGGACAATAAATTTTGTTGATCGTTAAATACGACCGAGTGATTTTCATCCAGCTGGGTGAAAAAAACATCTTTATACCAAATCAACAACAGATCTAAACCTACCTCGACCTGTTGTTTTTCTTTAAAATGGGGATACCAATGTTCCTGTAGAGCTAAAAATGAACGTTGAGGACGTTGAATAAGCTCTTCCATTAATTTTAACACGTTCCTTCTCGCTTGTACAAACCACTCGTCCTGTAAAAACACCTCTGCTTCAGTTTGGTCATTCGTCAATGCAGAAGCAGTACGCGAAAGATGCTCCGGAAATTCATTATTAATCAAGGTGTCGATCAATTGTGTATTGGACTGTGGTGCAAACGTCAAAACCTGGCATCGTGAGATAATCGTATCGAGCAATTGCTGTGGATTTTCCGTTAACAGCAATGCAATCGTTTTTTGCCCAGGCTCCTCCAAGAATTTAAGCAGACTGTTGGCCGCCTGTGTAGTCATCTTGTCGGAGTGCTCAAGAATATACGCTTTTGCCTTTGATTCCAGACCAAGATAGGAAAACTCCTTTTGAAGCTTGCGAATCTGTTCGATTTTTATCGATTGACCATCCGGTTCAACAATATGAACATCAGGGTGATTGCCTGAATCAATCCGTTTGCAGTCTGAGCATTCTCCGCATGGCTCACTCGATTGTCGAACCCGACAGAAATAGGCTTTCGTCAAATGAAAAGCAATTTGTTTCTTGCCTGTTCCTTTACTCCCTTTAAAAAGGTAGGCATGTGCAAGACGATCCTTATTTATGCTGTTCGTTAAAAGCTTTGTTACGTACGGTTGTTTTTCAGATAGTGTGTTCCAGCTCATTTCAATCGACCCTTTTCTAAGTATACAAGTTGACTAGTAACCCCTTGATTTCGCCGATCCTTCCTAACAGATCGATGGCTTTTGTCTCTTTATTCATCATCTCATCAGTCAAGGTAAGCAGCTCCTCATCGATACGCTCGACAAGATGGATGGTTTCTAGATGACCATGTCCGTTCCAGCTTCTTGATTTTTTTAAATGCATACCAAAGTCGACGGTCTCTTTTACGAACCGTTTCACTAAACGTTTATATTCGCGAAGATCTCCGAGAGTTTGGGATTTTAAAAGTCGTTGACCCTGCTGATCAACCTTCGTCAATAATGCTGTCAAATGTCCGCTTTGCAGCTTTTGTTGCTGAGTTTGTACTGCAGAACTGAACTGTCCGGATTTAATAGAAGGCTTAGACCCTTCCTGCAATCTTTGCTCTGCCATCGTCCGAATTTCTTGGCCGATTTTCATTTGGATGCCTCCCTTAGTACTGTATGAACTGTTCGATTGGAAGAACGAATACCGTTGCGCCCCCTACCTCTACTTCCACAGGATAAGGCACATAGGAATCTGCATTTCCGCCCATTGGTGATACAGGTGCTACTAACTGATCACGACTCTGACAATTTTCCTTAATGATATCAAGGACTCGTTGAACATGTTGATCTTCAACACCTATCATGAACGTCGTGTTGCCAGCCTTTAAGAAGCCTCCTGTACTTGCAAGTTTTGTGGCTCGAAAATTGCTTTTCACAAGCGCATCCGATAAACGTGTGCTGTCTTTATCCTGAACAACCGCCATCACAAGCTTCATAACGATAGCCCCTTTCAAAAATTCAATCTTCATGGTTGTTTGAAACAACCTCTTTTATCTATATACTTTTTCCCAATTCATCTGATAATCCTTCTTTTTTATGAAGAAAACTTGGTTATGCTCGCCTTTTTTACGTCTTTCTTCTATTATAACAACGAGCGATACTTGCAGGAAAGCTGAGAGTATCACTGAGAAAGCATTCATCAGAGTAAAACTTGTAGACGCTAGGTGAAGGTATCATGGCTAATCCCTGAACAACCTCTCGTTTAATACTTTTAAAATATCAGCATACACTTGTTCAACAGTTTGCTCCGCATTGATGATCACAAATCGATCGGGAAACATTTTGAGCACACGTTCATATCCATCTTGAACCCTTTGATGGAAGTCCAGTTTTTCTAGGTCAAGCCGGTTCTTTTCCCTTGATTCATTATCGTCTATCCGTCCAAGTCCTGCTTCAGGCGAGATATTGAAATAAAAGGTTAGGTCAGGCATTCGATCCTCTGTCGCAAAACGGTTGATTGAATACACTTCCTCAATCCCGAGATTACGAGCAAACCCTTGGTAAGCAAGACTGCTGTCAATAAACCGATCGCAAAGTACTGTCTTGCCTTCTTGAAGCGCTGGAAGCACTTTTTCAACGAGATGCTGTCTTCTAGCTGCAGCATACAACAATGCTTCCGTCCGACCATCCATTTTTGTATTTTCAGGGTTTAAAATAACTGAGCGAATTTGTTCGGCAATATCGATTCCACCTGGTTCTCGCGTTGAAATAAATGGAACTGAACGTTTTTTGAGTTCTTGATCGAGACGTTGTAATATTGTCGTTTTTCCAGCCCCCTCAGGACCTTCGAACGTAATGAAAATTGGTTTTTTCATAAAATAATTGCCCCCCGGTTATTCTCGTTGCATATCGTTTAATCGACGACTTTTATCTCGCGCTCATGAATTTTGGACCCTTGAAATCGAGCTCCCTTTTCAATTAAATGTTCACAATACTTAATCTGCGCGAGCGTAATCCTTTCACCTTCAATCAGGATCGGAATTCCTGGCGGATAAGGGATGATTGTTTCCGAACAAATTTTTCCAATGGATTGAGCTAATGAAACGTAGGCGTTTGATTTTTGTCGAATCTGTTCTACCGTTAAAATTCGCTCGGTAACACTCGGAAGTAGTTGCAAAAAGGAAGCGTATGGAACTTCATTTTCGATTACATCCAGATCATTTACTGATCGTTTAATACGTGCAGCAATATCTACTGGATCCTTTAATGGCGCTAGCGGTAATACGAGCAATACATGATGCGGGTCAGCGAGTTCAGCAAAAATCCCTTCTTTTTCAAAAAGAGCCTGCAGCTCATACCCCGATCGCGTGGTCTTCGATTTTATTGTGAGCTTTAATGGATCGAGCCAAACGTATCGCCCTTTGCCCCCAATTACCTCTATTTGCGGAATTTCATTTAACAATTGGATAAACGCTTGGATGCTTTTTAAAATATCCATGAGGTCCTTTTCTGAAAGAGAATCCCGGTACGCCCGTGCATAATCAAGTGACGCCATCAAAGGATAAGAAGGGCTGCTCGATTGCAGTATGTATAAATTCTCCTCCAAATGGCCAACATCAATTCTACTTGATCGTACGTGTAAAAAGGACGCCATCGTCATTGCAGGAAGGGTTTTGTGTGCAGAATGAACAACTGCATCTGCGCCCATTTCAAGAGATGATGGCGGAAACGGTTCACCGATACCGAAATGTGCACCATGTGCTTCATCCACCATCACCGGCACACCTTTTTGATGAATATATGTAATCACTTCTGTTAAATCGGCTGTCATCCCATAATAATTCGGATTGGTTAAAACGACGGCACTAAACGAACGGTGGTGTTCAAATGCTGACTTGACCTGATCCAATTCAATCCCCGTTGCCAGTCCTGTTTTCGTATCAACCTCTGGCGTGATGAAAACCGGATGGGCACCAGAAAGTTTAATTCCATTCATGACCGATTTATGGCTGTTCCGTTGAACGAGAATTTTCGAACCTCGCTTGCATAACGTCATAATCATCGCCAGGTTCCCGATAGTCGTTCCATTCACTAAAAAGTAACTTCGATCTGAACCATATGCTTCCGCGGTCAGATCCTGTGCTTCTTTTATTACTCCGGTAGGGTCATGTAAGTCATCCAAACCAGTCAATTCTGTTGCATCGATCGATAAAAGAGTATTGGACCACTCCGTTTCAGCCCATAGCAGCCCATTTTTATGCCCTGGAACATGAAAAGAATACGTTTCTTCCTTACGGTGCCTTAAAAGCTGGTCGATTAACGGCGTACGTACATGTTTCATTTAATATCCTTCCGCTTCCAAATAATATGTTCTTGTTTCATTTTATCAGAAAAACGAATTTCCCGCTTTTGTACAAAATAAAAAACAGGTGTTGGTCACCTGCCTAACATGAAACACGATTTATTTTTCGAAGTTTTTCTATAAAATATTGATACTCCTCATCATCTGTATCCGTCGAAATCATCTTCTGCTCACAATTACAGCATAAAAAGTGATGAAAAATATGGATCCCCTTTTCCGCTTTCTTCTCACAAACCATACATGTTTCCAAAGTCTGCTTTGTAGCTTTCACTTCTCCCACCTCCATCACAAGTATGGCCTGAAACGATTTAAAATATACAAAACCGATTCAATTTTTTGAAAATAGATAGGTGCTATCGTAAATGTATGATAGGACACTCAGAATTGTGTATGTCTACCTAAAGAAAAACTAAGCTAGCGCTAAGCTTTTCTCAATAGAATAGCGGAAACGAGGTCACCTCGTTTCTTCCTTACTTCTTTTCATTTCAACAGGGGTTGGCAGAGGTTGGCTGTCTAGTTTTCTAGAGCACTTCGCTCATCTCAGCCCTAAAATTAACTTAACAAGGAATCTTGACGAGAATTGTCTTTTTTAGTTCTTTTTTACTACGCGTGGTCGATATATTGTGGTTTGTGGTTGATATATTTTGATTCGTGGTTGATAAAATTGATTTTGTGGTCGATATATCAGACTCCGTGGTTGATATATTGTTTCTTCGCTGAATTAGAAAAGTTTTTAAGAAGTAATTTCATTGATTTCAAAGAAATTCGATCGTTAACTGCGTAAAAAAGTGATAATTTGATCAAAAAGGAACGGCTTTTAACTAAAATAAGTGCGGTTAGAAACGAGGACACCCCGTTTCTTCCTTTTTTCATTTCATTTCAATAAAAAAAGATGAAACGAATCTGAATTCGTTTCATCTTTTTGCGCCCGGCGACGTCCTACTCTCACAGGGGGAAGCCCCCAATTACCATTGGCGCTGAAGAGCTTAACTTCCGTGTTCGGCATGGGAACGGGTGTGACCTCTTCGCCGTCGTCACCAGACTACTTATACAGGATGTGTTGACTTCGATGTTCACCACAGGACGTGGTGGTCTTTAGTCGAAGTTCCTTTTTTTAGGAAACCACATTCCTTCAAAACTAGATAACGTCCATTCTTGATTCAAACATCGATTTTTTGAGGTTAAGTCCTCGATCAATTAGTATCTGTCAGCTCCACGTGTCACCACGCTTCCACACCAGACCTATCAACCTCATCTTCTCTGAGGGATCTTACTCGCTTGACGCGATGGGAAATCTCATCTTGAGGGGGGCTTCATGCTTAGATGCTTTCAGCACTTATCCCGTCCACACGTAGCTACCCAGCTATGCTCCTGGTGGAACAACTGGTACACCAGCGGTGTGTCCATCCCGGTCCTCTCGTACTAAGGACAGCTCCTCTCAAATTTCCTGCGCCCGCGACGGATAGGGACCGAACTGTCTCACGACGTTCTGAACCCAGCTCGCGTACCGCTTTAATGGGCGAACAGCCCAACCCTTGGGACCTACTTCAGCCCCAGGATGCGATGAGCCGACATCGAGGTGCCAAACCTCCCCGTCGATGTGGACTCTTGGGGGAGATAAGCCTGTTATCCCCAGGGTAGCTTTTATCCGTTGAGCGATGGCCCTTCCATGCGGAACCACCGGATCACTAAGCCCGACTTTCGTCCCTGCTCGACTTGTAGGTCTCGCAGTCAAGCTCCCTTGTGCCTTTACACTCTGCGAATGATTTCCAACCATTCTGAGGGAACCTTTGGGCGCCTCCGTTACACTTTAGGAGGCGACCGCCCCAGTCAAACTGCCCACCTGACACTGTCTCCGAACCGGATCACGGTCCTGGGTTAGAATTTCAATACCGTCAGGGTAGTATCCCACCGACGCCTCCACCGAACCTGGCGGTCCGGCTTCTTAGGCTCCTACCTATCCTGTACAAACGATACCAAAATCCAATATCAGGCTACAGTAAAGCTCCATGGGGTCTTTCCGTCCTGTCGCGGGTAACCTGCATCTTCACAGGTACTATAATTTCACCGGGTCTCTCGTTGAGACAGTATCCAAGTCGTTGCACCTTTCGTGCGGGTCGGAACTTACCCGACAAGGAATTTCGCTACCTTAGGACCGTTATAGTTACGGCCGCCGTTTACTGGGGCTTCGATTCAGAGCTTCTCCCGTAAGGGATAACCCCTCCTCTTAACCTTCCAGCACCGGGCAGGTGTCAGCCCCTATACTTCGCCTTACGGCTTCGCAGAGACCTGTGTTTTTGCTAAACAGTCGCTTGGATCTTTTCACTGCGGCTCTCTCGGGCTTGCACCCTATCAGAGCACCCCTTCTCCCGAAGTTACGGGGTCATTTTGCCGAGTTCCTTAACGAGAGTTCTCCCGAGCATCTTAGGATTCTCTCCTCGCCTACCTGTGTCGGTTTGCGGTACGGGCACCTCTTTCCTCGCTAGAGGCTTTTCTTGGCAGTGTAGGATCAGGGACTTCGGTACTTTAGTTCCCTCGCCATCACAGCTCCGCCGTTATGGTGGACGGATTTGCCTATCCACCGGCCTAACTGCTTGGACGCGCATATCCAAAAGCGCGCTCTCCCTACCTTCCTGCGTCCCCCCGTTGCTCAAACGGAAAGGAGGTGGTACAGGAATTTCAACCTGTTGGCCATCGCCTACGCCTTTCGGCCTCGGCTTAGGTCCCGACTAACCCTGAGCGGACGAGCCTTCCTCAGGAAACCTTGGGCTTTCGATGGAGAAGATTCTCACTTCTCTTTTCGCTACTCGGCATTCTCACTTCAAAGCGCTCCACGAGTCCTTCCGGTCTCGCTTCTCAGCCCTTTGAACGCTCCCCTACCACTGTACCATCGGTACAATCCATAGCTTCGGTGATACGTTTAGCCCCGGTACATTTTCGGCGCAGAGTCACTCGACCAGTGAGCTATTACGCACTCTTTAAATGGTGGCTGCTTCTAAGCCAACATCCTGGTTGTCTGGGCAACTCCACATCCTTTTCCACTTAACGTATACTTGGGGACCTTAGCTGATGGTCTGGGCTGTTTCCCTTTCGACTACGGATCTTATCACTCGCAGTCTGACTCCCGTGGATAAGTTGCTGGCATTCGGAGTTTGACTGAATTCGGTAATCCTGTGGGGACCCCTAGTCCAATCAGTGCTCTACCTCCAGAACTCTAGCCACGAGGCTAGCCCTAAAGCTATTTCGGGGAGAACCAGCTATCTCCGAGTTCGATTGGCATTTCACCCCTACCCACACCTCATCCCCGCACTTTTCAACGTGCGTGGGTTCGGGCCTCCATTCAGTGTTACCTGAACTTCACCCTGGACATGGGTAGATCACTCGGTTTCGGGTCTACGACCACGTACTCGATTCGCCCTGTT
Source organism: Alkalihalobacillus sp. AL-G (assembly GCF_030643805.1). Lineage (GTDB taxonomy): Bacteria > Bacillota > Bacilli > Bacillales > Fictibacillaceae > Pseudalkalibacillus. The sequence goes on along the minus strand of NZ_CP094656.1, from coordinate 56,964 downwards.
CAGACTCGCTTTCGCTGCGGCTCCGTCTTTTCAACTTAACCTTGCACGTGATCGTAACTCGCCGGTTCATTCTACAAAAGGCACGCCGTCACCCGTTAACGGGCTCCGACTACTTGTAAGCACACGGTTTCAGGATCTTTTTCACTCCCCTTCCGGGGTGCTTTTCACCTTTCCCTCACGGTACTGGTTCACTATCGGTCACTAGGGAGTATTTAGCCTTGGGAGATGGTCCTCCCAGCTTCCGACGGGGTTTCACGTGTCCCGCCGTACTCAGGATCCACTCTGGAGGGAGCGACGTTTTGGCTACAGGGCTGTTACCTCCTCTGGCGGGTCTTTCCAGACCACTTCACCTACGCCGTTCCTTTCTAACTCCGTATAGAGTGTCCTACAACCCCAAGAGGCAAGCCTCTTGGTTTGGGCTGATTCCGTTTCGCTCGCCGCTACTCAGGAAATCGCAATTGCTTTCTCTTCCTCTGGGTACTAAGATGTTTCAGTTCCCCAGGTCTGCCTTCTCATACCCTATGTATTCAGGTATGGATACTGTCCCATTACGGACAGTGGGTTCCCCCATTCGGAAATCCCCGGATCAAAGCCTACTTACAGCTCCCCGAGGCATATCGGTGTTCGTCCCGTCCTTCTTCGGCTCCTAGTGCCAAGGCATTCACCGTGCGCCCTTCATAACTTAACCAATGATGCTCACGATCGCTCGTGAGTATCGGTTTTCATGATGCCGAAGCATCACATTAACGCATAGTTTCGATGTCTTGTTATCAAGAATTTTCGTTATCTAGTTTTCAAGGAACAAAGTTCTCCATTTACATGAAGAATGTTCTGAAAGAACAAATAGCTCTTTCAAAACTAAACAAAAGCCAAAGCGTGATGTCCTAAAAGGACTCCTTAGAAAGGAGGTGATCCAGCCGCACCTTCCGATACGGCTACCTTGTTACGACTTCACCCCAATCATCTGTCCCACCTTCGGCGGCTGGTTCCAAAAGGTTACCCCACCGACTTCGGGTGTTACAAACTCTCGTGGTGTGACGGGCGGTGTGTACAAGGCCCGGGAACGTATTCACCGCGGCATGCTGATCCGCGATTACTAGCAATTCCGGCTTCATGCAGGCGAGTTGCAGCCTGCAATCCGAACTGAGAATGGCTTTATGGGATTCGCTCAACCTCGCGGTTTTGCTGCCCTTTGTACCATCCATTGTAGCACGTGTGTAGCCCAGGTCATAAGGGGCATGATGATTTGACGTCGTCCCCACCTTCCTCCGGTTTGTCACCGGCAGTCACCTTAGAGTGCCCAACTGAATGCTGGCAACTAAGATCAAGGGTTGCGCTCGTTGCGGGACTTAACCCAACATCTCACGACACGAGCTGACGACAACCATGCACCACCTGTCACTTCGTCCCCCGAAGGGGAACCTTCTATCTCTAGAAGTAGCGAAGGATGTCAAGACCTGGTAAGGTTCTTCGCGTTGCTTCGAATTAAACCACATGCTCCACTGCTTGTGCGGGCCCCCGTCAATTCCTTTGAGTTTCAACCTTGCGGTCGTACTCCCCAGGCGGAGTGCTTAATGTGTTAACGTCAGCACTGAGGGTGGAACCCCCCAACACCTAGCACTCATCGTTTACGGCGTGGACTACCAGGGTATCTAATCCTGTTTGCTCCCCACGCTTTCGCGCCTCAGCGTCAGTTACTGGCCAGAGAGCCGCCTTCGCCACTGGTGTTCCTCCACATATCTACGCATTTCACCGCTACACGTGGAATTCCACTCTCCTCTCCAGTACTCAAGTCCCCCAGTTTCCAATGACCCTCCACGGTTGAGCCGTGGGCTTTCACATCAGACTTAAGAGACCGCCTGCGCGCGCTTTACGCCCAATAATTCCGGACAACGCTTGCCACCTACGTATTACCGCGGCTGCTGGCACGTAGTTAGCCGTGGCTTTCTGGTCAGGTACCGTCAAGGTACCGCCCTGTTCGAACGGTACTTGTTCTTCCCTGACAACAGAGTTTTACGACCCGAAGGCCTTCCTCACTCACGCGGCGTTGCTCGGTCAGACTTTCGTCCATTGCCGAAGATTCCCTACTGCTGCCTCCCGTAGGAGTCTGGGCCGTGTCTCAGTCCCAGTGTGGCCGATCACCCTCTCAGGTCGGCTACGCATCGTCGCCTTGGTGAGCCCTTACCTCACCAACTAGCTAATGCGCCGCGGGCCCATCTGTAAGTGATAGCCGAAGCCATCTTTTATCTTCCCCCTATGCAGAGAGAAAAGTTATCCGGTATTAGCCCCGGTTTCCCGGAGTTATCCCAGTCTTACAGGCAGGTTGCCCACGTGTTACTCACCCGTCCGCCGCTAACCTCTAAGGAGCAAGCTCCTCGTCGGTTCGCTCGACTTGCATGTATTAGGCACGCCGCCAGCGTTCGTCCTGAGCCAGGATCAAACTCTCCAATAAAGTTGAAGTTTGACTTGCTCATAGTTTAAATAATAAAAATTGTGACGCACATGGATGTGCTAACTTCGGTGTTGTCACAGGACGTGACGTTCTTAACCGAAGAACCATAAATCCATGTAGGTCCGTTTCACGCTTGGCTTTTGTTCAGTTTTCAAAGAGCTGAACGGAAGTGTTTCGTTCCGCTGTCGCCTTGTTGCGACTCTTAATATACTATCATCTTCTCCTTAGCTTGTCAAAGACTTTTTTTAAGAAGATTTCCTGTCCGCTTAAAAGCGACGTTGATAACTATAGCATGTGTACGGGGATTTTACAACCCATTCCTTAACTTGATTTATTCAAATATATTTTATTCATAATAAACGCAAGAAAAAGGAGCTAATGATAAATGCAGCTCCTTTTACGATAACCTGATTGACATTCATTTAGAGAATGATTTTCTGAATGGCAACGAGCGCTAATAATCCTGGGATTCCAAGAAACCCTGAAACGGATGCTGTAATCAGATTGATCGGAACATGGAGGTTGATGGCTGTCCCAAATGCATTCATAAAAAATAACAATAAGGCCCCGATCACAAGTTTAATGGCACCTTGTCCGATCCATCGTAATGGCCGTAACGGTGCTCCGATCATCAATAACAAAACAATCAATCCGCAAACGATGGTTAACACCCAGAACGGATCCATATGACACTCCCCCTCACAGTTTGTCTTGTTTATCTTATGTAGGGGTAAATAAAAAAAGAACGAGAAGTCATCAAAAACTTCTCATTCTTACTCCTCTTGCCTTTGCTTCTTTCAAAAGAAAAAAGTATTTCACTTTTGCAAGCTGAACCTCATATAAAACCTGTTCGGAGGGCTCGACACTATTTTCAATCAGCTCTTTCTTTTTGAGCCATTCGTTACGAACGGTTTCTAGTGTCGTTAATAATCGTTCATTCGCTTCCTTACGAAGACGTCCTTTGCGATTAAAGAACACTCGGTTTTCCTCCAAGCTGTTTAAATTTCTCTGCGTCCTTCTAATGCACGCGATAAGGTGACTTCATCTGCGTATTCAAGGTCTCCCCCTACTGGAAGACCGTGGGCAATCCGCGTAATCTTAATTCCGGTCGGCTTTACGAGACGACTAATATACATTGCTGTCGCTTCACCTTCTATATTCGGATCCGTCGCCATAATGATTTCCTGGACAGTATCATCCTGAAGTCGTTTAAGCAGCTCAGCAACTTTAATATCTTCTGGACCAATCCCTTCAACTGGTGAAATCGCACCATGCAGCACATGGTACAAACCTCGGTATTCTTTCATTTTTTCCATTGCGATAACGTCTTTCGAGTCATGAACGACACAAATGGTCGAGAGATCCCGACTGGAGTCTTCACAGATCATACATGGGTCACGATCGGTTATATGATGGCAGTTGGTGCAATACGTAAGGTCTCTTTTTGCATTCACGAGCGCCTTACCGAATTCGAATACATCGTCTTCTTTCATCTCTAATACAAAAAACGCCAGACGAACCGCAGTTTTCGGTCCGATACCTGGCAGTTTCATAAAGCTATCGATCAGTTTTGAGATCGGTTCAGGATAATGCACTAATAATTCCTCCTAAAGGTGCATGTTCAAAAAGTTCAAAAGTCCACGAATCAGAAACAAGAAGTTCAAGGCACGACAGTTTTGAGGACCGGAATGTATGGTGTTAATACATGAGGACCGGAAAAACCGAGTACGCTGAATTTCGCTGTTTATCATTCGGTGACATTTTTGAACCTCCCTTAAAACATTCCTGGCAAATTCATACCCTTTGTAAACTGACCCATATCTTTATTTACAAGCTCATCTACCTTTTTAAGTGCATCGTTTGTTGCTGCAAGCACTAAATCCTGAAGCATATCGGCATCATCCGGGTCGATGACTTCTTCTTTAATGACAATGTCGATCACTTCTTTGTGGCCGTTTGCTGTTACGGTTACCATACCGCCGCCAGCAGTACCTTCTACTATTTTGTCTTTTAGTTCTTCCTGTGCTTTTGCCATTTGCTTTTGCATCTTCTGCATTTGTTTCATCATGTTATTCATATTGCCCTTCATCGGACTTCATCTCCTTTTTTTCTTATAATCAATCTTCTATTTCAATCAATTCCGAACCAACAAGCTTAATGGCCTCAGTTACGATTGGATCCTCCTTCTCCTTTTGTTGTTCAGGAGGGTCCTCCTCTTCACCTGAAGAAGAATGCCGCTGTTCTTTAATAAAAGACTCTTTGACAGCTTGCCAGTCTTCCTCAAGAATGGTCAGCATCATCATAGGATGTCCTACGTTTTCCATAACGACTGCTTCTACGCACTCACGGATGTTATCTTTCGATGCCATCTGACTATGCAACTCATGCTGGAAGGCTAGCAAGAATGCTCCGTTCGAACTCGCCACAGGCGTCGCATCTACCATCCAGGCATGGGCATTGACCATTCTGGATCTGATCTGTTCCATAATGTCGCCCCATTTTCCTCGTAAAAGCTGAAGGTCCTGTTTGGTAGCGCCATTGAGCATCTCTTTAATACGGCCTGTTGACACTTTGGCTTTCGGTGTTTTCGATTGGAATGTCCTTTTTTGTGACTTTTGCTCTGGGTTCGCCGCCCCACCAGACGCAGGTACACCTGACTCTTTTAACGACTTAAGCTCTTGTTCCAGTTTTTCGATTCGTTGAAGTAATGGTTGAACATTTGTTGCGGATTCTTGGGTTTGCGGAGGCTTGCTGTTTTCCTGACTCAATTTCACAATCGCCATTTCCAAATGAATCCTCGGGTGGTTCGTCCATTTCATTTCTTGCTGGGCTTGATTCAACGTATTGATGACGTCATATATCCAGTCCTTCGAAACTTGTTTTGCAAGATCGACGAACTCCTGGTCAACCTGTGCTCGGTCAAGAACTTCTTCAAGGTTCGGTGCTGTTTGATACAACAGCATATCCCTGTAGTAATAGATCAAGTCAGCAATGAAACGGACAGGGTCTTTTCCATGCTCCATCAACTGATCTATCTGCTTTAAGGCTCCTATTGCGTCCTGATCCTGAAAAGCTTTTGTAATTTCTGATAAAAAGGATTGTGAAACAGAACCTGTAACCGCCAGAACATCTTCAACGGTGACATTTTCTTCGCTATATGAAACAGCTTGATCGAGAATACTGAGTGCATCTCGCATACCGCCTTCCGCTGCTCTTGCAACGAGATGCAGTGCATCTTCATTAGCCTCAATGCCTTGCGACTCAATGACCGTATTCATTCGTGATACGAGAGCTTGACTCGAAATCCTTCGGAAATCAAAACGCTGACACCTTGATATGATCGTTAATGGAATCTTGTGAGGCTCAGTTGTAGCGAGAATGAAAATAACGTGCTTTGGTGGTTCTTCTAGGGTTTTGAGAAGCGCGTTAAAAGCACCAATCGAAAGCATATGTACTTCATCGATGATATACACCTTATATTGAACAACGCTTGGTGCGTATTTTACTTTATCACGGATATCCCGAATTTCATCAACGCCATTATTAGAAGCGGCATCAATTTCAATTACGTCGGAGATCGATCCATTCATAATTCCGCGGCATGCGTCACATTCGTTACAAGGTTCGCGTACAGGAGCTTTTTCACAGTTGACTGTCTTGGCGATAATTTTAGCTGCACTTGTTTTCCCGGTTCCCCTGGGTCCGCTGAACAAATAAGCATGCGACAGCTTTTCCTGCATAAGGGCATTTTGCAAGGTTTTCGTTATATGCTCTTGCCCGACCATGTCTTGAAACTGTTGGGGTCGGTATAGCCGGTACAATGCTTGATAGGCCATCCACATGCCCTCCTCTTCCTAGGTTCTCATCCTTTTCCATTATACCGATTTTGACGTGGTTTTTCAAAGCTGCAATAAAGAATCAAAGGTGAGATTTTTCATTGTTGAAGTTTTTCCGGGACTCTGTAAAAGGTCTGGCATATGTGCAGGACCATTGCAAGCAAGAAATTGAGGGATCGCATACGCTTTTTGTAAAAAAATCCTCCGTTGAGCGCAATTCGGGTGAAAAAACCTAATTTTGCGTGTATTGAGATGAACATAATAAAAAAGACCCAAAAGCGAACTTCATTTGCTTTAGTACGCCGAAGTTTCCCCATTGAGCGCCGGTCACTCAGTTCTGAGCGCCGAACTTATTGCCTTAAGCGCCGAACTTTCGGGAACAACCGCCGGACTTTTACCTCTGAGCGCCGAACCAGTCGATTTCAGCCTCGCTTATAACTTACACTTTCCGCTGCACTTTTTTACATTCAATATGTAAAAAACTCACTCGATTAAGAGTGAGTTCCTATATTAGTTAAATTAAGCGCCGTGCACCTTCCGTCGATAAAGCCTTCATAAGCGTTACACTTGCAGTTAGCTCGATCCAGGCAACCCCGCGGCACACGGAGAAAACCCACTTACTGCTGCTTCCTTCCGGACCTGACAGGGTTCATGGGGTTCCGTTGCGCAGGACCCGGATGTCAACACCACTTACAAGCGGCAGGCCTTACGTCAGCTTACCTCGGGAAGGGATTCAGTCTCGCTATAGCGGATTGCGAGTACAGGGCACCGCTACCTCCCCACCTAGCACGGCAAAGTTGATAATAAAGTTAGGCGCAATCTTTTAATGCGCAAATTCAAGTATACGCTCGATTCGGCGTAAAATCAACTGTAAAATTCAGGATGGAGGAGGCGAGAGGATTTGAACCCCCGCGGCGTGTGAACGCCCTAACTGATTTCGAGTCAGTCCCCTTCAGCCAGACTTGGGTACGCCTCCATATCCAAAGCCTAAATTGTTTGTTTACAGCAGAAAATACTATAACATGGCGTGCGATTTTCTTCAAGCATGCCTCTCTACTTGTCGACCTTCTTTTTCCTTTTCCTCAAGGTTCGAAAAAATGCGCTTAATAGTTCTCCGCATTCCTCAGCTAATACACCTGACGTAATGACCGCCTGGTGATTGAACCGAGGTTCGTCAAGCAGGTTCATGATTGTACCGGCGCAGCCTCCTTTTGGATCATCCGCCCCGTAAACCACTCGGTCGACTCTAGAAAGTATAATAGCTCCTGAGCACATCGGACAGGGCTCCAAAGTAACGTATAATGTGCATTCGTTCAAACGCCAGGTTCCAAGGCTTTTACATGCCTCATCAATCGCTAATAGCTCCGCATGGGCAATTGCACGTTGTTCTGTTTCTCTTAGATTATGACCAGATGCAATGATATTATCGTCTTTCACAATGACGGCTCCAATAGGAACTTCCCCTAAAGAAGATGCCTGATGGGCAATCTCAATTGCCTTTTTCATATAAAATTCATCCATTGTACCATGCATGTGTGTTTCTCCTAGTAATAAGCTATACATACAACTTTACCTTATTTTGCTTTTGAAATACAATGCTCAGCAATCGTTGGATGGGCATCTTCCTAATTTCTTATGACAATTGAGGAATTCCAAATTCTTAGTTCTCTGTTTTTCCCCTTCCGATGTTTTGAGAAATTCGATCAAGCATGATTGCAAGTATAACAATAGATAAACCTGCTTCAAACCCGATTCCTACACGTATCTGGGTGACCGCCCGATACACATCCGCACCGAGGCCAGGTGCACCAACGAGGGACGCAATGACAACCATAGACAACGCCAGCATAATACTTTGGTTGATACCAGCCATGATCGTCGGCATTGCTAACGGCAGCTCGATTTTATATAGCTTTTGACGTGTTGTTGAACCAAAGGCATTTGCAGCTTCAATTAAATCTTCCGGAACCTGACGAATTCCGAGGTTCGTTAAGCGGATTGTTGGAGGCATTGCAAAAATAACCGAAGCGATGATACCTGGTACTACCCCGATTCCGAAAAAGAGTATAGAAGGGATCAGATACACGAACGCTGGCATCGTTTGCATAAAGTCGAGGACCGGTGTAGCAAGATTTTTAACTGTATCACTTTGGGAGGCCCAAATTCCAAAAGGAATCCCTATGATGATCGAAATAATAACAGAGGTCAGAACAAGCGCTAAAGTATCGATGGTCGCTGGCCAATATCCTAGATTATTTATGAAAAGCAATCCAACTAACGTGAACAATGCGACACCCCAGCGGCTGGTCCACCATGCAATGATGGTAAAGATACCAATTAAGGCTAAGGCTGGCACAGAAGAAAGGATGGTAACCAGTAAGTCGACAAACCATTGGATTGCAATAGACAGGTTATTAAACAAACCCCCAAAAGTGGTAGTCAAATAAGTAACGACTTCTTCTACCCATTGCGCTAGTGGAATCTTAGGAAAGATTTGCATCTGGTTTCACCCCTTCGACATTCAAATTCTGTTCGTTTCCAGCAAGTGCCCCGATTACAGCTCCTCGGACGACGATTCCTTTTAACCGGTTGGTATCATCCACAACAGGAATCGGAAGGTTAGTAGCGGCCATTTTGTCGTACATTTCATTTAATAACGTTTCTGGGGACACAGTCGGTAGGTCGCGTTTCAAGATATCTTCTAATGATGACCCATCCTCGATCGCTCCTTTTACGTCATCTGCAATGACTGCTCCAAGCAATTGTTTTTTGTTGTCAACAATATAGACACTTGAGATACCTTCATCCCTCATGAGTTGTAATGCAACACGAGGACCTCGGTCCAATCGTACGGTTTCAGCCCGTTTCATAACATGAGACGCAGTTAGAACTTTAGAAAGATCGACATCCTCAACAAATCGTTCGACATAATCGTTCGCAGGATCCATCAATATTTCTTCAGGTGTGCCAACTTGTACAACAGCACCATCCTTCATTAACGCGATTCGATCACCGATGCGAAGTGCTTCATCCAGGTCATGTGTAATAAATACAATGGTTTTTTCCATTCTTTCCTGAAGCTCAAGCAATTCATCCTGCATATCTTTGCGAATCAGTGGATCTAATGCACTGAATGCTTCGTCCATCAATAAAATATCTGGATCATTCGCAAGGGCTCTAGCAAGGCCGACACGCTGCTGCATTCCTCCACTGAGCTCTGCTGGATAGCTGTTTTCATACCCTACTAATCCAACCAGTTCTAATGAATTCATGGCTTTTTCTCTTCTTTCCTCTTTCGAAACCCCCTGTACCTCAAGCCCGTATTCTGCGTTTTCAATTATCGATCGATGTGGAAAAAGGGCAAACCGCTGAAAAACCATACTCATTTTTTTACGTCGAATTTCACGGAGTTGATCTTTTTTCATTCCAATGATTTCGTCCCCATCGATGATGACTTGTCCATCGGTTGGTTTGATTAAACGATTGAGCATACGAACAAGTGTTGATTTCCCGCTTCCAGAAAGACCCATGATGACAAAGATCTCTCCAGGATAGATATCAAAACTTGCTTTATTAACCCCAACTGTCATACCTGTCTCTTCTAAGATCTCTTGTTTCGTTTTACCATTATTCAGTAAGTTGACCCCTTGTTTAGGATGTTTACCGAAAATTTTTGTAATGCTGTGGACTTTGATTTTTGGTTCTGCCATCTTTTCACCTCTATCTACGGTGTAAAATCTTATATTGGGATGTTCAAAAAGGAGAGCTATTCATCAATAGCTCTCTATTTCCACACTATTTTTCCTCGTCGGATTGTGTCCACTTGTCTACGAGTTCTTGATTGTCTTCTATCCACTGCTTGGCACCTTCTGCTGGATCTCCGCTTTCCTTAATGACGGCCATTAGCGTGCCTAAGCTTTTATCATCCATTTTCCAATTGTTCATCCATTTTAAAACTTCCGGAAAATCATCACCAAAACCTTTTCTGGTCATGAAGTAGATGTCATCCGGTTCTCCATACACTTTCTTTGGATCCTCTAAATATTTTAGCTCATATTCAGCAAATGCCCAGTGTGGGTTCCATAATGTAACAACAATTGGTTCTTCATTTTTATATGCACTTTGGAGTTCACTCATCATCGCTGGTCCAGAGCTTTCGATAAGTTCATAATCCAGTTTGTACTCCTTCACTGCATCACGAGTAAGTTTCATCAGACTCGCACCAGGGTCAATACCGACAATTTCCGTAATACCAAGTTGTTCTTTCTTTGCGTTCAATTCTTCAATGCTGTTGATATCCATATATTTTGGTACGACAAGACCGAGACCTGTCCCTTTGTACCAGGTTTCATGCAGTTCAATTTTGTCTTTATATTCTTCATATAATGGTTTATCGGTGGTCGGTAGCCAGACTTCAGGGGCTAGATCAAGATCCTTCCTTGCAATTCCAGCCCAAACAGGTGATTTTTCCATCGCTTTCAAGTTTACGGTATACCCTTTTTCTTCAAGGATTACTTTCCACATGTTGGACACTGCGATATTCTCAGCCCAGTTGTTTAAGCCAATTATAATCGTTCCCTTGTTTTCACCATCACCGTTTCCATCTTCTGCACCGCCTGCACAACCAACGAGAGATAAGGTTGTCAGGAAGGTCAGAGCAATTAATATTAGGTATTTTCTCATAGATGCACTCCCTATCCTTTATAAAGTATCTACTATTCAAAAGTATCTCTATTTAAGGAGGTATTCATGCAAAAACAATGATTCAAATAAAATATATCTACAATAAAGAAAACTCGGCGATTGCCGAACCTTTAGGTGAAAGCAGAGTCGTACTTGCCCTTATACTAAGAAAGTATTTCTTCGTGCGAAAAAGCCCACCTCCTAAGAGATGAGCTGATTGTTTCTTATTGTTGATAATTATTTGTACCTGGCGTTTTATTGGATCATTGTTTATCTTCTAGCCTTAACTCTCTTCGTTGTACAGTGCCATTTTGGGTAAGAGGAACGAATTGTTTCTCATCTGGGGTTTGGTCTATGGCTGCCTCTGTTGTCCTTTTCGGCCTATTTAAAACGCGCCAGTTTTCACTTGCTGTCTTGATTCCTTCAAGCATGAGATTCATCGCAAGAATCGTTAATGCGAAGAAAATGATCGGAACGAGAACGACCCATGGCGTGATCGTCAGTTTGTGTATACCGGCGCCGATCAAACCCGACCATTCATACGAAATTGATTGAGGAGGGTCTGGCCACATTGGATCAAAACTGTGATTCGTCCCTCCGAAAAAGACCTTGAAAAAACCGAGGTGGGCAAGGACGAGCATAGTCTGGACGAGCTGCTGCATGAATACAATCCAAAGCTGAGGCTGAATGTGCGGTCGTACATGCTTCCACAATATATGGAGCCGGCTTCCCCCAATGATTTTTGCACCATCGACAAATTCCTGTTTAAATACTCGCCCCATCTCATTGCCGATCAAGATCGAAACCGGTGGCACGGCGAGAAATGCTAAAATGACGATTTCCAAACCGACCCGCTCCCAGAATGTATACGCGAACCCGGCTCTCGACTCCACAAGGAACGGGGTTAAGATGAACAAAGCCAAAATCGTAACTGGAACATAATTGAACACGTCGACCATCCACGTTACATAACGACGGAACCGATATAAATAAGCGCCATACAAGACACCTAATATAAATGAAACAACGAGGCGAAGCAAAGCGATGATCACCGCAAATCCGATCGTATATTTCGCTCCGATGGAAATCATATGTGTAAAATGGAACCCAAGTCCGTCCGTACCAAAGGGAATATCCCATCCCGGGGAAATCGGAGATGCTTCAACTGCTCTTGCACCGTCGTAAATGATCTGCGTCTGAGCAACATAATTATCCCAAACGAACGTATGGAGAAGGCTGATTGTTAATAACGTTGCTAAAAAGAAAAATCCGATCAAAAAATAGCCATTTGTAAATAGTCGTTTGGCCATCCTACATCACAACCTTTTCATTCGTAGATCTCTCGAGCAGCCATTGCCCTAGAACAAGAAGTAAAAAGATCGGAATAAAAATGGCTAAAAGGCTGACGGCAAATATAACCGGATTCAAATATTCAAATAAAAATCTCATAATTCCGTCAATGTTGAAAATGTATTCGAGAATCAATAAATTCGAAAGCATGAACCAAATAATCGTTTTCGTGTGATTCAAAATACTCGCCATCGAGTTCCGAAGCACATGAACGATCAGAATTTTACGTTGGACAAGCCCTTTCGCTTTAGCAAGCTCAACATATTGTTTTTCAAGCTCATTTTCCACAATTGAAACCATCACTTTAAAATACTGAATCATTGGCAGAATGGATAAGCAAATGATCGGCATTATGTAAATCGGTTCTCCCGGCATGGATGCCACTTCAAAAACGAGCAAGCCTGTATTTTTATATAGCCAGACAATGATAACCTGGCACATGATGATGATCAATAAATCAGGCAATGATTCGAATACGAAGGTAATAACCTTGATCCGCCTAATCCATTTACGTGGTAAAAGCATCGTAATGAACGTTAAAAAACCTGCCGCAAACAAGGCCACTAATATAGCAGTCATCAGAACAGTCAATGAATACACAACCATATCAGTCATTTGAGGCATTAATGGTCGCAGCGTTCCTCCGGTATTGTATTTTACATCTGAAAGGTTCAATAGCCCTGTGAAAACCTGTTGAAGACCCTCAAAATAACCTGTCCAGTTTAATGCAAAAGACCCTCCCGTCGGCATAAGCCTCGGAAGTCCCGCCATTAAAATAATGCCCACGACAATGAACACAAAGCGAAATAATTGCTGTGCGACAAACTTCATAGTAGCCCCCTTATCTTTCTGACCAGCTGAATCTATTACTTTTTCTCTTCATTCAACCAGGTGATAAAATCCTGATTGTTCGGCTTGATCCCCTGTAGGATGAAAGAGGCTTGTTCTTGCCAAATCCCTTTACGATCTGTATTTTCGACGACAGTAATATCTACCGTATAATTTTCCCAAGGGGCTCCAATTGCACTGAGGACATCCATTTCCTTATCTAAATAAAGCTCTGACCCTCTTAGAAACAGTTCCTCAATAGCTGTGCGGATTTGTGACTCGCTTGAATTCGGTGTGACATGAATGCTCAAATGTACGTAGTGATCATTTTTCGAAGCGCTGACCCGTCGAATCATTTGATTGTCCCTTTGTGCGATATGCGAAAGTCTATTAAGAAGTGGCAAGCTCGTAACCGCTCCTTCAGGTGTCTTCGTGTCTGCAGACTTGACAGTTTCTTGTTGATCCTTTGGCGGCTGAAGAATGAAGCTTACTGAAAATACGAGTAAAAAGAGACAGACGGTTAAACTGAGAACAGGTTTCATGACCCGCGCATACTTTTCAAACCTTGATGGCTTTTTTTGCTCACGGATCCGATTCATGACCGTTGTTTTACTTTCTTCAGAAAATCGCTTTTTTTGATAAACTGCCTTTTCCATCACTTTATCCAGATTTTTCAGCTTATCATCCATCAAATTCCGCCCCTTTTTCCAACGAATTTCTTAACATCCTTCGTGCCTGAAATAAGCGCGACTTCAATGTGGCGGTTTTCACATTCAACATGAGACTGATTTCTGCTAACGGCATTTCCTCCTGATAATATAAAATGATAAGTTCACGGTACTTAAGGGGTAATGCAAGAATCGATTTTGCCAGCTCGTTATACTCATCTTCAACGATTAACCGAAGCTCAGGCGTCTTGTCATCATGTTCTTGTTTGAACAGTGAAAATGGGTTTGCAAACCAGAGATTCCGGTGCGACCAGCTTTTAAGGTGGTCCTTGCAACGGTTGACAGTGATCTTATATAACCAATTTTTTAACGAACCTTCCCCGCGGAACGTTTCAAGCTTGGAGTAACAGGTGATGAACACCTCTTGGACGATATCCTCCGATTTTCCCCAATCTTTTACATATGTATAAGCGAGACGTGTAAGCCGCTCCCCGAAATAGTTGACAACCTCTTCCATGATTTCTTCCTTATATAAACGTAGGCTTTCGAGACTAAAGGTCTGTTTTTCTTCTAAAACTTGTTTGAAGTTTTCCATCGAAACCTATCCCCCTAATTCCTTCCTTGCTAGTGATCCGTTGTGCTGTCATTGGATGATTTTTAAACATCCTCTAATAATATAGACGATTTTCGTATCCTGTGGTTGAAAGTTTTTTGAACGTTTTAAATTTTTGTACAACCATTTTGAATTGTATCATAATCCGAAAGTACTAATGATAGGGAATTTGTGACAAAAAAAAGCACGAGCGTCCAAATGACCACATCAATCTGTAAAAAGTGCATTTCCATGGTGTCATTGACCCTGCATATAAGAAAAGACCCCTGGAAGGAGCAGAATACTGAAATCCTTCCAGGGATCTTTTTAAAAAATTATTCATCATCGGTTAAAAAGGCTGGTTCTTCAAGCCCTAATGATTCGTAAAGTGAGCTGAGCCCCTGTTTGAAGTCATTGTATAAATTCTTTGAAACTGCCTTTGCCTCCTCCAACGCTTGCTCCACATCTTTTGTAGAAAGACTTTCACTACGTTCCTTCAAATCTTCAGTAAGGTCGGACAGAGATTGATTGATCCTTTCACTATATGGCTCGAGCTCAGGTGGGATTTCGAGGTTTTCCAGCTCATTCGCCAGCTCCTCACTGGATTTTGCAGCAGCCTCCTTTAATGCTTGCAGCTCCTCTTCAGTGAATTCCTCACCTTCTGATTCTACTGCATTGGCAAAATCCTGAAAATCATCATCATATTGTTCAACCAGCGACTCGATTTCCTGTTCGAATTCACCCATCGCTTGCACAACCTCAGCACCCGCCTCGGTATCTTCTACATTTTCTTTATTTCTTTTGTCCATAATCGTATTTCCTTCTTCACTTGAACAAGCAGATAAGAATATTGCTATTACAAAACAAGTAAAAAATGCGGTCACCTGTTTTCGTTTCATGTGTGTTAGCCTCCTTTGTTTCATTACCTGGTATATTCCTTTTCTTAAAGTAATTGAAACAAAACAAGGGACTGACCCATTTATGGAGTCAATCCCTTTCACAAACCCTATTCTTTTGTAAGTTTATAGCTCTGCTGAGAAGCTAGGTGCTGTAAGACCTAGGTCTTCGAAGATCACTCCGAATTTTTCTTCAAAACTTGTAAACAATGCATCTGCCTCTGCCTGTGCATCCTCTTTCGCTTCGATTGTTACGTTTTCAGCACGCACCTCGTAGGATTTTGCAGCATCTTCAAGCGCCGCTTCAATGTCCTCTTTGTACTGCTCAAGTGAAGCTGGCACTTCAATTGCACGAATCGCTTCTGCTGCAGTTGGACCTGCTGCTTTTGCTGCTTCCATCAATGTGTTCAGTTCTTCTTCTGTCGGCTTTTCTTCCGCTGCAACTTCAGCGTCATGGAAAGTCGTTTTAGCCGCTGCAAATTCACCGAATGCTGCATGGTTTGCCTGAAGTACGTCAACCACTTCAGCTTGGAATGTAAGTAGATCAGACTTAAGGTCAGCTTCATCCGCTGCTGCATTTTCTTCTTCAGAGTTTGTTTCTTCTGTTCCCTCTTCTTTGTTGTTCCCAGTGTCCTCAGAATCCTGGCTACATGCTGCTGCGAATACGAGCATGAACAGCATTGCAAACATCAATAGTTTCTTCATGATGTATTTCTCCCCTTTTAAAATAAGATTTGGCAGTCCAATCAGCATATTCTCTTTTTTAACTGCGTTTTGGATTGCCCACTTATACAGACGAGCCCAGGTTCCAATGGTTGCAAATAAATATAAATATTTTCTAGATTTATTAAAAATAGGAAAAAAGGACGAGCCGCTGATTGTATGCGGTTCATCCCTTTGGTTTTATTATTGTAATTCTTTAGAAAAGCTTGGTGCTAATAGACCGAGATCTTCGAATACCTTACCCATTTTCTTTTCAAAGCTTGCAAACAATTCATCTGCTTCTTTTTGTGCATTTTCGGCAGCTTCAATCGCTAGACTTTCTGCACGCTTCTCATAGGATTTCGCAGCGTCTTCTAGCGCTGCTTCAATATCCTTTTTATATTGCTCAAGTTCAGCTGGCACTTCAATTGCACGGATCGCCTCCGCTGCCTTTGGACCTGCTGCTTTCGCTGTTTCCATTAGGGATTGAAGCTCTTCTTTCGATGGCTTTTCTTCCGCTGCTGCTTCTGGGTCGTTCGCTTTGAGCTTGCTGCTTTCGAATGCTGCGAAAGGCTTGTTTTGTTGTTGTAAAACATCAACGACCTTCACTTGGAATTCCATCAACGCTGTTTTAGTTTCTGCTGTATTCTCTTCCGTTGGTTCTCCTTCTTGCTTAGAACCGGTTGTATTATCCTCGTTACTTCCACAAGCGGCAGTAAATACGAGTAAAAAGAGCATTGTAAACGCTAAAATTTTCTTCATGACTTTGATGTCCCCCTTAAGATGTAAATTAACCAATTTCTAGTTTATCGAAAGCGTTCTCACATGTAAATTTTACAGTTTATTCAATGAATTTCGTTTTTTCGGAACTTTTATAGTGCGTGTTCAAATAGGAGGATAAAAAGAGCCGAATTTTCAGAAGTTCAACTAAGTACGTTACGTCCTGCGCCTGCGGTTACTCGGCGCAAAACTGCATAGTTGTTAAGCTTTCAGATGTCTTGTAACAACGTTGAACTGACTCACATCCTGTGAGCCCGAGGTACGACAGTCTCGAGGACCGAAGCGTATGTGGTTAATACGTGAGGACCGGAGAGACCGAGTAACAAAGAAATTCGATAGCTATTTTTACCGGACTTTTTGAACAACCTCTTATAATGAAACATATACATACTGAAATCCGTCTATAGTTAAAAGATCTGAACGGGGAATGCCTGATGATGTATAGAGCCTTTGTTTTCATTTTTATAAGTATAAGTGTACTGTTGTTAGCCTTGGGAATTCATTATCTGACAGACGAACTTGACGTTTCCGGACAAAATCTTTTAGTACCTCCTGAGCCTAGCATTTACATCAACGGGGTGGGGATTCCTTTTGAACGTGGATCTTACTGTTGGCAGGAAAACAATCAAGCAGTTTGTGCAGACACCGCGGGAGCTAAAGAGCTTATGAGGGAATCGGCCGCTTTCGTAGTGAGGGAAGGCGAGTTCATATGGATTGACTTCGACCTCCAGCCTTCAACTATAGATACCACACTGTTTACGAGTAATCAGGAGCAAATGATTGACATGAAAGAAGGCCAGATTAAACTTCCATCTGACCCAGGCATCTATATTATAGAACTGTTTGTACGTTGGGAACACAAAGGTGATGCGATGTACGCCTTTAAAATTAAGATCCCATCCGACGAATTATGAAAATATCGTTATTCAGAACCATCAAGTAGCTCTCCATTTTGATCATACACAAAGAAAGCACCTACAATTTCATCAATTCCTACTACGATATAGGGATTTTTTTCGTCTGCATCTTCTTTCCCCTCTTTAACCGTTATTGCTGTATCCTTGCTAGAGGTATGTACTTCCGCTAACTCCAGTTCCTTACCTTCTTCTCCTGAGGAAATGACAACTGCCTTTTTCCCCTCAGAAATCGTAAACACTTTATAACCTTTATACTCCGATTTATCGTTTTGTAATTGGTTGACATAGTTCTGGATATCCGAAAGTTCATTTATTCGACTCTTTTCTAATACCCAATAATCATTACCGCATGCAGTAAGAACTCCAATAAAAAGAATAAAGCATACAATAAGGCCCTTCTTCATAAATCGTACCTCCATATTTAATTGCTTTTAGGCTTTATCCATTTCACTGTATATGCAACTTGACTTGGATTAAGCACCAATCGATTTGCCAGATTGACGTACCATCTGTATCTTGACCCCATTGGAAAATTTCCTCGCACTCCATATTAACGTCAGTACGCCAGTCCCTAATGAAAAAATCAATAAGGCTGCAACACCAAGGAGGACGATCCAGACACCATGCTCTGCTTTCAATTGTAGAATCCAAGCGGCTTTACTGAATATGAAATGAAAGAACCCGGACATTTCTGAAGCGGACTGTTCAAAAAAAGATACATATTTTGTTGGAAGTAACAGCAATCCAGCCGGAATTACAGTTATTAATAAATAGACATAGGAAATGATCATCAACGCTAAGCCAGGCGCAAATTGCACACGATTTTGCGGATTGTCGGGGTTGTATTTCGCACCAATTGTCCCAACATATAATCCAATCCCACTGATTCCGATCAACACGACCCCACTGACAACGATTCCGATGAGATACATCCATATTGGCCAACCGAAAAAGATGCCAAGTCCAATCTCAAAAGCACACAGAACAACCATCGGAAGCAGCCAGCTGATCCATAGCTTTCCGAGTGCAATTTGCATCCCGGATAACGGCAAGACACTTAATAGCCATAAAGAATTCCCTTCTCTTGAAACAGAAGCAGCAGTAAGTGGTCCAGCTAAGATCGTAAAAAAGAAAAGCAGCATCGCTTGTGCAATACACCAGCTTAAAATTTCATTATCAAGCATCCTTGCTATATCATCCCCACCTCGTATAACACCGAAAATCGGGAACACCATAAAGAACAACAATGGTGTAAAAGCCATCCATTCCCTTACATCGCGTTGGATCGTCCTCCATTCTTTCACACCGACATAGAGGGCTGGAGCCATTAGTTTTTTCGAGCGAACTCCATTGTTTTTCTTTTTCTTACTGCTTCCCTCACTTAAATTGATCCAGCCTCTCCGAAAACCTCGCTCTACAAGCAAGGAGGATACGACAGACAAGATTATTCCAATCAATAAAAGTAGTGCAGCCGAAATAAATGAAGATCCTTCTCCTAAAATAGCATCCTGTAAACCATCCGCACCCCATGACATCGGCAACCAAGCCGGAAACTCTGGTAATTGGGCATAATTTGTCGGCTGTGCCGATTCATTCCTCATCAAATTCGGAAGCTGAAACAGAATATAGATCAACATCCCTGATAAGGCACTGACAACCGTCATGATTTCATTCGCCCGTTTTGCCGGAATGATTTGAATGAGACCGAGGTTAACCAGATACGCCAATGCAACCCCGCTAAGAGCCAGACCGAATGTAATCATCAACAACACCGGGTAATACATCCAAGAAGCTCCCGCATAAACACCAAGCAGAATTAACGGGATGAAAGTGACCAGCCAAATGAGTCCAGCAACGCCGAAAAAGCTTTGCACATATTTCGACCAGAAAATTTGCCTTGTCGTGATCGGCAATGTAAAAAGGAGTGCCAAGTCATTAGAGGAATACAAGTTTCGAAAAACTTGCGGAATCCCGAACAATAAGATGAATCCTGTGATCGCACTAAATCCATAAGTTAGCAGCGTCGAGAAGAAATCCTGCTGCACGTGTTCAGACATGAACTCAATTACACTGGATAAAAAACCGACCAGGATAACCCCGAATATTAAACTGAACACAACACCCAAATACGCTTTTCCCCCGTGAGATTTAAAGGTGTTTTTGGCAGTTTGATAATTCACTTTAAAAAGATGTCGAGTCATTGCACTTCCTCCTGCTCCTCGTCCAGCAAGGAAATGAGTTCACGAGATTCTTCGCCGCCAGTAAGTTCAAGGAAAATATCCTCTAGACTAGCTTGTTCCTTGCCTTCACCCTGGCGCAATTCCTCCATCGTTCCAAGCGCAATGACATCCCCGTTCCGAATGATTCCGACACGGTCACACATTCGTTCTGCGATTTCTAAAATATGCGTCGAAATGAACACCGTCGTTCCACGATCGCAAAGCTTCCGCAGTAAGCTTTTTAGAGAACGAGCACTTTTCGGATCAAGTCCAACCGTCGGCTCATCTAAAAAAAGCACTTCAGGATTATGGATTAGTGCCCCACACAAGGCGATCTTCTGCTTCATTCCATGTGAATAGCTTTCGATCAGTTCACCCGCACGATAATACAAGCCAAATAACTTCAAGTATTCCTCTGCTCGTTTTTCAAATGTATTTTGCGGAATTTTAAAAACCGAACCGATAAATCGCAGGAATTCCCATCCTGTCAGTTTTGGATATAAATTAGGCTGATCTGGTAAATAGGCAATCTTCTTCTTTGCCTCAACCGGCTCCTCCCAAATATCGATTCCATTGACTTTGACCGATCCTGTACTAGGCTCAAGAAGCCCGGTCATCATTTTGATCGTGGTCGTTTTCCCGGCGCCGTTCGGACCCAGAAATCCGAACAACTCCCCTTTTCGTATATTTAAATCCAGCTGGTTCACCGCATTAGAACCACCGTATGTTTTTGATAGATTTTTCAACTCGATTGCATATGTATCACTCATTTTAAACCCTCCAGTAATATTTCTTAAGAAGTAAATAGATTGTCCCTACCACATTGTATACGAATTTACCCAGTAATTGGTTTCATGATTCTATCCAATGAAGGATGTAACAATTATCCATGCAACTTCGTCTAAAGGAAAAAGGGGTGATCAAATGAGGCATTTCCTATTTATGATAGCCGCTGCATGTCTTTTAGCAGGGTGCCAGGGGCCAACCAATATTACCGGTCAAGAGGATCAGATAAATGAAGAGCCGGATGTAATTGAAACGCATGGACGGATTGAGAACATCGAGCAGTTGGATCAATTTGTAAAGAATGTGCAAAACGAAACAGATGATAATGTCGTTGTTGTTCGTCATACCATCGAAGGCGATCCAATCTACTACAAGCTTGATTATGATAGCAACGTACTTGACTATACAGTCGATACGACCGAGGATGCGTATGGACCTAAAGAAGTGAGGACAATTGAATGTAAAGGGATAGAAAAGAAGGTTACCAATACAGAGACCACCTATACAATTACAGGCTGTCCTTCTGGTTCTCCGGGTGAGTTTTTCACGATCCGACATGATGTCAGCCAGCAGGACTACTTTGGTTTTCATCTTAAATACGGCACCGAAAAGCGAAATGAAATCAATACGAAGGAAATGGAAGTCATCAAGGATTTAGGAAATGGCAATAAAGCCACAATCAAAGATTTTCAATTTTCCAATGAAGAGTTGAATCAAATCTATAAGCATATGGTGTTCGCAAATTATTTGGAAGAGAAAAACGTGACGAAGGAATGCCACGAACCTGGGGATGAACGCTACGAAATGACCGTTTGGATCAATGCGGGAAAACGCCACTATGAATGGTCCGAATGCGACCAAAGCGAAGATGGTAAGGAAATGACCCAGCTGGTGCAGGATATCCTGGGAGTTGCTGAAGAAAACTCGAGTTATCAATCGATTAAAGAATGATCAAAGATTAGCCATTTAAAAAACAAATACAAAAAGCCCGCTTCTTAAGAGGAGGGCTTTGTTTTTGATATTATCCTCCTAAAGCCTGAATAAAGGATCGGAGAATTATCAATGAGTCCATACACTTTAAATGTCTATGTTGAAACGGTTGTTGTTGAAGATGGAGTATAGTTTACAACTTCTAATACTACAGGTGAGTCAGCAAGGATAGGATCTCCACCCGCCGGTACGGTTATTGCCAACGATCCAACAGCAGTGGCTCCAGGGGTATATGTTGATAGACCATCCATTTGTAAAACCCCATTAACATAAACATTATAGTAGCTATTATCAGTTGCTAATGTTGGAAGTGCAGTTACTGCTGTACCATCATCTTGAAAAAAATCAGCTGCATCAATTGTAAGAGTAGACCCTGCATTGGTCTGAGCAGTGGTTACATTAAAAAACCTTGTATTGGTTGGGTCGACATTTGTTGTAACTGATGCATTTATAACCAATTTCATCAATTGAAGTGCCATTAAATATTCACCTCTTCATTATTTATAATCCTTTTATTTTATTAATTCTAGTAATAATTTGCTTGTACCCTAACCTAAAAAGCTAGAATTAACTATTCTGTCAAAAGTAAAATAAAATATAAGGATAAAGAATAATGTTTCTAAGAAGGAACAGTTTCAAAAGGATCTAATAATAATAAACTGAATAATAATAGGCGCACCTATTGGTGGTAAATCACTTGATTCTAAATTAAGACTTCCTTTTTTTATTTTATATACAAGTTTCGGCTGAAGAACTCCATTGATATAAAGGTTATAATATGAAACTTTATCAGGATCTAGGATTCCTTGCTTGCCGTACTCTGTTAATTCATCGAAATCTGTATAAATTCTTTTTCGTCCATCAGAAAGAGCAAAATAAGTATACGTTTCAACCTTCAGTATTGACTCAGAGCAATCAGATAGTTGAACGTCATCTCTTGGAAAAATAAGTGGGCATCCTTGAGGTGGTAAAAAATCAACCGGGTGTCTATTTATAATTTTATTTTTTCGACGTTTGGTCATGGTGCCACTCTCCTTTATGGACAAAAACAGACCAACTTTGAAATCAAATTACCCAATTTATTTTATTTACACATTCCCTTATTCGATACAAAAAATTTCTGAAGAATAAAATAATGTTCTTATTTTTCAGATTAAAACACCCCGACTCGAGAGATTTAAACTAGATCCCGAAACGTAATAAGACAATATTGGTTCTGATTTGCTAAAATCCATAAAAAATGACAAGGGTCTACAAATTCTTGAACCCTTGTCACTATTCAGCTTATGTATGGCGGCCCCGGCAGGAATCGAACCTGCGACGCACGGTTTAGGAAACCGACGCTCTATCCACTGAGCTACGGGGCCATATTCAGATCATCAACGCTATCGGATTGTTTCGAACATCCTCTATTATAAAGACTCAAACCGGTTTCGTAAATATTTTACCCGAAATTTCCTTCCCACTAATGAATCAAACTGAACGGACATATACATGATACATATACCGACCTTACCTTTTAAAAAGTAGAGGTTACCTTATATCCTTGATTTACCATTTAAATGTTCACTTTAACCGATACCGATTTTGCTTACCACTCATATAATATTGTGAAAAGCTGGTATTCGCATGAACAATGAGCAATTCTCTGCTTTTATAAAAACGGATCACATTTAAAAACATTTCCATGTGTAATGTGTACGTGCATAGAAGGTAAAGATAGGTATAAAACAGAATAAATAGTTATAGCGTATACTAGTCATTTCTCGAGAGGGGTTGGATCCTTGAACAAGGTCTATATCTTAGACACAAACGTAATTTTACATGACCCTGCTTCGCTTTTTAAGTACGCAGGAAATGATGTGGTCATCCCAGCTGTGGTTGTCGAAGAGATCGACTCGAAAAAAAGGCTGCAGGATGAAGTTGGCCGTAATGCTCGGGAGTTTGGCCGACAGTATAAGACATTGCGCGAAAAGTACAAAGATCAGCTTCACGAACCGTTTCCACTCGATAATGGTGGAACATTGAACATCGAGCTGAATCACCGCTCGTTTGAAAACATTAAAAGTGTATTTAATGAGGACTCTAATGACAACCGTATTCTTGCTGTTGCGATCAACATTGCCCTGGAGCAGCCAATGAGAGATATCGTGATGGTCTCCAACGATATTTTATTGATTGTAAAAGCAGATGCCTTGAAAAAATCACTCAACATACAAAATTTCATGGCCCAGCTTTACGAGAATGACCGACTCGTCGAGAGCTCTCTCACCATTCACAAAGGCTACCACGAGCTGCAGGTTTCCCCTGATATCATTAATGGATTTCATGCTACACATGAGCTTCCTCTTATAGAGCTTACTGAATACCTCCATTCCGAAGTACACCCTCAGGATTTCTTATTGTTGAAAAGCAACACCGGAACGAACCAGTCTGCATTAGGACGGGTTCATCGAAAAACGAATAAATTCGTTTTAAAACCATTTTATTTTATTGATGACGACCAATTCATCTGGGGGCTCCGACCGAAAAACGTTGAGCAAAGAATGTTTTTGGAATTATTATTGGACCCTAAAGTGGAAATGGTTTGTGCTATCGGAAAAGCCGGTACAGGGAAAACCTTGCTTGCACTCGCTGCTGCCCTTCACGAAACTCAAGACATGAAGCATTATTCGAAAGTCACGGTTGCCCGTCCGATTGTTCCGATGGGTAAGGATATCGGCTATTTACCTGGTGAAAAGGATGAAAAGCTACGCCCGTGGATGCAGCCGATTTTCGATAACCTCGAACAACTGTTCAATATCGACCCTGAAGCGAATCGGAAGAACGATAAGAACGGAAACCATCCAAGGATTGAAAAAGAGATCGAGCAATTGAACATGGAAGTAGAAGCTTTAACCTATATACGCGGTCGCAGCATCCCGAACCAATTCATCATTATTGATGAAGCGCAAAACCTGACAAAGCATGAGGTAAAAACGATCGTCAGTCGTGCTGGGAAAGGGACAAAGATCGTCCTTGTCGGAGATCCGGACCAGATCGATCATCCGTACCTTGATTCGGTGAACAATGGGCTAACATACACGATTGAGCGTCTTAAAACGGAGGAAGAAATCGGAATCATACGCCTTTCCAAAACAGAACGCTCCAACCTTGCTGAGAAAGCGGCCCGCTGGTTGTAATAAAGAAAACTCGGCGACTGCCGAGCCTTCTGGCGAAAGCAGAGTCGTAGTTGCGCTTATACTATAGAAAGTATTTTTATACTTTCTTAACGTGTAACAAAAGTGCAAGCACCCTGGTTAGCCATGAAGGAAACTGGAAGTCCACCCGAGGAGGCTGTCGCCGCAGCAGGAGGCCTGAAGTGATCCGAACGCGCTGGGCGCTGGAGCTAGAGATTACCATTGCGTTACAATTGATGGGGAGTAAACGAACCAAAATTACAGTATGGTTTACTCCTCTTTTTTGTTCCATTTCTTACATAAAGACCCTGTCGATATATGCCGCTATATGCTACAATTAAGTTTGTCTATTTAAGAGGTTGTTCAAATGGATCCTCCATTGAACATACACTTTAAGTACATAGGGAGGCAGTTTTTATGGAGAAAACCCCCTTCATAGCCGTAGAAGGACCGATCGGAGTCGGTAAAACATCACTTGCAAAATCAATCAGCGAAGCCTTGGATTATCACCTTTTAAAAGAAATTGTCGAAGAGAACCCGTTCCTCGGGAAATTTTACGATGATATTGAAGAATGGAGCTTTCAGACGGAGATGTTTTTCCTCTGTAACCGATTTAAACAGCTGGAAGACATCGGACCATTGTATTTGCAGCATGAAAAACCCGTCGTAGCTGATTATCATATTTTTAAAAATAGAATCTTTGCCATGCGTACCTTGAAGGACGTTCATTTTCAAAAATACATGCAGATTTTTGAAATCTTGACGAAGGACATGCCTTCCCCGAACATGGTCATATACATAAAGGCAAGCCTAGACACCTTATTGCAGCGCATCTCGTTACGAGGCCGTGATATCGAGAAGAACATCGATCCCAATTACTTGAAGCAGCTCTCAGCCGATTATGATGTATTCATGTATCAGTTCCAAAAGCTGCATCCGGAAATCCCTGTCTTGACCATCAATGGCGATGAGACGGATTTCGTACGTAACCCTGATCAGCTTGAAGCGATACTCGAAAAGATACAGGATACATTTCATAAAAAGGAAGTGAAGCAATGAACGCCCTTGAAAAGTTCAACATTCCAAAAAATGCGGTCATAACAGTGGCTGGTACAGTCGGCGTCGGAAAATCGACGATGACCAAAACGATAGCGAACAACTTAGGATTTGATACGTCGATGGAAAAAGTCGATACGAACCCCTATTTGGACAAGTTCTATCACGACTTCGAACGCTGGAGCTTCCATCTCCAAATCTATTTCCTTGCTGAACGGTTCAAAGAGCAGAAGCGGATGTTTGAACAAGGCGGCGGATTCGTACAGGATCGCTCCATTTATGAAGACACTGGCATTTTTGCGAAAATGCATTATGAAAAAGGCACGATGACTAATATCGACTACGAAACCTATACAAGCTTGTTCGAAGCGATGGTGATGACACCGTACTTCCCACATCCGGATGTGTTGATTTATATCGAAGGAAGCCTTCAAGATATCATCGATCGGATCAAACTCCGCGGGCGCCCAATGGAACAACAAACTCCTATCGCGTACTGGGAAGAGATGCATAAACGCTATGAGGACTGGATTCGCAATTTCACAACATGCCCTGTGTTGCGCGTAAACATAAACGACTATGACTTATTGAAGGATCCATCATCTGTCGAACCGATTTTAAAGCGTATTGGCGAAACAATAAATAGGAAGCGTAATCTACAACACATATAAGATCCCAACGGGTTGACATGAGTCAGCCCGTTTTATCAATATTCTCTTGTGCAAGCCCCCATTTCACCTTCAACCTTTCTAATTCACCTTGCTGGTTCAATTCTTCAAGCCAGAGGGCGATCCAGTTTTGGTAGTCTAAATCCCCCCTATGAATCAAATATACTTTCTCGCTTTTTGTAAATGGCTGGCCTCTCATAGCGGCATGCAACCTTGGATCGATCCTCGAATAATATACAGCCTCTATATGATCGGTAATCATGACATCGAAGGTCCCCTCTGCAACCATTTGGGGAATGGCTAAATTATTTTTGATGACACTGACCTTTGCGTTCTTTATGTTTTCCAGTACGAATTTCTCATTTGTTCCGCCTGGATTCACGCCGATCCTGACGTTGGAACGATCAATATCTTCCAGGCTTTTATAGATTCCTTTGTCTTCATTCCTTATTAAAGGGGCTTTTCCGTCACTGAAATAAGGTTGCGTCAAATGGGCCAGCTTCTGGCGCTCAAGACTTCGGCTTATCCCACCCATTGCAATATCAAACTTATCATTTTGAAAATCATCCATCATTTTTGGCCAGGAAGTTCGGACAAATTGGACTTCCACGCCTAGATCATGTGCTAAACGATAAGCAGCATCAATATCGAATCCTTCGTACTGGTCCGTATGCGGATTCAAATAAGTGAAAGGTTTATAATCCCCTGTAGTTCCTATACGGATGGCTCCTTTATCTAATATTTGATCCAAACGTGATTGGAAACGGAGACTCACGACCTTTTCGATTTCGTCACTTGATATATACACTTTTCCTTGGTAACTCATACGTTCAAGGGAAGGTACAGTCCATTCAACTGTTGATTTTAAAGCTAAGTCAGATTTTGCCACGGGGGAACACGGTTGAAAAAAGCGCTCGCTCCCCGTATCTGCTGTTGTAAACTTCAATTCAAAATGATCTCTTTTCACAACTTTCCCTCCTATGGCAGTTCTTATTTGAAACGAGTTGAAACACTAAATCGTCAAATAGATTTCGTAACCTTGGTTTTCTAAGCAAGCCTTGGCATTATATCGATCGTCATCCGTGTGAAAGCTTAATCTCAAAACACCATATACATCTTCTCGTGCCTCAATGATCCGTATATTTGTAATGCTGATCGCTTCTTCAGCTAACAAAGTTGTCACGTGTGAAATGACCCCTACATGGTCTGCAACATCCACATATAAATCGTGAAATGCACGAATCGCCCCTTTTGAACCAGTAGGCATGGAGTCTCGGAATCTCTTCGCACTTGAGAAATAATCGTAGATGGATTCGCTGTCTCCATCAGCAACCAAATTTCTTACGCCATCCATTTCCTTCACCCATTCGTCTAATAGAGATAGGAGCGTTTTGCGGTTCTGCGTGATGATATCCCTCCACATAGACGGGCTGCTCGATGCGATTCTTGTAATATCTCGAAATCCACCTGCGGCCAAACGGTTTACAAGTTCATTTCGGTGGGCATGATTCTCGACCTGACGAACGAGGCTTGCAGCGACCACATGGGGAAAGTGACTGACAACGCCTGTTACAGCATCGTGTTCATCAGCATCCATAGTCAGAAAATTTGCTTTTGTACCTCTCAGCCAATTTTTAAGTTCATCTACTTTCTGAGGAGGAGTTTCCGGCAATTGGGTCAGGATATAAAATGCATTTTCAAATAGATGAACCTTTGCACTCCCAACGCCGGTTTTATGGGATCCTGCCATCGGATGCCCGCCGATGAACACAATGCCATGCTCATTTAACCGCTGTGCTTTCTTCAAAATTTGTACTTTTGTACTGCCGGCATCAGTGATGATCACATTCGGTTTAAAATGGAACCCCTCAAATTCATCCAATAACTTTATCGTTTCCTCGACTGGTGCAGCAAGGACGATCAAATCGGCTTTTTCGGCTTCTGCCTTTATGTCTAAAGTAAAATCATCAATTACTTCAAGTCTTTTTGCTAGCATACAATGGTCAGGGTTCAGGTCGTATCCGATAAGCACAGCATCATGTTCCTTTTTTATCGCAAGTGCCAGTGACCCTCCGATCAAACCGACCCCTATAAGTAAAACGCGTCTCTTCAATGTCTCAATCTCCTTAAGATAAAAGTCTCAATCGTGATGCATCCTCTATGAACATTTGCTTCAGCAGCGAAATCAGCCCTTCGTTATCTTCTTCAGTACCGACCGTGACCCGAATTCCATCCTTCATAGGGCGGACGATATAGCCTCTCTCCATTAAATATTGAAAGACTTCATCCACACTCTTTTTCAGTTTGATATATATAAAGTTTCCTTGAGATGGATAATAATCAACCTTGTATTCATTACAAAATGCATAAAATTGTTGAAGGCACATTTTATTTACGTACGAGCTCATCTGTATAAACTCTTCATCTGCTATTGCTGCCTGTGCAGCAATTTGTCCGAGACTGGACGTATTGAATGGTAGTCGTGCAATATCCAGCTTTTCTATAAGAGCTTCATGTCCGATTGCATAACCGACCCGGAACGCCGCAAGCCCGTATGCTTTTGAAAACGTCCGTAAAACAAGGAGATTTTCATAGTCATTCATGAGTTTTAACGTATCAGGATAGTCGTTTGCTGTTACATACTCATAATAGGCTTCATCAAGGGCAACAAGCGTATCTTTAGGGATATGTTCCATAAAGTTGGATAACTCCGTTTCGTTTACATACGTACCGGTGGGATTATTCGGATTACAGATCCAAACGATGCTTGTTTGTTCATCAACGACCTGCTGCATCCCCTCTAAATCATGACGCCCATCGATAAGAGGAACCTGACGGATTTCTGCTTGCTCGATGACGGCATGATGGCGAAACTGCGGGAAAGTCATCGAGGCCATGACGACATTTGTTTTCGGGGATAATAAAGCCCTGCTGATCATTTGGATCATCTCGTCTAACCCAGTGCTGAACAGAAGTTGCTTTTGCTTTACGCCCAAACGGTCCGCCACCTTCTCTCTCAAAAGTGGAGCATTTCCCTCTGGATATCGTGAATAATGAGAGAAGGAGTTTAACGCATCGGAAACGCTTTGAGAGCACCCGAATGGATTTTCGTTGGATGCGAGATTCACGATTTTTGGTAAACCATATTCCTTTTTCACTTCACTCATCGGTTTACCAGGATCATAAGCTTTTAGTGACAACAACTGTTTTTTCACCTTCATGGAATCTCCACCTTTGCTTATTTTGAATGAAAATTTGAAGCATAGGAGTACTGTCTACAGCCTTTCGGTTCACTTCTGGGTGACAGCTCCTCGCTTACCTTCCAGTGACCTTCGCGGCTACCCAGGGCGCTTATGCTTTTCTTATTGAATCAACTCAATTAAAACAATCTCGATTTTTCCCGATGTTGTTCAACATGTTTTTTGATCGCTTGTATTTGATCGGGCCCAAACTGCTCAACGACCGCCTTTGCAAGTTCCCAGGCAATAACTGCTTCTGCGACGACACTGGCTGAGGGTACAGCACAGCTGTCGGAGCGCTCTATACTCGCTTTAAAAGGTTCCTTTGACTCAATATCCACACTTTGAAGCGGCTTATACAAGGTTGGTATCGGCTTCATCACCCCTCGTACGACGATCGGCATTCCAGTTGTCATTCCACCTTCAAATCCTCCAGCATTATTGGTCCGCCTCGTATAGCCTTCGTCTTCACTCCATAAGATTTCATCATGTACAAGACTGCCTGGCTTACGAGCTGCCTCGAATCCGATTCCAACCTCAACACCTTTAAACGCATTGATGCTCATGATCGCTGATGCAAGAATGGCATCCAGCTTAAGATCATAA
Organism: Alkalihalobacillus sp. AL-G; assembly: GCF_030643805.1. Lineage (GTDB taxonomy): Bacteria > Bacillota > Bacilli > Bacillales > Fictibacillaceae > Pseudalkalibacillus. The sequence goes on along the minus strand of NZ_CP094656.1, from coordinate 26,517 downwards.
TGGACATAACTGCCAACTCCGATCGGCATCCCTTCTGCTACAACTTCTACAATACCGCCGATAGAGTCACCATTTTCTTTTGCGTCATCAATAGACTGTATCATCTTCTTTTCCGCTTCATTATCCATACATCGAACAGGAGATTCTTCTGTCACTCTTTGCAATTGTTCGAGTGATTCATAGGCAGTATGTTCAGCTTTGACACCACCGATTTCAACGACATGTCCTGCCACCTTTATTCCTAATTCAGCAAGGATCCGTTTAGCGACAGCCCCCGCCGCCACTCGTGCCGTTGTTTCTCGAGCGGAGGAACGTTCCAGCACATTCCTCATATCCCGGTGTCCAAACTTGATCGCTCCATTTAGATCGGCATGGCCTGGTCGAGGCCTCGTTATTTGGCGTTTTACTTCTTCTTCGGCATCAAGGGGGGCAGCACCCATAATTTTCGTCCAGTGCTGATAATCACGGTTTTCAATTGCAAGGGTGATTGGAGAACCTAACGTATATCCCAAACGAATCCCGCTCAAGATTGTTGCCTGATCCCGTTCAATCTGCATCCTCCTGCCACGGCCGTATCCCTTTTGTCGTCGGGCCAATTCCAAGTTGATTTCTTCAGTCGTTAATTGTAAACCTGATGGAATCCCTTCGATGACCGTCGTCAGTTGAGGCCCATGTGACTCGCCTGCTGTTAGATATCTCATCCTCCTACCCCTTTCTTTTTTAGAAAATAAAAAACGCCCCTGCTTATAAGCAGGGACGATTGTCATCGCGGTACCACCCTCATTACGGAATTATTCCGTCTCTCATTCATATAACGGCATCACCGTCTTTCTCTCCCATTTGTAACGTCAAATGTTCGAAAAAGCCACTCGAGGGTGAAATTCATGATCTTCTTTGTGCTGATTTGCACCATCCATCAGCTCTCTTAAAACAGGGAGAAGAACACTACTTGAACCTTTCATTGCGTTTAGTGTATTTGATTAATAGAGTTTTAACACGGAAAACGGATCTTGTAAAGTATAAATTTTTTTAATTTTCAGATGAATACGCTTACAACATTAACACTATAGCTTTTTTTATTTTCAACAAATATTTTTGGGAAATTTTCTTATTGACATTTATATGTTCGGCCCTTTAAAGTGTTAAACAATATTATTTTTTCTGAAAATTCATCTAAAGGAGTGTGCATGGGGCGAATGACTAAATTAGAGGTACTGCGTCAAGAAATCGAAGAGATCAACCAGAAGCTTTTAGAACTTTTAAATGAACGAGGGAAAGTTGTACAAAAAATCGGCAAGATCAAGGAAATGCAAGGTGTGAATCGCTTTGATCCTGTCCGTGAGCGCCAGCTTCTAAATTTGATTACCGAAAACAATCAAGGTCCTTTTGAAACATCTACACTCCAACATATTTTTAAAAGCATTTTCAAAGCAAGCCTAGAGCTCCAGGAAGAAGATAATCGAAAGGCGCTTCTAGTATCAAGGAAACGGAAGCCAGAAAATACGGTGATCAATATCAAAGGTAAGTTGGTAGGTGACGGCAATCAACATTTCGTAATGGGCCCATGTGCTGTAGAAAGCTATGAACAAGTACGGCTTGTTGCAAAATCAATTAAAGATCAGGGATTGACGATGATGCGCGGTGGAGCTTTTAAGCCAAGAACATCCCCATATGATTTCCAAGGCCTTGGACTTGAAGGATTGAAGATTTTACGTCAAGCCGCCAATGAATATAATCTAGCAGTCATCAGTGAAATATTGAATCCGAATGATATTGAAGTTGCATTGGATTACGTTGATGTAATCCAAATCGGTGCCCGGAACATGCATAATTTCGACTTGTTGAAAGCTGTCGGTTCTGTCCAAAAGCCTGTACTATTGAAGCGTGGTTTATCAGCAACGATTGAGGAATTCATGCATGCGGCAGAATATATCATATCTAAAGGTAACGATCAGATCATCCTTTGTGAACGAGGCATTAGGACATACGAGCGGGCGACAAGGAATACGCTTGATATCACTGCAGTACCGATCCTTAAAACAGAGACCCATTTGCCTGTAATGGTCGATGTCACTCATTCAACCGGTCGAAAGGATCTATTACTGCCTGCAGCAAAAGCGGCGCTTGCTATCGGAGCCGACGGAATCATGGCAGAAGTCCACCCCGACCCAGCAGTAGCTTTATCTGATTCCGCTCAACAAATGGATATTCCTGAGTTCATCAACTTTATGGAAAACATACGATCAAACCAACACATCCATTTGTAACACTGCATTTCTTATTTTCAGATAAAAAACTACGGCTTAGCCTGCACAAAGGCTGAGTCTAAGTATGGTAGCTTAGCCTAAAGTACTTTTTATTGCATAAAAAAAATCCGTTACTACTGTAACGAATTTTAGTTCATACAATCTCCGTTGTATTATGCGCTGTGATTTTAAAAATGGAGGAGGTAGAGGGATTCGAACCCCCGCAGGCTGTTACGCCCCTGGCGGTTTTCAAGACCGCTCCCTTCAGCCAGACTTGGGTATACCTCCGCACTGACAAAGAACATTGTATCACCGATTTAAAAGGTCGTCAACCCTGTTTCGACACTTTTTTCGGAAAGGTAAAAGATGAAGAAAAGGCAGTGAATTTTGACTTCGCTGCCTTTTCAATCCAATTCGACAAAGTTCAGGAAGCTTAAAGTGAACCTATCGGATTACTTCTTTATTTCCCATGTATGGACGTAGGACTTCTGGAATTTCTACAGATCCGTCCTCTTGCTGGTAGTTTTCAATGATCGCAGCCACGGTACGGCCGATTGCCAGACCAGATCCGTTCAATGTGTGTACGAAATCCGGTTTTGCTTTCGGTTCAGGTCGGTAGCGAATGTTTGCGCGTCGGGCTTGAAAGTCTTCGAAATTACTGCAAGAAGAAATCTCACGGTACGTGTCATAGCTCGGAAGCCAAACTTCAATGTCATACTTCTTCGTTGCTGTGAAACCAAGATCGCCTGTACACATGCTCATGATACGATATGGGAGATTCAATAACTGCAAAATTTTCTCTGCATGGCCTGTCAATGTTTCCAGGGTCGCATAAGATTCTTCAGGCTTCGCAAAGTGTACTAACTCGACTTTATTAAATTGATGCTGACGGATAAGTCCACGAGTATCACGTCCAGCAGATCCTGCTTCAGAACGGAAGCAAGCACTATATGCAACATATGCCTTTGGAAGGTCTTCTGCTGTTAAAATTTCATCGCGGTGGAAGTTCGTAACCGGTACTTCCGCGGTCGGAATCAAGAAATAATCTTCCTCACGGATCTTGAAGGCATCCTCCTCAAACTTCGGAAGCTGTCCAGTTCCTGTCATGCTTTCACGATTGACCATGTATGGCGGAAGGATTTCTGTATAGCCGTGCTGATCCTCATGAAAGTCCATCATGAAATTGATCAATGCCCGCTCTAAACGTGCTCCGAGACCTTTATAAAAAACAAAACGGCTTCCGGTTACCTTGCCGGCACGTTCAAAATCAACGATTTCTAGATCAACAGCAACATCCCAGTGCGGCTTCGGTTCAAAGTCAAATTGACGGATTTCTCCCCAATCCCGATGGAGAACATTATCATCCTCCGTTTCCCCGACAGGTACGCTATCGTGGGGAATATTCGGAATCGTCAGCATGATGTGCTTCAGCTTATCTTCCACGTCACGTAACTCATCATCAAATGTTTTGATTGCTTCACCGACCTGACGCATTTCTTGGATTAGAGCGTCTGCATCTTTTTTCTCCCGCTTATATTCGGCAACCTGCTTGGATACATTGTTCCGCTTGCTTTTCAGTTCCTCCGTCTGGTTGATAAGCTCACGACGCCGTGCATCAAGCTCCTGAAATTGATCGAGTCCAGAAATATCTTCTCCCCTCTTGGACAGCTTCCCTTTTACCTCATCAAAATGTTCACGGACAAATTTCAAATCCAACATGATTGTTCCTCCTCTAAATTTGCTTTTTGAATACAAAAAAACTCTCATCCCTCCAATAAAGAAGGGACGAGAGTTAACCCGCGTTGCCACCCTAGTTGTATCACCCATTGCTTTTGAAGTGTATGTTCAAAAAGGAGGAAAAAAAGAGCCAAGTAACGAAGGAATTCGACAGCTATTTTTCTCGGACTTTTTGAACAACCTCTTAAAAAGTGATACCACTCTTGTAATGTAACGGTTACAAGCCGAAATGACCTACTTGGGATCAAACCCGTTTAGCATTTTACTCAAGGATGGATTCACAGGCTTCTTTCATCGATTCGCACCGGCCATCGACTCTCTTAGCAAAGAAAGACTGTTACTGGTTCCTGTCATCGTAACGATTCAAATTTGTGTTAGTAGTACTTTACACTATTCCAATATTTTATGCAACTGATTGTTTCAATTCCTCAATCATTTTCACAAAATAGGCATGCATGCGGTGATCGTCCGTCAATTCCGGATGGAAGGCGCATGCAAGGAAACGTCCTTGCCGTGCTGCGACGATTTTATCCTGGAACGTCGCGATCGCTTCGACACCTTCACCGATCGATTCGATGTAAGGGGCACGGATGAAAACACCGATGTAGTCCTCACCTTCGAGACCTTTAACCGAAAGCCCGACTTCGAAGCTTTCACGTTGACGGCCAAACCCGTTCCGTTGGACCTTCATATCCATCACTTCAAGATGTCCATGCTCCTGACCAATGATTTCCTTGGCCATCAGAATCATACCAGCGCATGTTCCGAACACAGGCTTTCCGGATTGTGCAAACTCCTGCAAGGGTCCGAACATTTCGTATTTATCGATCAAGCGACGCATCGTCGTGCTTTCGCCGCCAGGCATCACAAGTCCGTCAATCTCCTGCAAATCTTCCGTCCGTTTCACAATTATAACGTTTGCTCCGCTTGCTTCAATGGATTTCGCATGCTCGCGTACCGCTCCTTGAAGAGCTAAAATTCCAACTGTGATCATCTTGTGCTGTCTCCTTTACTCTTACCAACCGCGGTCTTGCATACGTTCAGAAGGCTGTAGAGAGGAAATTTCGATTCCTTTCATCGCTGTTCCAAGGCCCTTAGAGAGCTTCGCGATAAGCTCATAGTCTTGATAGTGAGTCGTTGCTTCAACAATCGCACGAGCGAACTTTTCTGGATTTTCAGATTTGAAGATACCAGATCCAACGAATACACCATCCGCACCTAATTCCATCATAAGTGCCGCATCTGCAGGAGAAGCGACTCCACCAGCTGCAAAGTTCACCACAGGCAAACGACCTTCTTTTTTAATCTGAAGAAGAATTTCATATGGTGCACCAAGGTTCTTCGCTTCTGTCATCAATTCGTCTTCGCTCATGCCGACGACTTTACGGATTTGAGATTGGATCAATCGCATATGACGAACCGCTTCAACAATGTTTCCTGTACCAGGCTCACCCTTGGTTCGAAGCATCGAAGCACCTTCTCCCATACGGCGTGTCGCTTCCCCAAGATCACGAGCACCACATACGAATGGAACAGTGAAGTCACGCTTGTTCAAATGGAATACCTCATCCGCAGGTGTCAATACTTCACTTTCATCGATGTAGTCAGCACCGAGTGCTTCCAAAACACGAGCCTCAACGATGTGTCCGATACGTGCTTTTGCCATTACCGGAATCGATACGGCATTGATGACTTCTTCAACGATAGTCGGGTCTGCCATACGAGCGACTCCGCCTGCTGCACGAATATCAGCAGGAACACGCTCAAGTGCCATTACCGCAACAGCACCTGCCTCTTCCGCGATTTTTGCTTGTTCAGCGTTGACAACGTCCATGATGACGCCGCCCTTCTGCATTTCTGCCATTCCGCGTTTAACGCGATCAGTACCAGTCTGTACCATGTATAATTCCCCCGTTTTCAATAGGTTAAATAGTGTTTTGAAACTTAATCCTCCATTATTGTATCACTTTTAAGATGCAATTCCTATAAAGGAGATACAGTAAATCGTGGAATTTGTAACATAAAAGCTTTGTACAGAAAAAGATGACCCATTACGAGTCACCTAATTTAACTGGAGGATAAAAAGAGCAGAGATTTCTGAAGTTCAACTAAGTACGTTACGTCATGTAACAACGTTGAACTGACTCACATCCTGTGAGCCCGAGGCACGACAATCTCGAGGACCAGAACATATGTAATTAATACGTGAGATCCCGAAGAGGTCGAGTAACGAAGAAAATTCGACAGCTATTTTTACCTGACTTTAAAACCAGCCTTTAACCATATCCACCACATTAGTCCAAATATCACTGAAGAAGCCGCCGATCCCTCTCATTGTGAGAACGAACCAGTTTGCTTTTTCTACATCCGCTTGTGCAACAATTGGAACACTAGCTTTCTGTTCAGCTTCTTTTGTAATGTAGCCGAAATTACTACCTTCACCAGAGTAGGTTAGAGTGAGTGTACCGACCTGATCACCTTTTTTTACAGGTGCAGTCAATTCGCCGTTTCCATTAAGTAACTTTTCATTCCAGGTTGCTTTCGGTTTGTATTTCTTTTCTTCGCCCGTCAGCATTACCGTCGATATCGGTTCAGTTGTCTGAACTTCAACCTTCTTTTCTTTCCCTTTTATAACTGGAAGGGTCGACTTACCCTCTACAGTATAGCCAGCTTTAACGACTTCTTTTTTCATAAAGTTGTTATATCCATAATCAAGGAGTTTTGCTGATTCTTCAAAACGCGCAGGATTTGATGCTGTCTTCATAACTACAGAGATGAGACGTGTTCCGTTACGCTTTGCAGTCGCTGTAATAGAGTATCCAGCAAGGTCCGTTGAGCCCGTTTTCAACCCATCCACACCTTTATAGTAGTAGCCTTGACGTGGGTTTCCTTCAATCATCCAGTTCCAGTTGATCATACGATTCTCATCTGGGGTTCCTTCACGAAATTTTTTAACTGGAATACTTGCTGTGTCCAATACCTGTGGATAATCTTTTAAGAGATGGTACGCGAGCTTTACTGTTGCCCGTGCAGACATCTGGTTCATTTCTTCAGGACCGCCTGCAGGGTGCATCCCTTTTAAGTCACGATTATTCAACCCTGTACTATTTACAAATTTATATTTTTTAAGGCCTAGCTCTTTCGCCTTGTCATTCATCATTTTTACGAAGTTTTTCTCAGAACCCGCAATCGCTTCAGCTAAAGCCATAGTCGCGCCGTTTGCTGAATAAATCGCTGCTGCTTCAAAAAGCTCCTTTACGGTATAAGCAGGATTTGCATCCTGTCTAAGCCAAACATTCGACAAGTTTGAGTTATGGGAAATTTTGAACGCTCGATCACTAATGGTTACAGGTGTGTCCCACGTAATCTTCCCTTCCTCAATTGCTTCAAAAAGTAAATATTCCATCATCATCTTCGTCATACTTGCAGGCAGCAACATTTTATCTGCATTTTTTTCAAAAAGAATACGTCCTGTTTCTGCATCGACTAGGATCGCCGCTTCCGCTTTCAATTGCAAATCTGGAGCAGCGTGAGCTTTTGATGACGTTGTGACAAAACTGGTTAATACAAGTGCCATCGTTAAAACTAAGATGACTGACTGTTTGAATCTATTAAACAACTTCTGCACCTCCAACCCTAAATACAACACCGCTAATTGTACCATATACCCCATAAAAAAAATAGACAGAGGACGAACCTCTGCCTAAAAAAAGTGAAAATGGTACATAACTCGTACACATTTATATTTTTGCTAGTCGTTTAGACCGAGTAATTCGGTGATTCCTTCGTGATCTGGACGTCATGCGGATGACTTTCACGAAGACCTGCACTGGTGATTCGAGTGAATCGTGAATTCTGACGAAGGTCATCAACGGATGGTGTACCGCAATACCCCATTCCGGATCGTAATCCACCAACGAGTTGATGGATTGAATCGGCAAGCGGCCCTTTGTAAGGAACACGCCCTTCAATTCCTTCTGGGACGAGTTTCTGATTATTTTCTTGGAAATAACGATCGCGGCTCCCTCGCTCCATCGCACCGATTGAGCCCATACCACGATAAACTTTAAACTGGCGCCCTTGATAGATTTCACGTTCACCTGGACTTTCATCCACACCTGCTAAAAGGCTTCCGAGCATGACTGCATGTCCGCCTGCTGCAAGAGCCTTTACCATATCACCAGAGTATTTAATACCACCATCTGCAATGATTGGTACACCGTGCTTCCGTGCTTCCGTTGCACATTCATATACTGCCGTAACCTGAGGAACACCAACACCTGCAACAACACGGGTTGTACAAATCGATCCTGGTCCGATCCCAACTTTAACGACGTCGACACCTGCTTCGATCAAGTCACGGGTCGCCTCCGCAGTCGCCACATTGCCTGCTATTAGTGTAACATCTGGATACGCTTCTTTTACCTCACGTACTTTTGCCAAGACACCTTCTGAATGCCCATGCGCTGTATCGATGACAATTACATCCACGCCTGCCTCAACAAGCTTTTCAACACGTAACAGTGCATCTGCCGTTACCCCGACAGCCGCACCAGCTAAGAGACGCCCCTGCTTGTCCTTTGCAGAGTTAGGGAACTCGATCACTTTTTCTATATCCTTAATCGTGATCAAGCCTTTTAAAATTCCATTATCATCAAGGAGAGGGAGCTTTTCAATTCGATGCTGCTGTAAGATTGCCTCGGCTTCCTTTAAGGTCGTGCCTACCGAAGCAGTAACGAGGTTTTCTTGTGTCATAACGTCTTTAATTTGAATGGAAAAATCTTGGATAAACCGCATATCCCTGTTCGTGATGATTCCGACAAGTTTGCGATTCTCATCAACAATCGGAACCCCTGAAATGCGATATTTCCCCATCAAGTGCTCTGCATCAAAAACTTGATGATCCGGAGAGAGATAGAATGGATTTGTAATAACGCCTGATTCTGATCGCTTCACACGATCAACATGCTCAGCTTGTTCCTCAATCGACATGTTTTTATGGATAATACCTAGACCGCCTTGACGAGCCATTGCAATTGCCATTTTTGATTCGGTTACTGTGTCCATCCCTGCACTGATGATCGGAATGTTCAGCTGAACTGATTCTGATAATTTCGTCTTAACCGATACATCTCTCGGTAGTATCGACGATTTATCCGGTACCAGTAAAACATCATCAAACGTTAAACCTTCACGCGTAAACTTCTCTTCCCACACAAATCCCACTCTCCTTTTAGTCGTTAAAATATTATTAGTAGATTAACAATGGGGCAAACTACTGTCAAGAATGCAGCATTAAGTCTAATTTTTCATAAAATTTACGCAAATTCAGGTGTGATTAAATGAAACCACTCAACCAATGGAAAAACTATGAACAATTTTTAAGCGCACCAAGGAGTCAACGGTATTTGAAACGGTGTTATGAACAGCTCGGACAGAATCAAAACATTGATGAATTAAGCTACCGAAACTGTTATAGCTTCATCTATTATCTTACCCACGGAAGGCGTCACTATGAGTTAGCTGAGAAAGCTCCTCTTGAGCTTCAACCGGTACTCCAATACTACGGAATGGTGCAGCTGATTAAATGCTGCCTGTTGACGGTAGACCCTTTGTATCCAGAATCGACGATCTTGCTGGCGCATGGCGTAACGACAAGGAAACGCAAAAAACAAAACTACTTATTTTTAGATGATGAAATTAAAATACAACGAAACGGTCTTTTCCCATATTTTTCCGAGCAAATGTTCCACATGAAACACCTAGAAGGCGATAAAATTCAAATGAATAAATTGTTCGGGCAAATTCCAGAAATAAATGAATTATTTTCACAACTGAATCGCCGTCCCTATTTAATTGAGGTGGATTGCTCAAAGGATGGTCGTATATTTTCGATTCCCAATGAAATATTGGATCATTTGCATATGACAGCCAACCGGTTTACAACGTTTCTTACTGAGCAGATCAATCCTGCCGAAATTTCAACAACTGTACAACCCTCAACAATTAATATTACTGTAAAAGATCAAAATGCTTTTAAAAGGCACAATACTTTATTTAAAAAGTCGCTTGATGGAAAATGGTTCATCCCTATTACTCGTGATGGATTTCAAAACCTGCACGAGGTGATGGTCCACTATTTATTACTCTATAACCTAAGTATGATTTGTCGGTACGAAACAGAATGGTGGAGCGAATTGTTCCATACGTACTCAAGCGATGACTACCCATTCATTTCACAATTCTTAGCGTTTTCAAAAAGGAAAGTCCCTTATTTGCTGCTGAACTATTTGGATGAAAAAAGGGTACCGAATTTGTGAGTAATTTTATGTAATGGGAAAACTTCAAAAGGTTCTTTTTAAAGTTTGACGAGAATTGTCTTTTTTAGTTCTTTTTTACTATGCGTGGTCGATATATTGTTTTTTCGCTGAATTGGAAAAGCTTTTAAGATGTAATTTCATTGATTTCAAAGAAATTCAATCGTTAACTGCGTGAAAAAGTGATGATTTGATCAAAAAAGAGCGACTTTCAACTAAATAAGAGCAGTTTGAAACGAGGTGGCCTCGTTTCTTCCTTTTTTCGTCTGTTTCAGGTCCTTGATGAATCCATAATCACCTATTTTTATTCCAATAAAAAAAGGGATGAAACGAATCTGAATTCGTTTCATCCCTTTGCGCCCGGCGACGTCCTACTCTCACAGGGGGAAGCCCCCAATTACCATTGGCGCTGAAGAGCTTAACTTCCGTGTTCGGCATGGGAACGGGTGTGACCTCTTCGCCGTCGTCACCAGACTACTTATACAGGATGTGTTGACTTCGATGTTCACCACAGGACGTGGTGGTCTTTAGTCGAAGTTCCTTTGTTTAGGAACCCACATTCCTTCAAAACTAGATAACGTCCATTCTTGATTCAAACATCGTTTTTTTGAGGTTAAGTCCTCGATCAATTAGTATCTGTCAGCTCCACGTGTCACCACGCTTCCACACCAGACCTATCAACCTCATCTTCTCTGAGGGATCTTACTCGCTTGACGCGATGGGAAATCTCATCTTGAGGGGGCTTCATGCTTAGATGCTTTCAGCACTTATCCCGTCCACACGTAGCTACCCAGCTATGCTCCTGGTGGAACAACTGGTACACCAGCGGTGTGTCCATCCCGGTCCTCTCGTACTAAGGACAGCTCCTCTCAAATTTCCTGCGCCCGCGACGGATAGGGACCGAACTGTCTCACGACGTTCTGAACCCAGCTCGCGTACCGCTTTAATGGGCGAACAGCCCAACCCTTGGGACCTACTTCAGCCCCAGGATGCGATGAGCCGACATCGAGGTGCCAAACCTCCCCGTCGATGTGGACTCTTGGGGGAGATAAGCCTGTTATCCCCAGGGTAGCTTTTATCCGTTGAGCGATGGCCCTTCCATGCGGAACCACCGGATCACTAAGCCCGACTTTCGTCCCTGCTCGACTTGTAGGTCTCGCAGTCAAGCTCCCTTGTGCCTTTACACTCTGCGAATGATTTCCAACCATTCTGAGGGAACCTTTGGGCGCCTCCGTTACACTTTAGGAGGCGACCGCCCCAGTCAAACTGCCCACCTGACACTGTCTCCGAACCGGATCACGGTCCTGGGTTAGAATTTCAATACCGTCAGGGTAGTATCCCACCGACGCCTCCACCGAACCTGGCGGTCCGGCTTCTTAGGCTCCTACCTATCCTGTACAAACGATACCAAAATCCAATATCAGGCTACAGTAAAGCTCCATGGGGTCTTTCCGTCCTGTCGCGGGTAACCTGCATCTTCACAGGTACTATAATTTCACCGGGTCTCTCGTTGAGACAGTATCCAAGTCGTTGCACCTTTCGTGCGGGTCGGAACTTACCCGACAAGGAATTTCGCTACCTTAGGACCGTTATAGTTACGGCCGCCGTTTACTGGGGCTTCGATTCAGAGCTTCTCCCGTAAGGGATAACCCCTCCTCTTAACCTTCCAGCACCGGGCAGGTGTCAGCCCCTATACTTCGCCTTACGGCTTCGCAGAGACCTGTGTTTTTGCTAAACAGTCGCTTGGATCTTTTCACTGCGGCTCTCTCGGGCTTGCACCCTATCAGAGCACCCCTTCTCCCGAAGTTACGGGGTCATTTTGCCGAGTTCCTTAACGAGAGTTCTCCCGAGCATCTTAGGATTCTCTCCTCGCCTACCTGTGTCGGTTTGCGGTACGGGCACCTCTTTCCTCGCTAGAGGCTTTTCTTGGCAGTGTAGGATCAGGGACTTCGGTACTTTAGTTCCCTCGCCATCACAGCTCCGCCGTTATGGTGGACGGATTTGCCTATCCACCGGCCTAACTGCTTGGACGCGCATATCCAAAAGCGCGCTCTCCCTACCTTCCTGCGTCCCCCCGTTGCTCAAACGGAAAGGAGGTGGTACAGGAATTTCAACCTGTTGGCCATCGCCTACGCCTTTCGGCCTCGGCTTAGGTCCCGACTAACCCTGAGCGGACGAGCCTTCCTCAGGAAACCTTGGGCTTTCGATGGAGAAGATTCTCACTTCTTTTCGCTACTCATACCGGCATTCTCACTTCAAAGCGCTCCACGAGTCCTTCCGGTCTCGCTTCTCTGCCCTTTGAACGCTCCCCTACCACTGTACCATCGGTACAATCCATAGCTTCGGTGATACGTTTAGCCCCGGTACATTTTCGGCGCAGAGTCACTCGACCAGTGAGCTATTACGCACTCTTTAAATGGTGGCTGCTTCTAAGCCAACATCCTGGTTGTCTGGGCAACTCCACATCCTTTTCCACTTAACGTATACTTGGGGACCTTAGCTGATGGTCTGGGCTGTTTCCCTTTCGACTACGGATCTTATCACTCGCAGTCTGACTCCCGTGGATAAGTTGCTGGCATTCGGAGTTTGACTGAATTCGGTAATCCTGTGGGGACCCCTAGTCCAATCAGTGCTCTACCTCCAGAACTCTAGCCACGAGGCTAGCCCTAAAGCTATTTCGGGGAGAACCAGCTATCTCCGAGTTCGATTGGCATTTCACCCCTACCCACACCTCATCCCCGCACTTTTCAACGTGCGTGGGTTCGGGCCTCCATTCAGTGTTACCTGAACTTCACCCTGGACATGGGTAGATCACTCGGTTTCGGGTCTACGACCACGTACTCGATTCGCCCTGTTCAGACTCGCTTTCGCTGCGGCTCCGTCTTTTCAACTTAACCTTGCACGTAATCGTAACTCGCCGGTTCATTCTACAAAAGGCACGCCGTCACCCGTTAACGGGCTCCGACTACTTGTAGGCACACGGTTTCAGGATCTCTTTCACTCCCCTTCCGGGGTGCTTTTCACCTTTCCCTCACGGTACTGGTTCACTATCGGTCACTAGGGAGTATTTAGCCTTGGGAGATGGTCCTCCCAGCTTCCGACGGGGTTTCACGTGTCCCGCCGTACTCAGGATCCACTCTGGAGGGAGCGACGTTTTGGCTACAGGGCTGTTACCTCCTCTGGCGGGTCTTTCCAGACCACTTCACCTACGCCGTTCCTTTCTGACTCCGTATAGAGTGTCCTACAACCCCAAGAGGCAAGCCTCTTGGTTTGGGCTGATTCCGTTTCGCTCGCCGCTACTCAGGAAATCGCAATTGCTTTCTCTTCCTCTGGGTACTAAGATGTTTCAGTTCCCCAGGTCTGCCTTCTCATACCCTATGTATTCAGGTATGGATACTGTCCCATTACGGACAGTGGGTTCCCCCATTCGGAAATCCCCGGATCAAAGCCTACTTACAGCTCCCCGAGGCATATCGGTGTTCGTCCCGTCCTTCTTCGGCTCCTAGTGCCAAGGCATTCACCGTGCGCCCTTCATAACTTAACCAATGATGCTCACGATCGCTCGTGAGTATCGGTTTTCATGATGCCGAAGCATCACATTAACGCATAGTTTCGATGTCTTGTTATCAAGAATTTTCGTTATCTAGTTTTCAAGGAACAAAGTTCTCCATTTACATGAAGAATGTTCTGAAAGAACAAATAGCTCTTTCAAAACTAAACAAAAGCCAAAGCGTGATGTCCTAAAAGGACTCCTTAGAAAGGAGGTGATCCAGCCGCACCTTCCGATACGGCTACCTTGTTACGACTTCACCCCAATCATCTGTCCCACCTTCGGCGGCTGGTTCCAAAAGGTTACCCCACCGACTTCGGGTGTTACAAACTCTCGTGGTGTGACGGGCGGTGTGTACAAGGCCCGGGAACGTATTCACCGCGGCATGCTGATCCGCGATTACTAGCAATTCCGGCTTCATGCAGGCGAGTTGCAGCCTGCAATCCGAACTGAGAATGGCTTTATGGGATTCGCTCAACCTCGCGGTTTTGCTGCCCTTTGTACCATCCATTGTAGCACGTGTGTAGCCCAGGTCATAAGGGGCATGATGATTTGACGTCGTCCCCACCTTCCTCCGGTTTGTCACCGGCAGTCACCTTAGAGTGCCCAACTGAATGCTGGCAACTAAGATCAAGGGTTGCGCTCGTTGCGGGACTTAACCCAACATCTCACGACACGAGCTGACGACAACCATGCACCACCTGTCACTTCGTCCCCCGAAGGGGAACCTTCTATCTCTAGAAGTAGCGAAGGATGTCAAGACCTGGTAAGGTTCTTCGCGTTGCTTCGAATTAAACCACATGCTCCACTGCTTGTGCGGGCCCCCGTCAATTCCTTTGAGTTTCAACCTTGCGGTCGTACTCCCCAGGCGGAGTGCTTAATGTGTTAACGTCAGCACTGAGGGTGGAACCCCCAACACCTAGCACTCATCGTTTACGGCGTGGACTACCAGGGTATCTAATCCTGTTTGCTCCCCACGCTTTCGCGCCTCAGCGTCAGTTACTGGCCAGAGAGCCGCCTTCGCCACTGGTGTTCCTCCACATATCTACGCATTTCACCGCTACACGTGGAATTCCACTCTCCTCTCCAGTACTCAAGTCCCCCAGTTTCCAATGACCCTCCACGGTTGAGCCGTGGGCTTTCACATCAGACTTAAGAGACCGCCTGCGCGCGCTTTACGCCCAATAATTCCGGACAACGCTTGCCACCTACGTATTACCGCGGCTGCTGGCACGTAGTTAGCCGTGGCTTTCTGGTCAGGTACCGTCAAGGTACCGCCCTGTTCGAACGGTACTTGTTCTTCCCTGACAACAGAGTTTTACGACCCGAAGGCCTTCCTCACTCACGCGGCGTTGCTCGGTCAGACTTTCGTCCATTGCCGAAGATTCCCTACTGCTGCCTCCCGTAGGAGTCTGGGCCGTGTCTCAGTCCCAGTGTGGCCGATCACCCTCTCAGGTCGGCTACGCATCGTCGCCTTGGTGAGCCCTTACCTCACCAACTAGCTAATGCGCCGCGGGCCCATCTGTAAGTGATAGCCGAAGCCATCTTTTATCTTCCCCCTATGCAGAGAGAAAAGTTATCCGGTATTAGCCCCGGTTTCCCGGAGTTATCCCAGTCTTACAGGCAGGTTGCCCACGTGTTACTCACCCGTCCGCCGCTAACCTCAAAGGAGCAAGCTCCTCGTCGGTTCGCTCGACTTGCATGTATTAGGCACGCCGCCAGCGTTCGTCCTGAGCCAGGATCAAACTCTCCAATAAAGTTGAAGTTTGACTTGCTCATAGTTTAAATAATAAAAATTGTGACGCACATGGATGTCAACACAAAAATGTAACCATTTTCGTGTCTGCGATGAAAAATCAACGCAGTTTTTACTTATGCTAACTTCGGTGTTGTCACAGGATGTGACGTTCTTAACCGAAGAACCATAAATCCATGTAGGTCCGTTTCACGCTTGGCTTTTGTTCAGTTTTCAAAGAGCTTTTTTTCATGTAATAATTGTTGCTGTCGTTTTGAAGCGACCTAACTAATGTAACATCTTTCGAAACAAACGTCAATAACTTTTTTGAAATAGTTTTAAATTCGTTTCGGTTACATCTGAATTGTTTTAAAAGAGCAACGTTGATAACTATACCACGCACTTTAGGGTTATTCAACCTTATTTTTAATATTTTTGTCGAAAACCTTATGAATGCTTCTGTACATACGTGCACCGAACTGAAAAGACCATATAAAAAGAGCGAACCTTGGACAGTATCGGTGCAAATACACTGCCAAGGGTCACTCAATCGCTATAATGCTTATCGAATGGATTCGATGTAAAGATCGCTTTGTTGTTTCAACACAAGGATTTCACCGTTTCCATCAAGCTTTATCATCGGTCGTGTTGGGGATTGGGGCTCGATGAATACAATTTCACCCGATTTTCCGTTCGTAAGAAAAACCTTTGTTCCAATCGAAAGGTTCGTAAATTCATTAACAAGCATGCTTAATGCCTTTGGATCAAATTTTCCGAATTGATCCTTGAGCATCTGTTCAAGCACTTTAAAAGGAGATTGCTTTCCACGATATAGTCGCTCTGAAGTCATCGCATGGAAGACGTCAGCGATTGCAACAATTCTACTGAATGTATGTATTTGCATACCCTTTATTCCGAGTGGATAGCCGCTTCCATCCTCCCGTTCATGATGTTGAAGGACACTTAACATAACATCCTCTTTAATTCCAGTCGTACGTTTAAGCATCTTGAAGCCAAGAGTTGGGTGTTCCTTGACTTCATCAAATTCCAATTGGCTCAGTGATGATTTTTTCATTAGGATTCGAGGTTGAATTTTCGACATTCCGCAATCAATCAGTGCACCCGCCAGGCCAATCTGAATAATATCTCCTTTTGAAAAGGATAGTCGTTTTGCAATCAATGATGAAATGATACTGACCGAAACGGCATGATGATAGATGTAATCCTGGACATTCGAATAGTAGTGCAATGAAAATAAGCAACGGGGATTTTCTAACGCACGATCAACTAAGGGGACAATCACATTCCGTAATTTGTAGATATCAATAGCTGACCCTGCCTGCCAATTGTTGAATAGGATCTTATATGTAGATACTGCGTTCCGATATAATACATCAAATCCCTTTTCTTGTTTCGGTGTATGCTTAACTTCCGAAGAATCATTTTCAGTATCCTTTTGGAAAATTTGCTCCTTTATTTTCACTTCACGAACCATGAATGCATTCAACAATTGAATATGTTCCTCTGTAAGTTCAGTCCCTCGTTTGATGATTGGTCGACTGGTCAAAGAATAGATGTCATCTTCAAGAACAACACCAGTGGCAAGATTATCAACTCTAACCCTCATGTGAAAACCCCTCTTAATTTTTATCTGAGCAGAAATGTTTTAGTGTGTAAAAAAGATGGCTCAAAAGGTGAGTTGACAAGTTCGTCAACGTGCGTTCGCTTTTGAGCCATCCCAGTTTAGTTATTCTTCGGTTGGTTCATTTTCTGTGTTGTCTTCATTATTGTCATCGGCTTCTTTATTTATTGTATCGGTTGTATCCGCTTCTTCTTGAACAGTTTCATTCGCATTTCCTTCATCATCTTCGTCGAATTCCTCTTCATCGACTTGATCGACTACAGTGATTGTAGCGACATCCACTTCCTCGTTCAATTTAATCAGGCGAACCCCTTGTGTATTTCTTCCGTATTGAGAAATATCTGAAGCAGCCATCCGGATAACCACACCCGTATTCGTAATAATCATGATGTCTTGTTCTTCGGATACGGTTTTGAGTGCAATAACCTTGCCGTTTCGGTCTGTAATGTGACATGTACGGAGTCCAATACCACCACGTGATTGAACACGGTATTCGCTCATCGGTGTTCGTTTACCAAAGCCTTGCTCTGTTACGATCAGAATGTCCTTTTCATCTTCTGATAGAAGCTCCATTCCAATAACATAATCTCCATCACGTAAAGAGATTCCTTTAACACCGGTCGCGGTTCTACCCATTGAACGAACATTGGTTTCATGGAAACGCACTGCCATTCCTTCATGTGTTCCGAATATGATATCCTTCGTCCCGTCAGTAAGTCGGACAGCGATCAATTCATCTTCTTCACGAAGGTTGACCGCAAATAGTCCACCACGGCGAATATTCGCAAATGCAGATAAAGGAGACCGTTTACAGATTCCTTCCTTTGTACCAAAGCATAGATACCAATCATCGACGAATTCCTCTACTGGAATAATCGCAGAAATCGATTCCCCTTTTTCAATCTGTAAAAGGTTGATGATTGGGATTCCCTTGGCAGTACGTCCAAGCTCAGGAATTTCATATCCTTTTAGACGATAGACTTTTCCACGGTTGGAGAAGAAAAGAATCGTATTATGGGTATTTGTTGTCAGAAGATGTTCAACGAAATCATCATCATTCGTTCCCATTCCTTGAATTCCTCTTCCACCCCGTTTTTGAGCGCGGTATGTTGAAAGCGGAAGTCGTTTAATATAGCCATTGTGTGTAACCGTAATCGCAATTTGTTGACGTGGAATGAGGTCTTCATCCTCAATCATATTTTCACCGAGCGTAATTTCAGTCCGGCGATCATTGTCATACTTCTCTTTGATTTCGGTTAATTCTGTGCGGATGATTTCAAGTACTTTTTCTTCATCTGCAAGAATTTCTTTCAGTTCAGCAATCAATTTTAAAAGGTCCTGATATTCGTTTTCGATCTTATCACGTTCAAGTCCAGTAAGTCGTTGCAAACGCATATCAAGAATCGCTTGTGCTTGTTCATGGGACAATGAGAAATTCTCCATTAATCCTTCACGAGCAACATCGGTAGTACGCGACCCACGAATCAAGGCAATGATTTCATCGATATGGTCGAGTGCGATTCGAAGTCCTTCTAATATGTGCGCGCGTGCTTCTGCTTTTTTTAAATCGAAAATTGTACGGCGACGAATAACTTCCTGCTGATGTTTCAAATAATAGTAAAGACATTCCTTCAAATTTAAAACTTTAGGCTGTCCATCAACCAGTGCAAGAAGGTTGATTCCGAAGCTTGTTTGAAGTGCCGTTTGCTTGTATAAATTATTTAAAAGAACGTTAGCATTTGCATCACGACGTACTTCAATGACAATCCGCATACCATTTCGGTCGGATTCGTCGCGAAGATCTGAAATTCCTTCAATTTTCTTGTCCCGGACGAGCTCGGCAATTTTTTCAATAAGCTTTGCCTTGTTCACCTGGTATGGAATTTCATGGACGAGAATCGTTTTCTTTCCGTTATCGTGTTCTTCGATTTCCGCTTTTGCGCGAGTCATGATCGATCCACGACCTGTCGTATAAGCACGGCGGATTCCTTCTCGCCCTAGAATTTCACCACCGGTAGGGAAATCAGGACCAGGAATATATTCCATCAATTCGGGTATTTCTATATCAGGGTTATGACTTAATGCGAGAACACCGTCAATGACTTCACCTAAACGATGTGGCGGAATGTTCGTAGCCATCCCGACCGCAATTCCAGCTGCACCATTGACAAGCAGGTTCGGAAACCGGCCAGGCAGGACGACAGGTTCCTGTTCGCTTCCATCATAGTTTTCACGATAATCGATTGTATCCCTATGGATGTCTCGAATCATTTCCATCGAAATTTTAGACATGCGTGCTTCTGTATAACGCATCGCTGCTGCTGCATCACCATCGACAGAACCGAAATTCCCATGTCCATCGATAAGCATTTGACGGTAGTTGAAGTCCTGTGCCATACGGACCATCGCATCATAAACGGCTGTATCACCATGAGGGTGATATTTACCGATAACTTCACCGACAATACGGGCTGATTTTTTATAAGCCTTATCCGCTGTCATACCAAGGTCGTTCATTGCATAAAGTATCCGACGATGAACAGGCTTAAGGCCGTCTCTTACATCAGGAAGAGCACGGCTCACGATAACGCTCATCGCATAATCCATAAATGATGTTCTGATTTCGTCGCTTATATTGATTTCTTTTTTACGAGATTGTTCGATATCGGCCATTCCCGATTACCTCCAATTAACTTCGTTGTAAACCTAGTGATATTTATGCTTGATCATACATCCAGGTTTTTAACGTATTGTGCATTTGTCTGAATGAAATCTCTACGGGGCTCAACTTTATCCCCCATCAATATCTCAAAGATTTCATCGGCTTCAATTGCGTCCTGGAGCTCAACTTGTAAAGTTGTCCGCCCCTCTGGATCCATTGTCGTCTCCCAAAGCTGAGTCGGGTTCATTTCCCCAAGACCCTTATAGCGTTGTAACGAAGGCTTTGGTGACTTGGAGATTTCACTTAAAATACGATCCTTTTCTTTATCGTTATATGCATACGTGACCTTTTTACCTTGCTGAATCTTGTAAAGCGGCGGCTGTGCAATATACACATAGCCTGTTTCAATTAACGGACGCATGTAGCGATATAAGAATGTAAGCAACAATGTACGGATATGAGCTCCGTCTGTATCAGCATCAGTCATAATGATGACTTTATGGTAACGTGCCTTCGTAATGTCAAACTCTTCACCGATTCCTGTGCCCAGGGCAGTGATGATCGCACGAATTTCATTGTTCGATAAAATTTTATCAAGTCGTGCCTTTTCAACGTTAATGATCTTCCCTCGAAGTGGAAGAATCGCTTGGAAGTGTCGATCACGTCCCTGCTTGGCTGATCCACCCGCAGAGTCCCCCTCAACGATATAAAGCTCAGAAATGGACGCATCCTTTGATGAACAATCTGCAAGCTTTCCTGGTAAGGCTGATACTTCTAACGCACTTTTCCGTCTCGTTAATTCCCGCGCTTTTTTCGCTGCAAGACGTGCACGTAATGCCATGCTTCCTTTTTCAACGATCTGCTTGGCAGTCGTAGGGTTTTCATATAGAAACTGTGAAAACTTCTCACCGAAAATCGATTCGGTTACAGTTCGGGCTTCTGCATTCCCAAGCTTCGTCTTCGTTTGCCCTTCAAATTGTGGGTCGGGGTGTTTGATTGAGATGATTGCGGTCAATCCTTCGCGTACATCGTCCCCTGAAAGATTCCCATCCTCTTTTAGAAGGTTATTTTTACGGGCATAATCGTTGATCACCCTTGTCAGCGAAGTTTTAAACCCGTATTCATGCGTTCCGCCTTCATGGGTGCTGATGTTGTTTGCAAACGAATAGAGGTTACTAGCAAAGCTGTCATTATACTGGACTGCAATCTCAACGGAAATTTCATCACGCACGCCCTCAACAAAAATCGGCTCATGCAATGTTTCCTTTGAACGGTTGATGTGCTCGACATAAGATTTGATTCCGCCTTCGTAATGGTAAACCTGTTCCTTATGTTCTTCACCACGCTTGTCTTCGGCGATGATTGTCAGCCCTCGATTTAAAAAGGCGAGTTCTCTTAAGCGATTCGCTAATACTTCAAAATCATATTCTTTCGTTTCTGTGAAAATTTCAGAATCCGGTACAAAATGCGTTATCGTACCCGTTATGTCCGTTTCGCCAATAACCTTTAAGTCTTCAGCAGGAATACCGCGGTTAAACTTCAGGTAGTGAATCTTCCCGTCACGATGGACCTTAACTTCAAGCTCAGACGAAAGAGCGTTAACGACGGATGCACCAACCCCGTGCAGTCCCCCGGATACTTTGTAGCCTCCACCGCCGAATTTACCACCGGCGTGTAGTACGGTCATAATGACTTCGACTGCAGGACGCCCCATTTTCTCATGAGTTCCTACTGGAATACCACGGCCATTATCTTGTACCGAGATAGAGTTGTCTTTTTCAATCGTCACTCGAATTTCCGAACAATAACCTGCTAGTGCCTCGTCAATGCTGTTATCGACGATTTCCCAGACAAGATGGTGAAGTCCTCTTTTACTAGTGGAACCGATATACATACCAGGACGCTTTCGAACGGCTTCCAACCCCTCGAGCACTTGTATCTGGCTTTCATCGTATACTTGGTTTTCTGTTTGTTGGTCAATACTCATTCTTTTCACCCACTTCTTTTTTCAAAACAACTTAATAAACACATGTATGCAGCTGTCCTAACATAAGGTTGCTATTCGATTGAACCTTAACCATTAAGCATTTGTTCAAAGTTCCTATTGATTTTTGCCCGTCGCTTTAACGTAACTGATGATAAAGGGGACAAGTACACCTCACCGGTTGTTAACACAATCGACTTAATAAGTTCAGGACTAATCGTAACGAGGTTATTAATTTTAGAATGATAATTTAAAAATGCCTTCGTTTCTTCAGAGTCGTTTGCAATTTCATAATCAAAAATCGCTACCACATTACTGGCTTGTACGACCATGTTTTCTCCAATATGGATGAACATATGGATTCACCTCACTTTACGATTCTGGCTGTCCCTTCTTGAATGTTAAATAGACTGGCATTCTTTAATGTATCATGCTCAATCCCTTTAACACTTGTTGTCGTAACGAAGGTTTGTACCTTACCCTCGATTGTGTTGAGAAGATGGGACTGTCTACTATCATCTAGCTCGGATAATACGTCATCTAACAACAGTAATGGATACTCACCTACTTCAGCCTTGATCAGTTCGATTTCAGCCAGTTTTAAAGAAAGGGCAGTTGTACGCTGTTGACCTTGAGAACCGTAAGTTTGCACGTCTTTCTCATTCACATGAAGAATGAGGTCATCACGGTGGGGCCCGGCCATCGTCGTTCCGCGTTCCAATTCCCTTTCTCTTATTTTACCAAATTTTTCGTAATACTCTTCTATCATTTTCGTCATATCTAACGAATCTGATACGTGCACCGTTGATTTGTACTGGATATCTAGTTTTTCATTATCTTTCGTTATCCCACGATGGATGGGTGCAGCCCATTCTTGCAGCAAATCGAGAAATTGATAGCGTTTTTGAACGATCTTGACAGCTTGTTCAACGAGTTGCTCTGTAAGAATATCAAGCATGATTTGTTGTTCATTCGATCGCTTGCGCTGCATATCTCTCAACAAATGATTTCGTTGCTGAAGGATTTTTTTGTATTGGTTCAGATGATGCAAATACACAGGGCTGATCTGTCCAATTTCCATATCGATAAAACGACGTCGCACCTGAGGGCTTCCCTTTACTAAGTTAAGATCCTCAGGTGCAAACATGACGATGTTCAATGCGCCGATATAATCCGTTAATCTACGTTGTTCAATGTGGTTATATTTTGCCTTTTTACCTTTTTGGTTGATAACGATTTGTAAAGATAATGGACCGTTCCGTTTTTGGACCCTACCTTCTATTTTACCATATTCTGAATCCCAATGTATTAATTCTTTATCTCTCGATGTGCGGTGTGATGTTGCAAACCCTAACACATAGATTGCTTCCATGACATTTGTTTTCCCTTGGGCATTTTCTCCGACGAATACATTGACGTTATCTTCGAATTGCAATGCTTCGGATTCATAGTTTCGGTAGTTTTTCAACTGTAGTTCCTGTAAGTACAAAGGGAAACCCCCATTCAACGTGCTACGACAAACGTTCCGGTTTCAGGTATCGTGATGATATCTCCCTCATACAGCTTTTTTCCACGCCGTTGTTCTGGTTCTTCGTTCACGAATACCTCATGTTCTGCCAAATACCATTTTACCATGCCGCCCGATTGTATCACATCAGCTTGTTTTAACAGTTGACCGAGGGTAATGTATTCGGTAGTTATTTGTATCTCTGTCATGTTGATTTCCCTCCTATCCTTGGGAGTGATGCAAAAAAATTCACAGTTTATCAACGAGCGTAACTTTCAGTATTGCTATGAGTTGTACCGAGGAATCCCTCTCCAAAGAAAAAACTTGTGGACTGACCCATTGATGATTTTTTTCTTATAGGAAAAGCTACCAGGACAATAACGGTCACTAGTAGCTCTTATCTTTTTCTTAGTACGTTCGAACTGGAAGAATAAGTTGTTTGATTGTTTGTCCTTCTATTGGTGTCAATACAAATGGGCGCATTGCACCAGTGAATTTGATCCGAACCTCTGTACAATCCATCGCTTTTAATGCATCCATCATATATTTTGCACTAAATGAAATCTTTAATTCTTCCCCAGTCAGTGATTCTGTTGCAACATGTTCGAATACTTTTCCAATCTCAGGTGAATTCGAGGAAATTTCAATTTGATTGTTCTCCATTGTAGCAAATTTGACGACATTATTTCGACCTTCCCTCGCTAACAAGGAGGCTCGATCAATCGCCTGTAAAAATTCC
This sequence comes from Alkalihalobacillus sp. AL-G, assembly GCF_030643805.1. GTDB lineage: Bacteria > Bacillota > Bacilli > Bacillales > Fictibacillaceae > Pseudalkalibacillus. The sequence goes on along the minus strand of NZ_CP094656.1, from coordinate 2,398 downwards.
TTGGTTGCAATGACCATTTCTGTTTTGTATTCATTTGGAATCAATTTAGACGTGTCTGGATAATTACCGTCAAGTAAACGTGAGAAAAAGAGTATGTTTTTCGCTTTGAAAAGTACCTGACTCTCAGTAACTACGATATCAACCAGATCGCTGGAATCATCAAGAATTTTAGAAAGTTCACTTAAACTTTTTCCTGGTATGACAACATTCGAGAATGATAATTCCTCAGAAGTCGTTTCTACTGCTGCACTACGTGACGCCAGTCGATGACTATCTGTTGCAACACAGTTTAGTTCGCCATTTTCAATATCCAAGTTTACACCTGTCAAGATAGGGCGTGTTTCTGAGGTGGACACCGCAAAGACCGTTTGACGAATCAATGTTTTTAACAGATCTGCCTGCATACTAAAACGATTGTTCTCTTGTACCTCTGGTAATCTAGGATATTCTTGTGGATCAAGTCCATTCAAATTAAACTCCGAAGACCCAGATCGAATCCGAGTTGCAAATCGATCATATACTTCAATTTCTACCTTTGAATCAGGCAGCTTTTTTACGATTTCTGAGAAAAAACGTGCTTGCAATACGATACTTCCGGGCTTCTCTATTTCAACGTATTGGTAGTCTTCCTCTACAGCTGGAACATAGCGCTCAATCGATATGTCAGAATCGCTTCCTGTCAATGTTACTCCATCTTCATGAGCCTCGATTTTAATTCCCGTCAAAATTGGAATCGTTGTTCGTGTGGATACTGCCTTCATTACATCCTGTACACTAGTTACAAGTTGATCCCGATTCATAACGAATTTCATGAATTTTCTTCCCCCTCGGATTTTCGGTTTCAATCATTTCGTTTTTTTTATTCAATTATTTTTGGACATATTATTCATTATTTGAAATAAAAATATAGCAGTAATATTAGTAGGGCCTGTGATTTTGTGGATAACCATGCAAAAACACGACAACCGATAGTTTTCCACATGTGGATAGCCTGTGAATAAAATCAGTCGAAACCGAAAAATTATACACAATTATACACAGGCTATTTTTTCAATATATCGCGAATTTCTTTAACCTTATTTTGAAGTTGCTGATCAGTTGCAAGCAATTTAGAGATTTTTTCATGAGCATGAATGACCGTTGTATGATCTCGGCCACCGAATTCCTCTCCTATTTTCGGTAATGAAAAATCGGTTAACTCCCTCGAAAGATACATTGCGATTTGTCTTGGGAAGGCAACAGATTTCGTCCGTTTTTTTGCCTTAAAATCCTCTAGCTTAACACTATAGATTTCTCCAACACGTTCTTGAATGTCATAAATCGTTATCGTTCTTGGCTTTGAAGAAGGAATAATATCCTTTAGAGCTTCAGCGGCAAGATCGGCATTCATATCTTGGTTGATCAAGGATGAATACGCAACGACACGAATGAGTGCTCCTTCTAATTCACGGATGTTCGTATCGATTTGATTAGCGATATAGAGCATGACTTCATTTGGTATATCGAGTCCTTCAGCCTTCGCTTTTTTCCGTAAAATCGCAATACGAGTTTCTAGATCTGGCGGTGTGATATCCGTTATAAGCCCCCACTCGAAACGAGATCGCAGTCTGTCTTCAAGCGTCGGAATTTCCTTTGGCGGCCGGTCACTGGAAATAACGATTTGTTTGCTTTCTTCATGTAATGTATTAAATGTATGGAAAAATTCCTCCTGGGTTTGTTCTTTTCCAGCCAGGAACTGAATATCATCAATAAGCAAGACATCTACACTTCGGAATTTATTTCGAAAATCGACAGTTTTATTGTCACGAATTGAATTGATGAACTCATTCGTAAACTTCTCTGATGATAAATAAACCACTTTTGCACTCGGGTTATGGTCAATCACATAGTGACCGATTGCATGCATCAAGTGTGTTTTTCCGAGTCCAACGCCCCCATAGATGAACAGCGGATTGTAGGCTTTCGCTGGTGCTTCTGCAACTGCAAGCGATGCAGCATGAGCAAACCGGTTTCCAGAACCAATTACAAACGTATCAAACGTATATTTCGGATTCAGCATGCTCTGCTTCAGATTGTCATCCGAAGGATCCACATCTACTTTCGGTTTTTTCTTTAATGCTTGTTCATAGTCCAACTCTTCCTGGGACTGATTTTGAGGAATAATAAATTTCACAGATAATTCTGCCCCCGTGATGTCGTGTAAGGTTTCTGAAATCAAATTGGAATACCTTGACTCGAGCCAATCACGTGCAAATTCATTAGGAGCAGTGACTACCAATGTATCCTCTTGTAACGAATGAGCAGTCGTAGATTTAAGCCATGTCTCAAAACTTGGCTTACTTAGTTTTTTTTCAATTTCCGATAAAACTTTATTCCATAAATCGTTAATATTCTCCAT